>NZ_BCQM01000001.1 GCF_001552075.1 Arthrobacter luteolus NBRC 107841
GGCTGTCCGAGCCACACAAAAGCAACCGGATTTATCCGTGATTTTGTGTGGGTTTGGTTTCCGTTCCGACCAGTCCTGGTCGGCGGCAACTCGTTTATCTTGCCACACCCCGGGCAGTTCCTGCAACTCGGCGGGGCTGTGATGCCCCGCACCGTCCGGTCCAGCCTTCGGTGCGTGCCCTCCCCGTTCCGGAACCAGCCGGCCCCGGTGGGAAGTACAGATCCATTGTAGGGAGAGACGGGCGGCCGGGCGCAAGCCGAACGGCCGTGCCGGTGCTCACAACGGCCGGATTCAGCTGGTGACGCGCAGGTATTCCAGCTGTGCGGCAACCGAAAGCTCGGCCGCGGAACGGACTGACGCGGGCACATCCGCGTAGACGGCGTCGGTCACGTCCCCAACCGTGGCGCCCTCCCCCAGATGTTCCAGCGCCGATCTGATCTGCGCGAGCCGTTCGTCCCGGTGGTCACGGTAGGTCAGAACCACAGACTCGAGGTTCTCCAGGTCCGGGCCGTGGGCCGGCAGCACCGTGGTGGGGCCCAGCTTGCCGAGCTTGTCCAGGCTGGCCATAAAGTCCACCAGGGTTCCATCCGGGTAATCCAGCACGGTGGTTCCCCGGCCCAGAATGGTGTCACCCGTCAGCACCGAGCCGTTGGAACCGTCTGCGGGGAGATAAAAGCAGACGGAGTCGGACGTATGTCCCGGCGTCGCCACTACCTGGATCCGTGTGCCGCCGGCATGGATGACTTCGCCGTCGGCCAGCTTTTCTCCGCCGCGGCAGAAGCCCGGATCGGCGGCGCGGACAGGTGCACCCGTCAGCTGGTGCAGCCTTTCGGCTCCCTCTGTGTGGTCCGGGTGCCTGTGCGTGATCAGGATCAGGGCAATGTCGCCTGCGGCAGCCAGGGCCGCGAGGTGGTCTTCCTGGGCAGGACCCGGATCAACCACTACCGAGGGGCCGCCGTCTGCGGCGGCAATGATGTAGCTCTTCGTGCCGTCCAGGCTCATCGGCCCGGGATTGTCGGCCAGCCGGTACCGGGCGAGCGGGGAACTGCGCACCAGCTGTTCCGGTGCCGGCTGTGCCGATTCAGTCATCTCCGGTTACGCCAGCCGGGTCAGCCAGCCGCGGGTGTCCTCCACGGCTCCGGTCTGGATTCCCAGGAGTTCCCGGCGGATCGACATGGTGATTTCCCCTGCCGCAGCTTCCGGGGAACCGATGGTCTCGGTCTCCGACTTCAGCTCGCCGACCGGGGTGATTACCGCTGCGGTGCCGCAGGCGAAAACCTCGGTGATGTCGCCGGAGGCAACGCCGTCGCGCCATTCGTCCAGGGTGATCTTGCGTTCTTCAACCTGCAGTCCGCGGTCGCGTCCCAGCTGGAGCACGGAATTGCGTGTCACCCCGTGCAGGATGGTGCCGGACAGTGCCGGTGTCACGAGCCGCCCGTCCTTGAAGACGAAGAACACGTTCATCCCGCCGAGTTCTTCCACAGCGTTGTCATTGAACTCGTCCAGGAACAACACCTGCTTGCAGCCGTTGGCTTCGCCTTCCATCTGTGCGATCAGCGATGCGGCGTAGTTGCCGCCGCACTTGGCTTCGCCGGTTCCGCCGCGGCCGGCCCGGGCGTATTTCGTGGAAAGCCAGATGGACACGGGCCTGAGTTCGCCGCCGAAGTAGTTGCCGGCCGGTGAGGCGATGACACGGTAGGACACTTCCCGGGCCGGACGCACACCGAGGAACGGTTCGGTGGCGATCATGAACGGGCGCAGGTATAGGGATTCGCCGTCACCGGTGGGAACCCAGTCCCGGTCGACGGCGACGAGCTGGCTCAGGGATTCGAGGAACAGTTCCTCCGGCAGTTCCGGCAGGGCCAGGCGGCGGGCCGAGGTGTTGAGGCGGGCGGCGTTCGCTTCCGGGCGGAAGGTCCAGATGGACCCGTCCTGGTGGCGGTAGGCCTTGAGGCCTTCGAAGATCTCCTGGCCGTAGTGCAGCACCGCAGCTGCCGGGTCCATGGCGATCGGCCCGTAGGGCTCGACTCGGGCGTCCTGCCACTGGCCTTCGCCGTTTTCGCCGACCCGGTAATCAATGACGGCGGTGTGGTCCGTGAAGTGGTTTCCGAATCCCGGATCCGCGAGAATCCTTGCGCGTTCCTCCTCGGACTTGCGCTGGGCGGATAGCTTCTGGGTGAACTCCAGAGCGCTGACAGACATTATTCCTCCACGGTGAACGGGGAAGCCGTTCTCTTTGCCGATTGATTGGGTCACTGTTGAGCTTATGACACTGCCGCGGCGATCGCATCGCCGATTTCCGCCGTTTTGCGTGTGTGTGCGGTGCGGCCTGCGACGTCGGCTTCCACAGCCTGTTCCACGCGTTCCGCTTCGGAGTGGAAACCGAGGTGGTGCAGCAGCAGCGCCGCGGAGAGGATCGCCGCCGTCGGGTCGGCAATCTGCTGGCCGGCAATGTCCGGGGCTGAGCCGTGGACCGGCTCGAACATCGAGGGGAAGGTGCCTTCCATGTTGATGTTGCCGGAGGCTGCCAGCCCGATCCCGCCGGTGACCGCAGCAGCGAGGTCGGTGAGGATGTCGCCAAACAGGTTGTCAGTGACAATGACGTCGAACCGGGAGGGGTCCGTGGTCAGGAAGATGGTCGCGGCGTCAACGTGGAGGTAATCCACCGTGACGTCCGGGAACTCGGGGGCGACGGCGTCCACGGTCCGCTTCCACAGCTTGCCGGCGTAAACCAGGACGTTGTGCTTGTGCACCAGGGTCAGTTTCCTGCGCGGCCGGTCATTGGCCCGGCGGAAGGCGTCCCGGACCACGCGCTCGACGCCGTGGGCCGTGTTGAGCGAAACCTCGGTGGCGATTTCATGCGGGGTCCCGGTGCGCAGAGATCCGCCGTTGCCGACGTACGGACCTTCCGTGCCCTCGCGGACGACGATGAAGTCGATCTCGCCGGGATTGGCCAGCGGGCTGGCAACGCCGGGAAAGAGCTTGGACGGCCGCAGGTTCACAAAGTGGTCCAGGCTGAAGCGCAGCTTGAGCAGCAGTTCGCGCTCGATCAGGCCCGAGGGCATGGTGGTGTCCCCCGGTGCGGCGCCGACAGCGCCAAAGAGGATGGCGTCGTGCCCCTTGAGCGACTCCAGGGTTTCTTCCGGAAGGGTTTCACCGGTCCGGAGCCAGTGCTCTGCGCCCAGGGAGTATTCCGTGAGGTCGAAGCGGGCCGGGCTGCCCTGCGTCACCGCCGTCAGTACCTTGACGGCTTCTGCCGTGACTTCGGGACCGATGCCGTCGCCGGGGATGACGGCCAGGGAGATAACGTTCGACGCTGCTTCATTCATGGGCCAATTCTAGGAAGACTGTCCATATAGCGGTCAACACGTATCACATACTGAGACATCACAACGGAGCATCAGCGCCTCGGGTGCCGGCGCGGTCCGCGGCGGGCCCGAAGGTTCAGACCACGGCATGACGCGCCCCTCCACCGCCGGGCCCTAGAGTTGTTTTCCATGCTCCTGCACCGACGAATCTATGCCTGGGTCCAGGCCAACCCCGGCAAGGTGGACCTCGCGCAGGCCCTCGGCGTCACTTTGATCTTCGCAGTCCCGTTTTTGCTGTTCACCGGATCAGTGGTCGAGTTCCTCCTCTCCTGCGCGCTCTGCCTGCCGCTGGCCTGGAGCCGGTCCCGGCCGGTGACAGCCGCTGCGATCCAGGCCTCGGCGTGCCTGTTGTCGCTGGTCCTGGTTCCGGACACCGGGTTGCCGGCCTACGTCCTGGTTCTGGGCACCGTCTATTCCCTGGCCGCCCATGCCCCGCGCTGGGCCAGCCTCAGCGGGCTGGCCCTGGCCCTGGTCGGCGGGGTCCTGCTCATCCTGCGGTATCTGATCATCCCCTCGGTGCAGATGGTTGCCGGCACCCCGCAGTTTTTCCCCGGTCAGCTGGTGATCTTCGTAATCTCCGTGATCGCCGTTGACGCGGTGGTGCTGGTGGCCTGGACGTTTGGCGATCTGGCCCGCACCCGGCGCCTGGCCATGCAGGCCCTGAAGGACCATGCCCGCCGCCTGGAGGTGGAACGCCAGCAGGAACGCGATCTGGCCGCTGCCGATGAACGCACCCACATTGCCCGCGAAATGCACGACATCGTGGCGCACTCGCTCTCCGTCATCATTACGCAGGCCGACGGCGCCCGGTATGCGAGCGCCCAGGATCCGGAGATTGCCGCGAAGACCCTGGGCACCATCGCCGAAACCGGCCGGGGGTCACTGCGCGAAATGCGCCGGCTGCTGGGGGTCCTCCGCGGCGACGAGCTGGCCTCGACCCGCCCCCTGCCCACCCTTGACGACATCGATTCCCTGGTGGACGCCGTGCAGCGCGCCGGTCTGGAAGTACGGGTGAACCGAACCGGGATGATGCGCCGTCCACTGCCCGCCGGTGCGGAACTCACGGCCTACCGGGTGGTCCAGGAGTCACTGACCAACGTGCTCAAACACGCCGGCCCCCAGACGCACGCCGAGGTGGACCTCCAATGGACGCCCCGGGGCCTGGAAATCCAGGTGCGCGACGACGGCCGGGGAGCTGCGGCGGATGCCGCGACCCCCGGCGGCGCGGGGAACACCGCGGGCAGCCACGGCCAGGGCATCAAGGGCATGACCGAACGCGTGGCCCTTTACGATGGAAGCCTTATTGCTGCACCCGCGGCCGGCGGAGGATTCCGCGTGGCCGCCTTCATTCCCTATACGGAGGCCTAAGCATGACCGGCGCCCTGTCCCCCCATCCTGCCGGCGGCGAAGCCAGCCAGGAACCGATCCGCGTAGCCCTGGTCGATGACCAGCAGCTGGTCCGCGGCGGCTTCAAGATGCTCATCAACTCGCAGCCGGACCTGACTGTCGTGGCGGAAGCCGGCAACGGCGCCGAAGCCGTCCGGGTCCTCTCCTCGGTTCCTGCCGACGTCGTCCTGATGGACGTACGGATGCCCGGTATGGACGGGATTGAGGCCACCGCCAAGATCCTTGAGCGGGCAGCGGGGCAGCCGGAAGGCTCAACGGACGCTGGAATCCGGGTGGTTGTCCTGACCACCTTCGACCTGGACGAATATGCGCTCTCCGCCATCCGCGCCGGAGCCAGCGGTTTCCTGCTCAAGGACGCGCCGCCCGAGGAACTGCTGGACGCGATCCGGACCGTTCACCGCGGGGATGCCGTGATTGCTCCCTCCACCACGCGGAGGCTGCTGGACCATGTGGCTCCCCTGCTGCGCGAACCAACTCCCGAGGTCAGCCGGCACGCTGCCAGCGTGGAGACCCTGACGCCCCGCGAGCGCGAAGTGTTCACACTGATTGCCGGCGGCCTGTCCAATCCGGAGATCGCGGCGACGCTGTTCCTGTCCGAGGCCACGGTCAAGACCCACGTCGGCCACATACTTGCCAAGCTCGGCGCCCGGGACCGGGTGCAGGCGGTTGTCATCGCCTACGAAACCGGTATCGTCGCCCCATAGCGCGAAGCTGCCGTGCGGAGAGGGGCCTGTTGTGTCCACTCAGGACGACGTCCGTTCCATCTGCCTGGCGCTGCCCGGGGTTACCGAACGGCTGAGCTGGCAGCAGCCGGCCTGGTTTGCCCGCACGCTGATGGCCCGCATGTGGGAGGACGGCGTTCTTACGGTGAAATCGGAGGAACGCGAGGCCCTGGCCGGCACGGATCCGCAGAAGTTCTTCTGGACCCCGCATCATGACCGCTCACCCCTGCTGGTGCTGGTCCGGCTCGCTGCGGTGGAGGAGACAGAACTGCAGCAGCTGCTGCTGGAGTCCTACCAGCTGGCAGGCCCGCTTCCACCCACGGTATGACCCGGTGGACGGTAATCCCCCTCCACCCTCCGATGTGCCGGCACCGGCCGGCGAAATAGCGTTGGGGGTATGACAACCCTTACTGAGCAAAACCCTGTGCCCGGGCCCGGCAGCACCACGGCTGCCGCGGCGGCACAGGCACTGAACAAGACCTACGGAAAAGGCGACACCACTGTCCACGCCCTGCGCAGCGTGGACGTCAGCTTTGAGTCCGGCTCCTTCACCGCCATCATGGGCCCCTCCGGTTCCGGCAAGTCCACCCTCATGCACTGCCTGGCCGGGCTGGATTCGGCGGACTCCGGACAGATCTGGATCGGCGGTACGGAGATCACCGGACTGAATGACGCAGACGTCACCCGGCTACGCCGCGACAGCGTCGGATTCGTGTTCCAGTCCTTCAACCTCGTCCCCACGCTGACCGCGGAACAGAACATTACCCTTCCCGTCGCCCTGGCCAACGGGAAGGTGGACAAGCAGTGGCTGGCCGAGATCACCCGCACGCTCGGCCTGGAAGGGCGCCTCCTGCACCGCCCGCATGAACTCTCCGGCGGCCAGCAGCAGCGCGTGGCGGTGGCCCGTGCGCTGCTGACCCGCCCGCACGTTGTCTTCGGCGACGAACCCACCGGCAACCTCGACTCCCGCTCCGGTGCCGAGGTGCTCTCACTGCTGCGGCGCTCCACCCGGGAGATGGGCCAGAGCATCATCATGGTCACCCACGATCCGGTCGCGGCCTCCTACGCCGACCGCGTCGTTTTGATGAACGACGGCGAACTCGTCGGCGAGCTGTCAAAGCCCACCCCTGAATCGGTTCTTTCGGCCCTGACGAAGCTGGGTGCCTGACGTGCTGCAGGTAGCCCTGGCGCAGGTGCGCCTGAATGCGCGGCGCTTCATCGCCGTCGGCGTCGCGGTTCTGATCGCCGTCGGTTTCCTGACCGCGACGCTGATCATCAATTCCTCCTCCAAGGCGTCGCTGACGCAGAGTGTGGGGCAGAGTTTCCGGAACGCGGACCTGGTGGTGTCAGCGGGATACGACGACGAGTCCCAGAGCCTGGCGGTCCTCACCGAGGAGACCGCCAGCCTGGCCCGAGGTGTGAACGGCGTCACCGATGCCTATGCAGTCCGGACCAGTTACGTCACCATCGGCGGCAGCGGAAGCACCGCATTCGCCGAACTGAGGAACATTCCGACCGACAAGTCGCTGATGCCGGTCGACGTGGTTCAGGGCACCCTGCCCGCCACGGGCACGGAGATCGCCGTAGACCAGACCACGGCGGAGCGAAGGGGCCTTTCCCTGGGCTCGATGCTGCCCGTCGCGTCCCAGGACCCCACCACTGACGTGCCGCCGGCGGAACTGCGGGTCAGCGCGCTGGTGGAAACTTCCGCGGATCCCGGCATGATGGGCGCTGCCCAGCTCTACACAGTGGATGCGGCGGCCGCCCTGTATGCCGATCCCGCCTACGGTTTTGACAGCATCCAGCTTTCCCTCGCGGACGGAGCCTCACTGCAGGAGGTCCAGGCTGCGCTCCAGCAGGATCTGGCGGCTGCCGGCTTCTCCGCGGTCACCGTACGGACCGTGGAGGAACAGACCACGGAACTTGTCGCATCCCTGACCGGCGGCGAGGACGCCCTGACCGTCATCCTGCTGGCGTTCGCCGCCGTCGCCCTGCTGGTCTGTGCCCTGGTGGTTTCCAATACCTTCTCGGTGCTTGTGGCACAGCGGACGCGGGAACTTGCCCTGCTGCGCTGCATCGGCGCAGCCCGGTCCCAGATCCGCCGCTCCGTCCTTGTTGAGGCGCTCCTGGTCGGCATTGTGGCGTCTGTTGCCGGTGTGCTGGCTGCGATAGGTCTGGTCGCCGCAATCGTTGCCTACCTCCAGACGCAGCCCACCAGCGGATTCGCCACCATGGCCGTCACCCCCTGGTCGGTGGTGGCAGGCATGTCCGCCGGCATCCTGCTCACGGTCCTGGCCGCGCTGGTTCCGGCCCGCGCTGCCACCAGTGTGGCCCCGCTGGCCGCCCTGCGTCCGGCCGAGGACGTCCGTGCCGGTACCCGCAAGGGCCGGGTCCGGCTCACCGCCGGCCTGGTGCTGGCCGCGGGCGGCAGTGCCCTGCTGATCCTGGGTGCCGTGCGCGGAGACCTGCTGATCGCCCTCCCCGGCGGTCTGCTGAGCTTCATCGGTGTGCTGATGTGCTCCACCCTGTTCGTTCCGCCGCTGGTCCGCGCCGTCGGTGCCCTGGCCGCCCCGCTCGGTGTCCCGGGCAAGCTTGCCGCAGTCAACGCCGTCCGCAATCCGCAGCGCACGTCCGCGACGTCGTCGGCCCTGCTGATCGGCGTGACCCTGGTCGCCATGATGATGACCGGAGCGGCCACTGCACGCACCGCTTTCGATTCAGCGCTGTCCAGTGAATTTCCCGTAGACGTCAGCGTCCGGGGCGCCCTGCTGGATGGAAGTCCGCTGGACGCCGGAGACACCGACGCAGCACGGTCAGTGCAGGGCGTGGACAACGCTGTGCTGATGCCCGTCGCCGGAATGGCCGGGGGCAACGACGGCGAGATCGCTGTTTATGCGCTCGATCCCGCCGGGGCCTCCGTCCTCCAGGACCAGTCCCTGATTCCGGAGGACGGCGTGATCATCATGCCGCAGGGCACCGAAGCCAAGACCGTTACTGTCCGGGGAGCCTCCGGCGACACCGAGCTGAAGGTTAGAACCTCCGGCAGCGCCTTCTTCCCCGCGCTGGTCTCGGCAGAGACAGCCAGGACGCTGGGCGGGCTGCCCGCCATGCCGGAGGCGGGCGGCTATGCGCCTGAGCCCATGCTCTGGCTCTCAGTTGCTGACGGCCTGGGGACCAACGAGCTGATGGACCTTCAGTCGGAACTGGCCGCGGCCATCGGCGTGGAGGACTACCAAATCTCCGGCTCCTCGATTGAACGCGCGGCATACGAGCAGGTCATCGATGTGCTGCTGATGGTGGTGACCGGGCTGTTGGGAGTCGCCGTCGTGATCGCGCTGGTCGGCGTGGCGAACACGCTCTCCCTGTCCGTCCTGGAACGCACCCGGGAGTCCTCCCTGCTGCGTGCGCTGGGGCTCACCCGGGGCCAGCTGCGCGGCATGCTGGCGCTGGAGGCGGTGCTGATCGCGGGAGTGGCAGCCCTGTTCGGCTGCGTGCTCGGGGCACTGTACGGCTGGCTGGGCGCACAGTCCGCCCTGGGTTCCTTCGCCGCCGTCACGCCGGCCCTCCCCTGGGCCCAGCTGGGCGGCGTCCTCGCCGTCGCCCTGGCAGCAGGCCTGGTGGCCTCGCTGCTTCCGGCCCGCAGGGCTGCCCGGCTGTCTCCGGTGGCGGGACTGGCAGCGGACTGATCCGGAGTTGCTTCCCGGTGCGCGGGGTATCCGCCGGCTGGACGGATACCTCGCGCAACTGCTCGGCGATCTGCGAAGATACAAAGCAGACTGAGCGTTTGCGGCAGGTCTTGCCTGCCGCCCCGGAACGATGAAGGAGCCCGCCATGCCCCAGACTGAGTCCGGCAGGACCCCGCGCCACGAGTCGCTGGCCGCCTACTTGGATGACCATCTGCTGGGTGCGGAGTCCGGCGTACGGCTCTTCAAGGCAGCGCGCAGGACCTGGGAAGGCACCGAACACGAGGGCGTATTCGCCAGCCTCACGGAACAGATCTCCGATGAGCGGGACGAGCTCGAGACCCTGATCCTGGCACTCGGCTACCAGCGGAGCCGGATCAAGACGGCCCTGGCCTGGGTGGGGGCCCTGGTGGGGCGCGCCGGTCCGGTCAACCCGCTGAGCACCGGTTCCGGAACCACCGGCCAGCTCGAACTCGAAACGCTCCAGGCGATTGTGCGGGCCAAGGAGTGTCTCTGGCAGACGCTGCTGGTCCTCTCCGCCCACGACCACCGGTTCCATGCCCCGCGGATCCGGGAGCTGCTGGGCACGGCCCGGGAGCAGCAGGACGCCGTCGCCAAGGTCATGGAAGACACCGCGCCGGCACGCTTCCTGACCTAGGCCGGCACTCCGCCGGATTCCACATGAGACACAACAGAAGGTGGCCGGATCTCCGGCCACCTTCTGTTGTGTCAGTTGCTGCAGTGCCGGCGGCAGATTACTCCGCCGGTTCCTCGTACTTGGGGAAGATCGGTGCCGGAGCCGGCAGCGGGGTGCCGGGGACCAGCGCGGTGCCGAGCGCCGCGAAGGTCCGGGCCCCGCCGTCGGCCTGGCCGAGCAGGTCAAGCAGCTTCCCGGTGCTGGCGGGCATCACCGGCTGCGCCAGGATCGCCACGATCCGCAGCACCTCCAGCGTGACGTAGAGCACCGTGTTCATCCGCGCGGTGTCGGTCTTGCGAAGCACCCACGGCGCCTGCTCGGCGAAGTAGGCGTTGGTGTCCCCCAGCACCGCCCAGGCCGCTTCGAGTGCCCGGTGGAAGTCCTGCACGTCGTAGGCCTCGCGGGAAACCTCAAGCAGGCCGCGCGCGGCGGAGAGCAGAGCCTCATCCTCGGGTGTGAACTCCCCCGGTTCCGGGACGGCTGCGCCGCAGTTCTTCGCCACCATGGACAGGGACCGCTGGGCCAGGTTGCCCAGGTTGTTGGCCAGGTCCGCGTTCATCCGGCCGACGATGGCTTCGTGGCTGTAGGAGCCGTCAGCGCCGAACGGCACCTCACGCAGCAGGAAGAAGCGCACGGCATCGAGTCCGTACTGTTCCACCCAGTCCCCGGGCGCCACCACGTTGCCCAGCGACTTGGACATCTTCACGCCCTTGTTATGCAGGAAGCCGTGGATCATCACGCGCTTGGGCAGGGGCAGTCCGGCGGACATCAGGAAGGCCGGCCAGAAAATCGCATGGAAGCGGGAGATGTCTTTGCCGATCACGTGCACGTCCGCCGGCCAGTACTTCTTAAAGGCCTCCGAGTCGACGTCCGGGAAGCCGACGCCGGTCAGGTAGTTGGTCAGTGCGTCCACCCACACGTACATCACGTGGTCCGGGTTGCCGGGCACCGGAACGCCCCAGTCGAAGGTGGTCCGGGAAATCGAGAGATCCTCCAGCCCGCCCTTGACGAAGCTGATCACCTCATTGAACCGGGAACGCGGCGCGGCGAAGTCCGGCTGCTCCTCGTACAGGGCCAGGAGCTTCTCCTGGTAGTTGGACAGCCGGAAGAAGTAGCTCTCCTCCTCCGTCCAGGTCAGTTCGGTGTCCGTTGTCTTGGAGTAGCGGATGCCGTCCTCGCGGAGCTCGGTTTCATCTTCGCCGTAATACGCCTCATCCCGCACGGAGTACCAGCCGGCGTACTTGGAGAGGTAGATATCGCCGTTCTCTTCCATCCGCTTCCAGATGGCCTGCGCCGCGGCAACGTGGTCTGCGTCCGTGGTGCGGATGAACCGGTCATAGGAGGTGCCCAGGTCATCGTTCATCTTCCGGAACGCGGCGGAGTTGCGGTCCGCCAGTTCCTTGGCGGGGATGCCTTCCTTGTCCGCTGACTGCTGCATCTTCTGACCGTGCTCGTCGGTGCCGGTCATAAAGAAGACGTCGTATCCGTCCAGCCGCTTGAAGCGGGCCATCGCGTCGGTGGCGATCGCTTCCCACGCATGGCCGATATGCGGCACGCCGTTGGGATAGGAGATGGCAGTGGTGATGTAGAACGGGGTCTTGGAGTCGGTTGAAGTCACACTAGAAAATTACCCTGTTTGCCCGCCGGTTGTCGCTTTGCGTTCTCCCGGGCACTCAGCAGCCGGCACCGGCCGGGCCGGCAAGCACGCCGTCCAGCACCGGGCGGGTTGCCCGCAGCCCGCCGCGGACCAGCAGGACCCCCACTGCCAAAGAGGCAGCGATCACGGCCACCGAGAGCGGCGCGAGGACCAGGGCCAGGCCGGCCAGCGGGAAGACCAGCACGGCTGCGGACGCCGAGGAGAGCAGGCTGACTGTCAGCAGCGGTCCCATCACTGCCTGGGTCCGTGCCTGGTCGATCACCTGGGACGGCATTCCCATCCGGTCAAGGCTGACGTACAGGTCCGCCCGGTCCAGGATGCCGGCCGCCGAGTTGATGGCCGCGGAGCAGGCGACCATCAGGAAACCGGTGATCACGGTGATCAGGATCCCGGTGCGGATGTCCTGCAGCAGGAAATCCTCCGGTCCTGCACCCCCGGCCCCGTCGGCGAGAGCCACCCCGGTGCCGCCGAAGACGGCTACGAAGCTCACCATCGCCACCCCGCTGACCTGGCGCCACGCTGCCTTGGGCGCATCCAGGATGGTCCGGGCGGTGAGCAGCTGCGCCGGTGACTCCGCCCGGCGCAGCCGCCGGCGGGCGGCGACGGCGATCACCCACGGGCCGGCCAGGTTCAGGACGGCCCAGCCGGCGGCGAATCCGCCCAGAATCACCACAGTGGCGGCCGCTGCGTCCGCGAACGGCGTCTGGATCAGGATGAAGACCGTTCCGATGACCAGCAGGCCGGTGAGTCCCCGGAGCCAGTGTGCTTTCTGCGGCTGGGTCCGCATCCGAACACCCAGCGGGGTCAGCACCACACGGCGCAGTCCCGCTGCGGCACTGGCGGCTGCCAGCAGGACGACGGCGGCGGGCACGGCCGCGGCCACCAGCGGGTTCAGCCAGTACGCGGATCCAAGCGGCGCACCGTCAAACGGAATCAGCTGCACCAGGGGGCCGAGCAGCAGGTATCCGCCCAGGCCCGCCAGCGATCCGGCGAGGGCCAGTGCCGCTGACTCCAGGATGCTGACCAGGGCCACTGTTCCCGAGGTGGCACCCAGCAGCCGGAGGGTGGAAAGGTTCGCGTCTCGGCGCCGCGCAGACAGCCGGGCGGCGGAGGCACCCAGTGTCAGCAGCGGCACCAGGAGCAGGACCAGGGCCAGTGCGGCCAGCAGCTGGTAAAGGCCGGCCAGCTCAGTCGTCCAGGTCAGGAAGGTCAGTGCGCCGGCCAGGACGGTGAGCAGCAAAGTGGTGACGACGGCGAACGCAGCCACCGGAAGCAGGGCAGCAGACCTCCCGGCGGACCGGGGCCTGGCCAGCAGCCAGGCGACGCGGAAGGGCACCGCCCCGCCGGCCCGGAGGGGACGGTTCCCGATGACGCCGGGTGCGGGTTCGACGGCGCGGTTCACCGGGCACCGCCCCGCACCTGCGCGGAGCCGTCCCCTATGGTCCCGTCCGCTGTGGTTCCGTCCGCCAGCGTGATGGTCCGGCTGCACCACGCCGCAACCGAGGGGTCATGGGTGACGACAACCAGCGTCTTGCCGGTGTGAACCGTGGATTCCAGCAGCACCTGCATCACCTCGGCGGAGGTACGGGAATCCAGGGCACCGGTGGGCTCATCGGCGAACAGGACCTGGGCGCCGGTGACCTGGGCCCGGGCGATGGCAACCCGCTGCGCCTGGCCGCCGGAGAGCTCGCCGATCCGGCGCTGTTCCATCCCTGCCAGTCCCAGCCGGGCCAGCCACTGCGCCGCCGAGGCTTCGGCAGCGGCCCGCCGGACTCCGTTCAGCATCAGGGGCATGGCTACGTTCTCCCCTGCGGTCAGCTCCGGAATCAACAGCCCCTGCTGGAACACAAAACCGAAGTCCCGGCGGCGCAGGAGCGAACGCCCGGCGTCGTTCAGGGACGAAATGTCCGTCCGCGTCCCGGGAAGCTGCAGCAGCACCGTCCCGCTGTCCGGCTGCACGATTCCGGCGAGGCAGTGCAGCAGGGTTGTTTTGCCGGATCCGGACGCGCCCATCACCGCCACCGACTCACCGGCGCGGATGCCAACGGATACGCCGTTCAGCGCGGTCGTGCTGCCGTAGGTTTTTCTCAGGTTGTGGGCGCTCAGAAGCGGAAGATCTGCACTCATGCTTCCAGTCTCCGTTGTGGCGCCCGCCCGGCGCGTCGGATTCCGGCATGAACCGGCGGGACGCGCCGTCGTACTGCGGGTGGAGACGGGTCAGCGAGCCCTGCTGCCGTAGACGCAGATGAGGCCGGCCCCAACGGGACCGGCCTCATCCTGACAAACTCTGCGGAATTAGTCCTGCAGATCCACTTCGCGGGCCACGGAGGCACCGATGGCGTCGCGGAGGGTTTCCAGGACGTCCTGCGGCACCGAGGAATCCACGGTCAGCAGGGACAGCGCCTGGCCGCCTTCGGAGTTCCGGGCCACCTGCATACCGGCAATGTTGATGTCCTTTTCGCCCAGCACCTGGCCGAGGGAGCCGATGACGCCGGGACGGTCCTGGTAGATCAGCACCAGCAGGTGTTCGCTGATGGGGATTTCCAGGTCGTAGCCGTTGACGCCCACCAGCTTCTGGATCTGCTTCGGCCCGGTCAGGGTGCCGGCCACCTCCAGCTGCGTGCCGTCGGAGAGGGCGCCGCGGATGGTCAGCAGGTTGCGGTAGTCGTCCACGTCGGGCGTGGTGATCAGCCGCACGGCGATGCCGCGCTGCTCAGCGAGCACGGGAGCGTTCACGTAGGACACCTGCTCGGAGACGATGTCGGTGAAGATGCCCTTCAGTGCGGCCAGTTCCAGTGCCTTGACGTCCAGGGACGCGATCTCGCCGGCCACCTCGATGTCGATGGCGGTCATGGAGTCGTGGGCCAGGGCGGTGAAGATCCGTCCCAGCTTTTCGATCAGCGGAATGCCCGGGCGGACGTCCTCGGCGATCACACCGCCGGCGACGTTCACGGCGTCGGGGACCAGCTCACCGGCCAGGGCCAGGCGCACGGACTTGGCCACGGAAATGCCGGCCTTCTCCTGCGCTTCGTCGGTGGATGCACCCAGGTGCGGGGTGACGATGACGTTGTCCAGGGACATAAACGGCAGATCGGTGCTCGGTTCCTTGACGAAGACGTCCACGCCGGCGCCGGCGATCTTGCCTTCGGTCAGGGCCGTGTAGAGGGCTTCCTCATCCAAGAGGCCGCCGCGGGCCACGTTCACCACGTAGGCGGTGTCCTTCATCTTCTCGAACGCGTCGGCGCCAAGCATGCCCAGGGTTTCCGGAGTCTTGGGCATGTGGATGGTGACGAAGTCCGACTGTTCCAGGAGCTCATCCAGGGTGACCAGCTTGACGTTCAGCTGGGCCGCGCGGGCCGAGGTGATGTACGGATCATAGGCCAGCACCTCGGTGCCGAAGCCCTGCACTCGGGCTGCCACCAGGGCGCCGATGCGGCCCAGGCCGATGATGCCGATCTTCTTCTCGAAGAGCTCGGTGCCGGTGTATTTGGAGCGCTTCCACTCGCCGCCCTTGAGCGCGGCGGAGGCCTGCGGGATGTGGCGGGCCAGGGAAAGGATGTGGCCAACGGTCAGCTCCGCAGCGGAGATGATGTTCGACGTCGGCGCGTTAACCACCATCACGCCGGCCTGGGTCGCTGACCGGATGTCCACGTTGTCCAGGCCCACGCCCGCGCGGGCAATGACCTTCAGGTTCTTGGCGGCGGCAATAGCTTCGGCGTCGACCTGGGTGGCGGAGCGCACCAGGATGGCGTCAACGTCTTTGATGGCGGACAGCAGCTGGGTACGGTCTGCTCCGTCGGTCTGGCGAATCTCGAAATCGGGGCCGAGGGCCTCAACCGTGGCAGGCGAAAGTTCCTCCGCAAGGAGTACTACTGGTTTGGTGGCAGTCACCGATGACCTCTTTAGCTGTGTGTCGATGTGGTTTGGGTATTCACGCCGGAGGCCGGACCCGTTGCCGGGCCCGGCCTCCTTACCGAAACGGCTTGCTTTTTAAGCCTAGCGTGCCGCTTATTGACACGGGGAATCCGCGTCTTTGTTACTCAGGTGACTAGCGTGCGACGGAACCTTCGGTGTAATCGTCGTCGGACTTGATCCAGGAGAAGAGCTTGCGCAGCTCGCGGCCGGTGGCCTCGATCGGGTGGTCTTCACCCTTCTGGCGCAGTTCCTTGAACTCCGGAGCGCCGGCGTCCTGGTCATCGATGAAGCGCTTGGCGAAGGCACCGTTCTGGATGTCGGCGAGGACAGCCTTCATGTTTTCCTTCACCTCGGGGGTGATGACGCGCGGGCCGGAGACGTAGTCGCCGTACTCGGCGGTGTCGGAAACGCTCCAGCGCTGCTTGGCGATGCCGCCCTCAACCATCAGGTCGACGATCAGCTTCAGCTCGTGCAGGACCTCGAAGTACGCGACCTCCGGCTTGTAGCCGGCTTCGGTCAGGGTTTCGAAGCCGTACTGGATCAACTGCGAAGCGCCGCCGCAGAGGACAGCCTGCTCGCCGAAGAGATCGGTTTCGGTCTCTTCGGTGAAGGTGGTCTCGATGACGCCTGCACGGGTGCCGCCGATGGCCTTGGCGTAGGAAAGCGCCAGGTCCTTGGCCTTGCCCGAAGCATCCTGCTCCACGGCGATCAGGTCGGGAACACCGCGGCCGGCTTCGAATTCGCGGCGGACGATGTGGCCCGGGCCCTTCGGTGCCACGAGGGCAACGTCGACGTCGGCCGGCGGCTGGATGTAGCCGTAGCGGATGTTGAAACCGTGGCCGAAGAACAGTGCGTCACCGGACTTCAGGTTCGGTGCGATCTCCTCCGCGTAAACGAAGCGCTGGACCTGGTCCGGCGTCAGCACCATGATCAGGTCGGCTTCGGCTACGGCCTCGGCGACGCTGAGGACGCGCAGGCCCTCGGCCTCGGCCTTGGCGCGGGACTTGGAGCCTTCCTTGAGGCCAACGCGGACATCAACACCGGAATCGCGCAGGCTGAGGGCGTGTGCGTGGCCCTGGCTGCCGTAGCCGATGACGGCGACTTTGCGTCCCTGGATGATCGACAGGTCGGCGTCGTCGTCGTAATACATGTCAGTCACTTCAATATCTCCTGTTTGGGTTCTTGGATAAAGGTTTTGGTGGAACCTAGGCGCTGCGCAGCGCGCGGTCGCTCATCGACTTCGCGCCGCGGGCAACGGCCAGGGTTCCGGATTGAACAATTTCGCGGATGCCAAAGGGCTCCAGCACTGAAAGCAGTGCATTGAGCTTATCGGCGGTGCCAGTTGCTTCAACGATCAGGGAGTCGGTGGACACATCTACCACTGAAGCACGGAACAGCTCGGCTGCCTGGGTTACCTGCAGCCGGGTTGCGGCATCCGCGCGAACCTTGACCAAGATGTGGTCGCGTTGCACGGAAGACTCGGGAACCAGCTCGACGATTTTGATGACGTTGACGAGCTTGTTCAGTTGTTTGGTGACCTGCTCGAGCAGATCCCCCTCGGCCTCGACGACCACGGTGATGCGGGACAGCCCGGCAACCTCCGAAGGTCCGACAGCCAAAGAATTGATGTTGAACGCCCGGCGGGCGAACAGGGACGCAACCCGGGTCAGGACACCGGGGACGTCTTCGACCAGTACGGAAAGGGTGTGGCGTGCCATGTCCCTACTCCTCCTCTTCCCAGGTGGGCGTCATGTTGCGGGCAATCTGGATGAGGTCGTTGCTGACCCCGGTCGGGACCATCGGCCACACCATGGAGTCGCGGCTGACCACGAAGTCAATGACCACGGGGCGGTCGTTGATTTCCAGCGCCTGCTTGATGGTGGCGTCGATGTCCTCTTCGCGTTCGCAGCGCAGGCCCACGCAGCCGTAGGCATCAGCCAGCTTGACGAAGTCCGGCACCCGGACGGTGTCGTGTCCGGTATTCAGGTCCGTGTTGGAGTAGCGCGAGTTGTAGAACAGGGTCTGCCACTGCCGCACCATGCCCAGCGAGGAGTTGTTGATAATGGCAACCTTGATCGGGATGTTGTTGATCAGGCAGGTGGCCAGTTCCTGGTTGGTCATCTGGAAGCAGCCGTCGCCGTCGATCGCCCAGACCACACGGTCCGGGTTGCCGACCTTGGCGCCCATGGCGGCGGGCACGGAGTAGCCCATGGTGCCCAGGCCGCCGGAGTTCAGCCACGCGCGGGGACGCTCGTAGTTGATGAACTGTGCGGTCCACATCTGGTGCTGGCCCACACCGGCCACGTACACGCCTTCGGGACCGGTGAGTTCACCGATGCGCTTGATGACCTGCTGCGGGGCGATGTGTCCGTCTTCGGGCTCGGTCCAGCCCGTGGGGTAGGTGTCCCGCAGCCGGGAAATCACTGACCACCACGGGGAAATGTCCGGCGTGCCGGAGGCCTCGAACTGGGCGCGGACGGCGTCTGTCAGTTCGGGAAGGATCTCCTTGACCGAACCAACGATCGGAACGTCGGCCGTGCGGTTCTTGGAAATTTCCGCGGGGTCGATGTCCGCGTGGATGACCTTGGCGTTGGGAGCAAAGGTGCTCAGTACGCCGGTGACGCGGTCGTCGAAGCGGGCGCCCAGGGTGATGAGCAGGTCCGACTGCTGCAGTGCGGTGACGGCGGAGACGGAACCGTGCATACCGGGCATGCCGACGTGCTGCGGGTGGGAATCGGGGAAGACTCCGCGGGCCATCAGCGTGGTCACCACGGGCGCACCGACTGTCTCTGCCAGCTCCAGCAGTTCCTGCGAGGCGTTGGCCTTGAGGACACCGCCGCCGACGTAGAACACCGGGCGCTGGGCAGCGGCGATCAGCCGGGAAGCTTCCCGCACCTGCTTGGAGTGTCCGCGGACCACCGTGCGGTAGCCGGGCAGGTCGATCTTCGGCGGCCAGGAGAAGGTTGTTTTTCCCTGCTGGGCATCCTTGGTGATGTCCACCAGGACGGGGCCGGGGCGGCCGCTGGTGGCAATGTGGAAGGCCTCGGCCAGGACGCGGGGAATGTCGTCCGCGTTGGTCACCAGGTAGGAATGCTTGGTGATCGGCATGGTGATGCCGACGATGTCTGCTTCCTGGAAGGCATCCGAGCCGATGACCGCGCTCGAAACCTGGCCGGTGATGGCAACCATGGGCACGGAGTCCATGTGCGCGTCCGCGATGGCGGTGACCAGGTTGGTGGCGCCCGGGCCGGAGGTGGCGATGCAGACACCGGCGCGGCCGGTGACCATGGCATAACCTTCGGCTGCGTGGCCGGCGCCCTGCTCGTGCCGCACCAGGATGTGCCGCAGCTTCTTTGAATCCATCAGCGGATCATAGGTCGGCAGGATGGCGCCGCCGGGGAGGCCGAAGACGTCATCGACTCCGAGCTCTTCGAGCGAACGGACGATGGCCTGCGAACCGGTCATCTCGGTGGGAGGTACTACGTTATTCGGACCTTGGACACGCGTGTCCATAGCTTCAGCCGAGGCCGCTACAGGGGATGCTGCATCTTGTTTCTTGGCATGCACGGACCGGGCCGGGCCTGCCTTCTGTGCCATCAGCGACGGGCTGATTGGCGATCCCTTACTCATCGGAAACTTCCTTTGCGGATACATATCCATGTTGTTCTGATGCGGCGGCTGCCCGGGCGGTCGGACCGGTGCGGCCTTTGTACTTTCTGAAGCCAATAAAAAAACCCCTCGTGCCTGTTGGCTCCGTAGGGGTTCGCGCGTGACGTCTTTTTCAAGTCGGGCTGTTACGCCACGCGCTTGGTAAGGACGACGGTTACGATCTGCATACTGCTCAGTCTTCCCCTCCCCCGGTTCCAGTGTCAACCGGAGGCTTTACCGTCTCATTATATGGACAGCGGTTCCACCTTCTGGACACCCCGAACTCCAGAGACGGCAGGATTCCCACCCCGCACTAGCGGGTTTTGAAGCATGCCCTTTAGAGGCGGCAGGGCTTAATAAGGTTGAAACCCCTTAGGGGCCCCAAGCGTCAGGCGCTCCAGCGCCTGACGCTTGGGGAGGGGTTTCAACCGCAGTAAGCGCCCGTCGAGGCCGAGTTGACCATCTTGGCGTACTTGGCCAGGACACCCTTGGTGAACTTGGCCGGGAGGGGCTCCCAGCCGATCCTGCGGGCTTCGAGTTCTTCGGGATCCACCAGCAGGTCGAAGCTGCGGGCGGCGATGTCCACGCGGATCCGGTCCCCGTCCTTGACGAAGGCGATGGGACCGCCGTCGACCGCTTCCGGCGCCACGTGCCCGATGCACAGGCCGGTGGTGCCGCCGGAGAACCGGCCGTCGGTGAGCAGCAGGACGTCCTTGCCCAGCCCGGCGCCCTTGATTGCACCGGTGATGGCAAGCATCTCGCGCATGCCCGGGCCGCCCTTGGGGCCTTCGTAGCGGATGACGACGACGTCGCCGGCGTGGATCTCTCCGGCGTCGAGCGCGTCCAGGGCGCCCTGCTCGCGTTCGAACACGCGGGCGGTGCCTTCGAAGACATCGGCGTCGAACCCGGCGCTCTTCACGACGGCGCCTTCCGGGGCCATGGAGCCGTGCAGGATGGTGATGCCGCCGGTCTTGTGAATCGGGTTGTCCAGGGCGCGGAGCACCTTGCCGTCCGGATCCGGCGGGTTGATCGCTTCGAGGTTTTCCGCGACGGTCTTGCCGGTGACGGTGAGGCAGTCGCCGTGCAGCAGGCCGGCATCGAGCAGGGCCTTCATGATGACCGGCACACCGCCGATCTTGTCGACGTCGAACATCACATAGCGGCCGAACGGCTTCAGGTCACCCAGGTGCGGGATCTTGTCGCCAATGCGGTTGAAGTCCTCGAGCGTCAGGTCAACCTCGGCCTCGCGGGCGATGGCCAGCAGGTGCAGGACGGCGTTCGTGGAACCACCGAAGGCCATGGTGACGGCGATGGCGTTTTCGAACGCCTTTTTGGTCATGATGTCGCGGGCGGTGATGCCCTTGCGCAGCAGGTTGACGACGGCTTCGCCGGACTTGCGGGCGAATTCGTCGCGCCGGCGGTCGGCCGAGGGCGGGGCAGCGGATCCGGGCAGGGACATACCCAGGGCCTCACCGATGCAGGCCATCGTGTTGGCGGTGTACATACCGCCGCAGGCACCTTCACCCGGGCAGATAGCCCGTTCAATGGTGTCCAGGTCCTTGAGGCTCATCTTGCCGGCGGCGCAGGCGCCCACGGCTTCAAAAGCATCAATCAGGGTGACTTCGCGCTCCGTGCCGTCCTCCATTTTGGCGAAGCCGGGCATGATCGAACCGGCGTACAGGAAGACGCTGGAGAGGTCCAGGCGGGCTGCTGCCATCAGCATGCCCGGGAGGGACTTGTCACAGCCTGCCAGCAGGACGGAGCCGTCCAGCCGTTCAGCCATCATGACTGTCTCGACCGAGTCGGCGATGACTTCGCGGGAGACCAGCGAGAAGTGCATACCTTCGTGGCCCATCGAAATACCGTCAGAGACGGAAATGGTGCCGAACTGCATCGGGAACCCGCCGCCCGCATGGACGCCTTCCTTGGCGCCCTGGGCCAGCCGGTTCAGGGACAGGTTGCACGGGGTAATTTCGTTCCAGGAACTGGCGATGCCAATCTGCGGCTTGGCGAAGTCGTCGTCCCCCATACCGACAGCACGGAACATGCCGCGTGCAGGGGCCGCGTGAATACCGTCGGTTACAACTCGGCTGCGGGGTTTGATGTCAGGGGTGTTCTCCATGCTCATACCCGAAATCCTATTCCCAAGCCGGCCCCGCGGGCGCATCCGCCGGTCCGTGCCGCTGCTTGTTACGCCCGGGTTACGCAGCCTGGACGGCGGCATCAAGTTTGCCTTCGCGCCGCATCGCTTCCCCCCAATGGGGGCGCATGTCCATACACTGGGGACCATGACTCCGGAACCCGGCTCACCCGATGTCCAGTCCAGCGAAGCCCTGAAGACCCTGCTCCGCAGGATCTTCGATTCGCAGATCCCCAACTACGGGGACTACAACCTGGTCTGTGCCACACCGGCTCCCGGCTCCTCCACCTACTACGTGATGGGCTACCGCTGGCGGCCTGCGGAACTCGTCTTCGCCCCGTTCTCCCCCGGCTCCTTCGAGAGCATTGAACCTCCGACGGCGGTGAACACAACCAATCTCTCGCACGCGGACGAGGTTGGACCGGGCAGTTACGAAGTGGGTACCACCACCGGGCGGATCTTCCGTTTCGGAGTTGAGCCCGAGGCGAAGCTGTCCCCCGGCAACGGCGGAGCGCAGCAGCGGGTACTCCAGGAAGCGGACCAGGAGGACTTCAATTCCTTCCTGGACACCTTCCTGGAGCTCGCCTAGGACCTGCGCCTGCCCGCTCCCGCGGGCCGGATCAAACTACGTGCCGGGTCAGGCCCAGGGCCCGCGCTGCACGAGGTTAAGCGGCTCGCGCCCATCGGACAGCCGGTGCACCTGGCGGCGCAGGAACGCCTGGATCCTGGGCGTGAAGGCGTCCGAGTTCCCGCCCACATGCGGCGTCAGGATAACGTTCCGCGCTTTCCACAGCGGATGGTCCGCGGGCAGCGGCTCCGGGTCGACGACGTCGAGGGCAGCCTTGAGCCTGCCGGATACCACTTCTTCGGTCAGGGCATCGGTGTCGACCACCGCCCCGCGGGCCACATTCACCACCAAGGCGCCGTCCGGAAGGGCAGCCAGCACCTCCCGGCCCACCAGGTGCCGGGTCTGCTCAGTCAGCGGCGTAATCAGCACCAGCACATCGGTGCGGGAGGCCAGCTCCACCAGTTCATCGGTGCCGTGGACATGCCCTTCATTCTCATCCCGTGCCTGGCTGCCCACGCGGGTGAGCTCCACTTCAAACGGTGCCAGCCGGGCCGCGATCTCCCGGCCGATCCCGCCTACTCCCACCAGCAGGACGCGCCGGTCAGCCAGTCCGGGGCAGCGCTGCGGATTCCAATGGGCATCCAGCTGGTCACGGACCGCCGCATCTATGCCGCGGAGGGAGGCGAGCATCAAACCAACCGCAAGTTCCGCCGTCGCCGCTGCGTGGACGCCGGCCGCGCTGGCAACCGCTGTACCGCTGCCCACCAGCTCCGGAAGCCCGTCGTGGCCGGTGGTCTGTGCCTGGAGCAGCTGAAGGTTGGGGACCCGGGCGACGCCGGAGCGCCAGTCAGCGGCGCTCGCGTAGGGGGTCACGACGGCGTCGATCTCCGGGTAGTCCAGCCCGCGGGGCTCACCGACCAAATCCCAGACCCCTGCCCGCATACCGGCGGGCAGCGGCCCCAGGGCATCGAGAAGTTCTTCCGTCGGAACGGTGATGTTTCGGACTGCGCGTGATTCTGGTGACATGCGACATAAGCCTAGCGGGCGGGCAGCCGGCCCTTGGCAAGAAAAGGCACCCCGGTCAAAAGACCGGGGTGCCTGAGATGATCCGGCGTATCCGGGAAGGATGCCTCGACCCTTCATCTGGTGCGCGAGGAGGGACTTGAACCCACACGTCCGAAGACACTGGAACCTAAATCCAGCGCGTCTGCCAATTTCGCCACTCGCGCGCGGCCTGCCCCGGATGACCGGGGCAAATGCCAGCCTTTAGTGTACCCGAGGTTCAGTCGAGACCGAGATCACGCCGAAGCTTGGCAACATGTCCGGTGGCCCGCACGTTGTACTGGGCGAGGGCAATCCGACCTTCGGGATCCACCACCACGGTGGACCGGATGAGACCTTCGTACACCTTGCCGTAGTTCTTCTTTTCGCCCCAGGCACCGTATGCCTCGGCAACCGCGTGGTCAGGGTCGGAGAGCAGCGGGAAGGTAAGGGCCTCATCCGCAGCGAATTTTGCAAGCTTCTCCACTTTGTCGGGGGAAATTCCCAGCACTGCAAACCCGGCGGCGGACAGGGAGTTCAGGTTGTCCCGGAAGTCGCACGCTTCCTTGGTGCAGCCCGGAGTTGCCGCTGCCGGATAGAAGTACACAATGACGCTGCGGCCACGCAGGTCCGCGAGCGATACGACGGAGGAATCGGACGCCGTCAGGGTGAAATCAGGTGCGATGTCACCAACGGTTAGTCTGGGCATTGAACAGGTGCTCCTTCGGTATCGATTGCGCATCGGCTGTGTCACAGGACGACAGCAGGCTTTCGGATGGATATCCTAGACACTGGATTTGTAGGCTATCCGATTGGCCTGGCGAATCCGTACTCGAAAGGAAGAGTTCAGTTTTATGCCGGATATGGAGCATTGGCCCACCGGTCGCCTCTTGTCAACCGCTGCCCGTCTGGTGGAGCATGCCTGGAATGAGCGACTGGTCCGTATAGGGGTGACGCATGCAGGCGTCATCGCACTTGGCGTCCTGGATTCCCAGGGGCCCATGACCCAGGCCCACCTTGCCCAGCTGGTCCGGGTCCAGGCACAGACGATGGGCAAAACGCTCTCCAGGCTGGAGTCCCACGGCCATGTAACACGTGTCCGCAATGACCTGGACAAGCGCAGCCACATGGTTTCGATCACCCCCGCCGGCGTCGAGGCGCTGCGGGAGGCGCACGACATTGAACGGACGCTGCTCGACGGCGAGGAACTGCTTTCCGAAGACCTGCGCAGCCAGCTGAGAAGTGTCATCCGCGAACTTGGGAACCCGCGCTGGCAGATGGCAGTGGACGTTCCCGGCCTCCCCGTTCCGCTCGATACACCGCTGGCTCCGCCGCTGAACCCGGAGCAGCAAACCGCCTAACAGCACCCGGCCCGCCGTCCCAAGGACCGCCGGCAGCAGAGTTTCCAGTGTGCGCGCTCACTTCTGAGCGTGCACACTGTTGTTTAAGCCGCTGTTCGTTTTAGCCGCTGTCGGAGCG
Organism: Arthrobacter luteolus NBRC 107841; assembly: GCF_001552075.1. Taxonomy (GTDB): domain Bacteria; phylum Actinomycetota; class Actinomycetes; order Actinomycetales; family Micrococcaceae; genus Arthrobacter_B; species Arthrobacter_B luteolus. The sequence continues at coordinate 24,326 of NZ_BCQM01000001.1, forward strand.
TTTTATGCCACCGTTCACGCATGTACCGCAAGCGCACCGCCGCCGGAGCTCCGGCTGGCCTACTGAACGGGTACTTCCACCCACTCCGGCCCGCCGTCCCAACGCACGTGCATACTGGCCGGCGGATGGTATCCGCCATGGTGGTGCAGGTGGAATTCCACGCCCTCCCCCGCCGCCAGTGACATCCCGGCCGGAAGGTCCTGCGAGGTGGCACCCGTCCTGGCGATGTCCACCATCACCTGCTCAAGTGTCTTTCCGCTGGTATTGCGCAGCACGTAGGTGTCCTTCGCGGGGCTTTCAATGCGGACTTCGTTGCTCATCAGGGCTCCCATTCTGGCCTGTTACCGCGCCGCCGCAGAGGCAGGAGAAAAGCAGCGGCCCTGCCGGGAATGCTACGCGCGCAGGCGGGGCCGCGGAAGCAGCCCGGCAGACTTCCCGGCCCCGGGACCCGAACGCAAAAAGGCCCCGCCAGGAAGGATCAACCTTCCGGACGGGGCCCAGCTGTGCACCCCCCGGGACTTGAACCCGGAACCCATTGATTAAGAGTCAATTGCTCTGCCAATTGAGCTAGAGGTGCTTGGCGGTGATACAGCGCTGCTTTTTCCCAGACTGGATGACAGTCCCGGGCGATGGGCAACGACAAGTTACTCTACCAGCTTTTCCGCACGGGACCGAACCGGTGCTATGCGGACCCGGCAGACTGGCGGCCGGAACGAGCAACCCCGCCCCATCCGGCCACTGACCGGATGACGCGGGGATTTCCACTCTGTGCACCCCCCGGGACTTGAACCCGGAACCCATTGATTAAGAGTCAATTGCTCTGCCAATTGAGCTAGAGGTGCTGGCAGTTTTGGAGGTTGAATCTGCCGGAAAATTCCGCAGTTCCTCCTCCGCAACGACATGAAACTCTACCAGTACTTATTCGTAAAAGTGAAATCAGCAGCCAAGGGAGGCGGGCTCACCGCCCGGCATTCCTCCCGCCCGGACGCGGATCCGGCTGTGGAATCATAAACTCCCCCGGTTCGCCTTCCCATTCAGGGCCGTCCTGCACCACCCATGTGCGCAGCGGAATGCCGGACGGAGCATCCAATGGAGTGACCTCCACCGCCTCAACCGGCGCCGCCCGGACAGCAGGAAAGACCTCTTTCCAGCCTGGCAGGGGTTCACCCGCATCCTTGACGGCGGTTACCGGTGCCGGATTACCGTTACCGGGCCCGCCCGCGGTACCCGGCCGCTCCGGTCCCGGAACCGCTGAGGTGATGACCGGATGCCGAAGCATCCTGCGGAGCACCACTGCAGCTGCCGCTGCCGCCAGGCCGGCAGCAGCTCCGGCGGCCAGGGCCGCGAGCGCAGCGCCGGAGGGCGAAGGTGCACCAGATGGAGTGGATCTCACCCTTCGAAGCTACGGCCGCCGGCTGGCAGTGTCCACACAAAAGCTGCGATGGCAGCCCTTCGGGGCTGGGTGGGCTTAACCGAATTGTGACCGCGCCGGACCTGCTTAGCGTCCCAAACCACCGGCAACGTGCCATTAGGCTCTGACATTACGTTTGTGTTCTACGCCACACCACACCCGCCGGCCAGCACGCTGTCCGGATTCACCGCCCCAGAGGAGATAACAATGACCCTTGCTGGCAGATTCACTCTCAGCAGGTCCACCCGGAAACGGGCAGCTGCCCTGACCGCCGGGCTGGCCATGAGCGCACTCGTGCTCTCCGGCTGCGCCCAAAGCAACCGCGACGCCGCTGACGACGGCGCCACAGCCTCGGAAGTTGACGGCACGTTCGTCTTCGCCGCATCCTCGGATCCCAAAACCCTGGATCCGGCCTTCGCCTCCGACGGCGAGTCCTTCCGCGTCAGCCGCCAGATCTTCGAGGGCCTCGTAGGTGTGGAGCCCGGCACCGCAGACCCGGCGCCGCTGCTGGCCAAGTCCTGGGAGACCTCCGAGGATGCCCTGACCTACACCTTCGCGCTCGAGGAAGGCGTCACCTTCCACGACGGCACCCCCTTCAACGGAGAAGCTGTCTGCGCCAACTTCGACCGCTGGTACAACTTCACCGGCATCCAGCAGGCCGAGAGCCTCGCCTACTACTACGGCAAGCTCTTCAAGGGATTCGCTGATACCCCCGAGACCGCAACCTATGAGTCCTGCGAGGCCACCGGAGAAAACGAGGCAGTAGTTACTCTGGCCAAGCCGTTCGCCGGGTTCATCGCTGCCCTCTCGCTCCCCGCGTTCTCCATGCAGAGCCCCTCCGCCATGGAGGAGTTCGGCGCTGACGAGGCCTCCGGGACCGCTGAGGCACCCACCCTGACCGCTTATGCCAAGGAACACCCCACCGGCACCGGTCCGTTCAAGTTCGACGGCTGGGAAGTCGGCAACCAGATCACCCTCGCGGCCAACGCCGACTACTGGGGTGAGCAGGGGCAGGTCACGGACATCATTTTCCGGGTGATCGATGATCCGAACTCCCGCCGTCAGTCCCTGCAGTCCGGGGACATCGACGGTTACGATCTGGTGGCTCCCGCCGATACCCAGGCCCTGGCCGACGCCGGTTTCAAGGTCATTCCCCGTGATCCCTTCACCATCCTTTACCTGGGCATGAACCAGAAGGTCGAGCAGCTTGCCGACCCGCTGGTCCGGCAGGCAATCGCCCACGCAATCGACAAGGAAGCGCTGGTCAACCAGACGCTTCCTGAAGGCACCAAGGTGGCCACGCAGTTCATTCCGGACGTAGTCAACGGCTACAACGAAGACGTCACCACGTACGAGTACGACCCGGAGAAGGCAAAGGCACTGCTGGCCGAGGCCGGCTACCCGGATGGCTTCACGGTGGACTTCAACTACCCGACTGGCGTTTCCCGCCCGTACATGCCGACTCCTGAGCAGGTGTTCTCCAACATCTCCGCACAGCTGGAGGAAGTGGGCATCAAGGTCAACCCGCAGCCGAGCAAGTGGTCCCCCGACTACCTTGACCGCGTGCAGGCCACCGAAGACCACGGCATCCATCTGCTGGGCTGGACCGGCGACTACAACGACACGGACAACTTCGTAGGCGTGTTCTTCGGCCAGGAGAAGCCCGAATTCGGCTTCACCAACCCGGAAATCTTCGACCAGCTCGAGGCAGCCCGCCAGGTGAGCAGCCTGGACGAGCAGACTCCGATGTACGAGAAGATCAACGACGACATCGCCAAGTATGTGCCGGCTGTACCGCTGGCACACCCGGCACCGTCGCTCGCTTTCTCAGACCGCGTGGATTCCTACCCGGCTTCCCCCGTGAATGACGAAGTGTTCAACCAGATCAAGCTCAACAAGTAGCGGCGAAACGGACCGGGATCCAGCTCAGCTGGGTCCCGGTCCGTTCTGTCCTTACCTTTTCCGCAGCCACGCAACCGGCTGAGAAAGGACACTCGTGCTGCGAGTTATCGGCAAGCGCCTGCTAATGCTGATCCCGACCCTGATCGGCTTGTCCATCCTTCTGTTCATTTGGGTCCGCAGCCTTCCCGGCGGCCCAGCAACCGCCCTCCTGGGAGACAAGGCCACACCCGAGGCCATCGCCAGGATCAACGAAGCCTACGGCTTCGACCGCCCGCTCATCGAGCAGTACTTCACCTACGTCGGCAAGCTCCTCCAGGGCGACTTCGGCACGTCCACAGTGACCGGCCGGCCCGTGCTGGAAGAGTTCGCCACCCGGTTCCCGGCCACACTGGAACTCGCCGCCGTCGCCCTCATCTTCGCGATCGGCATCGGCATTCCCCTGGGCTACATGGCAGCCAGGCACTACGGCCGGTTCTGGGACCACTCCTCCGTGGTGCTGTCCCTGATCGGCATCACCGTGCCGGTCTTCTTCCTGGCCTTCATCCTCAAATGGCTCCTGGCCATCCAGATCCCCCTCTTCCCCACAGACGGCCGGCAGGATCCGCGGATCAACGCTACCCATGTGACGGACTTCTACGTCCTGGACGGGTTGCTGACCAGGGAATGGGATGCGTCCTGGGATGCCCTGATGCACCTGGTGCTTCCCGGCATCGCCCTGGGCACCATTCCGCTGGCGATCATCGTGCGCATTACGCGTGCCTCGGTCCTGGAAGTCCAGGGAGCAGACTACGTCCGCACCGCCCGGGCCAAGGGCCTGATGGAACGGACCATCCGCAACCGGTTCGTGCTCCGCAACGCCATGCTTCCCGTCACCACGACGATCGGCCTGCAGACCGGGCTCCTCATTTCAGGGGCGGTGCTGACGGAAACAGTCTTCGCGTTCAGCGGAGTGGGCAGATTCCTGCGGGATGCCATCTTCAACCTGGATTATCCAGTGCTGCAGGGCTTCATCATTTTCATCGCCGTGGCGTATTCACTGATCAACCTGCTGGTTGACGTCTCCTACGGCTTCATCGACCCGAGGGTGAGGGTGCAATGAGTACAGTTCTTCCCCCTCCTGCCGGCGGCGCCGTCCGGCCGGATGAGCCGTCAGCTCCAGACACGCGCGGGAGCGGCATGTGGCAGGACGCCTTCCGGCGGCTGCGCCGCAACCCGGCGGCAATCGCGGGCGCCGTGATCGTTGGCCTCTTCATCCTGGTGGCCATCTTCGCACCCATCCTGGCTCCCTACGGGGGTGAGGAACTACCCGGCCGCACCGAGATCACGCCGACGTCGATTCCCGGCCCCGGGGATATCGAGGGATACCCCCTCGGCCTGGACCGGTTCGGCGGCGACGTCCTTTCCAAACTCATCTGGGGAGCACGCGCTTCGCTCCTGATCGGCGTTATTTCCACGGCCCTCGGCCTGCTGGGAGGCATGCTGCTCGGTGTGATTGCCGGCGGGTTCGGCGGCTGGGTGGACAACGTCATCATGCGCTTTGTGGACATCCTGCTTTCAGTGCCCAACCTGCTGCTGGCGGTGAGCATCGCGGCGGTCCTGGGGCAGACGCCTTCCGCAGTGATGATTGCCATCGGCGTGTCGCAGGTGCCCATCTTCGCCCGGCTCCTGCGCTCCTCCATGATCAGCCAGCGCGGAGCGGACTACGTCCTGTCTGCGCAGGCACTGGGGCTGAGCACCCGGACCATCACCATGAGCCATCTGCTGCCCAACAGCGTCGGTCCCGTGATCGTCCAGGCCACCCTGACCCTCGCCACCGCCGTGATCGACGCCGCGGCCCTGTCCTTCCTGGGACTCGGCGGCGGGCGTCCGGAAAGCGCTGAGTGGGGCCGGATGCTGACCTATGCACAGAATGAACTGGCGGTGGCACCGCAGCTGGCGTTCCTGCCGGGTATCTGCATTGCGGTCACAGCGCTCGGCTTCACCCTGCTGGGTGAATCGCTGCGCGAAGCCCTGGACCCCAAAACCAGGCGCAAATAACCGCACTGCTGCGTTCAAAGGGCCGGGCCCGCTCCCCACGGAGCGGGCCCGGCCCTTTGTACGCCGGCGCACGGCTGGCGGAGCGGCACTCCGGAGAGCGGGCGATGGAGGCAGGACCTCTTCTGAGTGCTAGGAGGCGAGTTCGCCGTCGATGTTCAGTTCGTTGCCCGGTATTGAGGCAAGCAGCTTCCGCGTATAAGGGTGCCGGGGGTTCTGGAACACTTCCTCGGATGACGCCGCCTCAACCAGCTCGCCGTCCTTCATCACGCAGACATAGTCCGAGATCAGCCGGACCACGGCGAGGTCGTGGGAAATAAAGAGGTAGCTCAGTCCCAGGTCCCGCTGCAGATCGCCGAGCAGTTTCAGGATCTGGGCCTGCACCAGGACGTCAAGTGCAGACACGGGTTCGTCGCACACGATCAGTTCCGGGTTCAAGGCGAGCGCCCGGGCAATGGCCACGCGCTGGCGCTGCCCGCCGGAGAGTTCAGCCGGGTACCGCCGCAGCATCGACGCCGGCAGCGCCACCTGCTCCATCAGCTCCCGGACCCGGGCAGCCCGTTCAGCGCGGTCCCCGCGTTTGTACGTCTTGAGCGGTTCCTCCAGGATCCGCTCAATGGTGAACATCGGGTCCAGGGACGAATACGGGTCCTGGAAAATGGGCTGCACGCGCTGGCGGAAGCTGCGCAGTGTCTTCTTCTCCAGCGACGCGATGTCTACGCCGTCGAACGTCATGGTGCCGCTGGTCGGGGTGATCAGTTTCAGGAGCATCCTGGCGGTGGTGGTTTTCCCCGAACCTGACTCGCCGACGATTGCCACCGTCCGGCCGCGGGGGATTTCCAGGCTGACATTTCGGACCGCATGGAAGTCACCGGCCTTGCCGCGGATCTTGTAGACCTTATTCAGGTCCCGGATCTCCACGATGTTCGGCGTCTTCGCGTAGGTCTCCTCCGTCCGTTCCGCTTCCGGACCGGATTCAGTTGCCACAGCCAAAGCTGAGCCGGCAGATTCGGCGCCGCCGGCAGATCCGGTTTCGGCCAGGTGCAGGCGCTGGGACGCCGGCGCCGCAAACGCGCCGGGGCTGAGCCGGACCGCGGCGACGCTGGGAGCCGCCCGGACCAGAGACTGTGTGTAGGGATGCTGCGGGTCCTCCAGCAGCTGCCGGGCCGGCCCTGTCTCCACCACCTCGCCCCGGTGCATCACCACCAGCTCCGAGGCGCGTTCGGCGGCCAGTCCAAGGTCGTGCGTGATCAGCAGGACGCTCGTGCCAAGTTCGTCGGTCATGCGGCCAATCTGGTCCAGGATGGTCCGCTGGACCGTGACGTCCAGGGCACTGGTGGGTTCATCGGCGATCAGCAGCCTTGGCCGGCATGCGAGGCCGATGGCGATGAGCGCACGCTGGCGCATCCCGCCGGAGAATTCGTGCGGATACTGCTTGGCACGCTCGGCGGCGTCCGGCAGCCCCGCTGCAGTCAGGACCTCCACAACCTTCCGGTCCACGTCTTTGGAAGTGGCCATACCGTGAACCAGCAGGGTCTCAGCAACCTGGGTACCAACCTTGGTGACCGGGTTCAGGTTGGACATGGGGTCCTGCGGCACCAGCCCGATCGCACGGCCGCGGATGGCACGCATCTTGGACTCCGCCAGGCCAACGAGTTCCCTGCCGTCGAAGCGAATGCTCCCAGCCGTCACTTTGCCGTTGCCCGGCAAGAGGCCGATCACGGCCATCGCCGTGGTGGACTTTCCGGAACCGGATTCCCCCACGATCGCCAGGGTCTGTCCGGCGCCGAGGCTGAACCCTGCCTTGCGCACCGCCTGCACCTGGCCGTCCATCGTCTGGAAGCCAACGGCGAGATCGGTCACTTCGAGCAGCGGAGATTCAGGGCTGGTTTCAGTCATTTCCATATCCTGCCTTACCAAAGGGCAGTTGTGAGGTAACTCTCACCCGCCTTTACCGGTTTTTTATCATTTAGACTTAGGAATTCACCCAGCCGGCAGGGATGGTGCGTCCCGGAGGAGAACCAAACAGCTGTGACCCAATCCGCCACACGGCGCTCCGTGATCAAGGCCGGAGCCATCGCCGCAGCCCTTGCCCTGGCAGGCTGCACGGCCGCCCGCCCCGATGAGGAGCCAACCAGTCCCTCCCCCTCGCCGTCGCCGTCCACCGAGCCCACGGCGTCCTTCACCTTTGCGACCGCTGCCCGCCCCGCCGGGCTGGACCCGTTCCTCGCCGTCGACACGGAATCCCACCGGATCACGCGCCAGATCCTGGAAACCCTGGTGGGCGTGGATCCCGTGACGTCTGCCCCCGTGCCCCTGCTGGCGGAGGCCTGGACCGAGTCCGAGGACGGACGGATCTATGACTTCACGCTCCGCCAGGGCGTGACCTTCCACGACGGTGAGCCCTTTAACGCGGCGGCCGTCTGCACCAACTTTGAACGCTGGTACAACCTGCCGGCCGCGGTCCGGGGCTCCGAGGTACTGACCTTCCGCTCCGTCTTCAAAGGCTTCGCCGACACGCCGGACGCTTCCGCCTACAAGTCCTGCACCGCGGTGGACGAGTACACCGTCCGGCTGGAACTGACCACCAGGCTCACCGGTCTCATTCCCGCACTCGCCTCACCTGAGTTCGGCATCTCCTCCCCCCGCGCGCTGGCCGGCGGACGCGCTGACACCCTTTCCGAGGACCGCAACGGAACCCGGGTCTCCGCCTACGCGCAGCACCCGGTCGGCACAGGACCGTTTACCTTCACCAGCTGGACCGATGATGAAGTGCTGCTGGTTTCCAACCCGGACTACTGGGGCGAGCGGGGAGAGATCGGCGAGCTGGTCTTCCGCACCATCACCAGTCCGGAAAGCAGGCTGCGCGCCCTGAAGAACGGTGAGGTGGACGGCTACGACCTGGTGACAGTCTCCGACGTCGGAGAACTGGCGCGCGCCGGCATGCAGATCCTGCAGCGCGATCCTTATTCCATTCTTTACCTGGGCATCAACCAGAACTTCCCCGGCCTCGACGAACCGAAGATGCGGCAGGCCATTGCCCACGCCGTGGACAAACCGGCCCTGCTCGAAGACCTGTTCCTGAGCGGCACAAAGTCAGCCAACCAGTTCATTCCGGAAAAGCTGGGGCTGAGGTCAGACAACGTGACCAACTACGGCCACAACGTCGAACGTGCCAAGGAGCTCCTGGCGGAAGCCGGCTATGCCGGCGAAGAGCTGCCGTTCTACTACCCGCGCAGGGTCACCCGCGCCTACCTGCCGAACCCGGAGAAGGTCTACGCCGAGCTGAGCCGGCAGCTCACGGCGGCGGGGCTGAACATCCGGCCCGTTCCCGTCGAGTGGTCAGACGGCTACCTGGAGCAGATCTCCCGCAAGGGCGACCGCGCGCTTCATCTCTCCGGCCTCAGCGGCAGCTACATGGACGCCGACAACTTCGTGGGAACCCTGTTTGGGGCCTACAGCGAAGAGTTCGCCTACGACGATCCACAGCTGTTCACCAAAATCAACCGGGCCCGAACGCTGCCGGCAGACGAGGAACGCTCCGAGGCCTACCGCTCCATTTCGGACCGCATCTCCACGCGTGTGCCGGCCATACCGCTGGCCTACCCCATCTCGACACTGACGGTTTCACCGCGGGTTGCCCAGTATCCAACCTCTCCCGTCCTCAACGAGGTCTTTAATAAGGTCCGGCTCACCAACTAGCGTGGGGCACCTTGATGGCGTGTCCCGTGTCTACAGAGCGCAAGGAATTTTAGTAAGCGCGCTGCGGGGGATACGCTTCTTAGGCTAGCGTCCACGTGACTGGAGATATGAAGTTGACTGCTGATAGCCCGGCGGAGAAGTCCGCAACAAAAACTGACGTACTGCTGATCGGCGGCGGCGTCATGAGCGCGACTCTCGGAGCGTTCCTGAAGCAGCTGGCTCCCGATTGGAGCATTTCCCTCTTCGAGCGCATGGACCGTGCCGGCACCGAAAGCTCGGACCCGTGGAACAACGCGGGCACCGGCCATGCCGCCCTGTGCGAACTCAATTACAGCCCGGCCGGACCGGACGGAACAGTTGACCCGGCCAAGGCAGTCGGCATCAACGAGCAGTTCCAGGTCTCCCGTCAGTTCTGGTCACACATGGTGGACCAGGGCCACATCTCAGGCGGTTTCATCAATCCGCTCCCCCACATGAGCTTTGTCTGGGGTGACGCACACGCCGAATACCTGCGCAAGCGCTATGAATCGCTCAGCGCCCAGCCGCTGTTCAAGTCCATGGAGTTCAGCGAGGACCACAGCAAGATTGCCGAGTGGGCCCCCCTGCTGATGCAGGGCCGCGACGCCGGACAGCGGGTCGCAGCTTCCCGTGTCGCCGGCGGCACGGACGTGGACTTCGGCGCGCTCACCCGCGAACTGATCAACTACCTCGGAGCCAACGGGGCAGACCTGCACTTCGGCCATGAAGTCACCAACGTGACGCGGGCCTCCAGCGGCGGCTGGGACGTCACCGTCCGGAACCGCGCCACGAAAACAACCCGCACGGTTTCGGCGAAGTTCGTCTTCATCGGCGGCGGCGGCGGTGCCCTGCACCTGCTGCAGCGCTCCGGCATTCCGGAGGGCAAGGGCTTCGGCGGCTTCCCGGTCTCCGGCCAGTTCCTGCGCTCCACTGACGAGAAGATCATCGCCCAGCACAATGCCAAGGTCTACGGCCAGGCCTCGGTGGGCGCCCCGCCCATGTCGGTCCCGCACCTGGACACCCGCTTCGTGGACGGCAAGAAGTCCCTGCTGTTCGGCCCGTATGGCGGTTTCTCCCCCAAGTTCCTCAAGGGCGGTTCGTTCCTGGACCTGCCGCTGTCCGTCCGCCCGCACAACCTGGTGCCCATGCTGGCCGTCGCCAAGGACAACATGTCCCTGGTGAAGTACCTCGTCACTGAGGTCCTCAAGTCCCGCGAAGGCAAAACCAAGGCGCTGCGCGAGTTCTACCCCGAAGCAACCACTGAAGGCTGGGACCTCATCACCGCCGGCCAGCGGGTCCAGGTCATCAAGAAGGATCCGAAGAGCGGCGGGGTGCTGCAGTTCGGCACCGAGCTCATCACCTCGGCGGACGGGTCCATCGGCGCCCTGCTCGGAGCCTCCCCGGGAGCCTCCACCGCCACCCCGATCATGATCAACCTCATGAAGCGCTGCTTCCCCGGCGAATTCGCCGGATGGGAGCCGAAGATCAAGGAAATGATCCCGGGCTACGGCGTCAAACTGAACGAGAACGAGTCCCTCGCCGAAGAGATCGATGCCGAGGCAAACCGCGTCCTGAAGCTGGGCTAGCCGGCCCCCGCCCGGACGCTGTGCCCCGGACCGCCACGTGCGGTCCGGGGCACAGCACGTTAACGCCCGTTTGCGGCCGGGCCGCCCGGGAGCGCACGTATGATGATTCCGTCTACGTCAAAAGGCAGGTACATGGATCGTCTGGCCAAGCTCTCCCTCTCCAACCGGGCCCTGATCGCCCTCATCACGGTTTTCGTTGCCGTCTTCGGTGTGATCTCGCTGAACTCGCTGAAACAGGAACTGATACCTGCCCTGGAGTTCCCCCAGATCAGCGTGATTACCGCGCTGCCGGGAGCCTCCCCCGAGGTTGTGGACAAGCAGGTGAGCGAGCCGCTGGAAGCGGCCCTGACCGCCGTCGAAGGCCTGGAGTCCTCCTCCGCAACCTCCCGGACCTCCATTTCGGCGATCACCCTGACCTTCGCCTACGGCACCGATCTGGACCGGGCCCGCGGCCAGGTGGACCGGGCCATCTCCAATGCCCGGCAGTCCCTGCCCGAAGACACGAACCCGCAGTCGCTCGCCGGCAGCATCAGTGACTTCCCCATTGTTTATCTGGCGGTTTCCAGCGACCAGCCGCTGAGCGAGCTCAGCGCTGACCTGCAGCGGCTCACCGTGCCGCGGCTGCAGAAGATCGAGGGTGTCCGCACGGCAGAGGTCACCGGAGGCTCTGAACGTCACATTGCCGTGCTGCCCGACGACGCCGCGATGGCGGCACTGGGCGTCACGCCGTCGGCCATATCCGCGGCCCTGGAGAACAGCGGCGCCCTCATCCCGGCCGGAACAGTGCAGGAGGACACCCGCACCCTCTCGATCCAGGTGGGCAGCCCGCTGGACTCCCTGGAGAAGATCTCAGCGCTGCCGCTGGAAACGGAGGGCGCCTCGCCCGGTGCAGAACCTCCGGTTATCGGCGACGTAGCCACTGTGGAAATCACCGACGACGAACAGACCTCGATCACCCGTACGAACGGCGAGGCCACCCTCGCCATCTCGATCACGAAAACACCGGCGGGCGACACCGTGGGGATATCCCACGAAGTGATGGACCTGCTGCCCTCGCTCCAGGACGAACTGGGCAACGGAGCTAAGTTCACGGTGATCTTTGACCAGGCCCCCTTCATCGAAAAGTCCATCTCCGACCTGACTACCGAAGGCCTGCTGGGCCTGGGCTTTGCCGTTCTGGTGATCCTGGTGTTCCTGCTCTCCGTCCGGTCCACCCTGGTCACGGCGGTGTCGATTCCGCTGTCACTGCTGGTCACGTTCATCGGGCTGCTGGCGTTTGGCTACTCCTTGAACATCCTGACCCTGGGCGCACTGACCATCGCGATCGGCCGGGTGGTCGACGATTCGATCGTGGTGATTGAGAACATCAAGCGCCATCTGGGGTACGGCGAGGAGAAACGCACGGCCATCCTCACCGCGATCCGTGAAGTCGCCGGAGCGGTGACGGCTTCCACCCTGACGACGGTGGCTGTCTTCGCTCCGATCGCCCTGGTGGGCGGGCTGGCCGGGGAGCTCTTCCGCCCCTTTGCCGTCACCACGTCGTTGGCGCTGCTGGCGTCGCTGCTGGTTTCCCTGACGATTGTTCCGGTGCTGGCCTACTGGTTCCTGAAGTCCCCCAAGCCGGTCAGCGATCCGCAGGGCTACCGTGCCGAGGCCGAACGCCGCGAACAGTCCACCTTCCTGCAGCGCGGCTACCTGCCGATCCTGCGCGGCACGCAGCGGCATCCGGTGTACACCCTGCTGGCCGGCGCCCTGGTCCTGGCCGGAACCGTGGCGATGACGCCGCTGCTGCAGACAAACCTGCTGGGCGATACGGGGCAGAACACCTTCAGCGTCCGGCAGGAGCTCCCGCCGGGCAGCTCGCTGGAGACCACCTCAGAAGCCGCGGCCGCGGTGGAAGACCTGCTGGCCGGGACCGACGGGGTGAAGGACGTCCAGGTCACCATGGGCACCTCCACTTCCGGTATTGCCGCGTTCAGCGCCGGCGGGGCGTCGGTCGCCAACTTCACGGTGATCACCGATCAGGGCGTGGACCAGGTTGCGCTCCGCGAAACCGTCCGCCGCGAGCTGGAAGATCTTGGCGATGAGTCCGGCACCGTGTCCCTGGGCACCCAGGGCGGCGGGTTCGGCACGTCCAATACGGTGGACATCGAGATCTCAGCCGGTGACCCGGCCGAGCTGCAGCCCGCCTCGGATGCCCTGGTCGAAGCCATGTCCACGCTTCCCGGTGTCTCCGAAGCGACGTCGAACCTGGCCTCCTCGGAACCGGTGGTCCAGGTGACCATCGACCGGGCGAAAGCCGTCGCGGCGGGCCTGGATGAGCAGCAGGTGGCGGGGATTCTTGCCTCCACCCTGAGCCCGCTGCCGGCCGGCACAGTCCGGCTGGGCACCGATGACTTTCCTGTCCTGATCGGTGAAGGCACCGAGGTCACCACCACGGAGCAGCTCGCCGGGATTATTGTGCCGACGGCCACGGGGCCGGTACCTCTGAGCGATCTGGCTGTCGTGGAGGAAACCAGCGTCCCCACCACGGTGTCCTCCTCCGGAGGCGAACGCACCGCCGTCGTATCGGTGACCCCGGCCGGTGACAACCTTGGCGGTGCGATCGCCGAGGTCCAGGCCGAGCTCGCCAACGTCGAGCTGCCGCCCACCGTCACCGCGACGCTGAGCGGTGCCGCCACCCAGCAGAACGAGTCCTTCACCCAGCTGGGCTGGGCCCTGCTGGCGGCGATCGCGATTGTGTACGTGATCATGGTGGCGACCTTCAAGTCCCTGGTGCAGCCGCTGATCCTGCTGGTCTCCATTCCGTTCGCCGCCACCGGAGCGATCCTTCTTCTGCTGATCGCCAACGTGCCGCTGGGCCTTCCCTCGCTCGTGGGGATGCTGATGCTGGTGGGCATCGTGGTGACGAACGCCATTGTGCTGATGGACCTGATCAACCAATACCGCAGGCCCCGCGGCGGCGAACCTGGCATGAGCGTGCGGGACGCGATCCTGCGGGGAGCGCGGCAGCGGCTGCGGCCGATCCTGATGACGGCGCTGGCGACCATCTTTGCGCTGACCCCGATGGCCCTGGGGGTCACCGGCGAAGGCGGTTTCATTTCCCGCCCGCTGGCGATCGTCGTCGTCGGCGGTTTGGTGAGTTCCACCCTGCTCACCCTGGTCCTGGTCCCGGTCCTGTACCAGCTGGTTGAAGGACCCAGGGAACGCCGTGCCCTGGCGAAGGAAGAATCTGCCCGCCGCACCGCGGACGCCGGCGGCTGAGCAGGTTCCCCCGAGGCTGATTCGTCCGGAAGGAATGTTCCTGGCCGATGCTCTGTTGTATCCTGTCATTAGATGCAAATGCATATATCTCCTGTTTCTCCGTCCACCGGCGAAACAGGACCAGCCAGGCAACAGGAGGCCACCATGCAGATCGGCGTATTCAGCGTCAGCGACATCACCCGGGACCCCGTCACGGGACGGATGCCCACCGAAGGCGAACGCATCCAGGCTGCCGTAGCGATAGCCAAGAAGGTCGAAGAGATCGGCATGGACGTCTATGCCACCGGCGAGCACCACAACCCGCCGTTCTATGCATCTTCACCCACCACGCTGCTGGGTTACATTGCGGCGCAGACAGAACGCATCATCCTGTCCACCGCCACCACCCTGATCACCACCAACGATCCGGTGAAGATCGCGGAAGACTTCGCCATGCTGCAGCACCTCTCCGGCGGCCGCACCGACCTGGTCCTGGGCCGCGGCAACACCGCCCCCGTCTACCCCTGGTTCGGAAAGAACATTCAGGACTCGGTTGACCTGACCGTGGAGAACTACAACCTGCTCCGCCAGCTCTGGGACAAGGAGACAGTGAACTGGGAAGGTAAATTCCGCACCCCGCTGCACAACTTCACCGCCACACCGCGGCCGCTCGACGGCGTCGCCCCATTCGTCTGGCACGGCTCCATCCGCACGCCGCAGGTGGCAGAGATTGCTGCCTACTTCGGTGACGGATTCTTCGCCAACAACATCTTCTGGCCGAAGGAGCACTACATGCAGCTGATCGGCCTCTACCGGGAACGCTACGAGCACTACGGCCACGGTTCAGCGGACCAGGCCATCGTGGGGCTGGGCGGACAGTTCTTTATGCGGAAGAACTCCCAGGATGCCGTGAACGAATTCCGGCCGTACTTCGACAACGCTCCGGTCTACGGCCACGGCCCCTCGATGGAGGACTTCACCGCGCAGACCCCCCTGACCGTCGGCAGCCCCCAGGAAGTGCTGGAAAAGACCCTGACCTTCCAGGAGTACTTCGGCGACTACCAGCGCCAGCTTTTCCTGATCGACCATGCCGGCCTGCCGCTGAAGACCGTGCTGGAGCAGCTGGATCTCTTTGGTGAGTACGTCCTGCCGGAACTCCGCCGCGAGCTCGATTCCCGCCGTCCGGCACACGTACCCGACGGTCCCACCCACGCAGACCGGGTTGCGGCTCGCGCCGGTGCCGCCACACAGAGCGCATCTTCTTCAGTAGGCTAAAGGGATGAGTTCGGAGAACAGCGGGTCAACTCCCGTCAAACAGACAGCCGAAACCTGGGAATCACTCTTCCGGGCCCAGGTCGGCGTAATGCGGAGGCTCCAGCGTGACCGGGAGTTCAAGGAACTCACCATGCGCGAGTACGACGTGCTGTTTAACCTCAGCCGGTGCCCAGGCGGATGGACCAGGCTGAACGAGCTCAACGAACACCTCCTGATCAGCCAGCCAAGCCTGAGCCGGATGATGGACCGGCTGGAGACCAAGGGTTTGGTCTGCCGCCGTCCGGCCCAGAATGACCAGCGGGGCGTGGAGCTGTCCCTGACGGAGGAAGGCCGGGCGGTGCAGAAGCGCCTGGGCCGGATTCATGTCCGGGGCATCCACGACCTGCTCGCCCCGGCCCTGACCCCGCAGGAACTCAGTGATCTGAAGGCCCTGACCGACAAGCTGCTCGACAGCCTCAACGCGGACGGCAAACCCGGACCGGCATGACTGAACCGCCGTCGCACCCTGCGGCTCCCGTCCAGCGGGAGCTCTTCGGTATGACGGCGGTGGTCACCGGAGCCAACAGCGGTATCGGGCTGGCCGTCTCCCGTGCCCTGGCGCGGGACGGTGCCACTGTGGTGCTCGCCTGCCGGGATACCGGCCGCGGCTACCGGGCCGCTGAAGCGCTCCGGGCGGAAACCGGAAACAACCAGGTGCGGCCGGGGGTACTTGACCTCGCTTCCCTGCGTTCCATCCGCAGGTTTGCCTCAACCATCACCGGGCCGCTGGATCTGCTGATCAACAACGCCGGCGGTTTTTCGAGAGTCCGCCGCGAGACCAGAGACGGCTTCGAACTGCAGTTTGGAGTGCATCATCTGGGTCATTTCGCCCTGACCGGGCTCCTGCTGCCCCGGTTGGCGGCCGCATCCGCTGCCCGCGTGGTGACGGTCTCCAGTGTGTCCCACCGCTACGGGCGGATTGATTTCACCGATCTGTCCGCCGAACGCAGCTACCGGCCCTGGCAGCGGTATTTCATGAGCAAGCTCGCCAATCTGGTGTTCACGGCGGAACTGGGCCGCCGGCTGGCGGCGGCGGACCTGCCAGTCACCGCTTTGGGAGCCCACCCCGGCCTCACGGATACCAATTTCCTGACCGGCAGGTACGCCGCTGCAGACCTGCTGGGTGGGCTGTTCAGGGCGCTGGTGCAGCCGGCCGGGCTGGGCGCCCTGCCGGTGCTGCACGCTGCGCTGGCTCCGGGGGCCGCACAGGGAGACTGCTATGCACCGTCCGGCCGGCTGCAGCTGCGCGGATCTCCAGTGCGGATCCGTCCCGCGCCGCGGGCCCTCGACCGGGGAACCGGAACACGGCTGTGGGATGCCAGCTGCGGGCTCACCGGGGTGCGGTATCTTCAGGCGCCGGCATAGCTGTCTCCACACCTGAGGCCAGCGGCGGGTCCGCGAAGGCCAGGCGCGGCACCAGCAGCAGCGCAAGTGCCGCCGCGAAAGCCGTTACCGAACAGACAATCCACACCGTCAGGTACCCGGCCAGCGGGGCGGCTGTGGCGGCGCCGGTCACCCCGCCCAGGGACTCCCCCGCAGCGCTGAGCAGCGCAATCCCGAAGACGGCCGAGGCGAAGGATCCGCCGATCGTTTTGGTGGTGTTGGTCAGCCCTGTCGCCATGCCGGTGCGGTTCAGCGGTGCCGCGGCCGCAGCGGCGGAGGGCAGCGCCGCCACGAGCGCCCCGGAGCCAAGGCCGGCCACCACCATGTTGGTCAGGGTCTGGGCCAGGGAATCGTGGAAGGGAAGGAACATCCCGTACCCGATACCGACGACGGCGGCGGCACCGCTCAGCGTAATCCGCGGAGTTGAAAGCCGGGCAACCAGCGGGAACAGCAGGGCACCTGCAAGCACTGACAGGACGTAGGCGCCGATAATCAGCGACACCGACCCCGCTTCCAGACCCAGCCCATAGCCGTGCAGATCCGGGTTCGTCCGCGCGAATGTGGACATGGGCGCCTGTGCTCCCAGCACCGATATGCCGAACAGGCCAGCGGTCAGCTGCACCGGCCACATGGACGGAGCACACAGCATCCTGATATCGACCAGAGGCTCGGCCAGCCCCAGCTGGTAGCGGACAAAGGGCACAAAAGCCGCGAGTCCCGCTGCCAGCACCAGCCACACCCACCAGGTGTCCACGCCGTTGATCCGCAGGAAGGTGAGACCGGAGGTGAGCAGCAGCAGCCCAACAGCCAGCAGCACGAACCCCTTGATATCCACGGTGCCGCCCGCCCGGGCTGCGGACTCCGGAACGCCAAACCAGACGGCGAAGATGCACAGCGTGGCAGCGGCCGCCGGGACCATCAGCGTCAGGCGCAGATCGCCGTCGAAAATCTCCACCAGGGCTCCGGCTGCGAGCGCCCCGGCAATCACGCCGAACTGCAGCCCGCCCACCAGCAGCCCGGCAGCCTTGCGGGTCAGGGCCGCACGGTTCGGCGACGACCCAGCCCGGGCAAAGATGAGGGCCACTTCCAGCGGCAGCCAGACCACATAGAAGCCCTGCAGCGACCAGGCCGCCAGGAAGGTCCAGAAATCGGGGGCGAACGCCACACCCCAGGACGCGGCTGCGGTCAGCACGGTGGAGACGAGCAGGATCCGTTTGTGCCCGTAGATGTCTCCCAGCCTTGCCAGGACCGGAACGGCCAGGGCGCTGAACATCAGCTGTGCGGCTTCGAACCAGTTAACGTCTCCGTCGGCAATGCCCAGCCCGCGGGCAATGTCCGTGAGGATCGGCGTGTAGTAGCCCTGCAGGATACCGCTGGTGATTTCCACCAGCACCAGGAAGAGGACAACCGGTCCCAGCGCGCGCATCAGGCCTCCGTCCCGAGACCCTGCAGGAGCCGGCGGTAGAAGAGAATCCCCTCACCGAAGGACTTCACGGCGAGCTTTTCGTTGTCCGCGTGGATGGACGCGCGGGCTGCCTTGTCCATCCTGAACGGGGCGAAGCGGTAGACGGCGCCGCAGATGGTGGTGAAGCGGCGGGAATCGGTGCCGCCGAGCATGATGTACGGGGCGGTGATGGCATCCGGGAAGATCTCCCCGATCACCTCTTCCAGCAGGGCGAACTGCGGATTGGTGGTGGATGACACCGGCGACGGCTCGGTTCCTTCGATCACGCGGAGGGAGACTTTCCGGTCCCGGATGGTGCGCCGGAGCCGGTCCAGGACGGAGCCGATGGACTCCCCCGGGGCGATGCGGATATTAGCGGTGGCGCTTGCCCGGGTTGCCAGCACGTTGGAGGCTTTGGACCCCTGCAGCCGCGTCACCGCCACGGTGGTGCGGGTGAGGGCGTTCGGTTCGCCGCCCAGTGCACCGAACACGCGCGTCAGCGGACGCCGCAGGTTGCCGGCGCGGGCGAACAGGAGCCGGGGCAGCAACGAGGCCCCCGTGGAAAGCCGGCCCAGCATTTCGAGGGTGACCGGGTGCAGCGATGCCGGGAACGGCCGGTTGTCCAGGCGCACGACGGCGCGGGCGAGCCGGCTGGTGGCGCCCCTGCGGCTGGGCGTGGACGCGTGTCCGCCGGGGTCTTCCACGGACAGCTCCACGTCGAGGATTCCCTTTTCGGAGACACCGACGACGGCGACCGGCCGGTTCACGAAGGGAAAGGCCTGCGCTGCCACGGCGCCGCCCTCGTCCAGGACCAGCCAGGGCCGCACCCCGCGGACCGCGAGGGTCTCCGCGATCGCGGCCGCGGTGTCGCCTGCGGTTTCCTCGTTGTCGCCGAAGCTGAGGTAAACGTCCCGCTCAGGAACAAAACCTTCCTGCAGCAGCGCTTCGACTGCTTCCAGGATGGCCGCCAGGGCGCCCTTGTCATCCAGCGCCCCACGCCCATGGATGTAGCCGCCGTCGATGACCCCGGCGAAGGGCGGATGCTCCCAGGTGTCCTCGTCCTCAACCGGAACGACGTCGTAGTGCGCCATCAGCACTATAGGTGCCGGCGGGGCGGCCGGGCCGGAGGAGCCTGCCCGTCCGGCCCAGCGGTACAGCAGACCACCGCCGTTGACCTGCTCAAACTCAAGTGCCGCATGCACCAGTGGATACAGCTCTGCCAGCAGGCGCCTGAACCTGGCAAACTCACTGGGGTCAAGGTCGTCCGGATCCCGGGATGAGACGGTCCGGCAGGTGATCAGCTGCGCCAGCCGGGAGGCCGCGGCCTCCTCCGGGGTACGTGGCAGCGGCTCGGCGTCAGCAAGGGCACTCGTAGGCATGGGATGAGTGTAATCACCGTCACAACCCGTTCTGGCACCGCGGGCGGGTGCGGCGCCGTCCGGTTCATTCCGCTCAACGACGGCGCGGCGTCGCACCGGGCGGACTGGGCGGCCGGATCAGGCGGGCGGGAAGGCGTCCGACTGCAGCTCCGGCCCGGTGTAGCGGTAGAGCCGGGGTGGCCGGTGCCGGCCGCCCTGCAGGAAGGAATCGGTCCGCTCAATGTCCTGGGTTGCCTGCAGCTGCCGGCGGAAATTCGCCGGGTCCAGTTCCCGACCGAGGACGGCTTCGTAGACCTCACGGACCTGCGCCAGCGTGAAGGTGGGGCCCAGGAAGGCGTAGGCGATGGAGCCGTACTCCATCTTGTTGCGCAGCCGCCAGAGGGCGTACTCAATAATCCGGTTGTGGTCGAAGGCTAGGGTTCCAACGGCGTCAGCGCGGAACCAGTCCACATTCTCGTCCTGGCGGGCAAGCGCCGCCTCATCAGGCTGGACGAGCGCCCAGTAAACAATCGAGACGACCCGCGGCGTCGGCGACCGGTCCGGGCCGCCGAAGGCATAGAGCTGTTCGAGATAGCGCGGCGACAGCCCGGTGGTGTCCTGCAGGTTCCGGGCGGCAGCGTCCTGCAGTGATTCGGTGGGCCGCAGCGGTCCACCGGGCAGGGCCCACAGATCCCGGTACGGCTGACGGATCCGCCGGACCAGGGGAAGCCACAGGACCAGCCTGCCGGTGTCCGGGTCGGGGCGCAGGGCGAAAATCACCGTCGAAATGGCCAGTGACGGCGGCTCCAGCTCCCGTTCGGAGACGTTGGCGTACTTCGGAGTCATCCCCGCAGGCCCTTCCTTGAACTTAAGTGGCAGTCAGTGCAGCTTCAGCTCCACGCTACGCGCTCTAGCCGGGGCTTTCCTGCGCCTCGAGACCGGCCGCGGCGTGCAGCAGCGGAAGCATGCGCCCTTCAAAATGGGTATTAAGCACAATGACGGAGGAGGACCGAAGGACCGTTCCGGTGGCGACCATGGAGTCAATGACCCGCTGCAGGTCAGAGTTGGAGCGGGCAGCCACCCGCGCGATCAGGTCGCTTTCACCTGACACCGTGTGCGCTTCCTGGATTTCCGGGATTTCCGCCAGCGCAGCCACCACTGCGTCGTGGCCCAGGTCCTGGCGGATGGTCAGTGAGCAGTAGGCAATGACGTCGTACCCCAGCGCGGCCGGGTCAAGCCTCGGCCCCCATCCGGCTATCACTCCGGTGCGCTGCATCCGGTCCAGCCGCGCCTGCACGGTTGCCCTGGCCACTTTCAGCTTTCGTGATGCCTCCAGCACAGACATCCGCGGGTCGTCGGTAAAAAGGGAGACGATCCTGGCATCGAGCTGATCCGTCGCCATGGCAACCTTTCCGTGGAACCGCAACCGGCAGCCCGACGAACAGATCCGGACCGGAGGGCGCAGGTGCGCTGGCCCTCATCCGGAACTCTATCCGCAGAACCGGCACAGTGCTCAGCGCGCCACGGCAAACGCCCCCGCCGGAAAACCAGCAGGGGCGGCCGTATTTAGATTATTTTCAAGGAATAAAACGGCAGAAAATGCCGGCAGGCAGCCTTGCCGTTTTACCAAACGGTTTTCAGGCAAAAAACCCGCAGAAAGCAAAACCAGCCGACAGGTTTTTACGGATATTTAATTCCCGTAAAACCCAGCCGGGCTTCTCTTCCAGACCATCCCTCCAGGCGGTTAGCCTTGGAGCGCTGCCGCCTGATGCGCTACTGTCCCTTGCGCTTCCTGGGCACGAGCTCAGTGTCGGCTGCTGACTTGGCCCGTTTCTCGGCCCGCTTCTCCTTGATCGACTTGCCGGGTTTTTTGGCGTCGGATCCTTGCGGTGATTTTCCAGACAATTTACACTCCTGTGTCACTCAACCAGTGGATACTTTCAGACCATACCGGGAAATAAAATAAATGCCAGTCCGGCCCGCAAAATCCGTCCCGGAGAACCGGTTTCCGCTTAACCTCAACAACCCCGCCGGCAACACCTGTCACCACCCTTGGCGCACTGTGCTGCACCCTCTGACCAGCGGTTTAGGGAAGAGCTAAACACTTTGTACAGGTAATTGGCATCTACGGGGCACAACATGCACAGTATGTTCAACGCCGGCATCTCTGATTGCCTCGGCTACGTGACAGCGGTTACTTTCACCTCATGGACCTAGACACCACGAGCACTCCCGAGCTCACGCACGAGGAACTCCGCCGGCTCTATTCGCTGGTGAGCGCCACCCGGGAACTGGACCTGGCCGCCGTCGCCTGGCAGCGCCAGGGCATTATTCCGGGCTACGCACCGGAGCTGGGACAGGAAGCTGCCCAGGTAGGCAGCGCCTTCGCCATGGATCCGGCCCGGGACTTCCTGTTTCCGACCTACCGCGAAATGGGCGTCGCCCTGGCCCTGGGCGTGGACATGGTCGAGTACATGTCCACCCACAAAGCCAGCTGGCACGGTGGACTGTACAACCCGGTCCAAACCCGGCTGGCGCCTATCCAAGCTGTCGTCG
Organism: Arthrobacter luteolus NBRC 107841; assembly: GCF_001552075.1. Taxonomy (GTDB): domain Bacteria; phylum Actinomycetota; class Actinomycetes; order Actinomycetales; family Micrococcaceae; genus Arthrobacter_B; species Arthrobacter_B luteolus. Next base: position 46,277 of record NZ_BCQM01000001.1, read on the forward strand.
GCGGTTCGGTGCTGCACGCCGTCGGCTGGGCGCACGGGTCCAGGCTCGCCGCTGAGCCCGGAACGGACCTTCCGGTCGCCGTCACCTACTTTGGCGACGGCGCCAGCTCACAGGGCGACATCCACGAGGCGATGAACTTCGCCGGGGTCCTGAAGGCTCCCGTGATCTTCTTCGTGCAGAACAACGGATGGGCAATTTCCCTGCCGACCGAGGAACAGGTCGCGGGCGGCAGGGTGGCCGCCCGGGCCGCCGGGTACGGCATGGCGTCAGTGACGGTCGACGGCAACGATGCGGCCGCCGTCGTCCGCGCAACGCGAACCGCAGCTGCCCACGCCCGCGCAGGCAAGGGACCGGTGCTGATCGAAGCCATGACCTATCGGAGGGGTCCGCACTCCACCAGCGACGATCCCGGCCGCTACCGGAGCCTCGACCAGGAGCGCCGCGACGGCGGAACCGATCCGGTCACCCGGCTGGCGGAACTCATTCTTGCCAGCGGCGCCGGAACCAGCGAGTTCCTGGCGGCGGCGGCTGCCGAGGCGAAGTCCCACGCCGAAACCGTCCGCGAAGGCGTCCAGGCACTCAAGTCCCGGCCAGGCCGGGAAATGTTCGACTTTGTCTATGCAGAGCCCACTGATGCACTAAAGGCCCAGGCACGTGCCTGGCGGGAGGAATCCGAGCATGTCTAGCCAACTGACAGAGGGGGCCCGCCCCCTGGACGCCGACGCCTCCCCGGCCGTCGAGACACTTTCCATGCAGGGAGCACTCAACCGTGCGCTTGCAGAGATCCTGGCCGCCGATGAAAAGGCCGTGGTGCTCGGTGAAGACGTCGGCCGGCTCGGCGGCGTCTTCCGCATCACGGACGGACTCCAGAAGCGTTTTGGTGCCGACCGGGTCTTTGACACGCCGCTGGCCGAATCCGGAATCCTGGGGATGTCGGTTGGCCTGGCCATGGCTGGCTTTCACCCCATCCCCGAGGTGCAGTTTGACGGCTTCACCTACCCCGCCGTCAACCAGATCATCACGCAGCTCGCCCGGATGAACTACCGCAGCCGCGGCACGCTCCCCATGCCGGTCACCCTGCGCGTTCCCAGCTTCGGCGGCATCCGCGCGCCGGAACACCACGGAGAGTCGCTCGAAGCCCTCTTCGCCCATGTTCCGGGGCTGCAGGTGGTCTCACCTTCCAGCCCGCACGAGGCCTACCACCTGCTTAAGTACGCCGCCTCCCGCCCGGATCCGGTGGTCTTTATGGAACCGAAGTCCCGCTACTGGCAGAAGGACTCCGTTGACTTCGCGGATTCCGGCTCACCGCTGGGATCCAAGGTGGTCCGGCCCGGAAAGCACCTGACCCTCGTCGCCTGGGGCGCCATGGTGGCCCGCTGCCTGCAGGTGGCAGAGCTTGCGGCCGAAGACGGAATCGAAATCGAAGTCCTGGACCTGCGCTGGCTCAAGCCGATCGACGCCGAGGGGCTGGCGGCTTCGGTCAGCCGGACCAGGCGCGCCGTGGTGGTCCATGAAGCTCCGCTGACCGCAGGCCTCGGAGCGGAAGTCGCCGCACTCATCACCCAGCGGTGCTTTGACACACTGCGCGCTCCGGTGGAACGGGTCACCGGATTCGACGTACCGTATCCCTCAGGTGACCTCGAAGACGAATACATCCCGAACATTGACCGCATCCTCTTTGGGATCCAGCGAGTATTGGAGTACCGACGTGGCTGAAATTTCCTTTCCCCTGCCCGACCTCGGCGAAGGCCTGATCGAAGCAACAGTCCTCGAGTGGCTGGTGGCCCCGGGAGACCAGGTTGAGCGCAACCAGCCGCTGGTGGAGGTGGAAACCTCCAAATCCGCCGTCGAGCTTCCCTCGCCGCAGGCCGGGATCGTAGCCCGCATTTACGGCGAACCGGGCGAAAAGATCAACGTGGGTGAGCCGCTGGTGGTGTTTGAGGTTCCGGATAACACCGCAGGCATTGTCGGCACCGTTCCCGAGGAAGCCCCGGCGCGCCGCCGGGTCCGGCTTTCCGCCGTCCTGGACGAGGACTGATGACGGCGGGCACCCTCGACGGCACGGAAATGGCACTGCATCTCGAGGTCCATGATCCCGCCGAGGGAACGGACGCCGGCCTGCGGCCCATTCTGCTGCTGCATGGCTTTGCCTCCTCGACGGAAATGAACTGGCAGTCCACCGGCTGGATCCCGGCCCTTACCGGGGCTGGACGGCGGGTAATCGCCGTCGACCTTCCCGGCCATGGGCGCAGCCCTGCTCCGGCGGCCAGGGACAGCTACCGGCCCAGCCAAATCAGGGCCGGTCTCCTGCAGCTGCTTAGTACCAACGGGGTCCGGCCGCTGGCGGCCGGTGACGACTCCTCCGGCGTCGACGTTGTTGGCTACTCTCTCGGCTCCCGCCTGGCATGGGAATTCGGGGCAGAAGCTCCGGCCTATGTGCACCGGATGGTTCTGGGCGGCCCGGGCACCGGCGATCCGCTGGCCGGCTTCGACCTGGCCGGTGCACGTGCCTCGCTTGCCGAGGGGACACCCATCCCCGATCCGGTCAGCGCGGACCTGCTGCGGATGGCAACCCTGGTTCCGTCCAATAACCTCGAGGCCTTGTTCACACTGATCGAAGCGATCAAACAGGAGCCGTTCCGGCCCGGGGATGCTGTTCCCGCCATGCCGCTGCTGCTGGTCGCCGGGGACAAGGATGCGCTGGCCGCCACCGCTCCACAGCTGGCAGAACTCAGCGGCCGGGCAGACCTGCTTCTGCTGCCGGGCCGGAGCCATTCCAATGCGGTGACCTCACGGGCCTTCAAGAGCGCTGCGGTGGAGTTCCTCGGTCCGGACACCGCTGCTGCCGTCTAGACCCGCCAGGTCAAGACTTGGTCACGACCGGCCGGAAATGGGACCCGCAGGGTGGGGGTACAGGCTAAGATCAAACAGTCAGTACACTTAAACAATTACTAAGCGTGCTTTCGATTTTTGCCTTTTCCCTTTCCCCTGCATTTTTTGCTGCAGTTTTTGTGCTGCAGTCCACCCATAAGTGAGGACGCCGTTGGACCTATTCCTGGGGCAGCGCTACCGCATTACCGAGCTCATCGGCACCGGCGGCGCTGCATCCGTACACCGCGCAACGGATGAGAACCTGGGACGCGAAGTTGCCGTGAAGCTGTTTCGGCCCACTGTGCAGGAAGACGACGATTACCGCCGGCAGCACACCGAAACGCTGCTCCTGGCGACGCTTAACCATCCGGGGCTGGTCACGCTCCTCGACGCCGGCGTGCACCACGATGAGGACGGCCGCGTCCTGAGCTACCTCGTGATGGAGCTGGTGGACGGACCGGATCTGCGCCGCACCCTTAAGTCGGGTCCGCTGCCCCCGGTCTCTGTCGCGTCGCTCGGCGCTGACCTGGCCGATGCACTTGCCTATGTGCATTCCCAGGGTGTCATCCACCGCGATGTGAAGCCGGCGAACATCCTGCTCTACCCGCAGGAGCACGATTCACGGCTGTACCCCAAACTCACGGACTTCGGCATCGCCCGCATGGTGGAAGCCACGGTCGCCACCGCACACGGCGCGACGATCGGCACCGCGAATTACCTCAGCCCGGAACAGGCCCAGGGCGGAACAGTCCAGCCTTCAACGGATGTCTATTCGCTGGGCCTGGTGCTCCTTGAATCACTGACCGGGGAAAAGGCCTTCCCTGGCCCCATCGTGGAAGCGGCGGTCGCCCGCCTGCTCCGGGATCCGGAGATCCCCGCTGCCCTCGGCGAGGACTGGACGGATCTGCTGCGCGCCATGACGGCGCGGCTTCCTGACGTCCGCCCGGCAGCGCAGGATGCTGCGGCGGCACTGCGCCTGCTGGCTGCCGAGCCCGATGTTGCCCTGGCCGTCGGAGGCGCGGCGGTCCCGGAAGACGAGGAAGTCAGCACCGGCGGCATCACCACCGGTAATATCTACATCCCGCTGCCGCCCGACCACGCACCCAGCCTGGGCTAGGCAGTGTCAGGACCCGCCACCCCCGGCGGCGTCCGTGTCCTCTTCCGGTTCAAAGTTCGAGGCTTCGTCGCCGCTTCCTGCCGCAACGCCGTCGTCCGACGCCGGAATAGTACCTTCCGGCCCGGCTCCGCCCTTCGCCTCCGGACGCTCCTCCGGCTCCGGCCCGTCCTGCTCCCGGGGCTGCTGCTTGCCTGATTCAGCCATGACTGTCTCCCTTTGGCTGGTACCTCGGCCGCGCTGCCTGCCGTGACCGCTGACTTCCGATACTAGGCCACCATCCTTTAACTGGACAGGGACCCGGCTTCCCCGCCGAAGCGGAGGAAGCCAGGTCCCTGTCCAGTTCCGGACAGCTCTCCGGAAGCGTTCCCCGGGCCGCTAGGAAGCGTTCACTTCCCCGGCAGAAGGCAGACCGTTCTCCGCATCTGCGGCGTGCGGCACCGTGACCCGCGGGTCCACCGGCGCCGTGGTGGCTGCACCCTTGTTCTTCTTCGCGATCTGGATCTGCTCATAGACGTGGTTGCGCAGTTCCACGAAACGCGGCAGCGAACGCGTGGTGAGCTGGTCGCGCTTTTCGGGCAGATCGATGATGATGTCTTCCTGGACAACGGTAGGCGAGCTGGACAGCACCACCACCCGCTCCCCCAGGTAGACGGACTCGTCAATGTCGTGCGTGACGAAGAGGATGGTGACGCCCAGCTTCTCCCACACGTCACGGACCAGGTCCTCGAGGTCGGCGCGGGTCTGGGCGTCGACGGCGGCGAACGGCTCATCCATCAGCAGCACCTTGGGCTGGTAAGCGACGGCGCGGGCGATGGCCACACGCTGCTGCATACCGCCGGAAAGCTGCCAGGGGTAGCTGGTGGGCACGTGGGACAGACCCACGGCCTCCAGTGCGTTGTCCACCAGCTGGTTCCGCTCGGCCTTGGCAATTCCTGCGTTCTTCAGGGGAAGCTCGACGTTGCCCCGGACCGTCATCCAGGGGAACAGGCTGCGCCCGTATTCCTGGAAGACCACTGCCATGTCCTTCGGCGGTTCGGTGACTTTCTTACCGGCCAGGACAACTTCGCCCGAGGTCGGCGCCATCAGGCCGGCGATGATCTTCAGCAGAGTCGTCTTGCCGCTGCCGGAGGGGCCCACCAGGCAGACCAGTTCCCCCGGACGCAGGTCGAAGGTCAGGTTCCGGACGGCTTCGATTTCGCCGGCGTCAACCTTGTAGATCTTCTGGATACCCCGGACCGAAAGCAGCGGCTGGCCCTGGCCATCCGTGGGATTACTCTGCATGTTCTACCTCTCTCAAACCGTGGTACCAGCCGAGAATGCGGCGTTCGGCCCACTGGAACATAAATGACATGGCCACACCGATCAGCCCAAGGACCACGATGCCGCTCCACATCTCCGGGATAGCGAAGGAGCGCTGGAACTGGACGATGGTGAAGCCGAGACCTTCGGAAGATGCGAACATCTCCGAAATCACCATCAGGATCAGGCCGATGGACAGGCACTGACGCACACCCGCCATGATCTGCGGGCTGGCGCTGGGCAGGACCAGGTAGCGCAGCCGGGCGACTCCGCTGATCCGGAACGTGCGGGCGGAATCGCTGAGCACGCCGTCGACCGCGCGGACGCCTTCGATGGTGTTCAGCAGCACCGGCCAGATGCAGCCCGAGACGATGACCGCAATCTTCATCTGGTCATTGACGCCGATGAGCAGCATCAGCACCGGAATAAGCACCGGCGGCGGAATGGCCCGGAAGAACTCCAGAACCGGTTCCAGCAGGTTCCGGAGCCAGCGCGTGGTGCCGACCAGGATGCCGAGCCCCGTGCCCAGGACGATTGCCAGCAGGATGCCGATGACCAGCCTGGTGAGGCTGGGCAGCACGTCCTCGACCAGCCGCTCCCCCGTCCAGACCGTCACGAGCTTGTCCACCAGCATGCCGGGCTTGGGGACGAAGAAGTTGGTGCTTCCCAGCGTGCTGATCCACCAGATGAAAATCAGCAGCGCAGGCAGTGCAACCAGATAGCCGGCTTTCTTGAGCGTGTTCATACAACGACCTCCCCGCGGACCGAGCTGTGCCAGGACAGGGTGCGGCGTTCAACGAAGCGCATGCCCATATTGATCAGGATGCCGAGCACGCCGGTGGTCAGCACGAGCGCGTACATCTGGGAAATCGCACCGCCGGACTGGGCGTTGGCGATCTCCTTGCCCAGACCCGGGGAGCCGATGATCAGGCTGGCGGTGATCGCCAGGATCAGGGCCACGGCCGCGGCCAGCCGGATGCCGGTCATCAGGTACGGCAGCGTGGTGGGCCATACGACGTACCGGATCCGGGCCAGCGGGCCCAGACCGAAGCTCTTGGCTGTGTTGCTGGCAACGGGGTCAACGTCCGCCACCCCGTACAGGACCTGAATCAGGACCTGCCAGAAGGAGGCGTAGATGACCAGCAGGAGAGTCGATTCGAGCCTGAGTCCGAAGAGCAGCACTGCCAGCGGAATCAGGGCGACCGAGGGAATCGGGCGCAGGAACTCGATCGTCGAGTTGGTGGCCTTCCGCAGGAAGTCGCTGGAGCCGATCACCAGTCCCAGCACGATGGCTGCGACAGTGGCGATGAGCAGGCCCAGGAACCAGCCTGTCATGGTATCCAGGACCGCGGTCCAGAAAGCTCCCAGGCCCAGATTGCTGAAGAAGACTCCCAGGACTTCACTGGCGGGAGGTAGGAAACGGGGATTGACCACGCCCAGCCGGGGAATCAGTTCCCAGGTCAGCAGGAATCCGAGGATTCCCGCCAAACCCAGCAACGGCCCCGTGGGGAGTCGTTTGGAGGTGTTCATAAGGTCTCGATCTGTCGAGGACGAAGTCCGGTGTTAGTCCTGTGCGGGCAGCATGGCGGCCAGGTCCGGCGCCTTGGAAAGCGTTCCGTAGCTTGCGGCAGCCTCGCCCAGGACGGTCAGTCCGTCACGGTCGAACTCTGCCCGGAAGGTCGGCAGGATCATCTTGGCGCGCATCTCCTCGTCGATCTTGGTGTAGGTGCCGACGATGTCGCGGACAGCGTCCGGATTCTCCTGCGCGTAGTCCAGTGACTTCTTCATTGCAGCCGTGAACTTTTCGACGAGTTCCGGGTTTTCCTGGGCGTACTGGCTTGAGGTGAAGTAGCCGGAGATGTCCAGGTTCTCGTGGGTCTCGGCGAAGTTGTAGGCAATCACGCGGGCGCCGTTGTCCACCGACTGGGTCAGGAACGGGTCCAGGATCCAGGCTGCATCAACCTGGCCGCCTTCAATTGCGGCCGGAGCATCGGGGAAGGGGATCTCCACGAACTTGATGCTCTCCTGGTCGCCGCCGGCGTTCTCGACGACCTTGCGGATCGTGGTGTCCCCGATGTTGGAGAGGTTGTTGACCGAGACGGTCTTGCCGGAGAGGTCCGCTGCAGTCTGGATGTCCGAGCCTGCCGGAACAACGACGGCGCCGAAGTCGGAGGAGGTGTCACCGGTGGTCGAGTTGCCGTTCGACACGAACTCCAGGTTCAGGCCCTTGTCATTGGCAACCATTACCGACACCACGTTGCCGAAGGCAAACTGGAAGTCGCCGCTGACCACGCCGGGAACAGCTGCTGCGCCGCCGGTGGTGGTCTGGATGTCGAGGTCGATCCCTTCCGCTTCGAAGAAGCCCTGCTCCTTGCCAAGCCAGATAGGTGCGGTGTCAACGATCGGAATAACACCAACGGACAGCGCGGTCAGGCCGGCGGAGCCCTCAGCCTCCCCGGTGCTCTCGTCACCGGAAAGGGAACCGCCGCCACAGGCGCTGAGAGCGAGAGCCACCGTGGCAGCGAGGATGACGGGGACAGTACGTTTCACGAAAAGAGCTCCTTGTGCGTGGGGGACCCCGGTTGGACGGAGACGGGGCCGAGAACATCCTGCGGCAGCGAGTGTTCGCATGCTGAACAAGAGTTCTACAGGTAGACGCTATGAAATACGTCACTCTTCGTCAAGGAAAAAACGTGATTGGAGCCACATTCGATACCCGCGCGTAATGTATCCGGGCCGCCCGCAAAGAATGCGCGCAATGAGGCGGTGCTCAGTTAGGCTGGAGGCTTTTTTAGCCCGTGCACCGCGGCGGCCGAGGCCACGCCGAGGATCAGCAGGGCACCGGCGGCCCCGGCGCTTACCCAGAAGGCTGCGGTGTGTCCGAACTCCTGTGCAAGCGGACCCGCGAGCCCTGAACCGAGCGCGCTCCCGGCGACCGTCCCGCTGGCGAGGAGGGTCATCACCGTACCCATCAGGTTCGGGGGTGCCAGTTGGGCGCCGATGCCGAAGATGCTGACCATGGTCGGTCCCACGGGGATGCCGAGGATGAAAAGGACCACGAGCATCTGCGGAATTCCGGCGGGCAGAAGCAGCAGCAGGGCGGCACCGGTCATGGCCAATGCAGAGAGGGCCCAGCGCGCGGACTGGCTCAGCCGTTCCGGCCAGAAAGCAACCGACAGTGCTGCCACCGCCGAGCTGATGCCCATCACTGCGTAGAGCAGCCCCGCTGCGTCGGCGATGCCGAAGGTGCCGCCAAAGGCGGTGAGGCTTGCCTGCGTGGCCCCGAAGAATGTCCCCATGGCCACCATTCCCAGGATCGGTAGGGCCAGCAGCGCCCACGTGCGCCAGACGACGGCGGTTGGCGGGTGCTCCGCGCCGGCGGCGCGGGTCTTCGCCCGGCCCCGGTTCGGACGCCGCCTTCCGGCAGGAGCCACCGTCTCGGCGGAGCGGTGCAGGGCAAAGGCCGCCACCATGGTTCCGGAGATCACCGCGGCCAGCGCCAGCGGAAGCCACGGCGCCACCGCCGCCGCAAGCAGGCCCACCAGGGCCGGGCCAAGGACAAAGCTCAGTTCATCCGCCATGCTCTCGTAGGACAGTGCCGTGCCGAGTTCCCGGCCGCTGCGGTCCCTGGCGGTCATGGCCATCCAGCGCACACGCGCCAGCGGTCCTACCTGGGCTCCGGTGGCTCCCATGGCAAAGGCAGCTGCGAGCACGGCAGCCAAGGTTCCGCCCGCGGGCAGCTGCGCTGCGGTAAAGAGGACAGCGAGGATCATCAGTGGGTTGACGACGGCGGCGCCCAGCAGCAGCGGGCGCTGGCCGATGCGGTCCGCCAGGTATCCGAGCAGGGGTCCTCCCACTGCGGAGCCCAGGCCTACAGCCCCGGCGGCGAACCCGCCCTGGGCGTAGGAGCCGGTGATGCTGGTGACGAGGGTCAGCGCGCCGATCGTCAGCATCGCCAGGGGCAGCCGGGCAAGGAACGCGACCGGGAAGAATGCTTTACCCGCGATGTCGAAAATCCGCGCGTAGCGGTTCCTGGGCGGCTGCTGAGAGAAAGGGGTAGGGGAAGGTGAAGCTGTGCCGGCCTCCGGGGCAGGCTGCGCAGGCGGCGCAGGCGGCGCAGCGGACCGGGCACCGTGCCCGGCGGTTTGAGGCCCGGCGGGAGGTGATGGGGGCTGTTCAGGCTGCAGGGGATCTCGGGTCATTTTTCTGGCTCTGTTCACGCAAAACTGCGCATCGTCCCTCCTCCCGATGCGCCCGACCCGGTTACACCGTGATTCTACTACTCTCCCCTGTTCTTCCGCTGGTCAGGCCGGCAATGCCTCCGCGGCCCGGAACCGGATGCTGGACCCGTTGCGGCCCCGGGTAATCTGCAGCTGAGCACCAATGCGCTGCTTCATCTCCGCCACATGGCTGACCAGGCCCACCACTCTGCCTCCGTCCCGGAGCCCTTCCAAGGCATCCATCACCTGTTCCAGCGCTTCGTCGTCCAGGCTGCCGAACCCTTCGTCGACAAAGAGCGTCTCCATGCTGGTGCCGCCCGATTCCTGCTGTACGACGTCGGCCAGCCCCAGTGCCAGCGCCAGCGATGCCATAAACGATTCCCCTCCCGAAAGGGTGGACGTATCCCGGCGGACCCCGGTCCAGGCATCAATCACGTGCAGCCCGAGCCCGGCCTTGCGGTTCCCGGAACGGGAATCGTCGTGCACCAGCGAATACCGTCCAGCGGTCATTGCCGCCAGCCGTTCGGTTGCTGCGGCGGCGACCTGTTCCAGGCGGGCAGCCAGCACATAGGTACTCAGCGCCATGCGGTAGTTGTTCTCACCGTTGCCCCGCGCGGTATCGGTCACCGATTGCAGCAGTTCAAACCGGCTGCGCAGGGGACGCATCGCTTCGGCTGCAGCAGCAAGCTCTCCGGCCAGTTCCTGGAGCGTTGCCGCGGACCCCTCCAGGAGGCCGGCCTGGATGCCTCCGTCGGCGACAGCCTGGCGCGCGGAGTCTGCCGCCTCGGCGGCCTCGGCAATGTCCTCCTCATCCGGCATGGGCGCCGGTGCGCCGCCGTCATCCTGCGCAGCTGCCGCGTCCTCGCTTTCGCGCCGCATGGCAAGGCGTGCGGTGTCGGCGTCGAGGGTATCGAGGGTGCTGCGGATCTGCTCTGCCTCGTGCGCCGGAAGCAGGGCGTCCCGGGCTTCATCCGCGTTGAGGAACCCGGTTCCTTCAAGGGCTTCGTCCAGCGCCTGCCGGCTGGTGGCCTGCGAATTTTCCGCGTAGGCAACGGCCTGCAGGGCAGAGCGCGCAGAGCCGCACAGTCTGCGGAGCGTGCGGAGCGAGGCGACCCGGTCCTGGAGCGTCGCCGCCCCCTTGCGCAGGTCCGCGCTGCGGCTGCGCAGCGCGGTGATGTCCTCGGCCGCCGAGCGTGCCCGGGCCTCTGCCAGGGCTGCCTCCTGCAGCAGCTTGGACTCCGCTCCGCCCAGGCTTTCGATCTCCTGTTCCAGCGTCTGCAGGCGCGCTTCGGCTGCAGACAGTTCCGCGGCGGCTGCTTCGGCCAGGTGCAGCTCGGCCGCCGCTGCTCCGCGTGCCCGCAGTGCGTCCCCGGAATCGGCGTCGCCGCCCTGTGCCTGCAGTGCTGCGGCGGCAGCGGTGTCCGTCTCGGCTGCTGCCCTGGCTTCCTCCCACAGTTTTTCCGCCGCCTCACTGCTGGCCCGGGCCGCAGTTTCCTCTTCCCGCGCCACAAACTTCCCGTTTTCGGGAAGCGGCGCGGGGTCTGGATGTTCGCAGCTGCCGCAGACGGGGCAGGCCTCCCCTGCCGCCAGCGAAGCCGCAAGTTCGGCAGCTGCCTGGTCGAGCCTGAGCTGCAGCAGGTCCTGCCAGCGACCGCGCCGGTCCTGGTACTCCTGCCGGGCGGCGGCAGCAGCTGCTGCTGAAACAGCTGCCGCTGCCTGGGCCTTGGCGTATCCGGCAATCACAGCCATCAGGTGGTCGGCCTGGTCCATCCGGTCCCGGGCGGATGCCGCTCCGGCAGCCGTGGTCCGCAGGTCCGGCAAGGCCGTACGCAGGCTGGACTGTTCATTACGCAGCTGGGCTGCGGCTGCGCGCCGCTGGGCAGCTTCGGCCCGGAGCTCACCTTCGAGGGCACGGTCCTTCTCCAGCCCGCGCTCAAGGCCGGCGAGGCGCTCTGCGTCTGCCAGAGCCGCTTCGGCAGCGCCCAGCTCCGACGCCGTGGCTGTCTCCAAGCCATCCAGCTCCTGGGCACCTGGCCAGGTGCCGTCTACCGGCTCCCGGCAGCTGGCCGGCACCAGTGGCGCCATGCCTGCCGCGCCGGCAGCCTCGGCCAGTGCGGCCAGTGCGGAACCGGCATCCGCAGCCGCCTTCTCCACACTGCGCCCGGCGGAATCGCAGGCAGCCAGGTAACCGGCCAGGCCTTCAGCGCGCGCATGCGCTGCGAGGGCTCCGCGCAGCGGAACGCTGGCAGCCTGGCGGATTGAGAGCTCCCGCTCATCCGTTTCCAGCTGCAGCAGCGCCAGGCCCCGGGCCCGGCGCGATTGGAGCCGGTGCAGGCTGGCCTCAGCCTGGGACAGTTCGTTCCGCCGCTGTTCCTGTCCCGTGCGGAAGGCTGCGAGCCGGTCCGCCACTGCCGTTTGGATGGCCTCGAGCCAGGCAGCCGGATCGCCGTCCGGCTCTGCGGAAAACGCCGGCCCGGACCCGCCGCCGGCACTGCGCTCTCCGGCACCGGGCAGGACCGCGTCGTCGTCCGCCAGGAGCCGCAGGGACCGGGACGCTTCGCTGCGCACCTGGGCCAGGATCAGATCCGTGGCGGACTGTGCCGCCGCCAGTTCCGACTGTGCAGCGGCCGTCTGGTCCCTGAGCTGCCGTTCAATCTCCTCGAAACGCCAGGTGCCAAACAGGCGCTGGAGCAGCTCGGCGCGCGAGGTGGCGTCGGCGCGCAGGAAGGCCGCGAAGTCACCCTGGGGCAGCATGACCACGCGGGTGAACTGTTCGCAGCTCATGCCCAGGAGGTCCTGGATTTCTGCTGCTGCTTCGTCGTTGCGGGTGGTTTTCTGCACCCATTCGCCGTGGACCAGTTCACGCAGCAGGGTGCGGGCCTGTTCTGTCACCGTGCCGGTGCTGCTTCCGGCCCGTTTGGCCGGACGCTCCCACTGCGGGCTGCGCACCACTTCGAAGCGCCGCGGCCCGGCGCTGAAGTCCAGCACCACTTCGGGTGGTGTTCCGGGAGCTGCATGATCGCTGCGGAGCTTCCGGGCAGCCTGCCGCGCGCCCGGGACGGAACCATAGAGCGCGAAGCAGACCGCGTCCAGCACGCTGGTTTTGCCCGCACCGGTGGGACCGTTCAGCAGGAACAGGCCCTGTGCCCCCAGCTCGTCGAAGTCGACAATCTGACGCTCGGCGAAGGGCCCGAACGCCTGCATTTCCAGCCGGTGAATCCTCATTTAGCCACCTCCGCCGCGTTGACCTTCTCCAGGACTTCCACAAAGAGGTCCTTCTCCTCGGGGGCCGCCTCACGGGAACGAACGTGATCCAGGAACCCGCAGCAGATATCCAGGTCATCGGTGGCCCGGGCCAGGCGCCGGCTGTAGCTTTCGTTAACGCCCCGGGTCCCCGAAGCAGGTTCGAACGCCAGCACCAGGGTCCCCGGGAACCGGGAGCGGATGCGTTCCATGGCCTTGGCCGGACGGTCGTTATCTGTCAAGGTGACCTGGCACCAGGCGTCTTCCGCGGCGTTCAGGGCAGGGTCGGCCAGCAGCCCGTCCAGGGTTCCGCGGAGCACTTCGAGGCGTTTGGGCGCGTCCCAGGGCATGGGCGTGACGCTGACCAGGCCAGCGGATCCGATCTCTACGAGCAGTCCGCCCTTGGACTGGCGGGCCTCGGAGAATGAATATGGCAGCGGTGAGCCGCTGTACCAGACGTTGGGGGCCAGCTCCTGCCGGCCGTGAAGGTGCCCCAGGGCAGCGTAGGTGAACCCGGTAAAGAGGTCCAGCGGGACGGCGCCGACCCCGCCCACGGAGAGGTCCCGTTCGCTGTCCGAGGTGATCCCGCCGCTGGCGAAGGTGTGGGCCATCACCAGGGGAAGGACGGGTGCGCCTTCCGCTTCCCGCTGGGCTGTATCCTCCCGGATCCGGCGGAGCGCCTCGCCCAGGACTCCGGCGTGGCTGGGCTGGATGTCCGCCCCGAGCTCGGGAGCCGCCAGCCGGGGCTCCAGATAGGGAATGCCGTAGACGGCCACGGTGGCCGGGCCGTCCTGCAGCAGCACCGGCGAGGTGATCGATTCGATTCCGGTGCGAAGGTGTACGCCGCCCTGCTCGAAGATCCGTCCGCCGAATCCCAGGCGGGCCGCTGAATCGTGGTTGCCGCTGGTCAGGATGACGCGGGCGCCGGCTGCGGTGATGCCCGCCAGCGCCTCATCCAAGAGCCGGACCACGTCGACCCCGGGAAGGGCACGGTCGTACACGTCACCGGAGATCAGGACGGCGTCCACCCGGGAGCCCCGGACGGTTTCCAGCAGCTGGCTGAGGAACGCCCGCTGGGCTTCCAGCATGCCGACGCCGTGGAAGGAACGGCCAAGGTGCCAGTCTGAGGTGTGCAGGATTCGCATACCTTCAAACTACCGTCCTCCGGTGACACCTCCGTTCCGCAGGGCCTGCCCGCGGAACGGAGGTGTCACCCGGAAGGAAGGTGTGCCGCAGCTACGGCCGCTTGGGTTCGGTGGTTCCGCCGGGGGCGTCCCCGTCAGCCGGACCTTCTGTGCTTTCGCTCTCAAGCCTGTCTCCGGGGGCAGGCTTGGCTCCCGAAGCCGGGGCCGACTCGTCCTGGTCGAAGAATCCGCGGGCATCCTCCCGCTCCTGCGTCCGGGCATCCTCAGCCCGCGTTCGCGCTCCGGTATCCGGAGCGCCGGCAGCAACCGCGCCGGATGCAACGGTCGTGTCTGCGGCGGGTTCGTCGACTGCCTCAACCTCGTCGAGGTACTCCTCCTCGGAGATTTCCACGGCCGTGCTGCCGGCAAGATCCAGGCTGCGGTAGATCAGGCCGGTGATGGCAGCACCGAGCAGGGGTGCCAGCCAGAACAGCCAGAGCTGGCCCACGGCCCAGTTTTCGGCGAAGATCGCCGTCGCCGTCGAACGCGCGGGGTTAATGGACCCGCCCGTGATGGGAACCAGGAAGGTGAGCAGTGCGGCGTAGGTGACGCCGACGGCGAAGGCCCCGGCCGCTGCGGAGAGCCGGCTTCCGGAACCCAGGAAGACGGCAGTGAGCAGCGCCGCGGCAATAACCTCGGTCAGCAGGGCACCGGCCAGCGGGAACTGGGTGGCGGAGTTTTCAGCAAAGCCGTTGGCAACGGCGGAGAAGAAGGGCTGCGTCTCGGGGATCTGGGGATGTCCGGTCATGGACACCCAGAGAATCACCGCAGCGAGGACCGCTCCGACCACCTGGGCCACGATGTAGGGAAGAACCGACTTCCACTCCGTCCGTCCCGCCATGGCACTGGCCACCGTGATGGTGGGAATGAAGTGGCCGCCGGAAATGTAGCCGAAGGCGACCATTGCCGCAGCAAGGACCAGGCCGAAGGCCAGAGGCGCGGACAGGCCGCCGGTGGGGTTGAAGAAGGCGACGCCCAGGCCCACCAACACCACCAGGAAGGAGCCGGCCGCTTCGGCAACGCTGCGCCCAAGGAGCCCATACCCGCGAAGGTGCGTCGGGGATACGCTCTCGGTTTGTGTCCCAGCCCGGGCGGCTGGGAAGTGTGGCTCTGCAGTCATGGAGGAGGTGTTCCTAACGGTTGGAGACATGTGATTGCCGCGGACGGCAGGTGGCACCCGGCCGGAACGGGCCGGCGGCGTGCAAACCACCCAAGACTTCCATCGCTACCTGAGAGTCTGCTGGGTGCGCACTGAGCATACACTCGCGGACTTCCGGGCGGCAGTGACCCGGCGGCCACCTATGCTTGAGATGTGAAAGAATCCCCCGAATCAAGCGCCGGCGCGTCCGTAGACGCCGCTCATTTCCGGAACAAAGTCCACGGCTGCCTGCTCGGCGGAGCCCTCGGGGACGCCCTCGGCTACGCGGTGGAATTCGAATCGCTGGAGGGCATCAGGGACCGCTTCGGAGACACCGGGCTGACGGGCTTCAGCCAGCTGGCCGCTCCGGCTCCTGTTTCAGACGACACGCAGATGACCCTCTACACCGTGGACGGCCTTGTCGATGTGCTGCAGTGGGCCAACGACGGTGTCGGCGCCGATGAGACAGCCTGCCTGTGGCTCGCCTACCTGCGCTGGATGAAGACGCAGGGGCTGCAGCTTCCGGGCAATGCTCCCAACCAGCCGGACCGCTGGATCGACGGCCAGGAGGTCCTCCGCCACCGCCGGGACCCCGCCAATGCCTGCATCTCTGCCCTGATGACCGGAGAGATGGGAACCCGGTTCCGCCCGGTCAACCCGGATTCCAAGGAGAGCGGAGCCGTCACCCGCTCGGCACCCTTTGGCCTGCTGCCCTACGTCGCCGATGATGTCCTCTACCGGTTCAGCACCGACGGCGCGGCGCTCACCCACGGACACGCTTCTGCCCTCCACAGTGCTGCGGTCTTCAGCACGCTCATCCATGACCTGCTGCCCGAAGGTGCCACTCTGCAGGCTGCGGCGGAACAGGCGGTGGAGCGCGCCGCTGCCGGCGGTGTTCCGGAACTGACCGGCAGGCTCAGGGCCGCCGTCGCCCTCGCCTCTGAGCAGGACGTGGCGGCCGAACGCATGACCGAGGTTCTCGGTGAGGGCTGGGTCGCTGAAGAGACGCTGGCCATCGGACTCTTCGCGGCCCTGTCCGCACGGCGTGCAGGCACACCGGAGGCGCAGTTCCGGAAGGCGATGGCGGTGGCCGTGAACCACGACGGCGACAGCGATGCGACGGCGTCGGTTGCCGGCAACATCCTCGGCGCACTGTACGGCCTGGAAGCCCTGCCCCAGGAATGGATCCAGGCCATCGATGCTGCGGACACCGTGGAAAAAATGGCCCAGGCGCTGATCCGCGTCACTGTGGGCTGACTCCGGACCGGCTGGCCGGGGCTGCTGGCTCCCGGGAACTGGCTACTGGCTGCCGAGCGGCCAGGTTCCGCCGATCATCTGCAGGAATTCGGCCTCGGAGAGCACTTCGATCCGCTGGCCGCGTTCGTGCAGGTCCAGCACCCGGCGGGCCTTGCCGGTCACCCGGCCGTTACGCAGGTCCCCGGCTTCGAACCCGTCGCCGACCACCAGCACCGTCGTCGAGCGGGTCACGGCGCTGGCGGGGCGTGCCCCCAGTTCCGCTGCGCGGTCCTTCGCCTGCTGGCGCGGCATCCCCAGGTTGCCGGTAAACACCACGGTCTGGCCGAAGAGCGGGTGGCCCGGTTGGGCGGCAGGATTCGGTGGCGGATTGACCCCTTCGGACGGCCAGCTGTTCCAGCTCCCGGCAGTCTTCGCGGTTCCGGTGCCTCGTTCCAGCGCATCCCTTGTCGCCTTGGAGAGCGGGTCAATGCCGGGGCGGTAGGCCGGGGCATGGTTCGGCAACATGTTCTGTAAGGCGAAAAACTCCGCCAGCTCCGTGGCACCGGAGCGGCGGATAACGTCAATCATGATCCCGGCGCAGGCCCGTGCATCAGCGGTCGCGTCGTGGTGGTTTTCCAGCGGTACGCCGGCGGCCTCTGCCACGAAAGGCAGGGAGTGGGAGGGCAGCGAATAGGTCCGCCGGGAGAGCATAACGGTGCAGGCATAGTCATAGGCCGGACCGGGCAGGCCGGAGACTTCCAGGGCCGAGCGGATGACCCCCAGGTCGAAGGCCGCGTTGTGCGCCACGAGCAGGTCCTGCCCGATGAACGCGCCGATTTCCGGGAACAGCTCGCCGAACCGCGGCTTGCCCGCAACCATCGCGTCCTCGATGCCGTGGATGCCGGTGTTGCGCCGGTCAAAGAAGTCGTGGCCTTCCGGCGGCCGCATCAGCCAGGACGCTTCCTCGACGATCCTGCCGTCCCGGACCTTGCTCAGTCCCACCGAGCAGGGCGAGCCCCGGAAACCGTTCGCTGTTTCAAAGTCGATGGAGGTGAAATCCACGCCCACGTCAGGACTCGTCGGCCGTGCGCTGGGCCTTCCTCCGGCGGTAGGAACGGATTTTCACGGTGATGTACCAAATGGCGGCCACCAGGACGGCAACGATCACGATCTTCTGGAAGACCCCGGCGTACTCTTCGACGATGTGCCAGCTCTCGCCGAGGAAGTAACCGGCGAACACGAAGATGCTGTTCCAGATCAGGCTGCCGGCCGTGGTCAGGGCCATGAACTTGAGCACGGGCATTCTCTCGATGCCGGCCGGAATGGAGATGAGGGACCGGAAGATCGGGATCATCCGGCCGAAGAACACGGCCTTGTACCCATGCCGGTCGAACCAGGCCTCAACCTTGTCCACGTCCTCGATATCAACCAGCGGGACCTTGGCGACGATGGCGCGCATGCGGTCCCGGCCCAGCCAGGCACCCAGCCCATACAGGGCCAGTGCACCGACCATGGAGCCCAGGGTGGTCCAGATCAGGGCCGCCACGATCGAGAAGTTGCCCTGGCTGGCGGCGAAGCCGGCGAGGGGAAGGATAACTTCGCTGGGGAGTGGCGGAAAGAGGTTTTCCAGGGCGATGGCCAGGCCGGCACCAGGGGCGCCGATGGCTTCCATGATGTCCACGGCCCACTGGGCGACCCCTCCCAGGGCCGATCCGGAACTGGAGGGGTCAACTGAGGCGCTGATCAGGATACTCATATCGGAACCAATTGTGCCCTACTCCCCTGCCGGGCAAGAACGCGGCGGCGCGCCCCGGGTGCGGCCACCCGCAGATCACACCGCCGCGTCCGTGGCGCGAATCACTTTTCCGGGAGGGGCCGGCCTTCCAGAACCCGGACAATCGACGGCAGGAGTGCGCGGAACGCCTGACCGCGGTGGCTGATGGCGTTTTTCTCCGCATTGGTCAATTCAGCGCAGCTCCGCTCCTCACCCAGCGGCTGCAGGACCGGGTCGTAGCCAAACCCGCCGGCTCCGCGTGGGGAGGCCAGCAGGGTGCCGCGCAGCTCGCCGCGTTCCACCGTCTCTCCCGCCCCGGGAACCGCCAGTGCGGCAGCACAGATGAAAGCCGCACCGCGGTGCTCAGGGCCAATATCGGCCAGCTGGGCCAGCAGCAGCTCCAGGTTGGCGGCGTCGTCACCGTGGGCGCCTGCCCAGCGGGCGGAGAAGATCCCAGGCGCTCCACCCAGGACGTCCACGGCCAGCCCGGAATCGTCCGCGATGGCCGGCAGTCCGGTCGCCTCGGCTACGGCCCGGGCCTTCAGCAGCGAGTTGGCTTCGAACGTCACACCCGTCTCCGGCACGTCCGGGGCTCCGGCGGCCGCAGCGTCGATCACCTGGGTGTCGACGTCGAGGCCTGCAATCCGGCCGCGCAGCAGTTCGCGCAGTTCCCGCAGTTTTCCCTCGTTCCGGGTGGCGAGCACCAGCCGGGGTTCGACGGCGCTCACTGGCCTTCGAGGGTACGCCGCTGGATTTCAGCGAGCTGGGAGGTGCCGTGCAGGGCGAGGTCCAGCAGGGCATCGAGTTCAGCGCGGTCGAAGGGTGCGCCTTCTGCGGTGCCCTGGACTTCCACGAACTTGCCGCTGCCGGTCACCACCACGTTCATGTCGGTTTCGGCACGGACGTCTTCAACGTAGGGCAGGTCCAGCATGGGGACACCGTCGATGATGCCGACGCTGACTGCGGCCACCGTGTCCAGCAGCGGCTGGGAGCTGCGGGCAATCAGTTTGTTGTCCTTGGCCCAGGTCAGGGCGTCGGCCAGTGCCACGTAGGCTCCGGTGATTGCCGCGGTGCGGGTGCCGCCGTCGGCCTGCAGGACGTCGCAGTCCAGCACAATGGTGTTTTCGCCGAGCGCCTTGGTGTCGATGATCGAACGCAGTGAGCGGCCGATCAGGCGGGAGATTTCGTGGGTCCGCCCGCCGAGCTTGCCCTTGACCGATTCGCGGGCGTTGCGGGTGTTGGTGGCCCGGGGCAGCATCGCGTATTCAGCCGTGACCCAGCCCTTGCCTTCGCCCTTCAGCCAGCGGGGCACCCCGGCGGTCAGGGACGCGGTGCAGAGCACCTTGGTGCCGCCGAATTCGATCAGCGCCGATCCTTCGGCCTGGGTGGACCAGCCGCGCGTAATGGTGATGCTGCGGAGCTCGTCGGGGGCGCGGCCGTCGGCACGCAGCGGGGCGGCTGCGGACAGGGAGGAATTCGGGGCTGTAGTCATGAGCCCAGTCTATCGCCGCGCCAGGGGCGCCCCGGCGGGGCCGGTTTTCAGAGCGGCTGGGCGCGTTCGGCGGCCAGCGGCGGCGTGAAGGCGGATCCGACGTCGTAGGACACACCGGCGACGGCGACGGCGAGGTCGCCCTCGTAGGTTTCGCGGGCTTCCATCACGGCAGTGCGCACATCGTTCCAGACCGGAAGGTGGGTCAGCAGCAGGCGCCGGGCGCCGGCAGCGGTTGCGGCTGCGCCGGCGCGCTTGCCGGTCAGGTGCACGCCCTTGATGGCGTCGTCCCGGCCTTCCTGGAAGGCCGCTTCGCACAGGAAAACGTCGCTGTCCCGGGCAGCTTCCTCCAGTCCGGGGCAGCTGTCCGTGTCCCCGGAGTACGCCAGCGAGCGGGTGACTTCGGTTCCGTCCTCCGTTTTCACGGTGGCTTCCACCCGCAGGGCGTACGCCTCGTCAGCCGGGTGGCTGACCGGGTACGGAGTCACGGTGAAGGGTCCTATCTGCACCGGTTCCCCGGCCGTCCAGGTATGGAACTCGAAGTCTTCGTGCATCCCGGGATCGGGGTCGAGGCCGTAGGCCACCGCGATCCGGTCCGCTGTGGCGGAAGGCCCGAACACCTTGACCCGGTCCCGGTTCCAGCCGGTCGGGTCCCAGTGAACGGCCACGTGCAGCCCGCACAGGTCCATGAAATGGTCCGGATGCAGGTGGGTGATCAGCACCGCGTCGATGTCGCGGAGATCCATATAGCGCTGCAGGGTGCCCAGCGAGCCGTTGCCCAGGTCCAGCAGGATGCGCCAAGTGCGTTCGCCGTCGTCTGCGGTCACCAGGTAACAGGAGGCCGGGGACGCCGGGCCGGGAAAGGAGCCGGAGCAGCCCACGATTGTCAGTTTCATCGCGTTCCGTTCCGCAGGGTGCCGGGCGCTGTGCGTTTCCGGGCCTGTTGACGCGCTGCGGCAATCATTTCCGGCGTAATCCGGGCCAGGACGCCGGTGGGATACCGGGCGGCCACGGAATCGGCATGCTCGACGCGCAGGACTTCGGGGCCGAGGAAACGCCGGGCAAGGAGTTCAAACGAAGCTGCGTCGCCGGTGGCCACGAAACGGTGGTTAGGCGGCGTCGCCGTTTCCCGCGCCAGACCGTGCGTGAGCAGGGACCGGTAGACGTCTTTGGCGGTTTCCTCGGCACTGGACACCAGGGTGACGCCGTCGCCCATCACGTAGGAGATGACGCCGGTCAGCAGCGGGTAGTGCGTGCAGCCCAGGACCAGTGTGTCGACGCCGCGTTCCTTCAGCGGGGCCAGGTACTCCTCAGCCACCTCAAGCAGTTCCGGACCCGCGGTGACTCCGGCTTCGACGTATTCCACGAAGGCGGGGCAGGCTACAGAGGACACTTCCAGATGCGGCGCAGCGGCGAAGGTGTCGTCGTAGGCCCGGGAGCCCACGGTGGCCGCGGTGCCAATGACGCCGATGCGTCCGGTCCGGGTGGCTGCGACCGCGCGGCGCACAGCCGGCTGGATCACCTCGATCACGGGGATGCCGTAGCGGCCGGTGTAGCGTTCCCGGGCGTCGCGCAGGACGGCGGCGGAAGCGGAGTTGCAGGCAATCACCAGCAGCTTCACTCCGGCGTCCACCAGCTCGTCCATCACACCCAGCGCGAAGGCGCGGACGTCGGCGATGGGCAGCGGACCGTAGGGGCCGTTCGCGGTGTCCCCGACGTACAGGATGGATTCATTCGGCAGCTGGTCGATGACCGCACGGGCCACGGTGAGGCCGCCGACGCCGGAGTCGAAAATGCCGATCGGCGCGTCAGTGGTCTTCGGCAGGGCGTCCAGCAGCTGCGGGCTGCCCGGGTGGTCAGAGCTCATGATGTATCGACAATAGTCCCCGGCTGCGGCCGGGCGCATCAGGAGGCCCGTGGCCTTTGTCACACTCAGTCGCCGGGCAGGGTGTCCAGCAGTGCCTTCATCAGGGTTTCCTGCAGCCAGGTGGCGAAGTTGTAGACCAGGGCCAGGTAATCGTCGACGTCCTGGGCGTCGGAGGGCTCCGTAATGGAGTGCAGCGCCTCGGCGTCCTCGTCCGTGGCCAGCCCCAGCCTCGTCCCGAGCACCAGCCGGACGTCGTTCAGCGCCCGCCCAAAGTGCCTGGCCTGCTCGGCATCCAGGTGCAGCGGACTCGATTCCAGCGCCATGGATGCGGCCCGCAGGGCGCCGATCTTCCCCTCCCGCAGCGACCGCTCGGTCAGCCGGCGGAACTCCAGGGCGTCGTCGTCGCTGCCCTGGACGCCGTCCGGCAGCAGCCGCAGCAGCGCTGGATCCCCAGGCACTTCGGCGCTGCTGTCCAAGCCGACCAGCGCGGCGAGCGGGTCTTCGTGCGACGGGGTCTCGGGCTCAAGCATGCCGGCCACGTCGGCGAACAGGCCGCGGAGCAGGTCCCGCTCCCCCGGCTCCAGCGTGGCGGTGATGCCCTTGCGGGTGAGCTTGAATCCGGTTGTCAAAAGGGAAATCTCCTGTGAATTGGCTGCCCTGCTAGGGCTGGTCGGCTTTCTGGAACGTGGCCCAGAGACCATAGGAGTGCAGCGCCAGCGTGTGGCGTTCAGCTTCCTCCCGTGAGCCCGTGGCGACGACTGATTTGCCGTCATGGTGCACCTGCAGCATCAGCTTGTTGGCTTTGGCTTCCGAGTACCCGAAATAGCTCTGGAAAACGTAGCTGACGTAGCTCATCAGATTCACCGGATCGTTCCAGACAAGCACCACCCACGGGACATCGCTGAAGGTCAGTTCCTCGGTCCGGGAGTCAGTTTCTGTCCCGGTACCCGGGAGGGTGGCAACGCTCATGGTGCCAATTGTAGTTTGGTGCCGGCGCGCAGGTGCGACGCCGGCAACCCGGGGAGACTTCCGATGCGGCCGGTCCGGGGCGGCGGGTTAGAGTTTTGGGTGTGAACAGTCCCATCGCGTGGCAGCACCCCAACACTGCCCTGTACACCGACCATTACGAGCTGACGATGCTCCAGGCCGCGCTCCACGCCGGCACCGCCGGCCGACGGTCGGTCTTCGAAGCCTTTGCCCGCAAGCTTCCCGACGGCCGCCGCTACGGCATCGTTGCCGGAACCGGCCGGCTGCTGGAGGCGCTGCCCCACTTCCGTTTCGAGGAGCCCCAGCTGGAGTTCCTGGGGTCAACCGGCGTCGTCGATGACCAAACGCTCGCCTGGCTGGCGGACTTCCGGTTTACCGGCAGCGTCCACGGCTATGCCGAGGGCGAGGCTTACTTCCCCGGTTCCCCGATCCTGCAGGTGGAAGCCAGCTTCGGTGAAGCCTGCATCCTGGAAACCCTGATCCTCTCGATCCTGAACCACGACAGCGCCATTGCCTCCGCCGCTTCACGGATGAGCCGCGCGGCCCGCGGACGGCCGTGCATTGAGATGGGCTCCCGCCGCACGCATGAGGAAGCTGCCGTCGCTGCTGCCCGCGCCGCGGTGATCGCCGGATTCGACAGCAGTTCCAACCTGGAAGCAGGCCGCCGCTACGCACTGAAGACGGTTGGCACTGCCGCGCATTCCTTCACCCTGCTGCACGACTCCGAGGTTGCAGCCTTTGAAGCCCAGACGGCTTCCCTGGGGCTGGGCACCTCGCTGCTGGTGGATACGTACGACGTCGAGCAGGGCGTCCGTAACGCCGTCGCCGTGGCGGGAAACAAGCTGGGAGGTGTCCGGCTGGATTCCGGCGACCTGGTCACCCAGGCCCAGTGGGTCCGTGAGCTCCTGGATGACCTGGGCAATACCTCGACCCGGATCATGGTGACTTCGGACCTGGATGAATACGCCATTGCTGCGCTGGCTTCCGCACCGGTGGATGCCTACGGAGTGGGTACCTCCCTGGTGACCGGCTCCGGCGCACCCACGGCGGGCCTGGTCTACAAGCTCGTCAGCCGTGAAGGTACGGACGGTAACTTCGTCTCCGTGGCCAAGGCGGCCAAAAACAAGGCTTCCCTGGGCGGACGCAAGTTTGCCCTGCGCCGGCTGGATTCCCGCGGACGTGCCGTCGCGGAGGTCGTGGGCGTCGACACCAAGCCTGCCGATGACGGCAATGACCGCGAACTGCTGACCACGTTCGTTTCCGCCGGTACTATCCAAGAGAGCTGGACCGGCCCCGCCGCCGTCGTCCGTGCCCGGCAGCGCCACGACGCTTCGCTCGCGGAACTGCCGCCTTCCGCTCACCGGCTGCAGCGCGGGGAGCCCGTAATCCCGACCGAATTTGAGGAGGAAACCCGATGACCCGTGCACTGATAGTGGTTGACGTCCAAAACGATTTCTGCGAAGGCGGCAGCCTCTCCGTTCCCGGCGGAACCGACGCCGCCGGGGAAATCAGCGACTACATCGAGTCCTCCCGTGACCGGTACAGCGCGGTCGTCGCCACCCAGGACTGGCACATCGAACCGGGCAGCCACTTCTCCGACAATCCGGACTTCCGCGATTCCTGGCCGGTGCACTGTGTGGCAGGAACCCATGGTGCGGCGCTGAACCCGGACCTGGACACGGAATTCGTTGATGCCTACTTCCGCAAGGGCCAGTATGAGGCCGCCTACTCCGGCTTCGAAGGCGTCCTCGCCCCGGACGTGGAAGTGCCGCTGGGTGAACCCGACGCCGAGCCGATCCGCGATGCGGACTCGGTCAGCCTCGATGACTGGCTGCGGGACAACGGCATCGATGAAGTCGTGATCGTGGGCCTGGCAACCGATTACTGTGTCAAGGCAACCGCGCTCGACGCTATCGCCGCGGGCTACGACACCGCCGTCATCCCCGACCTGTGCCGCGGCCTGGACCGCGTGGACGTGCGTGCCGCGCTCGATGAGCTCGAGGACGCCGGCGTGGAACTCCTGGACCTCTAACACCTGGAGCGCAAACCGCAGTGCGGACAGGGCACTGCGGAACGCTATTTGCGGCCGATGAACCAGTCCTGGAGCTTTTCCAGCCGCTTCTGCAGCTGCTCTTCGTTGGCCTGGGCGACAGCCGGGCCGCCGCAGATCCGGCGCAGTTCGCTGTGCACCATACCGTGCGGCATACCGGAGCGGGCCGACCAGGCGGAAACATTTTTCGCCAGCTGGCCGCGCAGTTCGGTGAGCTGGCGGTGGTCGACCACTGAGGGCAGCTCCTCCGGCACGGTTTCCCCAGGCTTGCGCCGGCCGCGCCGCGACAGCTGTTCATGCTGGCGCTGGCGCAGCAGCGTGGTCACCTGGTCCGGGTCCAGCAGGCCGGGAATACCGAGGAAGTCCTGCTCCTCCTCGCTGCCCAGCTCGCCGCCGGTGCCGAACTCGCCGCCGTCGAACAGCACGCGGTCGAAGGATGCCTGGGACTCGAGGGCCTCGAACTTCTGCTTCTGCAGCTCACCGGAGGCTTTCTCCTCCCGGTTCGCGGCCTCCATCAGCGAGTCGTCGAGCCCAAAGCCCTCTTCCTCCAGATGGTTCTCCGGCCGGTCCAGGGCGTGGTCGCGGGCGACTTCCATCTCGTTCGCAAGGATCATCAGGGTGGGCACGGACGGCAGGAACACTGACGCCGTTTCGCCGCGCTTGCGGGCTCGCACGAAGCGTCCCACCGCCTGGGCAAAAAACAGGGGCGTCGCCGTCGACGTGGCATAAACACCGACGGCGAGGCGCGGCACGTCGACGCCTTCGGACACCATACGGACCGCCACCAGCCAGCGCTGGGTTCCGGCAGAAAACTCGTCGATCTTGTCTGAGGCCTTGGCATCGTCGGACAGAATCACGGTGGGAGACTCCCCGGTGATCTTCTTCAGCTGGCCGGCATAGGCACGGGCATCTTCGTGGTCCGTGGCAATGACCATCGCCCCGGCGTCGGGAACCGTCCGCCGGACTTCGCTGAGCCTCCGGTCCGCTGCCGCCAGCACAGCCGGGATCCATTCCCCGGCCGGGTTGAGGGCTGTGCGCCAGGCATGGGCAGTGATGTCCTTGGTGACTGCGGCTTCGCCAAGCGACGCCGCCATTTCCTCACCGGCGCTGGTCCGCCAGCGCATCTGCCCGGAATACGCCATGAACATCACGGGCCGGACCACGTGGTCCTTCAGGGCCTGGCCGTAGCCGTAGGTGTAGTCGGCCTTGGAGCGCCGGATCCCGGCGCCGTCCTCCTGGTACTGCACGAACGGAATGGGCGCCGTGTCGGAGCGGAACGGGGTTCCGGTCAGCGAGAGCCGCTTGGTGGCAGGCTCAAAAGCTTCCCGGATGCCGTCACCCCAGGACAGGGCGTCGCCGCCGTGGTGGATCTCGTCCAGGATCACCAGTGTGCGGGCAGCTTCGGTCTTGGCCCGGTGCAGCATCGGTTTACTGGCCACCTGGGCATAGGTGACCGCAACGCCGATGAACCCGTGGCCGTGCCGGCCGTCCGCGTTCTTGAAATTGGGGTCGAGGGCCAGGCCCACCCGGGCGGCCGCATCAGCCCACTGCCGTTTGAGGTGATCGGTGGGCGCAACGACGGTGATCCGGTTGACGATGCCGCGGTCCACGAGCTCCGTAGCCACCCGCAGGGCGAAGGTCGTTTTACCGGCACCGGGGGTCGCGACGGCAAGGAAATCGCTGTCATTCTTGGCGAAATACTTTTCCAGTGCTTCGGCCTGCCATTGCCGCAGCTTCGGAGCCGTCCCCCAGGCCGCGCGTTCAGGGTAGGCAGGGGGCAGGGCTGTTCCGCCGCCGAAAAGTGTATCGGGACTCACGCTTGGGAAGGCACCTTTCCGGTACTTGGTCGAACAATTGCACTGCGGATCCCGGCTGCCGTACCAATGACGGCGAAAACAGCCAGGAACAGCCACATCACGGCGAAGGACGTTCCTTCCTGGGACGTCCCGGGCTGGGCGAGGACAGCGAATAGTGCGCCGCCCACGGTGGTTCCTGCCACGGCACCCACCTGATCGGACAGCTGCAGGGACGCCGAGTTCCTGCCGCGGTCGGCCGCTGAGGAGGCGTCCAGGACCATCACCGAGGTGCTGGACAGGGCCGCTCCCATCGCTACTCCGGCCAATGACCAGACAATAACCAGCAGCCAGAACGGAGCCTGGGCTCCGGCCAGCAGGCCGGTGCCGCCCACCGCGAGGGCAAGAAGGCCGGATCCGCCGGCCAGCAGCAGGTAACGCCGCCGGGTGATCCTCGCCTGCACGAAAGCTCCAATGGCCCAGCCTACCGCGCCGACCGTCAGCGCGATTCCGGCCGTGGCCGGGCTCACGCCGTAAACGGCCAGGAGCATCACGGGCATAAAGGCTTCGGCGGCAACGAACGCTGCGTTGATCAATCCGCGTGTCGCAATCACCGAGGGGAGCCCGCGCCGCAGCCACAGCGTGCCCGCCGGAAGCAGCGCCACCAGCGCGGCCGCGGCGGCAGCGATTCCGGCCGCGGTGACGGCAAGGGCAGCCGCGGATCCGGTTGATGCTGCCGCGTTTCCGGCCCACTGCGCGGCAAAGACTCCGGCCGCGAGGAAGATCCCCCACAGCCCCCGCCGCCGGCCCAGGGCCCGGTCCAGGGCAGGGTTGTCCGGTGCCCCGAGGTGCCGCACGCGCGGCCAGACCAGTGCCGCGGCAACCAGCACGATGGGAATCGCGACGGCGAAGACCCAGCGCCAGCTCACATACTGCGCCAGCAGGCCGGCTGCCAGCGGCCCGATCATGGAGGGAAGAATCCACGCCGCGGAAACCCAGCCAAAGACCACTGGCTGCAGCTTCGAGGGATATACCTCGCCGATGATCACATACAGCGCCACCACCATGGCGCCGCTGCCCAGTCCGGACACCGCCCGGCCCGCGGTGACCTGCCAGAACTCGCCGGCCAAAGAGGACATCACCAGTCCCGCGACCAGCAGCGCCATACCCGCCACCAGCGGGCGGCGCGGCCCCTCGGCGTCGCACCTGGAGCCGGCCAGGACAGAACCCAGCAGGGACGCGGTGAGGAACATGGAGAACGCCAGGCCGTAACCGGTTCCGCCGCCCAGTTCCTCGGCGACCACAGGCATCGCCGTCGTAACGGCCATGGCTTCGAAGGCCGCGCACGTCACGATTGCGATCACGCCCAGGGTCAGCGGACGGTACGCAGCGGACATGGCGCCCGCAGGCCGGCCCTCGGGCAGGGGATCACTCATGGAGGCATCGGGACTTACTGCCGTCTCACAGGTTCGACGGCGACGAAGGGCTTTCGGGGCAGGCTGCGGCTACTTGTCGCCGGAGTCCTTACCTGGACGAAGGCCTTCGTAGATTTCCTTGCATTCCGGGCAGACCGGGAACTTCTTGGGATCGCGTCCCGGGGTCCAGACCTTGCCGCAGAGGGCGATCACGGGTTCACCCGAAAGGGCGGATTCCATGATCTTTTCCTTGCGGACGTAGTGCGAGAACCGTTCGGCGTCTCCGGGTTCAACGAGTTCACGCTGCTCTTCGCGCTCAATGACGGCGGTGGAAGAACCGCTGTCCGCCCGGCGCATTGGATCGGATTCGAAGGGATCAGGAGGCAGAGTCATGCAACCCATCTTAGTACCCGGGCCGCCGGCTACTTGTTGACCGAAACAGCCAAAAGCACTTCCGGACCCCGCCGGTCCAGCCAGCGTCCGCCGGTCCGGATTCCCATCACCAGCACGAAGGATCCGTAGGCGATTCCCACGGCCAGCGTGACCCAGCCCCAGACGGAGCCGGCGCCCAGCGCAAAGGCGAGGGCCGGTGCCAGCAGCGGCAGGGCGAGGACCAGCTGAGCCAGCAGCCACAGTCCCTGGGCGATCATGGTGCGTCCCGTCGAGCCGGGCGGGGTCTTGAAGGCGCTCTCCCCCGGCAGCGGAACGTTGTAGGTGTAGCGGGCAGAGAACACGCTGGAAAGTCCAAGCCCGCTCAGCAGCAGCCCGAGGGACAGTCCCAGCAGCGCCGGAATGGCCGCTGGCTGGCCGATGACCACGGGAGGCAGCACCGCCGCGAGGATGGTTGCCGGAAGCGCGAACACGGCACAGGCTATGGCCCGGCCGGCCCGGTCCGCTGCCCCGGTGACTCCGGCCGAGACGTGCAGCGCGAAGGCGGTGTTGTCATAGGAGATATCCGCTGAAATGCCGAAGGCCAGGAGGAAGGCCACCAGCGGACCCAGCAGCAGCACAAGGGACGGAAGCTCACCGCCGGTTCGGACGGCGAAGATCAGCACAACCGCCAGGACCGGAACAATAATCAGGGAAATGCTGTACCGCGGGTCCCGCATCCAGTACGTCAGGGCCCGGGCTGCCACGGCGCCGGTGGGGGTTGCCGGGAACCGGCCAAACAGTCCCAGCTTGCCGGCTCCCCTGCGGGTGGCGGAGTTGTGTGCCGGTGTGACCAGGGCACGCTGCAGCAGCGCTTGCCAGGCCCAGGCTGCCACAGCCAGGAACAGGACCGAAATGGCCAAACGCGCGGCCGCGGTTCCGGGGCTGCCCAGGGCAATGTCGCCCGCAACGGCCCAGCTGCTGCCCAGCGGGGTCCAGGCCAGGATCTCCGCGAGGCGGCCCAGGAAATCCCCGGAATCGGACAGCGCCGTCGCGAGGGATCCGATCAGTGGACCCAGGAGCATCAGGGGGATGATGATGACCATTCCGGCCACGTCTTTGAACCGCCGTGAACTCGCCAGCGAGGTCGTTGCGGCGACGGCAAGCCGTGCCAGCACCACGCAGGTCAGCACAGCAACAGCAGCGGCGGGGATGCCGGCGAGCACCGCGGCAGGGTGCTGCCACCAGGACGCGGCCTGCACCAGGGCGGCGAGCAGGGTTACGGTTCCGGGAATACCGATCAGGGATCCGAGCGCGAGCCCGATAATCATCTGCCGCATGGGAATGGCGAAGGTGACGAAACGGGCCGGGTCCAGGGTCATGTCGACGCCCGTGGCCACCACCGGAATGATCATCCAGCCGAGTACGGCCGCGGACCCGCCCAGGATCACAACAGTGCGCGCCAGCTCAGGATCGGTGAAGTTCAGGAAGAACAGGCCGCCCATCAGCAGCGTCAGCATTCCCAAACCGTAGAGCGCGCCGAAAATGATGCCGACCAGCTGCCACGGGCTCCGGCGCAGGGAGTTGCGCAGCAGGAGCAGTTTGAGCCTTAGGAGGTGCGCAACCATGCCAGGCCTTCCGAGGTGCTGCGTCCGCCCACCAGCTGGACGAAGGTCTCTTCCAGGCTGCGCCCGGCACGCACCTCGTCCACGGTTCCGGCAGCGAGGACGTTTCCACCCGCCACCACGGCCACGTGATCGCACATCCGCTGGACCAGGTCCATAACGTGGCTGGACACGATCACGGTTCCGCCGGAGGAAACATAGCTGGACAGAATGTCCCGGATGTTGGCGGCTGAGACAGGGTCCACCGCCTCGAACGGTTCGTCCAGGACCAGCAGCCGGGGAGCATGGATGAGGGCGGAGGCCAGGGAAATCTTCTTGGTCATGCCTGCGGAGTAATCCACGACCAGGGTCCCGGCGTCGGCGGTCAGGTCAAGTGCGGCAAGCAGGTCAGCGACCCGCGCGGCCACTGTTTCCCGGTCCATGCCCCGCAGCAGGCCGGCATAGGTGACCAGCTGTTCACCGGTCAGGCGGTCGAAGAGCCGTACCCCGTCCGGCAGGACCCCCATAATGCGCTTGGCCTCGAGCGGGCGGGCCCAAACGTCCACACCGTGCACCCAGACCTGGCCGTAGTCGGGCCGCATCAGGCCGGTGGCCATGGACAGCGCCGTGGTTTTACCGGCCCCGTTGGGCCCGACCAGTCCGTAAAAGGATCCCGCGGGTACGTCGAGGTTGATCCCGTTCACGGCGATTTTTTCACCGAACCGCTTAGCCAGGCCACGGATGGCCAGGGCCGGGGCCTGCGCCGGGGCGCCGCCGGGGCTGTTCGGGGCAGCGTCTGGCTCTGCTGCGGCAGCCTGCGCCGGGAAGGTAACCGGCCCGTTCTGGGGGGTTGGACGCTCGGGTGTCTCGCTCATAGCTGTAACGCTAGCAACTCTGACCCCGTATGCCCTCCGCCTTGTGAACTAAATACATGGCCGCCACGGCGCGCAGAACCCGGCCGTGGGGACTAGCCGCGTTCCAGAACCGGGCCGGCGCGGGCCGGACCCGGCTGCCGTGCGGGAGGCGGGTGTTAGAAGAGTGCGCGGGCCAGAGCGGAGCGGGCTTTGGTGACCCGGGGGTCCGAGCTGCCGGCAATTTCGAAGAGGTCCAGCAGCCGCAGCCGGACCCGTTCCTTGTCCTCGCCCGCTGTGCGAGCGATGAGCCGGATCAACCGGTTAAACGCATCTTCGACGTGTCCGCCGGACATGTCCAGGTCCGCGACCTGCAGTTGGGCGTCCACATTGTCGGGCTGCTCCGCGGCTGCCGTGCGGACGGCATCAGCGTCAGCGCCCCTGAGCCGCTGCATCAGCTCCACCTGAGCCAGACCGGCCTTTGCCTCCGCGTCCGCGGGCTGTTCAGCGAGTGCCTGCCGGTAGGCGGCAGCGGCGGCGTCGTAATCCCCCGCAACGATCGCGTCGTAGGCTTCCTGGTGCAGCGGGGGCAGGGGCGCTTCCTCCTGCGCTTCACCGGCCCCGTCAGCCAGGGACCCGTTGACCCCGTTGGCCTCAGCGACCTGCATCAGTTCGGTCAGGAGAGCCCGGATCTGCTCGGCCGGGACGGCCCGGTCAAAGAGCGGAACGGGCTGGCCCTTCACAACGGCGGCGACAGTCGGAACGGACACCGCCTGGAAGGCCTGGGCAATCTGGGGAAAAGCATCGGCGTCGACATTGGCCACCAGGAGCTTTCCACCGCGGGCCGCTGCTTCCTGTTCCAGGACCGCGGTCACCTCGGCGGATTCCGGGCTCCGGGCCGAGTACATATTTACGATCACCGGGACGGTGGCTGAGAGCTGCACAACCTGGGGGAAGGACTGCTCGGTCACTTCGATCACGTACGCGGTACCTTCACCGGCGCCGGAAGCCGCCGCGGGCGGCGGAGCGCTGGCCTTGGCTTTGAGGCCGGAAAGGTCCACAGCTCCCCGGAGGTTCATGGACGGTGACGGCGCGGAACGGTGGTTCGGTGTGCTCATGGCCTCAACCCTAGTACGGTGACGCCGCCCCTGGGCAAGTGTGCACGTACCGGATGACTTACTTGAGGGTGGCCGAGAGCAGTTCCTGCGCTGCGCCGACTACCTCTGCCTGGTCAGCACTTCCGGCCGGGGGAACGTAGAGCATCACGGCTTCGCCGTGGGTCACATCGATTCCGGCCTCGGTGTTCTTTTCGCCGGTAAGGGTCTCGTAGATGGTGCCCTCAAGGTTGATCGAGTCCCCCGCCTCACGCGGCACGCTCGAGTAACTGTGGGACATGTATCCGAACACGATCGCCCCGCCGTCGGCCGTCCGCAGCGCACGCGTATCCGAAGGAACCGGTGTGTGCTTGAAGGTAATGGCGGCAAACTCGTTATCGGGGTTGGCCGTGACATTCGCCTGGAACGTGGTGACCGCTTCCGCAAAGCTGTTCGCGGCGAAGGCTTCCTTGTTGGAGCCGTCGGGGTTGGTCAGAGCGTCAGCCAGCGCGTCCACGGCCAGCTGCGGTGACATGGCCAGGCCCTCGGAGGAATCCGCTGCAACGGCAGCGACACCGGTACCGTTGGCCGGCGGCTGCGGGAACGTGGTGCCCGGCAGCATCTGGATCGCTGAGACCAGCTTGTAGTTCTCCCGCGGGGAGGCCTGAACCAGCAGCAGAGCCTGCGGCACGGTGTTGTCCTGTCCCTGGGTCACGGCCACGACGGTCCGGGGAAATTCCGTTCCCGAGGAAACCATGTCCGTCAGGAGCGGCGACGCTGCGACGGCGGCGGGCGCCTTGGTGTCCGGGGCCTTGGCAGCTGCGGCGTAGT
This sequence comes from Arthrobacter luteolus NBRC 107841, assembly GCF_001552075.1. GTDB lineage: Bacteria > Actinomycetota > Actinomycetes > Actinomycetales > Micrococcaceae > Arthrobacter_B > Arthrobacter_B luteolus. The sequence continues at coordinate 78,709 of NZ_BCQM01000001.1, forward strand.
TCGCTTCGCGCAGGGACAGGGCGGTGGAAGCGGCGCGGTCCTTGAGCAGGGAAGCGTCCCGGGCTGCGTCGGCTTTCTGCACCGTTCCCGCCACGGACCCCAGGATCCGGGTCAGCTGGCTGTCCAGGACCACGGGGGTGGAATCCTCACCGGACTCCGCGGCGGTGGCCGGGGAGACGGCGGGAACCAGTGCCAGTGCCAGTCCGCCGGCCAGCGCTGCGGCGAGCACTCCGTTCATGCCCTGGCGCACGGTGGCTGCGCCCGGCGTGCTGAACTTCGCTGCTCCGGCGTTTTCGCTGCGTCCGGCGACCGTCTTTTGTGCGGCTGTGTCCGATTGGCGGACAGCCCGGCGGCTTCCGGGAGCCGGGGGCGTGCCTCCGCCGGTGCGGGCCATGAAGGCCAGGGCCAGGCCCAGCACAGCTGCCAGTGCCCCCGCAATGATCAGCGGAACAGCAAGGGGGGTGCCCTCGTCATTGGCCCAGCTGACAGTGATATCCGTAGGTGCCGGTGCGGTTCCGTCAGAGGCGATCAGGACCGACCACTCGCCCTCGGCCGGTTCGGTCCAGGAGTAGGAAAGCTCTCCCTGTCCGCTTTCCTCGCTGACCCACAGGTCCGAGCCCGCCGGGTTCGGAACAGTGGCCTCGCCCTCAGAGGTGTCGGCGGCCAGGGAATCCTCAGCGCCGGTGCTGACGCGTGTCACGGCCGCATCGCCGACCCAGGCATCAACGTCGGATGCCCGCCCGACGGCCAGGAAAACGCCTTCTTCTGAGCGGATGGTGATTTCTGCGCCCTCCGGGTGGGAGGCCAGCAGACCCGCGTCGAGCACTGCCACCGGGGCTGCGCCCGAGTCAGCAGGCGCCTGCGCCGTCACGGTCTCCGGAGGTGCCCAGAATGTACGCTGGCCGATTCCGACCAGCATCATCAGCACTCCGAGCACGATCAGCGGAACTGCAATTTTGTTTCGCACAACTTACCTATCGTCGGTCACGGTCCTCCGCGCGCCTGTAGGCAGCGGTGACGGGACTGGTATGCCCCATGGATACCGTCATGGCGGTTGGTTTATAACCCTATGGTAACGAAATCCGTTTAAAGAACACATTTCGTTGTTCAGCTCCTAGTCAGCCTACGGCAGCGGGCCGCCGCGCTTCCCCGGCCCATGACTGATAATCTGGCGCCGCAGCACAGACGCATAATCCCATCGAACCAGTCACCGAATGCAGGGAGAAACGACGCCGATGAGCGAGGACGAGCGGGACATACCCGTCGACGAACCACTCCCCGCCCCCGGCGGAGACGCCCGCAGCCGTCCCGGTCCGGTGCGGGCAGCAGGCTCCCGGCTCAGGCAGATCCTGTCCCATGTGCCCGGGGTACGGCCGCGCCCCCGCTTCGATGTTCCTCCGGAGGACGGGGAGCCCGGAACCGGGCAGGTGGCCGTGGACGAAGACGCTGACCTCTCCGATGAACGACGCCGGTTCGGTGACGCCCCGGTGCCGGCCACCGGAGGACGCGGCCCGGAGGGCCGTCCCATCCGGTTCGGCTTTATGTTCACAGTCGGCGTCGGCTTCGCGCTGCTGCTGTTCTTCATCTTTACCAATGTCGGTGAGCTGCTGGTCTGGATCGGTGCGGCGCTCTTCATCGCCCTGGGCCTGGACCCGGTGGTCCGCTGGCTCAGCGCCCGCGGAGTCCCCCGCCCGGCCGGAATCGCCATCACCGTTCTGATCGTGGCCGGTGCCGTGGCTGGCTTCTTCGCCACCCTGATCCCCACGATCGTCAGCCAGACCACGGAAATCGTCAATGCTGCGCCCGGCTACGTAGACCGGTTCCTTTCCTCGGATTTCTTCGTGTCCGTGGAACGCCAGTTCCAGATCCGGGAACGCGTTGATGAGGAAGTCCAGAAGTTCTTCTCCAACGCCGACGCCGTTGGCGGTATTTTCGGCGGAGTGCTGAGCGTTGGCTCGGTGATCGCCAACGGGCTTTTTGGTGCCCTGATCATCCTGGTCCTGACCCTGTACTTCCTGGCCTCGCTGCCGTCGATGAAGAAGTGGGCCTACCGGCTGGCACCGCGCAGCCGGCGCCGCCGGGTGGAAGCCCTCTCGGAGGAAATCACCGGGAGCGTCGGCAACTACGTGATTGGACAGGGTTTCGTGGCCCTCCTGGACGCGCTGTACGCCTTTGTGATCATGACCATCACCGGAGTCCCCTTCTCCGTCCTGCTGGCCTTCGTCGTCGCGCTGCTGGCCTTCATTCCCCTGGTCGGCCCGCCGATCGCCCTGGTCCTGGTCTCCCTGGTGGCCCTGACCGCCAGCTGGCAGACCGCCGTCGTGTTCGCCATTCTCTACATGGCCTACCTGCAGTTCGAGGCCTACTTTGTCTCCCCCAGGGTGATGCAGCGCGCAGTTGCGGTCCCGGGCGCGGTGGCAGTGATTGCCGTTATTGCCGGCGGAACCCTGCTGGGGGTGCTCGGTGCCCTGATCGCCATTCCAACGGCCGCTGCAATCCTGCTGCTGATGAAGGAAGTCGTGATAGCCCAGCAGGACCGGCGCTAGGCGCCCGGCGGGATTAGCGCCGGCGGCCGGAACCCGGACGGGTCTGCCAGCAGCGGGCGTGCCAATGCCGGCGGTCCTCCACCGCCGTCTGCCTCCCCAGGAGGGAATCCTCCTGCCACACCACCAGGTGTTCGATCCCCGGCGGGATCACCTGCCCGCACCCGGGGCAGCGGTAGTCCTTTGCCGCGTTCCGGGCCGTGATCCGACGCACCGACCACTCGCCGTCGGCGGCGCTTTCCCGCTCGGGCAGCCCAACCCGTGCCCGGTCCAGGTCGATGTCCGGGGCGGGGGCCGCCCATTTGCGGCGTGCGTTACGCCCTGCGCCCGCCGCTGAGACGGGCGGCCGGCGCCTTGGCTGGTTGGAACGGGGCATAAAACCATCTTGCCGCAGCGGAGCCGGTAAAGTGCAACTGTGCGTTTAGTGATAGCCCGCTGCTCTGTTGACTACATCGGCCGCCTCCGTGCCCATCTGCCCCTTGCTACCCGCCTTCTTATGGTGAAGGCGGACGGCTCCGTCCTGATCCATTCCGACGGCGGTTCCTACAAACCGCTGAACTGGATGAGTCCGCCGGCGACCCTGCGCATCACCGAACCGGGAGCCGACGACGCCGAGGCCGGCGTCGTCGAAGTCTGGAACGTCCAAAGCGCCAAAACCGATGACAAGCTGGTGATCAGTGTTTATGAGCACCTCTCCGACGTTGCCCATGACCTGGGGACGGACCCCGGGCTGATCAAGGACGGCGTGGAGGCGGACCTCCAGCGGCTGCTCGCCGAGCAGATCACGAAGCTAGGCGAAGGCTTCACGCTGATCCGCCGGGAGTACATGACGGCCATCGGTCCGGTGGACATCCTGGCCCGCGACGCCTCCGGCGCCACTGTGGCGGTAGAACTGAAGCGCCGCGGCGACATAGACGGTGTGGAACAGCTGACCCGGTACCTGGAACTGCTCAACCGTGATCCGCTGCTGGCCCCGGTGCGCGGCGTTTTCGCTGCCCAGCAAATCAAGCCCCAGGCGAAGGTCCTGGCAGCCGACCGCGGCATTGACTGCCTCACCCTGGACTACGACGAAATGCGCGGTGTGGACGACAGCGCCTCGCGTTTGTTCTGACACTCCCTTCCTGCCGGAGCCGGCACTATCCCGGGGATTGAGCGGGGCCTTTAGCAGCGTCGATGGAGCCGGAATAACGACCGAATACCGCCCGGCATCCGTGCATATAAAGGGCCCAAAGATTCTGCTAACTTTTTCGCCGAATCCGTTGACGGTTGTTTAGCCGTATGTCACGCTATAGGCAGTCTTTGTGTAGGTGTATTTTCATGCTCGCAAGACGGTTGCGAGCGTGAAGCTCCTGTAGGAACTGCCGTCCGGCAGGGAACCTGGACTTCCCGCTTCGGTAACAACCACAGGCACGCGGTGTGCCGGTTCAGTTCCAGCAATAAAGGAGACAGGCAAATGGCACAGGGAACCGTAAAATGGTTTAACGCCGAAAAGGGTTTCGGCTTCATTACTCCGGATGATTCCGATGGGGACGTTTTCGTCCACTACTCGGAAATCCAGTCCAACGGCTTCAAGACCCTCGATGAAAACCAGCGCGTTGAATTCGAGATCGGCCAGGGCGCCAAGGGCCCCCAGGCCACCGGCGTCACCGCCGTCTAGTCTTTTCGCATAACAAAGGCGGGGACCGTTTGGTCCCCGCCTTTGTTATGCCGTCTGAGCGGGCGGATTCCCGGCAGCGGGTTTTCCGGACGCGGATTCCGAGGTGCGGCTTCCCGGGCTGCGGCTTCCGGGGTTAAGGACTCCCCCAGTCCCCTGGATGCTAGCTCCGGCGGCGCATCACGTTGGCGCCGAGGCCGCGCAGACTCTCCATAAAGCGCTCATAACCGCGGTCGATGTGGTCGACGCCGCGTACTTCGGTTGTTCCTTCCGCTGCCAGTCCCGCAATCACCAGCGCGGCGCCGGCCCGGATATCGTTCGCTTCCACGGGAGCGCCGGAGAGCCTCGGAACCCCTTGGATCAGGGCATGGTGTCCGTCAAGCCGGACCACTGCTCCCAGCCGGGCCAGCTCCGAGGTGAATCCCCAGCGCGCTTCAAAAACGTTCTCTGTCACCATCCCGGATCCATTGGACACCGCATTGAGGGCCACCACGAAGGGCTGCAGGTCGGTGGGAAAGCCGGGGTACGGCAGAGTGGACACGTTGATCGGTTCCGGACGGGAGGGGCCCTTCACGGTAAATCCGTCCTCGGCGAGCTCGACGGCGCAGCCGGCCTGGACCAGCTTGTCCAGGACAACAGTCAGAGCCCCCGGATCCGCGCGGCGCACTTCGATGCTGCCGCCGGTGATGGCCGCGGCGAAGGCCCAGGTACCGGCAACGATCCGGTCCGGTACCACCCGGTGTTCCACGGGGGCCAGCCGCTCAACGCCCTCAATCTGCAGCGTGTTGGTCCCCACGCCGGTGATTCTGGCGCCCATGGAGTTGAGCATCTCGGCGATGTCGGTGATTTCCGGTTCCCGTGCGGCGTTGTCGATCACAGTGACGCCGCGGGCCAGCGTGGCAGCCATCATGATGTTTTCCGTCGCCCCCACCGAGGGGAAATCGAGGATATGCCGGGCTCCCTGCAGCCCCTGCGGAACGGACGCCACCAGATACCCGTGATCGATGGTGATGGTGGTGCCCATGGCCTCAAGCCCGGCACGGTGCATATCGAGCCCGCGTGAGCCGATGGCGTCACCGCCCGGGAGGGCAACCTCGGCCCGCCGGCACCGGGCTACCAGCGGACCCAGCACCGAGATGGACGCGCGCATGGCGCGGACCAGGTCGTAGTCGGCCTGATGCCCCAAAACAGCGGGAACGTCGATGCGCACCTCGGCGGCATCGGCGTCGTAGTCCACTGTGCAGCCCAGCCGCCGGAGCAGTTCCGCCATAATCCAGACGTCCTGGATGTTCGGAACGTTGGTGATCGTGGAGCGGCCTTCAGCCAGCAGCGTTGCCGCCATCAGTTTAAGGACACTGTTCTTCGCCCCGGGGACTGTCACCGACCCGTTGAGCGTACAGGGACCGGTGGCAACAATGACGTCTTCCATCCCTCCATACTAGGACGGGGCCGTCCACGCCTGTGCACGCAGAGCGGATACGCAGAAGGCGCAGGGAACAATTTCCATGCGCCTTCGTGCGTTCCGGATCCGGCGGCTAGCGCCAGGTACCGATACCGATCACCGGTCCGGCCTCCAGCCAGGAGGACAGGCCCGTGTAGACGTCGTACTTCATCGCGATGAGCAGTTCACGCCCTTCATACTCGAGCGTCACCACCAGCGCACCGGGCTGGATCCGGGCCCGCTCAGCCTCGGTGGGCTGACGCCACCCCTTGATCTCCAGGGAGCTTCGGAGGAAGCGGTACGGCGGGCGCGGACTCAGCGAGAGCAGCCGAAGCCACTCCAGATGGGTGTCCGTATAACGGCAAACCCCCATCCGCCACCCGCCGGGCGGGAGGCAAATGGAGGCGTCAAAGGTACCCAGGGTACGCCGCAGCTGTGTGCGGCGTACCCAGAAAAGTGCCGTTGCCAGGACCAGCAGTGCGAAGAGCGCTGCCAGTGCAAGGAACACGTAGGTACTGTCCATTGGTTAGGGTCAGCGGGTCCCAGCGTTGGCTGCGTCGTTCAACTGCGCGTTATCCGCGACAATGACCACGCGGTTGCTGTCAACGGAGAAGAAACCGCCGTCGACCCCAACCGTGATCCGGCTGCCGGAAACCGGCTCAATGGCCAGCTCACCTTCGGCCAGGATCGCCAGCACCGGAGAGTGGCCGGGAAGGATCCCGATTTCACCGTCCGCAGTGCGTGCCTTGACCATCTTCGCCGCACCGGACCACACAAAGTGGTCTGCCGCGACAATTTCGACTTCGAGTTCAGCAGTTTCAGCCATGGGGCTTACTTCCCGGTCTGCTCTTGGATCTTCGCCCACTGACGCTCGACGTCATCCATGCCGCCGACGTTGAAGAACGCCTGCTCGGCGATGTGGTCAACGTCGCCGTCGCAGATGGCCTTGAAGCCTTCGATGGTGTCCTTGATGGAAACCGTCGAGCCTTCGACGCCGGTGAACTGCTTGGCGGTGTAGGTGTTCTGCGACAGGAACTGCTGGATGCGGCGTGCACGGGCGACGACGATCTTGTCTTCTTCGCCGAGCTCGTCAATGCCGAGGATGGCGATGATGTCCTGCAGTTCCTTGTTCTTCTGGAGGATCTGCTTGACGCGGACAGCCGTATCGTAGTGCAGCTGGCCGACGTACTGCGGGTCGAGGATACGCGACGTTGAGGTCAGCGGATCCACGGCCGGGTACAGGCCACGGGATGCGATTTCACGGGAAAGTTCCGTGGTGGCATCCAGGTGCGCGAACGTGGTGGCCGGGGCCGGGTCGGTGTAGTCATCAGCCGGAACGTAGATGGCCTGCATCGACGTAATGGAGTGACCCTTGGTCGAGGTGATGCGCTCCTGCAGGAGGCCCATCTCATCGGCAAGGTTCGGCTGGTAACCCACGGCGGACGGCATACGGCCCAGCAGGGTCGACACCTCGGAACCGGCCTGGGTGAAGCGGAAGATGTTGTCGATGAAGAGCAGCACGTCCTGGTTCTGCACATCGCGGAAGTACTCCGCCATGGTCAGTGCGGACAGGGCCACGCGCAGACGCGTTCCCGGCGGCTCATCCATCTGGCCGAACACTAGGGCCGTGTCCTTGAGGACGTTGGCTTCTTCCATTTCGACCCAGAGGTCGTTGCCCTCACGGGTACGCTCGCCAACACCGGCGAAGACGGAAGTACCACCGAAGTTGCGGGCAACACGGGTGATCATTTCCTGGATCAGAACGGTCTTGCCAACACCGGCACCGCCGAACAGGCCGATCTTTCCGCCCTTGATGTAGGGGGTCAGAAGGTCGATGACCTTGATGCCGGTCTCCAGCATTTCGGTCGAGCCCTCAAGGTCCGCGAAGTTCGGGGCCTTGCGGTGGATCGGCCAGCGCTCGGTGATTTCCAGCTGGTCCTCAGCAACGTCGAGGGGCTCGCCCAGGACGTTGAAGATGTGGCCCTTGACGCCGTCGCCGACAGGCACGGAGATCGGAGCACCCGTGTCGGTAACAGCAGCACCGCGGACCAGGCCGTCGGTGGCCTGCAGGGAGATAGCGCGCACGAGGTTGTCGCCAAGGTGCTGCGAGGTCTCGAACGTGATGGTCTTCGTCTCACCGTTGAGCGTCAGCTCGGTGGTGAGCGCGTTGTAGATGGTGGGGATTGCGTCCGCCGGGAATTCGACGTCGACAACCGGGCCAATGACACGGGCGATACGGCCTGTGGCGCCCGGTGCTACGGAGGTTGCTCCGTGCTCGGCAGTTTGGGCAGTCATCTCTCTCACTTCACTCAGTTAGATGGCGTGTGGGCTAAGTATTTACTGGTGGAACTCTGGGTCCGTGACCTGCGGGTTAGGAGGCGCTGAGCGCGTCCGCACCTGCCACAATCTCGGAGAGTTCCTGGGTGATTTCGGCCTGACGGGCGTTATTACGAAGTCGCGTGTACTTCTTAATAAGGTCGGAGGCGTTATCCCCTGCGGACTTCATGGCACGCTGGCGGGCTGCGAGCTCGGAAGCGGCGGCCTGGAGCATTGCTGCGAAGATGCGCGACTCGATGTAGCGCGGCAGCAGGGCATCAAGGACCTTCTCCGGCTCCGGCTCGTATTCGTAGAGGGGCAGGAGTTCCGTGTCGGTTCCTGCTTCTTCTTCGACTACTTCCAGCGGCAGGAGCCGGATGACTCCGGGTTCCTGGACAACCATGGACTTGAAGCGCGTGAATACGATGTGGATTTCGTCCACGCCGCCGTCTTCGTAGGCCGTATTGAAGTCATCGAGTAGTGCCTTGCCGATTTCCCGGGCGGTCTCGAACTCGGGCGCATCCGTACCGCCGGTCCACACACGCTCGTAAGCGCGGTCGCGGAAGTCGTGGTACGCCTGGGCCTTGCGGCCCACCAGGTAGGTCTTGATTTCCTTGCCCTCTTCGCGGAGCAATTCATTCAGTGATTCGCTCTGCTTGAGGACGCCTGCGGAGTACGACCCGGCAAGACCACGGTCGGAAGTCATGATGACCACTGCCGCCCGGCGGATCTGCTCCGGTTCGGTCGTCAGCGGGTGATCGATCTCCGACTGGGACGCCACAGCAGAAACGGCACGGGTGATCGCGTTGGAATAAGGCAGCGCCGCGGCTACGCGGGTGCGGGCCTTTCCAATGCGAGAGGCAGCAATCAGCTCCATCGCCTTGAAGATCTTCTGCATCGACGTGGTCGAGGCGATCTTCTGGCGGTAGACCCGAATTTGGGCTCCCATACTTTTCCTTTCGGTTCCTAGTGTTTTGAACTAGGGGCTAAGGCAAGGGGCAGGGGTTCCGCGGCCGGAGTGAACCGGCCGCGGAACCTGGAAGCCGCTAGCGCTTCTGCTTGACGATCTTTTCCTGGTCGACTGCATCCCCGTCCAGAGCAGCAGCTTCTTCGTGCCCGGCGGCAACCATGCGGTTGTCACCTTCGCCGAAGAAACCCTGCTTGAAGTCGGTGATAAGGGTCTTGAGTTCGTCCACCGTGGAATCTTCGAGCTTGTTGGTCTCAGCCAGAACGGTGAGGACCTTCGAAGAGTGGCGGACGTGGTCAAGGAACTCGGCTTCGAAACGGCGGACATCTTCCACCGGCACGTCGTCGAGGAAACCGTTGGTGCCGGCCCAGATAGACACAACCTGGTCTTCGACCGGGAACGGTGCGTACTGGCCCTGCTTCAGCAGTTCCATCAGGCGCGCACCACGGGTCAACTGCTGGCGGGAAGCCGCATCCAGATCCGAGGCGAACATGGCGAATGCCTGCATGTCGCGGTACTGGGCCAGTTCCAGCTTCAACGTACCGGAGACCTTCTTCATGGCCTTCTGCTGGGCGGCACCGCCAACGCGGGACACCGAGATACCGACGTCCACGGCGGGGCGCTGGTTGGCGTTGAAGAGGTCCGACTGCAGGAAGATCTGGCCGTCGGTGATGGAAATGACGTTGGTCGGGATGTAGGCCGAGACGTCATTTGCCTTGGTTTCGATGATCGGGAGTCCGGTCATCGAACCTGCGCCGAGCTCGTCGGAGAGCTTTGCGCAACGCTCCAGCAGGCGGGAGTGCAAGTAGAAAACGTCGCCGGGGTAGGCTTCGCGTCCCGGCGGACGCCGCAGCAGCAGCGACACAGCGCGGTAGGCTTCAGCCTGCTTCGACAGATCATCAAAGATGATCAGAACGTGCTTGCCGCCGTACATCCAGTGCTGGCCGATAGCCGAGCCGGCGTACGGTGCCAGGTACTTGAAGCCTGCGGGGTCGGATGCCGGGGAGGCCACGATCGTGGTGTACTCCATGGCGCCGGCGTCTTCGAGGGTCCGCTTGATCTCAGCGATCGTGGACGCCTTCTGGCCGATGGCAACGTAGATGCAGCGCACCTGCTTGTTGGTGTCGCCCGAGGCCCAGTTGGCCCGCTGGTTCAGGATCGTGTCGACGGCGAGGGCAGTCTTGCCCGTCTTGCGGTCACCAATGATCAGCTGGCGCTGGCCGCGGCCGATCGGGATCATCGCGTCGATGGCCTTCAGGCCGGTCTGAAGCGGCTCGTGGACCGACTTACGCTGGGTAACACCCGGCGCCTGGAGTTCCAGTGCGCGGCGGGCTTCAGCCTGGATCGGACCCATGTCATCCATGGGCTCGCCCAGGGGATCAACTACGCGGCCCAGGAAGGCATCCCCAACGGGGACGGACAGGACTTCACCGGTGCGGTGAACTTCCTGGCCTTCTTCGATGCCGCCAAAATCGCCAAGCACAACGACGCCGATTTCACGGGTGTCGAGGTTCTGGGCCAGGCCCAGCGTGCCGTCCTCAAACCGAAGCAGCTCGTTCGCCATCACGGAGGGCAGGCCCTCCACACGGGCAATGCCGTCGCTCGCGGTGGTTACGCGGCCAACTTCAACGCGCTCTGCGTTTCCGGGTTCGTAGGACGCCGCAAATTCATTCAACGCATTACGGACGTCGTCGGCGTTGATGGTCAATTCGGCCATCTGCAGTCCCTGCTCTCCTATGTTGTGATCATCGCTTCGTGCCGATGACCTTCGATTGGTTCTCAAATGTTTCTCATGGCCCGCTTCAGCCACGAAGGGTGGCTAAACGGCGAGCTTCCGGCGCAGTTCCGACAACCGGGTCACCACGGTGGAATCGACGACTTCATCGCCCACCGTAACCCGGATGCCACCGACGATCGAGGGGTCAACAGTTGCGTTGATCTTCAGCTCGCGGCGGTACAGGCTGTTCAAAGACGCCTGCAGCCGGGCGCGCTGCCCTTCGGTCAGGGGAAGGCTAGTGCGCACTTCCGCGATCCACCGCTGCTGCCGTCCGGCAACCAGTTCCAGGAACCGGGTCACCAGGGCGGTCGGGCGGAGTCCGCGCGGAGCGGTAACAGCCTGCCGGATCAATACCTGTGCTGCCTCGGACGCACCGGGCACCAGCTTCAGTGCCAGCGTGGTCCGCGCCTCCGCAGTGGACTGCGGATTGGACAGTGCACGCTGCACTTCGTGGTTGGATGCCACGGTCTCGTTGAAGCTGAAGAGATCGCTCTCCAGTTTCTCGAGGCCGGAAAGGCCCGGCCCCTTGTTTTCTGCGACCGCGGAGACAACCGTTGCAGCCAGGGTTTCCAGAGCGTCCCCGAGGTCGCGCGGTGCGCGCCAGCGGGATTCAACCAAAGAAGCAACAATCTGCTCAGCGTCGGCCGAAACCTTGCCGCCGACCAGTTTGGAGACCAGGGCTGCCTTCTCTTGTCCTTCACGAGCCGGATCAGTCAGGGCCCGAAGCAGGCCGGTCTGGCCGTCCAGCAGGCCCAGGATTCCAAAGAGTTCTTCAGCCAGTCCGAGGGTTGCGTGCGGAAGACGTGCTTCCAGCTGACCCTGGGCTGCTGCCAGTGACTCGCTCGATATACCTGCCATTACTGAACCGCACCTGCGTTCTGCGAGGTTTCCAGCTCATCCAGGAAACGGTCGACAACGCGCGCCGAGCGTGCATCGTCCGCGAGGGACTCGCCGACGATCTTGCTGGCCAGCTCGGTTGCCAGGGCGCCCACTTCGCTGCGGAGCGAGACAACTGCTGCCTGGCGCTCTGCTTCGATGGTGACCTGGGACTGTTCCAGAATGCGTGCTGACTCGGCAGCAGCCTTGGCCTTCAGGTCGGCGAGAATCTGAGCGCCTTCAGAGCGCGCTTCCTCACGGATCCGGTTGGCTTCGGTGCGTGCGTCAATCAGCTGCTGCTTGTACTCGTCCAGGGCTGCACTGGCTTCCGCCTGTGCAGCCTCGGCCTTGGCAAGTCCGCCTTCAATGGCCTCGGTACGTTCTGCAAACGTCTTCTCGAACATCGGGACGACGAACTTGACGACGATGAACATCAGCACGGCGAAGCCAAGCAGTGTTACCAGGATCTCCCAGATGTTTGGGATCAGAGGATTAGCGCCTTCAGCGGCGAGGATAAGTCCCTCGTTCATTTCTCATCCGTCCTATCTACTTGGTGGGGGAAATACGCGCTGAAGTTAGAGAACGAACGCGAAAACCAGACCAAGGATGGCGAGGGCTTCGGTCAGGGCCAGGCCCAGGAAAGCGATCGGCTGGAGCACACGCTGTGCTTCCGGCTGGCGTGCAACACCGTTGATGTAAGCAGCGAAGACCAGACCCACGCCAATGGCGCCGCCGATGGCGGAGAGGCCGTAGCCGACGAGGTTGATGTTGCCTTGGATGTCACCAGTCATTTTGGGTTGTTCCTTTCAAGATGCCCGCAGGCAGGTTGTTGGTTCAGGGGGTTCCCCCTGGGAAGGGGAGGCTTTAGTGTTCCGCGGCTGCGATGGAGCCTTGGATGTAGATCGCGGTCAGCAGGGTAAAGACATAGGCCTGCAGGACCTGGATCAAAACTTCGAACAGGAACATGCCGACGCCGCCAACGAGAGTCAGCACACCGAGGGGCTTGAGCAGTCCCTCGGCCTCCAGCAGCAGGAACTCGGTGCCGGCCGCGGAGAGCATGATGATCAGGTGACCGGACAGCATGGTCGCGAAGAGTCGGAGGCTGTGCGTGATCGGCCGGACCAGGAAGGTCGAGATGATTTCGATCAGGACAACCAGCGGGAGGATCGCGATCGGAACACCGGAGGGGACGGTCGCGTACTTGAAGTACTTGATGCCGTGCTTCTTGATGCCCAGGATGATCCACGTGAAGTAGACGATGCCGGCCAGTGCGTAGGCCGTACCAACGTGCGAGGTTGTCGGCAGCTGCGCCAGCGGAATGCTGCCCCACAGGTTGTTGATCAGGATGAAGAAGAAGAGCGAGAACAGCAGCGGGGTGTAGGGACGGAAGTCCTTTTCGCCGATGATGTCGCGGCCGATCGAGTTGCGGACGAAGTTGTAGCTCGCTTCGCCCAGGAACTGCAGCCGGCCCGGGACCATCTGCCCCTTGCGTGCTGCGACTATGAAGAACCATCCGATAATGAGGACGGAGATGAGGATAAGCAGCATCTGCTTTCCAAACCCGTCTCCGTACGGGGCGCCCCAGGGGAGGATCTCAGGGAGGTGCATGTCTTCGAGGGTGGGAGGAACAAAACCCTCTTCATTGGCGGCGGGAAGCGCAAGCGCGATCAACGCGTTTCCTCTCTGCTGTGTCCATCGTTGGGCATTTCATTGGCGGGCACATTTTTCACATGCCCGTGTACTAAGTTTTGTGACATTGCTCCGTCTAACCCTCATCCGGCCGTTTTCCACCCTTAGGCGGCTGTGGCTTGGTGGAAGTGAGCCCGTGGGCGGCAGCTGTGTAATAACCGCTGACCGCGCCCAGGGCGATACCTGCAAATAGAATCCAGCGGGTCTCCAGAAGACTGTCCAGCCCCCACCCTATCAAACCCAGGGCAAGGATTCCGGACAGGACATATTGGAGCACCGCGCGTGACTTTTTGATCGGCGGCTGAAACGCCGCGGGAACCTGGCCGGCGGCATTCTTCCTGCGATTAGCCGCCACCGGAGATTCCCTTCGATGAATTGTCCGGGCCCATCGGGGCATCGGAAAAGATAAGTTGGCGGGTGCGCGAGAAGGTAAAGATCTCAGCGGTCTGCCACAGCACCACGGTGCCGATTGAAGTAAAGAAGAACCATTGGCCTTCAAGCCATTCCGGTTTTCCGACCAGCCACAGGATCACCGCGAAGCCGACGACTTTGAGGGCATACGTGACGGCGAACATTCCGATGGCACCGGACGGATTTTTCCGCCCCACAACGTGCCCGACCAGCAAGCTGATGCCGAAGAACAGGGCGATCAGCGCCCACCCCGCGGCTACACTGGCTGCTCCGGGGGCTCCGGCTGCCAGGAAGGCAGCAGCCGCTGCCACAGCAGCGGGAATTCCTGTCCAGATAAGGCAGGCTTTCAGGATATCCAGCCACGGCGCCTTCGCCGGGCCGGAAGCACTGATCCGCAAAGCGCGTGCGCCGTCTGCTGGGCTCATGGCTGGAGGATCATCCTTGTGCTCTGTGGGAAACATGGTGTCGTCGCATCACGGATCGCGGCGACGATTGAATTCTACAGCACATAGAACTGCCCCGTGACACGATCCCCCGCCACGGCCGGATCCTCAGGTCCGCGTTCGGGCGCGCAGCCGCGCAACCAACCGCGGAGACGCAAGGTAGAAAGCAGCCACCGCTGCGACAAAAGCCGTACCGGCAGCCGTCACTGCCCAGCTTGACCCTCCGGTCATGAGTCCGGTGGCCCCTACCGCGGCAGTGCACAGCGTCACGAGCAGGGCGGACTGCAGGTGGCTCAGCCCGGCATCGGTCAGACGCTGGTAGACATGCTGGCGGTGGGCTGCATACCAGCGTTCTCCCCGCCAGATCCGGCGGACGAGGGTGGTGAAGGTATCCAGCACGTAGATCAGGATGGGGAAGAGCAGGTACTCGACGTACACCCCGGCCAGAAACGCAGCCACCGCCGTGCCGGCGATGGAAGCGCCCAGCAGGTAGCTGCCGACGTCGCCCATAAAAACCGAACCGCGGCCCAGATTCCAGGGCAGGAACGCAGCGAAGGCCGCTGCGATCACCGCGCCGGCGGCTATCAGCCACACCTGGTCGGACAGCACGCCGCTGACCGCATAGAGAATGCCGACAGCTACTCCGTGCAGACCGGAAATCCCGTTCACGCCGTCCATGAAATTCGCCACGTTGATGTAGCCGGCAATCACCAGCGTTCCCACCGGCACCCACCAGAAGCTTTGGCCCAGGGCCGCTGCCAGCGCCGTCGTGCCGGCGGCGCCAATGAGCAGCTGCAGTCCGAAGCGGACCCGGACTGACAGACCGCGGAAGTCCTCGATCCAGCCCAGCAGCGAAGCCGCGGCAATCACGGCCATCAGGACCAGCAGCAGGGAACGGTCCACAGCCACATAGCCCGTCAGCAGGGCTGCTGCCAGGCCCGCCAGGACCCCGGCGGCGATGGTGGCGCCCACCCCGCGGATGACCACCTTGGTATGCGAGGAGCGTTCATTGGGCACGTCCACAACGCCCAGCCGGCGCAGCAGCGGAATGAACGCAAAAGGCAGCAGGAGGCTGACAAGGAATGCAGCCGCAACAGGCACGGCGAGCTGCATCAGCCGGTCCGCCGATCCTCGTGCCCGGTGGCCGTAGGGCCCTTGTGCAGATCAGCCAGACGGAGGGCAGCTGTATCCGGCAGCGGGAAAAGCGCGGCCGCCGGAGCGCCGGTAGCCATTGCCTGCCCGCTGTCCGGGAACTCACCGGGGGCAAAGCCACAGCGGCGCAGCCAGTCTTCGGCATCGAGGTCCTGCGGCGCCAGGACAGCCACGGAGGTATGGGAGATTTTCGGGTGCAGCGGACGGGAGTCGTCCTCCCCGCTGCCGACCAGGATTTCGTGCAGCTTCTCGCCCTTCCGAAGCCCGGTGAACACGATCTCGATGTCCTTCCCGGACATGGCGATCATGCGCCGTGCGACGTCCAGGATCTTCACCGGCTCACCCATGTCCAGGATCAGAACCTCTCCCCCTCGGCCGATCGCGCCGGCCTGGATGACCAGCTGGCACGCTTCCGGGATGGTCATAAAGAACCGGGTGACCTCCGGATCCGTGACGGTCACCGGGCCGCCCTGGCGGATCTGTTCCGTGAACAGCGGCAGCATGGAACCGCGGCTGCCGATCACGTTGCCGAACCGCACCGAGACAAACCGCCGTCCACTGTGCCCGGCCATCCAGGCGGTGAGCTTCTCAGCCACCCGCTTTGAGTGTCCCAGGACGGTGGTGGGGTTGGCTGCCTTGTCCGTGGAGATGTTCACGAAGTGGCTGACGCCGGCTTTCTCCGCCGAGCGCAGCACATTCGCGGTGCCCAACACATTCGTCTTCCAGGCTTCGAGCGGGTACTGCTCCAGCAGTGAAACGTGTTTGAGGGCGGCGGCATGGAACACCACGTCCGGGCGCCGTGTGGCGAACACTTCATCCAGGGCACGCGCGTCGCGGATATCCGCGAGCACAGTGTCCTTGCCGTTGAGCAGGCCCTGGCCTGTGATGGAGAGCTGGGTGAGCTGCAGCCCTGTCTCGTCCCGGTCCACCATAATCAGCTCTTCGGGTTCGAAGGCTGTGATCTGGCGGCAGAGCTCCGAGCCGATTGACCCCCCTGCGCCGGTGACCAGCACTTTCTTGCCGGTGAGGTATCCGGCAACCTCGTCGACGTGGATGTCCACCGGGCGGCGGCCGATCAGGTCCTCGACGGCAACTTCCCGGAAATCGGTCAGTCCGGCCCCGGAACCCTTCGCCAGCATGTCCCGCAGCGGCGGCAGAACCATCACCCGCAGGTCCAGCCCCTCCGCACTGTCCGACACCTGGCGCACCTGCGCGGCGTCGACGTCGGCAATTGCGATGATCAGGACCGTCGCCCGGGTGCGCTGCACCAGTTCCCTCAGGTCTGAGAGTTTCCCGACCACCGGCACAGTCCCCAGGCGGAGGTGCTTCTTGGCGGGATCATCGTCGATCAGGCCGACCGGGAAATACGGGGAATCGGGGTCGTTCATCATCCGGGTCACCAGCGAGTTGCCCAGGAAGCCGGCGCCGTAGATCAGGGTCCGCTGGGCTTCGTCACCCGGGCGGGTCTTGCTCTCGACGTACATGCGCTTCAGGTACCGGATGGCTGCCATAAACAGGCAGGCGAATGGGAAGGCAAGCACCCCGGTGCTGCGGGGAATATCGATGGCCAGGCCGAAGAGGGCACTGACCAGGACCAGGATCGCCGAAACCACGATGGTGACGACGGCGAGCAGCCGCATCTCATGGAAACTGCCGAAGCTGTAGCGGCCGCGGTACAGGGCAAAGGAGTAGCCCACCACCAGCTGCGTCACAACGGCGACGGCGCAGAACACGGCCAGCCCGGCCACGTTGATCTGCTCCACGGTGAGTTCGTAGCGCAGAATCAGTGCCAGACCGATGGCCACCACCCATGCCATTGAATCCAGCACGTATTGGGACCAGAGCCAGAGCGCCGGCTTCTCGTCCCGCGCCGGGGTGGTTGTGTCCCTGCTTGAATCGTTCATAGTCCTCAACGGGTTCTCACCCGGTTCGTGTCTAGGCTGTAAGCGGTCCTCCCATGCTGACGCACGGGAGTGCGGTGAATCCGGTGTAATAGACTGGAATCTACTCAGCATACTAACTGCACGCCCCATCTCGTCCGGCAACGCCCGTGCATCCGGGGCGGAGCTTGGAAAGGAACACCTTGCCGGATTCAGTGGCCGTGGCAGCTGTGACGTTTGACCGCCCGGATGACGTCAAGACACTGCTGGGGGCGCTCTCGGCACAGACGGCCGCCGTCTCCTCCGTGGCATTGGTGGACTCGGGAAAGAGCCCGGTCCGTGACATCGCGGAAGCTTCTGCGGCAAACGTCACGTATGTCCGCTCCGAAACGAACCTTGGCGGCGCCGGCGGTTTTTCGCTGGCTATCCTCACGGCCATGGCCTCCGGAGCCGACTGGATCTGGATCATGGACGACGACGCTCATCCGGAGGACCCCGAGTGCCTCCAGGCCCTGATCGACGGCGCCAAGGAACGGAACCTCGATGTGATCCTTCCGCTGGTGGTTGCTCCCGGCCGGCCGGACACGCTCTCCTTCCACTTCCGGGTGGACGGGCGCCTCACCCATAACCGTGCCGAGGTTGCCAAGGCCGGATTCCTCCCCGGGGTGGGCCATTTCTTCAACGGTGCATTGATCCGCCGCGATGTGTTCTTCCGGGTGGGCCTGCCTGACCTGCGCCTGTTCATCCGCGGTGATGAGACTGATTTCATGATCCGCCTGCGCAAGGCCGGGATCCCGTTCGGGACACTGACCTCCGTGGCCCTGAGCCACCCGGCGGCGTGGTCCGAGGTCAACGAAATCCTCGGCGGACGCCTGCACGTGCTGGTTCCGGACACGGAATTCAAGCGGTTCTACTTCTTCCGCAACCGCGGACATCTGATGTGGAAACACAAGCGTCTGCGTTCACTGGCAGCAGACGCCGTCGGCTATCCCATCCACTTCGCCCGGACGCGGGACCTGCGCGGGTTCCGGGCATGGCTGCGCGCCTACGCGGGCGGCGCCCGGGGCACCCTGTTTGGCCCGCCGTCGGACCTGGGCTTTTAGCGTGAGCGGATCCGGCGCGGCCATCGAGGGCCTGGCCCTGGTGGTAGTCACCTTCAACCGGTCCGGCTACCTGCGGGGACTGCTGGAGTCGGTTGCTGCCCTGGACCCGGCTCCGGAACGGGTGATCGTGGTGGACAATGCCAGCACCGATGACACCGCCGCGGTCCTGGCGGAGCTGGAGCCCGTGTTCCCGGTTCCGCTGAGTGTTGTGCGGCTCGCCGAAAATACCGGCGGTTCCGGAGGCTTCGCAGCAGGCGTTTCGGCGGCCCTGAACGCCGGTGCGCAGTGGCTGTGGCTGATGGACGACGACGTCGAGGTCCTCCCGGGAGCCCTCGGCGCCCTGGCCAAGTGGACCGGGAACTACGACTGCATCCACGGCCGCCGGCTCGATGACGCCGGCAACCCGTTTTTCTGGCAGCACCGGTTTCTCCCCGGTTTGGGCATCCATGTTCCGGTCCGCGGCAACGTCTTCGCCGACCGCCCGGTTTTCGCAACCAACGTCGGTTGCTTCGAAGGGATGCTGGTCAGCGCCGGCGTCGTCCGGGACATCGGTCTCCCCGATTCCCGTTTCTTCATCAACGGCGACGATGAAATCTACGGCTGGCTGGCGTCCCTGCACCACCGCGTGGTCTACGTCAACGAATTCGTGCTCCGGAAGGTCCGCCCGCAGAAGCAGATCGACCTGGGAATCCGGCACCTGAACGACTCGAGTGACCTCAGCAGGTTCTGCGCCATGCGTAACCGGGGGCACACCGCCGGGTACCTGCGTGCCCACGGCCGGTTCAATCCGGTGGGCTTCGCTGCCGGGACGGCGCTGACCGCAGCCAAGGAAATACTGCGGCTCATCGCCGTCGAGCGGAACCTTCGCGGTGCTAGCAGCCTCTGGCGGGGCTGGCGGGAATCCCGCCGCATCCTGCATGACCGCAGCTGGAAACCGATGCCCCCGCTCGGAACCGGCAGCACTTGCGCGAACACGACAGCAGATCCAGCCGACCAGGACACGAAGTGAACAGCACACCCAACCCCACCGGAGCTGCCCAGGACGAGGTCTGGGCGGTCCTCGGCGCCAGCGGCTTCATTGGCAGCGCCCTGGCGGCGGCGCTGGACCGCGCCGGAGTTACGGTCCGCCATGTCAAAGCCCCCCGGCTCAGTGCCCGGTCCGCGGACGCTGCCGGCCTTCTGGCCGAGGCCGCGGAACTGGCCGACGATCAGCTGGACCTGGCTGGCGCACTGGCCGGTGCGGACGTCGTCGTCAACGCCGCCGGACTCGCAACTCCTTCGGGCGCGGACTCCCCCGAGCTGCGCGGAGCGAATTCGCTGCTGCCGGTGCTGGTGGCCAACGCAGCCGACGCAGCCGGAGTACGCCGCTTTATCCATCTCAGCAGTGCCGCGGTGCAGGGCCACCGGCCCTTTCTGGACGAGAGTCCCCAGGTGGAACCGTTCTCAGCCTATTCACGCTCCAAGGCCCTCGGCGAGCAGGCGCTGTCCGCCCGGGTGCCAGGGCGCTGTTCAGTAGCAACCATCCGGGCAACCTCGGTGCAGGGCCCCGAACGGGAGACAACGGCGAAACTTGTCCGGATCGCGGGCTCTCCGCTGGCCTCGGTGGCCGGCCGCGGTGATGCGCCCAGCCCGGTCAGCTCCGTTGACGCGCTGACCAGCTTTGTGCTGACTGTCGGCGTACAGACGAACAGTGTTCCGCCCCTTGTCCTGCAGCCGTGGGAAGGCGCAACGGTCTCCGGTGTGCTCAAGGCTGCCGGCGGCCGGCCGCCGCTGCGGCTGCCTTCCTGGTTCTGCCGCAGCTCGTTGAAGGCCGGATACGCGGTGTCTTCCCTGCTGGGCGAACGCCTCCATGGACCACTGCGCCGGGTGGAGATGATGTGGTTTGGGCAGCGCCAGGAACCGGGTTGGGCCGAAGCCACCGGCAACGTTCCCACGCCCCGCGTTGAGGACGTACTGCGCGAGGCCCGTCGCCGGCACGGCTAGCGGGCGGACACGTCCTCAGAGCCGGGAACCGGCTCCGCCGCAGCAGACTCTTCCGGTTCCTCGCCGATGCCCAGCACGGACGGCACCACTTCGCGCAGTTTCGCCAGGCTAACCGCACCGGCCCGGACCACGCGCAGCGGCGACTGTGTGGCATCCACAATCGTCGAGGGAATCCCGTCGCTGCCTTCCTGCGGCCGGGGTCCGGCTTCCAGATAGACCTCGACGGACTCGGCCAGCTGGGCCTGCGCGCCTGCCGCTGTCTGGGCCGCCGGGCTGCCGGTCCGGTTCGCGGAGGAGACCGCCATCGGTCCGGTGAGAGCCAGCAGGTCCAGGGCGATTTCGTCGTCGGGCATCCGCAGCGCCACCGTGCCCTTGGTATCGCCAAGGTCCCAGGTCAGCGACGGCTGCGCATGGAAGATCAGGGTGAGGCCGCCGGGCCAGAATGCCTCGGCCAGGGCACGGGCCTCGGGGCTGACGTCCACGGCCAGGCCGTCCATGGTCTGCAGGCGAGGCACCAGGACGGGCGGCGGCATGGAACGCCCGCGGCCCTTGGCGGCGAGCAGCGTAGCCACGGCCTGCGGCGAAAACGCGTCAGCACCAATGCCGTACACCGTGTCGGTGGGCAGGACAATGCACTGCCGGTTGGCTATGGCCTGCTGGGCGCGGGCCAGGCCCGCGCTGCGGGCCTCTGGATCTGTGCAGTCAAAGCTGGTAGTCACGGCACCATTCTTTCATGTTGCATTACCGGCCGCGTGCCGCCGCGGAACGCACGGCGGAGGTGGCTCGCGGGCGGTCATTGAGGTCGTTGTGAGAGGTTACGGCTTCCCAGGCCGGGTCTGCTGCCAAGCGCCCGGCGATGGCTTTGGCCTGCACCTCGGCATGCTCCATCACGAAGTATCCCCCAGGGCGCAGCAGCCTGGCTGCCGTGGCGGCCGCGGCGCCGGGCAGTTCCAGCCCGTCCGCTCCCCCGCCGTAAAGCGCCATCGCCGGATCGTGCTCTGCTGCTTCGGGTTCGTTGGGAACCGCTCCGGACGGAATGTAGGGCGGATTGGAGACGACGACGTCGAAGGTTCCGTCGTGCCCGGGAAGCGCCGTGCGCAGATCACCTTCCAGGACAGTGACACCCAGCGGGTCAAGGTTTTTCCGGGCCCAGGCGAGGGCCAGGGGGCTCAGTTCCACCGCATAAACGTCCGAGCCGGGAACCTCGGACGCGATGGAGCCCGCCAGCGCACCGGAACCGGTGCCAAGATCCACGACCTTCGCACCCCCCGGAACCAGCTGCGCCCGGTCGATGGCCAGCTGCGCCACGGTTTCGGTTTCCGGCCGCGGGACGAACACGCCCGGCCCAACCGCCAGCTCCAGCCTGCGGAAGTGCGCCTTGCCGGTGAGATGCTGCAGCGGGATCCGCCGGGCACGTTCGGCTACCAGCCCGGCCAGCCCCTCCGGCGCGGCGGCGTCGGTGAAGGCCAGCGCCCGCACCCGGCCCACCGACTCGCCGAGGAGGTGGGCCGCCAGCAGTTCCGCGTCGACACGCGGGCTCGGCACTCCGGCGGCGGACAGTTCCGCCGCCGCAGCGCGCAGGGCCTGGTCAAGGGAGAGGGCCGGCATGGGTGGAACTATGCCTCGTCGCCGATGGCGTCCAGCCGGGCCTGCTCATCCATTTCGATGGCGGCCTGAACCACGGCTTCGAGATCGCCGTTCATCACGGTATCCAGGTTGTAGGCCTTGTAACCCGTGCGGTGGTCAACAATCCGGTTTTCCGGGTAGTTGTAGGTGCGGATGCGTTCGGACCGGTCCATGGTGCGGATCTGGGACTTGCGGATGTCCGAATTCGCGGCGTCGATCTCCGCCTGCTGGTGCGCCAGGATACGGGAGCGCAGCACGCGCATCGCCGCTTCACGGTTCTGCAGCTGGGACTTCTCGTTCTGCATCGCGACCACGATCCCGGTCGGAAGGTGGGTGATCCGGACAGCGGAATCCGTGGTGTTCACCGACTGGCCGCCGGGGCCGGAGGACCGATACACGTCGATTTTCAGATCGTTCTGGCTGATTTCGACTTCTTCGGGCTCGTCAACTTCCGGCAGGACCAGCACGCCCGCAGCAGAGGTGTGGATCCGGCCCTGTGACTCGGTGACCGGGACACGCTGCACCCGGTGCACGCCGCCTTCGTACTTCAGGCGGGCGTAGACGCCCTCGGCGGGGTCGTTGGAGGAGCCCTTGATCGCCATGGACACGTCCTTGTAGCCGCCGAGGTCGGATTCCGTGGCCGAAATAATCTCGGTGCGCCAGCCGCGGGTCTCCGCGTAGCGGGTGTACATACGCAGCAGGTCGCCGGCGAACAGGGCTGCCTCGTCGCCGCCCTCGCCGCCCTTGACCTCGATGATGACGTCGCGGCCGTCGTTGGGGTCCCGCGGGATCAGCAGCCGGCGCAGCTTTTCCTGAGCCTCGGCCAGCTGGTCCTTCAGCACCGGAACCTCAGCAGCGAATTCGGGATCTTCGCCAGCCATCTCCTGCGCTGCGGCGAGGTCGTCCTCCAGTCCGTGCCAGGTGTTGTAGGCGTCGACGATCCGGCTTAGCTCGGCGTAGCGGCGGCCCAGGCGGCGGGCCAGGCCCTGGTCGGCGTGCACAGCAGGATCCGAAAGCCGCATCTGGAGTTCAGCGTGCTCATCCAGCAGTCCCTGTATGGACTCAAACATTGTTTTCCATTCTTTCTTCGCACCGTGGGGTCCGCCTGCGGACGGGGAACCCGTTGCTGTCTTGAACCATTCTCGCCCGGAGGAATACCTGCCGGTTAACCGCCAAGCCGCCCAGGCCCCTTAACCCTCCGAAGAGGGCCAAGGGGCATGAGCGGCCAGGTAAGGCAGCTAATCGTTCTTGCTGCCCAGGGTGGTCTTCTGCACCTGCATCAGGAACTCGACGTTGGACTGCGTTTCCTTGATCTTGCCGGTGAGCAGTTCCAGCGCCTGCTGGGTGTCCAGCCCGGAGAGGACGCGGCGCAGGCGCCACATGATCTTGACCTCTTCAGGTGAGAGCAGGTTCTCTTCGCGGCGCGTTCCGGAGGCGTTGACATCAACAGCCGGGAAGATGCGCTTGTCCGCGAGGTTGCGGGACAGGCGCAGTTCCATGTTTCCGGTGCCCTTGAACTCTTCGAAGATGACCTCGTCCATTTTGGAGCCGGTCTCGACGAGCGCGGTGGCCAGAATGGTCAGCGAGCCGCCGTTTTCGATGTTGCGGGCTGCACCGAAGAAACGCTTCGGCGGGTACAGGGCCGAGGAATCGACACCACCGGAGAGGATACGGCCCGACGCCGGAGCGGCCAGGTTGTAGGCACGGCCCAGGCGGGTCATGGAGTCCAGGAGAACAACCACGTCGTTACCCATTTCCACGAGGCGCTTGGCCCGCTCGATGGCGAGTTCGGCGACGGTGGTGTGGTCATCGGCCGGGCGGTCGAAGGTCGAGGCAATAACTTCGCCCTTGACCGTCCGCTGCATGTCGGTGACTTCTTCGGGACGTTCGTCCACGAGGACCATCATCAGGTGGACTTCGGGGTTGTTGATGGAGATCGCGTTGGCAATCGCCTGCAGGATCAGCGTCTTACCGGCCTTCGGCGGGGAGACGATCAGGCCGCGCTGGCCCTTGCCGATCGGGGCCACGAGGTCGATCACGCGGGGACCGATGACCTTCGGCGAGGTCTCCAGGCGCAGGCGCTCCGACGGGTAGAGCGGAACGAGCTTGTTGAACTCGACCCGGTCCTTGTTGTCCTCGGCCGGCTTGCCGTTGACCGAGGTCAGGCGGACCAGCGCATTGAACTTCTGGCGCTGGCTGCTGCCCTGGTTCTCGCCGTCGCGCGGAGCGCGGATGGCGCCGACGACTGCGTCGCCCTTGCGCAGGTTGTACTTCTTGACCTGGGCCAGGGAAACGTACACGTCGTTCGGACCCGGGAGGTAACCGGAGGTGCGCACGAAAGCGTAGTTCTCCAGGACGTCCAGGATGCCGGCGACGGGCAGCAGGACATCGTCCTCGGTGACCTCGACGTCGTCGACGTCGGGGCTGCGGTCGCGGTTGCGGCGGCGCTCGTTGCGGTCGCGGAACCGGTCATTGCGGTCGCCCCGCTCGTTGCGGTCGTTCCGGTTGCGGTTGCGGCGGTTGCGCCCGCTGCGGCTGTTGTCATCGCCGTCAGAATCGCGGTTGCCGTCATTCCGGTTGCTGTCGCGGTCGCTGCGGTTGCCTTCGCTGCGGTTGCTGTCGCGGTCACCGCGGTTGCCCTCGCTGCGGTTGCCGTCGCGGTCGCTGCGGTTGCCCTCGCCGCGGTTGCTATCGCGGTCACCGCGGTTGCCCTCGCCGCGGTTGCTGTCGCGGTCGTTGCGGTCGTTGCGGTTGCGGCTGCGGCCCTGGCGCTCGGAACGGTCTTCCTCGCGGGAGCCTTCCTGCTTTTCGGCCGGCTTCTCCGATGCCCTGTCCGGGGCGGATTCCTGGCCGTTGGCCTCGGCGGCGGTGTCCTCGCTGCTGTTTTCCCCGTCATTGCGGCGGTTGCGGCGGTTGCGGCCGCGCTCGCGCTGGCCCTCTTCCCGGCCGTTTTCCGCGGCCGGTGCAGCAGCTGCCGGAGCATCAGCCTGCGGGGCTTCTGCGGCGTCGCTGCCGGCAGGAGTAACCACGCCGTCGCTCGCGGCGCGGCGGTTGCGGTTGCGGGTACGGGCCGGACGCTCGGTGGCCTGTTCGCTTTCGGCGGAGCCCTGGGCGTTTTCTGCCTTGGCGGCCGGAGCTGCTTCGGCCGGGGCGGACGCCTTGGCCGAACGCTCTGAGCCAGCCTTTTCGCCCTGCGGGGCGTCGGACTTGGAACCGCGGACCGGACGGTCTGCGACCGAGCCGCCACGCTGGTGGTTGGAGATGGCCGTAACCAGGTCTCCCTTGCGCATGCGCGAACCTCCGGTAATGCCCAGCTGGCCGGCCAGTGCCTGCAGCTGTGCAAGCTTCAGGCCGGCGAGCCCGGAGCTCTTGGAAGTTGCTTCACCGTTGGAACCGGCGGATGCTGATGAGTCCACACCTGCAGTCAGGTCGGTGGTATCTGTCACGAAGGATCCTTCCCCCTCGTCGGGCGGTCCGGCGCAGTGCCGGCCGCGTTGAATGGCCCTGGAACCGTTGATTGGACATACGGTTCAGGGTTCACCTGCTGCAGGAAGTGTCCCGGCAACGGTGAATCTGCTGACGCCTTGTTTGGAGAGTCCACGGGAGTTTCGGCAGCTGCGCTGTCGGAAAACGCGGGGATCGTTTTGATCATTGACTGACCGTTTCTTGGCAGTCTCCGGAAGGCTACACCGATGCTTGTGTTTCCGCGGGCTGGCGACGCCCCGCCGTCCGAATCGTTATGATCGATGCACAACTACCAGCTTCAGGGCTGATATTTCTGCAAAACGGTCCACAATCCGGGTCTGGGAAGAAGCCTCGGTGGTCCACAGAACGGACGACCTGCCGGTGGAAGCACAATACGGTTATTACCGCTGGTGCACTACCACTCTAGCACCATCTCGGTCTACGCCAAGCCGCAGCACACGCCAATTCTCCAGCGCCTGCGCGGCGAGGTGCCGGCCAATCAGGGCCTCCGCAGCGGCCGCCTGATCAGCACCCGCAGCCAGGACCATCACAGTGGGCCCAGCCCCGGAGACGACGGCGGCGAAACCCGCCGCACGCAGCGTCCGGATGAGGGTGGCGCTGGGCTGCATCGCAGGGGCCCGGTAGGACTGATGCAGGAAATCCTCGGTCCCGGCAAGCAGCAGCGACGGATCTGTGGTCATGGCGTGCATCAGCAGCGCGGCGCGGCCGGAGTTGGCGGCCGCATCCCGGTGCGGAACGTTCTCAGGCAGCAGCCCCCGCGCGCTTTCCGTGGAAAGCTCGGTGGCTGGTATTGCCACAACCGGCACGACGCCGGGGTGGACCTGGGCGGTGACGGACCGGTACCGGCCCTCATCCTCCCACGACACCGCGAGGCCGCCGCTGAGCGCGGGAGCCACGTTGTCCGGATGGCCCTCCAGCACGGAACAGGCGTGCAGCAGCCCCGCCGCGTCCAGCTGCGCGGCTTGAGGCAGCAGCGCGTTGCCTGCCAGCACTCCGGACACGATGGCCGACGCCGAGGACCCGAGGCCGCGGCCGTGGGGTATCACGTTTTCGCAGACCAGCTCGAAGCCGCCAATGCCGTATCCGGCGTTCCGGACGGTGTCCGCAATAGTCCGCGCCACCAGGTGCGTCCCGTCGGTCGGCAGCGTGTCTGCTCCCTCGCCGCTGATCCGCACGCTGACACCGTCCGATTCGACGGTGCGGACCCGCACGGTGTCGAACAGGCCAACCGCCATGCCCAAACTATCGAAGCCCGGCCCCAGGTTCGCACTCGTCGCCGGCACGCGGACAGTAATGTCCTGGCCGGAGGCAACCTGCACAGCAGATGCTGTGTCCTGCGCGTCCCGGCTTACCTGGTGTACCTGTTTCACCTGCATCGGCTCCGCTTAGCCGGCTGCCGCAGGAGCGGCCGCTTCGAGGCCCAGCGCTGCGGCGACGCTGACGACGTCGAACTCCACCTTGGTCGGTTCGACGTCGGAGCCGTCGGCGGTCCGAAGCGCCCACTGGGGGTCCTTCAGCCCGTGGCCGGTAACGGTGATCACGATCTTCTTGCCCGTGGGGGCTTCGCCGGCGGCATGCTTCTTCAGCAGGCCGGCAACGCCGGCAGCGGAGGCCGGCTCCACGAAGACACCCTCGCGGGAGGACAGCCAGCGGTGGGCTTCAAGGATTTCGGTGTCGGTCACTGCTTCGATCAGTCCGCCGGACTCGTCGCGGGCGGCGATGGCCTGCTCCCAGGACGCGGGGTTGCCGATCCGGATGGCGGTGGCGATGGTGTCCGGTTCCGTCACCGGGTGGCCCTTGACCAGCGGTGAGGCGCCCTCTGCCTGGAAGCCCCACATCACCGGGGTCTTGGTGGCCACGGGGGCCAGCTCCGTCCCGGCGTGGTTGGTCCAGGGCTGAGCGTATTCCTGATAGCCGCGCCAGTAGGCGGTGATGTTTCCGGCGTTGCCGACAGGCAGCAGGTGGTAGTCGGGAGCGTCGCCGAGGAAATCCACCACTTCAAAGGACGCGGTCTTCTGCCCCTCGATGCGTGCCGGGTTCACGGAGTTGACCAGGAACACCGGGTACGCTTCGGCAAGTTTGCGGGCGACGTCGAGGCAGTTGTCGAAGTTCCCGTTCACCTGCAGCAGCTGCGCGCCGTGGGCAATGGCCTGGCTGAGCTTGCCCATGGAGATCTTGCCGTCCGGAACCAGCACGGCACAGGTGATCCCGGCCTGGGTGGCGTAGGCAGCAGCGGAAGCGCTGGTGTTGCCGGTGGAGGCGCAGACAACGGCCTTCGCTCCGGCTTCCACCGCGGCCGTCATGGCCATGGTCATCCCGCGGTCCTTGAAGGAGCCGGTGGGGTTCATGCCTTCGACCTTGAGGTAGACCTCGTTGCCGGTCAGCTCCGAAAGGGCCTTTGCAAAAACCAGCGGTGTTCCGCCCTCACCGAGGGTGATGACCTCGGTGTTTTCGGTTACCGGCAGACGGTCGGCGTATTCGCGGATAACGCCGCGCCATTGATGAGCCACGGTTCTAGACCCCTTCTACCCGCAGGACGGATGTGACGGAATTGATAACGTCCAGGCCCTTGATGGCCTCGACGGTGGCCGCAAGCGCGGCCTCGGGTGCCCGGTGCGTGACGAAGCGCAGTTCGGCGGACGCTCCGGCGGCATCGGTATGGCTTTTCTGCCGCATGGTTTCGATGGAGACGCCGTGCTCGGCGAAGACCCGCGCCACGGCGGCCAGCACACCGGTTGCGTCAGCGACGTCCAGTCCGATGCTGTAGCTGGTGGTGACTTTCTCCAGGGGAAGGGCCGGAACGTGCCCGGACGCGGCTTCCACACCCATGTGGCCGCCCAGCACCAGGCGGCGGGCGACAGTGACGACGTCGCCCATCACGGCGGAGGAAGTGGGGGTGCCGCCGGCGCCCTGACCGTAGAACATCAGTTCACCGGCATTTTCGGCCTCGACGAACACTGCGTTGAAGGCGCCGTGGACCGCGGCCAGCGGGTGGGTGCGCGGCAGCAGGGTGGGATGCACGCGGACGCTGACGCCCTCGGTCCCGTCGGACTCAAACTTCTCCGCGATCGCGAGCAGTTTGATGACGAACCCGGCGTCCTTTGCCGCAGCGATGTCCTGCGCGGTGATGCCGGTGATGCCCTCGCAGGAGACGTCCTTCATCTCGAACGTGGTGTGGAAGGCCAGGGAGGCCAGGATCGCGCCCTTCGCGGCGGCGTCGTGGCCCCCGACGTCGGCGGTGGGATCCGCCTCGGCGTAGCCCAGGCGCTGGGCCTCGGCCAGTGCGTCAGCGAACTGCGCACCGGTTGAGTCCATCTGGTCCAGGATGTAGTTGGTGGTGCCGTTGACGATGCCGAGCACACGGGTGATCCGGTCGCCGGAGAGGCTGTCGCGGATCGGGCCAAGGATCGGAATGGCGCCGGCGACGGCGGCTTCATAGGCCAGGCGGACACCGGCGGCATCGGCCTTCTCATACAGCGCTGCGCCGTCAGCCGCGAGCAGTGCCTTGTTGCCGGTGACCACGGACGCGCCGTGGCCGATGGCGTGCAGGATCAGGGTGCGGGCCGGTTCAATTCCGCCCATGAGTTCAATGACAATGTCCGCGGACTCGACGAGTGCTTCCGCGTCGGTGGTGAACAGGTCCCGGGGCAGGTCCGCATCGCGGGGAGCATCCGGGTTGCGGACCGCAATCCCGGTCAGTTCCAGGCGGGCACCTGTGCGTGCAGTGAGGTCAGCGGCATCATCAAGGAGGATTCGTGCCACCTGGGATCCCACGTTGCCGCATCCCAACAGGGCTACTTTGAGGGTCTTCATTTCTGTGCCTTCTCCTATGCCGGTTCTGAAACGTCCCGCGCCAGCAGGTCGTCTTCGGTTTCGCCGCGGATGATCAGCCGCGCAGCACCATCACGGACAGCGACGACGGGCGGGCGGGCGATGTAGTTGTAGTTGCTGGAGAGCGCCCAGCAGTAGGCGCCGGTGCCGGGAACGGCCAGCAGGTCCCCGTGGTCTACATCCGAGGGCAGGTAAACATCCCTGACTACTATGTCCCCGCTCTCGCAGTGTTTGCCAACCACGCGCGACATAACCGCGTCATGATTCGAGGCGCGGGAGGCCAGCACGGCGGTGTAATCGGCGTCGTACAGGACAGGCCGGGCGTTGTCGCTCATACCGCCGTCAACTGACACGTACCGGCGCGGCGCACTTGCGCCGCCGGGGGTGTCAACGCGGACCGTTTTGATTGTCCCGGCGCGGTAGAGGGTGAAGGTGGTCGGCCCCACGATCGCGCGGCCGGGTTCAATCGAAATCCGCGGAACGGCCAGGCCCAGTTCGGTGCAGGTGGCTCCGACGACGGCGGCCATGGCCTTGGCGATCTCCGCCGCAGGACGGGGGGTGTCGGCCTCTGTGTAGGCGATGCCGTAGCCGCCGCCCAGGTCAAGTTCGGGCAGTTCGACGCCGTGCGCCTGCTTGATCTCCGCCATAAACGCCAGCAGGCGGCGGGCAGCGAGTTCGAAACCGGCGGGATCGAAGATCTGCGAACCAATGTGGCTGTGCAGTCCCAGGAGCCGGATTCCGGGGTTCGCCAGCGCTGCCGCAACGGCTGCTGCTGCGGGCGAGGTACCCGTTTCCGGGTCCGGAGCCATGGACAGGCCGAACTTCTGGTCCTCATGGGCAGTGGCAATGAACTCGTGCGTGTGGGCATGGACGCCGGGGGTCAGCCGCAGCATCACGTTGGCACGGACCCCGCGGGAGGAGGCGAGTGCACCCAGCCGGTCCAGTTCCGGCAGTGAATCGACGACGATCCGGCCCAGTTCCATTTCCAGCGCCCGGCTGAGCTCGGCATCGGACTTGTTGTTTCCGTGCAGGCCCAGGTTTGCCCCGGGGATGCCGGCCCGCCTGGCGACGGCGAGCTCCCCGCCCGAACAGGTGTCCAGCCGGAGCCCTTCATCGGCCACCCAGCGGGCGATTTCGGTGCAGAGGAAGGACTTGCCTGCGTAATAGACGTCCACTCCCCCGCACAATTCGGCGAAGGCCGCGTCAAAGGAATCCTTGAAGTCCCGGGCGCGGGCGCGGAAGTCCGCTTCGGAGACCACGAACAGCGGGGTACCGTACTCTGCGGCGAGGGCCGAAACCGGAATACCGGAAATTTCCAGTTCCCCGTTCCCGCTGCGGCTCACGTCGCGCGCCCAGATGTCTCCGGCGAGTGCGTTGGCGTCCTCGGGGTAGCTCAGCCACCCGGGGGCCAGCTCAGATGCGGTCATGGCTGCCTACATCCGTTCCGGAGCGGAGACACCCAGCAGGTCCAGTCCGTTGGCCAGGACCTGGCGGGCTGCGGTGTTCAGCCACAGCCGGGTGCGGTTGACGTCGGTGATTTCCTCGCCGTTCTGCGGGGCGATCCGGCAGGCGTCGTACCAGCGGTGGTAGGTGCCGGCGATGACTTCCAGGTGGCGGGCCACACGGTGGGGTTCGCGGAACGTGCTGGCCTGGGCCACGACGCCGGGGTACTGGCCGAGGGCTGCCAGCAGCGCACTTTCGGTGGGGTGCGTGAGCAGCGCGGCATCGAATGCGGAGTCGTCCACACCGGCTGCCTCCGCGTTGCGGGCCAGGGCGTAGGTCCGGGCATGGGCGTACTGGACGTAGAACACCGGGTTCTCGTTGCTGCGCTTGGTCAGCAGGTCAAGATCGACGTCGATGTTCGAGTCGGCGGAGAAACGGGCCAGCGTGTAGCGGGCGGCGTCAACCCCCACGGCGTCGACGAGGTCCTCCAGTGTGACCACGGTGCCGGCGCGCTTGGACATCCGGACCGGTTTGCCGTCCTTGACCAGGTTCACCATCTGGCCGATCAGCACCTCGACGCAGGCCGGGTCGTGCCCCAGCGCCGCGGCGGCGGCTTTCAGGCGGGCTACGTACCCGTGGTGGTCCGCTCCCAGCATGTAGATGTTCAGGTCGAAGCCGCGCTCGCGCTTGTTCTGGATGTACGCGATGTCACCGGCGATGTAGGCAGCGTTGCCGTCCGACTTGATGACCACACGGTCCTTGTCGTCGCCGAACTCCGTGGAGTTCAGCCACCAGGCGCCGTCCTTCTCATAAAGGTTCTTCGAACCCTTGAGCTGCTCCAGCAGCTTCTCCACGTGGCCGTCCCCGTGGAGCGAGTCCTCATGGAAGAAGACGTCGAAGTCGACCCCGAAGTTGTGCAGCGATTCCTTGATGTCGCCGAACATCAGGTCAACGCCGATCGCCCGGAACCGTTCCTGGGCTTCGGGCTCAGGGAGTTCCATGATGGCCGGTTCCACCGCGAGGACGCGCGCCGCGATGTCCTCAATGTAGGCACCGGCATAGCCGTCCTCCGGGGCAGGCTCACCCTTGGCTGAGGCGAGGAGGGACCGGGCAAACCGGTCGATCTGCGCACCGTGGTCGTTGAAGTAGTACTCGCGGGTGACTTCGGCGCCCTGGGATTCGAAGACCCGGGCCAGCGCGTCGCCGACGGCGGCCCAGCGGGTTCCGCCGAGGTGGATCGGACCGGTGGGGTTCGCGGAGACGAACTCAAGGTTGATCCGGGTGCCGGAGAGCGCATCGGAGCGGCCGTAGGCGGGGCCGGCTTCCACGATGGCCTTCGCCAGCTCACCGGCGGCTGCGGCGTCCAGGGTGATGTTCAGGAAACCGGGGCCGGCAATATCGACCTTGGCGACGCCGTCGATCTTCCCCAGCCGGGAGGACAGGATTTCCGCGAACTGGCGGGGGTTCATCCCGGCCTGCTTGGAGAGCTGGAGGGCGATGTTGGTGGCCCAGTCGCCGTGCTCCCGGTTCTTCGGCCGCTCGACACGGACCTCGGCGGGCAGCTCAATGCTGAAATCACCCTCATCGATGGCGTCTTTGAGGCAGGCAGTTACGGCGGAGGAGAGTTCTTCAGGAGTCACCGGTTAAGCATAGCGGGGACAGGCACTTCGCCCTTATTCCCCCCGTTTGGATCCCCGCAGGCCTGCTGCCCGCAGGTCCTCCCGGTGCCCGGCAGGAAACCTGCCGGGTTCATGCGCTGTAATAAAGAGGGAGACCTTTTCCCGCCCCAGGGTGGCGGAGCAGCCGCCGCGGGTGGCTGGAGGCCCTCAAGACGTTCCGTCAGAGACCAAGGAGAAACCGTGAAACCCCAGGCCAAGAAGCCCATTCTGACCGTCGTTGCCGGGCTAGCACTTCTGGGGAGCGCCGGCTGCGCGCCGGACGGTGCCGCCGACAACACGGCGGGCACGCCGTCCACCAATCCTGCGTCCTCCCCGGCATCAGCATCCGGCGCGGAGTCCGGCGCTGCAGCTGGAACCGGAGACTACGCGGACGGCGACTACACAGGGACCGGAACCTACATCCCGCCGTCGAACCAGCAGGAGGAAGTCACTGTCAAAATGACTCTCTCCGGCGGCACAGTTACTGCCCTGGAGGTCACGCCGTCGGGCAATAATCCGACGTCGAAGCGTTACCAGGCGGAGTTCACCGACGGCATCCAGGAGCAGGTCGTGGGCAAGCCGCTGGACAGCCTGGATGTCGGCAAGGTTGCCGGCTCCTCCCTCACCAGCCAGGGTTTCAACAAGGCGCTGGAGATGATCAAGGGTGAGGCAGCCGGCTAGGAGGTCTGCGGTCATGGAGTCCTTCGGCTTTGAAGCGATCGGCACCCAGTGGCACATCACCACCGAGGTGCCGGTGGACGCTGGTACGCGCAGCGAGGTGTTCGCGCTCGTGGAGCACTATGACGCTGCACTCTCCCGCTTCCGTCCGGACTCCGTGGTCTCCACGCTCGGCCACAGCGGCGGAACTGCGGCCCTCCCCGCTTTTACGGCACCCTTGTTCAGCCTCTTCGACAGCCTGGACAGGCTGACGCAGGGCAGGCTGAACCCGCTGGTCGGCGGATCGCTGGAGCAGCTGGGCTACGGCCCCGGCTACCCGCTGCATCCCCTGGGCCCGCCGGCCGGTGCGCCGGCCTGGACATCCACCGTTTCCTGGCATCGGCAGGGACCACCGGACACCGTGGCGCTGACCCTGGCCCATCCGGCCACCGTGGATGTCGGCGCCGCCGGAAAAGGCCAGCTGGTGGATCTCGTCTGGGAGCTGCTCACCGCGCGCGGATATGCTGCCGTAGTGGTTGACGCCGGTTCCGATATGCGGCATTCCGGTCCGCAGAGCCTCCGGGTTGCCCTGGAGCACCCCTACGATCCGGGAACGGCCATCGGTGTTCTGGATCTCCAGGACGGCGCGCTCTGCGCCTCGGCGGCCAACCGCCGGAGCTGGGGCGAAGGCCTGCACCATGTCCTCGACGCATCCACGGGGCGGCCTGTGGACGCCGTGGCCGCCACCTGGGTCCTGGCCGGCGACGCGATGACCGCCGACGGCCTGGCCACCGCACTTTTCCTCACCGATCCCGCCCTGCTCGCAGCCGAGTTCAGTTTCGAGTACGTCCGGATGTTCTCCGACGGCAGGGCACAGTTTTCCAACGCTATGGCTGGAGTCCTCTTTTCATGACCGTATCCCTGAGCCCCCCGACCGCACGGCTGCAGCGCCTGCTCGGCAAAACAAGCATGTACCGGATGCTTGTGATGCTGCTGCTGGCCATGGCTGCGTGGTCGTTCGTGCTGTCCCTGACCGGCGCACTTTTCTACACGCCGGCGGAACTGGGTGCAACCCTCGCCACCGCTGTCATCTCGACGCTGGTCGCCAGCCGGGTCATGGGGCTGCTGTTCCGCACGTTTCCGCAGACCGATTCAGCCTTGATTACCGGGCTGCTGCTGTTTTTCCTCTTCTGGCCAACCACCAGCGGACCCGAGCTCGGCACCATTGCGCTGGCCGCCTTCGCGGCCACGGCATCAAAGTACCTCCTCGTCTGGCGCCGCCGGCACATCTTCAATCCGGCAGCCCTCGGCGCCGTCGTGATCGGCCTGACCGGGCTCAACCAGCCGGTCTGGTGGGTCGCTGCGCCGCTGATGCTCGTTGTGGTCCTGCCCGCCGCGTTCCTGGTGCTCTACCGCAGCCGGCTGCTGCCGATGGCGGGAGTCTTTGTCCTCGTCACGGTCGGGATCGTGGTGCTGCGCTTCGCTGTCTCCGGTGAACCGGCCCTGGACGGGCTGGCCACCGCCTTCACGTCCTATCCCATTCTGTTCTTCGCCGGTTTTATGCTCTCGGAACCGCTGACCCTGCCGCCGCTGCGCTGGCAGCGGCTCGCTGAGGCCGCCGTCGTCGCAGTGCTGTTCACCACCCCGCTCTCCGTAGGACCGGTCTTTATGTCACCGGAGCTGGCCCTGCTGATCGGGAACCTGCTGGCCTTCGCTGTTGGCCAGCGCGGCGGCATCAGCCTGCGCCTGCGCGAAACCCGTGACCTGACGCCAACGTCCCGGGAACTCGTGTTCGAGCCGGCGCGTACGCTGCGCTACCGGGCAGGCCAGTATCTGGAGCTGAGCCTTCCGCACCCGAACCCGGACGGCCGGGGGTTGCGGCGGATCTTCAGCATCACCTCTGATCCTGCCGATGCCCGCACTGTCTCCGTGGCCCTGAGGGTCTCGGAACCCGGCAGTTCCTTCAAGACGAAACTCCTGCGCCTGAAGCCGGGCGCCCGGATCTCCGCGACGACGGTGGGCGGGGACTTCCAGCTCCCCCGCGACGTGTCGCGGAAGATCCTCATGGTGGCCTCGGGGATTGGCATCACACCGTTCGTCAGCCAGCTGCGCTCCGGAGCAGCCCGCGGCCGGGACATCGTGCTGGTTTATGCCGCATCCTCTCCGCAGGAGCTGGCCTATGCCCGGGAACTCGCGGACCTGGGTGTCCGGGTCTTCGTGTGCACACCGGAGGATCCGCAGCTGCCGGGCTGGACCTGGCTGGGTTCCGGCCTGCCGGACGCGGACCGGCTCCTGAAAGCCGTGCCGGATGCAGTCGAGCGTTCAGCGTTCGTGGCCGGGTCGCCGTCGGCCGTCTCATTCGTCCGGGGCGAAGCCCGCAGGGCGGGAATCCGGCGCATCCATACCGACCCGTTCCTGGGCTATTAAGCGGAAGCCTTCGTCCGGGTTTCCGGGCACCGCCCCGGACCTGCTAAGCTTCTTTAGTCCCTGCAGGACATACCGGTTTGATGCGAACAACAATCAGTCGAGATTTTGATCGTGGTTTCCGGTGTCCCGCCCTCGTAGCTCAGGGGATAGAGCGGTTGCCTCCGGAGCAACAGGCCGTAGGTTCGAATCCTATCGAGGGCACGCATGTGAAACGGCCAGGCCGTGACTTTCCCAGAAAGTCACGGCCTGGCTTTTTTGTTGCCTTTCCGGCGCCCGGCATCTTCCCGTTCCTGCCGGGAACGCGGACCATGGGAGTCATCGCGGTGCTGTTTTCCCGCGCCGCATCCAGGCGTCATCCGTTGTTCCCCCCCCCAGGAGGCCCCCATGCCCCGCAGCCGCTCTGCCCTTGCCATCGTTTTCGCCGCTGCCGCCTTCTCGGCAGTGGCCTGCAGCGGGGACCAGACCCCCGCCGAGAACACACAGTCGGCCTGCGACGCCTACACCGAGTTCTCTGACACCGTCGCCGATGCCCGCGTTTCCATCGATTCCTCCTCCACCATCGAAGAAATCCAGTCTGAACGGGACACCATCCAGAACGCCTATCAGGACCTGGGGCCGGCGCTTGAATCGGTCGCCGAGGACCGCCGGACTGCCGTTGAGGACGCCTGGAATAATTTCGACGAGGCTGTCACGAACATTGACGAGTCAATGACGGTCCCCCAGGCTGCGGCCTCGCTGTCTGATGAAATCGAGCAGATCCACGCGGCCCGGGATGGGCTGGAGTCCGAGCTCGCCTGCTGAGTGCTTTAGTAGCGGATGGCATCAATCACCTTGACGCGCACGGCAACCAGCGCGGGGATCAGACCGGCGAGTGTCCCGACGGCGGTGGCCGCGCCGAGCCCCAGCAGGGCCGCTTCGATGGGGAACGGCGGCAGTTCGGCCACGCCCGAGGCGATCTGCTGCTGAACAATCGGCAGTTTGACGATGGCGATGGCGGCCATAACCCCCACAACGCCGGCGGCGAAGGTGGCAACCACGGATTCCAGCATCACACCGAAGAAAATCCTGCCGGACGTTGCACCGAAACTTCGCCGGATACCGATCTCCCGCACCCGGTACTTCACGGTCACCATGGAGATGTTGAGCAGGCCCACGGCGCCCAGGAGCATCACCATCGCAGCGATCCCGCCCACCACCAGTTCCAGGACGGCATACGGGTCGCCCCACGCGGCGTAGTCGCTCCGGTAAATGCTGGTCTGCAGGTTGGGGAACTGCGCCGCCAGGTCGGCGGTGATGGCTTCCTGCAGCGGCACCGCCAGTTCCTCGGGGACCCACAGCTCCAGCATCGGCGGGGTGCTCATACTGCCGCCGCCGGCCAGACCGAGCCTGTCATACGCCGGCGTCAGCAGGTAAACAGCAGGCAGTTCCTGCTCCCAGGAGTTTGCCCGGATCCCGGTGATCACGGCGTCCACCGGACCTCCGTTCCAGATCTGGACCACGGGATTCAGGGCCAGGTCCGGGGATCCCATCCTGGCGTGGAACGCCTCGTTGACAATGACTGCCGGCGCCAGGCGCTGAGAGTCTGCTTCCGTGAACCAGGTTCCAGCCTGCAGGTTAACCCGGCGCATGGTGCCGAAATCAGCGTCCACAACAAGGGCGTCTGTCTGCGCTACACCGTCAGGGAACTGGAAGGGAATCTGGGTGGGCAGGAACAAGGACGCATGGTCAATGGAGTAGCGCTCTGCAACACCGGCATAGGCGCCCCTCAGCCCGGTGTTGTCCGGGACTGAGCCATCCTTGGAGTACGCGGAAACGCTGAGGGTTGCCGGGCGCCCGCTCTGTGACTCGGAGCCCTGGGCCATGGCCGCCCGGGCCATGTCCGCCAGCCCCACCACAGCGGTCAGCGCCGCCACGGAGAGCGCAACACCCACCAGCGCCAACAGGATCCTGGCCTTGTGGATCCGCAGTTCGGTCCAGGCCTCGACCAGGGTGGCGGTAATTCCGGAGAAGCTCATACGGACGGCCCCGTTCCGGCACGCAGGTGCCCGCCGTCCAGCAGGTAGTGCCGGTCTGCGAGCGCAGCTACGCCCGGATCGTGGGTGATCGTGACCAGCGCGGCTCCGGATTCGGCCACAACGTCTGCCAGAAGCGCCATCACAGCCT
Organism: Arthrobacter luteolus NBRC 107841; assembly: GCF_001552075.1. Taxonomy (GTDB): domain Bacteria; phylum Actinomycetota; class Actinomycetes; order Actinomycetales; family Micrococcaceae; genus Arthrobacter_B; species Arthrobacter_B luteolus. Next base: position 116,235 of record NZ_BCQM01000001.1, read on the forward strand.
GTCCCGTGGCGATGTCCAGTGCCCCGGTGGGTTCGTCAGCGAGGATCAGCGCAGGTCCGCGCACCAGTGCCCGGGCAATTGCCACCCGTTGCTGCTCGCCGCCGGAGAGCTTTTGCGGTTTGTCGCTGAGCCGGTTGCCCAGGCCCACCTTCCCCAGCATCTCCGCGGCAATCTTTTCCCGCTGCCAGAAGGAGCGCCCCCGCGCATAAAGCAGCGGCGTCATCACGTTTTCCAGGGCGGTGCGTTCGGCCAGCAGATTGAACTGCTGGAAAATGAACCCCACCGAGCTCCCCCGTTTAACTGCCCGGGCGTTTCCGCTCATGGACTCGACGGGAAAGCCGCCAAACTCCATCCTGCCGGTGGTGGGCAGATCCAGCATGCCCAGGATGTTCAGCAGCGTGGACTTGCCGGAACCGGAACGTCCGACGATGGAAACATGGTCGCCGCGGTCGATCCGGAGGTCGACGCCGTCCAGGATTGTCAGCTGCGCGCCGTCGGGCAGCTGTACGCTGCGGGTGACTGCTTCCATGGAGACAAGCGCCCCGGCTTCCGGCGCTTCCTGGCCGTCCCGCCCGGTGTATTCCTGCTGTGCGGGACCGCCGAGGGGCAGCGTCACCCCGCTCATCCGCCCATCACTCCGGGCCCGTACATCATCTGCTGTCCGTCCTGCGGCGCTTCCGCACCAGGAACAAACAGAAGGATCTCTTCTCCCTCGCTCAGCCCCTCGGCGATCTCCACGGTCTGGCCGTCTGTCAGGCCCAGGACCACGGACCGTTCTTCCGAGGCGCCCGGCGCGCTGACTACCCAGACAACACCGTTCTGCACCGCTCCCTGCACCGCCGTCGTCGGTACCGTCACCGCATCCAGCGACTGGCCGGCGGTGATGGTGATGGCCGCGCCGAGGCCCGCGAAGACCGAGACGTCCGCCGGAACGGAGCAGCTCACGGTGCCAGAGCCCTGCCCGGCAGCCGGCTGGCCGATGATGGGCTGCGCCTGTGCCTGCGCCTGCGCCTGCGTGGAGATGCCATCCGCTGCCGGAGCCGTCTTCCCCATGGTGACGTCGCTGCAGGCAAACGGAGCGGGACCTCCGTTGATGGTTACCTCTGCCGTATTCGGCCGGTCCATGATGCGGAACTGCTGGTCCGTGCTCAGGGTGCCCTGAACAGAGAAAGTGCCCGGGTCGATCGACGCGATTTCCGTGCCGACGCTGACCTGCTGGTTGAGCAGTACCGGAAAACTGGCCAGGGTTCCGGCTGCCGCCGCCGTGACGTCGATGTACGTGTACCTCGGGGCGGCGGGAACCGGAGCAGATTCCTCCTCCGGCGCAGGCTGCACTGCCGGCTGTTCCTCCACCGGTTTGCGCACCTGGAAGAGCCTCTCGCCCTTTTCGATCCGCTCTCCCTGCTCAGCATCGATGTAGACGACCACCCCGTCGGCGGTGCTCCGCACCGGTACTGCCGGGTCAGAAACCACTGATCCCTGGACATCAACGGTGTTGGTGATGCTTCCCCGCGCTGCCTGCACTGTTGCAGTCAGCATCTGGGCGGAGGGAACCTGGGTTTCAGCCTGGGCGCTGAGCCCGTCGAGGAACGCCAGCTTGAACAAGGCGGCGGCTATAACGGCGAAGACCACCAGCCAAAGAACGGGAAAAACAATGCGTCTGGCAACACCCATGGGGGCTCTCCAATTGAGGATAGAGACCGCTGCCGTGTGGGGCCAGCCGCGTACTTTTCTTTCCGGAAACCCATGCCCGCACCGCTTGCAGGTGCGCCGTGGTCCCGGTTTGACTGGGATGGACGCTACCAGCAGGGACAGGCACTTCAACGCTGAAACGGCCGGGCACGGCGTTTTTCCATCCCGGGGGTGGAGCGCTTTCATCCTGCGGGCTGAGCAGCGCCGGTGGCGGGCGGACTTGGAGGGTGCAGCAGCGGTGCGTAGCATGAAAGGGCCGGTCGGCAGCATGCTTGTCTTTGGAACGATTGTGGCGCTGGCCGGAGTTTTTCTCATTCCGCCTAAACCACCCATCGGGTGCCGGCCGGACGGCTGGGACCCGGTAGCCGGGAGCGCCCCCATGGCCAAACAGCTCGCCACCCAACTGATCGAACAGCTTCGCGCCGCCGGAGTCCAACGCATTTACGGCATCGTCGGAGACAGCCTGAACCCCATCGTGGACGCTGTCCGCCGGACCGGCGGGTCCAAACGCGGAGGGATCGACTGGATCCATGTCCGGCATGAAGAAGCCGCCGCCCTGGCGGCCTCCGCCGAAGCCCAGCTGACAGGGAAGCTGGCCGTCTGCGCCGGGTCCTGCGGCCCGGGAAACCTGCACCTGATCAATGGCCTCTATGACGCCAACCGCAGCGGAGCCCCGGTGCTGGCCATTGCCTCGCACATTCCCAGCGCCCAGATCGGCAGCGGCTTTTTCCAGGAAACCCATCCGGACCGGCTGTTTACCGAGTGTTCGGTGTATTCGGAACTGATCAGCACCTCCGATCAGGCTCCGCGCGTTATGCACAGCGCCATCCAGCACGCGGTCGCCCTGCGCGGGGTTTCGGTGGTCACGATTCCCGGCGACATTGCGGGCCAGGAGGCTACTGCCCCCACCCCGTCACCGGCAGAGTTCCTCCCTGCCTCCGTGGTTCCGGCAGCCGAGAGTGTGCAGCAGCTGGCCGCGGCCGTCAACGAGGCACGGAAAGTAGCGGTCTTCGTTGGGATCGGGGTTGAGGGCGCCCACGACGCGGTGGTGGAGTTCGCTGCCAAGGTCAACGCCCCGGTGGGCCACTCGCTCCGGGGAAAGGACTTCATCCAGTACCAGAATCCGTTCGACGTCGGTATGACGGGCCTGCTGGGCTACGGGGCAGCCGCCGAGGGGATCAAGGACGCCGATCTGCTGATCCTGCTGGGCACCGATTTCCCGTACAACCAGTTCCTTCCGGACACCAAAACAGCCCAGGTGGACCGGGCTGCCGAGCACCTGGGCCGGCGCACCGACGTCGATATTGCCGTCCACGGCGACATCCTTCCCACCCTCGAGGCCCTGATGCCCCTGGTCGAGGAGAAGCAGGACAGCAAATTCCTGGAAGAGATGCTGAAAAAGCATGACCGGCTGATGAACAAGGCAGTGGGCGCCTACACGCAGAAGGCGGAAAAACTGCGCCCCATCCATCCCGAGTACGCCGCCTCACTTCTGGACGAGGCGGCCTCCCGGGACGCGGTTTTCACCGCCGACACCGGTATGTGCAACGTGTGGACGGCCAGGTACATCAATCCGCTCGGGACCCGCCGGCTCATCGGTTCCTACCTGCATGGCACCATGGCGAACGCACTCCCCCACGCAGTGGGGGCCCAGCTCTCCCATCCGGACCGGCAGGTGGTGGCTGTCTGCGGTGACGGCGGCCTGTCCATGCTGCTGGGAGAACTGATTACCGCCCGCATGTACAACCTTCCGCTGAACGTGGTGGTGTTTAATAACTCGACCCTGGGCATGGTCAAGCTGGAGATGCTGGTGGACGGACTGCCCGACTACGCGGTGGACGTCCCGGATACCAACTATGCGGACATTGCTGCCGCCATCGGTTTCCACGCTGTGCGGGTCAGCGACCCGGCGGAGATTATGAACGCCTACCGGGCGGCGTTCGAACACCCGGGTCCGTCCCTGGTGGAGCTGGTCACCGATCCGAATGCCCTGTCCATTCCCCCCAAGATCACCACCGACCAGGTGCTGGGATTCGCCACGGCCATGTCCAAGGTGGTGCTGAACAAGGGAGCCGGCCAGGCGGTCAGCATGGCGCGGAGCAATCTGCGCAACATCCCCCGGTCCTGAGCGTGTTTCCGGCGTTTTCAGCGGGCCGCTTCAAGCGCCGGAAGCGCTGGCGGGTCAGCTGGCGGTCTTGGCCGGACGGCCCGCCGCAGCAGCACCCCGGAACGCCCGCCGGTAAGCTGCCGGGCTGATGCCGACGTCGCGGTTGAAGTGGTGCCGCAGCAGGACGGCCTGTCCGAATCCGACGGCCCGGGCCACTTCCTCAATGGTCAGTTCGGATTCTTCCAGCAGTTCCTGGGCCCGCAGTACCCGCTGCGTGTTGATCCAGGCGGACGGCGTGGTCCCCGTCTCGGATTTGAACCGGCGCGCGAAGGTCCGTTCGGACATGTGTGCCCGGTCGGCGAGCGCGGTCACGGAATGCTCCTCTTCCAGGTGGGAGTTGATCCACACGAGGACTTCTTCCAAGGTGTCGCAGCCGGTGATCGACATTGGCCGGTCGACGTACTGTGCCTGGCCTCCGTCCCGGTGGGGAGGCACCACCATGTCCCGTGCGATGGCGGCGGCAGTTTTGGCACCGAGTTCCTGACGGATCAGGTGCAGGGCCGCATCGATTCCGGCTGCTGTTCCGGCGCTGGTGATCACGGTGCCGTCCTGGACGTAGAGCACATTCTCATCGACGATCACCTCGGGATAGGCACCTGCAAGCTCCTCCGAGTACCTCCAGTGGGTGGTTGCTTTGCGCCCATTCAGGATGCCGGCTTCTGCCAGGGCGAACGCGCCGGTGCAGACAGACATCACCCAGGCGCCGCGCCGCAGGCTTTCGCGCAGCAGCTCAAGCACGGCTTCCGGCATCCGGCGGGCCTCCGTGCTGCCAAACGGTGCCATAACCACCAGGTCCGCATCCCTGGCAGCGTCCAGGCCATGCGCGACGTCGATGGTGAACCCTGCCGCGGTCCGCACCGGTCCGGGCTCGGGGGTCACAACAGTGAGTTCGAAGCAGGGAATCCCGGTTCCGCGGTCTGAGCGGTCGATGCCGAAGATCTCCCCCAGCAGGCCAAGTTCGAAGATTCCGACACTGTCCAAGGTGATGACTGCCACAGATTTGAGCATGCCCCAAGTATGGCAGCTTTTTGTTGGTCATGGTCATTTCTGCCACTATTATTTTCCTGCGCCCGGGACCAGCCTTGAGGTATGGAAATCTTCTTGATCAGCTTCACAGCCATCCTCCTCCTCATCAGCATCGCCGCAGTCGTCCACAGCATCCGCAACGACGGACGCGGCCATCTCCCGCCGGTCCATTCCGGCCGCCCCTGGCACGGCAACGCGCTCTGGGACGTGAAGGACCCGCGGGACCTTTACCTCGACCAGCCGTACCAGCCGCGGTTCCGTTAATGCGCCTCATGCGCCGGTTAGTCCCCCGACGTTCCGCCTGCGTTCCACTGCGGCACCCACGGCCATGGGCCGGGGTGCCGCACGCCTGACCAGCTGCGCTCCCCGAGGCAGCGTCCGTTTAGCTAATCAGGACAGCTTCTGTCCGCATATCGGAGTAGCTTGATTGCATGCTTGAAACATCCGCCAGGCTGCTGCACCTGCTCTCACTGCTCCAGCTGCGCCGCGAGTGGACGGGGGCGGCGCTCGCAGACCGCATGGCCGTCACCGAACGGACGGTACGCCGGGATATCGGCAAGCTGCGCACGCTGGGCTACCCGATCTCGGCCTCCCCGGGCATCGCAGGGGGTTATCAGCTGGGCGCCGGCGCCCAGCTGCCTCCGCTGCTGCTCGACGACGAGGAAGCCCTTGCCGTCGCCCTGGGCCTGACCGCGGTTGCCTCCGGGCCGGTTTCGGGCATCGGTGAAGCGTCGATCCGGGCACTGGTGAAGCTTGAACAGGTCCTGCCCGGCCGCCTGCGGCCAAAGTTCTCCGCCCTGCGCCAGTCTGTCAGCGTGCTGGCGGGGCCGGCTGCCACCGTCTCAGCGGTGAATCCGGATATCCTCACCGCGTTCTCCACGGCAATTTCTGAGCGGCGGGTCTCTGCCTTCCGCTATCAGGCTTTCGAAGCCGCCGAGGGCCGCCGGATTGTTGAACCCTACAAGCTGGTCAGCACCGGCCGGCGGTGGTACCTGGTTGCCTGGGATGCGGACCGCCAGGACTGGCGGACCTTCCGGGTGGACCGGTGCCAGTCCATCCCGGTGCCCCGCGAACGGTTTGTGCCGCGTCCGCTGCCGGCCCGGGACCTCGCGGCCTACGTCCAGGACGCGATCACACGCAGCCCCTACCGGTATGACGTCGTCCTGCGGATCGCGGCACCGCTGGGCGCGGTGGCCGAACAGGTACCGGCGGAAGTCGCTGTCCTCGAAGCCGACGGCCCCGGCCACACGATGCTGCGAAGCGGCTGGGATTCGCTGGACCTCCCGCTGATCCGGATGGCTGCCCTGGGCATCGAGTTTGAAATCCTGGAACCGGAGGAGATGCGCCAGCGGGCCCGGGACGCGGCGGGGCGCCTGGCCAGGGCCGCCGGGCAGGCGCCGCCAACCCACTAGACTGGTGCCAACTATGGCACTGACAATCTCCTACCCCGAACAGCTTCCCGTCTCGGAACGCCGTGAAGACATCATGGCGGCCATTGCGGCCAATCAGGTGACCGTGATTGCCGGCGCCACCGGTTCCGGCAAAACCACCCAGATCCCCAAGATGTGCCTGGAGCTGGGGCTTGCCGAGAACGGAATGATCGGCCATACCCAGCCCCGCCGGCTCGCGGCCCGCACCGTTGCGGAGCGCATTGCCGAGGAGCTCGACGTCGAGATCGGCGCTGAGGTTGGTTTCCAGGTCCGGTTCACCGGGCAGGTCAGCCGCGGCACCAAGGTCAAGGTGATGACCGACGGTATCCTGCTCGCCGAAATCCAGCATGACCGGAAGCTGAAGAAGTACAGCACCATCATCATCGACGAGGCGCACGAACGCAGCCTCAACATCGACTTCATCCTGGGCTACCTCAAGCGGCTGCTGCCCGAGCGTCCCGACCTGAAGATCATCATCACCTCCGCGACGATCGACCCGGAACGCTTCGCCCGGCATTTCGCCGCTCCCGACGGCACTCCGGCTCCCGTCATTGAGGTCTCCGGCCGCACGTTCCCGGTGGAAATCCGCTACCGTCCGCTGAACCAGCCCGCCCTCGGATCCCCGGACGCGGACGACGACGAACTTGAGGAGGACCGGGATCCCCTCGACGCGGTCTGCGATGCGGTTGACGAACTTTCCCGCGAAGCTCCCGGCGACATCCTGATCTTCTTCTCCGGCGAACGGGAGATCCGCGACGCCGCCGATGCACTGCGCGGCACGCTGCAGCGCAATCCGCGGCTGGCCAACGCGGAAATCCTGCCGCTTTTTGCCCGGCTGTCCCTGGCTGAGCAGCACCGGGTCTTCTCCCCCGGGAAGCAGCGCCGGATCGTGCTGGCCACCAACGTTGCCGAAACCTCCCTCACCGTGCCGGGCATCAAGTACGTCATTGACACCGGCACCGCCCGGATCTCGCGGTACTCCCACCGCACCAAAGTCCAGCGCCTGCCCATCGAGCGGATCTCCCAGGCCTCGGCCAACCAGCGTTCCGGGCGCTGCGGCCGTGTTTCGGACGGTATCGCCATCCGCCTGTATTCGGAGGAAGACTTCGAAGCGCGTCCCGAGTTCACCGACCCGGAAATCCTGCGGACCAACCTGGCCGCAGTGATCCTGCAGATGGCAGCCATGGGCGTGGCGCAGGGGCCCAAGGATGTATCGGACTTCCCGTTCGTCCAGCCGCCGGATCCCAAGGCCGTGAACGACGGCGCCCTGCTGCTGCGTGAGCTGGGTGCCCTGGAACCCAAGGGCGGGATCACCGGCGTCGGACGCAAGCTGGCCCAGCTGCCTGTGGATCCCCGGCTCGGCCGCATGATCGTGGAAGCCGGTGCCCGTAACTGCACCCGTGAAGTCATGGTCCTGGCCGCGGCCCTCACCATTCAGGATCCGCGGGAACGTCCGTCCAAAGACGATCCGGCCCGGGCCCAGAAAGCGGCCGAACTGCATAAGCGGTTCGTGGATGAGAATTCGGACTTTACGGGGTTCCTTAACCTCTGGCGCTACGTCCAGGAGAAGCAGAAAGAGCTCTCCTCCTCCCAGTTCCGGAAGCTGTGCAAAAACGAATTCCTGAATTTCCTGCGCATCCGGGAGTGGCAGGATCTGTTCGCCCAGCTCCGCCAGCTCGCCAAGCCGCTCGGCATCACCCTCGCCCCCGGAGAAGTCGATCCGGTGGGCCGCGAAAAAGACGTGCATATCAGTCTGCTCGCGGGCCTGCTGAGCCACATCGGCCTCTACGACCAGCGCAAGCGGGAATATGCCGGCGCCCGCGGCACCCGGTTCGCAGTGTTCCCGGGATCCGCCCTGTTCAAGAAGTCGCCGGACTGGGTGATGGCCGCGGAACTTGTGGAAACCTCCCGGCTCTGGGCGCGCATCGCAGCCAGGTTCGATCCGCTGTGGGTGGAGGAAGTCGCCCCGCACCTGATCAAACGCACGTACAGCGAACCCCACTGGTCCAAGCGCAACGGTTCGGTCATGGCGTACGAGAAGGTCACGCTCTACGGTGTGCCCGTGATTCCGCGGCGGAGCGTGAACTACGGGCGCATCGATCCGGTGCTGTCCCGCGAAATGTTCATCCGGCATGCTCTGGTGGAAGGCGACTGGCGCACGCACCACAAGTTCTTCCACCGCAACCGGGCCCTGCTCGCGGAGCTGGAGGAACTCGAAACCCGCGTCCGCCGGCGCGGCCTGCGGGTTGATGATGAGACGCTCTTCGAGTTCTACGACGAACGGGTGGGGGCCGACGTCGTTTCGGAACGGCATTTCGACAAGTGGTGGAAGCACGCCCGCCACGAAAACCCGGGGCTGCTGGATTTTGATCCTGATGCCCTGCGTACCGGCGATGCCGCGGACCTGGACGAGAACGACTTCCCGAAAGCCTTCCGGTTCGGGGATTTTGACCTGCCGCTGTCCTACGAGTTCACCCCCGGCGTTCCGGGAGCGAACGACGGCGTCACGGTCCAGGTCCCGGTGCTGTTCCTGAACCAGCTGGATCCTGAGCCGTTCCGCTGGCAGATTCCAGGTCTGCGTGCCGAGCTGATTACCGCGCTGATCAAGTCCCTGCCCAAGGCCGTGCGGAAGAACTTCATTCCGGCACCGGACGTGGCACGGGCAGCTGCTGCTGCGCTGGCTGCCGACTTCGATCCGGCGTCGGACCCCCTGGAACCGTCCCTGGAACTGGCGCTGCGCCGGCTCAAGGGGCACATCATTCCGCCCGGGTCCTGGAACTGGGAAGCGGTGCCGGAACACCTGCGCATGAGTTTTTCGGTCGTTGACTCCGCCGGACGGATCCTGGACGAGGGCAAGGACCTGGCAGCTCTGCAGGAGTCCCTCGCACCGGCCAACCGCCGGGCGATCGCGGAATCCCTCGGAGCAACTCCTGGCACTGTCAAACCTGCCGGCAAGCCTGCGCGGGGAAAACCGGGCACGTCCTCCGGCCAGGCGGCGGCCGTTCCGGCCTCCTCCAACGGGGGTCCGCCGTCGTTCCGGGAACAATCCGGGCTGACCGAGTGGACCTTTGGCGCCATCGAGCGGCAGGTAGCCCGGGAGGTGGCAGGGCACACCGTCACCGGCTACCCCGCCCTGGTGGATGAGGGCACCAGTGTGGGCCTGCGGGTGTTCCAGAACGTGCCCGAGCAGGAAGCCGCCATGCGCGCCGGTGTCATCCGCCTGCTGGCGCTGCGGGTCCCCAGCCCGGCGAAATACGTACTGGAGCACCTGAGCAATGCCGAGAAGCTGACCTTCAGCCAGAACCCGCACGGGAGCGTAGCCGCACTGATCCAGGACTGCACGCTCGCGGCGATCGACAAGCTGACGCCGGAAAAGCTGCCCTGGTCGCGGGAGGAGTTCGATGCGCTCTATGAGAGCGTGCGGGCAGAGCTGATAGACACGGTGTTCACCGTGACGGCCATCGTGGAAAAGGTGCTCTCCAGCACCCGGCGGATCCAGAAGCAGCTCAAGGGCACCACGTCCCTGGCCTTGATTTCGGCCCTGAATGACATCCGGGCCCAGCTCGAGCAGCTGGTCTATCCCGGGTTCGTGGCCCGCACCGGCTACGCCCAGCTGGCCCAGCTGCCGCGCTACCTTGCCGGGATTGAGCGCCGGCTGGAGAAACTGCCGACCAATATCCAGCGTGATTCACTGAACATGGCAGTGGTCCAGGGCCTGGAGGATGACTACGACGACGCCGTCGCGGCCCTGCTGCCCGGCGCCGGCACTCCCCCCGCCCTCACTGAGGTCCGCTGGATGATCGAGGAGCTGCGGATCAGCTTCTTTGCCCAGGAACTGGGAACGGCCCGGTCCGTTTCGGAGAAACGGATCCGGACCGCGCTGAACCAGGCGCTGGCCCCGGCGTAGGCCGCCGGAGCCGGCAGAGGGCCCGGGGACCTCGCTACGCTTCGGGCACGAACTCGGCGTGCCCGGCGGCACGCAGGCCGCCGCGCAGTTTCTCCGCGTTGGCTGCCATCCGCTCCGGGTCGGGGTTCGTGTCCGCCCGGCTGAAGTCGAAGTCCTGCAGCGAGTTGGCCGGCCACACGTGGAGGTGCAGGTGTTCCACCTCGAAGCCGGCGATGGTCAGTCCCGCCCGCTCGGAGCCGAAGACCTCCACCTGGACCTTGCCGATTTCCTGCGCCACGGCGGTCAGCTTTGCCAGCAGGTCTGCCGGAGCGTCCGTCCACTTGTCGACCTCCCGGCGCGGCACCACCAGGGTGTGTCCATCCGCGAGGGGACCGATGCTGAGGAAGGCAACGACGTCGTCGTCCTTCCACACGAAGCGGCCCGGGATCTCACCCTCGATAATTTTGGTGAATAGTGTGCTCATGCGTTCTCCTCGGTGAAAGCTGCTGGCGGCCTGGCCGCTGCGCTGCACATGCAGCGGCGGCGGGACGGGACGGCCGGTAATCATGGCTTTGACGCTACCCGTCTGCCCCGCCGGTTGCCACCGGCGCTCCGGGGGTGGACGACCACTCGGACCACGAGCCCGGATACAGCGCGGCGTCGAAACCCGCAATTGCCAGGGCAGCCACTTCCGCTGCCGCGAACACACCGGAGCCGCAGTAGGCGGCAACCGGCTTGGTGCCGTCGACGCCGGCCGCTTCGAACCGGTCCCGGAGCACGCGCGCATCAGCGAACCGCCCGTTAACCTCCAGATTCCCAGCCGCCGGTACGTTGACTGCTCCGGGGATATGCCCGGCCCGGGGATCGATGGGTTCGTGTTCTCCACGGAAGCGTTCAGGCGCCCGGGCATCGATCAACACCCCCGAAGAGGCCAGCCCGCCGGCAGTTTCCCTGTCCGCCACCGGCATATGGCCCCATGACAAGGAGGCAGTACCCGGTGCCGGGATCTCCTCGCCCTCCACAAGCCTGCCGCCGGCTTCCTGCCAGGCGCGCAGCCCGCCGTCGAGCAGTCTGACCTCCGGGAAGCCGGCGTGGCGCAGCAGCCACCAGGCACGGGCGGCAGAGCCTCCTCCGGCCGCATCGTAGGCAACCACCAGGTCGCCGTCGTTGATGCCCCAGCGGCGGGCCGACTCCGTGAAGTCCTCCGGAGCCGGCAGCGGGTGCCGCCCACCGGGTCCGGGCGGGGCTGAGAGCTCAGTATCCAGGTTCACGAAGGCCGCTCCGGGCAGGTGGCTGGCCAGGTACTGCCGGTGCCCGTCCGTGCGGCCCAGCTCCCACCGCACGTCCAAGAGGCGCACGGGCCGGCTCGCCGCCAGGAGCTCCTGCAGCTCCCCCGCACTGATCAGCACCCCGCTCATACGTCCACCACATCGCCGGAGGCCAGCCGCACATACCGGGTGCCGTACATTTTTCCGAACCGTTCCAGGTGTTTCTCCACAATCCCGCGGCCGTTGCCGTTCAGGAGGGCGTCGTGGATGGGGTATGCCGTTTCGGCGCCGCAGCTGATCAGGAAGTCGATGACTTCCCCGACCTTCGACCAGGGGGCATGGATCGGCAGCAGGAGGGTGCTTGCCCTGAGTCCGTTCGGAACGGTGAAGGAATCTCCCGGATGGTAGACGCGGCCCTCGATCAGGTACGCCAGGTTCCGGACCATGGGGATCAGCGGATGAATCAGGGCATGCTGCCCGCCAAACGAGCGGACGCCGATTCCGGCGATCTCAAACGAGGTGTCCGGTTCGACGTCGTGAATGCGTGTGCGCACGTCCTGGGGCACCTCCTCCCGCAGTGCCCCGGCCAGGCCCGCCGGAGCATACAGCGCCAGTCCGGACCGGCCCGCCAGGATGGGCAGTACCCGCTCCCGGTCGATGTGGTCAGCGTGTTCATGGGTCACCAGAATCGCATCGGCACCTGCCAGCGCTTCCTCCACCTCCGAGAAATTTCCCGGGTCAAGGACCAGCACAGAGCCGTTCTTCTCGAACCGGACGCAGGAGTGGGCGTACTTCGTCATTTTCATACGGTCACGATACTCCCGCGGCGCAGGGCGGCGGAGGGACCGGGGAAGCGCATCGCTGATAATCTGGGGAGAGCCCGATCTACCCGAAGCAGCCGCAGGAGGCTCCCATGTCAGCGCAGCCATCGCCATCAAGGCGGACGGCCGAGCCACGGGTCACCCGCCAGCGTCTCGCGGTGGGCCGCACCCTGGACTCATTGGAAGACTTTGTGAGCACGCAGGAGCTCCACCGCCTGCTGCAGGACCGCGGCGAGCAGGTGTCCCTGGCCACGACCTACCGGATCCTGCAGTCCATGGCGGATGAGGAAGAGGTGGATGTGCTGCGCGGCGCTGACGGCGAGGTCCTGTACCGGCGCTGCGAGGCCGCCCACCATCACCACCACCTGGTCTGCAGGAACTGCGGGAAAGCGGTGGAAATCGAAGCTCCGGCTGTCGAAAGCTGGGCGGCACGGCTTGGCAAGGAACACGGTTTTACCGAAGTGGCCCACACAGTTGAGGTTTTTGGGCTCTGCCCGGAGTGCTCCGCCAGCCGCGGCGCCTAGCCCGCTGACGCTGCGGGGGTATTTGCGCTGAACCTCCGGCTGCGCCCGCGCACCCTCATGATGATCCGGCAGACCAAGTAGATCGCGAAGGAAATCGTGGTCACATAGGGACTGATTGGAATCCGTCCGCCGAGCGCCAGCAGGATCCCGCCCACGGCCGAAACCAGGGCAAAGGCCACGCTCAGCGCCACCACCAGCCTCGGCGAGGACGTGACCAGCAGAGCGGCGGCGGCCGGAGTGATCAGCAGCGAGAGCACCAGCAGCGCACCAACCACCTGGATGGACAGCGCCACGGAAAGTCCCAGCAGGAACATAAACACGATGGACAGGGCTCCCACCGGAACCCCGCGGGCTTCTGCCAGGTCCGGATCAGCGCTGGCGAACGTGAGGGGCCGCCACACCACCACCAGGCCGACGACCACCACTGCCGCGCAGATGGCCAGCAGATTCAGCTGGACGCTGTCCACAGCAACGATCTGCCCGGTCAGGAGCCCGAATTTATTGGCCGAGCGTCCTTCGTACAGGGCCAGGAAAAGGATACCCAGGCCAAGCCCGAAGGGCATGATGACTCCAGTGATCGAGTTGCGGTCCCGGGCACGCAGGCCAAGCACCGCCAGCAGCAGCGCCGCGGTAATGGAACCAACCAATGACCCCAGGACCACGTTGGCGCCGATGAGCAGGGCCAAAGCGGCGCCGGCGAAGGACAGCTCCGCAATCCCGTGCACCGCGAAGGCCAGATCCCGCATCATCACGAAGATGCCGATCAGCCCGCCCACCAGTCCGAGGATGGCCGCGGCCCAGAGGGAATTTGTCACCAGCGGCAGCAGCTGCCCGTAGTCACTGAAGTCGAAGACGGAGGAAAAGAAATCAGAAAGGTCCATTGTCGCCTTCGCTTTCACCATGGTGGTGGGTTGTCGCATCAGGGACGCCCAGCACCACGATCCGGCCGTGGCTGCGCAGTACCTCCACGTGGGAGCCGTACATGTCGGAAAGAACGTCGGAACGCAGGACTTCGGCCGGCGTTCCGGTCCGGAACTGCCCTCCGGCCAGGTACAGGACACGGTCCACGTAGTCGATGATGGGATTAATTTCGTGGGTCACAAACACCACGGCAGCGTCCTGGACATGGCAGCGCTCATCGATGAGCGCACTGATGGCCTTCTGGTTGTGCAGGTCCAGGGAGAGCAGAGGTTCATCGCACAGCAGCAGGTCCGGATCGGTCGCCAGCGCCTGGGCAGCCCGCAGCCGCTGCAGTTCACCGCCGGAAAGCGTACCGACCGGCTCGTCCGCATAAGCGGTGGCACCGACCTGGGCCAGCAGTTCGTCGACCCGCCTGCGGACCGGTGCCCGCCGCAGCCGCAGCCCCCACTTGTCGCCGTCGACCCCCATGCCCACCAGGTCCCGGGCACGCAGCGGGGTACCCGGACTAAAGGACTTCTGCTGCGGGATGTAGCCGATGTCGCTGCTTCCGCGCTCGATCTTCCGTCCGTTGACGGTCACCGACCCCGAGCTCAGCGGCTGCAGGCCAAGCAGCACCTTCAGGAGTGTGGTCTTGCCGGTGCCGTTTGGGCCCAGGACCGCCAGGAATTCCCCGGCATGAATATCCAGGTCGAGTCCCTGCCAGAGGGTCCGGTCGCCGAACGCCATGGAGGCGCCGCGGAGCTGGACGACCGGGCGGTTCACTGCAGGACGCCCTCAAGGGCATCGATGTTCAGGCTCATCCAGCCGAGGTAGTCCTCACCTTCCGGGAGGGTTTCGGAGAAGTCGACCACGGGGATGCCCGCGGATTCGGCAGTGTTCCGGATGGCTTCGGTCTGGGAGGTGGAGGTCTGCCCGTTGTAGGCCAGGAAAGCGATGCCGCCGGAGGTCATCAGGTCCTGCATCTCCTTCAGTGCCGCAGGCGGTACGTCGGATCCTTCCTCCACAGCCTGGGTGAAGTCCTCGGGGGTATCGTTGTGCAGCCCGGCATCCTCCAGGAGGTAAGCCGGAACCGGCTCGGTCATGGCGACGCCGCGCCCATCGGCTGCAGGCCGAAGAGCCTCCAGCCTGCTTTCCAGTTCGCTGATTCCCGCAGTGAAAGCCGCTGCGTTATCCCGGAAGGACGCCTCATTGGCCGGATCCAGCTCGGCCAGGCGCTGCGCCGCTGCCTCGGCCAGCAGACCCATGGCGGCCGGGTCGTACCAGACGTGCTCGTTGAATTCTCCGTGCGAGTGTCCGGCGTGGTCATGGGATGAGTCCGCTTCGGATTCCTCATCAGAGTGGGTGTGGCCGGATTCCGTATCCAGACCGGAAATCTCCACGGCATTCAGCACGTCCTCGGCGGGCAGCCCTTCATCTTTGACCAGACTCTCCATAAAACTGTCGTATCCGCCGCCGTTCAGGACGACCAGGCTGGCGTTGGACACGGCGAGCTTATCCCTGGCGGTGGCCTCATAGGAATGCGGATCCTGGGACGGCCGGTTGATGATGGACTCAACGCTGATGTGCTCTCCGCCCACGGATTCCAGGATGCTGCCGTAGACATCGGTGGAGGCCACCGCCCGGATGGTTCCATCGTCCGCGCTGCTGCTTTCCCCGTTCCCCCCGCCGTCCGTGGAGCATGCGCTCAGTGCCAGGCCAGCAGCAAGGAGGCAACCGGTGAGTCGAATGGGCAGACGGCGCATAGAGTCAATATCCCCTTTTCAGGTGTCAATAGAAAGTTCCGGAAAGCCCGGAGGAACCCCAGCATAACGCAAACGCGAATCATTCGCATCTAAGTCCTGCCGGGGCCCTGCTGCTACTCGGTGAAGCCGTCCCCGGAGCGGCGGAACCCCTGGGCCTGCGTGGCATCCCGGATCTCTCCGATGAGCTGTTCGATGATGTCTTCCAGGAACAGAACGCCGCGGGTCTGCGAGTCCGGGCCCAGGACACGCGCTACGTGTGAGCCCGTGCGCTGCATAACTGCCAGCGCATCCTCAATACCGTCGTCCAGCCGCAGGTTTGCCAGCGTGCGCACCTTGTTCTCCGTAATCGGCCGTTCGAAAGCCTCCTCCGGGATCGCCATCACATCCTTCAGGTGCATATAGCCCGTGAAGTTCCCGGCATCATCCATGAGCACAAACCGCGAGAATCCGGTCCGGCCAACGGCTTTCTCGAATTCCGCGGGGGTGCAGTCAGTGCGGAGCGTGACCAGCTCATCCAGCGGAATCATCACTTCACCGGCAGTCTGGCCGGAGAACTCCAGCGCCCCGGAAATGACGCCGGAGTCGTCCGCCACCAGTCCGTGCCGGGTGGATTCCTGCACGATCGACTGCACCTCCTGCAGCGTGAAGGAGGATGTGACCTCGTCTTTCGGGGTAATTCCGACCGCCCGCAGTGCGTGGTTGGCGATCCAGTTCAGGCTTGCCGTCAGCGGACGCACCACACGCGAAATCATCACCAGCGGCGGCGCCAGCACAAGTGCGGCGCGGTCGGCCACTGACACCGAGATGTTCTTCGGCACCATTTCGCCGATGGTGACGTGCAGGAAGGTCACAAACAGCAGCGCCACCAGGAAGCCGGCCAGATCAGCCACTTCCACCGGCACGCCGACCGCCGTGAGCGGAGCGGCCAGCAGATGGTGAATGGCTGGCTCGGCAACGTACAGGATCAGCAGCGAACACACAGTGATGCCCAGCTGTGCGCACGCCAGCATCAGCGAGACGTGTTCCATCGCCCAGAGCGTGGTCTTTGCGCGCTTGGAGCCGGCGTCAGCAAGTGGTTCGATCTGGCTGCGCCGGGCGGACATCACCGCGAACTCTGCGCCGACAAAGAATGCGTTGCCGACGAGCAGGACCACGAGCCAGAAAATTCCTGCCAAGTCACTCATCGGGCACCTTCCTTCCGCAGCGGAGCCGCCGTCGAACCGTGGACGGGACGGCTGGCGGGCGCAGCCGGCGCTGCATTCCTGGCCGTGGCCACAGCGTCCGGCTGGCGGGAGCCCGCGGATTCCCCGGCGTCCGGCCCGGCCTCAGGGTCTTCATCCCCTGCAGGGACAAAACAGACGCGGTCGATCCGGCGTCCGTCCATCCGTTCAACTTCCAGCGTTCCGCCGGGCACCGGCACCGTATCCCCCACTTCGGCAATGCGGCCCAGCCCGGCCATGATGTAGCCGCCCACCGTTTCGTAGCCGGAATCGTCCGGAACCTGCAGCGAAGGGATCAGCTCGCTCACTTCATCCGGCCGCATGATGCCCGGGAAGTACCAGTAGCCGGAGGCACTCTGCAGGACACCCGGCTTGAGCTTGTCGTGCTCGTCGGAAACCTCGCCGACGATCTCCTCAACGAGGTCCTCCAGAGTCGCGACGCCGGCTGTTCCGCCATACTCGTCCAGCACGACGGCGAGCTGCAGGTTGGCCCCGCGCAGTTCCGAGAGCAGGGAGTCCAGATGCACCGTCTCCGGCACGCGGAGGACTTCACTCATGATCGCGGCTACGGGAAGTCCGCTGCGTTTGCGCCGCGGAACGGCAACTGCCTTCTTAACATGGACCACGCCGCGGATATCGTCCGGGGAATCACCCAGGACAGGGAACCGGGAAAACCCGGTTCGCCGGGCAGCTTCAATGACGTCGGAGACCGGCTGCTCGGAGTCCATGGTTTCCAGCCGGATGCGGGGGGTCATAACGTCCGCGGCCGTCCGTTCGGAGAAGGAGAGGGTGCGGGCCAGGAAGTTGGCGGTTCCGCGGTCCAGGGTTCCCATCTCAGCCGAACGGCGCACCATTGACGAAAGCTCAGCCGGCGTCCTCGCCCCGGAAACCTCTTCCTTGGCTTCAAGGCCGAACAGGTTCAGGACCTTGTTGGAGAATCCGTTGAGGAGCAGGATTGCCGGTTTGAAAACAAAAGTGAACGCGAGCTGGGGGCGGGCCAGCGCCCGCCCCACCTTGAACGGCAGTGCGATCGACATGTTCTTCGGAATCAGCTCGCCCAGCAGCATCGAGAGCAGGGTCGCAAGGAGCATCGCAGCCACCACGGAAACGGACAGTGCCGCTGCCTGCGGCAGGCCCAGCGCCGCCAGGGGTCCCTGCAGCAGCCGGCCCACGGACGGCTCCATGACATACCCGGTGAGGAGGGTGGTGATGGTGATGCCGAGCTGGCAGCTGGAGAGCTGGGTGGAAAGGGTGGTCAGGCAGCGCAGCAGGGGCACGGCTTTCTGGTCGCCGTCATCAACCGCACGGCGGACCGTGGGCTGGTCGAGGGCCACAAGGGCGAACTCAACGGCGACGAAGAAACCGGTGCCGCAGATCAGCAGCAGGCCTGCACAGAGGAATAACCACTCCATATCAGCCGGCCACCCCCGCTGCGGGGCAGGACATTAGGCTTCGGGCGGAGCGGGTCGGCGGATTAGCGCCTGGCGGAGGATGGTCGGCTGAAGCCGGACTGGAAGGCTCCGATGACTCTGCCGGAGAATGCGGGGTGCGGGTGCGGGCGTTGCCGGCTCTGTGCGTCTTCGCTGCGGTAACCGCGGACGAGGAGGCAGGCCGGCGCCTAGAATTGCTGTCCATAGAAGTTTCAGTTTACAGCTTTCGCCGCACCACACCAGAGGAACACCGGGGCGCAGCCCGCGGTTCCCGGGGCTCCGGCCTGCGGGAAGGCGCTCACGCCGATATGTGGCGGATCCCACAACCACACGCCGTCGAGATTGGCCACTTCCGTCTATCTGTAACTAGACTTGCAACCAAGTCTCGGTCACTGCGCACCGGGCCGCACCAGCCAGTCTTGAGGCGGAAGCGCCCAGATCATGGTGCCATCAGGGCAAACGGCAATTCATGGAAGAGGCGTATAACTAGTGCCAGACCAACCCAACCACCGCCTGCCGGAGGAATTCGGCGGAAACGAATGGCTTGTCGACGAATTGTACGAGCAGTTCCTCAAGGACAAGAACTCGGTCGACAAGAAGTGGTGGAGCATTTTCGAGTCCTTTAAGGCCGAGGACGCCAAGCACGCTTCCGGAAGCACCGTCTCGGGCAACGGCTCCACTCCCCCGAGTGAGCTCGGCGCCAATCCCGCAACCCGGCAGCTGCCCGTCGTGAACGCCGAGGCCCAGGCACCCAAGGCCTCCGGGGAATCACCCGCCGCGACCCAGGAGTCCGGAAAGCCGCCGGTCGCCAAGGAAGCTGCCTCAGCCAAGGATGCACCCAAGTCCGCCGCAGCCTCGGCGAATCCGGCTGCTGCGGACACCAAGCCGGAAACCAAGTCCGCGCCCATTCCGGCTCAGCTGCCCAAGACCAAGCCCACTGCTGACACCGAAGACGACAAGGTCACCATCCTGCGCGGCCCGGCCAAGGCCATCGCCACAAACATGGACCTCAGCCTGAGCGTCCCGACCGCCACCACGGTCCGTGCGGTTCCGGCGAAGCTGCTGATTGACAACCGCATCGTCATCAACAGCCACCTCGAACGTGCCCGTGGCGGCAAGATCTCCTTCACCCACCTGCTCGGCTACGCGATCATCCGCGCCGCTGCCCAGTTCCCGTCGCAGAATGTCTACTACGACGAAGTGGACGGCAAGCCCGTTGCTGTCCAGCCCGCCCACGTCAACTTCGGCCTCGCCATCGATATGCCGAAGCCGGACGGCACCCGCCTGCTGGTGGTTCCGAACATCAAGAAGGCCGAGACGCTGAACTTCTCGGAGTTCTGGCATGCCTACGAGGATCTGGTGAAGCGGGCCCGCAACGGCAAGCTGACCGCGGACGACTACAAGGGCACCACCATCTCGCTGACCAACCCCGGCGGCATCGGCACGGTCCACTCGGTCCCCCGCCTGTCCAAGGGCCAGGCGTGCATCATCGGCGCCGGCGCCCTTGAGTACCCGGCCGAGTTCCAGGGCTCCAATGAGAAGATCCTGGCCCGCAACGCCATCTCCAAGGTCATCACCCTGACCTCCACCTATGACCACCGGGTTATCCAGGGTGCCGGCAGCGGCGAGTTCCTGCGCATCATCCACCAGCTGCTGCTGGGTGAGCAGAACTTCTACGACGACGTCTTCGAGTCGCTGCGCATTCCCTACGAGCCGGTGCGCTGGAGCCCCGACATCCAGGTCAACCCGGATGAGCAGATCAACAAGGTTGCCCGCATCCAGCAGCTGATCCACGCCTACCGGGTCCGCGGACACCTCATGGCGGACACCAACCCGCTGGAATACGTCCAGCGCCGCCACGCGGATCTTGACGTGCTCACCCACGGCCTCACCCTCTGGGACCTTGACCGCGAGTGGCCCACCGGCGGTTTCGGCGGCAAGCCGATGCTGAAGCTGCGCAAGATCCTCGGCGTGCTGCGTGATGCCTACTGCCGCACGGCCGGCATCGAATACATGCACATCCAGGATCCCGAAGAGCGCTCCTGGTTCCAGGACCGGCTCGAGGCCCCGTACAGCAAGCCCTCCCGCGAGGAACAGCTGCGCATCCTGGGCAAGCTCAATGCGGCCGAAGCATTCGAAACGTTCCTGCAGACCAAGTTCGTTGGCCAGAAGCGGTTCTCCCTCGAAGGCGGCGAATCCCTGATTCCGCTGCTCGACACCATCATTTCCGGTGCAGCGGATGACGGCATGGAGGAAGTCGGCATCGGCATGGCCCACCGCGGCCGCCTGAACGTGCTGACCAACATTGCCGGCAAGACCTACGCCCAGGTCTTCCGCGAATTTGAAGGCACGCAGGATCCGCGCTCCGTGCAGGGTTCAGGCGATGTGAAGTACCACCTCGGCACCGAGGGAACCTTCACATCGGACAACGGCAACCAGACGAAGGTCTACCTGGCCGCCAACCCCTCGCACCTGGAAGCCGGGGATTCCGTCCTCGAAGGCATCGTCCGCGCCAAGCAGGACCGTCTGGACCGGGGCGATGAGTTCCCCGTCCTGCCGATCCTGATTCACGGTGACGCAGCGTTTGCCGGGCAGGGCGTGGTGGCGGAAACGCTCAACCTCTCCCAGCTGCGCGGCTACCGCACCGGCGGCACCATCCACGTGATCGTGAACAACCAGGTTGGTTTCACCACCGCGCCGTCCTCATCCCGCTCCTCGGTGTACGCCACCGACGTTGCCAAGATGGTCCAGGCTCCGATCTTCCACGTGAACGGCGACGACCCGGAGCAGGTTGTCCGGATTGCCCAGCTGGCCTTCGACTACCGCCAGCGGTTCAACAAGGACGTCGTCATCGACATGGTGTGCTACCGCCGCCGCGGGCACAACGAGGGCGACGATCCCTCGATGACCCAGCCGATGATGTACTCGCTGATCGAAGCCAAGCGCTCCGTGCGCAAGCTCTACACCGAGTCCCTGATCGGACGCGGCGATATCAGCCAGGAAGAGGCAGAGCAGGCACTCCGTGATTACCAGAGCCGTCTGGAGCGGGTGTTCGCTGAGACGCATGCCGCCCAGACATCGCCGATTCCGGTCATCACCAAGGACTCGGAAGCTGTCTCGGACCTGGAGCGTCCCGTCGCCCAGCAGGAGGGCTCGACCGTCGTCGCACCCTCCACCACTGCGATCTCCGCTGACACGCTGGCCCGCATCGGCAAGGCCCACGTGGCAGTGCCCGAAGGCTTCACCGTGCACCCGAAGCTGAAGTCGCTGCTTGAGAAGCGTGAGCAGATGTCCCGTGAGGGCAACATCGACTGGGGCTTCGCAGAAATCGCTGCCTTCGGTTCGCTGCTGATGGAAGGTGTCCCGGTCCGCCTGGCCGGCCAGGATTCCCGCCGCGGCACGTTCACGCAGCGCCACGCCGTCTTCCACGACCGCGCCACCGGCGCCGAGTGGATGCCGCTGGGCGATCTGGATCCGAACCAGGCGAAGCTGTGGATCTATGATTCCCTGCTCTCCGAATTCGCCGCCCTCGGCTTCGAATACGGCTACTCAGTGGAACGCCCGGATGCGCTTGTGCTCTGGGAGGCCCAGTTCGGCGACTTCGTCAACGGCGCCCAGACGATCATCGACGAGTTCATTTCCTCGGCCGAGCAGAAGTGGGGCCAGCGGTCCTCGCTGGTTATGATGCTGCCGCACGGCTACGAGGGCCAGGGCCCGGACCACTCTTCGGCACGCATCGAACGTTTCCTTCAGCTGTGCGCCGAGGACAACATGATCGTGGCGAACCCGACCACGGGTGCTTCCCACTTCCACCTGCTGCGCCGTCAGGCGTACAGCCGGCCGCGGAAGCCCCTGGTGATCTTCACACCGAAGCAGCTGCTGCGCCTGAAGGCCGCTGCCACCGGGGTGGAGGACTTCACCCAGGGCTCGTTCCAGCCGGTCATCGGTGAGCACGCGGAGCTGGATGCCAACGCCGTCGAGAAGGTGCTGCTGGTTTCCGGCCGCCTCTACTTCGATCTGCTGGCCAACCGCCAGAAGACGGGTGACGAGAAAACGGCCATCATCCGGGTGGAGCAGCTGTACCCGCTGCCCGTCAAGGAGATCAACGACGCCGTCGCCAAGTACCCGAACGCCGAGCTGGTGTGGGCACAGGATGAACCGGCCAACCAGGGTCCCTGGCCGTTTATCGGCCTGAACCTGCCGCCGGAACTGGACCGCCCGCTCAAGCTGGTCTCCCGGCCGGCATCGGCGTCGACCGCTACCGGTTCGGCCAAGCGGCACGCGGTTGAGCAGGACATCCTGGTCAAGAAGGCTTTCGAACGCCGTTAGTAGGCTAGGTTTGGGTGGGGCGCCGTTGGTGCCCCACCCGGCTTTTAACGCACCCTTCATCTGGACTTTTCGGCTATTGGAAAAGGGAACTCGTGGAACAACGCAGAATCAGGCTTGCTGCGGTCGGTGACGAACTGCTCGCCGGCCACGGCGATCCCCGCGCCTTGGGCTGGCTGGGACGCGTGCTGGCACGCACGACGCCGGAACACGCCAAACTCGAGGCCTACAGCCTCGCTGCCCCCGGCGAGGGCACAGAGGCCCTCGCCAACCGCTGGCTGATGGAGGCCGGCCGCAGGTTCGATGAAACCTGTGAGAACCGTCTGGTCATCGGGCTTTCCGACCGCGACCTTGACCTGGAGCTTTCCACGGCACGCAGCCGGCTGAACCTGGCGAACATCCTGGACGGCGCGGCGCAGATGAGCATCAAGGTCCTGGTGGTTGGCCCGCCCCCCGGGCTGGACCAGGAACGCAACCGGAAACTGGCCGATCTTTCGGCCGCCTTCGGGGACGTGACGACGCGGCGCAAGCACGTTTATGTCGATACATTGACGCCGCTCCTCAACCACGAGCAGTGGCGCACCGACCTGGCCTCCAACGGCGGGGCACCCGGCCAGGCAGGTTACGGCCTGATTGCCTGGCTGGTCCTGCACCGCGGCTGGTTCCGCTGGCTGGACCTGCCGGATATGAACTGACCCGCTTCACCAAAGAGGCGCCCGCAGCCTGCGGGCGCCTCTTGGCGTCTCCCGGGGGTACCGCCGGGCGGAGTTGGATGGACCTAGTGCCGGAAGACGATTTTGCCGGCCGCAGCGCCGTCGTGCATTCGGCGGAATCCCTGCGCAGCGTCCTCCAGGGGCAGGACGGCGTCAATTTCCGGCCGGACACCCGTGGCCAGCAGGAACTGGACCAGCCGCTGCAGCTCCGGCTTCGTTCCCATGGTGGAGCCCAGCACCTTGAGCTGCAGGAAAAAGACACGGTTCAGGTCAGCAGGAGGATTCGGTCCGCTGGTGGCACCGCAGGTCACCAGCGCTCCCCCGGGCTTTAGCGCCTTCAGGGAATGCGCCCACGTCGCCTCGCCCACTGAATCAAAGACGGTGTCCACCCGCTCCGGGAGCCGCGCACCGGCGTCGAACACCTCATCCGCGCCCAGCCGGCGGGCCTGCTCCAGTTTCTCCGGGCTGCGTCCGGTGACCCAGACACGGAATCCGGCGGCCGAGGCCAGGGACACCAAAGCAGTGGCGACCCCTCCACCGGCGCCCTGGACCAGAACAGTCGAGCCGGGAGCCGCCGGCGAGACAGTGAAGATCATCCGGTAGGCCGTGAGCCAGGCGGTGGGAAGGCAGGCGGCTTCCTCGAAACTCAGCTGGGCGGGCTTGGGCACCAGGTTGCGGGTCGGCACCCACACTTCATCCGCCATCGTCCCCGGATAGCGTTCGGAGAGCAGGGTGCGGCGCGGATCGAGTGTCTCGTCGCCCTCCCAGCCCGGGCTGGAAATGACGGAATGAACAATGACGGCGTTGCCGTCGTCGTCGATGCCTGCCGCGTCGCAGCCCAGGACCATCGGAAGGTTCTCGGAAGGAAGCCCCACGCCCTGCAGCGACCACAGGTCGTGCCGGTTCAGCGCTGAGGCACGGACCCGGACCCGGCGGAACCCCGGGCCGGCTTCCGGGCGGTCCAGTTCACCAACCACCAGGCCGCTGAGCGGATCCTCCTGGGACTGGGATTGCGCGTACACCGCTCGCATGCGGAACTCCTTTGGTCGCTGGTGGGTCCATCCTAGGGGACACCTCCTGGACTCTGCCGCGCACCGCCCGGCCACCATCCACCATCCATCCGCGGAGCAGGCCGCCGCATTTACGCCAATGGTGCAGTCTGTGGGAGACTGAAGGGCAAAACTTGTTGTCAATTAAAAGGAGGCAGCCATGAGCAAGCGAGCACGCAAGCGCAAGGACCGCAAGCGCGGTGGCGCAAACCACGGCAAGCGTCCCAACACTTAAGTCAGGACGTTTGTGCGGTCTGGCCGCACCAAACTGAAACCCCCGCAGCCTCACGGCGGCGGGGGTTTCTGTGTAAGCACCGGGGCTTGGAAACAGGCCTAGTGGTCCACGGACTGAATCTGGCTGATCCGCTCCAGAATGCTGGCTTTCAGTGTCGCCGGAGCGGCCTCCGTGCAGGAGCGCTTGACCACTGAACGGATGACACACTCCAGGTCGTGTTCCTCCGCGCACTCGGGACAGCCCTGCAGATGGTCCTGGATTTCGACCAGGTCGTTATGGGAGAGCGCGCCGTCAAGGTATTCGTACAGCCTCTCAATGCGTGCGTCCTCGCAATCGCCCAGGCTCTGGCAATCGCTCATAGTGTGTTCCCCTGATTCTTCGTGTCACCGGCACCAGCAGCTGCCGGCCGTACCTTCGCTTTGATGCCCCGCTCGTGGGCGTATTCGGCCAGCAGCTCGCGGAGCATCTTGCGCCCGCGGTGCAGCCTCGACATCACCGTGCCAATGGGCGTGTTCATGATTTCCGAGATTTCCTTGTACGCGAAACCTTCGACGTCGGAGAAGTACACCGCCAGGCGGAACTCCTCCGGAATGGCCTGGAGCGCGCTCTTGACGTCGGAATCGGGCAGGTGGTCCAGTGCTTCGGCCTCCGCCGACCGTAGTCCGGAGGAGCTGTGCTCCGCCGCACGTGCCAGCTGCCAGTCCTCCACTCCCTCGGAGTTGGACTGCAGCGGCTCCCGCTGCCGCTTCCGGTACAGGTTGATGTAGGTGTTGGTCAGGATCCGGTAGAGCCAGGCCTTCAGATTGGTCCCGGGCTTGTACTGGTGGAACGCCGAGAAAGCCTTGGTGTAGGCCTCCTGGACCAGGTCCTCCGCGTCAGCGGGATTCCTGGCCATGCGCATAGCAGCCGAGTAGAGCTGGTCCACGTACTGCATTGCGTCCCGCTCGAACCTCAGCTTGCGCGCCTGCTCGGACTCCGCCGCGACGTCCAGGCCCGGATCTTCCACCTGTGGGCTGCCTTCCGGCACATCAGTTCTCATCAAGTTCAAGTCTAAGGGCCGCGTGCGAACCAGCAAGCGGGGCTGGTCCGTGGAGGCCTGCATTCCGGGGTCCAGCAGCGTATTCGCCATTCCTTGCTTCCGCCCCTTCCTGGTGGTGTCCCGGGCAGCACAGGTTAGTGCTGCCGGTGCAAAACATAACCAGTGCCGCCGTACGGTTATTCCTCCCCCCGCGGCGGCGGACAGTGTATAAGGGTGCCAAAGGTGCCAGACTAGGGGATATCCGTTTGCTTACGGCACGCCTGGCGACGCCGTATCATTCCAGTACTTCACGCCGGAATCCGGCGTCATCCAGGAGGAACGCATGACGATTGTCCGAACCCTAGCCCGCCCGCTTCTTGCCGCTGGCTTTGTCGCGGCCGGAGTGGAAAGGCTCCGGAACGCGGAGCAGACCGCCCAGCAGCTCTCCCCCACGCTCAGCCGTCTCGGTGCCGTCGCGCCGTCGGCCGCCGGACTCGCGGACAATCCCGTCGCCGTCGCCCGTGTCCTGGGCGCCACCCAGCTGGGCGCCGCCGCCATGCTGGGCTTGGGCAAGTTCTCCCGGCTCGCCGGTCTGGTCCTGGCCGCCACGGCAGGCGTGAACACCTTCGTGGAGTACCGCAACGCGGACGCCACCACGCAGGAAGGGCGGAAGGTCCGGCGCACGCAGCTGCTGAAGAACCTCTCCCTGATCGGCGGGGTGCTGCTGGCGGCAGTGGACACCAACGGACGTCCCGGACTGGCCTGGCGCGCCGAGCACCTGGTTTCCGACACCGGACGGAATGTGCGTGCACTGGGCAAGGACGCGGGCCGCCATTCCCGGAAGGTCACCAAGCAGACTAAAAAGCAGCTGGCCAAGGCGGACCGTGCCGTCCGCAGCGCAGCGACTGACATCGTAGGTTCCTAAGCACCATGACTTCCTCCTCCGCTCTCCAGCCCATCACTGCGGGCTGGCCCGCACCAACTCCGGCCCAGCCGGTCAATGCGGCAGTCCAGGTCCCGGGCTCGAAATCACTCACCAACAGGTACCTGGTCCTGGCGGCGCTGGCAGACGGTCCGTCCCGGCTCCGGGCACCGCTGCATTCGCGGGACTCTGCCCTGATGATTCAGGCCCTGCGTTCCCTCGGCGCGCAGATCACCGAGGTACCCGGGGCCGGACCTTTCGGCCCGGATCTGCTGGTGGAGCCGATTCCGGCCGGTGCGGCCGGAGATGCGGAGGTCGACTGCGGACTGGCCGGGACGGTCATGCGCTTCGTCCCGCCGCTGGCGGCGCTGCGGGAAGGCAGCACATCCTTTGACGGCGATCCGCATGCCCGGCAGCGGCCCATGGGCCCGACCATTGAGGCGCTGCGCGGGCTGGGGATCGCAGTGGACGACGGCGGCAGCGGCTCGCTCCCTTTCCGGGTCACCGGGACCGGGACCGTGCCGGGCGGGCGCGTTGAGATTGACGCCGGTGCCTCCAGCCAGTTTGTGTCTGCGCTGTTGCTTACCGGCGCCCGCTTCGGAGCCGGCCTGCATCTGGTGCATCGGGGCGAGTCCGTGCCGAGCCTTGACCACATTGCCATGACCGTCCAGGTCCTCCGGGAAACCGGTGTGGAGGTGGACGATTCCGTGCCGAACGAGTGGAAGGTCGCCCCCGGCGCCATCCGGGGTTTCGACGTCGTCATTGAACCCGATCTTTCCAATGCGGGTCCGTTCCTGGCGGCTGCGCTGGCCACCGGCGGCACCGTGCGGATCCCGGGCTGGCCGGCAACAACCACCCAGGTGGGCGATAAGTGGCGGGAAATCCTGCCGCAGATGGGCGCTGACGCGGAACTGGCAGACGGAGTGCTGACCATTACCGGCCGCGGACGGATCCGGGGCGGCGTCTTCGCTGATACCAGTGAGCTGGCACCCACGGTCGCGGCGCTCTGTGCCCTGGCGGATTCGCCGTCGGTCCTCACCGGCATTGCCCACCTGCGTGGGCACGAAACGGACCGGCTGGCCGCGCTCAGAGCCGAAATCAACGGGCTGGGCGGATCCGTCACCGAAACGCAGGACGGTCTGCGGATCGAACCGGCACCGCTGCACGGGGGCACGTTCGGAACCTATGCCGACCACCGGATGGCCACAGCCGGCGCGATTATCGGGCTGGCTGTGCCCGGCGTCGTCATCGAAGACATTGCTGCCACGTCCAAGACCATGCCGGACTTCGCCCGGATGTGGACGGACCTGGCCGCTTCCGCCGGGCAGTCCACCGGCGCAGCGCAGGAAGGCTAGCGGTGGGACGAGGCACCGGCGGCTGGGACGAATCCGATGTACGGGTCCGCCCCAATAAAAAGGGATCACGTCCCCGGACGAAGGACCGGCCCGCCCATGAGGACGCAGTCACGGGCCGGATTATCACCGTGGACCGGGGCAGGTACACCGCAATCGTGGACGAGGACACGCCCAGCGAGCGCATCGTCACCGCAGCGCGGGCCCGCGAGCTCCGCCGCACCCCGGTGGTCGCCGGTGACCTCGTGGGGCTCGTCGGAGATGTCAGCGGTGCCCCGGATACCCTGGCCCGCCTGGTCCGGGTCAATGATCGCGCCACCCTCCTGCGGCGTTCCGCGGATGACACCGATCCGGTGGAGCGGGTGGTGGTGGCCAACGCCGACCAGCTGGTCATCGTCGTGGCAGCCGCTAACCCGGAGCCGCGCACCGGGTTCATCGACCGCGCCCTGGTGGCGGCGTACGACGCCGGGATCTCCCCGCTGCTGTGCGTCACCAAGGCGGACCTTAAGGATCCGGCGGAGCTGCTGGCCAACTACGAGCATCTGGACCTCGAAGTCATTATCAGCCGCACCGCGCAGGAAGAGGATTCCGGCATCGACTCGGAGTCCGACGACGGTCTCTCTGCCCGGCTCGCCGGCAACGCCGTCTCCGCACTCCACGAGCACCTCCTGGGCCGCGTCAGCGTTCTGGTCGGCCACTCGGGCGTGGGTAAGTCCACCCTGGTGAACGCGCTGACCGGTTCCCGCCGTGCCACCGGCGGCGTCAATGCCGTCACCGGACGCGGCCGGCACACCTCCTCCTCGGCGCTGGCTCTGAAGGTCAACGATTCCCCGGCGGGCAGCTGGATCATCGACACTCCCGGCATCCGTTCCTTTGGGCTGGCCCATGTGGACCCCGACCGGATCCTCAGTGCCTTTCCCGATCTGGAACCGGGCACCGAAGCCTGCGAACGCGGGTGCCGCCACGACGCCGATGCGGTCAACTGCGGACTTGATGCCTGGGTGGAGTCGGGGCAGGCCGGCGCCGCAGGAGCGGCCCGCCTGGCATCCCTGCGCCGGCTCCTCGGTTCCGGGATGCGCACCGAGAACCGGGCCCACGCCAAGGAGCTGGGCAGCCAGTAGGCCCTGACCAGGCCACCGGGTACGTGCGGTGCGCACACGGCGCACCCGCGTAAACGTGGGCACTGGGTGCGTAATAGCGATAAGTTGAAGTATGCCGTTCGCTCAGAACTACAACGATGATCTGCGTCTCGCCCATGTCATGGCCGACTCCGTGGACGACCAGACCATGTCCAGGTTCAAGGCCCAGGACCTCCGGGTCGAGACCAAACCGGACCTGACCCCGGTGACCGACGCGGACAAAGCCGCAGAGGAAGCCATCCGCGGACAGCTTTCCCGCGCCCGTCCACGCGACGCCGTCCTCGGCGAGGAATTCGGCTCCACCGGGTCCGGGCCGCGGCGCTGGATCATCGATCCGATCGACGGCACCAAGAACTTTGTCCGCGGCGTCCCGGTCTGGGCCACCCTGATCGCCCTGGTGGACGACGGCGTTCCCGTCGTCGGCGTCGTCAGTGCGCCCGCCCTGGGGAAGCGCTGGTGGGCTGCCACCGGAACCGGGGCCTACATGGGCCGTTCCCTGGCCGCCGCCACGCGGCTGCGGGTCTCCGATGTCTCCCGGCTTGAGGATGCCTCGCTCTCCTACTCGAGCCTGTCCGGCTGGAAGCAGCGCGGAAACCTCGACGAGTTCCTGGGGCTCACCGAGTCCGTCTGGCGCACCCGGGCCTACGGCGACTTCTGGTCCTACTGCATGGTGGCAGAGGGTGCCGTGGACATCGCGTGCGAACCCGAGCTCAACCTGTACGACATGGCAGCCCTTGTCCCCATCATCACCGAAGCCGGTGGACGGTTCAGTTCCCTGGACGGCGAAGACGGCCCGTTCGGCGGCAACGCGCTGGCCACGAACGGTGTGCTGCACAACGAAGTGCTGCAGCGGCTGAACCCCGGCCTCGACGACCTGTTTTAGGTCAAAGGCAGGCACAGTGGCGTTCAGCGGACCCCGGCTCCCCGGGCTGCGGCGGCAGCAGCTGGGACAGAGTTACCGCAGCGGCGGCGAACACTATGACCGGATCCGTCCGGGATACCCCGACGATGCCGTCCGCTGGCTTTTTGACACCCCCGCCCTGGCGTCCCGTGCACCGTCGTCGGTGACCGTGGCTGACGTTGGCGCCGGCACGGGAAAGTACACCCGCACCCTGGTCTCCGCTGGCTTCAAAGTTCAGGCGGTGGACCCTTCCCAGGACATGCTGGACCAGCTGACCCGTCTTCTGCCATCCGTACCGGCCACCACCGGAACCGCCGAACAGACGGGACTGGAGCCGGCTTCCTGCGATGCCGTTACCGTCGCCCAGGCCTGGCACTGGTGCGATCCGCTGGCTTCGGCGCTTGAGTTCGACCGGATCCTCAAACCGGAAGGCATGATCGGCCTCATCTGGAACCAGCTGGACGTGAGCGTTCCATGGGTACACCGTTTCACCCGCATCATCCATGCCGGCGATGTCCTCCGGCCGGGTTTCCGGCCGGAGCTGGGACCTCCCTTCCGGCTGGAGGCTTCCCACACCAGCGCCTGGACGCAGCAGATGACGCCGGCGGATCTGGTGGAACTGGCCAAATCCCGCGCCTACTGGCTCTCCGCATCGGAGACCACCAGGGAAAAAGTCCTGGCCAACCTCGACTGGTATCTGCACGAACACCTGGGGCACACGGCGTCGGACGTCCTGGACCTGCCCTACCTCACCCTGACCTGGCGGGCTGTCCGGCAATGAGCGCCGCAGGTGCCCGGGGACGGGCTCTGCCCGGGTGGCGGGTCTGGACGGCCGTGGCCGCGGGCGGCGCGGCCGGGTCCGAAGCGCGGTACCTGCTGACGGAACTGTATCCCCCGTCCCCCGGCGCTTTCGACACCACCACGTTCACGATCAACATCGCGGCAAGTGCGGCGCTGGGATTCCTGACCAGCTGGTGGCTGTTCCGGCCCAGCGTGCCCTTCTGGCTCAGGGCCGGGCTGGGGCCCGGACTGCTGGGATCCTTCAGCACGTTCTCGGCCCTTGCGCTCAGCATCGAGACACTGCTCGTCTCCGGGCAGCATGGCACCTGGCTGCTGTACGCAGGACTGAGCACGGCTGCCGGGCTCGCAGCGGCGGGTGCCGGACTGGCAGCCGGCAACCGTCTGCTGGGCCGCGCGGCACGCCGCCCGATCGGGCCACAGCCATGACCGTCCTGCTTGTCGGGCTGGGCGGGATGGCCGGCGCCCTGATTCGCTTCGGGTTGGACACCGCTATCACGGCCTCACGGCCGGCCGGGCCTCCCCACTTCCCTGCCGCGACGCTGATCGTTAATATCGCTGGGTCCTTCCTGATTGGTGCGGCCTTTGGGCTGCTGCAGAGCGGAGGCATCGACGGCACCGCGTATGACGCCGCTGCCGCCGGGCTGGCAGGCGGCCTGACGACGTTCAGTTCCTGGAGCACGGCCACCCTGCTCCTGTGGCTGGACGGCAGCCGCCGGCTCGCCGTGGCCAATGTTGTCCTGAACCTTGTCCTGTCAGTGGGCGCCGTCGCCCTGGGTGTGGCGGCAGCTGCCTAGCGCTGCGGCAGACCTCGCGCAGAGCGAACGGACAGTTCTTCTCCTCCCCTGCCTGAGGCCCCGCCACTGCCCTAAACTGGTCCAACCGGTTAGGCCCTCCGCCCGCGCAGCGAACAGGGGAAATGCATGGTGACGTTCGGCATCGAGGAGGAGTTCCTGCTCATCGATCCCCGCAGCGGCATGCCCTCCGCCCGTGCGGCTGAACTGTCGGGAATCCTGGACGGACCATCGGGTCCGGCCATGACCGCGTCCGCCGAATTCCTGGCCTCACAGCTGGAAACCTCCACTATTGTGTGCGAGACCCTGGAACAGGCCGCGGACGCGCTCCTTGCGTCCCGCTCGCTGATTGCCGGCGCGGCCTTGTCCGCCGGCGTCGGCGTCGCACTGACGGGAGCCGCTCCCCTCATCCCGGAGCCGCCTGCCGAAATTACCGGATCGGGGCGGTACATGCTGATGGGTGAGGTCACCGGCGCGGTAGCTGGCGACCATTACCTGAACGGTACCCATATTCATGTGGGCATCCCCGACCGGGAAGCCCGGGTGACCGCGCTGAACCGCATCCGCCCCTGGCTGGCCACCCTGGCAGCGTTGTCTTCCAACTCACCGTTCTGGCGGGGCCGTGATTCGAGTTTCTCCAGCTGGCGGCTCATCCATTACCGGCGCTGGTCCGTGCAGGGCTGTCCGCCGTATTTCGCGGACGCCGCGGACTACGACCGCCGCCTCGCGCACCTGCTGGAAACCGACGTCGTACTGGATGCCGGCCATATCGGCTGGGCGGCCAGGCTTTCGCAGCAGTACCCCACCCTGGAAGTGCGGGTCAGCGACGCGCAGCTCGAGGCACAGGACTCCGTGCTGCTTGCCGCCCTGGTGCGTGGACTGGTGACGACGGTCCTGCAGGCACCTGAACAACCGGCCAGGACCGATCCGGAGATGCACGACGCCGCCCTGTGGCAGGCCGCACGGTACGGTCTTGAGGCCCGGCTGGTGGGCCTGGATGGTGTCTCGTCGCCGGCGCAGGCCCAGATGGACGCGCTCCTCGCATATATCCGGCCGGCCTTGGAAGAAGCAGGCGACCTCCCCTACGTTGTGCAGGGGCTGGACCGGGTGCGCCGGACCGGAACAGGAGCGGCACGCCAGCGGGCCGCCGTCGCCAAGGACGGCTGGCACGGACTCACCGGCCTGTATGAGCGGTCGCTGACCGCAGCCTAGCCGGAGCGGGAAAAAATCCTCAGGTTACTTCTTATTTGGCGCGGGGCCACTGCTTGGACCTAGGCTTCTAGACAGGCTCACAATTAACGGCACCCATGGGCTGCGACACGATCTTGGAGGGATGCATGGCGACACTGGGCATCGAGGAAGAATACCTGCTGCTGGATCCGTCCACCGGCCTGCCGGTGCACAAGGCGGACGAAGTAGCCGGATACCTGCATCAGTCGCCCCGGGTGACCGAGGGCGAGATCCAACGTGAGCTGCTCAGCTGCCAGCTTGAGACGGCCACGCCGGTCTCCTCCACGCTGACGGAGGCGGAGGAGTATCTGCTCAACTTCCGTGCCCAGCTGGAAGCTGCAGCACGCAAAGCATCGGTGGTGGCAGCCGGAACCGCTTCCGCGCCGTTCATCGAAGACCATTACCCCGAGCTTACGGACAAGGAACGCTACCGGGATCTGCGGGCGAGCGCCCCGGGGATTGTCGGCGACCAGTTCGTCAACGGACTCCACGTCCACGTTTCGGTTCCCGGGCGGGAAGCCGGGGTCCAGGCACTGAACCGGATCCGTGAATGGCTGCCAGCCATCGTGGCGCTAAGCACCAATTCACCCTATTGGCTCGGCCGGGACAGCGGTTTCGGCAGCTGGCGGGTGGTGCATTACCGGCGCTGGCCGGTCCAGGGATGCCCTCCGGTCTTCAAGGACGCCGCTGATTACGAGCGCCGGGTAGAGCAGCTCGTGGCCACCGGAGCCATCATCGACCGCGGCGTGCTGACCTGGATGGCCCGGCTCTCCGACTCCTATCCCACCCTGGAAGTCCGCGCCGGTGACGCCCAGCTCGAGGCACGGGACTCCGTGCTCCTGGCAGCCCTGATCCGAGGGCTGGTCAACACCGCCGTGGAGGAAGCCGAGCGTGGCGTCCACCGTCCAGTTCCGGAATCCGAGCTGCTCGATGCAGCCATGTGGCAGGCCGCCCGCGAAGGCCTTACCAGCACGCTGGTCGACCCGGTGAGCGCCGAACTGGTTCCCGCCAGGGAACGGATCCGCGCCCTGCTCGACTTCGCCGGCCCTGCCCTCGACGCGGAGCAGGACACGGACTGGGTCCAGGCCGGGCTCACCAATCTTTGGGAGACGGGTACCGGCGCCGAACGCCAGCGCCGCGCGATGGAGGCGGACGGGCACGCAGGCCTGCTGCGGCTCTACCGGTCGAGCCTCACGGGCGAGGGCTAACCCACCCTGCTGAGATCCGTAATCCGTGCTTCCCAAGGGCCCAGCACGGCGGCTTTCCCCGCCCCGCCGTAGTTGTCCAGCAGCACCTCGCCCGCCTGCAGATCTGCGGGGACGGGCAGCTCGCTCCCGGAGAGATTAGCCAGGACTCCGAGCCGTGAATCGCCCAGGGAACGGCGAAAGGCAAAAAGCACCGGATGATTCGGTTCCAGCAGGGTAAAGTCCCCCAGCGCCACCACCGGCAGCTCGTGCCGCAGGCGGATCAGCTGCTGGTAATAGCCGAAGATCGACTTGCCGGACCTGCGGTCACTCTCCACATTGATGTCCTCATGCCGGGGGCCCATCCCGATCCAGGGCGCGGAGCCGGAGAACCCCGCATAGGGTCCCGGGTCCCACTGCATTGGAGTGCGCGCGTTGTCACGGCTGGCGTGCCCGAGAATTTCCAGTGCCGCCTCCGGGGCCATGCCCCGGGACGTTGAGTCGGCATAGAAGTTCAGGGACTCCACGTCGCGGTATTGCTCGATGGACGTAAACCCGGCGTTGGTCATCCCGATTTCTTCGCCCTGGTAAATGAACGGGGTTCCGCGCTGCATATGCAGCAGCGTGGC
The DNA here is from genome assembly GCF_001552075.1 of Arthrobacter luteolus NBRC 107841. Lineage (GTDB taxonomy): Bacteria > Actinomycetota > Actinomycetes > Actinomycetales > Micrococcaceae > Arthrobacter_B > Arthrobacter_B luteolus. Next base: position 150,652 of record NZ_BCQM01000001.1, read on the forward strand.
CCACAGCGTGGCGGATTCGTACCGGAACACCAGGTCGTCTCCGAACCGTGACAGATGCCGGGGCTGGTCATGGTTGCTGAGGTAGAGGCTGTTCCAGCCGCGGTCCGCCAGCCCGCGCTGCCAGCGGTTCCAGCTGGTCTTCAGGTCACGGAGGTTCACCGGTCGGCGGTCCCATTTGCCTCCCGGTCCGTGGTCCAGGTTCACATGCTCAAATTGGAACAGCATGTCGAGCTCGTTCCGGAATGGATCGGTAAACAGCTGTGCTTCCTCAACGGTGGCCCCGGTGGTCTCCCCCACCACCAGATAGTCGCCGCTGCGATGCGAGAAGACGGCGCGCATAAACTCCTGGACGAATTCATGGACCCGCGGCCCGGAGGTGAAAAACGGTGCCCCGTCGCCCCACACCCCGCCGAACTGGATCATGCTGTCCGGAAAACGCTGGTCCTTGGAAATGAAGTTGACTGCATCCATGCGGAAGCCGTCGATCCCGCGGTCCATCCACCAGTTCATCATCTCGTACACCCGGTTCCGTACCCGGGTGCTGGCCCAGTTCAGGTCCGGCTGGTGCGGGGAGAAGAGGTGGAGGTAGTACTGGCCGGTCGCTTCGTTCCAGGTCCAGGCCGATCCGCCGAAGAGCGAGCCCCAGTTGTTCGGTTCGGCCCCTGGTTCGCCACCACGGAAGGACGGTCGGGGGTCACGCCAGTGGTAGGAGTCACGCGATGCGTTCTCCCTTGAGGATGCCGACCGGCGAAACGCCTCATGATCGGTGGATGTGTGGTTGATGACCAGGTCCATGATCATTTTCATGCCGCGTGAATGGACCTCGGACAACAGACGGTCGAATTCCGCCTCGGTGCCAAAAACGGAGTCGACCCGGCGGTAGTTGCTGATGTCGTAGCCGTTATCGCGCTGGGGCGACTCATGGATCGGCGTCAGCCAAAGAACATCGACTCCGAGGTCAGAGAGATAGTCCAGCCGCCGGATGATCCCCGTGAGGTCGCCCAATCCATCCGAGGTGGTGTCCTGAAAACTCCGCGGATAAATCTGGTAGACCACGGCATTGGTCCACCATGCGGGCCGGGAAAGGTCCCTCATGGACTCTCCTGAAAGGGTGCTTTGTGCGGGGCGCTGGCCGGCTTTAGTCTACGGCTGCCAAAGCTGGTTAGACAGGGCAGAAGGCCGGTGTTGGCCCCGCAGGGTCCCGGGTGCTCCGGTGTCCTTGATCTTGGCGTGCACCGCTGGCTAACGTGACACCTACCCTGCCCGTCCGCGTACCCCTGGTACGCCGGATGGTGCCTGGATCCCAACCGTTTGGAGTATCTGCCATGGCAACACTGACCGTCTGGAAATTCCCCGATGCGGATGCCGCAGAACGGGCAACGCAAACCCTCGCCAGCCTCCAGTCCCAGAACCTGATCACGGTTCAGGACGAGGCCATCGTCACCTGGCCGCGCGACAAGAAGAAGCCCCGGACCATCCAGGAGCACAATCTTGTTGGCACAGGAGCCCTCGGCGGCGGTTTCTGGGGACTGCTCTTTGGGCTGATTTTCTTTATTCCACTGATCGGTGCCGCCGTGGGCGCTGCCGTGGGCGCCCTTTCGGCTTCCATGGTGGACGTCGGTATTGACGACAACTTCATCAAACAGGTCCGGCAGGAAGTGACGCCCGGAACCTCTGCGCTCTTCGTCCTGTCATCGGACGCTGTCGAGGACCGTGTCCTGGACGCTTTCAAGGACGGATTCCCCGGTGCCTCCCTGATCGCCACCAACCTCTCCAAGGAGCAGGAGGCCAACCTCCGGCAGGCCTTTGCCGAGGCGGACTGAACCACCTGCTCACCGGAACAGGGCACGACGGCGGACAACCGCCGTCGTGCCCTGCCGTATCGTTGAAGGCGATGATTACCAGACGCCTTGCAGCACAGATCCTTGATATTCCGCTCGAAATGGCCGTCCGGCACGGCCTTCCGCAGCGGATGGAACAAACCGACCTTGATGAGCTCAACACCAATCCCCCGCAGTGGCTGCTTCAGTCGCGGGCAAACCGCACCGGCAAGCGCCCGGTCTGGGTGACCCTGGAATGCGCGGTCTGCGGCTACCGCGAAACCGCGCGGCCGAAGAAGTGGTGGCCTGAGTTCACGCACGTGGTGTGCTCAGATCACAGTGAACGGGAGCTTCCGCTGGTGCCCGCCGGCTCGGTACGCAGCGAGTATGAGGGCGTTGGCACCCGCTTCACCGGAATCGTCGATGTTCCGGTGAACGCGGGCTGAGTTTCGGGTCCGGTACTGGCTGACCCGGGGTGCCTGCTAACGTCCGGTAGCAGCCAGCCCGGTGCGGGCCATGGCGTCTTTGTAGGCCAGCCGCATTTCCGCGAGCGATTCCTGCTGGCGTTCCTCCGTGGCACCAAAGGAACGGCCTTCGGCCGAACGTGCCTTATAGATCTTGAAGCTGCGGCGGTAGATCATGCGGTTTTCCGTCTTGAGGAAAGCAGCCGCGAGCCGTTGGGCCTCCGTACCGTGGGCAATAATCACCGAGGCCCGGGGCACGAGGGCCAGGAAGCGCAGCAGCGGCCGCAGGCCCTCCGCGACTTCTTCCTTTGTCAGCTTGGTGTGCGGCTCTCCCGGGGTGTACCAGGGGTGCACGTTCCAGGGCATGACAAATTCGGGGCGCAGGCCAACCTGCCAGTGGACCCCCAGCAGGCGGGTCATTGCCTCGTCGCTGCCGGCGGTGATGAAGCCGGACGGGTGCGCCGGACCGTTGTTGGAGAACAGGCTCACGATCCTGGCTTCATCAACATCGTGCTGCGGGTCGATGTACTGCACCTCGCTGCCTGGCTTGAGTTCCATCAGGGAGTCGCAGAGCTGGTTGACTTCGGCGACGTTGGGTTCGTAGCGGCGGTTCCAGAGGGTTTCGGCGTGAACGGCTTCGGGGGCAGACTGCATGGGGGTGGCGCTTCTCCTACGGTATTGCGGTTCTTCCCGCCGCCGGGCTTTGGGGCACGACACTTACTCTCCGGCCGGCACAGCACTTACGAAGGCACAGGGCAGAGCGAAGCAGCAGGTCAGTGGTGGGTGCGGTGGAAAGGGGCGCCTTCACCTCCGAGCCGGACACTGCAGAGCGCAGGACGGCGGGCGAAGGGCTTCAGACAAGCTTACCAAGGACAGGAAGGGCCCCCGTGCCAGCCGTCCCCGTTATGCCGGTCCGGCTGGCCAGACACGTCGATGGGTAGTTCTACCCATCGACGTCAGTTCGCCGCTGCAGCAGACTCGGACGTGACCGAAACGTCCGCGCATCCAGGGGGAAGCTTGCAGTACGAGATCCAGCCGGCAGCCATCCACGCCGTCGTGGTTGACGTGGCAGCGGATGGCCAGGCCCTGCACCAGGCCGGGAACGCCACTGCGGATACCGCCGCCGATCTCGCGGGGAGTTTCGGCAGCGCCGACCTCGTTTCCGGTGCCTTTGCGGAGTTTTGGACTCCCCGGCAGAGTGTCGCACAGCGCGTCTCGAGCCTGGTGTTTCGAAAAGCCACAGCCCTCACTGATGCTGCCCAAGCCATCGTCGATGCAGATGGGGAAATGACGGCGGCCGCTGAATCGGCGCTCTCAACCCTCCCCACGGCCTATGCACCGGCCGCCCCGCCCCGGACCGGGCGTTTGCGGTTCCTGGAGCAATGATGGTTTTTTCCACCCTCCCGGACATCAGCGGCGACTGGACCCACCTCGATGCCCTGGCCCAGGACCTCCTGCTGCGCGCAGGAGTGGCGGAGGGCTATCTGGGCGACGCCACAACCGCTTGGCAGCGGGTGGGGCCCGCCTACCGGGAACCCACGACCCAGGATGTGGTGCACGCGGCCATGGATTCACTGGCCGAGCCCATGGCACAGTGGCGGGCCGCCCTGGTCTCCGCCGCCGGGATCATCCAGGATTTCGCTGCCGCTGCCCTAACCCTCGCCGAGGAACTTAGACAGCTCACAGCCGAACAGCCCCGGGCGCTCGTAGAAGGCGAGGACCCCGTAGCTCACGGGAAAACTGTTGACAGCTTCAATACCCGGGCGGGCGAGCTGACGGCACGGTGGAACACCCTGCAGCAGGACACCGTTGCCCGCCTGGCCTCGGTTTCCGGAGGCACCGGGGAGGGTTTGCCCATGACCGCCCACCTTGGCAGCCAGACGCTGCCGCAGGTGAGCTGGGCCTCGCTGACCAGCACGCTCGACGAACGGCTGGGCGCCGTGACTCCGCGCGCGCTGCTTCCCTCCCTCCGGGGGTTGGATGCGGCCGAGTTGAAGGCTTGGGCTGAAGCCAATCCTGAGGGCGCTGCTTTGCTGGCAGCCAACAAACTGGTAGGTCCATTCCCCTTCGGAAGTCCCGAGGCGGCCCTGTCAGACGTGATGCATGACAGTCAGTCAAAGGAGGGCATTGCAGCAATCCGCGCTGCCTGGCTGGACCTTTCTGCCGCCGACCAGGAAAAACTCCTTCTGCTCTACCCTGCCGTCTTCGGCGCCCTGAACGGTGTGCCGTTTGCCGCAAGGGCCCATGCCAATACGGTCACGGTGGCCGGCTACCGGCATACGGCCCGGCAGGATTTGGCCGCGCTTAAGGAACCGGATTTGTCTGATTACGGCCAGAAACCGGCCGCTCAGCTGGATTGGCGGAGAGACTATGACGAGTGGCAGACCGAGCAGGCACGGCTTGAGCTGCTGCTCAAGGGACTGGATTACGCCGTCGACCATGATTCCCAGGTGATCCTGGTGAGCACTGAGGCCGACGGGCAGATCGTCACAATGCATGGCACGCCCTCGGCGGCTGTCTCCCGGACGGCTGTCCTGGTGCCCGGCACCGGCGCCGACCTCGGCACCTTGGGGTCCTATGAGCAGCGGCTGGACGCCGTCAATGGTTTGGCTAAACCTGCAACACTCTCTTTCTACTGGCAGGGCACCGACCTGCCGAACGAGCTCCACCACAACCTCACCAGCTCCTACAACGAGGACGGCGGGCCTCTCCTGGCCGCGTTCGATCATGCCCTGGATCTGGAGGTCCCCACCGATGTCCGCAGCACCTATATCGGGTACAGCGCCGGCGGATCGCTTCTCGGCACAGGAGAGCGGGAAGGGCTGACGGCGTCGAACATTCTCTATGTGGCGCCCGCGGGCATCGGCCACAACGTATCGAGTCCCGCAGATACCGTTTCTCCTGATGCAAACCGCTATTGGATCCAAACCCGCGACGATCAAATTACCGTGGCGCAGGCAGGCGGCGGCGGTTTCCACAGCGGCTCCTTCTGGAGCGGTGGAAATCCGAATTCCCAGATGAACGCCGACAGACTGGAATCAGGTTTCCTGGACCCGAAAGACCCGGATTCGCTGATGAAGGGGCACTCGGACTATTTCGTCCCGGGATCAACGTCTGCGGCCAACATGCAGGCGGTGATCGAGGGCGGCCGGGTGAGCCTGTACGTTGATGAGGTATGGCACTACGGATTCGGCTACTCCTATGCGGAGAGCCCCATCGAAGAACGACCGGAAGAATACGCCAATATGAAGCTGCCGACTGTGACGACAGAAAGTCTCGAAAAGTGAACTTGCGTCCTGCCGCTGCCCTTGCCGGCGCCCTTGTCCTGACCGCAACATTGGGAGGCTGTGCCTTGAACTCCGAAACAACCCCTGATTCTGCCGCGGCGCAGGAGTCACCGGAATATCTGACACAGTTTGAGGAGCTCCTGCCAGCGCTGATCGAGGAGGCCGGTGCTGGCCTGGACCTTGAGCATTTGAGGGAAGAATCGTGTCTCCGGCCGGAAATTAAAGAGCAGCAGCTCGAAACCAGGTGGCTTGGCTCGGCTTCCGGCCTGGTCGAAGATACCGCGGCGGCCAGCGCCGCGCTGGACCGCGTCGGGACCTGGCTGGACGCCGAAGGCTGGGAGCGGCAGAACGAGGTGTCCTATCCGCCCGAAGAGGGCGGAGATGTACGGGTGTTGCTGTACACGAAGGACGACCTCGGCGTCACGGCTACCCACCACGAGGACGGCGATGCGAGCGTGGAAATACTGCTGACGTCCCCCTGCCGGGAGAACCCGAAGGAGCACCAAATGGAACGCTCCAAGCTGGACCCGGAATACGGTCTGTCCAGCGAGTACTACGAAGACAGTGCCTCCTAGCCGGCCGCTGAGGGCCCCTGTCACCCCTCTGCAGTTCGTGGCCGGAACGCAGAAAAGCACCCCGGCCCGAAGGCCGAGGTGCTTCTCGTTGGTGGAGATGGGGGGAATTGAACCCCCGTCCGATGTCGTGTTGTCAGGGCTTCTCCGGGCGCAGTTCACGTCGGAGTTTCTCGGCCCCAGCCATCATGTGAACAAGTGGCTGATCCGGGCCCAGCCGTCTAAAAGTCCCGAGCACTCCAACGGCGAAAGTGCTCAGCAGTGGCCCTCTAAATGACGCCAGGATCCGGGACGAGAGCATTCCCGGTCTGACGGACTATGCCTGCTGCTTAGGCAGCGAGAGCGAAGTCAGTGCGCTTTGATTCGGCACTTATTGGTTTGCAAGGAGCGTTTACGAGATAACCCTGCATCCTCGGCCCGCTTCACCTGTCGCGACTAACATCGTCGAAACCTGTCATCCCCGTATTCAGTTACCAACTGATTTACCAAACTGCTTGCTGCGCCGGTTCAGTACCACTTCGGTACAAATTTCAGTATCCGGTACAGCTGTCCGGTCATTAACACACCGGACCGTTAACTATAGCGCATCCCGGTTAGAACGTCAGGCCGAACACCGTGAAGGGCGTGCCCCAGAGAACCAGGACCACGGCGGCGAGCAGCACGAACAGCACCGAGAGGATGGCCAGGGCTGTCATGCCGGCGTACTTGCGGCGGAACGCCCAGCCGAAAAGGACGGCGTTAGCCACGAGCAGCAGCGGCGAAATCCACACCAGAACCTGGGCCAGGTAAATGTAGAACACCGCGAAAAACGGCACCGCCACCAGGATAACGATGGGAGCGATCGCCAGGACGATCAGCAGATCCAGCACCGTGACAGCCCACGCCCACACGGGCTTGCGCGGGCCGCGCTCCTCCGGCTGCTCGGACTGAGGTTCCCAGAAGGTGCCGCTCATCAGGCTCCGCGGTTCTTGGCGCGCATCTCCCTCAGGGCTTCCCTGTTGTCCTGCTTCTCCCGCAGGGTCTGCCGCTTGTCGTAGTCCCGCTTACCGCGGGCGACGGCGATTTCCACCTTGGCCCGCCCGTCCAGGAAATAGAGCTGCAGCGGAACAATCGTGAAGCCGGACTCGCGGGTTTTCTGTGCGATCTTGTCCAGCTGCTCGCGGTGCAGCAACAGCTTCCGGCGCCGGCGCGCTGAGTGGTTGGTCCAGCTGCCGTTGAGGTACTCCGGAATGTAGACAGCTTCCATCCACAGTTCGTCGTTATAAAAGGTTGCGAAACCGTCCACCAGGGAGGCCCGCCCTTCACGCAGCGACTTGACCTCGGTGCCCATAAGCACCATTCCAGCCTCGTAGGTGTCGAGGATTTCGTAGTTATGCCGGGCCTTGCGGTTGGTGGCCACAACTTTACGGCCACTTTCTTTGGGCACGGTTCAACTCCTTAGTGGAAGGTGGATCCTGGATGCGGAACACCCATTGTAGGCCTAGAGCAGCCCCGAGGGGTTAACGAGCTGGCCGTTGAGCATGGTCTCGAAGTGCAGGTGGCAGCCGGTCGAGTTACCGGTGGAACCCACATATCCGATCAGCTGGCCGGCATTGACCCACTGCCCCGCCGAGACGACCCGGCTGCTCATATGGTAGTAGTTCGTGGCCAGCGCGCTGGTTCCGATGACGCCGTGGTTCAGCACGATTCGGTTTCCGGTTCCGATCATCTCGTTGCCGCCCATGTCCGAGCGCCACACCTCGCCGGCCGCGGCAGCGTAGATCGGTGTCCCGCAGGCTGCACCGAAGTCGATGCCGGAGTGCAGGTATCCGCCGGTTCCGGAGAAATCGATGGTGCCCGCCGGCGTCGAACGCCAGCCAAACCCGGAGGTCACCGGCGCGCTGACCGGGTAACGGAGGCCGAATGCCGACGGGTTCGTGGGAACAACGGTCTGCGGCGGCGGGGCCGGCTGGTTGTTTTGTGCTGCCTGCTCGGCGGCAATCCGGTTGGCTTCGGCAATGCGTGCTTCTTCGGCCCGGCGGGCTTCCTCCAGCATGATGCGCTGGCGCTCTGCAATCTCAGCCTGGACGGCTGCCTGCTCCGACTGGATGGAGGACAGCTTCGCCTGGACAACCGGTTTCTGCGCTTCGAGCTCATTATTAAGGGCTTCGGCGCTGGCAATCAGCTCATCGACCTTGGCCTTCTCGGCAGCCGCTTCGTCGCGGGCACTCTGCTCGGCCTTCAGTGCCTCTTCTGCCTGGGCCTTGAGCGTGGAGATTTCCTCCTCCACCGCCGTCAGCCGCGCTTCGGAGTTCACGTTGGTGGCCGCCTGCTGGGTGAGGCGCTCCACAGCGGCGTTCTGTCCACGCAGCGCCTGACCGGCCATCCCCATGGAGTCCGTCAGGCTGTCCGCACCGTCAGCCCCAAACAGCAGTGTCAGGCTCGAGGGCACGCCGCCGCTCTTGTACGCCTGGCTGGCGATCTGTCCGATCACCTTCTGGGTCTCGTTGAGCGCCTTTTTGTCCTCGTCGATCTGGGCGGCGATGGTGTTCCGGGTTTCCTGTGCCAGGGCCACACGGTCAGTCAGCGCACCCACTTTCGCGGATGCGGACGTTACCCGCCCTTCGGCGTCGGCCAGGACCGTCTGGGCGGCAGGAAGCTCTTCGTTCTGGTAAATGTTCAGCTGCGCCACTGTCTTGGCAATGTCCGCACCGAGGTACTCGTACTGTTCCTGGACCCGCTGCTGCTCGGCGTCCAGGGCAGCCTTGCGGTCGCTGAGTTCATCAGCGTTGGCCGTGGAGTTGAACGCGAGAACCAGGGCAAGCGCCATGGCAGCAACGACGGCGGCACCCCGCTTGGCAGGGCGCGTCCAACGTGCGGCTTGGGGCTGCCGCGGAACCTGGCGGTCATTCATTGGCGAGACTTTCCATGGAACTTTTCAGCTTTCCTTTCCCAGTGCCCACACTCTAGACCTTGATGTACCGTCTGAGCGTCAGCAGCGAGGACACGCCCGCCAGCAACGCGCCAAGAATCAGCAATACCGGACTCAGTATGAGTACTTCCTGTGAAGATATGAAGGCGGTTGCGGGATACTGGCGTGCCAGCATTCCGATGAAGAAGTGCGCCACGGCCCACAGCGTTCCGGAGGCCAGCACGGCCCCGATGAGTGCTGCGATGACACCTTCAAGCACAAAGGGCAGCTGGATCACCGCCTTGGAGGCGCCCACCAGACGCATGATTCCGGTTTCCCGGCGGCGGCTGAAGGCGGAGAGCCGGATTGTCGTGGCGATGAGCAGGATGGCGCACACCAGCATCAGGACGGCGATCAGCAACGCAACGAGCGAGGCGATGTTCATAAAGGAGAAGACCTTTTCGAGCAGCTCCCGCTGGTCGCTGACGGACTCGACGCCGGGCATCGAAGAAAAGGCCTCGTTGATGACTTCATACTTTTCCGGATCCACCAGGGACACCCGGAAGGTCTCCGGCAGCTGGTCCGCGGTCACGCTGTCCACAATCGGGGAGTTGGCGAACTGTTCGCGGAAGTGGCCCAGCGCGGTCTGCTGGTCTTCGAACTGGACCGTGTCGATGTACTGCTCGAACTCCGGGGAATTCAGCTTGGTTTCGATCGCGTTGCGCTGCTGGTCGGTCACCGCGCCCGAGGCGCATGACGGGGACGTGTCATTGTCAACGCAGAGGAACACGGCCACCTGCACCCGGTCGTACCAGTAGCCCTTCATCTGGTTGATCTGCAGCTGCAGAAGGCCAGCCGCGCCGACGAAGGTCAGGGACACAAAGGTCACCAGGATGACGGAGACAACCATGGAGAGGTTGCGGCGGATCCCGGAACCGATCTCGCCCATCACGAAGGCCATCCTCATTCGGAGACCTCCGAACCGGCCAGGCCGTTGGGTTTCGCGGCGTCGACGGTCTCAGGAGGCGTTTCGGCGCCGGAGCTTCCGCCGTCGTCCGCCGGTGCAGCTGAGGTTCCGGCCGCCGGGACCACCGGCTGCATCGCCGTGGCCAGGTAGATCCCTTCACGTTCGTCACGGACCACTTTGCCGTTGCGCAGTTCGATGACCCGCTTGCGCATGGCGTTAACGATGTCGTGGTCGTGCGTGGCCATCACGACGGTGGTTCCGTTCTGGTTAATCCGGTCCAGGACCTTCATGATGCCCAGGGACGTGGTGGGGTCCAGGTTTCCGGTCGGTTCATCTGCGAGCAGGATGCCGGGCTTGTTCACGATGGCGCGGGCAATGGCCACGCGCTGCTGCTCGCCGCCGGAGAGTTCATGCGGGAGCCGCTGGTCCTTGCCTTCCAGGCCAACGGTCTTCAGGACCTCCGGAACGGTTTCCCGGATGACGGCACGGCTGCGGCCAATTACCTGCATGGCGAAAGCCACGTTGGCGAAGACGGTCTTGTTGGGAAGCAGGCGGAAGTCCTGGAAAACGACGCCGATGCCGCGGCGGAGGCGGGGCACGCGCCAGCTCGGGATCTTGGCTACGTTGGAGCCGGCCACGTACACGGTGCCGCGGGTCGCGTGCTCTTCCTTGAGCACCAGGCGGATGAGGGTGGATTTCCCGGAACCGGAGGCTCCTACCAGGAAGACGAACTCACCGCGGTCGACGTCGAGGCTGACCGAGTTCAGGGCCGGCCGGGAATTGCGGTCATAGACCTTGGTGACGTTGTCGAAAGTGATCATCGCTGTTTCATGCCCTCGCGTAACAACCGGAACGGCAAGGGCCTTGGGCTTGGGAGCAGGTAACCGGCCTTTCGACTATAGCCAGCGGAATGCCGCGGCGGGCAGAGCCTTTGCGGGTGTGTCGCCGGTCCTGCAGCCGGGCAGCGCGGACTCCGCAGCCTACCGGGCGCTCCAGCCGCCGTCCATTGTGTAGGAAGCGCCAGTGGCCATTCCGGCGTCGGGCCCCGCAAGCCAGGCCGCCAGGGAGGCAACTTCACCGGGTTCCACGAGCCGTTTCACCGCGGATTCCGTGAGCATAACGGCCGCGACGACGTCTTCCTCGGGAAGGGAGTGGAGCGCCGCCTGGTCGGCGATCTGGGCTTCAACGAGCGCGGTTCGGACATAGGCCGGACTAATGCAGTTAGAGGTGACGCCGTGCGGCCCGCCCTCCAGGGCGGCTACCTTAGACAGTCCTTCCAGTGCATGCTTGGCGCTGACATAGGCACTCTTGAACTCGGAGGCCCGCAGCCCGTGAACGCTGGAGATGTTGATGATCCGGCCGAACCCGCGCTCGTACATGCCCGGCAGGACGGCACGGATCAGCAGGAACGGAGACTCGACCATCAGCCGGTGAATGAGCCGGAAGGCCTCCGGGTCGAACTCATGGAGGGGGCTGATCCGCTGGATACCGGCATTGTTGATCAGGATATCGGCGTCGAGGGACACCGATTCCAGGGCAGCCGTATCGCTGAGGTCGGCTACCCAGGCGGTGCCGCCGGCCAGGGCTGCCACCCGCTCCGCCGCTTCCGCATTCACATCGGCGACCGTGACCTTGGCTCCGAGTCCGGCGAACTTCAGGGCACAGGCTTCCCCGATGCCGCTGCCTCCCCCGGTGACGATGACCGACCTGCCGTCCAGGGTTCCGGAGCCGTTCCCGGCCCGCTCCGTCGTCGTCATGCGCCAGCTCCCTTGCCGGGTCGGGGTCGTGTCCTCGCAGGTGGACTGCCTGCTCCGCCGAACCTATGGCACCGGCAGCAGGGGCGTCAACGTGCAGCGGAGCAGCACCGGCCAGCGGCAGGGCCGCCCGCACCCGCTGAGGCCAGGGGCCGCGTTGGTCTTCCCTGCGCATTTCATGGGCCAGTGACCCCGCCTGATTCGCATATACTTTCGCTTCGTGCCACCCCTCACACTGTCCGCGCCGCCGCTGCCTTCGGCACATCCGGCCTCGGCATCGCACCCGGCCCCGGCAGCGGGCAAAGTTCGTCTCCACGCAGGACATCGGCGGGACATCCAGGGCCTCAGGGCCATGGCCGTGGCCCTGGTGGTCTGGTACCACATCTGGCCGCAGTCCCTCCCGGGCGGTTTCGTGGGCGTGGACGTTTTCTTCGTCATCTCCGGGTACCTGATCATTGGATCCCTGGCCCGGGAAATCACCTCGACCGGCAGACTGGCTCTTGCCAGGTTCTACAGCCGGCGCATCAAACGGCTCCTGCCGGCAGCAGCCACGGTGCTGCTGGCAACCCTGGCTGCCACTGTCCTGCTCTTCCCGGAGGGACGCTGGCAGTCCATCGCCCGTGACGCGGCTGCCGCCGGTTTGAACGTCCAGAACTGGAACCAGGCTTTCTCGGCGTCCAGCTACGAAGGCGCCACGGCATCAGTGTCGCCCCTGCAGCACTACTGGTCCCTGGCCGTTGAGGAACAGTTCTACCTCGTCATTCCGCTGGTGATGCTCTTCTGTGCCGGTATCGTCCGGAAGACCGGCGGAGGGCGCGCCCTCCGGCACACGTTGATCGTTGCACTGGGTGTCCTGACCGTGGCATCGCTGCTCCATTCGGTCCAGTTTTCCGCCGCAGCCCCCGACCTTGCCTATTTCTTTACCACCACGAGGATCTGGGAACTGAGTCTGGGCGGGCTTCTGGCGGTAACGGTCCCGCAGCTGCGTTTCGGCACCATCCCCAGGGCCATCCTTGGGTGGGCGGGACTCGGCATGGTGCTGGCTGCGGCAGTGACGTTCTCCACCGCCATGGCTTTCCCGGGGTGGGCCGCGCTCCTGCCGGTGGCAGGCACTCTGGCCCTGCTGGCTTCGGGCAGTTCCCAGGGCCCTCGGGGATACGCAGGCCCTGCGCGCTGGTACTCGCTGCGTCCGGTGACCTACGTCGGGGATATCTCCTACTCCCTTTACCTCTGGCACTGGCCAGTCATCGTTTTTTCGGTTTACCTGCTGGGCACCTCTCCGGACTGGCTGTACGGCAGCGCACTCATCGCCGGCAGCGTTGCCCTGGCAGCGCTTTCAACACGTTTTGTGGAGCGGCCTTTCCGCGTCCTTGATCCGGCCCGCTTCCGGAGGCGGATCCGAAACCGTGCCAGGGGGCGGCGGCGCGCAGCAACGCCGGAGTACCGTTCCGTGTTTGTTCTGGGGGCGCTTCTCACCGTGGTTCCCCTGGCCCTTGCCGCGGTGCCGTACCTGATCGTAGAGGAGAAGGTCCAGGCGCTGAATGCTGAGCTGGATCTGTCCTCCTACCCGGGGGCCATGGCAAATTACGGCTCACCGGTTCCGCCCCCGAACATGCCGGTGAGGCCCGATCCGGCCGTCGCCGGCGCCGATCAGCCCCACGTCCCCGACGAATGCCGCACCGGATACAACCCGGCGGAGGTCGACTATCAGGACTGCGTTTTTGGCGATACGGCCAGCAGCCGGAGCATCGTTCTCGTGGGAGACTCCCACGCAGCCCAGTACATGGATTCGCTCGGCATCCTGGCACGCGAGAGCGGTCACCGGCTGTATGTCCTCGCCCGCAACGGCTGCCCCTTCAGCACCCACCCGCTCGCCTCGGACACCTTCACGTACACCAATTGCTCCGGTCAAAACGAGCAGACGATCCAAGACATCCTGGCGATCAAGCCAGCCTTGGTGGTTACCGCCGCCCTGAGCCCCGCCGGATACGAGGAGGCGCTGGGCTGGCGCTGGAAAGATGACGCCGACGCCGTCGGCGGTTTTGTGGGCGCGTTGGCACCTCTGAACGATGCCGGAATCCCGGTAGCCGTTATCAGCGACCTGCCTTATCCGCCGTTCAACGTGCCGGAATGCGTTGCCAAGGGGCGGGAAGACTCATGTGCCTTCGACCGGCCGCAGACCACCAGCCCGCTTGCCGATGCAGCGGATGCCATCGACGGTGCCACCGTCGTAGATCTGAAGGATTACCTTTGCCCGGACGGTGTCTGCCAAGGCGTCATTGGCAACGTGCTGGTCTACCGGGACAACCACATCACCGGCACCTTCGCCAAAACGCTCGCCCTTCCCCTGCAGGATTCCTTGGGACTGTAGCCCGGCCGGAACGATCAGTTCCGGGAGCGATCAGTTCCGGGACCGATCAGTTCCGGGCGGAGACGCTGCCGTTGGCGCGCCAGCGGATGCCGGCGTCGATGAAATCGTCGATCTCGCCGTCGAACACCGCTGAGGTGTTGCCAACCTCGTGTTCGGTGCGCAGGTCCTTGACCATCTGGTAAGGGTTCAGCACATAGGAGCGCATCTGGTCGCCCCATGAGGCCTTCACATCGCCGGCGAACGCCTTCTTTTCGGCATCTTCCTGCTCCTTTTTCAGCAGCAGCAGCCGGGACTGAAGAACGCGCATGGCCGCAGCACGGTTCTGCAGCTGGGACTTCTCGTTCTGCATGGAGACCACGGTCCCGGTGGGGATGTGCGTCAGGCGAACAGCGGAGTCCGTGGTGTTCACCGACTGGCCGCCGGGGCCCGAGGAACGGAAAACATCCACACGGATCTCATTGTCCGGAATGTCGATGTGGTCCGTGGCTTCGATCAGCGGGATAACCTCGACGGCGGCGAAGGACGTCTGGCGGCGTCCCTGGTTGTCGAACGGGCTGATCCGCACCAGGCGGTGGGTGCCGGCCTCAACCACCAGCGTGCCGAAGGCGTAAGGCGCTTTGACTTCGAAGGTCGCCGATTTGAGCCCGGCTTCTTCGGCGTAGGACGTGTCCAGGACCTGGGTCGGGTAGCCATGGCGTTCAGCCCAGCGCAGGTACATGCGCAGCAGCATTTCCGCGAAGTCCGCGGCATCCACACCGCCCGCGCCGGCCCGGATGGTGACAACGGCTTCACGCTCGTCGTACTCACCGGAGAGCAGGGTGACAACCTCAAGGTCGGCCAGGGCCTTCCGCAGCGACGCCAGTTCAGTTCCGGCCTCGGCCTTGCTGTCAGCGTCGGACTCGTCCTGGGCGAGCTCCACCAGCACTTCGAGGTCATCGATCCGGGCTTCAAGTTTCTGCAGCCGTTCAAGCGCGCTCTGGCGGTGCGAGAGCTTGGAGGTGATCTTCTGGGCGGCGTCGGGGTCGTCCCAAAGATTAGGCTCTCCGGCCATCTCGCTCAGTTCTTCGATGTCCTCTTTCATTGCTGCGACGTCGGAGACGTCCTCAATGGACGCGAAGGTCGAGCGGAGCGCGCGGATTTCTGCGGGAAAATCAATTTCAGCCATGGTGATTACAGACTACGCCATGGCCCGGTTCGGGGACCGGGTGCTGCGGTCCGACGCACCCGGGAGAAACCGGGGAACGTCGGTGGCCGGGAGTAGATTGGTGCTGTCCCCAGGGATTTGGAGCACCCGCAGTTGAAGCCGCACCGCAGTTAGCGCAGCACCGCAGCTAAGGGGCACCGCAGTGAAAGGAGCACCATCATTTCCATGAACCGGCATCCAGAATCCGCTTCCCCGGTCCGTCATCCGGAGCCAGGCAGGAAATACAGCCGCGGCCAGCTGGAAGACCTGGCCGGCCAGGGTGATCCCTGGGCCTTGGTCAAGCTCGACGACTGGGATCAGTTCACAGCCGCTGATTACTCAGGTTCCCGCGGCGACCGCTGTCCTGACCCCTCCTGCGACCTCTACGGCGAGCGGGTGACCCTGTGCTTCGACGCCGAGGGGACGCTGCTCGAAATCGACCATGGCGGATGGAGCCACTATCCTCCGCAGGAGCAGGCGAAGGCTTCTTAGCCGCAGCCCTCTGCCGGCCCGCTGGCGCAGTCACGCTGCCGGCACCGGCAGATGTGTCCTTTCCGTTGTGCAGTTCAACAGAAAACGGTGAAAAGGTGTCGTGTCCAACGGCCATTGCCACGCCATGCGACCGGCAGATACCTCTGCGCGGATCTGGGACACCAAAATACCTAGCCTGAGCGTCTGTCCACCGATATAGTTTTGCATCGCAGGTACAGTTGAATTGCTAAAATGGGAGGCGGTTTTACCGAATGACGTCCGGACCGCGCTCCAATCGGCCGCGTTGGGCGTCTTTTCTACTCGTCCCCTCCATTGCATTCGCGGGAGCCACATTGGCTTACTTCCGCATTCCGGGCGTCGCCTCCAGAACAGTGTGGGCCGAAGACGGAACTCTATTTCTTCAGGAGTACATTGAACAGGGTCCCGGGCTGTTCAACCCCTACGCTGGATACCTTCACTTCCTTCCGAGAGCTGTCGTCGCCTTTGTCACTCCGGTATTCGGCATAGAATCTTATGCATCTGCTATCACGATCTCGTGCTGCGTGATTATTGGGCTGGTAGCGGCTCTTACGTTTTATTGCTCGTCCTTGGTAACGATGAACCCGGTCCTCCGGCTCTGCTGGGCCTCTATTCCGGTTCTATCCGCACCCGGAGCAATCGAGACCTTAGGAAATGTCGCTAATCTTCATTGGTACTTACTGTGGCTGGCGCCGTGGGTTCTGCTGAAAACACCCTCCACGCTATCGCAGGGAATCCTCTTAGGGTCAACGGCCCTTATTATCGGTTTAACTGAAATTCAATCAGCTCTTTTTCTGCCGTTAGTGTTTTTGCGGGCAGAGAACAGGGGGCTGTGGTGGGCCAAGACGGGACTAGCTACTGGAATCGCCGCCCAACTGTTCACCCTATGGATGTTTCCGCGCCCGGAAGGCGGAACGGGGGAACAAGGCGATTTACTCTCGGTTGTATACGGTTATTTACTGAATACGAGTGCAGCCATCTTCTACGGTGACAGCCCCACCATCATCGACTTAATCCAACGATTCGGTTACGCTCCTATCATCCTCACTGCGATACCATTTGCTCTGATCACCTATTTATTGTTGCGGTTGGGAGATCCGTTACAACGGTTTATGGGATGTATGTGGCTGATCGCCTCGGCTGTAATCTGGGCGGCCGCAGTGGTGGTAAATCCTGCCCCATACTTTCACTACTCCCAGTTCACCTCGACAACTGACTGGGCGGATTTTCTGCTGAGCAGATACAGTGCAGTTCCTTCAATGTTCCTCATCGCTTTACTGCCACTGCTGGCCTCCAGCACACCGGAGAGAGAAACAATCCCTACTCGTCTCGCGGCGCAGGTGGGCACTCCTCAATTCCGTGGAGGCATTGTGGGAGCCTTCATCATCCTGCAGACCGTGTATTTTTTCCCGGTCACCGATTTACGAAGTTTCGGCCCAGAATGGGCTCCGCAGGTGCGGGTTGCGGAAGAGGCCTGCCGCATCGACCCGTCCTTGCAAAGCGTTGACATTAAGCAGGCGCCGGGGTCCTGGGTCACAGAAATTCCCTGCACGGAGCTGCGTCCCTAAACTCATCCGCTGCGAGACCCACATTCTGTCCGCTCGCTTTGGACCAGATTCCTGTCTTTCCGGGCCAACGCAGGCTTACATCCTGCTGCCCTGCCGACTAATAGGCCTAACGTGTAAGCCTGGCCCTGGCGTCGCTTTCAGCGGTGATGGGAATCCCGTCCGGTACCAGGAAGTTCACGATTGGCGGATGCACGACGCCGGACAGCACCACGCGGGCTGTCCGTCCGTCCACTGTTCCCGTCTCCGCAGCCACGCCCAGCGAACTGATCCGTTCCGCTGCGCCGCTGTCCGCCAGGTAGCGCTGCACCGCCGCTGTCACCGCGCCGGAGTCCAGGACAGCAGCAGGGGCGGAGCCGGTACCTGCAGCTGCCCCCTGCACTTGGGCGAGCGAGAAAGTGTCTGCTGCTGCGAGCGCCGCGCCGTCGGCCGCCGACAGTAGTTTTTTGTGCCCGAGGTAGACGGAAGAGGCAGCGGCAACAACCGTAATGACCAGCAGGGCCAGCAGGACATAGCCGATGATCAGCACACCCACCTGTCCGGCTTCATGCTCGGCAGCCAGTGCTCTCGTTTTCATTTGTTTGGCCGTCATCCGAACCGTTCCACCGTCTGCATGGAGGTTGCATCGACCCGGACCGGAGCCATGTCCAGACCAGGGATGGAGGCGGCTGCGGGCAGGGGAACGTCGAAGGCCACGGTCACGGTGACTGTCGATCCCGGGGCATGGCACGCAGCTGAACAGGAGACAACCATCTCCAGTTCCGGACCGTCGAAGCCAAAGTCGGAGAGCGCGAGTTCGGCCGCTGCACGGGCCTGTGCTTCAGGGCTGCCGTCCGGCCCGGCAGCGGCGTACACCTTCGCTGCATGGTCAGCGGCACCCACCACTGCGTAGGCCGCGCCCTGGACCTGGCCGGCGGCCACGATGAGATAGATCAGCGGAACCAGCAGCAGGACACCGAGGAAGACGAACTCAACGACGGCGCTCCCCCGCTCATGGCCGTCATCAGCGGCGGCAGCTCTAATCCTCCGCGTCAGGCCAGTAAGCATGCCCGGTCACCTCCAGCCCGCCGCTGGGTCCGATGAGTCCGATCACCGGCAGTGGTGCAGCTACCCGGATTTGGAGCATGGATGCTCCGCCCTCCCCCAAGCGCGTGAAAGTCACTTCCTCGGCGAAGCCCGGAGACAGTGTGCCCGAGATGAGGTTCCGGGTGCGTTCCACTCCCTCCTCCGGGCTGCGGTCAGCCAGCGTGCCGTACCGGGCGCCGGACGCCGCCGCATCGATGAGCGTATTGCGGACGTGCAGCACCAGGGCCAGTTGGATCACCGCAACAACGATCACTGTCAGGAGGGCTCCGATCAGCACGAAGTCCACCACTGCTGAACCGGTCTCATCCAAGCGCCCGGATTCGGTGGCCGGCCTGTCCTTCCGGGCCCAGCAGCCGGCCACACCGCACTCCCGGCTACCGGCGTACCTGGTCAATGGCGGATTGGAAGAGTTCCAAGAGCTGTGCCTGGGCGACCGCGAGAATGGCAGCGACCAGGACCGCCGACATCAATGTGATCATCACCCAACCGGGAACGTCCCCGCGTTCCCGGTCCGTTTTGTCCGGTAAGAGAGCCACCAGCAGCCTGCACTGCAGTCGGACGGCAAGCCGGGATGAAAAGGTGCGGAGCTGGGATCGAGGTTGCATTGGAACCCTTTCTTTCGTTTCTTGAGGTGGCGATGAGCAGCGGCGGGATGGCCGTCAGAGTCCAAGCTTCAGCAGGGCAAGGCCCGGGAAAATGGCGAACAGAACGGTGAGCGGAAGCACTCCGAAAACCAACGGCACCATCATCGCGATTTCCTTCTTTCCGGCTTCTTCCATGAGTTCGCGTTTCGCGAGATCCCTGACGTCCTGTGCCTGGGCGCGCATAACGTCCGCGAGCGGGGTTCCGCGTTCGATGGCGACTGAGATTCCGTCCACAAACCGGGCCAGCGGCGCCAGCTGCGTCCGCTTCGAGAGATGAGCCAGGGCAGCCAGCAGCGGGACCCCGGAACGGGTTTCCGCCAAGACCTTTTCGAATTCCCCAGCCAGCTCTCCATGCGCAGTCCTGGTGATCCGTTCCAACGCCCCGCCGGCGCTTTCCCCCGCGCCAACGGCCAGGGCCATCATTTCGGCCAGGCTGGGGAACTCGGCCAGCATCAGGGCTTCACGCCGGGCAACCCCGCGGGTCAGCAGGTAGTCGCGCAGCAGGTACCCGAGGAGCCCTCCGGCGAGCGTCAGCACCGCTGCGCCAGGCACCGACACCTTTCCGTTCGCTGCCAGCCACACGGCACCCGCCCCGCCAAGGAGCAGACCTCCCCCGGAGTAGAGCAGCTGCTCAGAGCGGAACTCCAGGACGGTCAGCCCCTTTCCCGATCGCTCCAGCCGCTGGTGCAGAGCCGCGGCAGCCGGGTTGAGGCGGTTCAGTTTCAGGACCAGGTCGCGGAGGACCGGACGGAAGATACGTTCAAGTGGTCCGAAGGGAGTAACGTCTGCGGGCTTGAGCAGGCGCGAGCCATGGGCACCGGAGCGCAGCTGCGGGGCGATCCGGTCGGCAAAGGTCCGCGGCCGGAGGAAGGGCAGCCGCACCACGGCGAGCCATAAACCGATTCCAAGTCCGGCTCCGCAAAGGAACACCCCCGGCCAAGCCGCGCTCACCGCAGTACCCTTTCGTCAGCCGGCAGGGCGCCGATGCGCAGCATAAGACGATAGCAGGCAACGGAAATCACCATTCCGGACATGAGGACGACCGCCCCAGCGGCAGTGTTGTAGGCGGCCACGGCTTCGGGCCGGCTTGCCATCAGCATCAGGACGATCCATGGTGCCGCCACTGCCAGCCGGGCAGCGTTGATCGTCCAGGATTGGCGGGCGAGGAGCTCGCTCCGGGTCCTGGCGTTTTCGCGCAGGAACTCAGCGAGGGTCCCCAGGAGCCGCCCCAGGTCGGATCCGCCGACTTGCCTCGTGATGCGCAGGGCCTCCACGATCCGATCGCCAACCGGATCGGCCAGCCTCTCCTTGAGATTGCCCAGAGCGTCGTCGAAGTTACCTCTTGCCCGGTAGTCCGCCCCGAATTCGCGGAACGGCTCCCGTAGTTCCGCCGGCCCGTTCTCCCCCAGCTGGATCAGCGCTTCGGGCAGGGACAGGCCCGCTCGGATTGCTGAACGCAGATGGTCCACAGCGTCCGGCCAAAGCTCGATCAGCGATGCGGAGCGCTTCCGTGCCTGCCAGCGCACTGCGGTGATTGGAACGGCACAGGCAAACAAACCGAAGCAGCTGCCGATGGTCAGTGACCCTGTCAGCAGCCATCCCACCAGCAGAACCAGGGTCCCAAAGGCCGCGCTGCTGGCAATGAGCCCCGCCGGAGTCACGCGAGACACTCCCGAGGCTGCCAGCAGCTCCCCGAGTTTCCCCCGGCGCGGCGGCTTCACGGCACGGGGCGGCAGCGCCCAGCAGGACCACCAGATGAGGAACAGTCCGGTGCCCAGTGTTAGTCCTGCAAAAGTGCTCATGCTGCCGGCTCCAGCAGCTCTGTGAGGTTCATCCCGGCGCGGGCAAACTTCTCCGGTGACGGAAGCGACGTGAGGCTGGGCACCAGGCGGCCGTCCTCCCGTTGAAAGACCAGTGAAGACTCAATGACGCCATTTTCCACGCGCCTGCCTAGAGCCAGAATCTCCGCGACTTCTCTGCGTCCGGTGGGATTGCGGACGCAGTGCACCACTAGATCAATGCACGAGGCCACCGTGGGAACCACGAAGGCACTGGAGATGTTCGCGCCGGCAAGCAGCGGGAGAGTGGAAATTTTCGTGACGGCATCGTGCGCGCTGTTGGCATGGACGGTGCACATCCCAGGGAGCCCGGAGTTCAGGGCGATCAGCATATCCAGGCTTTCGGCCTCGCGTACTTCTCCCACGATCAGGCGGTCGGGCCGCATCCGCAGCGCTTCCTTCACCAGGCGGCGCAGCGGGATCTCCCCTGTTCCTTCCAGGTTCGCCTGACGGCACTGCAGTCCTACGACGTCGCGCAGGGGCAGCTGCAGCTCGAAGATCTCCTCCACAGTCACCACCCGTTCCCTGGCACCGATGGATGCGGCCAGGCAGTTGAGGAGAGTGGTTTTTCCGGCTTGGGTGGCGCCTGAGACCAGGATATTCAGGCCACCGGAGACGGCAGCAGAAAGGAACCGTGCTGCCTGAGGCGTGAGGGATCCCAGCTCCACCAAATGCTCCAGGCGGCTGGCCCGGACGATGAACTTGCGGATGTTGACAGCCCAGTGCCTGCGGGTGATGTCTGGAATCACCACATGCAGGCGGGACCCGTCAGGAAGGGACGCGTCCACGAACGGTGAGGACAGATCCAGGCGGCGGCCCGAGGACTTCAGCATCCGCTCCACGAGGTCCCGGACCTGTTCGGCGGTGAGTGTCAGTGCCGTCAGTTCCGAGCGTCCGCCGCGTGCAGCGTAGACCTCGCCAGGGGAATTGATCCAAATCTCTTCCACAGTCGGATCGTCCAGCAGCGGCTGCAGGGGGCCATACCCGGCGACGGCGTCGAATACCCTTTTCCGTGCCTTGTCCAGTTGACCCAGAGCCGGCAGAGATCCGAGGAGGGAGCGTTCGTCGTAGTCCTGGACGGCGGCCTCGACCAGCCGACGGACCTCGGGAACCTGCTGCACCGGATCCAGCCCACGCACGCGGATGAGCTCGCGGACCTCATCCTCGACAATACGCACAGCATCCATGGCGCTCCCCCGGGCTCTCCGCAGCTGGAGGCTGCGGCAACGAGACTGATCTGACCGGCCCTCGCGGCCGTTGGGGGTGAGGATAGGAGATTTCGTCCCTGCTGGCGAGAGTACAGAAAACATTGTGGAAAGTGGCCAAGCTCGGAGAGCGGTTGGGGTTACATTTGGGCAGACGTCGACTACGCTCCAGAATCACATTTGCAACACTTGCAACACCGGCTCCGATAGTCTTTGTGCAGACATTCAGTGTCAACGACGCTCATTCGCATCCTGGAGATCCAGTGACATCAAGTAAGATCAGGCCCTTTGCGGCCATCGTCCTCGCTATGGCCATTAGCGTCTCGGCCGCCCCGGCTTACGGAGTGGTTCTTCCCTCGGATGCTGCGGAGGTTCCAGCTTCTCCCGTTGAAGGGGAGAACAGCGGGATTGCCCCTTCTCTGGAATCTGAAGCGCCCGGGAACAGCATTGAAGACACCCCGGAGACTCCACCGGACCCTGCCCCCGAACAGTCTCCTGCCGTTGAATCATCGCCTGGCATGGCCGAGCCGCCACCATCGGATACTGCGGCTCCAGGACTGCCGCCGGAGCCTGAACCGATTCACCCCGTTGATCCTTCCAGCCTGAGTGAAGAGGATCTGGAAGAAATTATCGGCATTCTTGGCGCCAAGATGGGCCAGGGCCTGGAACGAATCGAAGAGACTCAGGATCCCCAGCAGGCAGGAGCCGAAGAAACGAAGCTCCGTCTGGACGCCGAGCAGGAGCTGATTGAGGAGGGCATCGCGGACCCTGACCTCGCGTCGCCCCCCGAAGCAGCCGATGCGGACCCGGCAGCCGCAGACGCCCCCCATGCAGGCGCTCCCGCCGCTGCTTTATACAGCCAGGAGGAAACGTCCGTTTCACTGGCTGCAACCTGGCAGCCCTCCGGGCTGCAGGGTATGGACGTCAGCAGCCACCAGCCATCGGTGAACTGGGGTGCTGCCTGGAATCAAGGCGCCCGGTTCGCCTATGCGAAGGCAACGGAAGCCACCTCGTACAAGAACCCGCTCTTCTCCAGCCAGTACAACGGCGCAGGCTCTGTCGGTATGGTGCGGGGCGCGTACCACTTCGCCATCCCCAACGTCTCCAGCGGTGCCGTGCAGGCGAACTATTTTGTGGACAACGGCGGGGGTTGGAGCGCGGACGGAAATACCCTGCCCCCGCTCCTGGACATTGAATACAATCCCTACCCAGAGCTGGGCAACACCTGTTACAGCATGTCCGCAGACCAGATGGTTGGCTGGATCCGCGATTTCTCCAACACCTTGGCCGCCCGCACCGGCCGGCTGCCGATGATCTACACCACCACGGACTGGTGGCGCACCTGCACCGGAAACAGTTCAGCCTTCGCCAACCAGCCCCTGCACATTGCCTCCTACAACACCACCGCCGCGGGCGCCCTGCCCAGCGGCTGGGGAAACTACACCCTGTGGCAGTACAGCAGCACCGGGCCGTTCCCGGGCGACTCCAACGTTTACAACGGATCTCTGCAGCAACTGCGCAGCTTCGCACGGCAGACCAGCGTCATTCAGCCGGGCCAGCTCTACTACCGCGGCAATCCGGTAACGGGACTTGCCTACGGCAATTCCAGTGACCAGTTCCTCACCTGCGACTGGGACGGCGACGGCACAGCTACGCCCGCGGCGTTCCGTAACGGCACGTGGTATATCCGCAACAGCCTCACCGGAAATTCCACGGTTACTGAACTGAGCTACGGCGACCCCGGGGACCAGCCGATCTGTGGTGACTGGGACGGAGACGGCAAGGACACAATCGGTGTTTTCCGCCAGGGCATGGTGTACCTGAAAAACCGGAACACGAGCGGCATGGCCGACGGCGTTTTTGCCTTCGGCGACAGCACGGACGTCGCGCTGGTGGGCGACTGGGACGGCGATGGCTATGACACACTGGGTGTTGCCCGCGCGGAAGGCCCAGCGAAGCGGTTCTACCTGTCCAACAGCAACATCCGCCCCACGGTTGCTGGGTCCTTCCTCTATGGGAACGCCGGAGACAATGCAGTGGCCGGAGACTGGAACAATGACGGCAACACCACGGTGGGAGTCCAGCGTGGCAACACCTGGCACCTGAGTAACAGCAACCTGCGTCCGGTCGCCAACAGCACATTTGCCTTTGGCAACGCCGGAGACCGCCCGATCACCGGAAGCTGGGCCCGCGGCCAGGGAACGTCCGTGGGGGTCACCCGCTAGCCGGGATCAACAACAAAGCCCCGGCGGGCGGTCCACGAACCGTTCGCCGGGGCTTTATTGTATTCCGGCCCGGTGCTTAGCCGGGGATTTTGTCCTGCGTTACTCTCTCTGCGGCGACAGGCACTTCGGATTCAGGCAGTGCGGTTCCGGAGTCTGCGTGAGGCGGTGAAGAGTGCGCGGAGGAGCATCCACCGGGCTTTGAGTATCCGATCCAGGCGGCGCCAGTGACGCGGCGTTTCGTTGTCCTCGTGAAGGCGGCGATAGAGGACGGGCTCCTCCAGGTGTGTCATTTCACGGGCGAGGTTGCCTGCCAGGGCCATCCAGAGGTCGTGTGACTCGTACAGGAAGGCGGGCATCGGCAGCACTACGTCGGCGAAGTCCCGGCGGAAGCCCATGGCACAGCCGTAGTACGGCCGGTAACCGACCATCACCCCCGTGATATTTGCCAGCCTGCGCCCGGAGTCGCTGGCACGCAGCGACCAGGGCGCGCTCTCTTCCGGTCCACCAAAGAGCGCGACGTTTCCTGCGACCATGGCTGTCTTGCCCAGCGCATCAATCATGCGCGAAGTCCGTCCCGGAACCCAGAGATCGTCCTGGTCAGCCAGAAAAATGTAGTCACCACGGGCTAGACCAGCGGCCTTACCGAAGGTCCGCACATAGCGTTCGTTGGTCTCGGAACGGACCAGCCGGATGCGGGGGTCCCCCAAGGAGGCCACAAGATTGGCGGTTCCGTCCGTGGACTTATCATCCACGACTATCAGTTCATCCTGCGGACCGAGATCAGCGAGGATCGATTCGATCTGTTCACCGATGAAACGCTCACCGTTGTAGGCCGCCATACAGACGCTTGCACGCACCTCGGAGCTCATGAGCAGTCCTCGGGCCGTCCGTCTGCACCCTTCCCGCGCTCCGTGGATCCCGGCGCCGTGGTTCGTTCCGCCAGAAGGACGTTGACGTCGTTCTGCAGCAGGTCCAGCTGGCTGCGGAGGATCGCTGCTTCCTCAGCCAGCGCCCGCGTTTCATCTTCGACGACGGAGATCTCCAGGGAGAGGTGCAGGCACACACCCATCAGCAGGAATATTGCCAGCATAAAGAGAAGGTTGGAGGGCAGGGCGAACCCCGTCAGTTCCGCGGCCCAGTTCAGCAGCTGGGGGAAGCCGGCAAGGACCAGGGTTACAACCCCCACCAGTATCCAGAGCACAGCGTACTTTTCACGGAGCTTGCGCTGCCGGAGCAGCCAGACAACAGCACCTACGACGACGAACGCAAGGATAAACGGCAGCACTGTGTTCGTCATTTCGCAGGTCCTTCAGGATTCGTCACGCCGGTCTTTTTACGCGTCATGGCGATTAACAGGGCAAATCCGCTGCGGCCTAGATAGAGGGCGGCCTTCGCTGGGTTGTGACTGGGCTGCCCGCCCTGCCGCGGACGCATTTCAACCGGGACCTGGGTAACAGTCAGCCCGGAGCGGACCGCGACCACCAGCGAATCAATCGTGTCGCCCAGATATTCCGCCGGATAATGTTCGCAGTACTGGGCGATGGCCCTGGCGTTGGCAGCACGGAACCCGGAGGTCACATCGGTAAGGCGCGTCTTGGCAATTCTTGATATGGCCCAACCGAGGAACACCATGGCCCATTTCCGCGGGCCACGCACTTCGTAATTGCCTTTGTCCGCGAAACGGGCGCCGATGGAAATGTCGGCGTCGGACAGGCCCTTGACTACGTTGACGAGATCCTTGGGATCATGCTGCCCGTCCGCATCGACCTGTATCGCTTTGGCATACTTCCACCGGTGAGCGTACTTGTAGCCTGCCCGCATGGCCCCGCCAACCCCCAGGTTGAATGGCAGGCGCAGCACTGTGGCGCCCGCGGCTTCAGCGAGGTCTGCGGTCTTATCAGTTGAGCCGTCATCCACAACCAGGACATCGCAGTTTGGAACGGCACGGATGACTTCTGCGACCGTATTCCCTACGGATGCAGCTTCGTTCCAGGCCGGCATGATGACCAGCAGCCGGTCTGACACTTGTTCGTCTGCGTTCTCCACGCGCACTCCATACCCGTTCTGCACTGGTTCAGTATGCTGATTTGTCACGAGGGCTCCACCGACTTTCATTACTTAGCATCGCGAACCTTACCGGTTTGACCCCGCAGGCCATCGATGACCCCTCTTACAAAATACCGCAGACGCTGGCGGCGGCTGCTTCCGAGCAGCACCACCAGGCCGATGTGGCGGAGGTCCAGACCCAATCCCCGGAGCATCCACCCGGGGTGGGAGCGGAGGTTACGCCGTAGCAGATGCACGCGGTTCCTGCCGATGTAGTAGTAGCGGAACGGTGCGCTTTGCATCAGCATCAGCGGTCCGGACGGCAACCGAACCGGCACGCCGAAGAGCCTGGCCTGCTGGCGCTGGCCCAAAGCGTGTTCCAGGGCAACGTCCGGTGCTGATACCGCTGTCAGCCCGGCATCCTGCAGCCGCCAATAAAAATCGGTGTCCACCCCATCTATGAAAAGACCTTCATCAAAACCGCCTACATCGTCGAGCACGTCCACCGGGACCAGGAGGCCCGATTGGATCGGTTCGCGGACTTCAGCATAAGCACCGCCGCCTCCGGAGCTGATTACACGGCTGCCGGACACACTTCCGGGGCTGACGGAGCCAACGGTAAGACCGTCCAATTCCGCCGCTAGCCGGGCCTGCTCAAAGTGATCCAGGATGCTAGCCGGAGGCTCGGAATCCTGGTCGAACGAAACGATAAAGTCCAGTGCAGGGTGTTGGGCCCGCAGCGCAGAAATGCCGGCGTTCAAGGCGAGCCCGATCCCAGAATTGGTGTCTAGCCGCACAATTTGGGCACCGAGTTCACGGCATGCATCCAGCACTACACTGCCGGCACCGGAGCCGTCATCGACAACGGTCACCGCAGCAAAGTGATCCAGCATTTTCCCTACCCGGGCGGGAAGCTCAACCGGAGGCCGGTATGCGGTGACCACAGCCCCGGTATTGGTCTTTTTGATTGACGCTCCGGCCCGGTGTTCCATCCGGTGACCGGTGTGCTGCTGCGGCCGGGTTTTCCCGGGCTCGGGCGCGGGATCCGCTCCGCCACGTATATGCATAGTAGCTACAGGCTATAGAACTCCCCCCTTACCCGCCAGTTTGCCGCCGCGTCGATGAGTCGGCGGTCCGGCTGGTGAAAGGCTAGAATTGGCGGGGCCTTGCAGCCATGCCTACACACCGGAGGATTTCACGTATATGGATTGGCTAGCGGCCGTTCCCACCATACTGATCAGCTTGGCGCTGCTCATCGTTCCTGGGCTGGCGGTCGGGCTGGCCCTGCGGCTGCGGATATTCGATGCAGTCGCCATCGCGCCCCTGATCACGGTCACGATGATCAGCATCAGCGCCGTCGCTGCGCCGATGCTAGGCATACCGTGGAGCGTACTGCCGCTGATTGTGTTGACGGTGCTCGTTGCCGCGGCCTGCTTCCTGCTCATGAGATTCCGCCGCCCCAGCGGCCGCCGGACCGCTGTAAATAGAGGAGGCTCGCTTCGCCAGCAGCTCCCATGGTTCGGTGCCGCCGCCGTCGCTTTCCTGTTGATCGGCTGGCAGGTAGTGCATGTCATCGGCGCCCCCGAGAAATTTTCTCAGACTTTTGACAATGTCTTCCACCTCAACGCGGTCCGCTATGTCCTGGATACAGGCAGCGCATCCTCGCTAACGCTGACATCTATGACCACCGCCGATCAGCCGGCGTACTTCTACCCCGCGGCCTGGCATGGGTTGATCGCCCTAATAGTCCAGCTTTCGGGCGCCCCCATCACAGCAGCTACGACCGCCGGTGCCATCGCCGTTTCCGCCGCGGTCTGGCCGCTCAGCGTCCTGTTCGCTGCCCGTCGGCTGGCTCAACTCGCTCCCGCTACGATCCTGGGGTCCGGGGTCCTGATCGGCAGCTTCTCCGCCTTCCCCATTCTCCTGCTGGACTTCGGTGTCCTCTATCCGAACGTGCTTTCCTTCGCCATGGTCCCGGCGGCGCTTATGGTCGTAGCGATCATCCTCCGGCAGGCACCGTTTCCTGGGATAGGAATGCTCCAAGCGCTCGTCTTGGCCGTGCTGACTTTGCCTGGTGTGGCGATCGCCCATCCTAACGGCATCATGACCCTGCTTGTCCTCGGAGTTCCTGTCGTTATATCGGCTTACATCCGGGGGATGGCCGCTCTCCGCTCCACTGGGGCCCGCTGGCCTGCGTTTACTCTTGCGACTGCAGCTGCGGTCGCCTCGGCGGCCATCTTCCTGACCCTCTGGAAGGTTATCCGGCCGCCCGAAGCAGCCGCTTTCTGGGACCGTGTGGAAATGCCCGCACAGGCATTCGGCGAAGCCATCCTCAACGCTCCTTTGGGACGGCCCATGGCGCTGGTCATCAGCTTCCTGGTCCTGCTGGGGATCATCCAATGTTTCCGCACGCCCAGGCTTCTGTGGGTCGCCGGCGCCTATTTCCTGAGCATCTGGCTCTTCGTCATCGCCGCCGGGTACCCCATCAGTGACTCCCGAATGTTCGCCACCGGGGTCTGGTACAACGACTCATATCGGCTGGCTGCCATATTGCCGCTGATAGGCGCGCCGCTGGCCATTCTCGGACTGCAGCTCCTGCTCGCGCCCGTGGACCTCGCCCTGAGGTCCTGGCTTTCGGCCAGGAAAGGCATACCCGCACCGCTGCAGGCAGCTGCTCCAATTGCCCTGGGCCTGGTTGCCGTGCTGGTCCTATTTCCACTAACGCAGCGTGCCAGTATGGAAACCGCGGTTGAGAGCGGGCGGGCCAACTACTTGGTCACTCCAGACTCCGCATTGGTTTCAACCGATGAACTGGAGCTCCTCAACCAGCTGGACCAGCTGACTCCTGAGGACGCAGTCATTGCGGTCAACCCCTGGACGGGCGCCGCACTTGCCTACGCGTTCTCTGGCCGGGACACCACGTACAAGCACACACTCTCCAACACCAGCCCTGAGGGCAGCGTTGTGGACGAATCGCTCAAGGACGCCGATTCCATGCCGGAAGTCTGTGATGCCGTTGCAGACACAAAGGTCAGCTACGTGCTTGATTTCGGTACGCGCGAGGTTCATGGCGGGGACCACCGATACCCCGGAATCGAAGACCTCGAAGGAGATTCCGACTTCGAAAAGGTTGCGAATGTCGGAGAGGCGTCACTGTACCGCTTCATCGGCTGCCCTTAGGGGTAAGCCCCGAACGGGCAACGTCCCGTGAACCGCCCGGCTAGGGCATTTCACGGGACTTTGCCTTTTCTGCAGGTGTGCGTCCGGAGTCCCGGTAGGAGCCGTGCAGTTGTGGCGCTAGCTGCCGAAGCTGTGCCGAAGGATCCGCCGGACGGTCGGCATGTCGCGGCGGGCCAGCGTAGCCGGCAGCAGAACCAGGGCATGAATGCGGGACGTCAGATGCATCCGTGCTGCGGTCCGGGTCCGGTTCCAGCCTTTGGCTGTGGCGAGCGAACCCGCCAGCGCAAAGAACCTGCGCTCACCTTCGAAGCGGGATCCGTTGATGAGTTCCAGCGACGAGGCACTGGAACTGTGCCGCCGGTAGGCGAATACCGTTTCGGGGACCAACAGCAGCTCTTCCCCGTCCAACAGGAGGTCCATGATGAGCGCCAGATCCTGGATGACCGCGAACTCATCACGGAAATCGTGTGCCTGGATGGTTTCACGGCGAAATGCCAGTGAAGGCCAGTACAGCCAGTTGCCCTGCATCAGGTTCGCAGCCAGTTTGTCTCCGCCCAGGAGGGCGGGCGTGCTGTGCCGCGGACGCATCAGCTTCTGCTTCACATTGTCCACGAGGGTAGAGACGGTCCGTCCCTCTTCGTCAACCACCTGGACACCGGGCTGGATGAGCCCCGCACCCGGGAATTCTGCGTGCGCTCTCCGGACAACCTCGACGTAGCCGGGCAGCAGGAAATCATCGCAGCCCATCACCACAATCCGCGGCTCCGTGGCCATCTGGACGCAGCGCCGGAAGTTCTCCGTGATCCCGCAGTTGGTTTCGTTGCGGATGTACCTGATTCTCGAGTCTTCAAGCGTCTGGAAATAGGCGTCTACGGAGCGGTCCGGATGTGCGTCATTGACAACGGTCAGAGTCCAATCCGGATCTGTCTGGGCCTGCACGCTTTCCACGGCGGTACGCAGGTATGCCAGCTCGCCCCAGAACGGGATGTAGATCCCAACCGTGGAACGGGAATCTGTCATTTGTCCGTCCCGGACACGTAGTCCGTCAGTCGCGCAGCCGAATCAGCGGGGGTGAATCCGGCAGCTTCCAGCTTCTGCAGGTCCAGGACACTGTTCATCGGCCGCGGCGCAGCGTCCTTGCCCTTGAAGTACTCCTCAGTGCTGACACCGGTGACCGCGTCCGCGCTCCCGCCGGAAAGGCGGTAGACCGATGCTGCAATGCCGGCCCAGCTCTCCGGTTCTCCGGTATTGCTGAGATTATACGTGCCGAACGGTGCCTTGACCGCGAGCAAATGCCGGATTCCGGCGGCCAGGTCAGCTGTAAAGCTGAGCCGTCCGATTTGGTCATTGACCACTGCGGGCTTCACACCCCGTCCGGCAAGGGAGGCCATGGTGCGGACAAAGTTGCTGCCCTCGCCGATCACCCAGCTGGTGCGGACGATGTAGTGCTGCGGGACTACCGAGACCACGGCATCACCTGCAGCTTTGGTCTGTCCGTAGACTCCCAGCGGTGAAAACGGTTCGTCCTCAGTGTGCACGGCTTCAGTTCCATCGAAAACGTAGTCACTGGAGACATGGACAAGCGTCAGCCGGTTTTCGACGGCGACCCGGGCCAGGCGGGCCACTGCGCTGACATTGATTTCCCAGGCGGCGCGTCGCCCCTCGGCCGTTTCGGCCTTGTCCACAGCGGTGTAGGCTGCAGCGTTGATGACGGCTGAATAGTTCTTCCAGTTCCGCTCGAACGAGGCCGGATCAGCAAGGTCGAACTCGCTGCGGCCCGCAAACTCCACAGCAGTTTCGCCGTCGTAGGCCTTCCGCAGTGCCTTGCCGAGCTGACCGTCGGCGCCGAGGACCAGAATCTTTTTCGGCTCCATCGGAACAACGTCCGCCAGGCGCGGATGACCCTTGTCCTTGTCCGAGAGTTCGGCCTTCTCCAGTGGGATAGGCCAGGCGATCCCCGCTGTCTCGTCTGCAAGGTTCAGGAATGTGTACTGCCCCTGTGCATCCGCGCTCCAGTGGTCGTTGACCAGATAGGTGTAGGCGGTGTTGTCTTCCAGAGTCTGGAAGGCGTTGCCCACGCCCCGGGGAATGAAGATGGCCTGGCTGGGATCCAGTTCGGCCGTAAACACGGTGCCGAAGCTGGGTCCCTCCCGCAGGTCGACCCAGGCCCCGAAAATCCGTCCGGTGGCCACAGAGATGTACTTGTCCCACGGCTCGGCGTGGATCCCGCGTGTGGTCCCGGCGCTTTCGTTGAACGAGATGTTGTTCTGTACCGGTCCGAAGTCCGGAAGTCCCAGTGTCAGCATCTTCTCGCGCTGCCAGTTTTCCTTGAACCAGCCCCGATTATCACCGTGGACCGGAAGGTCATACAGGACGACGCCGGGGATCGGGGTTTCGTGGCTGGTCAGGGGCTTGGAGAATTCCACCATCGTATTACTGGCCCTGGACCTTGTACTTGGCTTCCGTTTCCGCCTTCTGCGGGCGCCACCAGGCCTCATTCTCGCGGTACCAGCGGATCGTGTCCTCGATACCCTGGTCGAAGTTCGAGAACTGCGGTTTCCAGCCCAGCTCCGTGCGCAGCCGGGTGGAATCGATGGCGTAGCGCAGGTCGTGGCCGGGACGGTCGATGACCTGGTCATAGGCATCAGCTGGCTGGCCCATGTGCTTGAGGATGAGCTCGATGACTTCCTTGTTGTTCTTCTCGCCGTCGGCGCCGATCAGGTAGGTCTGCCCGATCTCGCCCTTTTCGATGATCCGCAGGACAGCAGAGGAGTGGTCGTTGGCGTGGATCCAGTCGCGGACGTTCTCTCCGGCGCCGTAGAGCTTGGGTCGGATGCCGTCGATCACGTTGGTGATCTGCCGGGGAATGAACTTCTCCACGTGCTGGTAGGGGCCGTAGTTGTTTGAGCAGTTGCTGATGGTTGCCTGCAGGCCGAAGGAGCGAACCCAGGCACGCACCAAAAGGTCAGAGCCGGCCTTGGTGGAGGAGTAAGGGCTGGAGGGGTTGTACGGCGTCTTCTCCGTGAACCGCTCCGGATCATCCAGTTCAAGGTCGCCGTAGACCTCGTCCGTAGAGATGTGGTGGAAGCGGGTGCCATGTTTCCGGGCCGCTTCGATCAGGGTGTAGGTGCCGATGATGTTCGTATCCAGGAACGGCCGGGGATCGTGCAGCGAGTTATCGTTGTGCGACTCTGCTGCGTAGTGGACAACGACGTCGCACTCCCCCACAAGGCGGTCAACCAGGTCAGCATCGCAGATGTCGCCTTCAACGAAGGTGAAACGATCTTCCGGCAGCCTCTGCAGCGAAGCCAGGTTTCCTGCATACGTCAACTTGTCGAGGACAGTGATGGACGCGCCAGTGTTGGCCAAGGCGTAGTGCACAAAGTTTGAACCAATAAAGCCGGCACCGCCGGTCACCAGAAGTTTCTGCATGGCTCCAGCCTACCGGGTTCGCAGTTAACCCAGTCCGCACTCCTGTGCCCCGTGTCATCTCTCCGGCTGGCCTCAACGGGTGCGGAAGCGTCCCGGGCGCACAGGGCGATCAACTAAACTTGCTGGGAGCGGGAATCGGCCTGCTGCCGGTCCCCCCGCATCCGACACCGGCGTAGTGATGCGGACCTCATCGAGTCATGGGAGAACCTTCGTGGCGCAAAACAAGCCAACCAGCCTAGTCCGGAGACTGGGCGGGTTTGCCGTCTCGTTGGCCTTTTCCACCGCCGTCAGCCTGATCGCGATTCCGTTCGTCATCGTGAACCTCGGTGCCCAGGCCTGGGGCGAGCTCGCGGTGGCCATGGCCGCCGCCGCAATTTTCGGCATCCTGGTTGCATTTGGCTGGGGAACGGTGGGGGCGGCCCTGACTGCCGGTACACCGGCGCCCGAACGCCCAATGCTGTACGCCAATTCACTGGTGAGCAGGGCCTGGCTTTTCCTTTTCGCCGCCGTTCCGCTGATCGCGGTTGTTGGACTTATCTCCTCGATCGATCCAGTGGCTGCCGGCATTGCAGCCCTGGCCTATCTCATGCCCTTCCTCGGAGCCTCGTGGTTTTTTGTCGGGCAGTCCAAGCCATGGCGGCTTTTTGCTTTCGATGTGCTCCCGCAGGGGCTGGGGACCGTCGCGGGCGTAATCGCCACGATCTTCATCCCGGAGGTCTGGGTCTATGTCACCTGCCAGCTGGTCTTCAACCTGATCGCCGTGGCAGGCAGCGCCGTCGTCGTCTTCCGATACGACTCCGCGGAACCACTGCGCCCGTCGCTGCGCCTGGGGCCGGCCATGCGGCGGCTGAAATCCCAGTGGCATGGCGTGATTGCTGCCGGGACGGGCAGCATCAACAGCAACGGCCCAATCATCGCAGTCACCCTGCTGGCCCCTCCCCTTCTGCCGGTCTACGCCTTGGCAGACAAGCTCTTCCGCTACGGCGTCGCCGGTTTCGGACCGGTTCTGCAGGTCATCCAGGGGTGGATCCCCGAAATGGGGCCATCGCATCAAGACGCGCGCATACGTAAAGCCGCAAAGCTGGCACCCCTGCTAGGGCTTGGCGGCGGAGCGGCGCTTGCCCTTGTTATTCCCTGGGCGTCAGGACTGCTTTCCGCCGGACGCCTGTCGGTCGGTTTCAGCCTCAGTGTCCCCTTCGGCATTATTTTCGGTGGGGTGATCATTGCCCAGATCATCGGACTCGCCTGCCTTATTCCCATAGGCAAGGGCAGTGAACTGGCCAAGTCCACCGCCATCGGGGCCGGGCTGAACATCATCCTCATGGTGGTCCTGGGCCTATTTGTTGGCGGCACCGGTGTCGCATGGGCCGTCGCGGCAGGCGAACTCGTTGTGGCCGGATACCAGATGCTGGTCCTCCGCCGTTACTTCACGGGCCTGAACCACGGCAGCGGGACATCTCCCGGGCCCGGGGCCGCAGAGACCACATCCACCGAAGAATCCTACGAGGAGCCCAAAAAGCCGTGAGCAACCCCGCGCATTCCACATCCGGCACCAAAGCCTCCGGCCCCTACGGAGTCGTCGCCATGGCGGCATACCAGCCCAACCTGGACCTGTTCCGCACCCAGCTCGAGTCCATCCAGAAACAGACCCACGCAAACTTCGATTGCCTAATCTCCGTCGACGGGGATCCGGAGCCGATCCGCAGCTTCGTGGCGGAGGTTTTGGATGATCCGCGCTTCCATGTGCTTGGCTTCGGCGACCGGCTCGGTTTCTACGGCAACTTCGAACGGGTGCTTTCCCATGTTCCCGCGCATGCCCGGTGGGCCGCACTGTCAGACCAGGATGACTACTGGTACCCGGAGAAGCTCGAACGGCTGCTGCCTCATTTAGAAGAACACCAGCTGGTCTCCGGGCAGGCCCGCGTAGTCGAGGCAGGCTCCGGACGCGTCATCGCCGCCTCCACCAGCAGGCGCAACGTCCCCTTCACTGATCTCATCGCGCAAAACCAGGTGACCGGCGGGCAGACCGTTTTCCGGCGGGACCTCTTGGACCTCGCACTGCCCTTTCCCCGGCTCAACACCGTGACAGAGGTCCATGACCATTGGCTGGCAGCCTGCGCAGGCGCTGCCGGCTCGGTGCTGGTTGTGGACGACATCGTCCAGGACTATGTGCAGCACGGATCAAATGTGCTCGGCGAAGCCGCAGGAGGCTTTAACTCGTTCCGAAGCATCAGGCGGGCCAGCGCCTTGGCTGACCGGTTCGAGGGCGGCCATTCACCCGCCAAGGTCGCCGCTGCCTGCCTGAACCTCTCTTACGGCTGGCGGCGGATAATGGTTGACACGCTTTTCGAACGGTTGGATTCCCGCAGCCGGGAGTTCCTCAAGGCCCACGCCGTCTTCTCCTCCGGCCATCGTTGGGTTCCGACCCTCTCAGCACTCGCTGCGGGCGCGCGCAGCGGCAACATAGCCCCGGCCTGCCTGGCCGAATTCGCCGCCGGCACGCCCGGCGAGCTGCTGCGCACCACATTCGCCCGACGCCCCGGAGCACCCGGATTTGGACGAGACCGCTCTCCCGGGAAAGACTAGAGCCATGCGTGGAATTATTCTGGCCGGAGGAACCGGCTCCCGGCTGCATCCCATCACTCTTGGCATCAGCAAGCAACTCGTGCCCGTCTATGACAAGCCGATGATCTACTACCCGCTTTCCACGCTGATCCTGGCAGGGATTCGGGACATTCTGATCGTCACCACCCCTCACGATGCTGAACAGTTCCAGCGCCTGCTGGGAGACGGAAGCCAGTTCGGCATTTCACTGACTTACGTTCAGCAGCCCTCTCCCGATGGGCTGGCGCAGGCATTCATCCTGGGTGCCGAGCACATCGGGACCGGCCCGGTCGCCCTCGTGCTCGGCGACAACATCTTCTACGGCCCGGGAATGGGAGCGCAGCTGCGCCGTTTTAGGGACATCGACGGCGGTGCGGTGTTTGGCTACCGGGTCAGTGATCCGAAGGCCTACGGCGTGGTTGAGTTCGACGCAGACGGCAAAGCCCTCTCGCTTGAGGAAAAGCCCCTCCACCCCAAGAGCAATTACGCGGTGCCCGGGCTCTACTTCTATGACAACGACGTCGTGGAAATCGCCCGCAATCTCAAGCCTTCACCGCGGGGTGAGCTTGAGATCACAGACGTCAACCGGACGTACCTCGAGCGGGGCAAACTCAGTGTCGATATCCTTCCGCGCGGCACAGCCTGGCTCGACACCGGAACCTTCGATTCGCTGAATGACGCGTCGAATTTCATCCGGACCATTGAACACCGCCAGGGCCTGAAAATCGGAGCCCCGGAAGAAGTATCCTGGCGCCTCGGTTTCCTCTCCGATGACGAACTGCGCGAACGCGCCGAGCCCCTTGTTAAAAGCGGCTATGGCGCTTATCTGATCTCCCTGCTGGAATCCGGCGAAGCCCGGTAACCGCCAGCTTGATCTAAGGACAGCAAAAGGAACGGTCGGCTTCATGCCGGCCGTTCCTCTTTTTTTGCGTCAGCTGTCTAACCTGCCAGGAGGGCAGGCCTCCGGTTTTAGCTGTTTCCTCGAAGGCGGTCCACTACGTCCAGCACAGGACCATCCATTATGATCTCTCCGTGCTCCAGCAGGACACCGCGTTCACATATACGAGACACGAGGTCGAGATCGTGGCTGACGACAACCAGGGTCTTGCCTTCACCAGCAAGCTCCTTGATCTTGTCGATGCACTTCTTCTGGAAGGGTTCATCCCCTACCGCAAGGATCTCATCGACGAGGAAGACTTCCGGGTCCGTATGCACAGCAACAGAAAAGGCAAGACGAAGGTACATGCCAGACGAATAGAATTTGACCTCCGTGTCAATGAACTGACCGATCTCGGAGAACTCGACAATGGAGTCGAACTTCTCGTCGATCTCCTGCTCTGTCATTCCGAGAATGGCGCCATTCAGATATACATTGTCACGACCACTGAGGTCGTGGTGGAAACCGGCACCTACTTCAATCAGGCCCGCAACCCTGCCCCGGGTAGCCACTGTGCCGGTATCAGGACGCATGACACCGGAGATGTGTTTGAGCAGCGTCGACTTTCCTGACCCGTTGAGTCCCAGCAAGGCAACGGTCTCGCCCTGTTCCACATCCAGGGAAACCCCTTTGAGCGCGTAGAACCGCTCAGAGAGATCGCCCTTTCGGCCCTTGATCAGCCACACAAACGCTTCCTTCATTGAGCGTGTATGGCGCAGGACAAATCGCTTGTAAATGTTGCGTACTTCGATGGCGTTTGCCACGGTTCAGAGCTCCTGCGCGAATCGGCCTTCAAGCCGGCGGAAAACGAGTTGGCCCAGCAGCAGGACTACTGCCGAAATGGCGAGGCCGATGGGAAGCCAAAGTGAGAGCAAATGCGGAGGAATCGCTTCAGCGCCGTCCGTTGTCGGGAGCCAGAAGGCGTAGTGGAAAGTCTCAACCCCCACAGTCAGTGGATTCAACTGATAGAGGTTGAAGAACGTCTCGCCCAGCTGTTCACGGACCATAACCCATGAATAAAGAACTGGCGAAGCCCAGGTTGCAATCATGAGCAGCATATCTACCAAGTTCTCGGCGTCACGGAAATACACGTTGACCGCCCCGAAGAGGAGCCCAAGTCCCGTAGCCAATAACGCCACGATGGCGAACCCGCCTACTGCAGCCGCCAGCTGTAGTAAGTTCGGCCGCCACCCATTGAACAGGCAGGCCACCACCAAAATCAGAATCTGTGGAACGAAGTGGACCCCGGACACCCATACTGAGGCCACCGGAAAGAGCTGTCGGGGAAGGTATATCTTCTTGATCAGACCCCCATTTCCCACAATGGACCGCGAGGCATTACCCAGAGCTTCAGTAAAGAAGTTGATCAACACAATGCCGGCGAAGAGATAGATGGCGTAGTTCGGAAGCCCGCCGGGGTTCCTCTCGCTCTTTTCCAGTCCGAGGAATACACCCAGTGCTATGTAGAAGACTATGAATTGAACGCCGGGTTTCACATAGGACCACAACAGACCCAGAACGGAGCCCCGGTACCTAACCTTAAGTTCCTTGGATACGAGGAGTTTGAGAAGAAAGCGGGACCTGACGACGTCGGCCAGGCCTGCTCCCCTTCCCGGCGTCTCCAGTGCGTCGGTGGACAAACCTACTTGCCTTCTTCCGAGTGCTCTTCAAAGGTCTTCTTCCACGCCTCAAAGGAAGTGATGTGCGGAAGGGCAGACCGGTACTGATCGCTCAGTGCACGCCAGTTTTTCAGGATTTCAGCGTTCAGCCGGACACTTTCGGCGAGGAGCTGCCGCAGCTGCTTCGGATCACGCTTATACCAGGATGCGCCTGTGCCTTCGGCGTTTGACACCACGGCGCTGTCGTACTGGGACATCCGCCACCATTTGTTGTCCTGGTGGGCGACGTAGGCCTGCGGGTGCTCGAGGCTTGTCGAAGGTACCTTGCGGGTCAGCTGCTTGACCACTGTTTTCGCTGCCCAGGGGACAAGTGTGGCGTACGACGGCGATTTGAAGCCCTGCCCATGCCTCGGTGGCTTGTGCATTACCGGTGCGGGGAAGGCTTCCGGCTCGGACTGGATCTGGGCGTCCGAGAACCCATCC
Source organism: Arthrobacter luteolus NBRC 107841 (assembly GCF_001552075.1). Lineage (GTDB taxonomy): Bacteria > Actinomycetota > Actinomycetes > Actinomycetales > Micrococcaceae > Arthrobacter_B > Arthrobacter_B luteolus. Next base: position 189,334 of record NZ_BCQM01000001.1, read on the forward strand.
ACCATGGCCCGGATCTCAGGCAGCTTCACAGGCAGCAGGTCATGCAACTGATCCGGGCCCTGAAGCAGGTCCCGCAGTGCCATTGTTCGTCCCACCGCTGTGTAGTACTGCATAGAGATCAGGTGCTTAAGGTCCATATAGCTGGTTTCCCGCACGACCCGGCCACCGTGTTCATACGGGCTGTGCAAGAGCGCGGCAATCATCCGGTTGCGGGTATGGAAATACGACTGCCACCCGACCAGGTCATCCTTGTCGATCCAACTGACGTGCCACACTGCTGATCCAGGCATCGAGACTGTCGGGTAACCGGCGGTCTTGGCACGAAGGCCGTATTCCGCGTCGTCCCACTTGATAAACACCGGCAGCGACAACCCAATGTCACGGATGACCTGGGTCGGGATGAGGCACATCCACCAGCCGTTGTAATCGACATCCACCCGACGGTGCAGCCAGGATGTCTGGCGCAGATTCGACCGGACAAAGTCGTGTCCAAGGCTCATTTCCTCATGCGGCTGAGCTGGCTGGAAACGGTACGGGTTTACTGTTTCGCCGAAGGTATGAAGGACCGTCCGGTTGTACAGATCGAACATATGACCACCAACGATGGTGGGGGTCTTGCAGCGGTCGGCGAATGTAATCAGCCGGAAGATGCTCTCCGGTTCCATAACGACGTCGTCGTCCAGCAAGAGAACGTAGTCACTGCCGTTCTCAACTGCTTCGTACATCCCGCGGGCGAATCCGCCGGATCCGCCCAGGTTCGCCTGGTTGATGATGCGCAGCTTGCCGTCAAGCATTGCTTCGACGTCAGCGAAGCCTTCGGCGTCAGCAACCTTTTGGGTTCCCTGGTCGACAATGAGTACCTCCTTGAGGCACTTCAAAGCATCCGGGTGCTCCCCAAGGATCCTCAGGTTGTTGAGGCAGAACTGTGTCTTGTTCAGTGTGGTGATTTCCAGAGTCACCGTTCCCTGAGTGACCGGGGCTCCGGGAGCTTGCCACTCGGCGTCCTCGAGGATCAGTGGCTCAGAGCCGGCTACCAGATCGAACCAGTACCACCCGCCGTCACCGAACGGTTTGAGGCTGAGCTCGAAGGTACTTGTGGCGGGGGCATTAACGCGCTGGGTTTCAACATGCTGGAGCGCACCCCGGGCGTTGGATTTGTAGACGCTGACGGCGCCTGTACCTGTTGTCCTAACGCTCAGACGCACGGTCTCCAGGTTGGTCCAACGCCGCCAGTAACTTGCAGGAAAAGCGTTAAAGTACGATCCGAACGATACCCGCTCCCCGGCCCGGACAGATGTCGAGTGCCGGGATAGGAAATCCTCCGCGTGCGCCTCCTTACCGGGCGCTGAAACGGTCGGGGCAGAAGCGGATGATTTGGTATCCCCATTCATGGTTGACAGCTGAACGCCCATCGCGCTTCCTGTGTCCAGGTACAGCGGTACGGTATCCAGCTGGTCTTGAGAGGGGAGGATGATGCGCTGCAGGGTCGACCATTCCCTCAGCGGGCTCTCGGACTTCAAGGCGTCCTTGGCCATAACCTTGCTCACGCGTCTACTCCTCCACTTTCCAGCTTGGCTCCCCCGGTGAAGTGGGGCTTGATCTTATTGTCATACATGGAAAGAGCGGATCCGATGGCCATGTGCATGTCCAGGTACTTGTACGTGCCCAGACGCCCGCCAAACAGTACGGACTTTTCACCCTTGGCAAGATCACGGTAAGCCAGGAGCTTGGCACGGTCCTCAGCTGTATTGACCGGATAGTAGGGCTCATCGCCCTTCTCGGCAAACCGCGAGAATTCACGCATGATGACGGTGGCATCCTTGGTGTAGTCCCGCTCAGGGTGGAAATGGCGGAACTCATGGATCCGGGTGTAAGGGACATCCTCGTCCGGGTAGTTCATGACCGACGTGCCCTGGAAGTCCTCGATGGGAAGGACTTCCTCTTCGAGGTCGATGGTGCGCCAGGACAGGTCACCTTCCGCATAGTCGAAGTAGCGGTCCACCGCTCCGGTGTAGACGACCGGAACCTGGCCGAGCGTCGTCGCACGGGAGAACTCGTGGCCTTCGTCGAAGAAATCGGTCTTGAGGTGCACCTGGATATTGGGGTGGTCGGCCATCCGCTCGATCCATGCGGTGTATCCGTCGACCGGCAGGCCCTCGTACTTGTCGTTGAAGTACCGGTTGTCATATGTGTACCGCACGGGAAGCCGGGAAATGATCTCCGCGGGCAGGTTCTTCGGGTCGGTCTGCCACTGCTTGCCGGTGTAGTACTTGATAAAGGCTTCGTACAGCGGACGCCCAATCAGCTGGATTCCCTTGTCATTAAGGTTTGCCGGGTCTGTGCCCGCCAATTCGCCGGCCTGTTCCTGGATCAGCGCCTTTGCTTCTGCTGGGCCCATGGAGGCGCGGAAGAACTGGTTGATGGTGCCGAGGTTGATCGGCATCGGGTACACCTCACCCTTGTGGCTGGTGTAGACCTTGTGCACATAGTTGGTGAACTGTGTGAATTCGTTGACATAGTTCCAAACCCGTTCGTTTGAGGTATGGAAGAGGTGCGCTCCGTAGCGGTGCACCTCAATGCCGGTCTGGGCTTCGTTTTCGCTGTAAGCATTTCCACCAATGTGGTGCCGACGGTCCAGGACAGCAACCTTCAGACCTAGTTCCCTGGCAGCACGCTCGGCTACAGTGAGGCCGAAAAAGCCCGACCCGACGACGACGAGGTCAACGTTCACTTGTCACTCCTGTTGGTTTCGGTGCGGCCCTCGGCACGCACCCGACGGTCAAGGTTATCGAAGTTTTGCTGCCAGCACACTTTCCAGGACAGCGGGACCCTGCTTACCAATGCAGGGCGTCGTGGAAGCGGCGATCGAATTCTTCGCCCATCGATGCTGTATAGGTGGTAGTCAGATGATTGTCGTCCATGTAGACGAATACGTTGCCTATCGCGGCCAGACAGAGCTCCTGAGGACAAATCAAATCCGTCATGTCCAACAGCGCCAGTCCCTGGAAAGAGTCAAAACTCTCTGCAACTTCTGCAGCGTCCGAGAGTTTTTCAGCAACGGGTGCGCTGCACTCGTCAGCAAAAGCTCCCTTGCTCTCTGCGCAGTGGAGCATATTGACCTCGAAGCGGGGATTGTCCCGGATAGCAATGACGGGAATCCCGTATCTGGCCAGGTCGATGGAAGCCTCTGGCAATCCTGACACCACCCGGTCCAGTGCCTCTACCGGCGACGCCGCAGTGCCAACGGCGAGCACCGCGTCAGGTCGCAGGTCTTCGGCAAAGCGGAGTGCGGCTTCGTTGAAGTCATTACATTCCGCCCGTCGGTCTTCACTGGGTTTGCCGAAGGGGCAGGCTCCAAGAAGCAGGGCCATTACCCGGTAGTTTCGCTCCTCAGCCATCGGCTTGATAGCGCCTAGCCACTGTTGGGAATGAGAATCCCCAAGTACCAGAATTGTCTTCTCGTAGTTCTTGGACTCGGTTGCCATGCATCGCCCTGCCAAGAGCGGGTCCCTTGGTCCATCATCGTGCACGCTGCAGCCACCATCCAGCGTTCCCCACTCAGATCCCAGTGCGCTCAAGAGCGGGATGATTGGCGCATTGGGCTCACTCTCAGCTAAGTAGTTCTCAGATAAGACACGGGCTCCGGGGTTGTTCCGGAGTGCCTCGGCCTCTACCCGCTGTTCCTCCAGCCTCAGCGCCTGCTGCCAGCCCAGGACAGGTCCAGCCACCAGCGCCAGGCAGACGGCCACGACGACTCCGGCACGGCGTTTCTTCGCATCTGCCCACGCCATGCTGCGCAGCGGACGCTCGACGAACTTTGTCGTGAGGTACGCCAGGACCAGTGACAGCGCGATAATGCCCGCGCCCCCAACCAGCCCGACCTCTTCCCTGCCCCGCCAGATCAAGTAAATAACCAGGATGGGCCAGTGCCAGAGGTAGAGCGCGTAGGACATGTCCCCCAGCCGGATCAGCGGCTTCCAGCTCAGGAACCTGTCCGCCCCAAATACGCTGCCGGTCTGTCCAGCCACGATGACGAGGGCTGCGGCCACCAGCGGCCAGAGCGCAACGTAACCGGGGAACTGTCCCTGGACGTCCAGGATGAAGCCGCCGGACAGCATCGCGGCGAGCCCCACCCATCCAGCCGCGATGCGCAGCGGGCGGGGAAGTTTCAGGTACGGCAGGGCCAGCGCCAGCAGGGTGCCGAATGCGAACTCCCACAGGCGGGTCCGCGTATCGAAATAAGCGTGGACCTGGTTGGTGTAGGTCTCATGGATGGAGAACGCCAGCGAAACGGCGAAGAGCGTGCCGAACACCATCAGCACCACACGGCGGTACCGGATTCCCGTGGCCCTGGCCACAAGTGCCGCCAGTGCGAAGAGGATCGGCCACAGGATAAAGACCTGTCCCTGGACCGACAGGGACCAGAAGTGCTGCAGCGGGCTGGCAACGCTCTGGTCTGCCGCGTAGTAGTCAACAGAATTGGCGGCCAGGACCCAGTTCTGGAAATAGAGCAGGGATGACCACGCCTGGTCCAGGATGGCGGTCCATCGGGAGCGGGGTACGAAGAGCGCTGTGGCGGCCAGGACGGCCAGGATCACCACGACGACGGCGGGCAGCAGCCGCTTAAACAGGTGTAGCCAGTAGCGGCCCAGGTCAAGGGCCTTGCCGGCCTCGACCTTGCGGACAAAGGAGAGAGTCAGCAGGAAGGCCGAGATGAGGAGGAAAATGTCGACGCCGCCGGATACGCGCCCGAACCAGACGTGATAGGTCACGACCATCAGCACGGCGAGCGCACGAAGGCCCTGAACCTCGGGTCGGTAGGACGCCCGGGTGGCGGGGTGCGCCTGCTGCCTGGAGGCAGCCAGCAATTCCTGTGACACACAGACCTTTCTCAAAGAACTTCTCAGACTCCCCCGCAGTGAAGTCTACCTCTGGGTAACAAAAGTTGTTTTGGACCGGCTGGGCGGGTTGGAGCCTTTATCCACAGGATGCCTGTCCCGTCCTCAGGCCCCGGCGAAGGACGGTTACGCTTCCATCCATCCTTGCCAATCGTGATCAGGAGGCGCAGCGTGGGCATTCATGCCATCCTTGTTCGGCCTCCGGCGAAGCGGCTGGGGCCCGAGGCAGGCGGCGGCCGCCAGAGCATACCCCTGGTGATTAATCCAACAGCAGTTTCCTCCGGCACGGACCTGGCTGCGGCGCTGGAGCAGGCCTTCGGACCGGGCCCCTACACAGCCGATGGCCAACCAATGGCGGCCTTGTCTGAGCCCATCGGGTGCCTCCCCCACGGGGTCGTGCTGGCCGGTCCGGGCCGGCCCCGTCCCGCCGTGGCTCCCGCGCTGGTTCTCGTGACCCACAGCGGCCCCGACGCCGGCAGGGTCATCGAGCTGCGCCGGGGCCGGTACCGGCTGGGCCGTCCCGGCCTGGTGCAAACTGCCGGGAGTACCCCTATTGAGCTCAGGGACCCGGCGCTTTCCCGCCTGCATGCCGAGCTGACCGTAGATGTGAGGGGTGTCCGGATCACCGACGCGGCCTCACAGAACGGCGTGTGGGTTGATGGACGCCGTATCAGCACGGCCGAACTCACCACAGATTCACTGGTGAGAACGGGGAACACGACATTCCGGATCTGGGTCCCCAGCTCTGTTCCTCCGTCCGGGAGCGGGGCCGGTTCCGGTTCTGGGGCCGGTTCCGGTTCCGGTTCCGGTTCCGCCGGGCCGCTTACAGTGCCGGCACAGCCGCCCGGCACCTTCAATCCCGGCCTGCTAACGGCGGCCGTGCTGGCTCTGGGGCTGGGCATTGTGCTGGCCATGACCACAGGCATGTGGATTTTTCTGGCGTTCTCGGCCCTCACAGCCCTCACTGCCCTCGGTGGCTTCGCGGGATTCAGGCGCCGGCGGCGGCGGTTCCTTGCTGCGGTGTCGAGAACCGCGGCAGAGGACTCGGCCCGGCGGAGGCTCGCCCACCCCACTCCCGGGGAGCGGGCACTTGCAGCACTGCATCCCAGCCTGCGGATGGCCCGGCCGCCTCAGCCCAGCACGCCCGGAGGCGCTGCCGCCGAAGACAGCCTGCCCGCACCACCGGTTTCCGGGATTCATCTCGGAGCCGGAGCCCTGCCCGCCAATATCGTGCTGTCCTCACCTCGGGAGGAGTGGTTGCCTCCGCTGCTGGACGACGTCCCCGTTGTTCTCTCCCCCGTCCCCGGAGCCGAGATCCGGGTGGTGGGTCCGGCCGAAGAGACAATGGGAGCGCTGCGGTCAGCGCTGCTTCAGTTGGCCTCGCGCCATCCTGACCGCGCGGGTCCCGTGATTCTTTTGTGCCGCGAAGTAAACCGCTTCATCTGCGATGCAAGACTGCTGCCAGGAGTCCAGCTTCTGACTTCTTCCGACGGACCGGCAGCAGCCGCGGCCATCCAAGTGGCTGCAGGACAGAGTCCAGGCGCACCGCCGGTAGTGGTTGCGCCTCCCTCGGCCGCTGCGGACGCCGGCCTCCTGCGGGCAGGGCTGCCGGAGGTGGTCAGGGGTTCGGCGGTCTTCCTGATCGGTATTGACCCGGATACGGCCGGCGGCCTCCCGGCCCTGTCCGGGAACAGCTCGATCTCTGTTCTGCTCTCCGAAGACGGCGGTGTGCTCCGGGCGGGCGGTACTGAGCAGGCCTTTCGTCCAGACCTCATCGGGCCCCAGGCCTTCCACCGCACAACCGCCCAGCTGGCCCGGTCACGTCTCGGCGGCGTCCAGTCTGCGCCCAGGGATCTATTCCCCGTCTCCAGCGGCGATATCGCGGCTTCCTGGGCCCGCGGCGGATCTCCGCAGGCGGCTATTGGGTACCACGGAACGGCAGCAGTGTCCCTTGACCTGCTGGCGGATGGTCCCCATTTCCTCATCGCCGGGACAACCGGCTCGGGCAAGTCCGAACTGCTGCGGACGTTTGTTGCCTCCCTGGCGGCTGCCGTGCCACCGACCCGGCTGAACTTTCTGCTGATCGATTTCAAGGGTGGCTCCGGGCTCACTCCCCTGGCGCGGCTGCCGCATACTGCCGGGCTCCTCACCGATCTCTCCGGAGAAAACGTCTCCCGTACGCTGGTTTCCCTCCGATCCGAGCTCAAACGCCGGGAGTCACTGCTGGCCGCAGTCGAGGCCAGTGACCTCGACGGATACAACTCCAGCGCACCCGGTTCGAAGACAGTTCCCCGCCTGGTTGTTGTTGTTGACGAATTCCGGATGCTGGCGGATGCCGTACCTACGGCGGTCGCCGAGCTGATGCGGATAGCCGTGCTGGGCCGGTCCCTTGGACTGCATCTTGTATTGGCCACTCAGCGGCCGCAGGGCGCGGTCACCGCGGACATCCGCGCCAATATTTCCACCTCGGTCTGCCTCCGCGTGCAGTCAGCCCTGGAATCCCGTGACGTGGTGGGGTCTGACGATGCAGCGGACATCCCGGCGTCCGCCCCGGGAACGGCCATCCTGCGCAAAGCCGGCTCCCCGCCGTCCCCGCTGAAGGTACGGTCGACCGGCTCCGGCCCCGGCGGGCCACCGCCGCTGCTCCAGACACTGGCGCAGTACCTCTCCTCTCCCCACAACCGGCGCGGAACCAGCTTAGGAAGGAGCCTCGACGAGCTGGTGGAGGCCGTGATTTCCGCGGCCGCCGTCACTGGCTGTCCAGCGGCGGCACAGCCACCGGTCCACCCTCCACTGCCCAACCGGCTCCCGCACCGGCCACGGTTTCGCGAAAGAGCAGGCACCGGCAGGTTGGTCCTGGGACTGGCGGACCGGCCGGAACAACAGGAACAGGACCTGCTTCAGTGGAGCCCCCGCTGCGATTCGCACCTGGCTTTGGTGGGGCCGGCCTTTTCCGGTACGGAACCCACCACAGCCCTTCTTGCAGCCGAGCATCTTGCCGTCCTGCCTGACCGGCACCTTTATGTGCTCGATGGAGACGGTTCGCTGGCGTGGGCAGCCGGCCATGGACAGACGGGCGCCTATGTCCCGCCGCATGAGACGCTCAGAGCCGCCCGGGTCATTAGTGTCCTTGGCGGCGCTGTCCTCCAACGCCTGGCTAACGGGCGGGACCGTCCGCGTGCTCCCAGCTCAAGCGGAATCACGCTTGTGGTTTCCGGCTGGGGCCGGTGGCAGGACGCTTTCCGGTCCAGCCGGTTCCCGAACGCCGAAGATGAGCTGCTCGGCCTGGTCCGGGATGGCGAGGCTGCGGATATCTGCCTGGTGATCAACGGCAACAGGGAACTGCCGGCCGCGCGGTTCTTCCAGCTGATCCCTAACCGGCTCTGGTTTCCCGCCGGCCTTGCGGACGACGCGCTCGTGGCCTGGCCCCGGATGCCGCCGATGGAGCCCCTTCCGGGCCGGGCCTTCGTGCAGGGACGGATCGGAGCCCCCGCAGGAGCGGTGGCGCAGTGCGGAGAACCGCCCGTTTCCGTTGACCCCGTTCCACTGCCCGCCGGGACCAGACCGCCGCAGCGTGTGGAGGCGCTGCCTGCCCAGGCCGTTTCGGAAGACCTCGCTCCAGGCTCCGGACCGGACCGGTTTCCCCTGGGACTGCACGGGGACGAACTGGAAACGGCCGAGGCCTATCTTCCGCCGGGAACCGCGTTTCTGATTCTTGGTCCGCCCGGGTCAGGCCGGACGACGCTCCTGCGTCAATTCGAGTGCGCCGCAGGCCAGGCGATGGAGGTCCACCGATTCGATCCAGCTGCCCTTTCGCCCGCACCGCAGACGCCGCGGACTGGTATGAACCCGCCGGGTGGCGGCCGCGGCAACTGCCTGGTTCTGGTCGACGACGCCGATCGGCTGCCCCTGGCAGCGCATGCCCGGTTGACGCAGCTCCTCGAGGACGGTGCCAGGCTGGTGCTGGCAGCGGTTCCCGGTTTCGGTCTGGCTTCCAGACTGCCCGCCGCGGCACGGCTGCGGTCCGAGCCCAGAGGCGCAGTTCTCGCTCCGGAGCAGCCTTCTGATGCCGAGTTTTTCGGGGTTCGGTTGAACCTCCATGCCCCGCCACGCGCAGGGCGGGGCTACCTAATTGCGGGAACACGGGTCATGGAGACCCAGTTCGCCCGCCCGGCGGAAGGCAGGATTTAGTAGGTTTTGGGCTCCGCCTGCGTGCCGCTGGTCCAGGCGATCACCGGCTTGGTGAAAATCAGCAGAAGGACTGCGGCGGCGGGAATCAGCAGAGCCAGGCCGACCAGGACCACACCACCCTGGAGGGTGGGCACGGCAATCACGATCATAAAGAGCTGCCACACCAAGGCCGCAGCCCGTGTCCAGCGCATGCCGCGGAAGAAGAAATGCCCCACGACCAGGAGCCAAACCGCGACCGCCACGATGAGGATGAGGCTGAAAATGGCACCGCCGAGGGACGTTGCCGTGGCCGTCAGGAGGTTGTACACATACCAGGCGGCGACACTCAGGAGGCCGACGGCTTCCAGGACGAGAACGATGGATATCAGGATGACTGCTGCCGGACGGGACGCGGGAGCGGTGGAATCTTGGGGTCTTGACACACTGGCACACTACCGGACATAGTCGAGGGGCGGTGAGGCGGAACCCCCCAGCCAGCGGGCTTGACCCCTTCAGCGCAGTTCTCAGGACAGGGCCCGGTCAGCACCGCAGTTTCTCAGCCAGTTTGTCTGCTATTGCCTGAACCACGGATCCCTGTGACGCATCCCTCATCATTTCCGGCAGATTAACAGCTTGTTAACCCTTGTTTGCGTTTCCCTGTCGTGACACCCTTGTAGAGGGGATCAGGGGCCGGAACCGGCCCCTTTAGTTTGTGGTTGCTCGTGAATGTTTTCACAAACAAACGGAGTCAACTTTTCAGAGGAGATAGTGATTAGCATGGATTGGCGGAGCCGCGCAGCGTGTCTGGACAAGGATCCGGAGCTGTTCTTCCCTGTGGGAAACACCGGCCCGGCTCTTCTTCAGATTGAAGAGGCCAAGAGCGTATGCCGCCGGTGCCCGGTTATCGATACCTGCCTGCAGTGGGCCATCGAAACCGGTCAGGATGCCGGGGTCTGGGGTGGCATGAGTGAAGACGAGCGCCGTGCGCTGAAACGCCGTGCCGCAAGGGCACGCCGGGCTTCCTAAGGAAACCCGCCAAGGACCGCAGGGTTCTTGATCGAACCAAGAAGACTTCCTCAGGCGCCCCCGCCTGGGATACCCGAAGGGCCGCTGCCTCAGCAGCGGCCCTTCGTTGTTCCCTGATGTCCGCAGACCGGAATCTTCCCGCCGCACGGGTTCTTCGGCAGCCGGAAAGGACCTCGGGTCAGGAAGCAGACCTCAACGGCGCCGGGCGCCGTCGAGGCCCATCTCGATAGTCACCTCGGTGCCTCCGCCGGGCCGGGGCGACCAGGCTATGGTTCCGGCGAGCTCGCTCTGGACCAGGGTCCGCACAATCTGCAGTCCAAGTCCTTCACTGCGCGGCTCCGCCGGAAGGCCAACGCCGTCGTCAGAGATGGTCACCGCCAGAGTTTCCTCGTTGTCCTCGGCCCTGCGCCGTTCGGCGCTCAGCCACACGGTTCCGCCCTCCCGTCCGGACAAGCCGTGTTCGACGGCGTTGGTCACCAGCTCGTTGATCACCAGTGCCAGCGGGGTGGCGAAGTCACTGGGCAGTTCCCCGAAGGTTCCCTGCCGTTCGGTCCGCACGCCCTGAGCCGGCGACGCCACCTCGGCCGACAGCCGGAACTGCCGGTCGATGAGCTCGTCGAAGTCCACGTTCTGGGTCAGGCCCTGGGATAGGGTTTCGTGCACCAGTGCGATGGTGGATACCCGGCGCATGGCCTGCGCGAGCCCGAGTTTCCCCTCTTCGCTTTCCATCCGGCGGGACTGCATCCGCAGCAGCGCAGCAACTGTCTGGAGGTTGTTCTTAACCCGGTGGTGGATCTCCCGGATCGTGGCATCCTTGGACACCAGCTCCATTTCCCGCCGCCGGAGCTCCGAAACGTCGCGGCAGAGAACCAGCGCCCCGAACCGCTCCTTTTCGTCGCGCAGGGGAATAGCCCGGAGCGACAGGCTGACGCCCCGCGACTCGATTTCCGTCCGCCACGGCATCCGGCCGGTCACGACCAGCGGCAGCGTCTCGTCGACCATCCGTCGGTCCTTGAGCAGCGCCGTCGTGATTTCGGCCAGGGGCCGTCCCTCGAGCGATTCCATGTCGCCGAGCCTGCGGAAGGCCGAGACACCGTTGGGGCTGGCGTACTGCACCACTCCCTGGGCGTCGAGCCGGATAAGCCCGTCCCCCACCCGCGGCGCACCCCGGCGCGAACCGGTGGGCGTCGCGAAGTCCGGCCACAGACCCAGGGTCCCCATCCGCAGCAGATCATAGGCGCACTGGCGGTAGGTCAGTTCCAGCCGCGAGGGCATCCGCGAGCTGGAGAGGTCCATATGGGATGTCACGACGGCGAGCGTCCGGCCGTTGCGGACGAAGGGAATCGCTTCGACCCGCATGGCCGTGTCGGTGGTCCAGTTTGTCTCACTCGACCGCTCGATGGATTGGCTCTTCCACGCCGCATCGACCAGGGGCTGCAGGTCGCCCCGGATCCGCTCCCCCACAAAGTCGCTGTGGAAAACGGTGTGCGACGTCGACGGCCTGGCATGTGCCAGCGCGACGTAGCTTCCGTCGGGAAGCGGAAACCAGAGCGCCAGGTCGGCGAACGCAAGGTCCGCCACCAGCTGCCAGTCGCCCACCAGCAGGTGCAGCCACTCGGCGTCGCCGGGTGCGAAGTCGGCGTGTTCCTTGATCGGATCAGTAAAGATAGCCATGTTCCAAACTCCGTCAGCGCCTGACGATCGAGCGCAGCAGGCGCAGGGCGACCGACAGTGAAGCCATGTCGTCCTGTTCCAGCTCGTTCACTTCGGCGAACATCTTTGTGGCCCGCTCAAGGTTCTCGGAGTTTTCACGCTCCCAGGCCTCCAGCCGTTCCACCGGGTCCCCGCCGGCCATTGACGGTGTGGCCTGCAGCGCTGCCACGGTCATGTCCGCGACGGTTGAATACAGGTCATCCCGAAGCGCTGCCCGGGCCAGTGCCTGCCAGCGGTCGCCGCGGGGCAGCTTCGTGATCCGTTCCAGCAGGTCGTCGATTCCGTAGCGGTCGTACACCGCGTAATAGACCGCGGCGATGTTTTCCACGGGCTCCTCGACCTGCCGGCTTGCCAATGCGACATCGAGCAGGCCGTAGCTCTCGAACTGCTCAGCCCAGTATGAGCCCAGTCCTTCCGGGAGATCCCAGGCCGCAGCCTTTTCCATCGCAGCTTCCACGCGTTCGCGGTCGCCTCCGCGCATAAAGCGCATCAGGTCCTTGCGCAGCGGTTCCACAATGGGCTTGAACGCTGCGATGTCCTCGTCGATGGTGCTGCCGCTGCCTACGTGGTTCACGAACCAGCGGACGGCGCGGTCCAGCAGGCGCCGCATGTCGAGATGGATGGTGGTCCAGGTTTCCGTGGGGAAACTTGCCGGCAGCTCGCCCAGGGCAGCAACGACGTCGTCGATCGCGTAGATTTCCCGCAGCGCGCTGAAGGCGCGGGCAACTGTTGCTTCGCCGGCGGAGGTCTCCTCCATCACCCGGAAGGCGAAGGTGATGCCGCCGATGTTGATCATGTCATTGGCGACGATCGTGGAGATGATCTCCCGCCGCAGCGGGTGGCTGTCCAACTGGTCCTCGAACCGTTCCACCAATTGCTTGGGGAAGTACCTCCGCAGGGTGCCGCGGAAGTACGGGTCGTCAGCCAGGTCCGAGGCAGTCAGTGCCCGGGTCAGTTCGATCTTGGCGTACGCGGCCAGGACAGCGAGCTCCGGTGCGGTGAGCCCCTGCCCCTCGGCCAGCCGTGCCCGCAGCTGCTCGTTGGTCGGCAGCGCCTCGAGCCGGCGGTCCAGGCCGGCCCGCTCTTCCAGCCAGTCCATCAGCCGTTCGAAGCTGGGGCTCCATTCCACAACGTGCTGCCGGTCGTTCAGCAGCAGCATGTTCTGGTCGATGTTGTCCTGGAGCACCAGCCTTCCGACTTCATCGGTCATGGAATGCAGGAACTCCGAGCGCTCCGACGGATCGAGGCGTCCGGCGGCAACCATCCGGTCCACGAAGATCTTGATGTTCACTTCGTGGTCGGAGCAGTCCACCCCGGCGGAGTTATCGATCGCGTCGGTGTTGAGGATAACGCCGGCCAGTGCAGCCTCGATCCGCCCGCGCTGGGTCATACCGAGGTTGCCTCCCTCGCCGATAACCTTGGCCCGGACGTCCCTGCCGTCAATGCGGATTCCGTCGTTCGCTTTGTCCCCGACGTCGGCATTCGTCTCAGCGGAGGACTTGATGTAGGTGCCGATTCCGCCGTTGTAGAGCAGATCCACGGGTGCCTTGAGGATGGCGCGCAGCAGTTCCGGCGGGCTCAGCCGGGTAACTCCCTCGTCCAGTCCCAGGACCTCGCGGACCTGGGCGCTGACCGGGATGGACTTGGCCTGGCGCGGGTACACCCCGCCGCCTTCGCTGATCAGCGATTCGTCGTAGTCAGCCCAGGAGGAACGCGGAAGCTCGAACAGCCGGCGCCGTTCAGCGTGGGAACGCGCAGCGTCCGGGTTGGGATCCAGGAAAACATGCCGGTGGTCGAACGCGGCCACGAGCCGGATGTGCTCCGAGAGGAGCATCCCGTTGCCGAACACGTCACCGCTCATGTCGCCCACGCCTGCTGCGGTGAAATCCTCGCTCTGGGTGTCGACCCCGAGTTCGCTGAAGTGCCGCTTGACCGATTCCCACGCACCCCGGGCCGTGATTCCCATGGCCTTGTGGTCGTAGCCGATGGAGCCGCCGGAGGCGAATGCATCACCCAGCCAGAAACCGTACTCGGCGGAAAGCGCATTGGCCGTATCTGAGAAGGACGCTGTGCCCTTGTCCGCTGCGACGACCAGGTAGCTGTCGTCGCCGTCGTGCCGGACCACACGCTGCGGCGGAACAATCTGCTCGCCGTCCTCCGTCACCACCATGTTGTCCGTGATGTCCAGCAGGCCGCGGATGAAGGTGCGGTAACTTTCCTTGCCCTCTTCCATCCAGGCACCGCGGTCCTCGGCCGGGTCGGGGAGCTGCTTGGCGTAGAAGCCACCCTTGGCCCCGGTGGGCACAATAACGGCGTTCTTGACGGTCTGTGCCTTGACCAGGCCCAGGATTTCCGTGCGGAAGTCCTCCCGCCGATCCGACCAGCGCAGGCCGCCGCGGGCCACTTCGCCGAAGCGCAGGTGGACACCTTCCACCTGGGGCGAGTACACCCAGATTTCGTACTTGGGCCTCGGGAAAGGCGCTCCGTCGATGGATTCGGTGTCGAGTTTGCAGCTCACATAGGACTTGCCCTGGTAGAAGTTGGTCCGCAGTGTTGCCTCAATCAGGTTGGCGAACGTGCGCAGGACGCGGTCGGCATCCAGGGTGGGGACCTGTTCCAGGCCGGCGTCGAGCTCGGTCCGGGCCGCTTCGAGTTCACCGCCGCGGACGGCGCCGTCCATGTCCGGATCGAACCGCGCCCTGAACAGCCGGACGAGCGCCGCCGTAACCCGCGGATTGGCCATCAGGGTGTCGGACATAAAGCCGTACGAGTTCGTGTTGCCCATCTGCCGCATGTACTTGGCGTAGCTGCGGAAAATCACCACCTGGCGCCAGCCAAGGTTCTGGCCGAGGACCAGCCGGTCGAATTCATCCGATTCGCTGACGCCCGAGCTGCCCGCGTGGAAGGCCTCAGCAAGCAGGGTGCCGGTCTTCAGCGGATCCACTCCGGCGGGGTATTCCAGACCGAAGTCGTAGAGGAAGAGTTCGACGCCGTCCTGGCGGCGGATCTCGAAGGGGCGCTCGTCGAGCACCTCGAGTCCGAGGTTGTGCAGGAAGGGCAGAATCTGGGTCAGGGACCGCGGTTCCAGCAGGTACAGCTTCAGGCGGGCATCGGCGCCGTCAGCGGAGCCGTTGGGGGTGTAGACATACAGCTCCGGTGCGGTGTCCGGGTTCTGCAGCCGGTCCTCGAACCGGGCGATGTCTTCGAGGGCATCCTCGACTTCATACCCAACGCGGTAGTCCATCGGAAACGCTTCGCCCCAGAGCGCGGACAGCTGCTCAGCCTGCTCGCGGTCGAACTTGCCGCGCAGCACCTCATTGATTCCTTCGGGCCAGGACCGTGTGGCACTGACCAGGCGGCGTTCCAGAGCTGCGGCATCAACGTCGGTGATTTCCACGCCCTTGGGCAGGCGGATACGGAAGAAGAGCCTTGCGAGGGCTGATTCAGTGAGCCGCGCTTCGTAGTCGATCGACTCAGCGTTGAAGGTGGAGCGGAGTTCGTCCTGGATACGCAGGCGGACCGAGGTGGTGTAGCGGTCACGGGGAAGGAACACCAGCGCCGACATAAACCGGCCGTAAACGTCAGGACGGAGGAAGAGCCTGGTCCGGCGCCGTTCCTGCAGGCGCAGAATGCCCTGGGCGGTTTCCAGCAGGGCATCAACCTCGATCTGGAAGAGCTCGTCCCGCGGGAAGGTCTCCAGGATGGCAAGGAGGTCCTTGCCGGAGTGCGAATCCGCCGGGAAACCGGCACGGTGCATCACGGCTTTCACCTTGTCCCGCAGGATCGGGATCTTCCGGACGGAGCCGGTGTAGGCACCCGTGGCGAACAGTCCGATGAACCGGCGTTCCCCGTTGACGTTTCCCTGCGCGTCGAACCGCTTGACGCCGATGTAGTCGAAGTAGGCCGCGCGGTGGACCGTCGAGCGCGAGTTCGCCTTGGTGATCACCAGTGCGCGCTTCTCCCGGGCCTTCGCCTTACCGGCAGCCGTCAGGTGCTGGACCTTGCCGGCTTCGGAACTGCGGCGGAGCAGTCCCAGGCCGGTGCCCGAGGAGGCACGGAGCACGTCCTCCCCGTTGTCCTCGATCAGGTCGTATTCACGGTAGCCAAGGAACGTGAAGTTGCCGTTGTCCAGCCAGGTCAGGAGTTCGTGGGCCTGCTGCAGATCCGGGATTCCGGCGGCACCGGAGATCGAATCCAGCCCGCCGGCGATTTCGTGGACCTTCGAACGCATAGCGGCCCAGTCTCCAACGGCAACGCTCACGTCCGCGAGGACGCGTTCGAGCCCGTCGATCATGGCGGCCCGGCGGTCTGCATCGATCAGCCGGGGAACCTCGACGGCGATCCAGGACTCGATCCGCGCCGTCTGGTTGTCCCCGCCCAGCAGCCCCGAGATGTTCGGCAATGCCGCGGTATCACCGCTCGAGACGCCGGCAGCCGAAGGCACCCGCTGCACCTGCTGCAGGGTATCGCTTTCCCGGTCCCGGACAGCGAGGAACGTCGGGTGGACCACCAGCCGGATGCCGCAGTTCTGCCGCACAATTTCGGCCGTTACGGAATCCACCAGGAACGGCATGTCATCGGTGACGATCAGGATGACGCTGGAGTCACCCTGGTCAAAGATATTTACGGCCGCTGTGCCTTCGGCGCGGGTCCAGGCCAGGTCCCGGTGCTGCTCTGCCCGCTCCCTGAGGACCTGCTGCGGGTACAGCTCGGCGTCCTCAGCCGCCAGATGCTCGTAGTAGTTCCCGATGAACTCCTCAAGGGAAGTACTCGAACTGGAAAGATCCGTGGTGTTGGACCCAGACGACATTTAATACGCCTCCGAAAATCGCCGCTTTGTCCGAACCGCCCCATTGCGGCCCGTTTGTAACGAGCCTATCTCGTTGACAAAGAAAAGTTCATTTTGTGCCCGCTCCCCGGCGCCGCCGGTTTCGGCGGCGCGCGCCCGCCGGGACGTTGGCCAGCGCCGCGATGGCTGTCCGAAGGGACGACGCCGGCGCAGCTTCCAGCAGGGCGGCGCCGGCAAGGAGGGCAGCATCAGTGGCGTCCCAGTCAGCCGGAAGGAAAGCATCGATTTTCCCGGGACCGAACCGCTCCCAGGCCTGGCTGAGCTGGCGTTCGGGAACACGCCCGGCGGCCGATCGCCGGACTTTGTTGAGCACCACCAGCGGCGACGCCCCCGGCACTGCCACTTCCAGCTCCGCAAGAGCCCTGACCAGGCGCGGAACGCCGACGGGGTCGGCAGCCCCCACCGCATAAATGGTGTCTGCGTGTTCCAGGGCAATCAGCGTTGCCGCGTTGCGCCGCGGCGCCATGGTGTCGTAGCTCAGTTCTTCATCCGCTTCGACGCTGAATCCGCAGTCCACCACGGTAATGTCAGCTGCCGCGCGGGACTGTTCCAGCACCCGGGCCAGCGCGGTTCCGCGGATCTCAATCCAGCGGTCCGACCGGGTGATGCCGGTCAGGACCGTCATCCGCTCCCCTTTGATGTCCACTGAGACTCCGGAGCCGGCCAGCGACACCGGGTCCAGCACTCCCTGGTCGGCCAGCCGGCAGGCCTGGGCCACCCCGGCGGATTCCTCCGTCAGGCCCAGGGCAGCGGCGATGCTTGGCGCATAGGTGTCCGCATCGATCAGGAGCACCCGGCTTCCTGCGGCGGCTGCTTCCGCTGCCAGATTCAATGCGAGCATTGTACGGCCCGGAGCTCCGGCGGGGCCCCAGACCGCCACCACCGTGCCCCGTGTGCCCGGGGACGGTTCTCCAGGTTCCGTTTCGGGTTCCGCCAGTTCCCACCGGCGAAGGGTCTCTGCCGGATCCGCCAGCGAGGACGCGCTGCCGCGGGCGGCAAAGATCTGTTCCTGCCCGGCCACCGCCTCTGCCACCAGTGCTGCGAGCGCGCTGGATTCCAGGGACCGCGGCACATGCGCGATTCCGAGCGTTTCCAGCCGTGCCTTGGACTCGTCGTCGTCCGCGAGAACAACCAGTGCCACCCCCGCCGCCGCGAGGCGTTCGGCCAGGCTTGCAGTCAGCTCCCCGGCGCCGTCGTCAATCACCGCGGCGCGCGCCATGCCGCTTTGGCAGGCGGCGATGAGCTCCGTGAGTTCCCCGCAGCGGCGGATAACGGTGACCGGCCCCTGCAGCCGCTCCAGGCCCTGGACCAGCTCGGCGGTACCGGTGCCTGAGGTCACGATGGGAATGCTGTTCATCCGGCTGAGGGATTCGGAACGACGGCGATTTTCGCCTGGTTGGACAGGGCACCAAGCAGCCCGGGCAGGTCCGCATCCTCGACGAGCACCAGCAGCCGGGTCGAGTCCGCTCCGGCAATAACCGATTCCGAGACCGAGAGTTCGGAGATTTCCGCGGCTTCCAGCAGACGGCGGGGTTCGCTGAAACCGTTTCGCCCGTCCGGCAGCGATGCCCAGACATCGATCCGGTTTCCGGGCTTGATGCCGGAGGGCAGCGGTGTTTCGACGTCCAGTCCAAAGGGCTTCCGGTCCAGCTGGTCAGCGGTGGACAGATCGCCCCGCGCGATGAGTTCGCCTTTTCGGATGAGTCCCCCGGCCACTGTGTTTTCCGGCAACGGCTCATCTGCGGCCAGGTAGGCGCCGGCGACGCTGCCCAGCCGGACCGAAACCACGTCAAAGTCCGCCGCCTGCAGCGGTGTTCCCACGGGCAGGTCCCGCCCTGCGGCAAGCACCTCGGTGGTCTGGTTCTGGCTGGCCATCAGCGCGGTAATCCCGGCCACCGATCCGAGGACCAGCAGCAGTCCCAGGAGCAGCCGCGGGTCTCGCCACGATGGTTTCTTGAGACGCTGGACAGGCGCTGCGGGCGCTGCCGTCTTGAGACTCATATTTCCCCCTGTTTGTGCTCCCACTGGACACCCCGCGGAGTGTTGGACGCCATTGTGACGTGGAACGTGCAGGATGGGAACGGGTGGCGGGCCCAAATTGTGGATAACGTGTGCCGGGCTCCAGCTGCGGTGGCAGACTAGGGCAGCAGCGGCAGATTGCTGGAAAGGGTTCGATGGTGGGCACGATGATGGAGAAGCGGTTCCTCACCCTCGCCGATGTGGGCGAGGTCCTGAACATATCCTCGTCCCAGACGTATGCGCTGGTCCGGTCGGGGGAACTTCCCGCCATCCAAGTTGGTGGAAGAGGGCAGTGGCGGGTGGAATCAGCCAAGCTGGAGGAATACATAGCCGGCGCCTACCGCAAGGCCGCAGCTGCCAGGTCTGCATTGCCCGTGGGCACTGCACTGCCCGTGGATTCTGCCCTGCCCTTGGATTCTGCCCAGCCGCTGGATGAAGCGGCCGACGCCTAGGAGCGCGTCCTCCCTCCGCCGGCCGCTCAGTGACGGGAGCTGACGACGGCGATCTCCCGCAGCGGAACCAGCGCAGCTGACGCCACGTTTTCCCGCCTGCGGACGGCTCCGGCCTCCAGGATGGCTACTTCGAGGAAGTCCCGGCCCACCCTGTCGATGCTGCCGTACACGGTTCCGGACTGCGTGCCGCGCAGCTGCAGGTGAACGGGGTACCGATCCCTGGCAAGACCCCGCAGCGCCGCCTGCAGACCGAGTTTCACCCTCCCCTCCGCGGGAACAGTGAACCGGTCCATGCCCTCCACCATCCTCACCGCGTCCAGCGGCACCAGATGCGTTCCGGCAGCCGCGCTCAGCAGGAGCCAGCCCGAGCCCAGCTGGGCCAGAACGCCTGTCAGTGTTCCGGCGGGTGAGTCCACATGCACTCTGAGCTTCCGGCCCACCTGGCCGCGCAGCCGTTCCGGTAACTCGATAGCGGCGGATTCGCCTCGCTGCCGGTCTGCGATTTCCGTTTCCCGGAAAGATTGCCCGGCGGCTGCCAGCTGCGCTTCCAAATCCGCGAACAACGCTTCCCATCTCATCGGGAAAGGCTAACCCAGGTTTTCGCTGTTCACTCTGGACAGTCCACAAATACCTGTGTAGTAAAAGACACCAATTGGCGCTGAAAAGAGTCAAAGCACACCAAACAACATCAAATGGCATCAAATCGATCAGCCGCTCAATCAGTCCACCGGCCTGTCACTAATTTCGGCCCCTATCGGTACCAGCGGCAACTACGGCAGCCCGGCTAGCCGGCTACCCGCTTCAAAGCGGCGAAGGAAAGGGACACCACAGTGAGACGTCATCTCGAAGACCTGTTCCAGGCGGCCGGCGCAGCGCTGGCCGGGCTGCTTCTGGTGTTCTCGGGTATCCAGCTGCGCTCCGGCGGGCTTCCGGGTGACGTGCGGCCTGCCTATTCGCTGGCAGATCTCCAGACGGCGGCCGGGCTGGCAGCCTCGGCCGTTGGCCTGCTGGTGCTGGGCTGGTGGACCTTGGGGCTCGCCGCTGCTTTCCTGTCCGCTGTCCTCGCGCGGCGGGGACGCGTCCGGGCAGCCCGGATCTTCGGGCTGCTCAGCCCTGGGTTTCTCCGCCGGCTTGCGGCTGCCTCCCTCGGCGTTCAGCTGATGGCGGTTCCAATCCCTGCGGCGCTGGCCTCGGTCCCGGCGGCGGCCGGTCTGCAGGGCCCGGCAGCCGGCCAGGGTCTCCTCCCTGCCGCACAGGGCAGCGCGGTTGATCCGAGCTGGCAGCTGGGACCTGCCGGCGGCGGGGAAGAGTCCGCGGCCGTGGATCCTGCCTGGAAACCCGCTCCTGATCCGGTGTCCCCGTCCCTGCTCGTCCCGCCCGGGCTGCGTGCCGAACCTGCGGCCGGAACGAGCGTCACGGTGCTTGCGGGAGACACACTCTGGGATTTGGCCGCTGCCCAGCTTGGTCCCCTCGCGACTGCCGTGGAAGTCGCCGAGCTGTGGCCGCACTGGTACGAACTGAACCGGCAGGTGGTCGGCCCGGACCCGGACGTCCTGCTGCCCGGCCAGATCCTCGTGGTCCCGACCCTGCCTGCAGGCTAGGCCCTTTCGGAAAGGAACATGCCCGTGACAACCGTGATCATCCTTCCCGCGCCGGGAGAACGTCCCGCACACCAGGCTCCGGGTTTGGCCCGTGCCAGCGGCGAACCCCTGCCCGTCCCGCTTCCCCGGCCACCGGTGTTCGGCACCGTCCCGGGACAGGCACCGCCCGTTGTTCCCCAGCAGCGGCCCGCTGAGGTCCGTCCCCTTCGCCCAGACCCTCTTCCTGCCGGCGCCAACTGGGCCAGTTCACCGGATGATGACGAGCGGGTGGAGGCCATAGCGCGCGCTGTCACTATCGGAGCGCTGGAGGTGCTGGCGGGAGTCCGTCCGCTGCAGCAGATGGTGCGGTGGCTCGACCTCGCGGAGTTCGAGCGGCTGCAGCTGCGGGCGAACCTGGTGCGGGGGCGCAGCGACCTGCGGCTGCACCGCAATGTCCGGGTGCTGCGGGTCCGGGTGTGCCCCGTTTCTGAGGGCATCTACGAGGCGGCGGTTGCCGCCGCCGAAACGGGCAGAGTCCGCGCTGCAGCTCTCCGTCTGGAGCTGCGGCGCGGACTCTGGAAGGTCACCGTGCTGGAAATCGGCTAGGAAGCTACTTCCGCTTTTTCTTCGCTGCGGACTTGGCGTCCTTGCGTGAGGTGGCCTGTGAGCCGGGTGCTGTCCCGCTCTTCTTCGCGGGCGCAGTACGCTCGATCCGGGTTTCGACCTGCCCCTGGCTGTTCGGGGCAGAGAACTGCAGGCTCGCGGGCTGTTCAGGAGCGTCCAGGCCGACCGCCTTGATCACGGGTGCACCCACGATTCCCCGTGCGTCCTTGACACCCTGCAGGGCTTCCGGAACAGCGGGCTGGCTGACCTGTACCTCAACGTTGAACAGGTACCGGATGCTCTCTTCGCGGATGGCCTCCATCATGGTCTGGAACATGATGAAGCCCTCGCGCTGGTACTCCACCAAGGGGTCGCGCTGCGCCATGGCGCGCAGGCCGATGCCCTCCTTGAGGTAGTCCATCTCGTAGAGGTGTTCCTGCCACTTACGGCCGATGACGGACAGGACAACCCGGCGTTCGAGTTCGCGCATCGCGTCGGAACCCAGTGCGTCTTCCCGGGCCTGGTAGGCCAGGCGGGCGTCGGAGAGGATTTCGTTGAGCAGGAAATCCCGGGTGAGATCCGATTTGCCGCCGGCTTCGTCGATGACCTCATCGATCGTCAGCCCCACAGGGTAGACGAGCTTAAGGTTCTTCCACAGGGTGTCGAGATCCCAGTCATCTCCGTGGCCCTCGGCCGTGGCGTCGTTAACGATGGCCGTGATGACGTCCTCGAGGAAGAAGCCGATCTTCTCCTGCAGGTCGTCTCCTTCCAGGATCCGGCGCCGGTCACCGTAGATGGCTTCACGCTGGCGGTTCAGGACGTCGTCGTATTTCAGGACGTTCTTCCGCTGTTCAGCGTTGCGTCCTTCCACCTGGCCCTGGGCGTTCTGGATGGCCTTGGACACCAGCTTCGATTCCAGCGCGACGTCGTCGGGCATCGAGGAGCTGTTCATGATCCGTTCCGCTGCACCCGAGTTGAACAGGCGCATCAGGTCATCGGTCAGCGAGAGGTAGAACCGGGACTCGCCCGGATCCCCCTGGCGGCCGGACCGCCCGCGCAGCTGGTTGTCGATGCGGCGGGATTCGTGGCGTTCGGTGCCCAGCACGTAGAGGCCGCCCAATGCGCGCACCTCGTCGTGTTCGGCGGCGACGGCGGCCTGCGCCTTTTCCAGTGCGGCGGGCCACGCGGCTTCGTACGCCTCAGGGTTCTCGGCCGGATCCAGTCCGCGGCTGTTGAGCTCGGCGACGGCGTTGAACTCGGCGTTGCCGCCAAGCATGATGTCGGTGCCGCGGCCGGCCATGTTCGTGGCGACGGTCACTGCGCCCTTGCGGCCGGCCTGCGCCACGATCGCTGCTTCACGGGCGTGGTTCTTGGCGTTCAGCACTTCGTGCCGGATACCGGCCTTGGCCAGCTGCTTGGAGAGGTATTCGCTCTTTTCAACGCTGGTGGTGCCCACCAGGACCGGCTGGCCCGAGGCATGGCGCTCGGCAATGTCCTTGACGACGGCGTCGAACTTGGCGACCTCATTCTTGTAAATGAGGTCCGGCTGGTCCAGGCGTGCCATCGGCTTGTTCGTGGGGATGGGAACAACCCCGAGCTTGTAGGTGCCCATGAACTCGGCGGCCTCGGTCTCGGCGGTGCCGGTCATGCCGGAGAGCTTCTCGTACAGGCGGAAGTAGTTCTGCAGAGTGACCGTTGCCAGTGTCTGGTTTTCGGCCTTGATCTGCACCCCTTCCTTGGCTTCGATGGCCTGGTGCATGCCTTCGTTGTAGCGGCGCCCGGCCAGGATACGTCCGGTGTGCTCGTCAACGATCAATACCTCACCGTTGAGGATGACGTAGTCCTTGTCCCGCTTGAACAGTTCCTTGGCCTTGATGGCGTTGTTCAGGAAGCCGATGAGCGGGGTGTTCGCTGCCTCGTACAGGTTGGTGATGCCCAGGTAGTCTTCGACCTTTTCGATTCCGGCTTCCAGGACGCCGACAGTGCGCTTCTTCTCGTCGACCTCGTAATCCGTGTCGAGGGACAGACGCTGGACAACCTTGGCGAACTCCGTGTACCAGCGGTTCACGTCGCCGCTGGCTGCACCGGAAATGATCAGCGGGGTCCGTGCCTCATCGATGAGGATGGAGTCCACTTCGTCAACGATGGCGAAGTTGTGGCCGCGCTGGACAAGCTCGTTGGCACTCCAGGCCATGTTGTCGCGGAGGTAATCGAAGCCGAATTCGTTGTTGGTGCCGTAGGTGATGTCAGCGGCGTACTGCTCACGGCGCGTGGCCGGGTCCTGGTTTGCCAGGATGCAGCCGGTGGACATACCCAGGAAGCGGAAGACGCGGCCCATGAGGTCCGACTGGTATTCGGCCAGGTAATCATTGACGGTCACGACGTGTACGCCGCGGCCGGTCAGCGCATTGAGGAACGCAGGTGCGGTGGCGACCAGGGTCTTACCTTCACCGGTCTTCATTTCGGCGATGTTCCCCAGGTGCAGGGCTGCGCCGCCCATCATCTGCACGTCGAAGTGCCGCATTCCCAGGGTGCGGCCAGCCGCTTCGCGGACCAGGGCGAAGGACTCGGGCAGAAGGTCGTCAAGGGACTCACCGTCTGCGTGGCGTTCCTTGAGCTTGTCCGTCTCGGCGCGCAGTTCGGCATCGCTCATGCCCTTGAACTCGTCCTCGAGCACGTTGATCGCGTCGGCGTAGATACGCAGGGTTTTCAGCGTTTTCTTGTCACCGGTGCGAAGAACTCGTTCGAGAAGTGATGCCACTGATTTGCTCCCAATCTAGTGTTGCCGTTTTCTGGCGTCCTCAGTCTACGTGAGAGACGTCCGGCAGGTCGCCTCGGTTCCCGGCACGGGTTAATCACGGTTAACTGCCAGTTTAAGGGCGGGCGCAAGGTTGCCCACAGGTCTTACCATAACCTCTGAAAGGCCCAGCCACTGTGCCATCAGCTGTAATTCCGCGGCAAGCTCAACGTCAGTGTTGCCCGGTGCGTCCGGCTCAAGGTGCGCGGACTGGACCAGGAGCACTCCCGCGGCGCGGTCGGCTTTCAGGTCCACGCGCGCCGCGATCTGCTCGCCGAGCAGGAACGGCAGCACGTAGTAGCCGAAGCGGCGTTTGTGTGCAGGCGTATAGATTTCGATCCGGTACTCGATTCCGAAAATCTCCTGCAGCCGCCGCCGATCGAACACGAGGGAGTCGAACGGACTCAGCAGGGCCCTCCCCCGGGCCCTGCGCGGTGTGTGCGCCTCCGGGTGCAGGAACACCGGACCTTTCCACCCGTCGACTGCCGTTTCTTCCAGCCGGCCTCGCGCGGCAAGGATCCGGGCCGCCGCGAGCGTGTCCCGCACCGGCAGCCGGAAGTAATCGGCGAGCGCACTGGCCGTCGCAGCGCCGAGGGACCGGGCCGCGGTCTCGGTCAGCCGGAGCAGGGCTTCGTCTCGGTCCGGGCGCTCCATGGCTCCTGCTCCGAACGGGTGCACCGAGTCTGTGGGCGCATAGAGCCGCTCAAACTGGGCGCTCCGGCCGGCTGCGGTGATGATGCCCTGTTCAAAGAGATCTTCCAGCACGCGCTTCACCGCGCTCCAGTTCCAGCCCCAGGATTTAGCCGCCGCAGTGTCTGCCTCGTGGCCCAGCAGCGCCTCAATCTGCCGGGCACTCAGCGGGTGTTTCTGCTCAAGCAGGTCCAGGACAGCTTCCGACACTGCGGCGCGCAGTTCCTGGGGCATGTCCCGGGCGCTCATCCAGGTCCGGCGCTGCCATACCCTCAGGTCAGCGAACAGCTCCGGGCGGATGTAGCTGGCTTCGTGTGCCCAGTACTCGACCATCTGCCGCGGATGCCGCGACGACATCCGCTCCAGCAGCGTGCGGTCGTAGGGCCCCAGCCGGGAGAAATGCGGCAGGTAATGGCTGCGCGCCAGGACGTTCACGGAGTCGATCTGCAGCAGTGCCAGGGCATTAAAAACGCGGCCCACCTGCCCTGCGGTAGGGCTGGCGGGCCGCGTCGTGGCAAGCTGCTGCGCACTCAGTACGGTGCGGCGGGCCTGGGCCGGAGTCAGGGCGGGAGACATGCCCCTATCCTAGGCAGGCCCGCCAAGGCTCAGGCGGTCGCCCGCACCTCCCCGGGGACGGGAGCCCCGTCCCGGTACCCGCGCAGTTCTTCGCGGATCTCCTCAGTGCCCTCAGCGCACTTGGAATCCAGGGTGATCACGCCGTACGTCCACCCCTTACGGCGGTACACCACAGAAGGGGCGCCCGTGGCGGAATCCACGAACAGGTAGAAGTCGTGGCCAACCAGCTCCATGTTGTCGACGGCGTCGTCAAGGCTCATGGGGGCCCCGGGGAAAACCTTGCGGCGGATCAGTACCGGACAATCACCGGCCTGCTTCTCCTGGTCGGCTTCGTTGCCGTCCACCGGTTCGTTTTCCTTGACGGCGAACTGATCGGAAAGAGGTTCTGTGCTGCTGACGGGATCGAGACCGGCTGTGGCTACCCGGACCGGAACCGGGGTGTGCCGGCCGTGGTGGACCTTGCGGCGGTCGCTGGCACGGCGAAGGCGCTGCAAGAGCTTGGCGTAGGCAAGGTCAAAAGCCGCAAACTTATCCGCGGACGAGGCTTCGGCGCGGACAACCGGTCCACGGCCGACGACCGTCAATTCCACGGTGAGGGAGCTGTCGGCTTCGCGGATGTTCTGATGCTTGGTGACCCGGGCGTCAACCCTCTGCACCTTATCTCCGAGGTTCTCGACTTTGCCGATCTTGTCGGCGGCGTATTGACGGAACCGATCGGATACTGCAACATTGCGTCCGCTGATCATGAATTCCATGGTGCCCTCCAATATTCTTCGGTGACACAACAACGGCCGCTGCCAGTTTCCTCCGCGGCCGCTGCCGCAGGATTGCTCCTTTGCTTGAAGCAGTCCATATCCAACACGTTAGATCACCCCGGAGGTTAATTCATCTTCCGGTCTTGCGCGCTGCGCGGAAGAGCCGCTGCCACCGGTCAGCAGCCGCCGGCTGGACCGGGCTGTTACCGCCGCGAGGGGGCCCGCGCTGCGGCAATAACAACGGCTCCGCAGACCTCTGCCCCCGCTGCCCGCAGCGCCCGCACCGCTTCGGCGATCGTCGCTCCGGTGGTGAGGACATCGTCGGCGACCAGCACCCGGACCCCGTACAGGCTTCCCGGTTCGCCGGCGTTCATAGTGCCATGGACGTTTTTCCGCCGGGCCCTGGCGCCCAGTGCTTTCTGCCCGCCGGCGCGGCGGGCAGCCCACCGTGCGGGCAGCGGCAGCCGCCGGCGCCCCAGCAGGTACCCAATCCGCACACCACGGGGCAGCAGGCCCCGGGTTTGCGCCGCCCCGAGAAGCAACCGCAGCGGGTCGTAGCCACGCCGGCGCCAAGCTCCGGCACTGCCGGGCACCGGGACAAGGACAAGCGGGCCGGACCCCGTGTCCGGACTGGCGTGCAGAGCCCGCGCGAAGGCAGCTGCCAGGTCCACCTTGAGGCCGGTGCAGCCGTGGTTCTTGAAGGCGAGCAGCACCCGGGCCAGACCAGACCGGTAGTAGCCGGCGGCGGTGACCCGCAGCGGGCGGAAATCCGCACCCGGATCAGCTGCCGCGGATTGCGGCGGGAGGAGGTCAGCTTCGGCTGAAGCGTCGAAGGGCCGCAGCGTGCTCTGCCGCAGGTCGCCGGCGCAGGGAGGGCACAGCGGCTCGTCGGGGAGGCTGCACACCACACAGGACGAAGGGAGGAGCACGGCGCGCAATTCCCGTCCGGCACGCAGCAGCGCCTCGGCTGCCGGGTGGGTGAGCCAGCGTTCCAGTCTGTCCAGGACGGTCATGCCCCAGTGTGAAGGCCGCCGGCCGAGGCTCCTGTGGAGGACACTTCCACAGGGAGTCCGGGGCAGTTTTTCCGCCCTTCGCCGCCCTGTGTGGAGGAGCAGTGCGACGGTGTGGGAGGCCTTGCCGGCTCCTATCCTGGGAAGGCCGGATCCCGCAGGCCGTCGATTTCCTTGATCCAGCCGTTGCCGAGTTTTTTGTAGACCGCGTCGGCAGTCTGGACGAACAGGTCCTCCGGTCCGTCACCCCCGCTGAGGCCGAAGCTCCCCTCCCAGGGTGCCAGGGCGCGGTTCTCCGTGGTCAGGTCCAGAATGACCGGCGTGAGCGCCTCATCCTGGCCTTTCTGGAGGGCCGCGATTTCGGTTTCGCTGACCCAGACCGCTGTCGTCACGGGTTCAGCGGTCCAGAGCTCGAGCGGAGTGGTCAGTGTCTGCGGTGTCCCGTCCGAAGAACGCACGACGCCGGAGATCAGGACACGGCTGGCGCCGCCCTGCTCCACCACGAGGAGCGCCCGCGCACCGTCCCGGGAAATCCGCAGCTCGCGCACGTTCATGTCTGCCAGCCACGAGGGCGTCAGGCTGGCGGGATTGGAGGCGCGCAGATCGGGGCCGACAGCCAGCAGCTTCGTTCCGGGACCTCCGCCCCCGCCAGCCGATGCCGACCAGATCCATCCTTCCGGGTCGATGCTGGGACCGCTAAGGCTGCTGCCAGCAGCCACCGGCGCCACGTCCTTGTCCGGACCCGTCACCAGCAAAGTGCTGCGGTCTCCGGAGAGGAAGGCGATGGTCGCCAGATCGACGGAGACCGCGGGCTCCCGCGGATCAAATTCCGTGACGTCGGGAAGGTTCTCGATCGGCAGGGCCTGGCGGTCACGGAAGAAGGTCAGCCCGTCGCCGCTTACTGCCACCTGTGTGTTGCCCACGGACGGATCGTCCTGGACCGGGATCAGCTTGCTGCTTTCCGGCCCCAGATCAACCGGCCGCTGGTTCACCGTCATTTCGACGGAGTTCACGTTGTTGAGCTGACGCAGGTTCTGTTCCAGCTGGAGGGCCATCTGCTGCCTGCTCAGGTCGCTGGAGTCTTCCAGGACCTCGGCGGAGAAATCGACCGAGGCAACCCCGGATACGACCGGCACCGCGTCCCGGGCCAGCGAAGTTTCCGCAGGGAAGGCGCTTGTCACGGCGCCCTGCAGGTAAGGTGCCGGGCCGGCCAGCATCGCGTTCACTACGGAAGCTGCCATGCCGGAGCGCTGGACGAACCAGCGGGTGTCAGGGACCCAGTACCGGTAGGTGCTGGAGTAGAAGTAGAGGTTGTGGGCCTGGAACACCGTCGGGAACGTAACGTCGGAGATCATCACGCCGTTCGGTATGCCGCTGATCCGCCACTCCCCCTCTCCGTTCTGGGCCAGCCGCACCTGGATGGTCTCCGTGGTGCCCGGAGCCGACTCGGTCCGGACCCCCTTGGCATTGACGGACGCCACGACTTCTAGCTGGATCTGGAATGCGTTGGGTTCCGGAAGCGGGACGACGTTCGGATCTGCTCCGTAGATCACCACGCGTTCGCTGGGCACCCACGAGGCAGCCAGCTCGGCCGTGAGGAACTCACGCGCTGCGCTGTAGTCCTCCGCCGCGCCTACACCGGCTGTAATGAAGCCGTCAATGATTTCCTGCGGGCCGGCATCCTCTGCGGGACCCGGCGGACTGTAGCTGAGCTGGTTGGAGAGGGCATTTCCACCGGCGCTGGCCGTGGCTGTGCCCACCGGGCCCACGGTGGGAATGGAGGAGCATCCGGCCAGGAACATCAGGGCCGCAAGCAGGAACGCCAGCGTGATGCCGGGCGCTGCCGGTTTCCTAGCCATGGGTGTCCTCCTGGGCTGCGCGGGGTGGAGCGGACAGTGCACGGGGGGCTGCCGGCAGCGGGATGTCCTGCGGCGAGAGCGGTACGGGCGAAGCCACGATGGTGCCGCCGTGCCTGCGCGGCAGGGTGAGCCTGAAACAGGCGCCCTCGCCGGGGCTGCCCCAGGCCTCCAGCCAGCCGCCGTGCAGGCGGGTGTCTTCGGCTGCGATGGCGAGCCCCAGTCCGCTGCCGCCGGTGGTCCGGGCGCGGGCCGGGTCGGCCCGCCAGAAGCGGTCGAACACGCGGGCAGCGGCGTCGTCGGTCATTCCGATGCCGTAGTCCCGCACAGCCACCCCGACGGCGTCGGCGTTCGTGGCGACGGCGATTTCCACCGGCCTGCCCTCGCCGTGTTCGAGCGCATTGACCACGAGGTTCCGCACGATTCTTTCGATCCGCCGGGGATCTGCGTCCACCACCACCCGGTCTTCGCGGCAGACAACCCGGACCTCGGAGCCGTTGTTCAGGGCCAGCGGCTCCGTAGCTTCCACTACATCCCGCACGATGCCCAGAATGTCCGCTGCCTCGAGGTCCGGCTCTGCGGCGCCGGCATCGAACCGGCTGATTTCCAGCAGGTCGGCGAGCAGCGCCTGGAAGCGTTCGACCTGGTGGTAGAGCAGTTCCGTGGAGCGTTTGCTGATCGGGTCGAAGCCCTCGCGGGCATCGTAAAGCACCTCGGCTGCCATCCGGACCGTGGTCAGCGGGGTGCGGAGTTCGTGGGAGACGTCGGAGACGAAACCCTGCTGCATCCGGGAGAGCTGGGCCAGCTGGGTGATCTGGTCCTGCAGGGTGGCGGCCATGTGGTTGAACGACGCAGCCAGGCGGGCCACCTCGTCCTCGCCCTTGACCTCCATCCGTTCCTGCAGCTCACCGGCGGCCAGCTTCTCGGAGACGGAGGCGGCGGCGCTGACGGCCCCCAGGCCGGCCTTGGTCACCACCCACGCGATGGTGCCGATGATCACCAGCAGCAGCCCGCCGGCGATCCACAGGATGCCATGGATGTCATTCAGGGTCTGCTGCATGGTGGAGAGGTCATAGATCAGGTACAGCGCATACTCGGAGCGGTCCGGGGGCAGGGTGACCTTGGTGCCGAAGGCGAGGCCCGGCTCGCCGTGGGCCAGCGCCAGGGCTGACCAGTAGACAACGTCTTCCCCTTCCGGGTCCAGCCCCGCGACGGACTCCGCGAGCGGTGCCGGAATGCCGCTGGCGGTGATGCCGTCGCCCAGCGGTGACACGTAAAGGTTCTCCTGCCCGGGCAGCGGCGTGAGCAGGTACCGCCGCGGGGTTTCCGCGCCGCGGCCTTCGAGCAGGGACAGGGTGTTGGAGACCAGCCGCTCGGTGCCTTCCCGGTCCGTGGCCGCCGTCGTGCGGAAATTCTCCTTGACGCTGCTGAGGCCGGATGTTGCTTCAGCCCGGAACTGGGTCAGGCGTTCCTCGTAGAGGGCGCCGGCGATCTGGTGGGAAAGGAACGCGCCGATTCCCCCGCACGCAACGATGACCAGGAGCAGGGTCGCCAGCACTGTCTTGAACTGCAGGGACCGCCGCCAGCGGACCGCAATCCGTGCGGCGGTTGCCCGGTTGACGGCGTCGGCCGCCCGCCGGAGGGCCGAAACGGCACGGGCCAGGCGCTCCCTGCCAGCCGTACCGCGTGCAGCCGTACTGCGCGGCTCCGCTGCCACTCCGGCGGCGGAGCCGGGGCTAGTTTTGGCCGGCTTTGTAACCGACACCGCGGACCGTCAGGACGATTTCGGGGGCTTCCGGATCGCGCTCGATCTTGGAACGCAGCCGCTGTACGTGCACATTGACCAGCCTGGTATCGGCGGCATGCCGGTAGCCCCAGACCTGTTCCAGCAGCATCTCGCGGGTGAAAACCTGCCACGGCTTGCGGGCCAGGGCAACAAGGAGGTCGAACTCCAGCGGGGTCAGCGCAATGCGCTCACTGCCGCGGGCGACTGAGTGCCCGGCAACGTCGATACTGATCTCACCGATGGACAGGGTTTCCGGAGACTTCGAATCCACGGGGCGCAGGCGCGCCCGGACCCGGGCAACCAGCTCTGCCGGTTTGAAGGGCTTGGGGACGTAGTCGTCTGCACCGGATTCCAGACCGCGGACGACGTCGGCAGTATCGGATTTGGCGGTCAGCATCACGATGGGCAGGTCCGATTCGGCGCGGATCTGCCGGCATACTTCGATGCCGTCCATCCCGGGCAGCATCAGGTCCAGCAGCACCAGATCGGGTTTTGAACTCCGGAAAATCTCCAGGGCCTGGGCGCCATCAGCGCAGAAGACGGGGTCGAATCCGTCGTTCCGGAGCACAATGCCGATCATTTCGGCCAGCGCTTCGTCATCGTCTACGACCAGTATCCGTGCCTTCATGCTTCCCAGTTCCCCACTACTTCCCGCCCCGGATGGGCATTGGACGCCCCCGGCTGCCGCGCAACGTTCCCTGGCGCCAGGCTTGCTGATTCCGCCGGCCCGGCCGTGCCGTTCCCGGGATGTACCCGGGACGAGCGGCCGGCTGCGCATAAAAATACGCGTGCTGCCGCGTCCTTGCTGGAAGGAGCCGCAGTACGCCGGAATAGCCCATGGTATCCCTATCACCCCACGGGGCGTATTTTCGCCACGGCCCGCCGGGTCCCCGTCAGCGCCTGCAGAAACTATAGTCGGACTAGGAGAAACGAAATGATGTACCGAAAAGCGGGGGCTGCGGATGAGTCAGGATAATCACAACGAACCGGATCCCGGTGCCGCGGCCGACGCCGGAGAACCGCACGGCGGGTCCGGTCCGGGAACCGGCCAGCCGTCCGTTCCGCAGCCGCCCTGGGGTACGCAGCCTCAGCAGCCTCAGTGGGGTCAGGAGCCTCAGTGGGGACAGCAGCCGCAGTGGGGTCAGCAGCCGGGCTGGGGACAGGCGCCCTATGCTCCGCCGCCGGGCCAGGTGCCCCCGTCCCCCTATGGACAGTCCCCCTATGGCGCAGGTCCCGGCGGGCAGTACACTGCCCCGCCCAAGCCCGGTGTTATTCCCCTCCGTCCCCTCGGCCTCGGCGAAATCATGGACGGAGCTTTCCAGGCCTGCCGCCGCAATCCCGCGGCGACCTTCGGCACGGCGATCGTGATTCAGGCCGTGATAGCCGTTCTGACCGTGATCTTCGGGCAGACCCTGCTGGCTCCTCTCACCGGCTTAGACGTCGACTCCGAGCTGACCGATGCGGAGGCACTTTCCCTGGGCGCGTCTGCCCTCACCGGCGGAACCGGGCTGCTCGTCCTGTCAGTCGTCGGAATTTTCACCATGCAGGGCCTGCTGGTTATTCCAATGGCACGGGCTGTGCTCAACCTTAAAACCGGTTTTGGGCAGACCTGGCGGCTGGCCAAGGGTTCCCTGCTCCGGCTGGCCGGATTGTCGCTGCTGCTCCTGGCTGCTTCCGCGGCCGGGATTGTGGCCTTCGTTTTCAGTGTTGTGTTCGTCATTGGGTTCCTGGGCCGGTTCGGCGCGGCGATGACCATCTTTGGGGTGCTGGGCCTCACCGCCGTTTTCGTGTGGCTGGGGGTGAAGCTCGCGCTCGCCCCGGCAGCCCTGGTCCTCGAACCCCGCGGGGTCTTCGCGGCCATCGGCCGCTCCTGGGCACTGACCCGGCGGAACTGGTGGAGGACCTGCGGCATTCTGCTGCTGACCAGCATCATCGTTTCAATCATCACGTCAGTGATCAGCACACCCATCACCATGCTCATTACCCTGTTCGCTTCCTTCGGAAACGCTGAAGCCGCTGCCGGGGATTTCTCCGTGATGATGCCCGCCATCATCCTGACGACCGCGGTGTCTTCCTTCTTTGGTGCCATCGGTTATGCGTTCCAGGCCACCGTCACTTCCCTGCTCTACCTCGACCTGCGGATGCGCCGGGAGGGCTTTGACGTCGCCCTGATGAAGGACCAGGAGCTTGTCGGCACCGATTCACCGGACACCGTTCCGGGACGCGCCGCTGAACCCGGCCCCGCCGCCGGACCGCAGGGGCAGTGGCCAGCCGGTCCTGCCGGCGGTTCCGTCTAGGCGCCCATGATCGTCCACATCTCCCCCGGCTTGCCGGTGCGGTTTGAGATACCGGTGGCTCCCGGTGCTGACGAGGCCCGCAGCTGGCTCGAAACCGAGCTGTCCCAAGGCGAGTATCAGGAGGCCCGGCCCGGACTGGCTGAACAGCTGCTCGGAACCGTCCTGGAATGGCTCGGTG
Source organism: Arthrobacter luteolus NBRC 107841 (assembly GCF_001552075.1). Classification (GTDB taxonomy): domain Bacteria; phylum Actinomycetota; class Actinomycetes; order Actinomycetales; family Micrococcaceae; genus Arthrobacter_B; species Arthrobacter_B luteolus. Next base: position 222,589 of record NZ_BCQM01000001.1, read on the forward strand.
ATGTTCTCTCCGGCATCCAGGGCGTAGGTCCAACCGCCGGGGTCCTCCTGCTGGGTCTTGGTGCCCTGCTGGTCCTTGCACTGGCGGTCCTGGTGATCAGGCCCCGCCTCAACGCGAGGCGGCGGCCCGGCCTGTTTGAGGAGTCCGCTCCCGAGCAGGACGCTGCAGTCCACCGCCGGCTTGCAGAGAAAGCCGCTGCAGACGGGGATTGGGACACCGCCCTCGCGGAACGCCTGCGCGCTGTTCTCCGCACTGCGGAGGAACGGGTCATCCTGGACCGGCGTCCCGGCCGGACCGCCTACGAGGCCGGCTCTGCGCTCAGCTCCGTCTTTCCGGCCACTGCAGATGAAATTCTGTGGCTGAGCCGCCGCTTCGACGAAGTACGTTACGGAAACGGGCGTGCCGGCGCCGAAGACGCCAGACGGGCACAGGAACTCGATTCCCTTCTTCTGCAGAGCCAACCGGCGTCCGGCGCCGGCCAGGCGCCGTACCTGGCGGTGCCGAAGTGAGCCCCGGGAAGGTGGGCGCCGGACTGCCTGCGCCCACAGCCGGAGGGCCGCCGGTCCGCGAAACACTGCAGACCCCGGATCAGGTATCGGCGCCGGCTGCAGCAGGGCCGGGCAGGCTGCGCCGGAAGCTGCGGGCCTGGCGGCTCTGGATCATCCTCGCGCTGGTCCTTGCAGCCACCGTTGTGCTGGGGCTGGTGAGGGGTTCCGGTGATGACCGGGCCGCACTCTCCGCCGGGAATCCAGCACCGATGGGCGCGCAGGCCCTCGCCAGGGTCCTGCAGGACCAGGGAGTCGACGTCGTTGTGGCCGATGACCATGCCGCAGCCATGGCCGGACTTCAGGCCGGTGACGCGACGCTCCTGCTGTTCGATCCCAACGAATACCTGGACCGCGGCCAGCTCGCCGAGCTGGGGACCGCAGCAGCGAAAACGGTTCTGGTGGAACCGACATTCGCGCAGCTGGCGCAGCTCGCTCCGGACATCGCCCAGGCCGGCCTGATTCCCCAGGACGTCCTGGACAGCAATGCCGCACTTCCGGCCGGCTGCGCGGACCCTGCTGCCCAGGCCGCCGGAAGTGTTACCCCGGGCGGCCTGGCCTACCGCGGTCCGGTTACCTGTTTCCCCGTCACCGGTGACGGTCCGCCCGCCGGACTCTACGCCGGCTCCCTGGACGGTACGGAGACGGTACTGGGCTACACCGGCCTGCTGGCCAATGAGACCATCACCGGCAGCGGAAACGCTGCCCTGGCCCTGCACACACTGGGCAGCACCGGGACCCTGGTCTGGTACCTCCCAACAGCCGGCGACATCCCGGCCGGGGCAGCCCCCGCCGATCCGCTCTCGCTGCTCCCGGGCTGGGTGAACCCGCTGCTGGCCTGGATACTCGTGGTCGCGGCCCTCGCCGCCTTATGGCGTGGCCGCAGGCTGGGACCGCTGGCGCTGGAACCGATGCCCGTTGTTGTACGGGCCTCGGAAACGGCGGATGGCCGGGCCCGGCTCTACCAGGACAGCCGGGCGCTGGACCAGGCCGCGGCCAACCTGCGGGCAGCAACCCTCACCCGGCTGGCCGCGCGGCTGCGGCTTGGTCCCGGAAGCAGCACCGGGGCCGTGGTGGAAGCCGCAGCGCGGGCCACCGGACGTCCCGCCGCCGACCTGGATAACCTGCTCAACCGCTCCATACCCGCAACCGACAGCGCCCTGGTGATCTGGTCACAGGAACTGCTCGCCTTAGAGGAAGAGATAACCGAATCATGACCCAGCAGTACAGCGCCGCATCCGGCGCGGTTCACGTCGGCAGCGGTGTGTCGGAGCACGATGAGAATGCCCGCCGTGCCCTGCACAGTGTCCGGCAGGAGGTTGCCAAGGCTGTGGTCGGCCAGGACGCGGCGGTGACGGGCCTGATCATCGCCCTGCTGGCCCGGGGGCATGTGCTGCTGGAGGGCGTTCCCGGGGTGGCGAAGACGCTGCTGGTCCGGACGCTGGCGGCTGCGCTGTCCCTGGACACCAAACGGGTGCAGTTCACTCCCGACCTGATGCCCGGCGACGTCACCGGTTCACTGATCTATGACGGGCGCTCATCGGAGTTCAGCTTCCGCGAGGGCCCCGTCTTCACCAACATCCTGCTGGCCGACGAAATCAACCGCACTCCCCCGAAGACCCAGGCCTCGCTGCTCGAAGCCATGGAGGAGCACCAGGTCTCCGTCGACGGCGTGTCCCGCCCGCTTCCGGACCCGTTCATTGTCGCTGCCACGCAGAACCCGGTGGAATACGAGGGCACTTATCCGCTGCCGGAAGCCCAGCTGGACCGGTTCCTGCTCAAAATGACGCTGGACCTGCCCGGCCGCGAAGAGGAAATCGAAGTCATCCGGCGGCACGGAAGCGGCTTCGATCCCAGGAACCTGGCCGCCGCCGGCGTTCGTCCCGTGGCCGGTGAAGCGGACCTGCGCCAAGCGCGGAGCGCGGTGTCCCGGGTCGAGGTGTCCCCGGAAGTTCTCGGCTACATCGTCGATCTGGTCCGGGCTACCCGGTCCGCACCGTCGTTCCAGCTTGGTGTGTCACCGCGCGGTGCCACCGCACTGCTGAACACTGCCCGGGCGTGGGCCTGGCTGTCCGGCCGCACTTTCACCACTCCCGACGACGTCAAGGCGCTCACGCTTCCTGCCCTGCGCCACCGTGTGGCCCTGCGTCCGGAAGCACAGATGGACGGGGTCAGCGTGGACGATGTCCTGGGAAGCATCCTCGCCACCGTCCCGGTCCCCCGGTAGGCGGCGCCCCAGATGGCTGTCTCAGGCCGCCTCGTTCTCCTTGCCGCGGTGGGTGCCGCCGCGGTGGTCCTCTTTCCCGGGACGGGAACCATCCTGCTCTGGCTGGGGCTGCTCACTGCTGCGGCAGCCCTGGACCTGGCGCTTGCTGCTCCCCCCCTGCGGGCGCGTCTGGAACGGCAGCTGCCGGAGAGCGCCCGGTTTGGTGAGGAGATCCCCGCTCCGCTCGTGGTCCGCAACGGCTCGGGCAGAACCATGCACGCATTGATCCGCGATGCCTGGCAGCCGTCGGCCGGGCAGGGAAACCCTGTCCGGCGTCTCACCGTCCCGCCGGGTGAGGCCAGGCTCGCCGCAGGAACGCTCAGGCCCGAACGCCGCGGGGAACTGCGCACGGCGCACGTCACCCTCCGGTCCTTCGGCCCCCTGGGCATCGCTGCCCGGCAGCGGACCATCCCGTACCCGGGATCGCTTCGTGTCCTGCCACCCTTCCGTTCCAAGCGCCATCTGCCCGCGAAACTCCGCCGGCTGCGCGAGCTGGATGGAAACGCTTCAGTTCAGCTGCGCGGCGCCGGAACGGAATTCGACTCCCTGCGCGACTATGTCCGGGGCGACGACGTCCGTTCCATCGACTGGAGGGCCACGGCGAGGCGGCAGGAGACGGTGGTGCGCACCTGGCGTCCCGAACGGGACCGAAGGGTCATTCTTTGCCTGGACACAGCACGGACCTCCGCCGCCCGCATCCTGGACGAGCCGAGGCTCGACACCGGCATCGAAGCGGCCCTGCTGCTGGGCATGCTGGCGCACGGCGGCGGAGACCGCGTCGATTTTCTCGCGTTTGACCGCCGGGTGCGTGCCCGGGTGGCTTCAGCGGCAAAGGGCAACCTCCTTCCGCGCCTGGCCAGCGCCATGGCTCCCCTGGAAGCGGAGCTGATCGAAGCGGATTTTTCCCTCCTGCCCGGCGTCGTCCAGTCCGTGTCCTCCCGCCGTTCCCTGGTGGTGCTGATTACCTCGCTGGACGCCGGTGCCGTGGAGGAAGGATTGCTGCCCGTCCTGCCCGCACTGCTGGCCAAACACGTCGTCGTCATTGCCTCGGTGCGGGACCCTGCATTGGATGAGCTGCGCTCCGCCCGCGGGAGCGCCGCTGATGTCTTCCGGGCTGCGGCAGCCGAGCGGGCGCTGCTGGACCGGGCCGCGGTCACGGCGCAGCTCAAGTCGATGGGGGCCGAGGTGGTGGACGAGACGCCGTATGAACTGCCGCCGAAACTTGCTGACATGTACATCCGGCTCAAGGCTTCCGGACGGCTCTAGCAGCGTAGGGTGGAGCCATGACTGACGGGTCCCTCTACCAGCGGGTTCTGGGCGCCGATTTCGGCCGGCTGCAGCCTGAGCTGCAGGACTATTTTTCGCTCTCCCCGGAGCAGGGGCGTTACGGCCTCGGCACGGGTTCCTTCGACCTCGCGGGATGCCCGCGTCCGGCGCTCCGGCCGGTACTGGCCGGCCTTCCCGTCCGGAACGCGTTTTTCCCCGACTACGGCCGCGGTGTCCCCTTCACGATCCGCAATTTCGCGCATCTTGACCCATTCGGCCGGTCATCGCTGACCGCGGTGCGGACCTTCCGGTTCGACCGCGGCGAACGCGTCTTCGAGGACACTACCTCCCTGACCTCCCCGGCGGGGCTCACCGACTATGTCGGCCGCCGCCGGAACCTCGCCACTGACCTGGAACTTTCTGTCTCCGGGGACGGCCGGCTGCACATGCACTCCCCGCACACCCGTCTGTTCCTGGGCCGCCTGCGCGTACCGGTACCTGTCCTGGCGGGTGCCGACGCCCATGCCGAACAGTGGTGGGACGAGGAGACCGGACGGTTCCGGATCCGCACGCTGGTCCGCCAGCGGCAGCTCGGCACGGTGTTCGTCTATGACGGAAGCTTCACCTACGAGTACCGGGATTTCGACGGCGGACTGCCACCGGATGCCACGCCGGAGAAGTGGGAGCGGCGGCTCTAGCCCGGCCGCAGCTGTGCTGTTAGCTCTCCGCCGCCAGCTGGTCCAGCGCCGAGGCCGTCTGCGTCAGCCGGGCCAGCACCCGCCGCGCCGTGGCAGGTGACAGGTCAGCCAGGCCGCCGGCGGGAGTAAGGTGCAGCGCCGGCAGATCCCGCAGCGGCAGCCCAATCCGGGTCCAGGGTCGGGTAATGTCCTCCACCAGCGCCGTCACCTGGCGGGGTTCTTCCCCCGCTGCCGGCAGCGGCAGCGCCCCAAGCCACACCTGTTTCCCGGCCTCGACGGCTTCCGCGATGCCTTCCCAGTCCCGGTCGCCCAGCCCGCCCAGTTGCAGGGCGACGCCGTCGGCACCGGATCCCAGGGCCAGGTCAAGCCCGGATTTCGGCTGCCCATGCCCTGCGGAGGGAAGGCGGAGGACGACGCCGGACGCACCGGCCGCGGCCAGGGCTTCACGGAGCATGGTCCATAGAAGAGAGGCTTCCTGCGCCGGGACGGAACGCAGTGTCCGGTAGCCGCTGGCTGTGGGTATCCGCCCGCCCAGGACTTTGTCCAGGTGCGGTTCGTCCAGCTGGACCACGATGGATGCGCCGCGGGCAATTTCCTTGACCCGGCCCACGTAGGCCGCCGCCCCGGCAGCCAGTGATTCGGCAATCTCCCGGCGGGCGCCGGCGTCGGCCAGGGCCCGTTCCCCGTTGTGGAGGTGCAGGCCGGCAGCCAGCGAGAGCGGACCCTGCAGCGGGATTGCCAGGCGGCGCCCGGGGTCCTCTTCGCCACCAATGACGTCAGCCAGGGCATTGATGTCGCGGGACAGCAGGGAGACTGCCCGGCGGTGGTCAATGCCGGGCCGGTCCACCAGCCGCCAGCCGTGGGGCTGCAGATCAACGGGAAGTTCGACGAGCATCGCCGCTGTGCGTCCCACAGGGTCGGCACCGATTCCCCGCTGCGGGAGCTCCATCAGGAATGGCAGATGCGGATCCCCGAGTTCCCCGCGGATGATCTTCGCCGCCTCCACGGGATCGCTTCCCGGCCAGCCGCCGGGCCCGGTGGCGGTGACTCCCGACGGACCGGCGTCCGTGCCGGCGGCTGATTCCGGTTCAGGCTCCCGCTGCATTGCTTCCGCCGTTGCGGGTCTCGGAAATAGCCTGGTGGTGCCGGATGACTTCGCTGATGATGAAGTTCAGGAACTTCTCCGCGAAGGCCGGATCAAGGTGCGCGTCCTCGGCCAGCCGCCGAAGCCGGGCGATCTGGGCTACTTCCCGGCCAGGATCGGCAGGCGGCAGATGATGCTCTGCTTTCAGGTGCCCCACCCGCTGGGTTGCCTTGAAACGCTCCGCCAGCAGATAGACCAGGGTGGCATCGATATTGTCGATACTGCTGCGCATGGCCAGCAGTTCGGCCATCACCTCATCGGCTACCTTCCCGGAAAGGGAGCTGGCCTCGGGGTCAAATTCGTCGGCGGACTTTTCACTCATGCCTCCAGTTTAGGGTCCCGGAGGCACCGCAGGTTTCCAGGTTACGCTTAGCGCCCGCGGCTGCTGGAGGGCTAGGAGACCGCGGTGGGGTCCCATTCCAGCGACCGGGCGGAGTCGATCGTCGCCTGTCCCAGCACGCGCGTGCCCTGGTAGATCACCACTGTCTGGCCTGGGGCGACACCGCGCATCGGCTCATTGAGGCGCACCACAAGTTCGCTGCGCCCGCCCTCGCCGGCTTCCATCCACGCTGTCGCAGGAACGGGGTCACCATGCGCCCGGACCTGCGCAGTGCAGTCGAAAACCTCGCCGGTTTCCACTTCGCGGATGGGCAGGCCCGCCCAGGAGACCTTGATGCCGCGCATCTGGTCGATGTTCAGGAGCTTCTCCGGACCAACAATCACCTTGTTTTCCTTGGGCCGGATCTCCAGCACGAAGCGGGGCTTGCCGTCGGCTGCCGGGCGGCCGAGCTTCAGGCCCTTGCGCTGCCCCACCGTAAACGCGTTTGCCCCGGGATGCGTACCGATCGTCTCCCCCGACGGGTCCACGATCTCGCCCTCGCTCATCTCGATGCGTTCCTCGAGCCAGCCCCGGGTGTCACCGTCGGGAATGAAGCAGATATCGTGGCTGTCCGGCTTGTTCGCCACGGAGAGGCCACGCCGCTCAGCCTCGGCCCGGACTTCGGCCTTGGACGGGGTATCGGCCAGCGGGAACATGGCGTGCTTGAGCTGCTCGTTGGTCAGGACACCCAGCACGTACGACTGGTCCTTCGCCCAGTCAGCTGCGCGGTGCAGCTCCGGATTGCCGTCGGCGTCGGTAATGACCTTGGCGTAGTGCCCGGTGCAGACCGCGTCGAAGCCCAGTGCCAGCGCCTTTTCCAGCAGCGCGGCGAACTTGATCCGTTCGTTGCAGCGCATGCACGGGTTCGGGGTGCGCCCGGCGGCGTATTCCGCCACGAAGTCATCCACCACGTCTTCCTTGAAACGCTCCGAGAAGTCCCAGACGTAGTAGGGAATGCCCAGAATGTCGCACGCGCGCCACGCATCGCGGGAATCCTCGATGGTGCAGCAGCCACGGCTGCCGGTGCGCAGTGTCCCGGGCATGCGGGACAGCGCCAGGTGGACCCCGACGACGTCGTGCCCGGCTTCAACTGCCCGTGCTGCGGCCACGGCGGAGTCGACTCCGCCGCTCATTGCTGCCAAAACCTTCATGAAGTAAAACCTGTCCCTGCTGTTCGTATGCTGCTTTCGCTGCCCGCCATGCCGGCCTTTTTGGCCCGTTCATAGGCTTCGGGCAGGGCGTCTATTAATGCGTCAACGTCGTCGGCCGTGGATGTATGCCCCAGGCTGAACCGCTGGGCACCGCGTGCTTCCGCCTCAGTGAGTCCCATGGCCAGCAGGACATGCGAGGGCCGCGGAACTCCGGCAGTGCAGGCCGAGCCGGTGGAGGACTCCACCCCCGCCAGATCCAGAAGGAAAAGCAGGGAGTCACCCTCGCAGCCGGGGAAGGTGAAGTGCGCATTGCCGGGGAGGCGGCGGGTGCCGTCCTCGTCGTCGCGCGGCCCGCGCAGGACGGCGTCCGGGACCACCCGTTCGACGGCGGCAATCAGGTGATTGCGCAGCGTGCGCAGGCGGGCGCTTTCCTCCGGCAGATTCTCGGTCACTTCCCGGGCAGCGGCGGCAAACGCCGCGATACCGGGTTTATCCAGCGTTCCGGAGCGGATGTCCCGTTCCTGTCCGCCGCCATGAAGTACCGGAGTGAGCTGAACGGCCCGGCCGACCACCAGGGCACCCACGCCCACCGGCCCGCCGATCTTGTGGCCGCTGACGGCCATGGTGTCCAGACCGGATTCCCGGAAGTTCACCGGCACCGCGCCGAAAGCCTGCACGGCATCGGAGTGGACCGGAACACCGTAGGAGTGGGCCAGGGCAGTCAGCGCCGGAATGTCCTGCAGTGTGCCAACCTCGTTATTGGCCCACATCACTGTCAGCAGCGCGGTGGTATCCGCGTGCTGTTCCAGCTCGTTCCGGACTGCGTCCAGGGACACCAGGCCGTCGCCGTCGACCGGCAGCCACACAGCGGTGGCGCCCTCGTGCTTCTCGAGCCATTCCACGGTGTCCAGCACGGCGGGGTGTTCCACGGGTGAGCAAAGGATGCGGGCCCGCTTGGGATCCGCTCCGCGGCGGCTCCAGTACAGTCCCTTGACTGCCAGGTTGTCCGCTTCGGTGCCGCCGGAGGTGAAAATCACTTCGGAGGGGTGGCAGCCCAGGGCCGCGGCGAGGGATTCCCTGGAATCCTCCACCACCATCCGGGCACGCCGGCCGGAGCCGTGCAGCGAGGAGGGGTTGCCGCTGCGGCTTAGTTCACTGGTGAGTGCGGCGAGGGCCGAAGCCGAAATCGGCGTGGTCGCCGCGTGGTCAAGGTACACGGGCACCTACCAATTCTAACGGCTGGGCTGCCGCGCGTCCGCCTCCGGTCCGCAGCCCCTTGGCCAGGGGGCCTGGCCAGCCCCCTGGCCAGCCCTCTGAGCAGGGACGTGCCTAAAAACGTGTCCCGGTCCGGGACGGGGCAGGGACAGGACCAAGGCGGGGCCGGGGCGGCTGGGGCCGCTGCCGGCCGGGCCGGGAAATTTCCCTGCCGTCCAGGCGAACCTGAGGTGCCTGCCCTGAGGCTAGAATTATTTTCCACGGCCAGCGGACCCCACCGGCCGCGGCAGCGTTCCCTTCGCCGTCAAGAGTTTCCATGGGGCGCGCCGCTTCGGCATACCAGTGCCCGGCAGGGTTACCGAAAGGAACAGCAGTGACTCCCCCAGCCCAAACGCTGTATCAGGTATTGGGAGTTGCTCCGTCGGCCACTGCCGAGCAGATCAAGACCGCCTACCGCCGTGCCGCCCGGGACACCCATCCCGACCACGGCGGCAGCAGCGAGCGCTTCCATCTGGTGTCCGAGGCCTACCAGGTGCTTTCCAATCCCGCACAGCGGGCCGCCTACGACCTGCGGCTGGGCCGGGCCGGGAGCACCGGACGTCCCGCTGGAAGTTCCCCTGTGCGGCCTGCGCCGACCCACAGCACCTCGCCGGCCGGCCGTCCGGCTGCAAATCCGGACTTTGGCAGGCCGCCGGTCTTTGAACCCGATTTCAGCCCGCAGCATCCACCCGTCATTCCGCTGTCCCTGCTGGGCCGCCAGGTGACCGGACAACCGGAAAGGCCGGGACTGTTTAAGCGTCTGGGTTCCTCTGCCGGCTCACGGTTCGACGCCGAAAACCGCACTATCGGGCTGCTCTCAAATTCGCTGCTGCCCGATTATCCGGCCGGCCGGCTCGTCAACAACCTGCGGATACCGGACTCCGGGCCGCGCGGCGGAACCCTTGAAGTGGGCCACGTGCTCCTGGGCGGTTACCGGATGGCGGTGGTGGATTCCCTGATGTCTTCCCCCGGCGGATACTACTGGGACGGAACGGTGCTGCGGCACCGCGGTCACGCTGTCGGTTCCCTGCGGCTCGCGGATGCTGTGCGCACCCTGCAGGACCGGTTCCCTGAGTTCAATGTCTGCGGCTGGCTGGTCCTGCACAGCCCGAACAACAATCCTTTCGAGCCCGTCATCGATTCGCCGCCTGATCTTCCCGAGTCCGCACCGGTTGACGTTGTAAACCCGGGTACCCTCGCCAGGGACCTGCGGCGGTTCTTCAGTACCGGGCCGGCACCGAACACAGTCCTGCTCCCCGTGCTCGGTGCCCTCATCGATGCATCTGCGCAGTAGCCGGCCGGGCATAGGATAAGGAGGTGTTCCGCATCCTTTTCCATACCCCTGAAATTCCGGGCAATACCGGCAATGCCATCCGGCTGGCCGCTGTCACCGGCGCCGAACTGCACCTGGTGGAGCCGCTGGGCTTCGACCTGGAAGACTCCAAGCTGCGCCGCGCCGGGCTCGACTACCACGATCTTGCCGTGCTGCACGTCCATCCCAACCTGGAAGCGGCGTGGGCGGCTCTCCAGCCGGACCGGGTGTTCGCGTTTACTTCGGACGGCGAAACCAGCTACACGGATATCGAGTACCGGCCCGGTGATGTCCTGCTCTTCGGACCCGAATCGGTCGGCCTGCCGCCGGAGGTCAAGAACGATCCGCATGTGACTGCCAGGGTCCGGCTGCCCATGCTGCCTTCCCTGCGTTCACTGAACCTGGCGAATTCCGCCTCCATAGCCGTCTACGAAGCCTGGCGTCAGCAGGGCTTCGCAGGAGCCCAGCTCTAGCCGAAGGAGACACCATGCCCGAGCAGCACCCCCTAGCACCAACCTTTGATTCCGGTGCCGCGGATTTCGAGCGCCTGGCTCCGTCCCTGTGGAACCCCATGGGCAACGCACTGGTGGCGGCGGCGGATGTGCGGGTTGGGGACAACGTCCTCGATGCCTGCTGCGGCGGCGGCGCGATCACCATTCCGGCAGCGCAGAGCGCCGGTCCCGGCGCGATAGTCGACGGCGTGGATATTTCAGCGGACCTGCTGGCTGTGGCGGGTTCGAAGGCGGAAACCCTCTCCCTGGAAAATGTTGCCCTTCATCAGGCGGATGTCCTGGAATGGCAGCCCGGAACCGAGTACGACGCCGTGCTCTGCGGTTACGCCGTCTTCTTCCTGCCGGACATGGACGCCGGGGTGCACCACCTCGTCTCGCTGCTTCGCAGCGGCGGCAGGCTGGCGCTGAGCACCTGGGCCGAGGGGTCATTGACGGAGTTCTCCAGTGCCCTCTTCCGGCATTGTGCTGCTGAAGGCGGGCACATCGAAGTTCCCACCGCAGCCGCCCGGGAGAACATGATGCGCATTAACACGCCGGAGAAGGCCACCGCCTGGCTGGAGGGCCTGGGCCTTGAACAGGTCAAGGCCGTGCATACTCCGGTTCCGGTACAGCTCAGTTCCGAGCTGGCGTGGTCACTGGTGCTGGGCAGTGCCCTGCGGATGCTGCTGCCCGAAGACCCGGACGCTCTGCGGCGGGTCCAGGACGGTTTCCTTGCCGACCTCGGCCCGGACTACACACTGAACGCAGACACGCTGATCGTGACAGCGCTCAAACCGTAGGTCCGGCGGGAGCTAGAAACCCGCAATGGTGGCGGGTGTGTTCACGCCCACCACATGGAAAACCTCCGCACTGCTGCCTGCCGGCAGTCCATGCCGGCGGGCATTGTCCTGCAGGAAACCGCGGACGGAGGCGTCCATTCCCTCGATGTCCGGATGCTGGCTGGCGTGCACCCGGATAGCGGCGAGCTTCCGGTCCAGCTGCGCGGTGATGTCCACGGCATGGTTTTCCCGTTCCCTGGGAGCTCCGTAGAACCAGAGCCACGGTACTTTGTAGGCCTCGAGCCCGTGCGCTGCGAGTTCAGGGTAGGCGAACGGGTTCTCCGCGGCCGGGTAGACCGCCCGGGTCACGATCTCACCGCAGGCCAGATGGTCCGGGTGGCTGGCCTGGATCCGCGACCAGTTCCGTTCCGGATGCATGGCAAGCACAACGTCCGGCCGGACCTGGCGGATCAGCTCCACCGTCCGGCCGATGACCTCGTGGCCCACTTCCAGGAATCCGTCGCGTTCGCCCAGGAAATGCAGCTGGCCGGCGCCAACGATGTCCGCAGCGGCCCGCTGCTCGCTGCTTCGCAGGGCGCTCACGCCCGCGCGGTCCCCTGGTTCAAAACCGCCGGCGTCTCCGTCAGTCATCACGCAGTAGGAAACCTCGGCGCCCTGCGCAGCCCACGCTGCCAGCGTTCCCGCTGCCCCAAAATCAATGTCATCCGGGTGCGCGGCAAAGGCCAGGACCCGCTGCACCTTTATTTCAGCCGGAAAAACCGTCACGCCCGGCGCCGCCGGATTTCCTCGGCGGCCTGCGGCAGCACGGAGAACAGGTCACCCACCACACCGAAGTCGGCGATCTCGAAAACGGGTGCGTCGGAATCCTTGTTGATGGCCACAATCACCTTGGCGGTCTGCATTCCGGCCTTCTGCTGGATCGCGCCGGAAATACCGGCGGAGATGTACAGCTGGGGAGAGACCGTCTTGCCGGTCTGGCCCACCTGCGCGGAATGCTCGATCCAGCCGGCGTCCGTGGCTGCACGGGAGGCTCCCACGGCGCCTCCCAGCAGGTCGGCGAGCTCCTCAAGCGGTCCGAAGTCGCCGTCCACGCCCCGGCCTCCGGCCACGATGACCCTGGCTTCGGACAACTCCGGACGTCCGCTCACACGCTTCTCGGAGCGTCCGGTCACGGTTGCCGCCGGGCCGGTTTCCGGAACGGTGACCAGGCTGCGCACCGGTGCGGCGTTCTCCCCGGCCGGCGCCGGTTCGACCGAGTTCGCCTTAATGGTGATGATCGGAACCCCGGTCTCGACCCGGCAGGTCGACGTGAAAGACCCGGCCAGCACCGATTTGGTGACCGAGAGATCCGGTGCGACGGCGACGGCGTCGGTAATAACGCCGGAACCGAGCTTGATGCCCGTCCGCGCCGCCACCTCACGGTCTTCGAAGGAGTTGCCCAGCAGCACGGCCACGGGCCCGGCTGCCCGGACCGCTTCAGCGAGGAACGCCGCTTTGGCAGCGACCAGCACATCGGGCAGCGGCTGGGCAGGCTCGTACAGTTCCACGACGCCGTGCCTGCCCAGTTCCGCGGCGGTTTCCTCGGACAGCGGGCGGGGTGAGGCGACCACCGGGTCACCTATCGAGGCGGCGATAGCCAGCAGCTCGCGGGCCGCCCGCGGCAGTGGCAGGGACGGAACATCGATGAAGACCAAAACGGAGCCCATGGGGCGCCCTCCTTGGGGGTGCGGGCGCGGCAGCGCCTGAGCGGACGTGCTAGATGAGTTTCTGCGAAGCGAGGTAGTCCACGAGCTTGATGCCGGCATCCCCGTCGTCGTTGATGACGGTGCCCTGCCCACGCGCCGGGCGCGGTGCCGACGCGGCCACTGAGGTCCAGGACCCGGCCAATCCCACCTGGGACGCCTCCAGCCCGATGTCCTGGAGCGAGAGCACGGCAATAGGCTTTTTCTTTGCCGCCATGATTCCGCGGAAGTTCGGGTAGCGCGGTTCGTTGGCCTGGTCCGTCACCGACACCAGGGCCGGCAGCGGCGCCTCGATCGTCTCGGAGTAGGAGTCGCCGTCGCGCCGGGCACGCAGCACCGGACCGGACGCGGTGTCCACCGCTTCCAGCTCCGCGGCGAAGGTCAGCTGGGCAAACGACAGCCGCTCGGCGAGCTGCGCCGGAACCAGCGAGGTCTCTCCGTCGGTGGACGCCATTCCCGTGATCACCAGGTCAACGGGTCCCTGAGTGTTGTCCAGATGGCGTACGACGGCGGCCAGGGCAAGCGAGGTGCCGGCGGCATCGGACCCGGCGAGGCCGTCATCCAGCAGATGCACGCCCTTGTAGGCGCCGATCTGAAGGGATTTTTTCACCGCGTTCACCGCGGCGGCCGGCCCCATCGCAACGGCGGTAACGGTGTTGCCGCCCTTTTCCCCACCGCGTGCCTCAGCCAGCTGGAGCGCGGCTTCGAGGGCGTATTCGTCCAGCTCGGAGAGGATGCTCTCGGAACGGTCAAGTGTGTGGTCCGGGCCAGCCAGCTGACGATCAAACTGGGTGTCCGGGACGTGTTTAACCAAAACGACGATGTTCAGCGGCCTGTTGGCTGACTCCTGCATTCCGGCCTTTCCTGTAGGACGATTCCGCCGGTGGGATTCCGGCATTCCCCCGCGCATCGGCGGCGACAGTTTAAAGCTAATCACACGCCGGCGCCGGGCTCGAATGCCAGGGCCCGGCGCGCTCCGGTGAAAGTTCCCTCCGGGTAGTCCCGGCACTCCCCCTAAAGGGGTGCCGCCCCTGGCCGCAGCGGCCGGAACATGGCTCCGGCCCGCTGCGGGAGATGGATTCATCCCCACAGCGGGCCGGAACTGTTCCTGTTGCGCCGGCACGGTGTCCTGTGCCGGTGCGGTGTCCTGTGCCGGTGCGCGGGCGCCGGGCAGCTACTGGCTGGCTGAGTCGCCCAGCGTGGTGCTGGTGCTGGCGGTCTGGCCGTTGCGGACGTAGTCAATGTTGACCTTGCTGCCGGCAGCCTGCATCCGGATGGCTGCGGTCAGGGACTGCGCATCGGTGATGGGGATTCCGTTCACGGATGTCACGATGTCCCCCTTCTGCAGCCCTGCGTTGGCGGCCGGTGTCCCGCTCGCCGGATTGTCGGCGATCGCTGCACCGATGGTGAAGGAAGACGAGCCCGACCCGGTGGCCGGCGTTACCGAAACGCCCAGGAAACCGTGGCTGGCGGATCCGTCGGCGATGATTTCCTCAGCCACGCGTTTTGCGTAGTTGGCGGGAACCGCAAACCCGACGCCGATGCTCCCGCTGTCTTCTCCGGTGCTGGTGGAGGACGCCGAAGCGATCGCAACGTTCACACCGATGACTTCGCCGTCGGAGTTCACCAGCGCTCCGCCGGAGTTTCCGTGGTTGATCGCCGCGTCAGTCTGGATGACGTTCAGGTAGATCGATGCGGAGGCCGAGCTTTGATTCTGCGAGGACCCGTCCGGCGGTGCAAACCGGAACCCGTAGCCGTCGTCCTCCGGTGCCGAATCCGTGTTGGACTCGGGTGCGGCTGATGACTGGACGCTGATGGTCCGGTTCAGGGTGGAGACGATCCCATCGGTGACCGTGCCTGCCAGTCCCAGCGGTGCGCCGATGGCGATGACGGTGTCTCCGACGTTCAAATCGCCCGAGTCCCCCAGCGAGGCAGGGGTCAGGTCCGGTGCGTCCACCTTGATGACGGCGAGGTCGGACAGCGGGTCGGTGCCGACCACCGTTGCGGAAAGCACGCGGCCGTCTTCGGTCTGCACCTCGATGGAGGGGCTGGCAACCGTGCCGCCGAGCGTCACCACGTGGGTGTTCGTCAGGATGTGCCCTTCATCGTCCAGGATGATCCCGGAGCCGCTGCCGGAGCTGCCGGAGCCGGAGACCTCGATGGTCACCACGCTCGGAGAGGCCTTTACCGCCGCGGCAGTCACGGCGTTAACGCTCTCGTGATCGTTGACCACCACGGTCTGGGACTGGCCTGTGGTTCCAGCGGCCGTATTGCCGCCGTTGAGCGCCGCGTCTGCCGCGACCGCCACACCGCCGCCGAGGAGGCCGGCTACCAGCATCGCCGTCACCAGGGTCCCGGTGCCGTAACGGCGCCGTTCCGTTGCTGCGGGCGGCAGGCCTGTATTCCCGTGGCCGCCTCCGTAATAGGTGTTGCCCGGGGAATCCGTTGGATAGGGGGCGCCGTATCCCTGCTGCGGACCGGAGCCCGGAGTGCCGAAAGTGCCGGGCTGGGACGCGGACTGGGCCGGCATCCCGCCGGGTGCCTGCTGCGCCGTCCAGGCTGGCTGCTGCCCGCTGTTGCCTCCCGGATCGGGATGAGCGCCGCCGCCGGCGGGAAGCCGGGTTGTTTCGGTCGCCGCAGGCTCCGGCGCGTCCCCTGCGGGGGTGCTGGAAGACGGCGGTGCCGGCGGACGGGGAGGCAGAGGCCGCTGTGTGCCTTCGCTGCCCCCATAGTGCTCAGTCATATGGGCCGTCCTTTCGAGAATTCGGTTTACCCACAAGTATCGACCCATCCACTATGACAGGGGAGTCTGTGATGCAGACTGGAGAAGTCTGGATGGTTACTGGGAGTTTCCCGAACGGCTGTGGCAGCGGTGGGCCGCTGGACCGCCGTCGTCTCCCCTAGTCAGCCGTGGTATCTCCGGGCAAGCGTCCAGCTCCATGGGATACCGTTTCGTGGTGGACGGGTGCTCTGGCCACCCATAGAATCAATGCAATCCGTCCGGCAGAGCCCAGCACCACCAGACGCGGCGCAGAGACAAAGTGCAGAGACAAACAAGTTCAAAACACACAAGGGATTTTTTATGCGGTTGAGGACGAAGCGGTTTGCGGCCGTGCTGGCTCTGAGTGCGATGGCGGTGCTGACTCCGTCCATGGCCCACGCGGACCCTCCCGTGAGCATCCCCCCCGGGCAGTATCTGGTGGATACCAACGATTCCCTGGGCGGCAGCACCGGCGAAGTCCAGCAGGCAATCACGGACGTACAGCGCAGCAGTGGCTACACCCTCTACGTCGTGTACGTGGACAGCTTCACCGATCCCTCGGATGCCAGTGCCTGGGCCGAGGACGTCGTGACGGAAAAAGGCATGGGCTCCAAGGAAGCCCTGCTGAGCGTCGCAACCGTCGAACGCAAGCTGGAGGTCTCCACCGGAGACCAGTCGGTACTCACCCAGGACAAGCGCAACGCGATAATTGAGGCAGCCCAGGAACCGCTGCTTGGCGTGCAGAACATCAGTTCCGAGCAGTGGGCGGCTTCCGCTGTCAACGCCACCAAGTCCCTGGAGGACATTGCCGAGGGCGGCAGCGGGGAAATCTCCACCGGCGGCAGCAGCCTGCTCCCCGCGTTCATCACCGCCGGCATCGTGCTTGTCGGAGCATTCGCTGTCTTTGCCCTGGTCCGCAGCCGCTCGCGGAAACGGGGCGCACTGCCTCGGGCTCAGGACGCTGCGCCGAAGGATCCGCTGGATGCCATGAGCGTGGAAGAGCTGCGCAAGCGTGCCGGGAGCCTGCTCATTGCGGCAGATGACGCCATCAAATCCAGCGAGCAGGAACTCGCCTTCGCCGCAGCCCAGTACGGGGACGACGCCGTATCGACGTTTACTGACGACCTCGCCGTCGCCCGTGCCCACATGGGTGAATCCTTCAAGATGCAGCAGCAGCTCGACGACGAGATTCCGGATACCGAGGAGCAGCAGCGCACCTGGCTCAAGGACATCATCCGCCGCTGTGAAGCGGTCAACGATTCGCTGCAGGCGCACAAGGAAGACTTCGATGCGCTGCGCGAACTGGAGAAGAACGCACCGAGTGCCCTCGCTTCGGCGCAGGAATCCGCGCGCGCCGCCGCGGCCAGGCTGGACTCCGCCCAGGCGGCCCTGGACGGACTCAGTACCCGGTACAGCGACTCCGCCCTGGTCCAGGTACGGGACAACATTGAACAGGCCACCGAGCGGCTGGCCTTCGTGGAGAACGCCGCAGCCACCGCGGAAGAGAAGCTCAGCAGCGCAGACACCTCCGCAGCGGTGCTGGCCGTCCGGGCCGCCGAGGAAAGCCTCCATCAGGCGAATGTCCTCATTGATGCCATTGACCGCACCGGGGCGGGACTGGATACCGCGGCCTCGGAACTTGACCGGGCGGTAGCCGACGCACGGCAGGATCTGGCGCAGGCACGGGCCTTTGCCCAGAGCGGCGCCCAGGGCGCCCTGGCCGGCCCGATTGCCGGCGTCGAACAGGCACTGGACGCCGTTGAAAGCGCCCGGCGCGGCAAGTACGATCCGGTGGACCTCCTCGGCCGGCTTGAGTCCTCCAACGCCCAGCTTGATGCGGCATTGGAGGGGCTCCGCGACCGGCAGGAACAGGAACGCCGGGCCCGCGACGCCCTGCAGCACACAATCATGTCGGCGCAGGCGCAGATCGCCGGGACCTCCGACTACATCCGCGCCCGCCGCGGCGGAGTCGGCAGCGAAGCGAGGACCCGGCTCGCCGAAGCTGAACGCAACCTGCAGCAGGCCATCGCCGTGCAGTCCTCAGACCCGGTCAGTGCGCTCGCTTACGCCCAGCAGGCCAATGCGCTGGCGGCGCAGGCGTCCGAGATGGCCCGCCAGGATGTCGACGGGTTCGGCGGAATGGGCGGTATGGGTGGTGGCGGCGGTATGTACGGTGGACGCGGCGGCGGCAGCGGGCTGGGCGGGGCAATCCTGGGCGGCATCCTGATCGATTCCATCCTCCGTGGCGGCTCCCATGGCGGCGGAGGCGGCTGGGGCGGCGGCGGATTTGGCGGCTGGGGCGGCGGAGGCGGCTTCGGCGGCGGCGGTGGGGGCTTCGGTTCCTCCGGCGGAAATTTCTAGGCTGCAGCCAAGATTTTTGACAGGCTGGTAACAGCACACAACTCACAACCCCAGCGTTTGAAAGGCAGACAGATGGTAAAGCAGTCAATATTCGGACGGATCGCCACACTGGCCAAGGCCAATATCAATGCCCTCCTGGACCAGGCGGAAGACCCCCAGAAGATGCTTGACCAGATGGTCCGCGATTACAGCAACAACATCGCCGAAGCAGAGAGCGCCGTCGCCCAGACCATCGGCAACCTGCGGATGCTCCAGGACGACTACAACGAAGATCTGGAGAACGCCCGGAACTGGGGCAACAAGGCTCTCGCGGCCTCCCGCAAGGCGGACGAGTTCCGCTCCGGCGGAAACACCGTGGACGCAGAGAAGTTCGACAACCTTGCAAAGGTCGCGATTCAGCGCCAGATGGCTGCTGAGAGCGAGGCACGCGGCGCCGAACCGACGATCGCTTCCCAGGAAGAAATCGTCGAGCGCCTCAAGACCGGCCTGACCCAGATGAAGGACAAGCTCCAGCAGCTGCAGTCCAAGCGCAACGAGCTCATCGCCCGCGCCCGGAACGCCGCCGCACAGAACCAGATGCACGACGCCATCAAGAGCATCGACGTGATGGATCCCACCTCAGAGGTCGGCCGCTTCGAAGAGAAGATCCGCCGCGAAGAGGCCAAGGTGCGCGGCGCCAACGAACTCGCTGCGTCCAGCCTGGACGCCCAGTTTGAGTCCTTGGAGGATCTCGGCGAGCAGACCGAGGTTGAAGCCCGCTTGGCAGCCCTGAAGGCCTCGGCTTCGAACCAGTCCGCCAACCAGTCTGCGATCGAGCAGAACTAGCCACAGCGGCGTTTTACAGCAGGCTGGCCCCCGACCGGGTGCCGGCCTGCTGGTTTTTCCGCGCTGTTACCCGGCCGGGGTGTCCTCTCCCGGCTCAGTACCTCCGCCGCGCTGCAGGGCACGCCTGCGGCCGGCCAGCGGCAGCACGATCCACAGACCGGCAAGGACGACGGCGGCTGCCGCGGCGGCCACCGGGCCTGCCCAGCCACCAAGCACGATGTCGAACACCAGCCCTACGGTGCCGATGAGGATCAGTCCCACCAGGACCAGGGTCCAGCGCAGCAGCTGGTCGCTGTTGCGGACCAGGTCGTACTTGATCCGGCGCTGGAAAAAGGAGCGGTGCATTACCACCGTGGACATCAGCACCGCCGTCACCAGGACCGAGAGAACAACCAGGGCCAGATAGATTCCGGTTTGGGCCGGGGTAAGAGTGGTGAAGCGTTCCTGGAACGGAAGCGTCAGCAGGAAACCGGTGAGGATCTGGATGCCGGTCTGCAGCACGCGCAGTTCCTGCAGCAGGTCTGTCCAATTGCGGTCCAGCTTCTGCAGGGCGCTTTCCCCGCGGTCCGGGTCTGCCTCCGGCCCGCTCCAGGACTTTCCGTGCGGCCTGCCGCTGCGGCGGGCAGTCATGCAGCGAGTGTAGTGGCTGCCGCCGGCCGGCAGCGGGTTCGGCCGGAAGATCGGACACCGGATTTTGGGCACCGTCTGCAGCAGGGCACAGCCGTCAGGAACCCCTGCCAAAAAACAGTGCAGGAAAAAAAGCAAAATCCCCGTCCGGAACCCGGACGGGGATTTTCTTGGTTGCGGGGGCAAGATTTGAACTTGCGACCTCTGGGTTATGAGCCCAGCGAGCTACCGAACTGCTCCACCCCGCGGCGTGGTATCAACTGTACCGGCCGCGGGGCGGAGCCGCAAATCAGCTACTCACCGGAGCCTTCACCGCTGGTGCCGCCATCCTGGGCGGCACCGGCGGCAGCGCCACCGGCGATCTTGTCCTGCGCTGCGATAGCCCGCTGGATAGCCGCGTTCAGCTTGTCCTGGGCTGCACCATAGGCCGCGAAATCGCCGCTGGCCAGGGCGTCCTGGCCCTCCTGGATGGCTGCGCCGGCATCGGCCAGCGCGGTTGTCAGGTCAGCCTGCGCCGTGGTTCCCCCCGGAACTTCGGTTCCGGTATCCGGGGTGTTGCCGACATTCTCCTGGTCGCCGGTGACTGCGCCGGAATCGCCGCCGAACACCTGGTTCAGCGCTTCGTCCAGTGTTGGCGCGAAGCCGACCTTCTCACCGAAGTTCACCAGTACGCGCTGCAGCGTCGGGTAGGACGATGCTCCCGAAGACTGCACATAGACCGGCTGCACGTAGAGCATGCCGCCGCCGACCGGGAGGCTGAGCAGGTTGCCGTTGATAACTTCCGAGGCTCCCTGGCGCAGCAGGTTCAAGGCGTTGGAAACGGTCGGATCAGAGTTGAACCGGTTTTGGGCCTGGCCCGGGCCGGGCACAGCAGTATCCGTAGGCAGCGCCAGGAGCCTGAGCTTGCCGTAGCCGTCTGCCTTCTCCCCCGCGGTTCCGGTGCCGGCGTCGGCGTCGGCAGCGAGGAATCCGTAGAGCACGTTCCGTGCTTCGCCATTCTGTGCGACGAACGGAATAAACGGCGTCGTCAGCGAGAAGGCTGCCTTCTCCTGGCCCGGCATCTGCAGGGACAGGTAGTACGGGGGCTGCTTGACGTCGGAATTCGTCCGGGTCGGGTCCGACGGGACAGACCAGGCGTCGTCGTTCTTGTAGAAGGAGTCAGCGTCGGTGACGTGGTAGCGGCCAAGCAGCTCGCGCTGGACCTTGAACTGGTCCTCCGGGTACCGCACGTGCGCCATCAGGTCCGCTGACATGTCGCTGTAGGGCTTCAGCGTGGACGGGAAAACATCCTGCCAGGCCTGCAGCAGCGGATCCTGGTCATCCCAGGCGTACAGGGTGACTGATCCGTCATACGCATCCACGGTGGCCTTGACGGCGTTGCGGATGTAGTTCACCCGGTCCGCAGGCAGGGCCTGGGAGCCGCCGCCGGTCAGCGAGTCGGTGGTGGCGGAGGCAAGCTCCTGCTGGGTGGAGTACGGGAAGTGGCTGCTGGTGGTGTAACCGTCCACGATCCATTTCACGCGTCCGTCCACGACCGCCGGGTAGGCATTTCCGTCGACGGTCAGGTACGGAGCGACCTTTTCGACACGGTCGCGGGGGTCACGGTCGTAGAGGATCTGCGACTCTTCATTCACGAAGTCGGAGAGCAGCAGTTCCGTGGACTGGAACTTGATGGCGTAAACCAGCTGGTTGAAGATGTTGCCGATGCTCGGGCCGCCCTCGCCGTCGAACGTGGTCTGCGAATCGTCCGCGGAATTGCCGGTCTGCGGACGGTCGATTTCCACCGGATCGGTGCCCTCAGGGGCGCCGACGACGGAGTAGTCAGGGGAAGACTCGCCGAAGTAAATGCGGGGCTGGTAGTCCCCGAGCACACCGGTGGACGGGATGCCGGACTCCATGAAGCTGGGCTTGCCGTCCGGCTGGACGGTGGAGCCGCGGGCAGCGACCACGCCGTAGCCGTGGGTGTACAGGACGTGCTCGTTCACCCAGCCGGTCGGGACGCCGCCAACGTTCAGTTCACGCACCGCGATCACGGTGTCCTGGACATCGCCTTCCACGTCATAACGGTCGACGTTGAGGTTTTCCGGGAACTGGTAGTACTGGCGGAACTGCTGCAGCTGGCCAAAGGCGTCAGAGACGACGTTCGGGTCCAGCAGGCGGATGTTCGAGGTGGTTCCGGCGTCTGCGGCCAGCGCACCGGCGTTCGCGTCGACAGTGGCGTCGTACGGGATCACTTCGGTGTCCGAGAGGCCGTAGGCTTCGCGGGTGAGTTCGATGTTGCGCTGGATGTACTCGCGCTCAAGCGTCTGCTCCGACGGAATGACCTGGTAACGCTGGACGATCCAGGGGTAGACACCGCCGGCGACGATCGCCGTGATGACCAGCATGGCGGTACCGATGATGGGCAGGCGCCACCGTCCGATGATGGCCGAGACGATGAACAGCAGGGCGACGATCACGGATGCCACGGCCAGGATGGCCTTCGTCGGAATGACGGCGTGCACATCGGTGTACAGGGCGCCGGTCCAGGCGCCGGAGGTGCTCTGGAGCGTGTTGTAGCGGTCCAGCCAGAAGTTCACTGCCTGCAGCAGCAGGAAGGAAGCCGCGATGACGGCAATATGGATCCGTGCCGGCCGGCTGACGAAGATACCCTTTTCCTCGAGCCGGATGCCGCCGTAGAGGTAATGCGTGAGCAGTCCTGCAATACCGCTGATGACCACGACGGAAATCAGGAACCCGACGACGAAGCCCACGAAGGGCAGCGTGTTGAGGTAGAAGCTGTAGTCCATGTTGAATTCCGGGTCAGTCTGCCCGAAGTCATGGCGGTTGAAGAAGAGCAGGGTCTGTTCCCACATCGCCATCGCCGCCGTGCCGGCGAATCCGCCGACCACCACAGGGATACCGATCATCAGCAGCTTCCGGACCGGCTCAAGCTGCGCCTGGTAGCGGTTCAGGTTGTCCTGCATGGAGCTGTCCGGCGCATAGATCGGACGCGAAGAGTAGGCGGCCCGGATACTGAAGAAGACGCACGCCGCCATCACCAGGAACGCCGCGGCAAACAGGCCGAGGCGGGTGAGGTTCTCCTTTACGAACACCTCGAGAAAACCGAGCTGGTTGTACCAGAGCACGTCGGCGTAGACCTGGGAGAAGTACACGAACCCGATCACCAGGACAGCAACCACAATGAGGGTTGCTATCAGCGGGCTGCGCCGCCGTTTGGTGGCGGTGGAGCCGGGTTGGGAGAATGGGCCATTTGGTCCGGAAGTCACAGTTTCCTCATCGTTCGGGGCGTCGGCTCACGGCACCTGCGGCAGCTCGGCGGGTGGAGATATTCCGCTGCCTCCAAATCGAAGCAACCGTGACCCCTCTGTCCGACGGCTGCGCGTTTCTTGCCGTGGTTCCCTATTCTGCCCTGTTTGGCTGCCGAACGGCCACTTATACCGGCCCCTGAACTGAACCTTATTAGGATCGTGATTCGCGCCCGCCGAGAACTTTCTTAGGCGCCGTCCGTACAGCTGCCCAGGCCCGCGGCGCTCCCGCCCGCGGCGAGGGTCTCGACGGCGGTGAGCGCATCATCCAGGGTGGCAACGCTGACCACCACCAGATCCGCGGGGATATTTCCGGCAACCTCCTCGCAGTTGGCCTCCGGCGCCAGGAAGAACTCGGCTCCCGAGCTCTTCGCACCCACCATCTTCTGTTCGATCCCTCCAATGGGACCGACGTTCCCGGATGCGTCGATGGTGCCGGTGCCGGCGAAGTGCCGCCCGTTGGTCAGCTCTCCCGGGGTGAGTTTGTCGATAATTCCCAGGGCGAACATCGTTCCGGCCGAGGCGCCGCCAACATTCTCCAGCGCGATGCTGACCTCAAACGGGAAGGTGAAGTCGATGCTGAGGTAGGCACCCATCTGGTAGGCGCCTGAGTCCGAAAGTTCAGGGGTGATGCTGACGGTCTGCTCTCCGCCATTCCGGCGGACCGTGATCTCGGCGGGGTTTCCCTCCGACTCATTCAGTGCCTGGCGCAGCGAGTCCATCCCCTCGATGGATTTGCCGTCCACCTGCAGCAGGACGTCGCCGGTTTCCAGCTTTCCGTCTGCCGGCGCCCCTTCCATGGTGCCGGCAACTGCCAGCTCCTCCGTGAAGGGAATATCCAGCTGCGCCAAAGCCGCCGCCACGGCAGATTCCTGCGATGAGGTCATCGCAGCCGCGTTCTCCTCTTTGACCTGGCCGCTGGTGGTTCCCGGCGGATAGACAAAGTCAACGGGAAGAACGGCGTCGTCCGGGCTGATCCAGGCCGCGAGCACCTCCGCCATGCTGACCGCGCCGTTGGGGCCGCCGGAGACGTAGACAGTGGTGAGGTCCAGTTCGCCCGCCGTCGGATAGGTTTCCCGGCCCTCGATGCTGATCAATGGACCCGAAGGGATTTCCCCGATGGTGTTGAACGTGGGACCGGGCGATTCCACGACGTACGGAGCGGGCAGCATCAAGCCCGCGGCCCCGAGCAGCAGCGCCGTTCCGCCGGCAACGAACAAGGCCCGCCGGCGGGGTGAACGCCGGCCGCGGGACGGACGTGGTCCGGCGTCCGCTGAGCTGTCCGCGGACGGTATCTCCGCGCCGTCGGCAGCGGGAGGAAAGTCTTCATTCGGGGAACGCAATCGGCTTTCCTTTCCTGCACCGGCGGTCTTCGCGGCGCAGCGGCTGTTTTCGTGGCGATTCGGGCGCAGTGCATGCTGGCCTGGTTCTTGGGCCGTACGTGGAGCCCTGGGCCATTGTCCCACGTGGTCCTTTGCCAACAGCGAACGAATCCCGGAATGCGGGACAGGCCGCGGCGCCTGCCGGTAACGTGGAAACCCAGGCCGCCGGTGATCCACCGGCTGCCCAGGCATCAGAACTTCCACAGGACCGGTGGTACCCATGAGCTCAAACCCCTCCGACCACGGGGATACGCCCCAGGACCCGTTGTCCGAAATGCTGGCACGCCTTTTCGGCGGGCAGGCCGGAGGCATAGATCCGCAGGAACTGGCCAAAGCCGCCGGGCTGCCTTCGGACCCCAATGCCATGGCCATGATCCTTCAGCAGGTTCAGGCCATGTTCAGCACTCCCACGGACGGGCCCGTCAACTGGCAGCTCGCCAAGGACAACGCCCGCCGGGTGGCCGCCACCGGCACCGACCCCTCGGTCAGCGCCCAGCAGGCACGTGACGTTGGCGAAGCACTGCACGTTGCACAGATGTGGCTGGATCCGGTCACCGATTTTCCCTCCACGGCGGCGATCGGCAAGGCCTGGTCCCGCGCCGAGTGGGTCGAAGCAACCATGGATTCCTGGCGCCGCCTTACCGAGCCCGTGGCAGTCAGCATTTCCCAAGCGCTGAGCAACGCCATTTCCACGCAGATGCCTGAGGAAATGAAGTCCATGATGGGCGGGGCCTCTTCCATGCTCGCCAACATGGGCGGGGCGATGTTCGGGATCCAGCTGGGCCAGGCGGTTGGTGCCCTGTCCAAGGAGGTTGTCAGCTCGACTGATGTCGGCCTTCCGCTGGCCGCGGGAACCATGGCGCTGCTGCCGGCGAACGTCGCCGCCTTCGGCGAGGGCCTGGATATTCCGGAGGCTGAAATCCGGCTGTACCTGGCTGTCCGCGAAGCAGCCCACGCCCGGCTGTTCGCCCACGCGCCCTGGCTCGCCGGGCATCTCTTCGGCAGCATTGAGAGCTATGCCCGGGGCATCCACATCGATATTTCCAAGATCGAAGACGTGGCCCGGGACATCGACCCGAGCAACCCCGAGTCGCTCCAGGAAGCTCTGGCCGGCGGCGTCTTCCAGCCCGAGCGCACACCTGCGCAGGATGCGGCGCTTGAGCGCCTGGAAACCGCGCTGGCCCTGGTCGAAGGCTGGGTGGACGAGGTCAGCGCTGCCGCCACCTCCAACCTTCCTTCAGCCGCGGCCCTCCGCGAGATGATCCGGCGGCGGAGGGCCAGCGGCGGTCCCGCTGAGCACACCTTCGCATCGCTGGTTGGACTGGAGCTGCGGCCCCGCCGGCTCCGCGATGCCGCTGCCCTGTGGGCGCAGCTGCGCGAAGAACGCGGAATTGAGGGACGGGATGCCATCTGGGAACACCCCGATCTGATGCCCACCTCCAAAGACCTGGACGACCCGCTGGGATTCAGCAAGCGCCGCGAACTGCTCGACGCCTCCGATTCCGATGTCGATGCGGCCCTGCGGCGGCTGCTTGAGGGCGGATTCGACCAGGACGCCCCCGGCACGCCCGCCGATCCCGCTGCTGATCCCTCCGGCGAAACCCGTCCGGACGCCGAGGCGGACTCCTCCGGAGACGCGCAGCCGGACGGAAGCCCGGAGGACGGATCTGATGCAGAGAACGACGCAGAGAACCCTGACAACGGCAAGGACGGCAACGCGTCCTAGGCCGCAGACCTTCCTCAGCCAGTGACTGAAACACCCCGGGCAGCGAACCGCCCGGGGTGTTTCAGTCTTCGGACATCTCGCCTTTGAGCCCGCGCGCGCTGGCAAAGGCCGCGCCGGAGAGAAAAGCCTTGGCCGTCTCAGTCTGTGGGTAGGACTCCAGGAGGCGCCAGAACCGGGGTCCGTGTGACGCCTCAATCAGGTGGGCAAGTTCGTGCAGCAGAACGTAGTCAACGACCCAGGGCGGCATGCCTGCCAGTTTGTCCGACAGCCGGATGGTGCCGCGTGCCGGTGTGGCCGAGCCCCAGCGCGAGTTCTGGTTGCTGACCCACCGCACCGAAACCGGCTTGGCCGCCCCGCCGAGGTAGCGGTCCGAAAGCTCGGCTGCGCGCCGCGCCAGGTCGGTTTCCCCGCTGGCGGGGTCCGGTGCCGGAGCAGCCGCTGCCCGGGTCTCCAACCGGTCCACCATGCGCTGAACCCAATCCGCTTCCTGCGCCCGGGTGAAGTGCGCCGGAATGGACACCACTGCTACCCCGTCCCGGAAAACCGCGTTGACTGTGCGCTTCCGCCGGGCCGACCGGCGCACTTCAATGGGCAGGCCGCCACGGGTGGTGGCAGGAACAGACGGGGTGGGCATGTCTCCAGCTTATTCCGGCAGCCGGCAGGTTCGTGAACCTGTGGATAACCCTGGAAGCGGTTTCACCGCGTGCCAGCATGGGTGCTCCCACGTTTTCAGACCGCTGTCTTCAGGAGGCCCAGCATGCGGATCAACCCCGGAATCTATGTTCTGGACCTTGGCCCTGACCGCAGGCAGTTCGGCCTGGGCGCCGGGGCGCTGCTGCTGGCCGGCCTCACTGCCGCCGATCTGGCATTTGTCGGGCACCTGCGCGGCGGGGTTCCGGACGGTACGGAGCAGACGGCTGCCGCAGCGGCAGGCATCGGCGCAGAACGGCAGTCGCAGCTGTTGACAGCCCTGGCACCTGTCCTGCTGCCCTGCCCCGGCAGCCAGTATCCATTGCCTCCCCTGCGGCAGGAACGGCTCTCGCCGGACATCCAGCGGCTCTCCGCGGTATATGGCCAGGACGCCTCCGGAGCTGTCGCCCGCCGGGCAGGTGCCGCCGTCGAAATCCAGGGCCTGGGCCGCTGCGGGGCACTCCTTGCCCGCACCCTGGCAGCTGCCGGAATCGGCACCCTGCTCCTGGGCGACCCGAACGTAGTCGCGCCCTCCGACGTGGGACCCGCCTACGCGCTGACCGACATTGGCATGCAGCGGTTCCAGGCAGTCAGACGGCACCTGTACCGGATCGACCCGACCGTCCGGGTCCTCTCCGTTCCGGGACCGGCTGCGGGCCGGCCCGCAGCCGGCACGGACCTGGCTGTCCTCGTCTCCGACCAGCCCGGCCCGCTGCTCTCAGCTGGCGGCGGTGAACGCGAGCAGCCCCATCTCGCGGTTGCGGTCCAGCAGTACGGCTACCAGGTCGGCCCGCTCGTAGTGCCGGGATCCACTGCCTGCCTGGGCTGCCTGGACCGGTACCGCGGCGATGCCGATCCCGGCTGGTACGCCTCCTCCGCGGCGCCGGCGCCGCCTGACCCCGGCGGCCAGCAGGGACCCGGCGGCGAGGAAGTCTCGGCGGCTGGCCTGGCAGCGGGGATCGCCGCGGGCCAGGCGCTGTCCTTCATCGACGGCGTGGCCCAGCCCGTGACGTGGTCCGCCGTGCTTCAGCTGCGCACTGCTGACGGACACATCGGAGTGGAACCACTCGAGTTCCATCCCGGGTGCGGCTGCCGGCTCCAGTCCGCCGGCGCAAACAAGGCGGCCTAAGCGCCGGGGTGGGCGGCGAGCACGGCCAGCACTGCCTCACCGTAGCGTTCCAGCTTGGACGGTCCCACCCCCGGAAGGGTGGCCAGCCGGTTCAGCGTTGGCGGTTTGTCCTCAGCGATGGCCACCAGCGTCGCATCGGTGAAGACAACAAACGCCGGAATGCCCGCCTCGGCAGCAGTTCCGCGGCGCCAATCCCGCAGCGCCTCAAACGTCACTTCGTCATAGGTCGCAGGACAGTCCCCGCATCTGCCCATCTTCCGCTCAGCACCGGAGCCGAGAAGTGTCCCGCACACCCGGCACTTTGCCGGACCGGCAACCTTTTTGCGGGCCGTCCTTACCTGCCGCGGTCCGGCGGCGTCCCGTGCGGTATTGGGCCGCAGCCCGTCCAGGAACCGCGACGGCTTGCGGTTGGCCCGGCCGCCCGGTGTCCGGGCCGTAGACCAGGACAGTGCCAGATGCACCCGCGCGCGGGTGATCCCGACGTAGAGCAAGCGCCGTTCCTCATCCACAGCTTCCGGCGTGTCCGCGAAGGAGATCGGCATCAGGCCTTCACTCAGTCCCACCAGGAACACGGCGTCCCATTCCAGGCCCTTGGCCGAGTGAAGGCTCGCCAGGGTCACGCCCTGGACTTTCGGCGCGTGCTGCGCGGCAGCGCGCTCCTCGAGTTCGGCGGAGAAGTCCTGCAGGGTGAAAATGCTCTCCGGATCCAACGTCCGGTTCGCGTGCAGCTCATCGGCGAGCGCCACCAGGGCGGCGAGGGATTCCCAGCGTTCGCGGGTCGCTCCTCCCCCGGAGGGCGCTTCCGCGGTGTAGCCGAGGTTCGCAAGGATGTCCCGCACCACCTGCGGCACCGGTTCGTTTCCCACGGAGCGGGCCGCAGCGCGCAGCTGCAGCATCGCGTCGCGGACTTCCCGCCGGGCGAAGAAGCGCTCCCCACCGCGCAGCTGGTAGCCGATTCCGGCGGTGGCCAGAGCCTGCTCGTAGGCCTGGGACTGCCCGTTCGTCCGGAACAGGACGGCGATCTGGCTGGGTTCGATGCCTTCCTCGACCAGCTTCCGGATCCGCGCGGCGACCTGGGCAGCCTCTGCTTCATCATCGGAGCACTCAGTGAACGTTGGTTCCGGGCCGGAGCTGCGCTGCGCTATCAGTTCCAGCGGCTCGGGCCAGGGGGGCGCGTTCCGCGAACGTTCCCCTTCAGCCGTCCGGGCAGCCAGGATGCGGTTGGCCAGGTTGACCACCTGCGGAGTGGAACGGTAATCCCGCACCAGCTTCACCACCTGCGCGCCCGGGAAGCGGTGCGTGAATTCCAGCAGATGCCGTGATGTGGCCCCGGTGAAGGAGTAAATGGTCTGGCTGGCATCACCCACCACGCAGAGTTCGTTCCGCTCCCCCAGCCACAGGTCCAGCAGGCGCTGCTGCAGCGGGGAAACGTCCTGGTACTCGTCCACCACGAAGTGCCGGTACTGGTCCCGCACCGCGGCGGCCACCCGGGGGTCCTCCTGCAGGATGCCCACAATAATCAGCAGCACGTCCTCGAAATCGATGACGTTGCGGTCAACCTTCACATCCTCGTAGGACTGGAAGATCCGGGACACGGTGGTGAGGTCAAACCCGGCGGGGGCGTCCCGTCCCGCGGCTGCCCGCACGTAGCTGTCCGGGGTGAGCATGGAGACCTTGGCCCATTCGATTTCCGCTGCCACGTCGCGGATCGCGGCGCGGTCGGTGGAGAGCCGCAGCCGGCGTGCAGCTTCAGCGATCAGCTGCGCTTTGTGGTCCAGCAGCCCGGGCAGGGGCCCGCCAACCGTCTGCGGCCAGAAGTACTGCAGCTGCTTGAGCGCCGCGGCATGGAAAGTCTTCGCCTGGACGCCCCCTGCCCCCAGATCCCGCAGCCGGGTGCGCATTTCAGCTGCGGCCCGGGCGGTGAAGGTAACGGCGAGGACCTGCTGCGGCTTGTACAGGCCTGAGTGGACGCCGTACGCCATGCGGTGGGTGATGGCCCGGGTCTTGCCGGTGCCGGCACCGGCCAGGACACACAGCGGCCCGTTCAGCGTGGTCGCGACTTCGCGCTGTTCGTCGTCGAGCCCCGCGAGGATCCGTGCTTCGAGCGAATCGGTGATCATTTGCCGCCTGCCGGAACCGGCTCGGGCACGGGCCCGCCGTACCAGCGGTCAATCAGGTTGCGGGCGATGGAGATCGAGGACGGGATGGTCAGCTCTCCCGAGGCCACGGCCTCGGTAAGTTCCTTACGGGTAAACCAGCGCACGTCTGACATCTCGACGCCATCGGCCTGCGGTTCGGTTCCGTCTGCCTCAGCGCAGAAACCGAGCATCAGGGAACAAGGGAACGGCCAGGGCTGCGAGCCGAGGTACTGCGGATTACGCACCACGACACCGGATTCCTCCGCCACCTCGCGGATCACCGCCGCTTCCAGCGATTCCCCCGGCTCGACGAAGCCGGCGAGCGTGGAGTACCGGTTGCCGGGCCAGGCAGCCGCTGAGCCGAGCAGGATGCGGTCCTGTGGATCGGTGATGGCCACGATGATCGCCGGATCAGTGCGGGGAAAGTGCTGGCTGCCGTCCTCCGGGCAGCGGCGTACCCAGCCGCCCTGTTCCAGCCCGGTGGGCGCGCCGCAGCGCGGGCAGTGGGTGTGCGTGGCATGCCAGTTCGATACTGCGCTGGCTTCGACAAAGAGTCCCGCGTCCAGCGCTCCCAGAGTTGTCGCAACCTCCCGCAGGCCGGCCCAGCGGGCACCGTCCACGGCGGGTGCCGCTTCCGGCTCCGGCACGGTGACCATCACAATGTCAGCGCCAACGTCAGCTGAGCCTGCTTCGAGCGTCCGGCCCAGATAGACCGGGTCGGTGCCGAAGCCGCCGGGCCCGGGCCGCTGCAGGACCAGTTCTGAGTTGTTCCGGCTGGTGTCCCGGATCAGGGTTTTCCCGCCGGAAATGTACATCACCCGGGTGGTCGGCAGGTCAAGGATGGTCTCGAAGAGATCTTCGGCGGCTCTCCGTTCACTGCCCCGGTCCACGGCGCCGCGGGCGAGCGGCAGCGCTCCAAGTTGCGGGGTCTCTGCTGTGCGTAGCGGGCTGGTCATATACCTACCGTACTGACTGAGGAAGCCCAAGCGGAAAGCGGGATGCCGCGCAGTGGATAGAGCACCCGCCCCGCTGAGGTTTTCCTCACGCTCTTCCGACTCGCCGGGGGTCTATGGGTTACTCCCGCCACATGTGCCCCTACGGTTGAAGGTGTGAAACGCACACCTATGGAATTGGCAGCCCTGGCCAGCGCCGCCGTACCGGCACTGGCGCTTACCGGTGTCGCCGGTTCGCCGGACGACGTCGCGGATTTCGACTCCGCACTCCTTGTTGACGACGCCGGCAAACAGTGGCGGGTACGCTCACCCAAGCATGTGGAAGCCAGCATGCGCCTCGAAACCGAGCTGCTGGTGCTGCGCGCTTTCGTCCCTGCTGTCCGCGCCGAGCTGCCGTTCGCGCTGCCCTATGTCGCCGGAACCGTCCGCCAGGGCGAGCTGTGCACCTTCGTGTACTCCCACCTGCCCGGAACGACCCGTGACATTGATGACCTGGCCGCCGTTGGCGGTGAGCTGGCCGCCGACATCGGACGCACCATGGCGGCGGTTCACGCCCTGCCCCAGTCCCTGGTCAACAACGCGGACCTGCCCAGCTACACGGCCAACGAGTTCCGTCAGCGCAAGCTGAACGAACTCGACCAGGCCGCCACCACCGGCAAAATCCCCGCCACCCTGCTGCGGCGCTGGGAGCATGCCCTGGAGGATGTCGGTCTGTGGCGGTTCAGTCCCACCGTGGTGCACGGCGACCTCCACGAGGACAACCTGCTCATCTCCGGCAGCCGGGTCAGCGCCGTCAGCGGTTGGACAGATCTGCGCATCGGGGATCCCGCCGATGACTTTGCCTGGCTGATCGCCGCCAACAACACCGGCTTCACCGACGCCGTCCATGCCGCCTATGTGGCGGCACGCCCGGACGCGGTGGATCCCCACCTCATCCGCCGCGCAGCGCTCTCCGCAGAGTTCGCCCTGGCCCAGTGGCTGGTGCGCGGGCTAGCCGCGCAGAACCCGGAGATGGTGGCCGAGGCAGAGGACATGCTCTCGACCCTGGAAGCGGACATCCTGGAGCAGGAGGCTGCCCTGGCCCTGGAACGCGAGTCCGCCCCACCGGAATTCGAACCCGCCGGTGTACCGGCGTCCAATCCCGCCGGCACTGTGAAAAACGCGGCCGGAACCAAGGTGGGAGCAAAGGCCGAAACCAAGGTGAGCGTCCTGCCCATCAGCGTGGATGAGCCAGGCGTTCTGCAAACCGTGGCTCCGGAGGCTCCGGCAGCTCCGGCAGCTCCGGCGGAGCAGGTCAGCGGCGTTGACGGCACCGTTCCCGCGGCAGATGAAAAGGCCACCGCCACGTCAGAACACAGCCCCGCCGGCCCGTCAGCACCCGGGGAGGCCAGCGCACCCGCACTCGCGGCTGAGCCGGAGGAGGCCGCCGGCCCGGCTGCCGCAGCCGGGGAGCCGGGAACGGCGACCACAGCAATTCCCCTGACGGACAGCGCGGGTCCCGGCGCTAAGAAGGACCCGCGCCCGGCCAGCTAGCCGGAGTCCGGGAAGCTGGCCGAAGACCGGTCGAAACCAGCGGTCATTCGGAAGCCAGTGCTGGTTTCGATTCCACCGGGCTGGCCTCGTCGTCCGGTCCTGCACCGAACTCGTCTGCCCGTCCCGTCCTGGGGAACAGGAAGGACAGGATAAAGAATGCGGCGAGCAATCCGGCCTGGATGAGCAGTGTGCTTCGGAAGGCATCCGCGGGTGAACCGTCGGTGATGACCGAGAAGAACGTTGACCCGAACACCGCCACGCCGATCGAACTGGCGATTGACTGCACGGCCGTGAGCACCCCCGAGGCCGAGCCGATCTCCTCGTCCTTGACCGCTGCCAGGATGATGCTGAACAGCGCGGCGATGACCAGACCCGACCCAAAACCGATCACGGCAATCCCCGGCACGATCTGCCAGATATCGAACGGTCCTTCAGCGCCAAGTTCTATCCAGAGGACCGCAGCTCCGATGATCTGGGCGGCAGCACCGATCTGCAGGACAGCGCGGCCAAGCCGCTCTGCGAGGAAGGCTCCGCTCAGCGCGCCTCCAACGGCGGTCCCCAAGGCGACGGGCAGGTTACCCAGCCCGGCTTCACCGGCACTGAATCCTTCGCCGATCTGCAGGAACAATGTCAGGATCAGCTGCGTCCCGATGAGTGCGCTGAAGTAAAGCGCTATGCCTGCCAGACCAAGGGTGTAGGCCCGGCGGGAGAAAATCCCCGGCACAACCAGAGGAGTCCGGCCGTGCCGGGCCGCTGCTCGTTGATGCCATGCGAACGCCACAAACCCGGCGAGGCCTGCACCAATGCTCAGCCACGTCCAAAGCGGCCAGTCCTGCTCCTGTCCGAAGTTCAGCGGCAGAACCAGCAGCGCCGACGCCACGATAATGATGGCCGCTCCCACAATGTCCACCCCGACCGTCTTGTCTCCGGCCCGGCGGGGAAGAATGCGCCACGCGATGATGAAAGCCGCCAGACCGATGGGCACGTTGACGAGGAAAACTGCACGCCATCCAAGCCCCAGGAGATTGGCTTCGATGAGGCCGCCGCCAATAATCGGTCCCAGGATGCCACCCAAGCCCAGCACCGGTCCGAAAACGCCGAAAACCTGTGCCAGTTCCCTGCCGGAGAAGTTCTCCCGCAGCAGCCCCAGACCCTGAGGCAGCAGCATTGCACCGGCGAGGCCCTGCAGCAGCCGCACTGTGATGAGGACTTCGATACTGGGGGCAAGGGCGCAGAGCAGGGAGATGACCGTGAACGCCAGAAGGCTTGCCAGGAACATCGGGCGGCGGCCGAAACGGTCTCCCAGCCGTCCACCCAGGATCAGCCCCGCACCGAGAGTCAGGGCGTAGCCGCCGATTACCCACTGGAGTCCGAGCGCGGACGCTCCGAGCGAGCGTTCCAGATCAGGCCCGGCAACGTTGACGATCGTGGAATCGAGCAGGTCCATGATTTCTGCGGCGAGCATCACCCCGAGGATGAGCCACCGCCAGCGGTAGGGGGTAGCGGCGGTTTCGCCCATTAAGTTGCTCCGATTCTTGATTATCAATTTGATTGGCAACTTTGAGTATTACTATGGAGGATATGGATGTCAAAAGCACTGCCCAGCCGCCCTCCGGCCCACCCTGGCGGTCCGATCGAAGCGACCGGGAAGCGGCACGGCGGGACGGCCGGGAGCTCCCGGAGGATGACATCCGCGCGCGTATTCAACAGCTGACCATTCGACAGCAGCGCTTTGAGCGCTATCTGGCCTCCGAGCTGGGTGTGGATGCGCCGGGGCTCGAGGCGATGGACCACCTGATCGCGGCCGGCCCGGCCACACCCACGGAACTCGCCAGGCGGCTGGGGATTTCGACGGCCGCCACCACGCTTGTCCTGAACCGCCTCGAAGATGCAGGCCACATCAGGCGCGACCGCCATCCATCCGACGGGCGGAAACTGATCGTGACTGCCGCACAGAGCTCGGCCGACCGGGCCTACGAACGCGTACTGCCCATGATCGAAGGGGTCGAGCAGCTCATCGAGGGAATGTCAGCGCCGGAACGCGCGACCGTGCAGAAGTTTCTTGACGGGCTCGTCGCGGTGTACGACCAGGCCACAGACTGACCCTGCCTGCCTGCCGCTGCCTGCCTCCTGAAGCCGCTGCGCCTGCCTGAATCCAGGCAGGCGCTTTTTAGTGCCCGCCACGCCCCCCCCCGGTGAATTCCTTGGCGCAAACCGTTGACACGCTCCCGCCTCCATGGTTAGTTAGTCAAGTAACTAACCAACGAGCCAATTAGGGCCGCAGCAAAATGAGCCACAGTAAAGCAGGATGCCGTGATCGATGACAGCAGACCGATCTTCCAGCAGATCGCTGAGCGGATCGAGGGTGATGTCCTGGACGGTGTATTGCAGGAGGAGGGCCAGGTGCCGTCAACCAACGAAATCGCCGCGTTTTACCGGATCAACCCGGCAACGGCCGCGAAGGGTGTCAACCTGCTGGTGGACCAGGGCCTGCTCTACAAACGCCGCGGCATTGGCATGTTCGTGGCACCCGGGGCACGCGCCGCAGTGCTCGCCAAACGCCGGGACCAGTTCTACCGCCAGTATGTGCAGCCCCTCCAGACCGAGGCACGGAAGCTCGGCATCGGGGTGGAGGAACTTACCAGCCTTATCCAACGCAGTGCCGCTGAACACGAAGGGACCCCGGCACCATGAACGTCATAGAAACCCGCGGACTGACCCGCCGATACAAGGACCAGCTGGCCCTTGACGACGTCAACCTCGATATCTCTCCGAACCGCATCTACGGCCTCCTGGGCCGCAACGGTGCAGGGAAAACCACTCTGATGTCCATCCTGACTGCCCAGGGTTTTGCCAGCTCCGGGGAAGTGCGGGTGTTCGGCGGAAACCCGTTCGAGAACGAACACATCCTCTCCCGCCTTTGCTTCGTCCGCGAGTCGCAGAAGTACCCCGACGACTTCACGGTACGGAATGCCCTGGACGCAGCTGCCCTGTTCTTCCCCAACTGGGACAGGAACCTGGCAGAAACCCTGCTGGAGGACTTCCAGCTTCCCCGGCCGAAAAAGCACCGGATCAAGAAACTCTCCCGCGGCCAGCTCTCCGCCGTCGGCGTGATCATCGGCCTGGCGTCCCGGGCAGAGCTGACGTTCTTCGACGAGCCCTACCTGGGTCTCGACGCCGTCGCCCGGCAGCTCTTCTACGACCGCCTGCTCACAGACTTCGCAGACCACCCGCGGACGATCATTCTCTCCTCCCACCTGATCGATGAAGTGGCGAACCTGCTTGAGCACGTCATCGTGATTGACCGCGGACGCATCGTGATGGACGACGAGGTGGAAACCATCACCGGATCCGCGTTCGCCGTAGCCGGGAAGTCCTCGGCCGTGGAGGAATTCGTTGCCGGGCGGCCGGTGCTGCACCGGGAAGGCCTGGGAGCCCTCGCATCGGTCACCGTCGACGCTCCCCTCTCACCGGATGACCGCGAACGTTCCCTGGCCCTGGGCCTGGAAATCGCTCCGGTTTCCCTGCAGCAGCTCATTATCCGCCGCACGCTCAAGGCAAACGAGCACTTCGGCTCCGCCGCCGGCAGCAACGATCAGACCCAGGAGGTCCTGCGATGAACCGCCCGCTCGCCGTCGCCCGCATGCAGCTGCTGAACAAATGGCTGTACCTGGGCATACCAGGGATCATTATCGTCACGTCCACGCTGATTGCCATCGCGATCCTGGCGCTGGTCCCCTCCGATCAGGGGGAGGGAACCCGGCTGGCGTTCTCCGGCCAGGCGGTCATGTGGTATTTTCTGGCTGCCGGTGTTCAGTCGCTGAGCCTTACGTTTCCGTTTTCGCAGGCGATGAGCGTCAGCCGGAGGTCTTTCTACATTGGAACCCTGGGGTTGTTTTCGCTCCTCGCGCTCGGCCTGGGGGTGCTGTACTGGCTCCTGGGGCTGGTGGAACGGGCAACGAACGGCTGGGGCGTCGACGGTAACATCTTCGCCCTGCCGTGGGTCGCTGAGTCTGCCTGGTGGGTCCAGATCCTTCTCTACTTCGCGCTGACCATCCTGCTGTTTATGTTCGGTTTCTGGTTCGCCACCGTGTACCGGCGCTGGCGGACAATTGGGCTGGTTGCAGCCCTGCTGGGTTTCGCCCTGATCCTGCTGGGCGGGGTAGCCGCCGCAACGACGACGGAATCCTGGGCCGCCGTCGGCGCCTGGTTCGTCCAGCTCACACCGCTGTCCCTGTCCGGCTGGCTGCTGCTCGCCGGGGTGGTCCTCGCCGCAGGGTCTTACGGAACACTTCGCCGGGCAACCCCCTAGGTACCGGACCTCCGAAGAAACGGAACAGCGCCGCCGTCCAGTCCAGGATGGCGGCGCTGTTCCGATTTGCTCGGTCCCGAACGATCAGGACCGGGCTGCGCCGGACGGGGCTGCTCCGCCTGCTGAGTCGAGAATGATCCGCTCCAGCTCTTCTTCGCCAAGGAGGTTGTGCGGCCGGATCACTTTGTCTGCGGCCACAAAATAGAAGGCAGCCCGCACCTTCTCCAGGGGCACGTTTCTGAGCCGCGACCAGGCCAGGCGGTAGACCGCCAACTGGACGGACCGCACCGCCAGTTTGTCTGCCGACGGCGGAGCACCTGTTTTCCAGTCGATCAGGTCCCAGCCGCCGTCGCTGTCCTGGAAGACTGCGTCGATACGTCCGCGGACAATCACCAAATCGACCCGGGTTTCCACCGGGACCTCGATGAACGCCGGAGTTCTGGACGCCCATTCGGAATTTTCGAAGGTGGCTACCATGTCCTCAAGCTGGTAGGCCTCATCGACATAGGCGTCGGCGGCTCCGGCGTGCTCGTCCAGATCGAGCATGCCGGAGCGGCCGAAGAAGTCCTCCACCCAGGCGTGAAATGCCGTCCCCTTCCGGGCAGCCATTCCCGGCTCGCGGGGAACGGGCCGGCGGAGCTGGCGGGTCACGGCTTCAGGATCATCCCGCAGGTCCACCAGCATGGAGGCGGAGATGTGGGCGGGCAGCTCAACCTGCATCACTTCGTCCGGCGCCCGGTGTCTCGCCAGGACCAGCTCAACATCCCGGTTCCAGCGGCGGGGTTCGAACACCGCAGAGGCGCCGTCGTCTGTCCCGCCCGCTGCCGGTGACGGAGTGCCCGGACCTGTTCCGTCTGCTTCCGCTGCCCCGGCAGCAGCAAGTACTGCGGCTGCGGCATCTTCCATCGCGGTCCGGCGGGCCGGGGACAACGGGTCCTTAGGCCACACGGCCCGTTCGGCAGTTGCGTTGGCCGGGTTCTCGTCCCCTTCCTGCTCCGGTTCCAGCCAGGCCAGCAGCTGGAAACCCTCCGCACCGGCTGCGCCGAGTGCGTGGAGGTCCAGCAGGTAGCGCGATGCCGGCGTCGGCTTGGACCGCCCTCCGCCCCAGGCGCTGGAAGTGCACAGCAGCACGTGCTTGGCCCGGGTGAAGGCCACGTACGCGAGCCGGCGCTCCTCGCGCTCAGCATGCCCCCGCGCATCTTCGGCAAACAGCTTTTCCGCATCAACCCAGGACTTCTGATCCGGCTGCTCCCACTCCCACTGCGGAAGGTCGGGGGCGTCTCCGCGCAGGTTCCACGGAATGGCTTCATTGCCGCTGCTCCAGCGGGAGTCCTTGTCGTTGGGGAACTGGCCTTCGCTGAGACCCGGAACGGCAACAACGTCCCATTCCAGCCCTTTCGATGCGTGGACCGTCAGCAGCTGAACGGCTTCCCGGCTGGTCTCCAGCTGGGTTACCGGCAGCCCGTTCTCCTCCTCGTCAGCGACTTCAAGCCAGGCCAGGAAGGCGGCCAGATCAACCCTGTCGGCGGAAGCGCTGAAGGTGGCCGCTGCGTCAACAAAAGCATCGAGGTTGCGCCGTGATTCGTGGATGCTGATCCCCGGTTTGGCGGCGGCTTCGATGTCCAGCAGGATGCGCCGCTCCACCTCTCCGATCAGGGTCGCCAGGTCCTCCCCGACGTAGCCACGCAGTTCCCGCAGCTCGTCGCGGAGCGCAGCCAGCCGGGAGAGTGCCTCAGCGCTCAGGGACCGTCCGGCGTTCGACGTCCAGCCCGGTTTGGGCAGGTGATCAACTGCCTCCACCAGGCTGCCTGCCTCGGAAAGGTCCGTCTCGACGACGGCGGCGCCGCTTTCGTCCGGTCCGTCGACGTCGGCAAGGTCCTGTACCCGGACGGCCCGTTCCCGGACCCGCACCAGATGGCGGGACCAGTCGGCGAGCGCCATCAGGTCAGCCGGGCCGATCCGCCAGCGGGCACCGGCAAGGATCCGCAGCATGGAATCGGACCGCCCGGGATCGCCCAGGACCCGGAGCACGGCGAGCAGGTCAACGATCTCCGGGGTGGAGAGCAGACCGCCCAGTCCCACAATCTGCACCGGGATGCCCTCTGCTTCAAGCGCCCGCCGGATCGGGTCGAACTGTTTCTTTCCCCGGCACAGCACAGCCATGGTTGGCGGCAGCAGATTGCCCCGCGAATCGGTCTCGTGCGGGCGCTTCCACCACTGGGCCCGGAGCTTCGCGATCTCCGCCGCCAGCGCTTCGGCTTCGCCCAGGCTGAGGGTCCCGTCCGGGAGCGTCACCGTTTTCTCGGAGAGATACCGGCCAAGGTAAACCTCCCCCACCGGGGCCTTGGGTTTGGCCTGCAGTTCCGGTACGTCCAGGGGACGGTTGTGTTTCAGCCAGGGCACTGGCTGGTTCAGCGGACCGGACACGGCATTGGCGGTGGCCAGAATGGCGGTGGAGTTACGCCAGGCCACGGAAAGGTTGGCTACCGGCGCCGGTGCCCTGCTGCCATCCGGCAGGACCAGCGGGAAGTGCGTGCGGAAGGTGCCCAGCTGCCCGGCTGACGCACCGCGGAAACCGTAGATGGACTGGTGCGGATCCCCCACTGCGGTGACCGGGGTTCCGTCACCGAACAGCTTGGAGAACAGCACCATCTGCGCGTGCGAGGTGTCCTGGAACTCGTCCAGCAGCACCACCTTGTACTTGGCCCGTTCCATCGCGGCGGCTTCGGGGATTTCCTCGGCGATGCGGGCAGCGAGTGCCACGAGGTCGCCGAAGTCCAGCTGCCGCCGTTCCGCTTTGGCCCGCTGGTAGGACTCGACCAGTTCCGTGACCGAAATCCGGGTGCGCAGCTTCCCGAGCAGGGTCCTTGCCGCCTGCGTCGGCTCTTTGGTTTTTCCCGTCTGATAGGGCAGGTCCTGCACCTCGGCGACCTGGTGTTCCAGATCGGCGCGGACCTCCGCCGGTGTCCGAAGGTGTTCGGAACATTCGGAGGCCATCTGCAGGACGGCATTCACCAGCGTGGACTTGGCTGCGGTGAAGTGCTCGTAATCCCCGGAATAAGCCTCAACAACTTCGTTGGCAAGCTGCCAGGACTGCGCCCCACCGAGCATCACAGAGTCCCGTTCGACGCCGATGCGCAGCCCGTAATCGTTCACGATGCCGTTGGCGTAGGAGTGGTAGGTGGAGACAGCTGCCTCCATCTGGTCTGCCTCGGCCCCGCTTTCCTCTCCCAGCATGCGGAACAGCAGCCGGAGCCGCTGGCGGATACGGGTGGCCAGTTCGCCCGCGGCTTTGCGGGTAAACGTCACACCCAGGATCTGTTCGGGTGCCACCAGCCCGTTGGCGACCAGCCACACCACCCGGTCCGCCATGGTTTTGGTCTTGCCTGATCCGGCACCGGCAACAACCAGCAGCGGCTGCAGCGGTGCCTCGATGATTTCTTCCTGCGCCGCTGTGGGGTACTGGACCGGCTCATTCGAGTCGCCGTGCAGCAGTTCGGCAAGCTGCCGGGCGGAGAACCGCGGGCCCTGTTCCTGGCTGTTCCGCACGTCTTCGCTCACGTGGACGCTCACTCGGTGACCTGCTTTCCTTCGGTGCACAGCGGACAGATTTCCGGCAGGCGGCAGCCATGCCCTCCGAAACCGCTCCTGGCGGGATCATGAATTGTCTCGAACGTGGCACCGGACATCAGTGCGGCAGCGTTTTGAATCATTTCCAGTGCGCTGGTGTCCTGAGCGCCCAGCGGCGGCTGTTCCTGCACGGAAACCCCCTTGGACGCGGTCCCGAGCTGGACCAGGGCAGCTCCGCCCGGGACGGGCGGCCCTTCTTCCAGTGCCCCTTCACGGACCGCTTCCTGATAGGCGGCGAGCTGCGGGTGCCCGTCCAGGTCAGCTTTTTTGGGCGCGGATTTGCCGGTCTTCAGGTCGACGATAAAGAGCCGCCCCTCGGCGTCGGCTTCCAACCGGTCGATTTG
This sequence comes from Arthrobacter luteolus NBRC 107841, assembly GCF_001552075.1. GTDB lineage: Bacteria > Actinomycetota > Actinomycetes > Actinomycetales > Micrococcaceae > Arthrobacter_B > Arthrobacter_B luteolus. Next base: position 263,356 of record NZ_BCQM01000001.1, read on the forward strand.
CCCGCGGAGCAGCGCTGTGCGGACGGCGCCCCGGACTTCAACCGGAATCTGTGCCTCAAAGTCCTTTTCCACGGACACGAGGCTCCTGCCGTTTTGACGCATCTGGATCACGTAGTCGGCCAGCTTGCGGACCATCGTCTCGGCCCGCTTGAAATCGATTTTGCCCTCCCAGGTGTCTTTCATCCCCAGGGACGGCCAGCGGCGCTGCAGTTCAGCGGCATATTCGGTGCCTGACGCGTCCGGCATGTCCTGCGCGATCTGGTGGACCAGCGTGCCCAGGGACCGGGCAAAGTCCGTGGCCTGCTCGCCCCCGGCGGCGGACACGAACCAGCTCAGCGGGGACTTGGTCACCGCGTCGACCTTCGACGGCGAGACCGGAATAGGTGCCTCCGCCGGGAGGATCGGCTCGGTGCTGGAGAGCGGGAGCAGCCCCCACCATTGCACGGGCGCAGCGCCCGGAACCTGGACGGGGTGGCGCAGCATCCGGCCCAGATGCCCCGCTGCCTCCTGCGCCAGCTCAGGATCGGTATCTGCCTGCTGGGCGTAGGCGCGCAGCTCAGCGACGAGGGACCGGAGGGTGAGCGGGCGCAGGACCTCGGTCCGGGGCCGGGCCATCACACCGTCAGGCAGCGGGTCCACCAAATCCAGGAATTGGGAGGGCTGTTCATCCTCGGATGCCACGGCCGTGCAGATCAGGACGTCGCGGGCCCGGGAGACGGCGGTGGAGAAGCTGCGCAGCTCGTCGTGGCGGATACCGTGCATGAGCGTCTGCGGATTGCGGTAGCGCCGGTAATCATCGCCGAATTCGACGGCGGAGACCAGGTCTCCGCTGCCCAGCAGCTCCCCGCGCAGGCGCAGGTTCGGCCAGACGCCTTCCTGGATACCGGCCACAATGACCACCGGCCACTCGCGGCCGGCGGCGCTGGCCGGAGTGAGCAGCTCCACGGCGTCGCGCTTCTGGGCCCGGGCCGCCAGGGTATCCATCGGCAGTTCGGAGCTGGTGAGATAGTCGAGGAACTGGGCGGGGGTGGAACCCGGCAGCTGGTCGACATAGCGTTCTGCCGTCTGGAACAGGGCCATGATTGCGTCAAGGTCCCGGTCGGCGCGGAGCCCGGTGGAGCCGCCGCCCAAAGCGGCTTCGGCCCATTTTTTCGACCAGCCAGTGGCTGCCCACAGCGCCCACAGCACCGTTTCGGCGGTGGCTCCGGGTTGGCCGGCCGCTTCCGTTCCGGCCCGCAGCATTGCTGCCAGCCGTTTGGCCGCACCGGCTTCCCAGCCAAGACCTGCCAGTGCCAGGCCCGAGTCCGAGAGCGGATCAAGCAGCGCTTCGACGAGGAGGGCATCGCTGCTGCGTCCGCCGCCGGCGCGCAGTTCCTCACGCCGCAGTGCCTGGCGCAGCCTGCGCAGGTCCAGCGAGCCTGCCCCACCGATTCTGGAGGTCAGCAGTGACACGGCAGTTTCAGGGGTCAGCAGTTCCGGATCCAGGACGACGGCGAAGGCATCGAGCAGCGGCCGGACGGCTGCTTCGTCGCGGACGGCCTTTTCCGCGACGGGAACCTTCACCTCAATCCCCTGGCTGGTGAGGTAGCGCTGGATCCTGGCAAGCTGCCCGCCGGTGCGTACGATCACGGCGATGTCTTCGAGGCGGCGCCCTTCCAGCAGCTGGGCCTCGAGGATGCGCTGGGCGATGTAGCGCTGTTCGTGCATGGGAGAGTCCACCACGTGGGCGGCGGCGGCCGCACGGGCGCCTTCCCCTGACGGTGCTGCCTGCTCCACCGGGCGTCCGGAGGCGGTGCGGCAGGAGGATAGCCCGGGTACTACGGAAATCCGGGACGCAACCCGGTGCCAGGCGGCGGCAACGGGACCGCCGAGCCGGTGCTGGGTCTCCAGCACGGCTGTTTCCAGCCCTGGACCGAGGGTCTCGGCCAGGCTGCCCAGGAGATCCGGCCGTGCTCCGCGGAAACCCTGGACCACGGTGTCCGGGCTGGCCGTCACCACTGCGTCCCGCCCGGCGGCCAGCAGCCGCAGCAGCTGATGGATGGCGGGGTTGGCTTCCTGCAGGTCATCCACCAGGATCAGCTGCAGCCGGCCGTGCTCGGCGGCCAGGAACTCCGGATCCGATTCCAGGATCTCCAGGGCCGTTGTGATGATTCCGGCCGGATCGAAGGCTTCGGGCATGCGGATGTCCAGGACATCGCGGTATTCGGCATACAGTCCCGCTGCGGCCACCCAGTCCTGCCGGCCGTAGCGCCGGCCCAGATCTGCCAGCTCCCCGGGTGCCAGGCCCAGCTCGATAACGCGGTCGAACAGCTGCCGCACTTCCTGGCGGAAACCACGGGTCCCCAGCGCAAGTTCAAGGGAATCAGGCCAGGGCAGCTGCGGCACGCCGTTCTGGCCGTGGCCGGCCAGGAGTTCCTTGATGATGACGTCCTGCTCGGCGCCGGAGAGCAGCTTGGGTGCCCGTGTCAGGTACGGGAGCCTGCCTTCCGCCTTGGCCCGGCGGATCAGGTCGAACGCGTAGGAAGCCCAGGTCCGCGCCGGGGCAGCACTGATGGTCCGCTCCAGCCGCGCGGACAGGGCATCGCGCAGGGACGCTGCTGCCAGCCGCGACGGGGCAAGCAGCAGGACACCTGCCGGGTCCAGGCCGTCCCGCTGGATGCGTGCGACGGCGGTTTCCACCAGCACAGTGGATTTGCCGGTGCCCGGCGCGCCGAGCACCAGCAGCGGACCGCTGCCGGTGCGCCTGTCCACGGCCCCCTGCTGGTCGGGGCTCAGCCGGGGAGCTGCCCTGCCTGCTGCCGCGGGCGGAACAAGTTGCAGGTTGATGCTCATGCTTCCACTTCACCACGCCGCACCGACATTGCCTGATTCGCCGCCGCCGTCCTGCGGGTTTTTACGCCTTCCCGGTTCACCGGGCCTCCCCTGGCTGCCTGCTCCCTGCCGCGGACTCGAGGCCGCGGCGCAGTCCGTCCAGGACTTCCCAGTCCGCGTCTGAAGGCTGCCAGCGGGCTTCCGTGATGCGGACGCGGTAGCCCGTCCCGTCCGCGGACGGCCTGCCGCGGACCGGCGTGTTTTCGGCCACATAGTGTTCCCAGGCGCGCCCGCCGTGACAGGCCGGCGGCTCACCGGAGGCCCGGATAACCCGCCACCAGGGAACGGCGTTTCCACTGCGTGCCAGCACGGCTCCGACCTGGCGTGGGCCGCCGGCGCCGAGAAGCTCGGCGATGTCTCCATAGGCAAGCACCTTGCCCGGCGCAATAAGCTCTGCTGCTGCCAGTACGGCTTCCTGATAGTCCTCCCGCATATGCACAGCCTAGCGGCGCCCCGGCGCGCTGAATCCGGAATTGTCCGTGCCCGCGGGTACGTTTGATGACATGTTGAGCTGGCACGAACTCCCCCGCGCATCCTTCGACCTGGAAACCACCGGACGGGATCCGCAGGAGGCGCGGATCGTCACGGCGTCGATCATCCTGGTGGACGCCGGAGGCAGCATCCTCAAGCACCACGAGTGGCTGGTTGACCCGGGCGTGGAAATTCCGGAGGAAGCCGCCGCCATTCACGGCATCAGCACCGAGCGTGCGCAGTCGGAGGGCATTCCCGCCCGGGATGGCATCGCGGAGATTATCCAGGTGCTGCAGGACACCTTCGCCGCCGGCGTGCCGGTGCTCGCGTTCAACGCCGCCTACGATTTCACGGTGCTGGCCCGGGAAGCGGAGCGCAGCGGACTGGCAGCACCCGTGCCGTTCCCCGTCATCGATCCCTTCATCATGGACAAGCAGGCGGACCGCTACCGCCGCGGGAAACGTACGCTCACCGCCATGGCCGAGCACTACGGCGTGGCCTTCGAGAATGCCCACACTTCCGCCGCGGATGTTATGGCCACGCTGGCCGTCGGCGCTGCGATGGCCGGCGCGTTTCCGGTCCTGGCCCAGGACGCCGCATCGCTCCACCAGCTCCAGATCGGCTGGGCAGCCGAACAGGCCGCAAGTTTCCAGTCCTACCTGCGCCGCCGCGATCCGGAAGCCGTGATTGACGGCACCTGGCCGGTCCGGGCAGGCTCCGCAGTTCCTGCCGAGCCCGCGCCGCTTCCCGCTGCCGTTCCGGATAGCACCGTCCCGGCGCCGGCCCTTGCCGCACCCGCCCATCCGGTCCTGAAGCCGGAGCCCGCACCGGCAGCACAGGCCGCCCCGGCAGTCCCAGCAGCACAGGCAGTTCCGGCAGCACAGGCAGTTCCGGCAGCACAGGCAGTCCCGGCCGCGGAATTCACCGAGCCAGCCCTCTTTTCGCTGCCGGCAGAGACCGCGCCGGTTCCCGCCGGGATGCGGTTGGCCGAGGAACCGGACGGACAGCTCGCCCTGGACCTGTCTGAAGGCAGCTTCGCCTCCGCCTAGCCGGGTCTGACGGATTTCCGGCTATGGGTCGTACCCGCGTAACATTAGATACTTGACGCAGTGTCAGGCGCTGATGGCGCCCGGGCGCAGCCTGTCCGCTCCTCGGGAGCCGGTGGTGCGCCCCGTGTCACGTGATTGGCAGGCACTCCTCCACAGGGCCCGGCCTGCGGCGTGCCGCCGCGATCGCCCTGCTCCTGCCACGCATGTTCCAGACGACGCAGACACGAGGATGAATGATCACAGTTACCGACCTGCGAAAGGTCTACCGCCAGGGCACCCGGGAAGTAGTCGCCCTGGACGGTGTCAGCATGAGCGTGCCCAAGGGCTCCATCCACGGCATCATCGGACACTCCGGTGCCGGGAAGTCGACCCTGGTCCGCTGCCTCACGCTGCTTGACCGCCCGTCGTCGGGAACTGTCACAATCGACGGCCGGGAGCTGACGAATGTGAAGGATTCTGAGATCCGGCTGGCCCGCCGCCGGATCGGGATGGTGTTCCAGCACGCAAACCTGATGGATTCCCGCACGGCCGCTGCCAACATCGCGCATCCTCTGGAGCTGGTGGGTACACCGAAGCGGGACATCGACGCCCGCGTGGCTGAGCTGCTGGCCCTGGTTGGACTGGACCAGTTCGCCGAGGCCTACCCCGCCCAGCTCTCCGGTGGCCAGAAGCAGCGTGTTGGCATCGCCCGCGCCCTCGCAGCCCACCCCGATGTGCTGCTCTGCGACGAGCCGACGTCGGCCCTTGACCCGCGGACCACGGATGAAATCCTGGACCTCATCTCGGAGCTCTCTGAACGGCTCGGCCTGACGGTGCTGATCATCACGCACGAAATGAACGTTGTGAAGCGGATCTGCGACTCGGTTTCCCTGCTGGAAGCCGGGCGCGTGGTTGAACACGGTCCGCTGCGGGAGGTCGCGTCCCATCTGGGCGGCCGCCTCGCGAAGGCCCTGATCCCGCTTCCGCCGACTCCCCCGGTTGCCGGTGGCCCGGTGGTGGAACTGCTGATGGTCGGCGAACATGCGACAGAGCCTGTCCTGTCCGGGCTGACCAGACGCTTCGACACGGACGTTAATGTACTCGCCGGCAGTGTGGAAACCCTCGCCGGCCAGCGCTTCGGACGCCTGCGGGTCCAGCTGGACGCGAGCACGGATATGGAAGCGGTCAGAACCTACCTGGCTTCCCAGGGAGTCACAGTGGAGGTCGCGGCATGAATTTCTTCGAAGAGCTGGCCAACAACCCCGGCATTACCAAGGCGCTCCCGGAAGCGGTCACCGACACCCTGCTGATGGTGGGTGTCTCCGGTTTCTTCACCCTGCTGATCGGGCTGCCGCTGGGAATCTTCCTGCACACCAGTGCTCCCGGCGGGCTCCGGCCGATGCCGGTGACCAACCGGATCCTCTCCGACGTGATTGTGAACATCACCCGGTCCATCCCGTTTGCGATCCTGATGGTGATCCTCATTCCGTTCTCACGGATGGTCACAGGTTCCTCGATCGGGCCGCTGGCGGCCTGCGTTCCGCTGAGCATCGGCACCATTCCGTTCTTCGCGCGCCTGGTGGAAACCGCGCTCCGCGACGTGGCCGGAGGGAAGATCGATGCTGCCCTGGTGATGGGTTCGACCCGCATGCAGGTTATCCGCAAGGTCCTTATGCCGGAGGCACTGCCGGGACTCGTCGCCGCACTGACCACAACCCTGGTCACCCTGGTCGGATACTCGGCCATGGCCGGCATCATCGGCGGTGGCGGCCTGGGACGCCTGGCCTACAACTACGGCGTCCAGCGCTTCGACACCACGGTGATGGTTGTCACGATCGTCATCATTGTGGCGATAGTCCAGATCATCCAGCTGGCCGGCGATTTCGCTGCCCGGCGGGTGGATCACCGCTCCGCAGCGGGCAACCGCCGCAGGCGCACGGGCACTGCCGCTGCCGCCGCACCTGCGCCAGGCACGGCCGCCCCGGGCACCGAAGAGCTGAAGAACGACGCGCGGAGCCGGGCCTAAACCCTGCGGCCCCTCAAACTTCCCGGCGCCCGCACGAAGGTGCGGACCGGGGACTGCAGCCAGTAGCCGCTAGCTGCATAACAGCCGGCCGGTTCACCCGGCCGACACTTGAAAGGAAACGCATCCGATGCGGAAAGCAATTTCACTCGTGGCCACCGGCGTGGCCGCGGCTCTGGCGCTGACGGCTTGCGGGGGTTCCGAATCCTCCTCCAGCGCTGTGGAGAGCCTCGATCCCGCCAACCCGGTCACGCTGACTGTGGGTGCCAGCCCCCAGCCGCACGCCGTCATCCTGGAGTACGTCGCCGAGAACCTCGCCGCGGACGCCGGGCTCGAACTCGAGGTTGTGCCGTTCGACGACTACGTGACTCCTAACATTTCACTGGACGACGGCTCGATTGATGCCAACTACTTCCAGCACCTCTCCTACCTCGAGGCCCAGATCGCGGACCAGGGCTACGATTTCGAGCACGGCGAGGGAATCCACATCGAGCCCTACGCCGTCTTCAGCGAAAAGCACCAGGATATCTCCGAGGTTGCTGACGGCGGCCGCGTGGCCATCACCAACGATCCGTCCAACCAGTCGCGGGCCCTGGCCCTGCTGGAAGAAGCCGGTCTCCTGAAGGACATCGAGGAGGACGCCTCGGTGATCTCCCTGACCGATGAGCAGAACCCGAAGAACCTGGACTTCGTGGAAAACCAGGCCGAGCTTCTGGTCAACGATCTTTCCGATCCCACCGTGGATCTGGCGATCATCAACGGCAACTACATCCTGGATGCCGGGCTGAACACCGATGATGCGCTCCTGGTGGAGTCGCTCGATGCCAACCCGTACGCCAACCTCCTGGTCTGGAAGGCCGGGAACAAGGACGCACGGATCGAGAAACTCGACGAGCTCCTGCACTCCCCTGAGGTCAAGGCCTTTATCGAAGAGCAGTGGCCGAACGGTGACGTCACCGCAGCCTTCTAAGACTGCCTGGCCCAGCAGCATGCCCCGCACCCCTTAGGGTGCGGGGCATGTTCTTTTGCGGCGCAGAGCGACGTACCCTAGCCGTACCGGCCAGGGAGATCCGCGGGACTGCAGCACTGCGTCACCGCACCTCTCGAAGGGACCCGCGATGCCAGCTATCGAGACCCATGAGCTCTCCAAACGGTATGGGAGCACCACTGCCGTCGTCTCGCTGGACCTCAGCGTCGAGCCCGGGACGGTCTTCGGTTTGATCGGACCCAACGGATCGGGAAAGACCACAACGCTGCGGATGCTGCTCGACATCATCCGTCCGACGTCAGGGGCAGCGCTGGTTCTGGGATTGTCCCCGCGTACCGGCGGGGCGGCACTGCGCCGCCGGATCGGTTTTATCCCGGGCGATCTTCGGCTGGAGGGCCGGATCCGCGGCAGGACCCTGCTGCGGCACTTCGCTGACATCAGCTCCCCGGTCCCGGCGGAAAAGATCGATCTGCTCGCTGAACGCCTCGGCCTGGATCTGTCCCGCCCCGTCTCCGCACTCTCCAAAGGCAACCGCCAGAAACTTGGACTGGTCCAAGCCTTTATGCACGACCCTGACCTGCTGATTCTCGACGAACCGACCAGCGGCCTCGATCCGCTGATCCAGCAGGAATTCCTTGCCATGGTGCGCGAGGCGCGGACCGCCGGCCGCACGGTACTGCTCAGTTCCCACGTGCTCAGCGAAATCCAGCAGACCGCCGACATGGTGGCGGTGCTCTCCCAGGGGCGTGTTGTCGCGCAGGGAGACGTCGCCTCCCTGCGGCTCAATAACCTGCGGCATGTCCGGGCCTCCGTTACCGGAGCTGAACCGGACCGGCTGCAGGGCGAACTTGAACTCTCCGCCGGTCTCACGGGCACGGTCACAGCGCAGGGAGATACCGTGCATGTGCAGGGCACTCTCGAAGGCGGCGTGGATCCTTTCCTGAAGGTGCTGGCCAGGTATCAGGTTGTGGACCTGGCGGTGGAGGAGCCTGATCTGGAGGAATCCGTGCTCAGCCTCTACGGGCGGGCTGCGGAGGTTCCACAGGCCGGCAAAGGAACGGCAGGTAAAGGGCGGGCAGCGCCGTGAGCGCCGGGACTGCGGTCGCTCCCCGCCCGCTGCCCGTCTTCCGGCGTGCAGTAACGGATACCTGGCGTTCAACCCTCGTCTGGACGCTGGCCCTGACCGCGGCCCTGCTGCTGTATCTGCCGCTGTACCCGTCCATGAACGGGGCGGACATGCGGAACCTGATCGAGGGGCTGCCGCCGGAACTGGTCAGCGCCCTGGGTTATGCCGACATTTTCTCCGGACCGGGCTACGTCCAGGGAGCGTTCTTCGGACTCCTTGGTTTTGTCTTCATCACCATTGCGGCGGTCACCTGGGGGTCGACGGCGATAGCCGGTGCCGAGGAGTCGGGCCGCCTGGAGCTGGTTCTGTCCCACGGGGTGGGACGGGCGCAATACGCCCTGGAATCCGCGCTCGGCCTGTTCACCCGGCTGCTCTGGTTCGCGGTATACACCACAGCCGTCATCCTGATCCTCAACGGTCCTTCCCAGCTGGGACTGGAGCCGGTGGACCTCCTTGCCGTGGAAGCAGCTTGGCTTGGCCTGGGCTTCCTCGCCGGAAGCCTCGCCCTTGCCGCTGGCGCGGCCACGGGCCGCCGCTCGGTGGCACTGGGTGCAGGGGCCGCCGCCGCGGCGTACGGATACGTGTTGAATGCCCTGGCCAACCAGGACGCTGACCTGGCCTGGCTCAGGGATATTTCCCCCTACTCCTGGGCGTACCGGAATGCGCCCCTGGCGGAGGGATTCGATGTGCCAGGGCTGGCGCTTCTGGCCGCAGCCGGCGCCGTGTTGACAGCGGCGGCTGCCGCGGCACTGCGCCGGCGGGACATCCTGGGGTAGCTCCGACCCGGTCCGGCGGCCGGGCCGTAAACGGCAGCGGCCAGGCTCCCGGGGGAACCTGGCCGGCACTGTGGAGCCGCTGCTGCTTCGCCGCGTTAGCGCGGCTTCACAGCGTTACCCGGGCCGCACAGCGTTACCCGGGCTTCGCAGGGTTACCCGGGCTTCCGCAGTGTTATTCGGGCTTCGCCGAAGCCGCTGCCTTGGCAGCTGCCGGCAGCGCAGCGAGGATCCGGTCCATGGCGGCGTCGTCGTGCGCACCGGAGAGGAACCACGCTTCGAAGACCGACGGCGGCAGGTAGACCCCGGAGTCCAGCATGGAGTGGAAGAACGGTTTGAACCGGAACGCCTCCTGGGCCAGCGCATCGGCATAGTTGTGCACACCGTGCTCCGCGGTGCCGAAGGCGATGCTGAACAGGTTGCCGGCCCGCTGGATACTGTGATTCACGCCTTCAGCCACGAAGGCATCGGAGACGGCCTGGGAGAGCTGGGCCGAACGCGCGTCGATGTTCGCGTATACCTCGGGCGTTGCCGCGGTGAGGGTGGCAACACCGGCGGCCATGGCGATCGGGTTACCGGACAGGGTGCCTGCCTGGTAGACCGGTCCAAGCGGTGCCAGGTAGTCCATGACCTCGGCGCGTCCGCCCAAGGCTGCCACCGGCATCCCACCGCCAATGACCTTGCCGAAGGTGTACAGGTCCGGCGTCCAGCCTTCCTTCGCACCGGTCAGGCCCCAGTATCCGGCCGGCGAGGTGCGGAAGCCGGTGAGTACCTCGTCCAGGATCAGCAGCGCACCGTGGGCGGTGGTGATGCGGGACAGGGCTGCGTTGAAGCCTTCCGCCGGGGTAACCACGCCCATGTTGGCCGGAGCTGCCTCAGTAATCACGGCGGCGATGTTCGCGCCGTGCTCGGCGAACGCTGCCTCCACGGCAGCTGCGTCGTTGTACGGAAGCACCAGTGTCTCCGCGGCGGTCGCTTCAGTGACGCCGGCGGATCCGGGCAGCGCCAGGGTGGCTACGCCGGACCCGGCGGATGCCAGCAGGCCGTCCAGATGGCCGTGGTAGCAGCCGGCAAATTTGATCACCAGGTTGCGGCCGGTGAAACCACGTGCCAGACGCACTGCCGTCATGGTGGCTTCCGTCCCGGTGGAGACCATACGCAGGCGTTCCACGGGCTTTACCCGGTCCATCACCAGGGCCGCAAGATCAGCTTCTGCCGGGGTCGAGGCACCGAAGGAGAGTCCCCGGTCCACCGCAGCATGAACGGCAGCCAGGACATCGGGGTGTGCGTGGCCCACCAGCGCCGGCCCCCACGAGCAGACCAGGTCCACGTATTCACGGCCCTCGGAGTCCGTCACGTACGGGCCCTTGGCCGAAACCAGGAAGCGCGGGGTTCCGCCCACGGATCCGAAAGCGCGCACGGGCGAGTTGACGCCGCCGGGCATCAGGGCACGGGCGCGGTCGTAGAGCTCTTCGGAGGAGACTGTCTGGGTCATTACTTGCTTTCTTTCAGCCAGGCGGCCAGCTCGGCAGCCCAGTACGTAAGGATGATGTTTGCGCCGGCACGCTTAATGCCGAGGACGGATTCTTCAATGGCGCGGCGACGGTCAATCCAGCCGTTGGCGGCCGCAGCTTCGATCATCGCGTATTCGCCGGAGATCTGGTACGCCGCGACGGGAACCGGAGACATGGCAGCAACGTCGGCCAGGATGTCCAGGTAGCTCATGGCGGGCTTCACCATCACCATGTCCGCGCCCTCTTCGAGGTCCAGTTCCACCTCGAGCAGCGCTTCGCGGCGGTTCGCAGCATCCATCTGATAGGTGCGGCGGTCACCCTTGAGCTGGGAATCCACGGCTTCGCGGAACGGCCCGTAGAAGGCTGAGGCGTATTTGGCCGCGTAGGCGATGACGGAGACGTCCTGGAAACCGGCGTCGTCCAGGGCCTGGCGGATCACGGCAACCTGGCCGTCCATCATGCCGGACGGGCCCAGCACGTGGGCACCGGCACGGGCCTGCTCCACAGCCATCCGGCCATAGATTTCGAGCGTGGTGTCGTTGTCGACCACCCCGTGCTCGTCCAGGACACCGCAGTGACCGTGATCGGTGAATTCATCAAGGCAGACATCACTCATGATCACCAGGTCATCGCCCACCTCGGCGCGGACATCAGCGATGGCTTTGTTCAGGACCCCGTCCGGATCGGTGCCGGCGCTGCCGGCTGCGTCTCGGACTGCCGGAATGCCGAAGAGCATCATGCCGCCGACTCCCAGCTCCACGGCCTGGGCAGCGGCGCGCTTGAGGGTTTCGGTGGTGTGCTGGACGACGCCGGGCATGGAGCTGATGGGATTCGGCTCGGTGAGGCCCTCCCGGATGAAGGCCGGGAGCACGAGTTCGGCGGGATCAAGCCGGTATTCGGCGGTCATCCGGCGCATGGCCGGGGTGGTCCGCAGCCGGCGGGGGCGGTGCTGGGGGAAGCTCATTGGGGCGTTCTGCCTTCCGGTCGAGGGGAATGGGAAATCCGGTGTGCAGCGAGGGCTGCTTCGACGGCGTCGGCTATTCCAGCCGGCGTTGGCGCGGAAGCGGTGGCTTCCGGCGGGTGGCCCAGGGACCGGAGCTGATGGGCGGTTGGATCCCCGATGGCGGCCAGCACCGCCGTGCCCGGCACCAGGGCGTCCCGGACGAACCGCCGGGCCGTGCTTGGCGAGGTGGCGACGACGGCGTGCGGTGCTGATGCGCCACCGGCTGCGGCAGCCACGGCGAACCGCCGGTACTGCGCCGGCGTCAGCTGAGCGGGTTCGGCGTTGCTGCCTGCGCCGGGCGCCGCGGCCCCGGGGTCCAGCCGCTGTTCTGCCGGCGCCGGGTAGTCGACCGTCTGGTAGGCGGTGACCGCGGAAACCTCCCAGCCGGCGTCGGCCAGGGCGGTGCGCAGGAACGGGTCAGCGATGTCGGCCTGCGGCAGCAGCAGCCGGTTCCGTCCGGGTCCGGGCGCCGGCCAGGCTGCGGCGAGGCCGCGCGCGGACTGGTCCGCTTCCGGCACGAGGTCAGCGTTAATGCCCTCCCGGGACAGCGCCTGCCGGGTGCCTGCGCCGACGGCGGCTACCCGGGTCCCTGAGGTCAGTCCGGGCAGCGTCCGCCCGGTGTCTGCGGCAAACCGGTGCAGGGCCCGCACGGTGGTTGCCGAGGTGAAGATGATCCAGTCGAAATTCCGCTCCCCGAGTTCCCGGAGCGCGGCGGACACCGGTTCGGTGTCCGCCGGCAGCTGGAAGTCGATCAGCGGGAGCAGATGGACCCGTGCTCCGCGCGCCTGCAGCTCCGCCGCCATGGGGGCCGCACGGTCCGGGGTCCGGAGCAGCACCACGTCGGTGCCGGAGAGAGTTCCTCCGGCCACGGGCGGTGCCGGCCTGGCGCGGTCGGTGGTCATCGGGGCCAGCCTCAGCTCTTCATCAGGACGCGAGTTCCGTCAGCTCCGCAGCACCGGCGGCCAGCAATTCTTCGGCCATGCGGATGCCCAGGGCACGGGCGCCGTCCTCGTCGACCTGCGAGGTGGAGGAATAGCGCCGCAGTGTGCGGGCGCCGTCATCGCTGCAGACCACGGCTTCAAGCGAGAGGCCCAGTTCGGTGACGCGTGCCAGTGCACCGATCGGTGCGGTGCAGCCGGCTTCGAGCCGTGCCAGGAGAGCGCGCTCAGCGGTCACCGTCAGCCGGCTCGCGGTGTCGTCGTAGGCTGCCAGTGCCCGGCTCAGCGGGCCTTCGGCGGCATCGGCGGTACGGCATTCCACTGCCAGTGCGCCCTGGCCGGGGGCCGGGAGCATCACTGACGGGTCCAGGAATTCGGACACCATCTCGAGGCGGCCCAACCGGGAGAGACCGGCGGCCGCCAGCACCACGGCGTCGAGGTCCCCGGGGCCGCCGTCGACCAGTCCCGCCACACGGGCAAGCCGGGTATCCACGTTGCCGCGGATATCAACGATCTCAAGGTCCGGACGCGCCGCGCGCAGCTGGGCTGCCCGCCGCGGAGAGCCGGTGCCGATCTTGGCGCCGGGAGGCAGCTGACCCAGTGTCAGCGCGTCCCGCGCACAGAGGGCATCGCGCACGTCCACCCGGGCGGGAACCGCCCCGATGGTTAGTCCGCCGGCCTCAGCCGTAGGCAGGTCCTTGAGCGAATGCACGGCGACGTCGCAGTCACCGGCAAGCAGCGATTCACGCAGCGCGGCCACGAACACGCCGGTGCCGCCGATCTGGGAAAGCGCTGCCCGGTTGATGTCACCTTCGGTTTTCACCCGGACCAGTTCCACGTCGAAGCCGCCCAGGTCGGACAGGGTTTCGGCGACCGTGGTGGTCTGAGTGACGGCCAGCGCGGAGCCGCGCGTACCGATCAGGACAGGCGAATGCGCCACTACTGCACACCCACCGTGGAATCGGCGCCCGCGATGGTCGGCTTTTCGCCGCGCAGGTTTGCGCAGCAGCCGGGCCGGCAGACGTCGTACCAGGGGCCAAGCTTAGTCAGAGCCGGACGCTCGGAAATGGTGTTCTCCACCGTCCGTTCGCAGACCAGGTCAACCAGCCCGGCCACGAACTTCCCATGGATGCCCGGAGTCGGTGCGCGGTGGGCGGCAAGGCCCAGTTCGGAGCAGGTCTCCATGGCCTCGGTATCGAGGTCCCAGATGACTTCCATGTGGTCGCTGACAAAGCCCAGCGGAACAATAACAACACCGTCGACGCCCTTGGCAGGCAGTTCGGCGATCGCGTCGTTGATGTCCGGTTCCAGCCACGGGGTGTGCGGCGAACCGGAGCGGGACTGGTACACGAGCTGCCAATCCAAGCCGGCTGCTTCAGGGACCCGGTCCATGATGGCCCGGGCGTTGGCCAGGTGCTGGGCAACGTAGGCGCTGCCTTCTTCGAATTCGCGGTCCCGGGGCCCGGACGCCTCGGCATCGGAGGTAGGGATGGAGTGCGTCGCGAACAGGACTTCGATCTTTCCGTCGGCCTTGCCTGCGGCGGCCAGCTGCTCGCGGACCTTCGCCAGGGACTCGCGCGTGCCTTCAACGAAGGGCTCCACGAAGCCGGGGTGGTCGAAGTACTGGCGGACCTTGTCCACCTGGAGCTTTTTGTCCAGGCCGGTCGCGATGAGGTTCATGCCCAGGTCTTCGCGGTACTGGCGGCAGCTGGAGTAGCTGGAGTAGACGCTGGTGGTGACCATCAGCAGGCGGCGGTAGCCGGTGTTATAGGCGTCCTGCAGGACATCCTTGATGTACGGGTCCCAGTTGCGGTTGCCCCACAGCACCGGAAGGTCGATGCCGCGGCTCTTGAGTTCAGCTTCCAGCGCGGCCTTCAGCGCACGGTTCTGCTCGTTGATCGGGCTGATGCCGCCGTTGGCGCGGTAGTGGGTTGCCACCTCTTCGAGGCGTTCGTCGGGGATGCCGCGGCCGCGGGTGACGTTCCGTAGGAACGGAATAACGTCTTCCTGGCCTTCGGGTCCGCCAAAGGAAGCGAGCAGGATGGCGTCGTACTTGGCCGGAGCCATCACTCCGTCCTCGCCGACACCCTCAAAGGGGTCGAAACCTTCCTGGGATTCGGTGGAAAGGGATGTCATTTGAGCACCTCGGAAACTTCGGCGGCGGGGATGCGCCGGCCGGTGTAGAACGGAATTTCCTCACGCACATGGTTGCGCGCTTCGGTTGAGCGCAGGCGGCGCATCATGTCCACGAGGTCCACCAGTTCCGGTGCCTCCAGTGCCAGGAGCCATTCCCAGTCGCCCAGGGCGAAGGAGGCCACCGTGTTGGCGAGGACCTGCGGGAACTCGCGGCCGAGCTTGCCGTGATCGCGGAGCATGGCGCCGCGCTCTTCGGGAGGCAGCAGGTACCACTCGTAGGAACGGACGAACGGGTAAACACACACCCAGGTTTCGGGCGCGATGCCGCGGGAGAAGGAAGGCCAGTGGTCCTTGGAGAACTCGGCGTCGCGGTGCACGCCCATGGCGGACCATACGATTTCGGTGCCGGAGAACAGCTCCGAACGGCGGATCCGGCGTACTGCGGCCTGCAGCGCTTCGGGCTGGCTGCCGTGCAGCCAGACCATGATGTCGGCATCGGCGCGCATGGCCGAGACATCGTAGATACCGCGGAGCGTAACGTTCTCCGCAGCCAGGCCCTTTTCCAGGACGTCAAAGTCGCTGACGGCGTTGTCTGTTGTCTCGCGGGGAAGTTCGGAACGCTTGAAAACGGTCCAGAGCGTGAAGAACTGTTCTTGTGTTTCGGCTGTGACAGATGCGGTCTGACCCATGGGCTCACTCATGTTTAACAGTCTGCCGCGTTGGACAGACTTAGGCGAAATGCGAACTTCTACGTTCTGTAGAACAAAATCGATTATTCCACGGTTTGGACGGCCTCCGCGAGGCGGAGGCTTCGCTGGCGGGTATCGGAAGTAACAGCTGCCAGCCCGGTCCCGGCCAGCCAGGCCCCCACCACCTCCAGCCCGTCGACTGCAGCAACGGCCGAGCGGACAGCGGCTACCCGGTCTGCATGCCCGACGGCGGCAGATGGCAGGGCGCCCACCCAGCGGACAACATCCCAGCCGATAACATCGGCTTCCTCCACCGGGGTCTGTAAAAGCACCGACGCGTCCGCCAGGGCAGCCCGGAAGAGTTCTTCGTCCGGGCGCAGGGCCGTGGTGTCGGCTTCCTCCCCCGCCCCCAGCCCGCGCCCATAGGACAGGCGCAGCACATGCGTACCGGGGCCGGTGGAATCTGCCAGCCACTGCCACTTGGCGGTGGCATGGGTCAGGGCCTTCGCCTGCACCTGGTCAGCGTCGCGGGCCACGAGAACACCGGTGCCGCGCGGCATCGCGTCCAGCTCCGGCTGGTCCACCACCAGCGTTACCAGCGCGACCCCCGGCCCGGGTTCGGGGCGGTAGTCCGCCAGCTCAGGCACCACCCGGGCCAGCAGATCGACGGCGGCCGGTCCCTCCGTGGCAACCACCACGGCGTCGGCGTCCAGCACCCGTTCCCCGGTGGCGATCCGGAATCCTGTGCCGGTCCGTTCGATGCTCACGGCTGGTGTGCCAGTTTCCAAATGGACGCCACGGGACGCGAGGTCAGAGGTCAGCGCCGTTGTCAGCGTCCCCATGCCGCCTCTCAATGACGCAACAGTGGATCCTGCCGGCGCCGCCTTGCGCATGGCCCCGACGGCAGCGGACAGCGAGCCGTGCTCTGCCATCGCCTTGCGCAGTCCGGGTGCCACGGAATCGACGTCGAGCACGTCCGGATCCGCGGAGTAGACTCCGCCGACCACCGGTGCGACCAGCCGTTTCAGGACGGCCTCGCCCATCCGGGCGCGCACCACCTCACCCAGGCTCACCTTGTCCTTGCGCAGCAGCGGCGCGACTGGCAGCACGCGGTCCAGGGCGGCACGCGCGGCCCCCACCCGGCCGATGGCCTTGACGATTTCGTCAGCGCGCGGATCGGCCGGAATGCCCAGCAGCCCGCTCTGCGGCATCCGCTGCGCAGACTGGGCCAGGTCCGTTCCGCCCAGCTGCAGCCAGGCACCGCCGGGATGTGGCTGGACGATGTTCCCGGCCAGTCCCAGTTCCTCAATCAGGGCCGGTACCGCCGGAGACCGGGTGGCGTACGATTCGGCGCCGCTGTCCAGGCTCAGTCCGGCTACCTGATGGCTGCCGACACAGCCGCCGAAGCTCTTCCCGGCTTCGAGGACGGTAACGTCCAGGCCTTCGCGGGAGAGATCACGGGCGGCGATGAGTCCCGAGATTCCGCCGCCAATGACGACGGCGGACCGGCGCGGGGATGCGGTGCCGGGCATGGTTACGGCTCCACTGAGTGAATGAGTTCCACGACCCGGGTCAGCACCTCCGGGTCGGTGTCCGGCGGCACGCCGTGGCCGAGGTTCACGACGTGGCCCGGAGCTGCGGCTCCGGCGGCGAGCACGCTGCGGACATGTGCTTCCAAAACCTCCCACGGGGCGGAGAGCAGCGCGGGATCGATGTTCCCCTGCAGCGGCACGCTGCCGCCAAGGCGGCGGTTGGCCTCATCCAGCGGCAGGCGGTAGTCGACACCTACGACGTCGACGCCGACGTCCCGCATCGCGGCCAGCAGCTCGGAGGTTCCGGTGCCAAAGTGCACCAGCGGCGCCCCCAGGTCACGGACGTGGTCCAGCGCCCGGGCGGAGGCCGGTGCAACGTGGTTGGTGTAATCGGCCAGGCTGAGGGAGCCGGCCCAGGAGTCGAAGAGCTGGCCGGCACTGGCACCGGCTTCCAGCTGCGCGCGCAGGAACATGCCGGAGGCATCTGCGGCCCAGTCCGTCAGCGCCTTCCAGGTCTGCGGGTCGCCGTGCATCATGGTGCGCGGACCCAGGTGGTCCCGGGAGGGGCGGCCTTCCACCATGTAGGCCGCGAGGGTGAAGGGGGCCCCAGCGAAACCGATCAGCGGAGTCTTGCCGAGCTGGTCCACGGTCAGGCGCACGGCTTCCCGGATCGGTTCCAGGGCTGCCTCCGTAAGCTGCGGCAGGGCCGCGACATCGGCGGCGCTGCGGATCGGGGATCCGAGCACGGGGCCCACGCCCGGAACGATATCCACGTCCACCCCGGCCAGCTTGAGCGGAATCACAATGTCGGAGAAGAAGATCCCCGCGTCGACGTTATGCCGGCGCACCGGCTGAAGGGTGATTTCGGAGGCCATTTCCGGCAGCAGGCAGGATTCCAGCATGCCGGTGCCTTCACGCAGCTTCCGGTACTCAGGAAGCGACCGCCCGGCCTGGCGCATGAACCAGACCGGCCTCCGGGACGGAGTTCCGCCGCGGTAGGCGGTGATGAGCGGGGAATCGGCCGTGCGGCCATCCATGAGCGGATGAGTGGCGCTGAGAGTCATGAATTGATTCTCCCCAAATTTCCCGCGGAAGGATAACCGGGGCAACGCACCGGGTGCCCGTCGGGCGGCCCGGGCGCTGCCGGCTGCGTCCCGGATCACCCGTCATCTGCCCGTCTTTGGAGGCTCCGATGCCACCGAATACGGATTGCGTGGCTACTATTAAGCCACTGTGGTACTTCTTTCCCTTATTGCGACACACTCTGACGTAGACCTGGAAACCGTTGCCCGGCTCAGTGCCGGCGCGCCCGAGGTCCCTTCCTCCCTGCTGGAAAGCGGCCCGGCGGTATCGGGGGCAGTGATCCTTGCCACCTGCAACCGGTTCGAGGTCTACTGCGAAGCCCGCTCCGACGCGGACGTCGAGGCCGCGCGCTCTGCTGCAATTGCCGAAATCAGCCGGCATTCCGGATTGGACGAGGACCTGGTGTCCCGTTCCTTCACCACCAACACGGGCCAGGATGTAGCCAAGCACCTGTTCGCCGTCGGCGCCGGACTGGACTCCGCCGTCGTTGGTGAACGCGAAATTGCCGGCCAGGTCCGCCGCGCGCTGATCGAGGCACAGGAAAAGGGGACCGCCAGCGGCACCCTGACCCGCCTCTTCCAGACAGCCTCCCGCACCGCCAAGGACGTTGGTGCGCTGACGGCGCTGGGTAAGCGCGGCCTCTCCATCGTCTCGGTCGCCCTGGAACTTGCCACCGATCTTTCCGAGGACATCGACTGGCGGAATAAGGCAGTCGTCGTCTTCGGCACCGGCGCCTATGCGGGAGCCACCATGGCCCTCCTGAAAGAGCGCGGCTGCACCGACATCTCTGTGTATTCGTCCTCCGGCCGTGCCGAGTCATTCACCGCTTCGCGCGGCGGAACCGCCCTGGACAGTGCCGCCCTTGGACCGGCAGTGGCCCGCGCGGACGTTGTGATTGGCTGCTCCGGCTCCGAGAACCAGGTCAGCGCCGATGACATCCGCCGGGTCCGGGCGGAGTCCGGCAAACCGCTGATCATCATCGACCTCGCCTTGACGCATGATTTCGATCCTGACGTCCGCGAAATTGACGGTGTCGACCTCATCACCCTCGAATCCGTCCGGCTCGCGGCCCCGGCTGAGCAGGCCGAGTCCCTCCAGCAGGCCAACCGGATCGTTTCAGACGCAGCCCAGGCCTTCTCCGAAGCCCAGCTAAGCCGCGAAATGGATTCCGCCATCGTTGCCCTGCGCCGCCACACCCTCGGCGTACTGGACAAGGAACTGGAAAAGGTACGCGCCCAGCACGGCTGCACCGGTGCTGCTGAGGAAGTCGAATTTGCCATGCGCCGCATGGTCAAGGCGCTGCTCCATGTTCCGGCTGTCCGCGCCCGTGAACTGGCTGCCAGCGGCCAGCAGGAGGAATACGTCCGCGGGCTTGAAGCCGTGTACGGAATCACCGTCGGAAAGACCGCGGAGACACCGCCTGCCGCCGTCGAGCAGCCCGCCACCGCAGCCCTCGAACCTGATGACGAAGCCGCCGGCCACAGCCGGTCCGCCTAACAGCCTCCTTCGGATCCGCTGCGGCTAGTAGACAGGTTTGTGCGGCTCCACCTCGCGCACCCAGTCAAGTACCCCGCCGCTGACGTTGAACGCGCGTTCATATCCCCTGCCGCGCAGGAAGGCCGTCACCTCCGCCGAACGTCCCCCGGACTTGCAGTGCACGTAGACGGTGCGCAGCGGATCCGGAACCACGCTTCCGGAGAGAATTCCGGCCCGCGGCACCAGGTCCGCCCCTTCGATGCTGACGATTTCGTGTTCCCCGGGCTCCCGCACGTCCAGCAGGTCGAAGTCGGCACGGCCGGCCCGGCGGTCGGCCAGCAGGATGGCGAGCTCCGCAACGCCGATGCTCGGGACGGGTTCAGCGTCCCCGGCCGGAGTCAGGCCGCAGAAGGACTGGTAGTCAATGAGTTCCGTGACAGGGGCACGCTCGGGGTCGGCCCGCAGACCCACCTCCCGCCAGCTCATGTCCAGGGCGTTGAAGACCAGGAGCCGGCCCAGCAGCGGGCGTCCCGTTCCGGTGATCAGCTTGATCGCCTCGTTGACCATCACTGATCCGACTTGGGCGCATAGGACGCCCAGGACCCCGCCTTCGGCGCAGGAGGGTACGGCACCGGGCGCGGGCGGCTCGGGGTAGAGATCCCGGTAGGTCGGGCCGTGCGCACCCCAGAAAACGCTCACCTGGCCATCGAACCGGAGGATGGATCCCCAGACATACGGTTTGCGCAGGATTTCCGCGGCATCATTGACGAGGTAGCGGGTGGCGAAGTTGTCCGTTCCGTCCAGGATGAGGTCATAGCCGGCGAAAATCTCCAGGACATTTCCCGCATCCAGGTGAACCTCGTGCAGGACGACGTTCACCAGCGGATTCAGCGCCAGCACTGCGGCGCGGGCGGACTCCGCCTTGGAGCGCCCGACATCCGCCGCCGTATGGATCACCTGGCGCTGGAGGTTCGAGGTTTCCACGGTGTCCTCGTCCACGATGCCCAGCGTTCCCACTCCCGCCGCAGCCAGATACAACAGGGCGGGCGAGCCCAGTCCCCCGGCACCGATCACCAGCACCCGGGCGTTCTTCAGGCGAAGCTGCGCCGGGACGCCGAATCCGGGGAGAATGAGGTGCCGTGAATAGCGTTCTGCCTCTTCACGGCTCAGTTCCGGGGCCGGGTCGACCAGCGGCGGCAGATCAGCAGTACTCATGCCTTCCAATCTATGCCCACGGGCGGAGGGAATTCGAGAGCTGCGCCACATGCGGCGCCCGGTTCGCTTCCCTGCCGGTTACCGGTGGGTAAACTGTTGTTCGATTGCGCCGGGTGTGAACCCGGGAAAACTCTGAGAGGCCCTTCACACGTGAGCAACCAGCCCGCCGGCAAGTCCACCCGGCTCCCCCGGGAAGAACGCCGCAGGCAACTGATGCAGGCGGCGCAGGAAGTTTTCGTCAGCCACGGTTTCCACGGTGCCGCCATGGATGAGATCGCCGAGACCGCGCAGGTCAGCAAGCCGGTGCTCTACCAGCATTTTCCCGGCAAGCGCGAACTCTACCTGGCCCTGCTGGAGGACCACCTGGGCACGCTGACCCGGTTCCTGCAGACCGCGCTGACCTCCACCACGGATAACAAGCTCCGGGTCCGTGAGACCATGCGGGCCTACTTCCGTTTCGTGGCCCAGGACAGCCAGGGGCACCGGCTCGTCTTCGAGTCGGACCTGACCAGCGACAAGGAAGTCAGCTCGCGGATCGAAGAATTCAATGCACGGTTCGCCAGCGACATCGCCGACGTGATCGCCGAGGACACCAAGCTCTCCCATATCGAGGCAACCCTTCTGGGCCGGGCCATGGCGGGAATGGCGCAGGTCAGCGCCCGCTACTGGCTGGAGACCGGCGGCGATCTGGACATCGATGCCGCCAGTGAGCTGGTCTACCGTTTAGCTTGGCGCGGAATCAGCCGTTTCCCCAAGGAAATCTAGAGTAGATTTCATTCCACTGAGTTCATTTAAACAGGAGGCACCACGGTGGAAGTTAAGATCGGTATCCAGAACGTCGGACGCGAGATTGTTTTCGAGTCCGGGCAGAGCGCGGACCAGGTCGCCGACACCGTCGCCGAGGCCATTAACGGCGCGAAGGAACTGCGCCTGACGGATGAAAAGGGACGCCTCATTATCGTTCCCGCTGGTGTTATCGGATATGTCGAGATTGGCGCGGAGGAAGTACGCCGCGTCGGATTCGGCGCTCTCTAGGCCACCCATGCTGGAGCTGATGCTTGCCGCCGCCGGCACCGTCTCCGCCGGTTTCATCATTTGGGGTGCCGACCGGCGCAGGCAGCGGTACGGCATTCTCCTGCTGCCGGGGATCTCCCTGGCGGCAGGGCTCCTGGCCTGGATCATCCTGCAGTTTTCCGGTACCGGTGCCAGCTCCGAATTTGCCTGGCTGACGTGGGCTGTTCCAGTGGCTGTCGGCCCCGCGGCGGCCGTTGCCGCGGCTCTGACCGTGGTTCCTCCGCGCAGCGCACGGGATAACGCCGAGCTGGAACGCATTCTGAAGCTCTAGCCCGCGGCTAAGGACGTGGGCGGTCCAGGATCCCCTTGAGTTCACGGGCAAAAACCGGTGCCGCCGCGTCGTGGCCGGCCTTGCCCAGGTGCATCCCGTCCTCCAGTTTCGAACTGAGCGCATATCTGCTCCACCAGTCCTTGACGCTCAGGAATTCCAGCTGCTGCTCCGCGGCCACGCGGCCCATGAGGTCATCAATTTCCCCGCGGCGCCCGCTGCCGCTGCCAATGACACCGACGACGACGATCCGGGCTTCGGGGTACGTGCGCCGGACTTCCCGGATCAGCTGGATGGCGTTGTGCCGGATCGCCTGGTTGCTGGGCCCGTAGGCGTCGTTGCCGCCGCCCTGCAGGATGACCAGCGCGGGCGTTCCCCAGGGCAGCAGCCATTCCTCTTCCTCAAGGGCCTCGGGGTAGCTGTCCACGGTTCCGTTGCCGCGGGTGTACCCGGTACCGCCGGCGCCGAGGATCACCGGCGCGTAGCCAAGTGACGCCAGTCCCTTCCCTACCCAGGTGTCCTTGCCTGCCTG
The DNA here is from genome assembly GCF_001552075.1 of Arthrobacter luteolus NBRC 107841. Taxonomy (GTDB): domain Bacteria; phylum Actinomycetota; class Actinomycetes; order Actinomycetales; family Micrococcaceae; genus Arthrobacter_B; species Arthrobacter_B luteolus. The sequence continues at coordinate 286,096 of NZ_BCQM01000001.1, forward strand.
CGAGTCCCCGATAACGACGGCGGATTTTTCCACGCCGGGATCATAGGCCATGACCCGTCCGAGCCGGGGAACGTACATTAACGACCCTTTTTGGAAATCAGTGCGGTAATCCCCGCCGAAACGGTATTCCGAAGAGACAGGCCAGCCCAGCTGGGTCCGTCCCGCCGCCTTCCATCTGGTGAAGACTTCGGTCCGCAGGGCACGGGTTCCGGAGGCAGCGGACCACACAACGGTTTCGGCCGCATGGGGCCAGGCACATCCCGGCCCGGGAAGAGAGCAATCAGGGTCGCCGGTCGCTTCCGCCAGCGGCCGCCCGGTGTCCTGGCGCAGTTCCGCGAAGCGCAGCATCGCGCCCCAGGCCGAAGCTGGAACACCGGCTGGTGGCGGGACGGGACCGGCATCCGAGGCCATGGGCTCGGCGCTGATCTGCGCCGGTCCCCCGGCCTGCGGCTTCCCCGGTTCGTCTTCCGGGTTTTCCACGGAGTCATCGGCCTGGGTTGCTGCGGGTGCGGGCGCTGCCGGAGCAGCCACCCCGCAGCCGGCCGCACCCGCGGCAAACGCCAGCACTGCAGCCGCGGCAAGAGCCCGGCGGAACGGACGGATGAATCTTCCTGACATGTGTGCCCCCCGGCCAGCGCTCAGGCGGTCAGGCCCAGCAGGGACATGCGCCGCGAGTGGTTGCGGGTGAGCTGGCTGAACAGTTCCCGGACCTGGGTGTCGTATTCCTCGGTGCTGAGCGCATCTGCCAGCCCTTTGGGGAACGCCCGTTCGATCACAACGCGCTGAGCCTGTGTCAGGGCTTCCCCCACCAGCCGCCGGCCCCAAAGCGCCAACCGGGACGCGAGCCGGGGATCGTCCTTGAGTGAACGCTGCAGGCGGTCAAAAAGCACTTCGCCGGGAGCTTCGCTGCTGCCGTGAAGGGAGGAGATCAGGGCACTGCTCTCCGGGTCCAGCCGGGAACCGAGAGCCGCATAGAAGTCATCGGAGATCGCGTCCGTGACGTAGAACTTCATGAGGGATTCATACCAGTCCCCCGGCCGGGTGCGGTCGTGGAAAGCGTCCACTGACTGCTGGAAGGGCGCCATGGCCTCTTCCGGGTCGGCACCGAGATTCTCGAGATGCCGGCTCACCCGCTCAAAGTGGGCGTATTCACGAACCGCCAGCCGGCCCAGCGTGGCCCGGTCGTGCAGAGTGGGTGAGAATCGTGCATCGGAGGACATCCGTTCGAAGGCGGAAAGCTCACCATAGGCAATAACACCAAACAGGTCGGTCAGGAACTGCTGGTAGGCCGGTGGCATCCCGGCGGCGGGTCCCTGGCCGCTGGCCGCCGGCGGCTTGTTCTCACTCATATCCCCAGCGTACCGGTGCGCCCTGGCCTGCGGACGCGCGGCACTCCCGGCCGTTCAAAGTCCGTCATGCCGGCAGCCCGCCCCGTCCGCACGGGAGCGCGGAACGCCCGCCGGCACCCAATGCGCCCGGTGCACGGCTGTACCGGGTAGACTGGAATGGTAGTAAATGGATGCCCGGTCGTTCCCATCATCTTGAAGAGCCAGTTGTACGCACGTCGTATGTACATGCACCAATCTGGTTGTGAGACCCGCAGTACCTACGCGATCTTGATATTTCCCGGCCACTGCCTTTGCCGAATGCAGTTGGAGTGGCCAGCAGTTGTTAGCCCGCGATCGGCTTCCGCTGGACGCATCACCTGCGCGCCGTCCGCTCCGGGACGGGCTTTATCAGCCCCCTCGTCGAGCGCGGCCGGCAGGAATGCCTAACTGAACGGTATGTAATTGAACACTGAACTTTCACAGATCGGCGACGCTCAGTTGACCGCCGATGACAGCAATGAAGAACTCGATGTAGCCGAGACCCTGGCAACCACGGAAGCAGCTGCGGAAATCCCCGAACTGACGTTCGCGGATTTCGGCGTGCGTGCAGACATCGTGGAGTCCCTGGCTGACGCCGGAATCACCCACCCCTTCCCCATCCAGTCGATGACCCTTCCGGTCGCGCTGGGCGGGCACGACATCATTGGCCAGGCCAAGACCGGCACGGGCAAGACCCTGGGCTTCGGCATCCCCGCGCTGCAGCGTGTGATTGCCCCGGCTGATGAGGGCTACGCGGACCTTGCCGTCCCCGGCGCCCCGCAGGCCCTGATCGTGGTCCCGACCCGCGAACTTGCCGTCCAGGTGGCCGGCGACCTCACCACTGCTGCCCGCCGCCGCGGCGCCCGGATTGTCACCATCTACGGCGGCCGTGCCTACGAACCGCAGATCGAGGCGCTGGCTGCCGGCGTCGAAATCGTCGTCGGAACGCCGGGCCGGTTGATCGACCTTTACAACAAGAAGCAGCTCTCGCTGAAGAACGTGCGGATCGTCGTCCTGGACGAAGCCGACGAAATGCTGGACCTCGGCTTCCTGCCCGACGTCGAAACCCTCATGGCAGCCACCCCCGCCGTGCGCCAGACCCTGCTCTTCTCGGCCACCATGCCCGGCGCCGTCGTCTCCATGGCCCGGCGCTACATGACCAAGCCCACCCACATCCGGGCAGCGGATCCTGATGACGAAGGCCTGACGAAGAAGGACATCCGTCAGGTTGTCTACCGCGCACACAACCTCGACAAGAGCGAAGTTGTGGCCCGGATTCTGCAGGCCCGCGGCCGCGGCCGCACCATCATCTTCACCAAGACCAAGCGCACCGCGGCAAAGCTCTCCGAGGAACTCGTGGACCGCGGCTTCGCCGTGGCTGCCATGCACGGCGACCTTGGCCAGGGCGCCCGCGAGCAGGCCATGCGTGCCTTCCGCAATGAGAAGGTCGACGTCCTGGTGGCCACCGATGTGGCCGCCCGCGGCATCGACGTTGATGACGTCACCCACGTCATCAACTACCAGTGCCCCGAAGACGAAAAGACCTACCTGCACCGGGTTGGCCGTACCGGCCGCGCCGGCAACAAGGGCACGGCCGTCACTTTCGTTGACTGGGACGATGTTCCCCGCTGGGGCCTGATCAACAAGGCCCTGGGCATGGACCAGGCCGAGCCGGTGGAGACCTATTCCTCGTCCCCTCACCTCTACACCGACCTGGATATCCCGGAAGGCACCAAGGGCCGGCTGCCCCGCAACAAGCGCGTCCTGGCCGGCATCGATGCGGAGAAGCTTGAAGACCTGGGCGAAACCGGGAAGTCCGGCGGACGCCGGCCGGCCCGCTCGGATGCCGGATCGGATTCGCGTTCACGCGGCGGCCGCAGCTCCGACGGCGGCCGCAGCGGTGAGCGGACCCGCGCCCCGCGCGACGGAGCCCGCCGCAGCAGCACCGACAAGGCACCGGCCGCAGCAGGCGAGACGGCACCGGCCACCGGTGGCGACGCCCCCAAGGCGGACCGCCCGCGCCGTAACCGCAGCCGCACCCGCCGCCGCAACGGCGAAGTGGTCAGCAAGGCTCCCGCAGCCGAATAGGGCGGGAATTTTGCGGCACGGATGAGCACACCTACCTGGACGCCGGACGGCGGGTCGCTGGTAGTCCATGCAGACAATGCGGACTACCTGCCGACCTTGCCGGGCGGCGCCTTCACGATGATCTACGTCGACCCGCCGTTCAACACGGGCCGGGCGCAGCGGCGCCAGCAGACCACCATGGTCCGCAGCGCCGACGGCAGCGGCGACAGGACGGGTTTCAAGGGCCGGAGCTACACCACGGTCAAGGGCCTGCTCTCCAGCTACGACGATGCCTTCGAGGACTACTGGGCGTTCCTGGAACCACGGCTGGCCGAAGCATGGCGCCTGCTGGCGGAGGACGGGACACTGTACGTGCACCTGGACTACCGCGAGGTCCACTATGTGAAGGTGATGCTGGATGCGCTGTTCGGGCGCGACTGCTTCCTGAACGAGATCATCTGGGCCTACGACTACGGCGGCCGGGCCAAGAGCCGCTGGCCGGCCAAGCACGACAACATCCTGGTGTACGTCAAAAACCCGAACACCTACCACTTTGACAACGCGGAAGTGGACCGTGAGCCGTACATGGCTCCGGGACTGGTCACGCCGGAAAAGGTTGCGCTGGGGAAACTGCCCACGGATGTCTGGTGGCATACGATCGTCTCCCCCACGGGCCGGGAAAAGACGGGTTATCCCACGCAGAAGCCGGAAGGCCTGCTGCGCCGGGCAGTGGCCGCCAGCAGCCGCGAGGGTGACTGGGTCCTGGATTTCTTCGCGGGTTCCGGAACCCTGGGTGCCGTCGCCGCGAAGCTCAACCGGAAATTCGTCTGCGTGGATGCCAACCCGCAGGCGATCGAAGTGATGGAGCAGCGGCTGGGGCACGCCGCCGCCGTCGTTGTCCCGGTGAAAGCCGCAGCCGCCAAAAAACCGCGGCCTTCCCGTGCCAGGGCCAAGGCTGCTCTGCCGCTGAAAGCCGCGCCTGTGAGCGCGGCGGGAACGGCTCCGGCGGCACCCGCGGATGCCGCGGATGCCGCGGAAGTGAACAGCAGTGTCAACGTGGGCAGTGTCGATGTGGGCAGGATCGATGCGGACACCGTCGACGCCGGTTAGCCGGCTTCAGCCCGCAGTGTGCTTAAGCGCCGCAGCAGCAGGAACTCCTGCTGCTGCGGCGCTTTTCACTGTCCCGGGCCCTGGACAGCTCCGGCTGACTGGACTGAACTGAACTGAACTAGATGATGCTGCGGCCTTCGCGGCGGGACTCGGCCCAGTCCCGGAAGAACCCCCGGCAGATAACTGCCAGGGTGCCGGCGACCACAACGGGCCAGATAAGGACATAAACGGTAAGCCAGAATGCTGCCATGGTGATGCTCCTAAGGGTCGTAGGTGGCTGGCGGTTGCAGGTGGCGGGGTCAGGGCCCGGCTGCGGTATCAGGGCCGAGCTGCGGATGCAGCCGGTTCCAGCGGGCGCTGGTCGTAGTCACCGATCCGCTGCTGTATCAGCGCAAAATCGAATTCGTTCCGGTTGCGGAAGGACATGAGGAAACAGATCACTGTGCTGACCGCATAGGCCACCAGTGAACCGGTCAGCACTTCGTAGTCGTGCAGGAAGCCCATCACGAAAGGTGCTGAAAGCAGCGCGCCGGCCGCACCGATGATCAGGGCGGCGCGGAGGCCGAAGAAGCCGAAGGCCATCAGCCCCAGGACCACCCCGATGCCCACCACGGAGACGGCGTCAAAGACATAGCCGGTGGCTCCGTCCATGGGCAGCCAGCCAAACCGCACGGGAAGGAAAACCGCCAGGGCCGCCAGGACGGAGACCGTGAAGGCCTTGTTCGTAACCTTCGTCCAGTAGAAGCTCGCCAGCACCGGGAAAACGAGGGCACCCCAGAGCGCACCGACGAAGACCAGCAGATCAAGGATGTTCATCCGTCCGCTGGCGAAGTAGAGCCCGGCGCCTGTGGCCACCACCATGGAGATCCGGCCGATCATCAGCATGGTCCGGGGGTTGGCCTTGCCCTTCCGGGCAATGTTCTGGCCGTAGACATCGGCCATCATGATGGCCGAAAGTGCGGAGAGATCAGAGTCGGCGGTGGAAGAAAGCGAACCGAGGATCATGATGAAGAAAACGCCGAGGAGAACCGGGCCCAGGTAGGTGGAGGCCATCTGCGGGATGAGGTTGTTCAGGTCGCCCTCCGCCGGGCTGATACCCAGGTACAGGGCCATTACGCCGAGCATGCCGATGCCGATGACTGTGGCACCGTATCCAATGGTGGCGGTGACGAAGGTCTTCTTGATCAGGTCTTCCCGGACCGCGAACAGCCGCTGGGCAATGGTCTGGTTACCGATGGCATAGGCAAGGACCGCGGCAATATAGGGTGCCCCCTGGTTCAGGAAGGCCTCGGACGAGAAGAAGTTTGATTGCTCCGCCGTGAGGTTAGCTGCCCCTGCCTCAAACATTCCCGGCCCTCCAGCGGCAAAAAACACCACGGGAATAATGACGACGACGGCGCCGAGCATGGCCACCACCTGGGCAAAGTCGGTCAGGACAGAGGCCCTGAACCCGGACCACAGCGTATACAGCAGCACTCCGGCAGCCACGGCGACGATGCCCTGCTGAAAGCTGAAAGGGGACAGCAGCGCGACCAGCGCGCCGCCCGCGATGAAGTTTGAGGTCAGTGAAATGACGCTGCCCACCACATTGGATCCCGCGAGCATCAGCTGGCTCGATTTTCCGTGCCGGGCACGCATAACCTCCGCCAGGGTATGCGCTTTAGGGGCAACCTTGCGGATCCTCCGCCCGAACGGGTAGATAAACAGAATCATCAGGGCGCCCCACAGCCCGTAGTGGATTGGCCCGGAGATCCCATAGGTATAACCGGACGTTGCCGAGGCGTACATGGAGGACGCCCAGATCCAGGTGGCCGTCATGCTGGCAGCCGAAACACCGAATCCGATCTTATTTCCGGCAGTCATGTAACCGTCGGCATTTTCATTCTTTTTACCAATTAGCGCTGACATTAGGAATGTCCCGCCGTAAAACAGGATAAACAGCGCAACTACTGTCCACGCGCCCAGCTGATAAAACTCCACTCCGTCGTCAACCACATATTCCTCTCCTCCGCAGCCGGTCCGGCACCGCGGGTCACTCATGCGAAAAGGCCACGAACCGCGTTCGGCGGACCTTGCGAAAGATGGCAGGTGCAGCGTGCGGAAACAGATCATTCCGCGAAAGAACCCCTGCGGGCAGCCCTGCTCATCGGGGATACGGCGCTCATAGCGCCGCCCAGCCTGCGGTGAGTTCACTCGAACCGCGGCCTGCAGCCTAAGCTGCGTCCAGGATGCACCCTGTGACGTCAGGGCACAGGTCTCCGGTCCGCGAATGCCATCCCCGGGCACCCTCGGACTTTTTACAACATAACATATTTCAATTGACTAATAAGCAATATGAATTGTTACAGTTAGGCTTCGAAGCGTCCGGCCTGATTTCGCCGGGCTTTCCCGGATGCCATTTTGTAAAAGCTGCTGAAATGAGCTATGTCCGCGTCCGGCTGGTGCGCGGCAGCGGAACAGCAGTCTCCAGCGGGGGCCCTCTACGGAGTGATCAGACCCGTTCCGGTGCCAAGTTCGGCCATTTTTTCCAGGACTGCCGGGGCGGTGGTGCACTCCCCCAGCACATTCGGTTTGCCGGTGCCGTGGTAGTCGCTGGAGCCGGTGACCAGGAGGGAATGCCGCCGGGCCAGGCCGCGCAGGAATTCACGGCCGGCTTCCGGATTGTCCCTGTGGTCGATTTCCAGTCCTGCCAAGCCGGCGTCGATCATCTCGTGGTACGTCTTTTCGTTGACCACCCGGCCGCGGGAGGAAGCCTCCGGGTGGGCAAAAACGGGTACCCCTCCTGCATCGCGGATCAGTTCCACGGCCGCAGCCGGGTCCGGGGCGTAATGTGCCACGAAATACCGCGAACGCGCCGTCAGGATGCCGGCGAAAGCCGCCGATCTGGTGGGGACCACGCCGGCTGCCACCAGTGCGTCGGCTATGTGCGGGCGGCCAATGGTTGCGCCGGGGGCCACCTGCGCCTGAACGTCCTGCCAGCTGATCGGATAGTCCTCCGCCAGGCGTTCCACCATCCGTTCGGCCCGGGTGACACGTGCCGACCTGGACTTGGCGATCTCAGCCAGCAGCCCGGGGTGCTCGGGATCATGCAGGTAGGAAAGCACATGCACGCTGATACCGTCTGCCGTCCGGCAGGAGACCTCCATGCCCGGGACGAACACCAGGCCCAGCCCGCGCGCCGCTTCCGCCGCTTCGCCCCAGCCAGCCGTGGAATCGTGGTCCGTCAGCGCGACGGCATCCAGGCCGGCGGCGCTGGCTGCAGCCATCACGGCACCGGGCGGCTCAGTTCCGTCCGAAACATTGGAATGGGTATGCAGGTCGATTCTCACCCCACCAATCTACGCGCTCCGCCGCCCCAGGTTCCGCAGGCCGGTCCCGCTCCGCGCCGGAGGTGTTTGGCCCAGGTTATGGGCGGTGAGACCATGTACAGGTGAGTACTGACGCCATTTCCCCAGACACTGCTGACTCCGGCCTCGAAGAACTGTCGGAGGGACAGCCGCTCGATGACCGCGTAAACAACCGCTCCCAGCGCCCCACATCTCAGGCTTTCAAGGACTTTATGTCCTCCGGCTGGGCCGCCGAGGCGCACGAACTGCCCCAGCAGTCGGAAGTGGCCCCGTATGCCGCCGCCCGGCGCCGGGCCCTGTCCGAGCGGTTCAAGGGACTGCGTTTGGTCATCCCCGCCGGTCCGCTGAAGGTCCGTTCCAATGACACCGATTACCGGTTCCGGCCCCACTCCGGCTTCGCCCACCTCACGGGGCTCGGCCTGGACCACGAGCCGGACGCGGTGCTGGTTATGGAGCCCGTGGAAGAAGGAACCGGCGACGACGGCGGCCACCACACTGCCACCCTGTACTTCCGGCCGCTCGCCGGAACCGACAGCGAGGAGTTCTACTCCAACGCACGCTACGGAGCATTCTGGATCGGCTCGCGGCTCGGCCTGGCTGAAATCAGCGCCCTCGTTGGCCTGCCCACCCGTGACCTGTCGGAAGCTGAAACCGCAATCACCGCGAACGTCGGCGATCCGCAGTTTGGCGGCACCCCGGTCCGTCTGCTGCGGAAGGTGGACGAGATGGTCGATGCCCTGGTCGACACCGTCCGCTACAACACTGCTCCCGACCCGGAAAACGTTGACCTCTCGGCACTGGACGCCCTGGACGATGAAGTCACCGAGGCGCTCTCCGAGCTCCGGCTGATCAAGGACGACTGGGAAATCGCCCAGATGCGTGAAGCCGTCGCCGCAACCGTCAACGGCTTCACCGAGGTGGTGAAGGCCCTTCCCCGCGCCATCGCCCACCCGCGGGGGGAGCGCGTCGTGGAAGGCGCGTTTTTTGCCCGGGCACGCGAAGAGGGCAACGAGCTGGGATACGACACCATCGCCGCGGCCGGCAACAATGCCACCGTCCTGCACTGGATCAGGAACAACGGCGCTGTGCAGGCAGGTGACCTGCTGCTGCTCGACGCCGGAGTCGAGGCGGAGAGCCTCTACACCGCAGATGTCACCCGCACCCTGCCGGTCAACGGCAAGTTCTCCGAGGTGCAGCGCCGGGTCTACCAGGCTGTGCTGGACGCCGCCGATGCCGGCTTCGCTGCGGCCAAGCCGGGAAACAAGTTCCGTGACGTGCATGCTGCCGCAGTTCGGGTCCTTGCCGAACGCCTTCAGGACTGGGGACTGCTTCCGGTTCCGCTCGAGGAAGCGCTTTCCGATGAGGGCCAGCAGCACCGCCGCTGGATGCCGCACGGCACCAGCCACCACCTCGGCCTGGATGTCCATGACTGCGCCCAGGCACGCCGCGAGCTGTACCTGGACGGTGTCATCGAGGAAGGCATGGTCTTCACCATCGAACCCGGCCTGTACTTCAAGAAGGAAGACCTCACCATCCCCGAGGAATACCGCGGAATCGGCGTCCGGATCGAGGACGACGTCCTGATCACCGCTGACGGCCCGGTAAACCTCAGCGACGCGCTGCCGCGCAACCCGGACGACGTCGAGGCCTGGATGGCCGGCATCTACGCCTAGCAGCTGCCCGGGGCCGAAACAGCCCGAGCCATAAAAATACCCGCCCGGATGATCCGGGCGGGTATTTTTATGGGCTGTAGTTCTTATGGGCTGAGATCCTCATGGGCGGCAATTCTCAAGGGCGGTGGCTTTTGCCGGCCCCATGCTGAGCGGCTGCGCCGGCCCGGACCCTGCTGGGATCAGCGGTTCCCGTCCTTCTGCTCCGGGGGTGTTTCATTCTGCGCGGCATCGGTTGCCGGGGCTTCAGGTGCGGCAGCTTCAGGCGCCGCAGTTTCAGGTGCAGCAGCTCCAGGTTCCGGGGAACCAGCACCACTGTCGTTCTGGGCGGCCGGGACAGCATCCGGGAGCCGGACACCATAACGGGGCCGGCCGTCCGGCAGATCGGGGAACTGGCCCCGGGGCGGAGCCTGCCCAGCCGGTGCCTGCTGCTCGGCGGGCTGCCCCTGGGCTGCGGCAGCGTGAGCGCCCGCTCCGCCGGACACAGCTTCGCCGGAGGTGCCGGCGCCGCGGGCACCGTAGGGATCTGCCCATGTGGACGGGCGCTGAGGCGCCTGGCCCTGCTGCGGCCCCTGCGGTCCCTGGTAGGGCGGCTGCCCCTGGTACGGCGGCTGCCCCTGCGGTCCCTGGTAGGGCGGCTGTCCCTGCGAAGCTGCCGGATGCCCGCTCTGCCCCACCATGGGCAGCTGCTGCAGCAGCCTCCGGGCTTCATTGGCAGCCTCAGGCGCCACCACGACGTCGTAACTGGTGGCGATGACCTGGCTGGTTGAGGTGAAATCCCGGCGGCCGCGCTGGAAGGCGTACGCCAGCACTCCGAACAGCAGCCAGAAGACGGCACCGAGCGCCATGGACGGGATCAGCGAGATATAGGAATCGCCGCCGCCGAACAGCATCAGGGCAAGCCCCACGAAGAGACCGAACCAGGCACCGGTGGCGGCGCTGGACAACGCCACCCGCGGATAGGACAGTCTTCCGGTCACCCGCTCCACTGATTTCAGCTCGTTGCCGACAATGGAGACAAGCTGGACGGGGAACTTCGAATCCGCCAGGTAGTCCACCGCCTTCTGGGCATCCAGGTACGCGGTGTAACGGCCCACGAGTTCGCCGCGTGGCAGGTTGCGTCCCGGGTCCCGCTGCGTTGATCCACCAAATAGGTTCGACATTCCACCATTCTTTCGCACGTGGGGCTGTTGTGGGGGAATGTATCGCTCGCAGTGAACGCCGGGCCCGGATGGCGGCGCCGTAATACGCCGATCCCGCCGCCGCCAAGTAGCCTAAGAAGGGTGAGCACAAATCCCACCCGAGTCTTCATTGCACGGCTGCTCGGCCTGGATGTCTTCGATCCGCTCGGGGACCGTCTGGGCCGCCTCCGCGATGCCGTGGTGCTGGACCGCGGCGCGGGCAGGCCGCCCCAGGCCGTGGGAATCGTCGTCGAGGTCCCGGGCAAAAAACGGGTCTTCGTGCCGATCACGCGGATCACCTCCATGGACCCGAGCCAGATCATCTGCACCGGGCTGGTCAATCTGCGCCGTTTCCAGCAGCGCGGCGCGGAAATGCTGGTGGTCGCCGAGCTTTTCGACAGCAAGGTGATCCTGGCGGACAACGGCGGCGAGGCCACCGTCGAGGATATTGCCATTGAGCAGAACCGTGCCGGGGACTGGCATGTCTCCAGCCTCTTCGTCCGCCGCGGCGGTCAGGCTTCAGGGCTCCGCGGACTGCGCCGGCGCGGTGAACTGCTGATCGTGGACTGGGCCGAGATTTACCACTGGGACATTTCCGGCCCACAGGCCGCCACACAGTTCGTTGCCCAGCACGATGACCTCAAGGCAGCCGACTTCGCCGAGGCCCTGCACGAGATGAGCGGCAAACGCCGCATCGAGGTCGCCAGCGAACTCCAGGATGAGCGCCTCGCCGACGTCCTGCAGGAACTCCCCGACGATGATCAGGTTCAGATCCTGCAGTCACTTGACCTTGAGCGCGCCGCCGACGTCCTGGAAGAAATGGATCCGGATGATGCCGCCGACCTGCTCAACGAGCTGCCGGAGGAACAGAAGGAAGAGCTCCTGCAGCTGATGGAGCCCGAAGACGCCCGCGATGTGCGGCGCCTGATGGAATATGAAGAGGATACTGCCGGCTCGGTGATGACGCCGGTGCCCGTGATCCTCCCGCCGGAAGCCACCGTGGCCGAGGCCCTGGCCCATGTCCGCAAGGAAGAGCTCACCCCAGCCCTCGCCTCCTCCATTTATGTCTGCCGGCCCCCGCTGGAGACTCCCACCGGACGGTATCTCGGCGTCGTGCATATCCAGAAGCTGCTGCGGGCCGCTCCCCCCGAGGCGCTGGGAAACATCCTGGACACTGACCTTGAACCGGTCCGCGACTACGCGGATATCAGCGAGATTTCCCGCATGCTCGCGACCTACAACCTGAACTCATTGCCGGTAGTGAACGACGGCGGCCGGCTCGTGGGAGCCGTAACGGTGGACGATGTGCTGGACCACCTCCTCCCGGATGACTGGCGCGCCTCCGATGACACCGGCCCCATTACGTGGCAGGGAAGGAAGAATGGCTGAGAAAAACCGCCCCCGCACCGACGGCCTGGATACCCCGCGCACCGCCCGTACCCGGTGGCTCCCGCGGTTGTCCCCAAACCCCGATGCATTTGGCCACGCCACGGAGAATTTCGCCCGGTTCATGGGCACCCCGCAGTTCCTGCTGTACATGACGGTCTTCTGCCTTCTCTGGCTGGGCTGGAACACGTGGGGGCCGGTGTCCCTGCGCTTCGACAGCGTGGCGCTGGGCTTTACGCTGCTGACCCTGATGCTGTCTCTCCAGGCCTCCTACGCCGCTCCCCTGCTGCTGCTAGCCCAGAACCGGCAGGACGACCGGGACCGTGTGTCCATGCGCCAGGACCGCGAACGCGCTGAACGCAACCTGATGGACACGGAGTACCTCACCCGGGAAATCGCCGAGCTGCGGATCGCCCTGCGCGAAGTAGCCACACGGGATTATGTCCGCTCCGAGATCCGGAGCCTGCTCGAAGAGCTCCTGGAAGCAAATGACAACCGGGACGATTCCAGCCGCCGGAACCAGCGCCGCCGGGGCCAGGATGCCACCGCAGCGCTGCCCAAGATTACGCCCGGAGCAGGAGAAGACTAAGCAGTGCCTTTGAACGAATCCGGCAAGACCCTGCAGGAACAGGCCCGCGCCGCCCTTGGCCGGGTCATCGACCCGGAACTGCGGCGTCCCATTACCGAGCTGGGCATGCTTCGCAGCGTGGAAGTGGACGACGCCGGCGCCGCCCGCGTTTCGGTGCTCCTGACGATTGCGGGCTGCCCGCTGCGCGGAACCATCACCGGCGACGTGGAGCGCGAGCTCGCCGCGGTTCCCGGCATCACCTCGGTGGACGTTGATCTGGACGTGATGAGCCCGGAGCAGCGCGAAGAGCTCAAGGCGATGCTCCGCGGCCCCGGCGGAGCCCGCGGGATTCCATTCAGCCGTCCGGATTCCCTGACCCGTGTCTATGCGGTCGCCAGCGGCAAGGGCGGGGTGGGCAAGTCCACCGTCACGGTCAACCTCGCCGCAGCCATGGCTGCCTCCGGGCTGCGGGTGGGTGTGGTCGACGCCGATGTCCACGGGTTCTCCGTCCCCGGCCTCCTGGGCATCACCGCGCCACCAACCCGCGTCGACGAGATGATCCTGCCGCCGGTGGCCCACGGCATCAAGACGATTTCCATCGGTATGTTCCTCGACGGTAACCAGCCGGTGGCCTGGCGCGGGCCGATGCTGCACCGGGCACTGGAGCAGTTCCTCACCGACGTGTATTTCGGGGACCTGGACGTGCTGCTGCTCGACCTTCCGCCGGGCACAGGCGACATCGCTATCTCTGTGGGCCAGCTGCTGCCGTCGGCTGAGATTCTGGTGGTCACGACGCCGCAGGCTGCGGCGGCGGATGTTGCCGAGCGGGCGGGAACAGTTGCCGCCCAGACCGGTCAGAAAGTCGCCGGCGTCATCGAGAACATGTCCTGGCTGAGCCTGCCGAACGGGGAACGGATGGAGCTCTTCGGTTCCGGCGGCGGTGCGATCGTCTCCGAGCGGCTGGCCGGCGCACTCGGCTACGGAGTCCCGCTGCTCGGCAGCATCCCGCTCGACGTCCGCCTGCGCGAAGGCGGGGACGCGGGACTTCCGGTGGTGCTGACGGATTCCGCTGCTCAGGACGGGAGCGCCGGTGCTGAGCTGCGGCGAATCGCCCACACCCTGTCCCGCCGTCCGCGGGGACTCTCGGGGATGAGCCTGGGAGTCACTCCCCGCTCCTGATGGGCTCCGCCCTGCCGCAGGCTACTGGAGACGCCCTGCCGCAGGCTACTGGAGACAAGGGACCTCGATATTGGCAGGCGCCACACTGATGTCGCCGCGCCGCTCTGACGGCACGTCACCGGGCGGTGAGGATCCGCCGGCCGCGGGGCTACGCTGTTGCGGCGGCCGCTCCGGCGGCAGGTGCTGGTCCGTCCGGCGTACTGGCACTGCCTGGTGCGGGACTAGGTGGCCTCAACATCGAAGGGAGCAGTTTCCCCGGCCGCGAGCCGTTCGATGCGCTGCACGGGCGGCGGTGATGTCTGCACTGCGGCAGCCGGAACGGCTGCGGCCGCCGGCGCTGCGGCTGCGGATGCTGTGGCTGCGCTGCGGACGGGGTGCCCGGAGGTTCCCTGCCGCGGAGCCGGGCGGACAGCATCTTCGACGTCGTCGAGCAGTGCTTCCTTGATGATCCGCCGCGGGTCGTACTGCCGCGGGTCCAGCTTGCGCCAGTCCACTTCGTCAATTTCCGGGCCGACTTCTTCGCGCAGCTGCTCCCGGGCGCCACTGGCCATACGGCGAAGTTCGCGGACCAGGCGGGCCAACTGGGAGGCGTATTCGGGCAGGCGCTCAGGGCCGAGAACGGCCACAGCAAGGATTGCCAGCACGATCAGCTCATAGCCATTTATTCCGAACACTTCTGAAGGTTACCTTTTCCCGCCCGGTTCAAGCGACTTCCAGTCTGGACTCAAAGTGAACGTCCGGCGCCGGCCAGCAGCGAGAGCCCCCGCATCACCCGGTCCACCGGCCCGGAATCGCGGTCCTTGGAAGGCACCAGCAGGCGGGCTGACTCAGTCAGCGACAGTTCACTGACCGCACCGGCAACCATTTCGTTCGACGCAGATGACGCGAGGGTATAGGTGACATTGCCGGTGGACAGCACTGCCTGGCCGGGCTTCGCCGGATCCCGCCAGACCCGGGGCGAGGTAGCGGAGTTCCCGGTCTGGAGGGTGAAGCCCTCTTCCGTTACCGGCCGTTCGCTGACTGCATGCAGAACGCTGGCGTTCGTATCGCCCTCACCCGGACGCTGCTCATACAGCGTAATCTTCTCCCCATTGCGGGCGAGTACCAGCGCGACGGCTGGCTGGCCGGCCACGTGCGTGGCGGTGGCTTCTTCAAGGGTGAAGCCGAGTTCGGAGAGCTCCGGGCAGGACCAGCCGGCTTCACGGAGCTTCTGCAGCTGGTCGCTGGAGAGCTTGCCGGTCTGGCTTTGGGTTACCTGGTTCCAGCCGGCCAGCAGATGCGCCTGCTGCGGAGCGGAGAAGGGTTCGTTGGCCAAGGTACCCAGCACGTAGGCACCAGCCAGGACGAATCCGGAGACGAGGGTAAGGATACTGCCGACGGCGACGGCGTAGCGGGCGCGGGTCCGCGGCCGTTTGGCCTCCGCGGCGGCCGGCAGGGATGCTCCTCCGGCCACAATGCGCCGGGCCAGGTCCTCCCCCGGCAGCGGTATGCTCATGGACCGCAGCCGGATGCGCAGGCGCCGTTCCTCTTCCACGAGGGACCGGCAGGGTGCGCAGCGTTCCAGGTGAGCCTGGACTGCTGCCCTTTTGCGCTGCGGAAGTTCATCGTCCAGGAACTCACGGATATGGCGTCGAGGATGGCGCATATTCTCTATCCGGCTCCAACCACGCGGGGAATTTTGAGGCTGACGGCCGGGGTCCGGCGCTGGGTTGGATCCCGGTGGGCCAGTTTTTCCTTCAGCATGGTCCGCCCGCGGTGAATCCGGGAGCGTACGGTGCCCAGCTTGACGCCCAAGGCACGGGCAACTTCGTCGTAGGACAGCCCTTCAAGGTCGCAGAGCACAACGGCTGCCCGGAAATCCGGAGGAAGTTCTTCCAGCGCCTGCTGGATATCGACGTCGAGGTTGTTGAATTCGAAACTACGTTCCGGGCCGGGACCCGGGCTCGGGAGGCGGCTCTCGGCTTCTTCGCTCATCCCGTCGAACCGGATCCGGCTCCTGCGCCGGGCCTGGTCGAGGAAGAGGTTGGTGGTGATCCGGTGGAGCCAGCCGTCCAGGGTTCCGGGCTGGAAGTTGGCCAGGGAACGGAAAACACGGACGAAGACTTCCTGGGTCAGGTCCTCGGCGTCGTGTTTGTTGCCGGTCAGGCGGTACGCCAGGCGGTAGACCTTCGCGGAGTGCGCCTGCACCACTTCTTCCCAGGTCGGACGCACCCAGTCGGCGCCTGCCGATGCGTCCGCTGAAACGTCAAGTGTCCCGGTCATGGTCTTCCTCCCTTCAAAGCGCAAGTCGGCTGCCTTGTTTCCGGTGAGGTAGGGGCAGTCTCTGATCGCCAGCTTCAGCATCAATATTCGCGCATGATTCTGGGAGTTCGCTGTTAGCATGCCGTGGTTCGGCAGACAAGCGGGCGTGCCTTTCGCTGCGACATCCACCTGACAAGATCCGCGGCACGGCCACGCCAGCCCGGTTTGCTGCACCGCTGGCCTTAAGCTGGTAAAGCAGTCCGCCGCCGGCCCAGCCCAGCGGCTGCGCCCCCTGCTGCATTCCGGACTATTTCCTTCTTATTCCGATCTGTTCCTGGTTTCCCCTGCCACCCCGACCGAAAGTGACGTACACCGATGAGCGCCGACAAGCAGACCAACTGGTCCTACACGGAGGCCCTGCCCTTCGAGGATGAAGTGCTGCTCCGCGCACGCGAGCGTTCCCATGAACTCGGTGTACATCCCGTGAGTACCGGAGTTGGCGCGGCGCTCACCGTCCTGGCTGCGTCCGCGAAGGCACAGACCGTTGTGGAGGTGGGGACGGGTGCCGGCGTTTCAGGAGTTTGCCTGCTGCGCGGACTCGGCCCGCATTCCGTCCTGACGACCATTGACTCCGACGTCGACCACCTGCGCGCTGCCCGGCTGGCCTATTCGGAGGCCGGCATTCCGGGAAACCGGACCCGGACCATCTCCGGCCGCGCCGCCGAGGTCCTGCCGCGGCTCACCGACAACGCCTACGACCTGGTTTTTATCGATGCGGACAAAGCATCCTTCCCCGTCTACACCGAGCAGGCCGTCCGGCTGCTGAAGCCCGGGGGGCTGCTGATCGTTAACGGCGCCCTCGACAACGGCCGCGTCGCCGATCCGGCGGCACGTGAACCGCTGACCAGCACGATGCGGCAGGTGGGCAAGGCCATCCGGGACAACGATTCGCTGGTCTCCGCGCTCCTGCCAACCGGGGACGGCCTCCTGCTGGCCGTCAAGGTACTGCCGGCGCGCCGGTAGCGTCCGGGCAGCAGCCTAGGAAGCGTCGAGTCCTGCCAGCGTGCGGGCGGCGCGGGCGCGCAGGAAAGCGATCAGCAGCCGGGCACCGAAACCGGTGGCACCCTTGGCGTACTCGTGGCTGTCGCCGGCCGCTTCCATGGGCCCGGCGATATCCAGGTGGATCCAGGGTGTGCCGTCCACGAATTTCTCCAGGAACAGTGCCCCGAGAATAGCCCCTGCCCCCGCTTTGGCACCGACGGGTGCCACATGCGCCAGGTCAGCGGTGTCGGAGTCCAGCAGATAGTCATATTCCGGCACCAGCGGCAGCTGCCAGAGCGGCTCCCCCGAGCTGCTGGCGGCCGCCTCGAAGGCGGTCAGCAGGCTGGGATCGTTACCAAAGAGGGCCGCATGGCGTTTACCCAGTCCCAGCGCGGCCGCACCCGTCAGAGTGGCAACATCAATCAGGGCATCGGGCTCCAGCCGGCCGGCTGCGTACGCGAGGGCGTCGGCAAGAACCATCCGCCCTTCGGCGTCGGTGTTGCCGATCTCCACGGTGGTGCCGTTCCAGGTCCTGACAACATCGCCGGGCCGGTAGGACGCCGCACCGACAGCGTTTTCTGCCAGGGCAAGCAGGGCCGTCACTTCGAACGGCAGCTTCAGCTCAGCGGCGGCCTGTACTGCGGCCAGGACCACGGCCGAGCCGGCCATGTCCATTTTCATGGCGGGCATGGAATCGCGCGGCTTGAGCGAGATGCCGCCTGAATCGAAGGTTATGCCCTTCCCCACCAGGACCACGCCGCCGGCTTCGGCTCCGGCAGCCCCCGTGGGCCGGTACGTAACGCGCACCAGCCGCGGGCCATTCGCCGATCCGGATCCCACAGCGGTGAGCCCGCCGAAGCCTTCAGCTGCCAGCCGCTTGGGCTCCCACTCTTCGAATTCGAGCCCGGCGGCCTGGGCCACGGAGCGGCTTTGCGCTGCCATCCACGCCGGTGTTGCGGTGTCCGGTGGGGTGTTTGTCAGGTCGCGGGCGAGCCAGGCTGCGCGGGCACTGGTTTCAGCCAGGGCCAGCGCCTGCGGGTTCAAACCGGTGACCTCCATTTTCGCGGCCATGGGCTTGGCGGAGTCGGTGAGCCCGGTTTTCGGCGCACGGTAGCCGCCAAGCAGGAACCCCTCGAGGAAGGCCTGCTGTGCCTGGGGCGTCAGTCCGTCCACCACACTGGTGCGTATTTTCTGCGCTCCGAACGTCGCGCGGGCCAACGCGGCACCGGCGCGCCGAAGACTCTGGTGGGACTCATCGCCGACCCCCAGGTAGATCAGTTTCCCGGGCAGGCCCTCGGAACCGCGCGGCGGTTCAACCACAAGATGCTCCCCTGCCCGGCCGCTGATCCCGGCAGCATCCGCACGCGCCGCAACGTCAACGCCGTAGCGCACGGCGGCTTCAACGGCTCCGCTGCGGGGTTCGGGAACGGGTTTCGCACCCGCAGGTGCGCCTTCCTGGGCAGATTCCGCCGCCGGCCCCGGGGCGATTCCCACGGCCAGGACGTCCACGCCCTCGCCTGGTTTCGGTTCGAGGCCGGTATCCGCGCCAGGTTCATCTGACCGCGGGTACGGCGGCAGCGGTGAAACAGCTGTCATGGACATCCTGCGGGGAGCCTGCAAGGAACCCGCAGGCTTGGAAACTTGCCTGGAAGGACGCATGCTCCCAGCCTAGCCGGTGACGCCGAGGAGGCATTCCTTGAGTTTGCCGGCTTCCTCTGCGTTCAGTTCCACCACAAGGCGTCCGCCGCCGTCGATCGGCACCCGCAAGATCAGGCTGCGCCCTTCCTTGGTGACCTCCATAGGTCCATCACCCGTACGCGGTTTCATCGCAGCCATCTTGAAGTTCCCCTTTCAACAGTGCACTGCGGGGTTATTCCCCGAGTAGTCACCTGTACTGCTGCCGATCGGTTTCCGAGCCGTTGCTTAGGGCACCGAGCTGCATTTGGGGACCATTATTCCGTACAAGTAGTGAGCAGGCGAAATTTCGGTGTGTCTGGCGCCACAGCGCGGCGGGGTGCGGGGGCTGGCTGCTAGCAGCTGGCCCGGATGCTGCAGGCTGCCAGATGGTCGTTTACATATCCGGTGGCCTGCAGCATGGCGTACGCGGTGACCGGCCCAACGAAGCGGAAGCCCCGGTCCCGGAGTGCCCGGGACAGGCTGACGGATTCGGGGGTGGAGGCGGGAACGTCCGCCGTCGACCGGGGAGCCGGTCCGGGCGGCGGGCGGTGTTTCCCGAGCAGGATTTCCAGCGATTCGCCCGCTGGGAGCGCGAGCAGGGCACGCGCGTTGTTGATCGTGGCCTGGATCTTGGCACGGTTGCGGACAATCCCGGGGTTTTCCACCAGGTCAGCTACCTCGGCGTCCCCGAACCCGGCCACAGTTTCCGGGTCGAAGCCGCGGAAGGCTTCACGGAAGGCCTCCCGCTTGCGCAGAATCGTGATCCAGCTCAGCCCCGCTTGGAAGCCCTCCAGGCTAAGCCGCTCAAACAACGCAGCCTCACCGGTCACCGGCCGGCCCCACTCCTCGTCGTGATAGGCGAGGTAATCCGGGCTGCCAAGTGCCCAGGGGCAGCGCAGCCGTCCGTCCGGACCAGGCTGTGCTGTCATTCGGGCTGCTCGGTCCGGGCGGTTCCGGGCGGAGCGGCTGGACCGGGTCCGCCCGGCCCACGCAGTTCGGCGAGCGCCGCGTCACGTTCCAGGAGGGCTGTGGCCAGCCGTTCAAGCACCACGTCCACCTCGTCCATCCGGTAACCGCGGAAGCCAACAGAGAACCGCAGGTCCGCGATGTCCGCTGCGACGGGCCGCTCCGGCAGAAGCACCGGAGGCAGCCGGGGATCAGGTTCGGCGAGTCCGGCGGCAGCCGGAAAGCGCTGTTCCCCTTCCCCGTTCTCCAGCTCCGGGCCAGGCGCACGCCGCCACCTGCCCGGACCGATCCGGCCTGCCACCAGCAGGGAGACCGCGCCGACGACGGCGATGGCAAGGAAGGCGAGCAGGATCATCACCGCTCCATCGTCCCAGATTGTGCCGGCGGGCGATTAGAGGGAGACATGCCCGGCACTGTCGGCCACAACCAGGCGGACAGCTTCCGCGGGGTCATCGACCAGATGGAGCAGGTTCAGGTCCTTCTCCGAGATCATGCCTTCGGCCAGCAGGCTGCCGCGCACCCAGTCCAGGAGCGGCGCCCAGAAATCCGTACCAATCAGCACGATGGGGAAGGACGTCACCTTCTGGGTCTGGACGAGCGTCATCGCTTCAAACAGTTCATCCAGTGTGCCGAAGCCACCGGGGAGGACGATGAAGCCCTGCGCGTACTTGACGAACATGGTCTTGCGGACGAAGAAATAGCGGAAGTTTATGCCCAGGTCCACCCAGTCGTTGAGCCCGGTTTCGAACGGCAGCTCGATCCCCAGGCCCACGGATACGCCGCTGGCCTCCACGGCGCCCTTGTTCGCGGCTTCCATGGATCCCGGGCCGCCTCCAGTGATCACGGCCAGGCCGGCGCCGGACAGCAGCCTGCCGACTTCTTCGGCGGTTTTGTACCACCGTGATCCTGGCAGGCTCCGTGCGGACCCGAACACGCTGACCGCTGGACCCAGCTCTGAGAGCGTTCCGAAACCCTCGACGAACTCACTCTGGATGCGCAGGACCCGCCAGGGGTCGGTGTGCGTGAAGTGCGTTCCGTCCTGGGTATCCAGGAGGAACCGGTCCGACTGCGGCACGCGCGCCTGCCCCCGGCGGAGTTCCACGGGGCCGCGGCGCTTCGCCGATACCGGGTTGGTGAGGTCTTGCTCGTCGCTGATTGCCATGCTCCAAGGCTAGCGGCTAGGCGTGTCCCGGATCTCACCCCCGCCCTAAGGCGGGCGTTCGGGCCGGCCTGTTAGCAGCGTTGTTTGTGTTTCTCTTGAGTCACGATTTCTGCCCCGTGGAGTGATGCGGCGCACAGCACCTTGATTTGTTCGCTATCTTCTACGTATGACCAGTGACACAACACCAGGGCAGCCTGTACCTGAAAAAGCCGCAGCACCCCTCGTCTCGCTGAAAAACGTCAACAAGCATTTCGGGGACCTCCACGTGCTGCGGGACATCAATCTCGATGTGGCCCGCGGCGAAGTGGTTGTGGTGATCGGCCCGTCCGGTTCGGGCAAGTCAACCCTCTGCCGAGCGATCAACCGCCTGGAAACCATCGACGACGGCGAGATCACCATCGACGGCAAGGTCCTGCCCGCCGAGGGCAAGGCCTTGGCGAAGCTGCGTGCCGACGTCGGCATGGTTTTCCAGTCGTTCAATCTGTTTGCCCACAAATCGATCCTGGACAACGTGGCGCTGGGTCCGATCAAGGTCAAGAAGACAAAGTCCGCTGAGGCCAAGGAAAAGGCCATGGCCCTGCTCAAGCGGGTCGGCGTCGACAATCAGGCGAACAAGCTTCCCGCCCAGCTCTCCGGCGGACAGCAGCAGCGGGTGGCGATCGCCCGTGCGCTGGCGATGAAGCCGAAGGTGATGCTGTTCGACGAACCAACCTCGGCGCTGGACCCGGAAATGATCAACGAGGTCCTGGACACGATGGTCGAGCTGGCCCACGAGGGCATGACCATGATCGTGGTGACCCACGAAATGGGCTTCGCCCGCAAGGCCGCGGACCGCGTGATCTTCATGGCCGACGGCCAGATCGTTGAACAGGCAACCCCCGAGGAATTCTTCACCAATCCGAAGAGCGACCGGGCCAAGGACTTCCTTGGCAAGATCCTGGCCCACTAAGACCCCCACCGCACTGCAAAAGTTTTTCACCAACCCTTTGAGGCAAGGCAGGATCCACTCGGAACCTGCCGCAATGCAAGGAGAAAAAATGCGCAAGACCCGCTACGCTGCTGCCGCGATGGCCGCAGCTGCTGCCCTGACTCTTTCCGCCTGCGGCGGAGATTCCGGTAACGAAAACGCCGATTCCGCCGGTGGGGAGACCATCCGCGTCGGCATCAAGTTCGACCAGCCCGGTCTCGGCTTTGACGAAGGCGGCAATTACGCCGGCTTCGACGTCGACGTCGCCAAGTACGTAGCCGGCGAGCTCGGTTTCAGCGAAGACCAGATCGAATGGATCGAGACGCCCTCCGCCCAGCGCGAAAACATGCTCGAAAACGATCAGGTCGACATGATCTTCGCGACCTACTCCATCACCGACACCCGCAAGGAAAAGGTCGGCTTCGCCGGACCGTACTTCGTTGCCGGCCAGGACCTGCTGGTCCGCTCGGACAATAACGACATCAAGGGTCCCGAGGATCTGAACGGCAAGAACCTCTGCTCGGTCACCGGTTCCACTTCCGCGCAGAAGATCAAGGACACCCTGGCCTCCGAGGTGAACCTGATGGAACAGCCGAGCTACGCGGAATGTGTCACCGCCATGCAGGGCGGCGCCATCGACGCCGTCACCACTGACGACATCATCCTGGCCGGTCTGGCTTCCACCGAGGCCAACAAGGGCCAGTTCAAGGTAGTCGGCAACACCTTCTCCGAAGAGAAGTACGGCGTCGGCATCCAGAAGGGCAGCGACAAGTGTGAAGACATCAACGCTGCCATCCAGAAGATGATCGACGACGGCGCCTGGGAAGAGGCCATCAAGGCGAACACCGAGGGTGCCGATTACACCTTCAACGCTTCCCTGAACCCGCCGACGCCGGACGCCTGCGCCTAACCTCACCAACCCCCGCCGGGTTTTCGGCGGCACAGCCCGGGGCAGGGCCGCGGCCCTGCCCCGGGCTCCGCACTTTATTTTTATGGAAGAGGTGACATATGGAAGGTTTCTTTGAGCTCTTCGGCGACTACGACGTCGTTGGTGCCTTCTGGGTCAACATCCAACTGACTTTCTGGGCTGGCCTCTGGTCCCTGGTGCTCGGCACCCTCCTGGCCGTTATGCGCATCTCCCCCATTGCCAGCCTGCGCTGGTTCGGTACGGCGTATGTGAACATCTTCAGGAACACGCCGCTGACCATCATCATGGTCTTCGGTGCGCTGGCCCTGTGGTCCCAGCTCCAGGTCAGCCTGTCCAGTGACTTCAACCTCAACTTCTTCCGGCTCGCCATCCTTTCCCTGTCGATCTACCACGCAGCCTTCGTCTGCGAGGCGATCCGCAGCGGCGTTAATACCGTGCCGCTGGGACAGGCCGAGGCGGCCCGTTCAATTGGTCTCTCCTTCCTGCCCGCCGCATGGCTGATCATCCTGCCGCAGGCCTTCCGCGGTGCCATCGCACCGCTGGGCAACGTCCTGATCGCCTTGGCCAAAAACACCACGGTGGCGGCCACGGCGTCCGTGGCGGAAGCCTCCGGGCTGATGAAGACCATGATTGAATTCCGCCCGGACCTGATGACGCAGATCTTCCTGACCTTCGCGCTGGGCTTCGTCCTCATCGTGATTCCGATCGGCCTCCTGACAACCTGGGCCTCGAAGAAACTGGCGGTGGCCCGATGAGCCAGAGTGTCCTGTTCGATGCGCCCGGCCCCCGGGCCCGGCGCCGCATCATGGCCGGCAACGTCCTCGGCGTCCTCTTTATCCTGGGCCTGATCGCCTTGATCGTGAATGGACTGGCGGAGAAGGGCCAGTTCGACGCCGCCAAGTGGACTCCGTTCCTGGAGTGGCGCACCTGGGAGTTCTTTATGCTGCCGGGCCTGATGGCCACCCTGCGGGCTGCAGGGGTAGCGATCGTCACCTCAATCCTCTTCGGCCTCATCTTCGGGCTCGGCCGGCTGTCCACGGTCAAGGCCATCAGCTGGACCTCCGGCGTGATCGTGGAGTTCTTCCGCGCCGTTCCGGTGCTGCTGATGATGATCTTCTTCTACCAGTTCCTTTCCAAGTCGACGCCGGTACCATCGGCCGATGTGCCGTTTGTGGCAGTTGTGCTGGCACTGACGCTCTACAACGGTTCGGTGATCGCCGAGCTGGTGCGCTCCGGCGTCTTCGGCCTGCCCAAGGGACAGCGTGAAGCCGGCCTGGCGATCGGCCTGACCCGGAGCCAGTCGCTGCGGTCCATCGAGGTTCCGCAGGCACTGGTGGCCATGCTCCCGGCACTGCTGAGCCAGTTCGTCGTGATTCTGAAGGATTCCGCCCTGGGCACCTTCATCGGCTACACCGACCTGCTGGCGTACGCCCGCAGGCTGGCGGCAGGCGAAGGTAACATCCTTCCGGCCCTGCTGGTCACGGCAGCGATCTTCATCGTCCTGAACATGCTGCTGACGTTCGCCGCTCAGCGCCTCTCCCGCCGCCTCGGCGCCCGCTCCGGGCAGCTGCTGCGGACCGAGGACGCGGTGGAACCGGAAGGGGCGCCCGCCCCGGCCCGGTAGACCAGGACAGCATCAAACAGTGAAGGTTCCCTTCCGGATCACCGGAAGGGAACCTTCACTGTTTGAGCGGAACATCCGGGGGCGGGTTCAGCCGGCACCCCGGGACCCGCCCGGAAGACTCTAGGCCAGCCAGGCCCGCAGCGCCCGCAGGCACTCGCGGATGGCATCCGCCCGCACATGCTCGTCGTCGGAGTGTGCCAGCAGAGCATCCCCGGGCCCGAAGTTCACTGCCGGAACGCCCAGGGCACTGAACCGGGCGACGTCGGTCCATCCGTACTTGGGTTTAGGCTCCGCTCCGACTGCTGCCACGAAGCTGGCGGCAGCCGGGCGGTCCAGCCCGGGCCGGGCGCCGGCGGAAGCATCCGTAAGAACCAGGTCGAATCCGTGGAGCAGGTCCCGGACGTAGGCCTCCGCCTGGGCCAGGTCCTTGTCCGGAGCGAACCGGTAGTTAATTTCTACAGTGGCCGCATCGGGAATGACGTTCCCGGCGGTGCCTCCGCTGATGCGGACCGCGTTCAGCGACTCGCGGTAGTCCAGGCCTTCCACCCGGACGGTGGCCGGCTCATGGCCGCGCAGCCTCACCAGGATCTCCGCCGCCGCGTGAATGGCGTTCTCCCCCATCCAGGCACGGGCCGAGTGCGCGGCTTTGCCCGTGGTGCGGGCCTGGAACCGCATGGTCCCGTTGCAGCCGCCCTCCACGGTTCCGTCGGTGGGCTCAAGCAGGATCGCGAAGTCCGCCTTCAGCCACTCCGGGTAGCTCTTGGCGGCCCGGCCCAGTCCGCTGAGCGAAGCATCAACTTCTTCGTGGTCGTAAAAGATAAAGGTGATGTCCCGGGTGGGTTCGGCCAGCTGGGCTGCGAGAGCCAGCTGGACAGCCACGCCGCCCTTCATATCTGTGGCACCGCGGCCGTACAGCACGTCCCCTTCCCAGGTCGAGGGCACAGTGCCGCGGGCTCCCGGGACGGTCGGCAGCGGTACGGTATCCAGGTGGCCGGCCAGGATGACCCTCTCGGCCCGGCCCAGATTGGTGCGGGCCATGACAGTATCGCCGTCACGCACCACCTCCAGATGGTCCAGGGCACGCAGCGCGGTTTCCACCGCGTCGGCGATGGCGGCCTCGTTGCCGGAGACACTTTCAATGTCCATCAGGGCGGCGGTGAGGGCAGCAACGTCGCCCTCCAGGTCCAGGCGGTTCACAGGTAATACAGTCACCGGACCAGACTACCGCTCGGTAGAGTGGAACCCATGACTTCCAGCACCCCATCAGCCCTGACCGCCCGCACCGCCTCCGGCCTTGGACTGGCTACCGTAGCCGCAGACGGCACCGTCCTTGACGTCTGGTACCCGCGGCCGCAGCTGACCCCCTTTGAAGCCGACAACGCGCTGGCCACCGAACTGGCCAAGGCAGCCGGCACCATGACGGACGAGGTCCGCGGTACCCGCGGCGAGGTCGTGGAAACGCAGATCGATCTGGACGCCGCTCCGGAGTCCACCGCAGACGCCTACCTCCGCCTGCATGTCCTCTCCGCCCGGCTCGCTGCCCCCAACACCATCAACCTCGACGGCATCTTCGGGGTCCTGCCCAACATTGTCTGGACCAACTTCGGCCCCTGCCAGGTCGCCGGCTTTGACCAGGTCCGGGTCGGCCTGCGTGCCCGCGGCGCGGTCACCGTGTACGGCGTCGACAAGTTCCCGCGGATGGTGGATTACGTCCTGCCCGCGGGAGTGCGCATTGCCGACGCCGACCGCGTCCGCCTCGGCGCGCACCTCGCCGAAGGCACCACCGTGATGCACGAGGGCTTCGTCAACTTCAATGCCGGCACCCTGGGCACGTCCATGGTTGAGGGCCGCATCTCCGCAGGAGTAGTCGTCGGCGACGGCAGCGACGTCGGCGGCGGAGCTTCGATCATGGGTACCCTCTCCGGCGGCGGCAAGGAACGAATCACCGTCGGGGAACGGGTGCTCCTCGGGGCGAACTCCGGAGTCGGCATCAGCATCGGTGATGACAGCGTCGTCGAAGCCGGCCTTTACATCACCGCCGGAACCCGGGTCAGCGTGGTGGATCCGGAAACCGGGGAAGCCCGCACGCTGAAGGCTGCGGAACTCTCCGGCGTCCCCGGCCTGCTTTTCCGCCGCAACTCCGTGACCGGCGCCGTCGAGGTACTCCCCCGGCTGGCCCGGACCGTGGAACTGAACGCGGCTCTACACGCCAACTAGGCGTCCGCAACCGGGAGAACTGGCCGTGAATCCCCGCAGTCACCCGCTGCCCGCCCGCAGGCAGCGGGTGACGGTGCTCCTCGTAGCGGGTGCCGCAGCGGCGGCCGCCGCACTGTACCTCCTGATCCTCGCGGGCACCTCCGGGGAAGAGCGCCCGCTGCGGGAAAGCTGCACGGCAACCGTGAATGAGAGCTCCTGGCAGCTCACCCCGGAACAGACGGCCAACGCTGCAACCATCACGGCTGTCGCCGTCGCCCGCGGACTGCCTCCGCGGGCGGCGTCGATTGCACTGGCGACGGCGGTCCAGGAATCCGGACTGCGGAATATCGACTACGGGGACGACGCCGGCCCGGATTCCCGCGGCCTGTTCCAGCAGCGTCCCTCACAGGGATGGGGTACCCAGGAGCAGATCATGGATCCGGTGTATGCCGCCAACGCCTTTTACGATGCGCTGGTGCAGGTTGAGGGGTACCAGGAGCTGCCGATCACGGTCGCTGCCCAGACGGTCCAGCGCAGTGCCTACCCGGACGCCTACGCGGATCACGAACCCGAGGGGCGGGCGTTTGCTTCAGCCCTGACCGGCCAGTCACCTGCAGCTCTGACCTGTGTCCTGAACCCCGCCGAAACCGCGGGAAATCCGGAAACCGTCCTCGCCGCAATGACCACTCTCTACGGCACGCAGCAGGCCGTTGTCCTGGGTGAGGTGCTTCTGGTTGGTGCTTCCGGCGAGTACGGCTGGTCCCTTGCGCACTGGGCTGTAGCCAATGCCCGCGCACTGGGCATCAACGAGGTCTCCTACGATTCCAGGACCTGGAGCCGCGGGAGCGGCGAATGGACCGGCTCTGACGCCTCTGATTCCCAGATCGCCATCCATGTTGCCCCCGTGGGCGCCGGATAACCCTTCAATGGTCGCCGGGTCCACCCAGTAGGCTGGAAGGATGCGAATACTAGTCACCGGAGGAACCGGCTACATCGGCTCCCACACCACACTGGAACTGCTGCAGGCTGGGCACGACGTCGTGGTGCTGGACAACCTGGCCAACTCCAGCACCGAATCCCTCAACCGGGTCCAGGAACTGTCCGGACGCACCGCGGAATTTGTGCAGGCCGATCTGCTGGACCCGCAGGCCCTCGAAGAGGTCTTCGCCGCGCACTCCCCCGAGGCGGTGATCCACTTCGCCGGGCTGAAGGCCGTAGGCGAGTCGGTAGCCAAGCCCCTGTACTACTACCGGAACAACGTCGCCGGCACCCTGAACCTGCTGGAGGTGATGGACCGGCATGATGTGCGCACCATCGTATTCAGTTCCTCCGCCACCGTCTACGGCGCCTCCGAGGAAGTGCCGCTGGTGGAGAAGATGCCAATGGACGCCGTGAACCCCTACGGCCGGACCAAGGAACAAATCGAGGACATCCTGGCGGACCTTGGTGCCTCCGACGAACGCTGGAGCATCGCCCTGCTGCGCTACTTCAACCCGGTCGGCGCCCATGAATCAGGCCGCATCGGCGAGGACCCCACGGGTGTGCCGAACAACCTGCTTCCGTTCGTGGCGCAGGTTGCTGTCGGACGCCGGGAAAAAGTCATGGTCTTCGGCAACGACTACCCCACACCGGACGGAACGGGTGTGCGCGACTACATCCACGTGATGGACCTCGCGGCCGGCCACCTGGCGGCGCTGGACTACATTGCGGCCCGCAAGGGCGTCAAACGGTGGAACCTGGGCACCGGCAACGGCTCCTCGGTCCTGGAGGTGCTTGCCGCATTCTCGAAGGCAGCCGGCAAGGACGTCCCGTACGAATTCGCCCCGCGCCGTCCCGGCGATGCAGCCGTCAGCTATGCCGATCCCTCCGCCGCCCTCGCCGAGCTGGGCTGGTCCGCTGGACGGTCCCTTGACGATATGTGTCAGGACCACTGGAACTGGCAGAAGCAGAACCCGCAGGGTTACGCCACCGGTTCCTGATCCCAAGGCGCTCCTGATCCGGAGCCGCCCCTGATACGCCAAAGGGCGGGCCGCTTCCTCACGAGGAAGCGGCCCGCCCTTTGGTTTTGGTTCTAGCGCTCCGGGTAGTTGCGCTCCGGCACACCCGTGTAGAGCTGGCGCGGGCGGCCAATCTTGGTCTGCGGATCCTGCATCATCTCGCGCCACTGGGCAATCCAGCCGGGCAGGCGGCCAATGGCGAAGAGCACCGTGAACATCTTCTCCGGGAAGCCCATCGCCTTGTAGATGAGGCCGGTGTAGAAGTCCACGTTCGGGTAGAGCTTGCGCTCGATGAAGTAGTCGTCCGCGAGGGCCTTCTCCTCCAGGCGCATGGCGATGTCCAGCAGCTCATCGTTGCCGCCGAGGTCCGCGAGGATCTCGTGTGCGGTGGCCTTGACGATCTTGGCGCGCGGATCGTAGTTCTTGTAGACGCGGTGCCCGAAGCCCATGAGCTTCACGCCGTCTTCCTTGTTCTTCACCTTTTCCATGAAGTCTTCCGGCTGCATGCCGGTGGACTGGATCTGGCGGAGCATGTTCAGGACGGCTTCGTTGGCACCGCCGTGCAGCGGTCCGAAGAGCGCGCTGATGCCGGCGGAGATGGAAGCGAACATGTTGGCGTTGGAGCTGCCGACCAGACGGACAGTCGACGTCGAACAGTTCTGTTCGTGGTCTGCGTGGAGGATGAGCAGCAGGTCAAGTGCCTTGACCAGCTTCGGATCCACATCGTACGGCTCGGCCGGCAGGCCGAAGGAGAGCCGCATGAAGTTCTCCACCAGGTTCATGGAGTTGTCCGGGTACAGCATGGGCTGCCCGATGCTCTTCTTGTGCGCGTAGGCCGCGATCACCGGGAGCTTCGCCATCAGGCGGACGGTGGAGAGTTCCACCTGCTCATCGTCGAAGGGGTCCAGGGAATCCTGGTAGAACGTGGACAGGGCGCTGACCGCGGAGGAAAGCACTGGCATCGGGTGCGCGTCGCGGGGGAAGCCGCCGAAGAAGCCCTTGAGGTCCTCATGCAGCAGCGTGTGCCGGCGGATCCGGTGGTCGAAGTTTTCCAGCTCCGTGGCAGTGGGAAGGTTGCCGTAGATCAGCAGGTATGAGGTCTCGAGGAAACTCGAGTGCTTGGCCAGCTGTTCGATCGGGTACCCGCGGTAGCGCAGGATCCCTGCGTCACCGTCGATGTAGGTGATCGCCGAGGTGGTTGCCGCGGTATTCATAAAGCCGGGATCGAAGGTGACGGTCCCCGTCTGCTTCAGCAGCTTCGATACGTCGAAACCGTCGTTGCCTTCTTCCGCCGCGATGCGGGGCAGCTCCAGCTTGTCCCCCGGGTCGGTCCCATAGTGCAGCTCGGCACTCGGTCGCTCAGTCATTTTTCTCCTTCAGGAGTTGAAGAACCCACTGCTACGGGCCCTCGTCCTCGTGAGGGAAGCGCCCATAGTACACATTCGGTGCTTAAACTATTTCGCTCAAAACGCTACCGGCTGACCGGGCGATACCACTAATCGGTAATCATCTTGTTGTGCAAGCGCAACATGGCTGCGCCATGTCACGGGCCAATCAGCCCGCAGCTTCGGTCAATCGCCGGGCAGCCGCCGCAATCCGCTCATCGCTGCCGGTCAGGGCCACGCGGATGAATCCCGCACCCGCGTCACCGTAAATCACACCCGGTCCGACGACGATTCCCAGGTCGGCGAACCGTTCGACGGTTTGCCAGGTGTCTTCTCCGGCCGTAGCCCAGAGATAGAGACCGGCTTCGGAATGCCGGATGTCCAGGCCGAAGGCTTCGAGGGCGGGAACCAGGAGTTCCCGCCGGGCCCGGTATTTGTCCTTCTGCTCTGCAACGTGCGCGTCTTCGGACAGCGCAGCCTGCATGGCGGCCTGCACCGGAGCCGGAACGATCATGCCGGCGTGCTTACGGCTGTTGACCAGGTTCGCGATGATCGCGGAGTCCCCGGCCACGAACGCTGCCCGGTAGCCGGCCACGTTGGACTGCTTGCTGAGCGAGTAGACGGCCAGCAGCGATTCGTTGCTGCCGCCGCTCACACGGGGGTCCAGGACCGATGGAACCGGAGTTCCGCCCCGTGCGGTGTCCCATTCGCCCCAGCCAAGTTCGGCGTAGCACTCGTCGGAAGCGACCACGGCGCCAAGTGTCCGGGCCTGCTCCACCAGCCGGGCCAGGGACTGCGCATCACGCACGATTCCGGTGGGGTTGCCGGGCGAATTCACCCAGACCAGCCGGACCCTGGCACGGGTCTGATCATCCAGGTCATCCAAGTCGTCTGCGGCCACCGCGGTGGCACCGGCGAGGACGGCACCCATGTCATAGGTGGGGTAGGCGACGGTCGGACGTACGACGACGTCTCCCGCCCCGAGCCCCAGCAGCAGCGGGAGCCAGGCCACCAGTTCCTTGGAACCGACGGTCGGCATAATGTCCTGCGGATCCAGGCCCGGAACGGCTCGGCGGCGGGCGAACCACGCGGCGATGGCCTGGCGGAGTTCGAGCGTGCCGTGCGTCGTGGGATATCCCGGCGCATCGGCTGCTGCGGCCAGCGCCTCCTGAATGAAACCGGGGGTTGGGTCCACCGGCGTCCCGATGGACAGGTTCACGGCGCCGTCGGCATGGGCAGCGGCCTTCCGTGCGTACGGAGCCATGGCTTCCCAGGGATACTCCGGGAGGTTCAGTCCGAAGCTCCGGGAGACGGTCCCGCTCATTCCTGGTTCTGCGGCGGCAGGGCGGCGATCAACGGGTGATCCTTGTGGGTGTTGCCGAGCTTGGCAGCGCCGCCCGGAGAACCCAGGTCATCGAAGAACTCGACGTTCGCCTTGTAGTAGTCGGCCCATTCCTCAGGAGTGTCGTCCTCGTAGTAAATAGCTTCCACGGGGCACACCGGTTCGCAGGCACCGCAGTCGACGCACTCGTCGGGGTGGATGTAGAGGGAGCGTTCACCTTCGTAGATGCAGTCCACGGGGCATTCTTCGATGCATGCCTTGTCCTTAACATCCACGCATGGCTGCGCAATTACGTACGTCACGTCCCTTTGCCTTCCTTGGTGTGCGGATCTATCGCTGATCAGCGGTTGTCCGCGAGGTGATGCTTCCACGTTAGTAGCCCACACCATTATCTCCCAGCCGGACGGCGCCCGCGTACTATGTAACGATGACTTCCCAGACTCCCGAATCCCGCCTCCGCGAGGCCGGGACCGGGCGCCGCGCCGTCGTCAGGTACCGGATCGAAGAAGGGCTGACCGATGCCCTGGGAACCATCACTGCCCTGGATCCTGCCGGCTGCACGATAGCGACCCGGACCGGCGAGGTGTTTATCCCCTGGGAACTGGTCACCGCCGGCAAGCCGGTACCGGAGGCTCCACCGCGGCGCCGGCCGCGCACAGGACCCTGAACCCAGAAAAAACCGCGGGAGCTGCGGCGTATGCTGAGGTGATGCCGAGCGATGAGGTACTCCAAGCCCGTGGACGGGCGCTTAGTTCTCCAGTGAGGGTTCGCATCCTGCGGCTGTGCCTGCACCGGGAGCGGACCAACAAGGAAATTGCCGAGGCGCTGGGCCTGAATCCCGCAACCGCCCTGCACCATGTCCGGACCCTGCTTGGCACCGGGTTCCTGTCCGCCGGCGAACCCCGGACCGGCAACCGCGGCGCGAAGGAAATCCCGTACCGCGCCACTGGCCTCAGCTGGCAGACATCGGTGCCCGAAGGCACGAAAGCGGTGCTGGTGGAGACTTTTCTTCAGGAGATCGACGGCCTGTCTCCGTCGGATATTGATGTGGTGCGGATGGGCGTGTGCCTTAACGAGGAAAACCGCAGCTCCATGATGGCGAAGCTGCGGGCTGTCCTTCAGGAGTATGCCGTGCGCGGTCCGGATCCTGACGGCACCCCGACCTCACTCCTGCTGGCCCATCACCTGGACCCTGCGGGGAACTAAGCGGACGGTTCCTGGCGGCCGGATTCCGGGCCCTGAACGGCCCCGGGTCCGCCGGGACGGTAGCCGGGATCCGTTCCGTAGCCCAGCGGCTCTGGAGCAGCCGCCGTGCGCTGGAACAACGCCTCACGGCGCAGCACGCCGGCAGTGACCAGGACCGCAGCCACAGTCGCTGCCGCCTGCCCGTAGATCCAGATCAGCCCGGCCGTGGTCACCGGCAGGTCGAGGTTGGCGACGGTTCCGGTAACGATCAGCGGACCGCCAAAAACGTCGAGGCTGAAGAAGCCGAGCAACACGTACGTCAACACCCCGGTCAGCGCGCTGACCAGGACGGAACGCGCCCACAGGCCGGCCAGGACGGACATGGCGGCACTGAAAACCAGCGCTCCCGCAGCCCCCAGAAGCAGGGCTGTGTCCCCGGCGAAGACCGTCTGGGCGTGCAGTGACGTGCCCAGGACGGCCGCTGCCACGGCACCCAGAACCACGGCCACCGGGCCCCGCAGACGCGGGACCCGGTGGCCGGAGGTATGTGCCATGGCGATGGTGCTAGGCCTTGGCGCGGGCGCGGTTGGCCTTGGCACGCTCGTTGGCGTCCAGGATGAGCTTGCGGATGCGGATCGACTCGGGGGTGACCTCTACGCATTCGTCCTCACGGGCGAATTCGAGGGATTCCTCCAGCGTCAGCTTCCGCGGCGGGGTCAGGTTCTCGAAGGTGTCGGAGGAAGCTGCACGCATGTTGGTGAGCTTCTTTTCCTTGGTGATATTCACGTCCATGTCATCGGCGCGCGAGTTCTCACCCACGATCATGCCTTCGTAAACCTCGGAGGTCGGCTCCACGAAGAAGGAACCGCGTTCCTGCAGGTTGATCATGGCGAACGGGGTAACCACGCCGGCACGGTCAGCGATCATCGAACCGTTGGTGCGGTATTCGATCGGACCGGCCCACGGCTCGTAGCCCTCGGCGATGGAGGCGGAGATGCCGGCGCCGCGGGTTTCGGTGAGGAACCGGGTGCGGAAGCCGATCAGGCCACGTGCCGGAACAATGAATTCCATGCGGACCCAGCCGGTGCCGTGGTTAGCCATGTTGACCATGCGGCCCTTGCGGGCGGCCAGCAGCTGCGTAACAGCGCCCAGGTATTCTTCGGGCACGTCGATGGTCATGTGTTCCATCGGCTCGTGGACCTTGCCGTCGACCATCTTGGTGACAACCTGCGGCTTGCCAACCGTCAGTTCGAAGCCTTCGCGGCGCATCTGCTCCACGAGGATGGCCAGGGCGAGCTCGCCGCGGCCCTGGACTTCCCAGGCGTCGGGACGCTCGGTCGGCAGCACGCGCAGTGAGACGTTACCGATCAGTTCCTTGTCGAGGCGGTCCTTGACCTGGCGTGCGGTGACCTTGGCGCCCTTGACCCGGCCGGCCAGCGGCGAGGTGTTGATACCGATGGTCATGGAGATCGCGGGATCGTCCACGGTGATAAGCGGCAGCGGCTTGGGGTTGTCGACGTCGGTGAGGGTTTCGCCGATGGTGATGTCTTCGATGCCGGCGACGGCAACGATCTCACCGGGACCGGCGGATTCGGCCGGAACGCGCTCCAGTGCCTTGGTGGCCAGGAGTTCGGTGATCTTGACCGTCTTCATGGTGCCGTCGGCACGGGCCCAGGCAACCTGCTGGCCCTTGCGCAGGGTGCCGTTGAAGATGCGCAGCAGCGCGAGGCGGCCCAGGAAGGGGGAAGCATCCAGGTTGGTGACGTGCGCCTGCAGGACACCTTCGGGATCGTAGGTCGGAGCCGGGATGTGGTCAATGATGGTCTGGAACAGCGGTTCCAGGTTGTCGTTGGCCGGGGCCTGGCCATCGGCCGGCTGCTCCAGGGAGGCAGCACCAACGCGTGCGGCGGCGTAAACCACGGGAACGTTCAGCACCAGGTCGAGGTCCAGGTCGGGAACCTCATCGGCCAGGTCGGAAGCCAGGCCCAGGAGCAGGTCCATGGCTTCGCTAACGACTTCGTCGATGCGGGCGTCGGGGCGGTCAGTCTTGTTGACCAGCAGGATGACGGGAAGCTTCGCGGCCAGGGCCTTGCGCAGCACGAAACGGGTCTGCGGGAGCGGGCCTTCGGAGGCGTCCACGAGCAGCACAACGCCGTCGACCATGGACAGGCCGCGCTCGACCTCTCCACCGAAGTCGGCGTGGCCGGGGGTGTCAATCACGTTGATGGTGATGGTTTCGCCCTTGGCGGCGGGGCCGTTGTAGAACACGGTCGTGTTCTTGGCCAGGATGGTGATGCCCTTTTCACGTTCCAGGTCACCAGAATCCATCACGCGTTCTTCAACGTCTCCGTGGGATGCGAAGGAGTTCGTCTGCTTGAGCATGGCGTCGACGAGGGTCGTTTTGCCGTGGTCAACGTGGGCCACAATAGCAACGTTCCGGAGGTCGCTTCGCACAGCGCTGTTCACAGCCGTGTTGGTTTCTGACATGCGTGAAGACTCAATTCATAGGTAAGCGTTCGGGGATGGTTCACAGTGGTCCGGAGTCGATCCGGAGAATCCGGCAGTTCTATACAAATGCTGCGTGGGAACACACGTGTAGGAATCGCCGAGAGGCCGCCGTCAGCGGGCACCATACTATTCTAGTCGTTTTGCCAAAGGTTCCCTAATGCGGACCTGCCGCACCCGGCGCAGCATGCAGGAAGGCCCCTCCCTGGACCATAGCCGGGAAAGGGGCCTTCCGCAGTTCGGATACGCCGAAAGACTAGGAAACGACGCCGGAGCCCGCGTTCAGCTTGGCCCGAAGTTCCCGCCGTTCGCGCTGTTTGTCCGGATCCGGGAGCGGCACCGCGGCGATCAGGCGCTGCGTGTACTCCTGCTGCGGGTTGCGCAGGATCTGGTCCCGGGTGCCCTGTTCCACGATCCGCCCGTGACGCATCACACAAATGTTGTCAGCCAGCACGTCCACGACCGCCAGGTCATGGGTGACGAACAGGCACGCGAACCCAAGTTCGCGCTGCAGGTTCTGGAACAGTTCCAGCACCTTGGCCTGTACGGAAACGTCCAGGGCCGACGTCGGTTCGTCCGCCACCATCAGCTTCGGCTTCAGGGACAGGGCACGGGCAATACCCACGCGCTGTTTCTGGCCGCCGGAGAGCTCGTGGGGGTACCGGTTGCGGTAGGCGCGGGGCAGTTCCACCTGGTCCAGCAGTTCTTCGATCCGCTGCTGCAGGGCGGCACCCTTGGCCTCCCCCGCCAGGAACATCGGCTCGCCGATGCTCTCTCCGATGGGCAGCCGCGGGTTCAGCGAGGAAGACGGATCCTGGAAGACCATCCCCACCTGGCGGCGGAGCTGGTGCATGGCCTTGGAGTTGGGCTTCAGCTCAGAGATGTCCGTGCCGACCACGCGGAGTTCACCCTCGGCCACGGGCAGCAGCCCGACTGCCGCACGGCCGATGGTGGTCTTGCCGGAGCCGGATTCACCCACCAGGCCCATGACCTGTCCGGGGAAGATGGACAGGTTGGCGCCCTCAACGGCACGGAATGCCGCAACCCGGCCTTGCTTGGGGTATTCAATGGCAACGTTTTCCAGCACCAGGACGGGTTCTGCTGCGGGAGCCGCGGCCTTTGTGGCCGAAGCAGTTTCCAGGCCGGCGAGGACTATCTCCTCGCGGCGTGCCAGTTCCTCCTGGTCCACGGACTCCAGCTCAACGTTGGTTGCCGCTGCCAGCGCGGCGACCACGTCCACGTCCTCGCCGTCGGCACCCTGGCCCAGGTGGGGAACGGATTCCAGGAGCGCCCGGGTATAGGGGTGCTGCGGGTTGGCGAAGACTTCCTTCGCTGTCCCGGTTTCCACAATCACACCGTGGCGCATCACGGCAATCCGGTCCGCCAAGTCCGCGACCACGCCCATGTCATGGGTGATGAGGACGATGGCTGAGTTCAGCTTGTTGCGCAGGTTGCGCATCAGGTCGAGGATTTCCGCCTGGACGGTGACGTCCAGTGCAGTGGTCGGCTCGTCCGCGATCAGCAGCTTCGGGTCGCAGGAGAGCGACTGGGCGATCATGGCGCGCTGGCGCTGGCCGCCCGAAAGCTGGTGCGGGTAGGACTTGAACGCTTTCTCCGGGTCCGGGAGCTCCACCATGGCCAGCAGTTTCAGCGCGCGCTTCGCGGCCTCGTCCGGGGACATTTCGTTGTGCAGCCGCAGGGTCTCCACAATTTGGAAACCCACCGTGTAGACCGGGTTCAGCGCCGTCATCGGCTCCTGGAAGATAACCGCTACATCGTTGCCGCGGACCTGGCGCAGCTTGTGCGGGGACAGGCCCAGCAGGGACTTGCCGTCCAGCAGGACCTCGCCGGTAACCCGGGAGTTCGTGGGCAGCAGGCCCAGCAGTGCCATGGAGCTGGCGCTTTTCCCCGAGCCGGATTCGCCCACGATGGCCAGCACTTCTCCGGCGTTGACGTGGTAGTTCAGTCCGACGGCGGCCGGAACCCATTCCTTGTCCACCCCGAAGTCAACCGAGAGGTCGCGGACTTCCAGGACCGGAGGCCGGTCTTGGCGGCTCGCTGTGTCCGAACTTCCGATAATGGTTTCAGTCATGGCCGTGGTTTCCTTCCGTCCAGGCTGCACGCCGGTCCCGGGTCATCGGGCCGATTACAGAGGTACCTGGAAATGCTGTAACGATGGGGGTATGTCGATCCCGCTGAACGATCCTGACGCCGCGCTTTTCCGTCCACGGACCACACTCTGGTTCACCGGGATTGCCGGGCTGCTGGCCCTGGCGGCCATGGTGTCCGCTGTCCTGAGCTCCGGACTCTCCGGGCTGCTGGCCACGGCTCCCCTGCTGCTCATTCCGGCGGCCGCCAGCTGGCTGTTCTGGTATCCGAGCGTGCGGGTGAACGCGAACGGCGTCGTCCTGCACAATCCGGTCCGCACCATTG
The DNA here is from genome assembly GCF_001552075.1 of Arthrobacter luteolus NBRC 107841. Classification (GTDB taxonomy): domain Bacteria; phylum Actinomycetota; class Actinomycetes; order Actinomycetales; family Micrococcaceae; genus Arthrobacter_B; species Arthrobacter_B luteolus. The sequence goes on from NZ_BCQM01000001.1 coordinate 323,620, forward strand.
CCGTTCCCTGGGCCGGGCTGATCCATGTGGACACGCGGTTCGCACTCAAGCTCGTGACGCCGTCGGGCTCCTACACTGCCTGGGCCGCACCCGCGCCCGGCGTCTGGGGCACCCACGCGGGAAAGCCCGAGCATGTGCGCAACCTGCCGGGCAGCACCTACGGGGCGGGCGGATCGGTACGGCCGGGCGACCTGAGCCACACCGACTCCGGGCAGGCGGCCCGGATGGTCCGCAGCCGCTGGGAAGCACTGGTTAACGCCGGTGCCATCGATCCGGACCAGACCGAAACCGCCCGCGCGGAGATCAGCGTGAACTGGCGCTGGCTGCTGGGCCTTCCGACCCTGGCCGTAGTGCTCTTCGCCCTGGCGGGACTGGCCTAGGGCCAGCCCCGCGTCCGGCGTCTGCGGCGCCACTACTTGCCAGCCGCCGTCGTCTTCATCCGCTTGGCATTGAACTTCTTCTGCCGCGGGTCAAAAGCGTCCCGCAGTCCGTCGCCGATGAAGTTGATGCACAGGCAGATCGACACGATGAAGAGGCCGGGCCACCAGAAGAGCCAGGGGCGGGTCTGGAAGGCTTCCTGGTTCTGGCTGATCAGCAGGCCGAGGGACACATCCGGGGGCTGGACACCGAAGCCGATGTAGCTCAGGGAGGTTTCGAGAAGAATCGCCGTGGACATCAGCAGGGTGGTGTTCACGATGATGACTCCGACCGCGTTCGGCAGGATGTGTTTGAAGATGATCCGGTTGTTGGATGCGCCGGCAATCCGGGCCGCGTCAACGAACTCCCGCTCCCGCAGGGAAAGGAACTCGCCGCGCACCAGCCGTGCCAGCGAGGTCCAGGTGACCAGGCCGAGGAAGATGCCGAGCAGCACGACGCCGATTCCTTCGCCGACAAGGCGGTCGGCGGTGCGTCCCAGCACGGCGGCGAGGACGATGATCGGGATGATGATGATGATGTCGGTGAGCCGCATCAGCACGGCTTCCACCCAGCCGCGGAAGTAACCGGAGACGGCTCCCACGATGGAACCGACGATGCAGGCGATGGCTCCGACCAGGAACATCACGATGATCGACTGCTGGGTGCCGCGCATGGTCATGGCGAACATGTCCCGGCCGATCCGGTCCTGGCCGAAGGGGTGGTCCCCCCAGTTGAAGATGTTCACGAAGGTTGGTGCACCGTCGTTGACCTGTGCGGAGAACTCCCGGTAGTCGTACTTCCACCAGCCGGGCAGCCCGGCAAACCCGATGGAGGTGAAAGCCAGGATGCAGATCAGTGCGAAGACCACCAGCGAAATGATGGCGGCGGTGTTGTCGAAGAAGCGCTTCCGGACGATCTGGCTCTGTGAAAGGCCCTTGGTTTTTGCTTTCGCCGCAGGCAGTTCAGGGTCGGTTCCGGGCGGGTTGGACGGGGTCTCGGCGGAATACGTAGTGCTCATGACTTCACCCTTACGCGCGGATCAAGGACGGTATAAACAAGGTCGGCCACCAGGTTGAAGACCAGGGCCAGGATGCCGGTCACCAGGAAGAATCCCATGATCGGATTGGGATCCGTTCGGTGCAGCGCCTGGACGAACATCTGCCCCATGCCGCTGAAGGCGAAGACCTGTTCCGTGATCACCGCCCCGCCGATCAGGGCGCCGATGTCGAAGGCCACGATGGTGGCCAGCGGGATCAGGGCGTTGCGGAAAGCGTGGCGCATGACCACTGTGCGTTCGGACAGTCCCTTGGCCCGGGCGGTGCGGATGTAGTCCATGTTCATAATTTCGAGCATGGAGGCCCGGGAGTAGCGGCTGTAGCTGGCGAGGGAGGCCAGGAGCAGGGCGATGGTGGGCAGGAGCAGGTGGGTGAAGGTATCCAGGCCGCTGATCCAGAAGTCGCCTTCCAGGTTGGGGGTTGAAGCACCCACTGTTGCGATCGGCCTGCCGCGGATCCGCGAGTTGTCCATGTAGGACGGCCAGGCGTAGAAGAAGCGGTCCAGGACAATCAGTCCGCCGACCAGCAGGCCGGTGAGCGCGGCTCCCCGCATGCTCTGCCCGCGGTCGTAGCCGCCCATGAAGTAGCCCACGGCACAGCCGACGGCGATGGTGGCCAGGGCCAGGAGCAGGACCATGGTCCAGGTCGCCTGATTCAGCAGCGGCTGCACGGCGTAGTAGGCCACGACGCCGATGCCGACGGTGATCAGCGCCGAGTACAGGGCCTTGCGGTTCTTCAGCCCCGCGCTGAGCAGGGTGACGCCGTAGGCGATGGCAACACCTGTCAGGGCAATCACCACCGGTCCGAGGCTGGGGGCCGTGAACCAGCCGGTCAGGCCCAGCAGGTAGAGGATGGCGGCGGCGAGGGCGAATCCTGCGGCGAAGGCAATGCCGCGGCGCTGCCAGGAACCGCCGGCGAAAACCACCCAGATCAGGCCGCTGGCCAGTCCGACGCCGAGCACCACGGACATGGGTATGGACGGGTCGGTCAGGAAGTCGTTGAAGCCGATGGCCCCGTACTCCTTGAGGAGGACGGCGAGCCAGAAGATCGGCAGGGAGAAGAAGAGGAAGGCCATGAAGGTCACGCTGTAGTCCAGCGAGCTGTACTGCCGCAGCGCGGTGATGATGCCGAGCGAGATGCCCACGATGATGGCCAGGATGGTGGCGGTGGTGACCAGGAGGATCGTGGCTCCCATGGCCCGGCCCAGGGCGTCCGTCACGGCCTCGCCCTGGATGCTTTGGCCCAGGTCACAGGTGGCGGCGAACGGGGCCAGGCACTTAACCGCCCCGCCGAGCCAGTGGAAGTAGCGAAGCGGAGGGGGAACGTCCAGATCCAGGAGCTCGATGCGGGAGCGGATGAGGTCATCCTTGTTTGGAGCTGGGCTGTCGCGCAGGTCTTCAAGCGGATCTCCGGACGCCGCTGTCAGGAGGTACACCAGGAAAGATGCCCCGAAGAGAATAAGCACGGCGGTCAAAAGCCGCCGGACGATGTAGGTAACCATAGAGTGTCAGCCTCATTTGAACGGGTCCGGGGGTTCTCCCGGCACTCGCAGAAGTGTAGTGCAGGTCATAGTGGGTGGGAATTTGGTAAATCCCAATCACTCGCCGGACAGCGCCGGTGGAGCGTGGAAAAGGTGCAAGGCGCCGGGGCCGTGGAGGCCCCCGGCGCCTTGCGGGTCACTGCTTGGCGGTTAGGCCGAAGCGGTTACTTTACTTCCCATTCCCAGAAGTTCCACCAGACACCGGTCTGGTTGGGCATGTAGGAATCAATGCCGCCAATGCTGTCGCTGTGCGCGTCCACGCCAGGCGACTGGAACAGCGGAATACCGTAGCTCGAGTCCCAGATCAGCTTGTCGATCTGGACCTGCAGGTCCTTCTGCTTGTCCTTGTCGATTTCCAGGATCAGTTCATCCATCAGGGCATCAGCTTCGGGGCTGGAGAAGCCGTTGTAGTTGGATGCTGCGCCGGACTTGAAGATCTGCGGAACGCCGGCAACGCCGACGCCCGAGTTGATCCAGCCGAAGATGGAGGCATCGTAGGTGCCGCCGCCCAGGGCGGAGCCCCAGTCAGACTTGCCCAGGCCGCCGTCGACGACCTTGAAGCCTGCCTCGGAAGCCGACTGTGCGATCAGCGTGTAGGCGTCAACCCGGTTGGGGTTGTCCTTGTTGTACATGATGCGGATTTCCGGAGTAGCACCGGCGAGGAGTTCCTTGGCGCCTTCGATATCAACATCGGCGTACTCGGAGGAACCGTTGGCGGCCGCTGCGTCTTCGTAACCGGCCTGGTCAGCCAGGAAGATCTGGGAGTCCAGCGGTGCGGCATCCGGGTTCAGCTTCTTCGGGATGGCATCGATGATCGCCTGACGCGGAACGGTCTTCATGAAGGCCGTGCGGACCTTCTCGTCTGCGAATACGCCCGTGTAGTTCAGGTCGAGGTGATCGTAGGAGATCTGGTTGCCGCTGTTGATGGTCACGCCGTCAATAGCTTCGAGCTGCTGAAGGGTGTCGGCGGAAGCCTGCGGAGCGATGATGTCCACTTCGCCGTTCTTCAGTGCCTGGACCTGTGCCGGGGCATCACCGATGTAGCGGACGGTGATCTCGTCGACCTTGGGCTCCGGGCCCCAGTTGTAGTCCTCGTTGCGGACCAGCGTCATGGAGTTCTCGGGATCGATGGCCGAAACGATGAACGGCCCGTTCGAGAGGTACAGGGAAGCATCCGACGGCAGGGACTTCGTGTCGAAGCCGGTGTTCCAGAAGTCGGCAACGGCCTTCAGCTCTTCATTGGCGGCCGGAGCGGGGTTGGCAGGATCGCCAGCCGGGGTGTCCTGGATCAGCTTGATCAGCGCGTCGCCGTCGGCCAGGCCGGCCTTCTCGGCTACGACGTGGGCGGGGACGTTAACGCCGCCGTCGGACAGTGCGCCGAAGGCGACTTCCCAGTCAGCGTAGGGCTCGGAGAATTCCAGCGTGATGGACCGTCCGTCGTCGCCCACCTCGGGCACGTCGGTCAGGGCCAGTCCGGAGGTATCGCCGGCGTAGTCGAAGTAGTTGGTGCCCGCGGCGACTTCGCCCGTTTCCGGATCGAGGGTCGCATCGTTGAAGTGACCGGAGTTGACTGCCCACATGAGCATCAGGTCATCGGCGTCGACGGGTTCGCCGTCGGACCAGTTGACGCCCTCGTTCACGGTGTACTTGACGGTCAGCGGATCGTCGGAGACCTTCTCATAGGTGCCGAAGTCTGTCAGCGGCTCCACCTTGAGGTCATCAGTGATGTAGTTGAAGCCGGAGTGCGTTGCGTACGCAATCTTGCTGTTGACGTCCACGTTGCCGTTCGCCGTCTGGCTGTTGAACGAGCTGAAGGCGTTAACCTCCACCACGCGGACTTCACCGCCGGTGCTCTCGCCCTCAGTGGACCCGTTATCGGTGGTCCCCTGGTTTGCAGCACAGGCGCTCAGTGCAAGTGCAGCTGCTGCCGCGACTCCCACTGCTTTGGAAATACGTCCGAAACGCATTCCGCCTCCTAATTCTTAGTGCGGGTTTCTCTCCGGCGGGATTACCGGAAGGACGGACAGCGCAGTTCCTGCGTGTCTCGTCGCATATGAGTAAGAGAGTAAGCCTCTGACCCCTACCCGGTCGTAACTTGGTTCACAGCGCGACACGGTTGTTACACGTTTGCAACCTCGAAAAAGCGATTACGGGATGTGCTCTGGCGCACAGTCTTCGGATGGTCTATTCTTGTCCCCCGCCTTCCCATGACCGCTGCCGCAGGGGCTGGACTGCGCCCTGCGGCCCGGACCCGGATCCCGGATAAACTTGCCTGCAGCAGCCATTTCAAAAACCAGAGGAATACGTGAAACTCACGATTATCGGCGGATCCAAGGGCACCGGAGCACAGCTGGCCCACCTGGCCCGGGACGCTGGCCATGAGGTCACAGTCCTCTCACGCACCGGAAGTGCGCCTGCCGGCCTGCGGGTTATCACAGGCGACGCCACGGATCCCGCAGCAGCTGCCGGTGCCGTGGCCGGAGCCGACGCCGTGGTGATCACGGTGGGCGGAGCCAAGGGAGTCCCCCAGCAGCGTGCTGCGGTCACCAGGACCGTCGTCGGCGCCATGCAGGAAACGGGTGTGCGGAGGCTGATTGTGCAGTCGTCGCTGGGCGCCGGCGATTCGGCGTCGCAACTGCCGGGTCCGCTGCGGCTGGTTATGCGGACAGCCCTGGCCAAACCGCTGGCGGACCACAATGAGCAGGAACGCACGGTCCAGGCTTCCGGGCTGGACTGGACGATCGTCCGGCCGACCGGCCTCACGGACAAGGAACCGGCGGGCACCTGGCGCGCCCTGGAAACCAGCGCCGAAGGAAAGCTGGGCGGTTCGATCCCGCGCGGGGACCTTGCAGCCTGCATCCTCGGACTGCTCACCGATGATGCCAGCATTGGCAAAGCCTTCGGCCTGAGCGGCTAGGGCCCCCACGGGCGCCACCGTCCATCGCTAACCCCGTTTGATCGTCCGGCGGCCCGCGTCGAGCCGCCGGGTCCAGCCACGGCTGTCCAGGTATTCCAGCAGCGGAATGACCACCCGCCGGGTGGTGCCCAATGCCTGACGCGCCTCGCTGGTGGTAAACGGCTGCGGCAAAGCAGAAAGCTCGCGCATGGCCAGGGCAGGCGCCCGCGGCAGCAGGACAATTCCGTCCCCCAGCCGCAGCACCCGCCCGCTGCGCTCCGCAGCAGCCAGTTCCCGGGCACCCAGGCCCAGTATGTCCAGGTCCCCCGCTTCCGGAGCCGCGAACGGATGGTCCGTCAGCCGGCTTTCCAGCTCACCGATGCCTTTCTCTGCCGCGCCTAGATCCCGGCGCTCTCCGGGAAGGTTGATATAGCCGGTGCTGTGTTCCAGGCCCGCGGCTTGGAGGATGGGGTCCAGCAGGGCACCGCCAGCGGGTCCGATCAGGTCCCGCGCCGCGCCGAGGGAAAGCCCCGCAGCCAGCGGATCCCGTTCCCTGAGCTGCTCGACGGCGGTGCGCAGCCGCAGCGTCCATACCTCCAAAGCCGGTTCGTGCACCCACCATTCACCGAAGGCCTTCACCCCGCTGGGCACCTGCCCCAGCCCGGTGACGCCCATTCTGCGCAGCTCATTGACCCGTACCGCTCCCCGGCGGGCCACTTCGGTCAGCGGGTCTCCCCCGGCTGACATTGCTGCAAGTGCGGTGGCCCTTCGCCCGCTGTCCCCGCGCCGGCTCAGCGCCGGTGGTTCGATGTCGAGGATCTGCGCCCCGGCCAGCACCGATCTGCTGCCGCCCGCCCGCAGCACCAGCCGGTCGCCCAGCTCGAGCGGGATCCGGCGGTCAAGCATCAGCCGGGCGTGGTCCCCGTCGAAGGGACGCAGGCGCCCCGGCACCGCAGCGGTGCCGATGTGGACCATCAGCTGCTGCGGCGCATCCGTGAAAGAGGAGCCCATGGTGCGCCGCACGTCGACGGCGTTCACCAGCGGCCAGCTGTCCCCGGCGAGGAGGACGTCGCCGCGGTGGATCCCGTCTGCGGATACCCCTGATCTAATGTTGACCGCCACCCGGCTGGTGGGGCCGACGGACCCGACAGCCCGGTTGCAGCTGTGCAGCCCCCGCACCGACACCGGTGTAGTACCGTCCGCACCGGCGATCATCAAGTTCTCGCCCTGCGCGAGTGTGCCGGCCGTCAGGGTTCCGGTGACGACCGTCCCGGCTCCGTTGATCGTGAAGGACCTGTCGATCCACAGCCGGACCCGGGCATTCGGCTGCGGTGCAGGCAGGGACCCCACCAAGGTGTCCAACGCGCTGCGCAGTTCATCGAGTCCGGTGCCATCGACTGCCGAGACCGTGATGGCCGGCGCGTCGCGGAGCCCGGTGCCGGCCAGTTCGGACCGGACCCGCGCCAGTACCCCGGGGGCGCCGCCGGGAGCGCGGTCGCTGCGCGTCAGCACCACGATCCCGCGGCTGATCCCCAGGGCCGCAATGGCATCTCGATGATCGCTGGACTGGGCCTGCCAGCCTTCGTCAGCCGCCACGACAAAGCAGACCGCGGGGGCCGGTCCTACCCCGGCCAGCATGTTGCCGAGGAACCGCTCGTGACCTGGCACGTCGACAAACGCCACTTCGCGGCCCGAGGGCAGAGTTGTCCACGCAAATCCCAGATCGATCGTCAGTCCGCGGCGGCGTTCCTCAGCCCACCGGTCAGGCTCCATGCCGGTCAGTGCACGCACCAGCGTGCTCTTGCCATGATCAACGTGCCCGGCCGTGGCCACCACAAACACGGCTAGCTGCTTTCAGTTCCGGACGGATCACCGGTCCGCGCCAGGGCCCTGCGGACAGCCTGGACCAGCCGGTCGTCGTCGTCCTCCGGAATGCAGCGCAGATCCACCAGGCACGCTCCGCCGTGGACCCGCGGCAGCACTGCCGGAACCCCCGTGCGCAGCGCGTGGGCCACGTTCTCAGGGAGCTGCACAGCCCAGCCAGGCAGGGGCACGCCGGGCGCTCCCCCGCCGCCGACCCTCCCATCGTGCTCTACGACCGGGCAGCCCACGGCCGCAGCCAGTGTTTCGGCACGCTCCCGGAGCCGTCCGGGGTCGGCGTGCAGGGCCGCAGCTACCGGCGGCTCTTCCCCGGACACTGTTGCTTCCAGTGCGGCGAGCGCCAGTTTGTCTGCCCGCAGCGCCCGGGCCAGCGGATGCCGCGCCAGCCTGGCAATCATTTCGGTGCGGCCGAACAGGAGTCCGGCCTGCGGGCCGCCCAGCAGTTTGTCGCCGCTGGCAATCACGACGTCGGCGCCTGCTTCCAGCGCGCCTGTCACATCCGGTTCCTCCGGAAGCAGGGGGTCCGGGGCCAGCAGGCCGCTGCCAAGATCCACGACCAGCGGGACGTGGTGTGCCTCGGCCAGCTTCCGGAGCTGCCTTATGTCGACGCTGCTGGTGAACCCGCTGATGCGGAAGTTGCTCGGATGGACCTTGAGCAGGCATCCGGTCTGCTCGCCCATGGCGGACTCGTAGTCGCTCAGGTGGGTCCGGTTGGTGGTGCCCACTTCCCGGAGGCGGGCACCGGTCGATTCGATGAGCTCAGGGAGTCTAAACCCGGCGCCGATCTCCACCAGCTCACCGCGGCTGATCACCACTTCGCGGGTTCCGGCCAGGGCTGTGGTGGCCAGCAGAAGCGCAGCTGCACCGTTGTTGACCACCAGCGCGTCCCCGGCAGCAGGGCAGGCCCGCAGCAGGGCCTGGCGTGTTCCGGTTCCGCGCTGGGACCGCGATCCTGACGGCAGGTCCAGTTCGACGTCGACATAACCGGCCGCCGTCAGCAGCGCCTCCCGGGCGGACCGCGAAAGTGCGGCGCGGCCCAGGTTTGTGTGGACGACGACGCCGGTGGCGTTGAGCACTGGGCGCAGCGACGTGGCACCGCGGGCCGACACAGCGGCGAGGACTCCCGGTTCGACGTCCCCAGGTGCCAGCCCGCCGTGACGCGCCTGGTCCTGGAACCCGCGGACGATGGAGCGGATCATGTCCTCCCCGAGCCGTGTCCGGGCCCGCTGCACCTCCGGATGAGCCAGCAACCGGTCGGTGCGCGGGATGCGCCTGCGGGGGTCGTCGTTGCCCACGTCCCTCCTTCGGGATCAGTTTCGACTGCGCAAAGTTGGCGGAGGCGGACGGGAATCGAACCCGCCAGACCGGGATGCCCGGTCTCACCGGTTTTGAAGACCGGGGGGCCCACCAGGACCCGGACGCCTCCATGAGGATGCTAACACCGCACGCTTCTCCTAGACTGGCCGCCATGAACGGGAACATTGCCCCTGACCAGGAAGCGCTCCGACTCACCGGATATGCCCACGGCGGGGGGTGCGCCTGCAAGATTCCGCCGGGTGAGCTCGAGGACGTGGTCCGTGGCCTGGTGGGCCAGGCCCATCCCGATGTGCTGGTGGGACTCGACGGCGGGGATGACGCATCCGCTGTTCTGGTGGGCGCGGACCTCGCCCTGCTGTCGACCGCGGACTTCTTCACCCCGGTGGTGGACGATGCCTACGACTGGGGCCGGATAGCGGCCGCGAACGCGCTCTCGGACATTTATGCCATGGGCGGTCGTCCCATCAGCGCCATCAACCTTGTGGGCTGGCCCCGGGATGTGCTGCCCATGGAACTGCTGACCGAGGTGCTGCGCGGAGGGCTGGCGGTTGCCTCCGAAGCCGGCTGTCCCGTGACTGGCGGGCATTCCATCGACGATCCGGAACCCAAGTACGGGATGGCTGTCACCGGCATCGCGGACCCTGACAAGCTGCTGCGCAACGATGCTGCCCGCCCCGGGCTTCCGATCACGCTGACCAAACCCATCGGCCTCGGTTTACTGAACAACCGGCACAAACAGACCGGGGAGGTTTTTGCCGAAGCCATTGCGGTCATGGTGCAGCTGAACCGTGACGCTGCCGAGGCCGCAGTTCAGCGCGGAGTCCAGGCCGCCACGGACGTGACCGGATTCGGACTGCTGGGGCACCTGTACAAAATGTGCCGGGCCTCCGGTGTAGGAGCGGTCATTGACCGGAACGCGGTGCCCCTGGTCGCCGGCGCCCCCGAGGCCCTGCGGGATGGCTTCATCTCCGGCGGAACGCGCCGCAACCTGGACTGGGTCCGGCGCCATCTGCAGCCGGGGCCGGGCATCTCCGAGGAGGACCTCCTGGTGCTGGCCGACGCCCAGACCTCCGGCGGCCTGCTGGTGGTCGGTGAACTGCCCGGCTACCCCGTGGTGGGCTATACGACTGAAGGTCCGGGAATCGAAGTACGATAACGCCGGCCGGCTCAGCCGGCCGTAGTGATCGAATCATGGGTGATGCCCGCCCGGCGGCGCGCTGCCAGGCGGTTCTTCTGCGGTTCGATCGTGTAGCGGGGATCCTCTGCCGACGCGATGCCCGCGCGCAGGATCCCGAACCGGGTGAGCGCCGATGCGCCGAGCAGGGACACCCCCGCAGCCGCCGCGATGGCCCTGTTCCGGCCGCCGAAGAGGGCGGCCAGTCCGCCTGCAACGGCCAGCCGCTCACTCCACCTGAGCATCTTCCCCGGCCCACCGAGATGAAGCGGCTCAGCAGCGATGGGGTCCATGTTCTTTTCCATGATCCGGACGGCGGTCAGCTCACCGGCGACGCCCAGCACGGCCAGCGCGCGGGCCGGTCCGGTCTCCCTGACCGGAGTGGTGATCATGGCCAGGCCGCCCGCAGCGAGGCTGGCAGAACTGACAAAAACGAACGGCAGATCCTCCCGTGCGGCGTTCCAGGTCGGATTCGCGGTATTTGAAAGCAGGACCGCGGTGTAGGCGGCCAGAGGTGTGGCAAAGACGGCTGCTTCAAACCCCGCCGGCCCTTCCACGCCCCGGAGCAGCCGGCGCAGCGGCCCCAGCGGAAGCCGCGACCCGGTCATCCGGTCAATTTCGGACACCCCGGAAACTCCGGCACCGACGCTGAAGACCATAAGGATCCACGAGCCCACACTCATCGGGGAGGTGGGCTTGAAAGTCCGGAGCATGTGGTGGAACCGCTCTGGCCGGCCCAGATCCGCCACCAAGGCGACAGAGCCAACCCCCACGGCGGCGAGCGCGGCCAGCCGGCTGTTGCGGCACAGGACCCGCTTGCCGGCCAGCTGCGCACCGGCTCCGAGCAGCGCGGACCCGCCCGCCACACCGCCCAGGAAAAGGTAGGCAGCGATCGGGTTTCCCCACGGCGGTGCCTTGATCACCGGGCGGCCGTAATACGTGCTGAATTGCGCTTCCGGCACCATGGGGACTTCGCCGCGGCCTCCGCCATCCTTCCCTCCGGCCCGGCGTCGTTTGCCACCCCGCCTGCGGCGGCGCGGCGGTTCCGGCGGACGGTAGTCGTCGAAGTCGGAGACCGTCACGCCCGGCCTCCTGCGAGGAACGCCGCGGCCGCCGCAGCGAGCATGCCGGCAGCGGCAAGTCCCGCCCGCTTGTACATCCGCGGCAGGTCTGCAGTGGGCACCCGGGGATCCGGCGGGAGCCCGTAGACCTCCGGCTCATCCAGGAGCAGGAAGACGGAACCGGTGCCGCCGACACCGTCCGAGTCATTGGCCCCGTACAGGCGTGCCTCGGTCAGCCCCTGCGCATGGAGTTCGGCCACCCGCTCTTTGGCCGTGGCGACCATGTGCTCGCGCTCGCCGTATTTGATCGACGTCGTGGGACAGGTCTGGGCGCATGCCGGTGTCTGGTCTTCGACGAGCCGGTCATAACACAGGGTGCATTTCTGGGCGACGCCAACATTGTGCACGGGAGCCTGCTCCCCCGGGGTGAAGTCGCGGTCGTTCTTCGACTGGACGGTGCCGTTTTGGCGCCGCTCGATCACCCCGAAGGGGCACCCGGCCACGCAGGTTCCGCAGCCGTTGCAGACGTCTTCCTGCACAACCACGGTCCCGTGTTCTGTCCGGAACAAGGCCCCGGTGGGGCAGACATCGAGGCAGCCGGCGTTTGTGCAGTGCTTGCACACGTCGGAGGACATCAGCCAGCGGAAGTCAGGAGTATCCGGCGGGGTGGTGTCAGTGCCGGCCAGGTTCGCGGCCTGGCCCTGTCCGGGCGCGCCGATTTTAGGCATCCCGAGATTAACCAGGGCACGGCCGGATTCGCGGGCCCGGTCAATCTGCTCTCCGTCCTGCTCGACGAACGCGACGTGCCGCCAGGTATCCGCGCCCAGCGACCCGGTGTTGTCATAGGAAGACTCAAGCAGTTCGTAGCTGGAATCGGCGGGGTTGCGGTTCCATTCCTTGCACGCGACCTCGCAGGCCTTGCAGCCGATGCAGATGGAGGTGTCCGTGAAGAACCCCTTCCGGGGGTGCCCGGTATGCCGGAGGTGGTCCGGGGATTCGGTCAGCGGGTTCATTCGTTGTTCTCCTTCGTCTCCTGGCCCGTGGTGCGGCCGGGACCGGTGAGTTTCTGGTTGCCGGTCGCCGGGGTCGCCCCTGCCCGGGACTGGTACTCCGCGATCAGCTCCAGGAGCGCGGTGCCGCGGGGGCGCCTTCCCGGAACGATTTCGCAGGACCCGGCCTTGGATTCCTGGATCTGCACGTTTGGATCGAGCGTCACGCCGAGCAGGTCATTGGCGCTGTCCCCGGACACCACGGCCTCCGACCCAACGCCCCAGTGGTAGGGCAAGCCGATCTGGTGGAAGGTCCGCCCACCCACGATCAGCGGCTTCACCCTGTCGGTCACCAGCACCCTGGCCTCGATCGCTGAGCGGGGCGAGATGATGGTGGCCCACCCGTAGGGCTCCAGACCCCGCTCAGCTGCCAGCTCCGGAGAAACTTCGCAGAACATTTCCGGTTGGAGTTCCGAGAGATAGGGCAGCCATCGGCTCATACCCCCTGCCGTGTGGTGCTCTGTCAGCCGGTAGGTGGTGAAGACGACGGGGTAGACCTCGGACCCCGGCATCCCGGCGCTGGGCGCGCTGAGGTTGTCCGCCCGCGGATAGGTCAGCCGGGCAGGGTTCTGCTGCTGCTGGTACAGCGGGTTCGCGACCGGGGATTCCTGGGGCTCGTAGTGGGTGGGCAGCGGCCCGTCGACCATGCCTTTCGGCGCGAACAGCCAGCCCTTGCCGTCCGACTGCATAATGAACGGGTCGTCACCGGCCAGCGCTGCCGCTCCGCCGGCGTCGAGGTCCGGAGCGGCGTCAGGGGCACGGTCCACGGGGAAATCCGGTACGTCCTGGCCGGTCCACCGTTTCTGTTCCGGGTCCCACCAAACGTACTTCTTGCGTTCGCTCCACGGTTTGCCGTCGGGGTCGGCCGAGGCCCGGTTGTAGAGGATCCGGCGGTTGGCAGGCCAGGCCCAGCCCCATTCGGAGGCTGCCGGCCCCTGCTCCTGTCCCGGCAACCGGTCAGCGGCATGATTGATTCCGTCCGCATAAACACCGGTGTAGATCCAGCATCCACCGGAGGTGGAGCCGTCGGCCCGCATCTGGGTGTAGGAGGACAGCGGGGTCCCGGCCTCGGGTCCGGTCAGGTGCATGCCGTTGATCTCCGCCAGCACCGCTTCCGGATCGGGTTCGCCGTGTTCGTTGACCGGGTAGTCCCAGGTCAGGTCCAGCAGCGGCCGGTCCCGCTCATCCGTTGAGCCTGCAAGCTTCGCGCGGATGCGTTTGCCGAGGTCGTAGAAGAAGTCCAGTTCACTCTGGCAGTCGCCCGGCGGCCGGACCGCCTGGTGCCGCCATTGGAGCATCCGCTGTGTCTGGGTGAAGGAGCCTGCCTTCTCCACGTGGGTTGCCGCCGGCATAAAGAAGACTTCGGTGGCGATGTCTTCCGTCTTGAGTTCACCGGAGGCGATTTCCGGTCCGTCTTTCCACCATGTTGCCGATTCGATCAGGCTGAAGTCCCGCACCACCAGCCACTTCAGGTGGGACATGCCCAGCCGCTGCATCCGTCCGTTGGCTGAGCCGATGGCGGGGTTCTGGCCGAAGACGAAGTAGCCGTCAACGTCGCCGTCGAGCATGCTCATGACCGTGTTGTACGTTCCGTGTGGTCCGTTGATCCGTGGCAGGTACTGGTAGGCCCATTCGGAGTCCTCGGTGGCGGCGTCGCCCCACCAGGCCTTGAGCAGGCTGACGGTGTACGTATCAGCGGCCGCCCAGTAGCCCTTCTGCTGCGGCGAGGCGATGCCCTCCAGGTACTGTTCCAGCGTCTCCATCTCGGCCTTGGGCATCGGGAGGTAGCCCGGCAGCAGGTTGAACAGCGTGGGGATGTCGGTGGAACCCTGGATGCTGGCATGACCGCGCAGTGCCATGATCCCTCCGCCAGGACGACCAACATTGCCCAGCAGCAGCTGCAGGATGGCAGCGGTCCGGATGAACTGGGCGCCCAGCGTGTGCTGAGTCCACCCCACGGCATACGCGAAGCAGGTCGTCCGGTCCCTTCCGGAGTTCTCCGTGATGGCCCTGGCCAGATAGTCGAAGTCGGCGGGGGAAATTCCGCAGGCTTCCTGCACCATCTCCGGTGTGTAGCGCGCGTAATGCCGTTTCAGGATCTGGAAGACGCTGCGGGGGTGCTGCAGCGTGGTGTCCTGTTCAAAGTCGGGCCTGCCCATGGAGGGGCCGCCGCTGCCGTACTGGTCGCCGGCGGCGCGCTTCGAGGTGTCGGCACCGTGCTCATGCTGCTGCGCTTCGTGGTCCGTTCCGGCTTTCCGCTGATAGGCCCAGGAAGACAGATCGTAGTGCCCGGTCTCCGGGTCGTATCCGGAGAACAGTCCGTCGAGGTCCTCGGTGTCGCGGAACTCTTCGCCGACCAGCGTCGAGGCGTTGGTGTAGGCGAGGACGTATTCCTGGAACCAGAGCTCGTTGCTCAGCACATAGTTGATCAGGGCGCCGAGGAGCACAACGTCCGAGCCGGCGCGGATAGGCAGGTGCTTGTCCGCCACGGCGCTGGTACGGGTAAACCGAGGGTCGACGTGGATGACCTTCGCGCCTCTTGCCTTAGCCTCTGTCACCCACTGGTAACCGACAGGGTGGCATTCGGCCATGTTGGATCCCTGGATGACAATGCAGTCGGCGTTAGCCATGTCCTGGAGCGATTGTGTGGCGCCTCCCCGCCCAAACGAGGTTCCCAAACTGGGAACCGTGGCGGAGTGTCAAATACGGGCCTGGTTCTCCAGCTGGATCGCACCGGCGGCAGTGAAGAGCTTCTTGATCAGATAGTTCTCTTCATTGTCGAGTGTGGCCCCGCCCAAGCCGGCAATACCCATGGTGCGCCGCAGCGGACGGCCGGCTTCATCATCCTGCTGCCAGTTGTTCCGGCGGGCTTCGATAAACCGGTCAGCCAGCATGTCGATGGCGGTGTCGAGTTCAAGTTCCTGCCAGTCCGTGGCGTGGGGCGCACGGTAGAGGAGTTTGGTCTGCCTGCCGGGAGCGTTGACCAGCTGCTCGCTGGCCGCGCCCTTGGGGCAGAGCCGTCCCCGGGAAATCGGTGAATCCGGATCGCCTTCGATCTGGACAACCTTCTCGTCCTTCACGAAGACGCGCTGCCCGCAGCCTACGGCGCAGTAAGGGCAAACACTCTGAACCACCCGGTCTGCAGTGGAGGTCCGCGGTGTGATCTCCCGGGTCTGGGCAGAGGTCACGGCTTCTCCGCGGCCGAGTGAATCACTCGACCGGAACTGCCGAACCACCGGCCATTCAAGGAAGCTGAACCGCGACATACGGCCTACCATAGCGGATCGTGCCGCTCCTGGGTCAGTCCCGGCGGGTCCGGTAGCGCAGATAGGCAGTGCCGCCGGTAAAAGTCCTCTGGCCGGCGAGTTCCAGGTCCAGGTGGACGCCGTCGGGCAGGGCACGCAGGCCGCCGCCCACCAGCTTTGGAACCACGAAGAGCCGGAACTCGTCAACGAGGCCCGCACGGATCGCCTCCGCCGCCGTCGTCGGCCCGAAAATCTCGACCATGCCCTCGGCATCCTCAACGATTCTCTGCAGCTCTGCCAGGCTCAGCTGCGGCACGATACGGGCCCGGTCAGAAGCCAGCTCGTTTTCCGTCAGCGTCGACGACACCACAACCTTGCTGATCCCGCGCCAGCGGCGGGCGAACTCCCGCATGGCCACGGGCGTTTCTTCAGTGTCCGGAAGGGTCTCCCAGTACTCCATCAACGCATAGGTTTTCCGGCCGAGCACTTCCGTCGATACCTCAGCCATCCGCTCGACGTGCACGGCAAACATGTCGTCTGCAGGGCCTGTCCACTGGAAGTCTCCGTCCTGATCAGCGACGAAGCCGTCCAGGGAAACTGTCGCCGTAAACATCAGGGTTCCCATAGTGGTTCCAATCTCCATCTGCACAGGGGTGGCGGGTTGGCCGTCAGCTCAGGTTTTCTTCAGGTCCTCCGCGGGCATCACGATGATCCTGCTGGGCCCGCGGACACAGGTCAGCCGGTAAACGTCCTGATAAGTTGCCACCCCGCGCAGCGGATGGCAACCGTGTTGGGCGGCAATTTCAAGGGCTTCGTCCAGATCATCGACGGAGAAGGCGGTGCTTTCTGGGAGAATAGCCGCCATGACACCCGGTATCCTGCGTCTGACCGCCTTCGCTTCCACGCCCGACGGCGGCAATCCTGCCGGGGTGATGCTGGACGCATCGTCGCTGTCCACCGATCAGATGCAGCGGATCGCGGCGGAGGTCGGTTATGCGGAAAGTGCTTTCGTGACGCGTTCCGGCGCGGTCGGGGAGCCGGGCCGGATCGCTGTCCGCTATTTCTCGCCCGTTGCGGAGGTGCCTTTCTGCGGCCATGCAACCATAGCGACCGCCGTCGCGCTGGCCGAACGCGGCGTCGCGGACAGCTTTGTCTTCGAGACCGCCGCAGGCGAAGTACCTATTACGACGTCCCCTTCGCCCGCCGGAACCACGGCTTCCTTCACCAGCGTGGAGCCGAAGGTCACGCACATGGACCCCGGAGTCCTGGACCGGCTGCTCGGTCTGCTGGATCTGGCACCGGCGGACCTGCACGAGGCCTACCCGGTGCGGCTGTCCTTTGCCGGCAACACCCATCCAGTTCTCGTGCTGGCAGAGACGGCGGTCTTTGACGGCTTCACCTTCGGTCCGGACGCCGTGCGCGGCCTGATGGATGAACAGGATTGGAAAGGCACCGTGACCGTTCTGCATGTTCGTTCCCCCCATGAGTTTGAGGCGCGCAACGTCTTCCCGGTGGGCGCCATTACCGAGGACCCTGCCACCGGTTCCGCCGCGGCTTCCGTGGGGGCCTACCTGCGAGAGCTGGGTCTGGTAGAGGTTCCCGGTCGGGTGCTTATCCATCAGGGCCGGCATGTGGGCCGCCCCAGCCTCCTGACCGTGGACATCCCCGCCGCCGGTGGCATCCGGGTCTCGGGCACGGCCACCGAGATCGACCAGGCCCAGCCGGCCAGGTAAGCCGGGGCTGGGAGGGCTTGCGGACCCGCCCGGGGGATGCTTGCATGACCGCATGCGAACCAGCCCCGCTGCTCCCCTGCTGCTCACCACCCTGTCAGCCTTTCAGGCTGCCCTTGCCGCCGGCGTCCCGTGGGGACGTGCCGCATTCGGCGGACAGCATGAGGGCAGGCTGCCGGCCCGGCTGCGGATCACCAGTGCGGTGGCCTCTGTGGTTTATGCCGCCGGCGCAGGCGCGCTTGTTTCTCCCGGCACGTCCCCCGGCACGCGGCGGGTAATCCTCCGGGGATGCGTTGGTCTCGGCACCGTGGGAACTGTCATGAATGCGGTCTCCCGCTCACCCCTGGAGCGGCTGTGGAGCGTCTGGTCCCTGGCGCTGGCCGTGAGCAGCTGGCGGGAACTGCGACGGCGGCGCCAGCGGGCCGGCAGTTTCCACGGCTGCGAGCCATTCCAACGCCTCCGAGTCCTGAGTGAAGTATGAAACCGGGTAAGACGGCCGGTGAATAGCTTGGAAAAAATGCCCGATTGTCTGTTCAACCGGTGAGGCTCCGACCAGCGCCATCCGGGTAGCGGAAAGGGCCTGGGCAAACTGTCTTAGTACCGCCGAGCTGGCATAACGCATGCCGCGCATATCCACCAGCAACAGCGGGCTTGATCCGTCCCCGGTCAGCTTCTCAATGCGGGCGATGGCAGCGAGCGCCTCTGGGATTTCCAATGTTGTATTTACTGGCCAGCGAACGAGGACGACGCCACAAGACAGCCGGGCGATCTCTGGCTGACAGGCCCCGCCCTGGGTAGAGGCTGGACATATGTCCTCGATGCCATTCGCTTCGTATGTTGGGATCATGTGCAGCCTTGAGACGTATTTGAACGCTGAATTGGGCCAGCGGCGGGGCAACACTCACCAGGCAGGAATTTGGGGGAATCCACCCGGAAAGCCCGCCGCCGGCCTGCATCAATTTTACGGACTCCTTAACCGGCCAAACAGATGCAGGACCACCAGTTCGTGCAGACTTGTGCGCCAAAATGACCATCGCGTGCACTACGAATGGCGTGGACCACAACCGGAATCAGCGAGGTTGGCGGGTTCCTCAGAATCCGATTGATTTTCTGAGCGCCAGGACCGCCGAACGCAGTCGTTCCGGATCAGACCGCATTTCCGGCAGGGAAGCTCCCGTGGTCGTTTCGACAGCCCGCCGCATCGCTGCCACGCTGCTAAACCCGCTCGCTTCAGCTATCACCGTGAGTGGAGTCTTCCGCGGGTTCGGGGTGGTGAGGAGCTCAAGGGCATCCAACGCCCTGAGCGCACGAATGTAGCCATTTACCTGTAACTTTTGGTCTTCGAAAAGGTAGTAGAGAGCGCGGCGTGAAAGATGCGAGTACTCCGCGACCGCGTCCACATCCAGTGCTGGGTTCCGGGCGTTCTTCTGAATGAATTTCCTGATCGCCAGGATGCGGACCGTTCGTAGGTCGGCGGCGTCAGTATGTGTGTCGAACAGCGAGCCAACCAAGGCCGCCATGACTGATCGGACGACTGGAAGGAGGCGATCCACTTCCTGATCCATGTCCGGATGCTGCCAGCCTGACAGCACTGGAACTATCAGAGACCTCACCACGGGGTTAGACCTGATATCTGTCAGCGCGTGTAATTGCTGCACGGACTTTTCGTCCATTCCGAGCAGCCCGCGGTCTATGTTTATCTGCACTGTCCTGAGTCCGGCTGGTGCATGGAAACTACCGGAAGACGAGAGATCAATGAACCTCACCGCACCTGGCACAACGGTTTCGGACCCGCCCGGGAAGGTGAACCCCGCGCAGGCAGTTTTGAAATGCACCAAGCGGATCTCATCGGAAGGCGTATCCCCCTTCCAGTACCCGGCGGCGGGCTCATTAGTGAGTTCCACAAGACTGAACCCCGAGCCGGTCAGGCCTACCGCGGTCGGATTAAAGCTGCGGTGCACCACCTTTTCGGTTTTCTCCAGGCGCATGGGTAAATCGACGGCGGAGCCGTACCACGTGCGCCAGTGCTCGAATTTCTCGTCCGGGCTTAACCTGCCCGGCACACGATAGCGGGTGAGGCGTCCCCGCCGTGGCAATGAACTCGAGCCGGGAGCATCGTCACAGGCAGGAAGCATAAAGTCCACGGAGCCTTCCGGTTGTACGAAACCCGAGCCTAAATAATGGCATCCCCGTAGGACGCCCCCATGAACTGTTACCCCGTACTTCCACGACGTTCCAGACCGGGGTTCCGCGAACGCCTGGTCTCTACCCCTGCAAACCGGGCTGCACCCGGTGGATTTGCACCTGGATCTCCCGGATGGCAGCGCCCAGGATCCCGCTTGAGAGCAGTCCAGCACCGAGAGGTCCGGAGGCGTCGGAGCCAAGGGGCGGAAGAAGCCGAAGCACTGCCTGCTCATTCGCGGTCAGCTGCTCCAGCTGCCAGCGGATCTCTTCCTGCACCAATTCCGGCTGGCCGGGGTTGTCGAGAGAGACCGCCTTAGCTGCGTACGCCGCTGCGCCCAGCGCATGGGCGCCCATGTGAGCAACCGCTGCAGCTTGGGCAACCGATCTGGCGGCCGCAGCACCAGCAGGAGTCGTCGCGGCACCCGCGGCTTTCACAGCGGTCAGGCGTTTGCCGATCTCATCGGCAGCGGTGCTTTCCCCACGGCTGTAAGCACCCGCACGAGCCAGGGCATCAAACAACTGCTCTTTCGACAACGCATCAGCCTCAAAAAGCGGGAGCACATGTTGGGCGCATTCGACGGCCCACCGCGCGGCTATCCGCCGGTCCGGGTCGCTGAGAGTCTGCAGGGAGGCCACGTTCAGACTCTGTCACACGGGAGGCACCGCCGGGAACCATATGGATACCCCGAAAGTACTTGCAAGCCCGCGGCACGCTTCCACCTCTGTCCCCTCCGGCTTGTCACTGATGGACTACACCGGCAGCCGCTTTTTCGGGTTTCTGCGTTGGCTCCGGTTTCTGCCTCGCCCGCGAGCGGCGTTTACGACGGCGGCGGAGTGGACCGTTAAAGGGCGGACGGGGCTGGCCAATCCGCGGTCCGGTCCAGTACCTCCCGCCGATCAAAATGCCTACCAGGGCTCCGTAGGCCCACGCATGGGGAAGCGCTATCTGATCTGTTGCACCACCGGCGAAGATCAACACGAAGTAGATAACGGGCAGGCCCAGGATAAGGAGGCCGTTTCTGATTTCCAGCGACGGCGGGAAGCGGAATAGTGCCCAGCCCGCCATCAGCGCGGCAACAAGGACGGCAACCGACGCCTGCGTCGGTGACAGGAGGAGAAGCTGCGCTATGCCGATGCCGAGCAGCACCAGGGCGCAGAATCCGTTGATCACCGCCAGGCGCCACCCTCCGGTGAAATTGCCGTCCGCCTCGGGGATGCGCTGACGCCTGTGCCTGAATGCTGAACCGGCGCGCGGACCCAGCCAGACGTAGCCGCCCGCAATCGCGCCGACCAGGAACCCGAGAAACCACGGTCCGGCTGAGGGGATATCAAGGGAACCTTCGACGGTGATCGAGATGAGCATGCAGTAGTTCACGATGAACGTCCAGGACATCACGTTGAAGGCACGCACTGACTGTGAGGCGATGCGATACACAAGAGCTGCGTAGACCGCCCCAACCGCCAGGAACACGGACGCCTTCGGCAGGTTATTGCCGGCCAACCACGTGAACAGCGCCAGCGTCAGGACGATCATCCCGGCATGCAGGTACCGAACGTTCATCTGATCGAATTTCCTCAGCAATGCCCCCATGGGTCCAAGCGTAGGGCTATGAAGGCACGTTCACATTCAAGCCGCCGTACGAGTCAGTGCCGGGACGTACACGGGCCACGGAATGTGCTGGAACGACGCCGGCGGGGGGCTACTGGACGATTCTCATCTCATGCGAGGTCTGGTTGAGCCGCCGTCCGCCGTCGGGAACTACGGTCGCGATGTCCTCGATCCGCACTCCGAACCTGCCTGGCAGGTAGATTCCGGGCTCGATCGAAAAGCACATGCCGGGCTGGAGGATCTGGGTTTCGCCTTCGACCATGTAGGGCGGCTCGTGTGTCGTGAGCCCGATTCCGTGCCCTACGCGGTGAATGAAGTACTCGCCGTAGCCGGCGTCGGTGATCACTGCCCGGGACACCCGGTCGATCTCCTGGCACTCGACGCCTGGCTGCACGGCTTCGAACCCGGCCTGCTGAGCGTGCCGGACGACGTCGTGGACTTCGCGCTCCTCGGCTGTAGGTTCGCCGACGTGCACGGTCCGCGTGGTGTCGGATCCGTAGCCGTGCTTGAGGCCGCCGAAATCGAGCACCACCATGTCGCCGTCCTCGATGATCCGCGGACCGACCTCGTGGTGCGGGTTGGCGCCGTTCGGGCCGGACCCGACGACGGTGAAGTCCACCTGCGAATGACCGAACCGGCGCAGCAGGTCAGCGAGATCAGCACCGACGTCGGTCTCGCTGCGGCCGGCGAACCGCATGGTGACGATCTCCTCGTACGCCTGGTCTGCGGCTGCTCCGGCCGCGGCCAGCCGCTCGATCTCGCCGTCGTCCTTGATTGCCCGAAGCATCGGCAGGGCGGCCGTCATCGAGGTGTAGGAGGACTTGGGCAGACGGTCCTGCAGGCCGAGGAGGTGCATGGCCCAGGCCGAGTCGGAGATTGCGTATCTCCCCGTACCGGCCATCAGCGCTGCGGATTCCGCGTACGGGTCGCTCCCGTCGGTCCAGTCGGTGATCCGCAGGATCGAGGCGCCGGGCGCTGCTTCCGCATCCGGCCGCTCCAGCCTCGGAACGATCATGGCCGGTTCCCCGTCGACGGGGATCACGAGCATGGTGATGCGTTCGGTGATGGCCACGGGGGCATATCCGGTGAGGTACAGCAGGTCGGGTCCGGGGGTGACCAGGATGCCGTCAAGCCCCGCTTCCTGCGCTGCGTTGGCTGATCGCCGCAACCGCTCGGCGAAGTCATCGGTGGTGAACGGAGCCGGTTCGGAGGGGCTGCGGGGATCACTCATGACCGCATTCTGGTGCGCGGCTCATCGGTGGGCAACCCATCGCCGCCTCTGCCGCCCCTGGAGCTCTGGAAAGGCTCCGCGGGCTGCCCGGATGACTGGACTTCGGCGTTCTGCCTGTCAGGTGCCGATACCGGGATGCCTTAAAGCAGATAGCCGCCAGGAACCTGTGTTCCTGGCGGCTATCTGAAACGCCTCAAAGCAAAGAATCTAGACGTTGAAGCGGAACTCCACCACGTCGCCGTCGGCCATCACGTAGTCCTTGCCTTCGATCCGGACCTTGCCGCGGGCCTTGGCCTCAGCCATGGAGCCGGCCTCGGCGAGGTCGTCGAAGGAGACAACCTCGGCCTTGATGAAGCCGCGCTGGAAGTCGGTGTGGATGACGCCGGCAGCCTGCGGGGCGGTGTCGCCCTTACGGATGGTCCAGGCGCGGGTTTCCTTGGGGCCGGCGGTCAGGTAGGTCTGCAGGCCGAGGGTGTGGAAGCCAACACGGGCGAGCTTGTCCAGGCCGGATTCCTCCTGGCCGCTCATCTCCAGCATTTCGCGGGCTTCTTCCTCGTCCAGCTCCACCAGGTCGGCTTCGAGCTTGGCGTCGAGGAAGATGGCGTCCGCGGGGGCCACGAGGGCGCGGAGCTCCTCCTGGCGGGCCGGGTTGCCCAGCACGGCGTCGTCGACGTTGAACACGTAAATGAAGGGCTTGGCGGTGAGCAGGCTCAGCTCGCGCAGGTGCTCCATGTCCAGCTTGTCGCTCTCCACGGAGGCGAAGATCGTGTCGCCGCGCTCCAGCACAGCCTGTGCTGCCTGCATGGCAGCCAGCTGCGCGGCGTCGCGCTTCTTGATCTTCACTTCCTTCTCCACGCGCGGGATGGCCTTCTCCAGGGTCTGGAGGTCCGCGAGGATCAGTTCGGTGTTGATGGTCTCCATGTCGGAGCTCGGATCAACCTTGCCGTCCACGTGCACAACGTCGGGATCGTCAAAGACGCGGATGACCTGGGCGATGGCCTCGGCTTCGCGGATGTTGGCGAGGAACTGGTTGCCCAGGCCTTCGCCTTCCGAGGCGCCCTTCACGATGCCGGCGATGTCCACGAAGGACACGGTGGCCGGCAGGATGCGGGCCGAGCCGAAGATCTCGGCAAGCTTGGCCAGCCGCGGATCGGGCAGGGAGACGACGCCGACATTCGGTTCGATCGTCGCGAACGGATAGTTCGCTGCCAGCACGTTATTCCGGGTCAGCGCGTTGAAAAGGGTCGATTTGCCGACGTTGGGCAGGCCGACGATGCCAATAGTAAGAGCCACGTTAGCCAATGTTACCGGGACGGCCCGCCAGAGCCGAACCGGAGCCCTGCGGGCGGGCCCTCCCCGGAAACTGCACGTTTCAGCGCTGCTGCGTGCCGTTCCTGCTGTCTCGGGGAGGGGCGGCCTCGTTAGGAGTTGCTGCGGCGTCCGCCCAGGCCGCGTGAGGTGTCCCCCATGGCCTTGAGCGTGGCGCGGATTTCCTTGGGCAGGGAGAAGATGATGTCCTCCTGCGCGGTCACCACTTCTTCGACGTCGCCGTAGCCGTAGTCCGCCAGCAGGTGCAGGACGTCCTGGACCAGGTTTTCCGGCACGGAGGCGCCGGAAGTCACACCGACGGTGGCCACGCCTTCAAACCAGCTCTCGTCGATCTCGTTGGCGAAGTCCACGCGGTGGGAGGCCTTCGCCCCGTACTCCAGCGCAACCTCCACCAGCCGCACGGAGTTGGAGGAGTTCGCCGAACCAACCACCAGCACCAGATCGGCGTCGGGGGCGATCTTCTTGATGGCGGCCTGCCGGTTGGAGGTGGCATAGCAGATGTCGTCGCTGGGCGGATCCTGCAGGGTGGGGAACCGCTGGCGCAGCAGATTCACCGTGTGCATGGCTTCGTCCACGCTCAGGGTGGTCTGGGACAGCCAGATGACCTTCTCCGGATCACGGACCACCACTTTGTCCACGTCTTCGGGACCGTTCACAATCTGGGTGTGCTCGGGGGCCTCGCCGTAGGTGCCCTCAACTTCCTCGTGGCCCTCGTGGCCGATCAGCAGGATGTCAAAGTCATCCCGGGCAAAACGCACTGCCTCTTTGTGGACCTTGGTCACCAGCGGGCAGGTGGCATCGATGGTCTGCAGGTTCCGGTCCTTCGCGGACTGCACGACGGCGGGAGAGACGCCGTGTGCAGAGAAGATCAGCCGTGCGCCTTCCGGAACTTCGTCGGTTTCGTCGACGAAGATGGCGCCCTTTTCCTCCAGCGTGTGGACCACGTGCAGGTTGTGGACGATCTGTTTGCGGACGTAGATGGGCGGCCCGTAGGCCTCCAGCGCCTTTTCGACGGCGATGACCGCTCGGTCCACGCCGGCACAGTAGCCGCGCGGAGCGGCAAGAAGTACCCGGCGCTGGCCCTCAACGGGGGCAGCCGCGGCAACCTCTTCGGGGCTGCGGCGGCGGCGTGGCACGGTGGGCATCGGCACGGAAACGGCTGTGCTGGTCATACCACCATGCTAGCCGGTGCCGTCGACGGCCCGGCGCCGGGGGCTGCCCCTACGCTGTCAGCGCACCCTCCGCCGGGCGCCCGCTGCCAGCCGGAAGACCAGCCCCAGGACAAAAACGGCGGCCGCCCCGAGCATCAGCGGGACAAGCCAGGATTGGAAGTCCGCACTTGCTTCGGGGCCGAGGGCGCTGATGAACGTGGAAGCGACCGGGTTGGAGGGTGAGAACCGGTCCAGAACGGCGGGGGCAGCTCCGGCGAGCAGCCACAGGATCACTCCAACGCCCAGTGCGCCGGCGCCGGTGAGTGCCAGCGTGGTGGAGCGGCGGCGGGCGGCCAGCAGTCCAAGCAGAGCGGCCAGGACCGCAGCGGCTGCAAACATCGGCCACGCGTCCGCAAAACCGGTGAGGCGCTCCAGCTGCCCGCTCACATCGGTGTTGGAAAGGGCGACCGGCCGGGATGCTCCGTCCGGCGCGTCGGTTCCGATTTCCCCTGCGACGCCGGCGAGGACCAGGTTCAGCAGAGGCCCGATATCCAGGGTCGGGATGCCGGATTCAAACGTGGCCGAGTGTGACTGTTCCAGGGTTGCGGTCCAGGCCTGTGGATAGCCGGGATCCTGCTGGATTCCGGACACGGCCTGCTGGACAACGGGTTCGATGAACTGGGTGATGCCCTCCGGCAGGCCGTCCGCCGCGGCTGCGGCCGCCTGCTGCGCGATGGCATCGGAAAGCTGCGCCTGGAAGGCCTGGTTCTCCCCCAGCGGCTGGGCGAGGCTGGCGAAGCCTGCCGGGGACACCACATTCTGCGCCAGCCAGGCACCGCAGGCGGCCGTCCCTGCCAAGAGCACGGCTGCCAGAACCAGGATCGCTGAACCAAAGCTTCGCATCTGTCTCCACTCGTAATACGCAGGCCGCCGGTTCGCTGCCCTGCTGGAATTCTGCCAAACACCGGCGCCGCATCCACCATCCGGGATCGTTGGCCCGCCGTGTCCTAAGTACCTGATAGACATTAACCGTGGACCGGTACCTTCCCGGGCACCGGCCGGCAGCTAAACCTCCAGGAGTTCGAATGCAGGATGAAACAGGACCCCAGGGCCCTGACGAGGCAGACGCCGGGACCGCCCTGGCCCCGACGGCGGCACTGACTTCGCCGGAAAACCCCTGGCCGCTGGCGCTGCTTTCGAAGAACCTGAAGGCCTACATCGACCGGGCTCCCGCTGCCTGGGTCGAGGGCCAGATCATTGAGCTGAACCGCCGGGCCAGCGCGTCATACATTACGCTCCGCGACGTCGATGCTGAGATCTCCCTGTCCCTGACGGTATGGGGCACCGTGATGAACCGTTTGGAGCTGCCGCTCGAGCGGGGTGCACGTGTGGTGGCGCACATCAAACCTGACTTCTGGGTCAAGACCGGCCGCCTGTCCATGCAGACCCGGGACATCCGTCCGGTGGGCCTCGGCGACCTGCTGGCCCGGATCGAGCGGCTGCGCCAGGCCCTGACAGCCGAGGGCCTGTTCAGTGCGGCCCGCAAGCGCCGCCTGCCCCTGCTTCCCGGCCGGATCGGCCTGATTACCGGCCGCAACTCCGATGCCATGAAGGACGTGATGCGCAACGCCGCCCTGCGCTGGCCGGCAGTGGAGTTCGAGGTGCGGGAAGTCGCAGTGCAGGGTGTGAACGCGGTAGCCGAGGTGACCCGCGCGCTGGCTGCCCTGGATGCCATGCCGGAAGTCGACGTGATCGTCATCGCCCGCGGCGGCGGCTCGCTGGAGGATCTGCTGCCCTTCAGCAATGAGGACCTGGTCCGCGCGGTGGCGGCCGCCCAAACCCCGGTGGTCAGTGCCATCGGCCACGAGGCCGACCGCCCGCTGCTCGACGAGGTGGCGGACCTGCGGGCCTCGACCCCCACCGACGCGGCCAAGCGGATTGTGCCCGACGTCGGCGAGGAACTCGCGCGCATCGGCGCTGCACGCTCGCAGCTGCGCCGCATCATGGAGCTGACGCTGGGACGCGAAGCCGAGCGGATGCGGCACATCCGCAGCCGCCCGGTGCTTTCCGCGCCCGAAACCATGCTCGCTACCCGCGGCGATGACATCCGCCGGCTCCGGGACCGGGCCTTCTCCGCCATGCGCGCCGAAGTCCGGCGCGACGCCGACCGGATCACCTATCTGCGGGCGCAGGTCCTTTCCCTCTCACCGCAGAAAACCCTGGACCGCGGTTACGCCGTCGTGCAGCTTACAGACGGTTCCGTGGTCCGGGACGCGGCGGGGGTTGAACCCGGGGCCGCGCTGCGCATCCGTGTCGCGGCAGGTGAACTCGGCGCCACGGCGACCGGTCCCCGGCCGCCGGCCTGAACGTTCCAGTCCTTCCCACCCAGCATCAAAGCAACCAGGAGAACAGCATGAATGAAGCAGCAGCGCTGCCGGCAGACGTCGAAGCCATGAGCTACGAGCAGGCCCGCGACGAGCTGGTATCCGTAGTGACCCGGCTGGAGGCCGGCGGTGCCAGCCTCGAGGAATCCCTGGCCCTGTGGGAGCGCGGCGAAGCGCTGGCTACCCGGTGCGAATCCTGGCTCGAGGGTGCCCGTGCGCGCCTGGAAGCGGCACGGGCAGCCCGCGGCGAAGCGTCGGAGTGAACGCGGCTGGGTGAGGCTACGGCTTGTAGGTGCTGAGGAACTCAGCGAGCCGCGACACCGCGTCCTCGATGTCCTCCAGCGCGGGCAGCGTCACCATCCGGAAGTGGTCCGGCCGGATCCAGTTGAACGCTGTGCCGTGTGAGACCAGGATCTTCTGCTGCTTGAGCAGGTCCAGCGCGAACATCTCGTCCGATTCGATCGGATAAGCCTCGGGGTCCAGCTTCGGGAAGAGATACAGCGCGCCTTCGGCGTTTTCGCAGCTGACACCGGGGATGTCGTTGAGCATCTTGTGGGCCAGGTCCCGCTGGGCCTTGAGCCGGCCGCCGGGCAGGATCAAATCGTTGATGCTCTGGTAGCCGCCCAGCGCCGTCTGGATGGCGTGCTGCGCCGGAACGTTGGCGCAGAGGCGCATGTTGGCCAGCAGGTTGATGCCCTCGATGTAGTCGGCGGCGTCCCGCTTCGGACCGGAAATGGTCATCCAGCCGCTGCGGAAACCGGCGATGCGGTAGGCCTTGGACAAGCCGCTGAACGTCAGGCAGAGCACGTCCTCCCCGGTGATCGCAGCAGCGTTGATGTGCACCGCGCCGTCGTAGAGGATCTTTTCGTAGATCTCGTCGGCAAAGATGATGAGGTCGTGCCTGCGCGCGAGGTCGACGATCTGGCGCAGGATGTACTCGGGGTAGACGGCACCGGTGGGGTTGTTCGGGTTGATCAGCACGATCCCCTTGGTCCGGTTGGTGATCCGGGCCTCCATGTCCTCGACATCCGGCCACCAGTGGTTGTCCTCATCGCAGAGGTAATGCACGGCGGTGCCGCCGGCCAGTGACACGGATGCTGTCCACAGCGGGTAGTCCGGAGTGGGGACCAGGATTTCGTCCCCGTTGTTCAGCAGGGCCTGGAGGGACAGGGTGATCAGTTCGCTGACCCCGTTGCCCAGGTAGACGTCGTCCACGTCGATGTTCTGGATGCCGCGGCCCTGGTAGTACTGCACGACGGCGGTGCGGGCCGAGAAGATGCCCCGCGAATCGCTGTAGCCCTGTGCGTCAGGCAGATGGCGGATCATGTCCACCAGGATCGCCTCCGGCGCCTCGAAACCGAACGGCGCGGGGTTGCCGATGTTCAGCTTGAGGATCCGCTGGCCGGCGGCTTCCATTCGCTGCGCATGTTCAAGCAGCGGTCCACGAATGTCATAGAGGACGTTGTGGAGCTTGTGGGACTGGGTGAATTCTGGCATTTACTCAGAATGCCATATGGGCCACGGCACCCTGGCCGCGGCCTTCCCAAAATGACAGGCAGCGGCGCGCGTTTGACGAATCAAACGGGCCGCTGCCTGTCATTTCATGAGGACCTATGCCAGGCCCTTCTCCTTCAGCCACGCTTCCGCTGCGACCTTCGGATCCTGCTTCTGGTCCCCCGAGACGGCCTGGTTCAGGGCGATCAGGTCATCCGTGGTCAGGACGGCTGAGACGCTGTTCAGGACGTCCTGCGCTTCCTGGTTCACGGCGTCGAGGTTGACCAGGGGCAGAACCTGCTGGGCGATGAAGTTGTTCTTCGGGTCCTCCAGGACCACCAGGCTGTTCTCCTCGATCGACGGCGTGGTGGTGTAGATGTCCGCCGCCTGGACCTTGTCCGTCAGCAGCGCCTGCAGCGTTGCCTCACCGCCGCCGTCGTTAATCGCTTCGAACCCGGCCGGTTCGCAGCCATACTTCTCTGCCAGGCCCGGCAGGCCGTAGGCCCGTTCCTGGAAGGTGGTGGGCGCACCGATGGTAATCTCGCCGCAGACCTTGGCCAGGTCCTCCAGCGAGGTGAGGTCGAATTTCTCCGCAGTGGCCTGGGTGACCACCAGGGCGTCCTTGCTCTCGGCCGAGGCCGGTTCCAGGACAGCGATGTTGGCGTCCGGAGATTCTTCCTTGAGCGCGGCCGGCAGGGCATCCATGATCTCTTCCGCCGACTGAGCGGTGGCTTCCGTGTCGGCAAACAGCAGGAGGTTCCCGCTGTAGTCCGGGATGATCTGGACCGAGCCGTCTTCGAGGGCCTGGTAGTAGATCTCGCGGGAACCGATGCCGGGCTTGGTGCTGGCTTCGATGCCCTTGGCGTTCAGGGCCCCGGCATAGATTTCCGCGATGATCTGGGATTCGGGGAAGTCGGCTGATCCGACGACGAGGGTCGAGGTTTCCCCCGAGGCTGCCGGCGAGGTGCTGCTTTCCTCGCCCTGCGGGTCTGAATTCGCTCCGCAGGACGCCAGCAGCAGAGCGGCTGCCAGGCCTGCTGCTCCCGTCAGGACGGCCTTGGTGCGCGGACGGGTACGTGTGCTCATGATGATGCTCCTTCTTGGAGGACGGCGGGCTGGGCCTGCCGGCGGCTTGGGGCGGCCGGTTTCCGGATACTGCGGTTCCGCAGCCCCGGCGATAGTACAAGGCGCTGGACGGCCGCCAGCACCAAATCCACGGCGAGCGCCAGCAGCGCAATCAGCAGCGCACCGCCGAAGAGGCGTCCGTTGTCCCGCAGCTGGGTTCCTTCGATCAGGTACACGCCCAGTCCGCCAAGTGAAATGAACGCGACGACGGAGACGGTGGCCAGGACCTGCAGGACGGCTGCCCGGAAACCGCCGAAGGCGACCTTCAGGCCGTTGGGCAGCTCGACCCGGAAGAGGATCTGGAACTCGTTCATCCCCATCGCCCGTGCCGCGTCGACGATGGTGCGGTCCACGGAGGAAATCCCGGCGTAGACGCCGGCGAGCAGCGGAGGTATGGCCAGCAGCACCAGGGCCCAGATGGGCGGCATCAGTCCGATTCCGGCGAGCAGCACAAAGAGGAACACCAGGCCCAGGGTGGGCAGGGCCCGCAGGATGCCGGTGCCGGAGACAACGGCCACGCGCCCCCGTCCGGTGTGTCCGATGTACAGGCCCAGCGGAACGGCGATCAGCGCGGCGATGCCGACGGCGAGTGCCGTGTAGCCCAGGTGCTCCACGATCCGTACGGGGATCCCGCGGGGCCCTTCCCAGTTGGCGGGGTAGGTGAGCCACTCAAACATCTGAACCAGGACGTTATCGCTGGAGTAGTTCATGACGCACCCGCCGTCCTGGCTTCAAGGGTGGACAGCGGCAGCCGGGGAGCGCTCCGCTTGGCGGCCCGGGTCCACGGGGTGAGGAGCCGCTGGCTCAGGACCAGCACCAGGTCCAGCACCAGCGCAAGCAGCAGAATCAGCACAATGCCGACGACGATCTCGGTGGGGAAGTTCCGGTAGAGACCGTCCATAAAGAGCCGGCCGAGGCTGTCTATGCCCAGCAGGGCGCCGACGCTCACCAGGGACATGTTGGATACCGAAATCACCCGCAGCCCGGCGAACAGCACGGGCAGCGACAGGGGAAGGTCGACGGCGAGGAAGCGGCGCAGCGGCCGGTAGCCCATCGCCGCCGCGGCCTGGCGGACATCGTCATCCACCGAGTTCAGGGCGTCCACGGTGGACCTGACCAGCAGGGCGACGGCGTAAATGGTGAGCGCCACAATCACGTTGGTGATGTCCAGGACCTTGGTGCCCAGGATGACGGGCAGCAGGACGAACAGGGCCAGGGACGGAATGGTGTAGAGCACGGCGGACGTGCCGAGGATGAACCCTCCGAGCCCGCGGTGCAGCCGCGCGGCCTGGGCCAGCGGAATGGCGATCAGCACACCGAGCACCAGCGGGATCACGGCCTGGAATAGGTGCAGCGCGGTGAGGCGCCCGATCATTTCCGTGTTCTGCAGGAACCAGTCCATGTCAGACCGCCGAACCGTGCAGCGCCATGCCGCGGCGCAGCCGGGCCTTTTCGATCAGTTCAAGGATTTCCCCGGCCTGGACGATGCCTTCCGCCCGGCCGTCAGGATCAACGACGACGCCCATTCCCGACGGAGATGACAGCGCCGCGTCCAGTGCGCTGCGCAGGCTTTCCCCGCGCCGGTGCAGGGAACCGCCCGGCACGACGTCGGCCGGGGCGGTAACGGCCGCACGCCCGGAGGCGGGCACCCAGCCCAGGGGCCGGCCGCCGTCGTCGACCGCCAGCGCCCACCCGCCGCGGACCGGAACGGCCGGGTCCGCGAGCTGGGCCGGGTCCAGCGTCTGCACGGGATGAACGGTAATGGTGTCTCCGGGCTGGAAGCCCAGGTGGCGGAAACCGCGGTCCTTGCCCACAAAACCGGCAACGAAGTCGTCGACGGGGGCGCGGAGAATACCCTCCGGGGAGTCGTACTGCGCCAGCCGCCCGCCGACGGCGAAGACCGCGACCTTGTCTCCGAGGATGGTTGCTTCATCGATGTCGTGGGTGACGAACACGATGGTCTTGGCCAGGTCACGCTGCAGGCGCAGCAACTCCTGCTGCAGTTCAGCGCGGACCACGGGGTCCACGGCACTGAACGGCTCATCCATCAGCAGCACCGGCGGATCCGCGGCCAGTGCCCGGGCGACGCCGACCCGCTGCTGCTGGCCGCCGGACAGCTGGGCCGGATACCGCTTGCCCATCTCCGGGGCCAGGCCCACGACGTCGAGCAGCTCTGCGGCGCGGGCCCGGGCCTGCCGTTTGGAAACCCCGTTCAGCCGCGGAACCGTTGCAATGTTGTCGAGGACGGTCCGGTGCGGGAGCAGCCCGGAGGACTGCATCACGTACCCCATGGACCGGCGCAGGTCGGAGGAGGGGATGCTGGCCGCGTCCCGGCCGTCCACCAGGATGGTTCCGGACGTCGGCTCCACCATGCGGTTGATCATGCGCAGCGAGGTGGTTTTCCCGCAGCCGGAGGGCCCGACGAAGACGGTGATGGCGCCCTTGTCGATGTCGAGGGAGAGATTGTCCACGGCGGGCGAGTCAGCGTCCGGATAGGACTTGGTGACGCCGCTGAAACTGATCATGGGCTGTCCAGCACCCGGCTGGGGCGTAGGGGCATCCGGCAGGGACATGATGGCCTCCGTGGTTGGTTTCGGCTGGTGCACATACGGCGGGAAATCGGCAGTATGCTGACAAGCCGTGGAATTACGCTATGTGTAACCGCGCCCCTGAGTCCAGCGCTAGGGAGTGTTACGCCACGGGCGAAGCGGCGCCGTCCCTTGGCCGGGAGCGGTCCGGAGCAGCTCAAGGGCCGCGTCAACCAGTCCAACACGCTCCAGCCCGGCCACCTCGGCCAGCGGGAACCAGGCCGCTTCATCCGTGCTCCCGGCCTGTTCACTGACCAGTGTTCCACCGGTAATGCTGGCCCGGTAGATGACCCGGAGCGCGTGGAGCATGCGGCCTTCCCCGTGCATCCTTTTCGCCGGCGGAATGAAGTGGCTGTCCACCCCCAGCAGGCCGTCCAGTTCCACCGTGTACCCGGTTTCCTCCAGCACCTCACGCACAGCGGCGGTGGGTGCGTCTTCTCCGAATTCGAGTCCGCCGCCCGGAAGGGTCCACGCGGAGTTACCGTGTTGGTGCCAGTGCGCCAGCAGGATCGCCTCGTCCTGGATAACCACGGCGTACGCGCCGACCCGGACGTCGAACGGTTCTTTGGCTCCGCTCATGCGGCTTCACCGCCGAGCAGGTAGCGGACGCCGAAAACCGGGTCCTGGGTGAGGAAGCGGATATCCGCGAGTCCCCGGGCGGAAAGCCCTGCCTCGAGGAGGTCCTGCAGCAGCGGCTGGTGGACGCCGATGCCGCCGCCGATCACTACGGGACCCCGGATATTCAGCTGGGCGGCAACGTCGCCGACCAGTCCGGCGAGATCCCGCGCCGCGGTGGCGACGATGCTCCGGCTGGGAGCATGTCCTTCCTCCGCAGCCTCGAACACAACCCGCGCCATGGAAGCCCAGTAGCGCCGTCCGGTGTCAGCGTGGAAACGGGCGATGAGCAGCTCCGGAGACTCCACGCCGACGGCCAGCAGCAGTTCGGCTGCCAGGCGGTCGGGTTCCTGGCCAAGGTCGTGCAGGCGCAGGGTGTGGCGGACCGCCTCGCGGCCGATCCAGTAGGCGCTGCCTTCGTCGCCGAGGAGGTAGCCCCAGCCCCCGGAACGCGCCTGGGCACCGGAGGGGTCCATTCCCCAGGCGACGGAGCCGGTGCCCGCGATCAGGCCAATGCCGGCGGGAGCCTCGCCCGCGGCCAGGATGAGCCGGGTGTCATGCACTACGCTCACCTCGGCGTCCGGAACGTGTTCGTGGATCAGGGCACGCAGCGCTGCGGCGTCCTCTTCCGTGTCCACTCCCCCGGAGCCTGCGACCACCCGGGACACGTCCCGGGTTCCCAGGGCCGCAAAAATCTCGGCCAGGTGCTGCCGTGCCTGCTCGCGGGAAACGTTCTGCACGTTGGCGCTGCCGCTGACGGCTTCTGCCACGACCTCGCTGCCCTGCAGCCGGATGCCGTGTGTTTTTGTTCCGCCGATATCCAGGCCGACGGCGGTCTGTTCACCCCGTGGGCGGGGTTTGGAGCTCAGTTGCATGCCTTCAGCCTACGCAGCCTTACCGCCCGGTCCGGATAGGCGGCAGCCATTTCCGCCGCGGATCGGCGGATCGGCGGCGGATAGAGCCGCCTGTGGGCATCCGTCATACCCACAGAGCTTTTCCGCCGCCGCCGGTGACCGCTTGTGCCAGCAGCGTTTCCGCGGCCCGCAGACGCGCCAGGGCGTTCCCGGTGCGGCTCAGGCTCCCCGCCCGGGCTCCCGGCACCAGGCTCAGGGCAACTCCGGCCGCCCGCGCGTCCAAGGCAGCCGGTGAACTTCCGGCCGCGGAGGCAAAATCCTGGAATGCCGCATGGAACACCTGCAGCTCCCCTGGCAGCGCAGAGTCCGGGGAGAGTTCCGCCAGGACAGCCAGGTGGCCCAGGAAGCAGGCGAGATCATCAACGCGGTGACCGGGGCCCAGACCGTCGACGTCGAGCAGGCCGGTGATGCGTCCGCCGGCTGCCAGGAGGTTCCCCTCATAAAAGTCCCCGTGCACGGGGACGGTGGGTCCGGGCTCCAGGCCGCGGACGTACTTCTCGATTGTCTGTGCCATGCCCCTGATCCGGCCGGCTTCCTGCGGCAGGATGACGGCCGCTGCGTGGCCGTAGGCGCGGGCCCGCTCCGCCCAGGCAGGGCGTGGATCCAGGGCCAGGGCGTCGTCCGGGAGCAGGTCCAGGAGCCGGGTCAGGTCTTCCGGGACCAGGCCGTGTGTTCCGGTCCGCAGCCCGGGCAGCAGGGGCTCCCCGGTCAGGGCGGAGAGCACCACGGCGCTGTCCGCCCGGGAATCGGCGGGCTGGCGGGTGCCGGTCACTGCGGCCGCGGGAATCCCTGTCCCGGCCAGCAGCCGGTGCCGGCGGCGCAGTTCCTCCGCGTGGCCCGGAAGCAGGATTTTCAGGTAGGCAGTGTTCTCCCCGGATACGGCCCGCACCACGGCCCGGCGCAGCGGCCGGTATGCGGAGAGGCTCAGGACTGTCTGGGCCTCAGCGTCTGGTTGGCCAAAAACATCCCGGGCAACGTCACCGGGTGACAGTGCCCAGGGCAGCGCGGGAAGCAGCGGATCATGAGGGTGCAGCCACACGCTTAGCCGGATCCCGGCCACAGAGGTCTGCAGGGTGCCCTGGTCCGTGCTGCCGAGGTCAGCTGTGGTGGCGCCTGCATAGAGCCTCACGATGCGGCCCGCCCGGTCGAGTGCCTGTACCCCGTACAGGCAGCTGACGCCGGCTCCGGGCCGGTGGAAGGTCCGCTCGTGCGTCCAGGAGTCCAGGATGAGGTGCCGCGGCGTCAGCAGCTGCGCCAGCGGCACAGCCATTTTCGTGCCCTCCAGCAGGGAACGGTGTGCGGCACCGGCGGAGAGTCCCGGACGGGAGCGTTCGCCGCCGCCGCGTCCGCGCCGCGGGTACGGCGGCATTCGGCCCGGTTAGGCCCGGCGCCGCTGCAGGACGTCGTCCAGGTTCAAAATACCGGTGGCCGGCCGGGGATCGATGGGGGTGCTGCCGGCAGCCGGTGCTGCGACCGGACGGATCGGCGTTTTCAACACGGGCTTGGGCGCTGCGGGAGCGGCCAGGGGCTTCGGTGCCGGACGCGGTGCCATGGGCGCATCCACATAGGTCGGTTTGGGAACGTCAACGGGCTCCCAGGACGATGCTTCGGCACTCTTGGCCGCTTCGGCCAGGGCCGCTGCGCGGAGTTCTCCTGCGGTCAGGCGCGGCAGCGGCTTCGGAGCCGGGGCGGACGGCCGGACGGGCGGCGCGGCTGCAGCAGCCGCGGCTCCGGACTCCGCGGCAACCGGAGGGGAAGCATCGAAAACGACGTCGGCCCGCGGGTTGGACCGGATGGGCGCAGCCGCAGCAGGCTGCGCTGCACGGTCTGCCAGTGCCGCTGCACGGCGCGCCCGGCGTACCCGGCGGTCGCGGACGGCAAGATTACGTAGTGCCGCGAAAACAGTGATCGTGCCGAGGGCAGCTGCTGCTGGCAGCCAACCAGACACCATCCCCAGGAGCGCTGCCGCCCCGCCTGCAAGGATTCCGGCAAGGAAGAGCAGCCCCAGTCCGGCCAGCACCAGGCGGTCGTACCGGATGCGCAGCGGCGCAGCGGCTGCGGCGGACCGGGCAGGCGTATCACCAGAACCGCGGTCTGCCCCCGGCTGGGGGCGCCCCGGCCCGTGCGGCGGCTGGACGCCGGTGCTGGTGTTGTACATGATGTTCCCCTGAGAACTTGGGTCCGGTTCGTTGGCGGCGCTGCTGACTGCACCGGAGGCCGTTCCTGTTCGCCCGGATGCGGACGCTGCAGGTGTCTGCCTTCCATGCAGGTACTGCGGGGCAACCCACAGCAGCCAAAGCCCGACGGCTGCCGCCAGGACCAGGGAGCTGTTAAGAGGGATGTCCACAACTATGACGGTATGAGAAAAGAAACCTAGCGCTCGGCATTGCCGGCGGTGTGTCGGCGGACTTCCACCGAATTCTCAGTTCCACCGGTAAAAGCCGAGGTCAGCGCGTAGAGAGCCACCGGGACAGCAACCCGTCCGGGACTTCCTCCGCCGTGAGTGCGAAGCTGAGATGATCGGCCCAGTTTCCGGCGATATGCAGGTACCGCCGGCGCAGGCCTTCTTCCCGGAAACCCAGCTTTTGCACGACGCGCAGGCTGGGCCGGTTCTCCGGCCGGATGTTGATTTCCATCCGGTGCAGGCCCAGGGCCCGAAAGCAGTGGTCGGTGGCTATGGCCACCGCCGTTGGGGCGATTCCGCGGCCGGCCCGGGCTTCATCCACCCAATAGCCCAGGGTCGCCATCCGCGCCGAGCCCCACACAATGCTGGAAACGGTCAGCTGGCCAATGATCGCCGGGGCCTGGCCCGCACCGCCCAGCCGCTCCGTGATGACAAACGGAAGCGCTGTGTCCTGCCTGGCCTGCTGGTTCAGGCTGCGGACCATCCCGGCATAGCTCGGCAGCTCGGTGCCGGGCAGCGGATTGGTCGCTTCCCACGGACCGATCCAGGAACTGTTCCGGGACCGGACCGCGCTCCACTCCCCGCGGTCACGGTAGCGGATGGGGCGGAGGATGAGGTCGCCGCATTCGAGCGTCACCGGCCAGATTGCCGACCCCAGCACGGAGCTAGTTTTCGATGGAGCCGTTGAATTCCTTCAGCCAGGCACGCAGGTCCGGGCCGAGGTCTTCGCGTTCGGAAGCCAGGGTCACAACGGCCTTCAGGTAGCTGAGCTTGTCTCCGGTGTCGTAGCGGCGGCCGCGGAAGACGACGCCGTAGACTCCGGCGCCTTCACCCTCAGCGGAAGCGAGTGTCTGCAGGGCATCGGTGAGCTGGATTTCTCCGCCCCGGCCCGGACCGGTCTCTTCCAGGACGCCGAAGACTGCGGGGTGCAGGACGTACCGGCCGATGACGGCGAGATTGGACGGGGCCTCATCAACGTCCGGCTTTTCCACCAGCTTGTTGACGCGGACGAAGTCCTCGCCTTCGATCACCGAGATATCGGCGCATCCATAGGAGCTGATCTGGTCGGGCTCCACCTCGATCAGGGCGATGACCGAGCCGCCGGTCTTTGCCTGCACCTCAACCATGGTTTCGAGCAGCGGATCACGGGCATCGATGAGGTCGTCGCCGAGGAGCACGGCAAACGGCTCGTCGCCGATGTGCAGCTTCGCACGGAGGACGGCGTGTCCCAGGCCCTTGGGGTCGCCCTGGCGAAGGTAATGGATTTCACCCAGTTCGGACGACTCCCGCACCAGTGCGAGCTTCTTTTCGTCGCCCTTTTCCTTCAGCGTTGCCTCGATGAAGGGGACCCGGTCAAAGTGGTCTTCGAGGGAGCGCTTGTTGCGTCCGGTAACCATCAGGATGTCTGGCATCCCGGCGTTCACGGCCTCTTCCACGACGTACTGGATAGCCGGCTTGTCGACGACTGGGAGCATTTCCTTCGGCATGGCCTTAGTGGCAGGAAGGAAGCGTGTGCCCAAACCGGCGGCAGGAATAACGGCTTTGGTAATCTTCGGTCGTGAGGTCATGACGGTAAGAATACCTATGGGAGCATGCGGCGCGCCAAATGCACCGCCGCTGTGGGCACAATAGGTGCATGCCAGCCGACAGCAAAGACAGCATCCGTTCCCGTTTCCGCAGTCAGCGGCGCGGGCTGGGCAGTGCCGCCGCAACCGCCGGGCAACTGGCAGCGGCCGCCGCTCCCCTGCTGCGGACACTTCCGGCCCGCTCTTTGGTGGCCTGCTACCTCTCCATGGGCAGTGAGCCTGATACCTCCCGGCTCCTGGCGGATCTGAA
Source organism: Arthrobacter luteolus NBRC 107841 (assembly GCF_001552075.1). Classification (GTDB taxonomy): domain Bacteria; phylum Actinomycetota; class Actinomycetes; order Actinomycetales; family Micrococcaceae; genus Arthrobacter_B; species Arthrobacter_B luteolus. The sequence continues at coordinate 361,849 of NZ_BCQM01000001.1, forward strand.
CGCCGCCGGTCACACAGTGCTGGTACCGGTCTGTGAACCCGGGCGGCAGCTCTCCTGGCGGCACTGGACCCCCGGCGTGGAGCTGGCTGCCGGCCTGTTCCCGGGCATCCCCGAACCGGTGGGTCCCCGGCTGGATCTGGCGGAGGTGAAGGGACTCGACCTGCTTTTCATCCCCGCCCTCGCCGCCGACGCCGCCGGCACCCGCATGGGCAAAGGCGGCGGCTATTACGACCGGTTCCTGGCCAGGTTCCGGGCGGCGGGCGGTACGGGGCGCACTGTCGCCATCGTGTACGACCATGAGTTCCTGCCCGCCGGAGAGGTTCCCGCCGAGCCGCTCGACGCACCCGTGGACGGGATCCTGACGCCATCCGGTTTCACGCCCGTGCCGCCGTCCGGGGTGTATACTTAGCACTCAAGGTCCCAGAGTGCCAACCCCAGAGCCCACGGCGTCCCAGCCGGGATGCGCTGGCGCGGAAAGCACCGCTGCGGCCTTCTTTTCGGTCTTCAGGAGGAGTAAGAGTGCCCACGTATGCCTATGCCTGCAAGGATTGCGGCCACGCGTTCGATATCCAGCAGTCCTTCACTGATGACAGCCTCACCGTCTGCCCGGAGTGCGGCGGAAACCTGCGCAAGAAGTTCAACAGCGTAGGCGTGGTTTTCAAGGGATCCGGGTTCTACCGCACCGATTCCAGGGACGCGGCTTCCACCGTCCCGGCCACGCCGGCGAAGGACAGCCCGGCCAAGGCAGGAGCGCCGGAGAAGTCATCTGCTGCGCCGGCTCCGGCGGCCGCTGCGTCGTCCTCAGCTCCCGCCGCAGGCTAAAAGCCAAGCCACCGCTGCCACAGCAGCGGCCCCTAAACACAACGTACGGCGCCCACCGGTCCTCCACAGGACGGTGGGCGCCGTTCGTTGTCCCCAGGCCCGGTATCCCGCCGGGGAACGTGGCCCGGCGCGTTCTAGGCTGGCCTCATGTTCGGCAGCCTCGTCAACTCAACCTCCCGCCGTGCCCGGGGCGGTCCCCCGCGCCGTCAGCGGATTTCCCCTGGTGTGCGGGCTGGTCCGTCCCGGCCGTACGGCGGACCTGGACCTGCCCTCCGCCGCCCGGGGCGGGAGCGGCCAGGGGCCACCTCGCTTCGGGACCGGTTCCGCAGGTTTACGGTGCGCCACAGGCGGCTGCTGGCAGGGGTTCTCGCGGCCCTGGCCTGCGGCGTTGCTGTGGAGGCGTATCTCCCTCCGGACGCACGGACGGTCTCCGTAGTGACCGCCGGTGCCGACCTCCCGGCCGGGCGTGTCCTGGGGCCCGGTGACCTGCGGGTGGCTTCGCTTCCGGCCGACGCCGATCCTCCCGGGTCTTTCGCCGCGGCGGCAGCGGTCACCGGAAAACGGCTGGCCGTTCCCCTGCGCGCCGGGAGCGTCCTGACTGATTCGTTCCTGGTGGGGCCCGGGCTGCTCGCGGGGTCGCCGCCCGGTACGTCCGCCGTGCCGCTGCGGGCCGCGGACCCGGCCGTGGCAGGCCTGCTTTCTCCCGGTGTCCTGGTCGATGTGATGCTCGCACCCGGTGACAACTTCGACGGTGCCGCGGCTGCGTCGCTGCTGGCCGCCGGCGTTCCGGTCCTGTGGATTGGAGGCGATGCGCCGGAGAGCGGAGGAAGCTGGCCGGGGTCCGCGGAAGCGGATGCCGGGCTGGTCGTCGTCGCTGCCCGCGGGCAGGAAGCCGCAGCCTTGGCCGGGGCCTCCGAGCGCGGAAACCTCTATCTGGTCCTCAGCGGTGGCTAGCTGCAGCCGGGACGGGAGCGCGGCGTGACGGAGGCAGGCTTCTGGTTCAGCCCCAGTGCGGCGGGCGCTGCTCGCGCAGCCACTGAGCACTGTCATCCGGCTGGTCACCCCAGGCGCGGGGATCATCTTCACGGGCCAGCCGTGGAAGGCATGCCCCCGCGGACTGACCGGTGTTGCCTGCGCCCGCGGACTGACCGGTGTTGCCGGGTGCCTCGGCCTGACGGCCTGCCTGACGGCCTGCCTGGCGGTCTGCCTGGCGGCCTGCCTGGCGGCCTGACTGGGCAGGGCGGGCGCCGACGCCGGGCCCTCCCGGGGGTTTACCGGTACTCCGGGGGCCGGCCGGGGCCGACTGGATCAGTTCCGCAGCGCGCCGCAGGGTTGCCGGCGCCGCCGTGCTGCGGCGGGACCGGCGCTTCCCCGGGGCAGCTACCGCGCCGGCGACCTCGTCCCGGGCCTCGGGCAGGGCCTCGGACCGGGCTTCAGGCCGGGCTTTCGCCGAGTCTTCCGGCTGCTGGTTCCGGGCTGATTCCTGCGGGCTGCCAGACCTCTCCGGGTCTGTCCCCGGATCAGCGGCGCCGGCCGGATCAGTTTGCTGGTGTCTTTCCTTCATTGCCTCTATCACTTCCACCGGCCACAGCTGCGGCAGCTTTCGCGGCAGCGCTGATGGCTGGGTTTGATTCCCCGCCCGGAGCGGTTTCCCGGCCGGAGCTGGTTTCCTCAGCGGAACGCTGGCGGATACGGGTGCTCCCGTGCGGGGTGACAATGCTCCGGCTCCCGGCGGCGCTGGCGGCGCGGACCGGTTCCGGCTGGGTTTCCGGCGGCCGCAGGCCAAGGTACCGGCCCACCAGGTCGGCGCAGGCTGAGGGATCGGTGAATACCTCAATGGTCCACAGCGGCATGTAACGCCAGCCCAGGCGCTCCAGCAGCTGCGGACGAAGGCGGCTGCGTTCCCGGACGCTCATGCTCCGGTACCGTGCCGTGCCGTCGGACTCGATCGCCATCGGGACCGCAGTATCCGACTCGCCCTGCCGCTCCACTGTCGCAACGATGTCGATCACACCGTCGTAGTGGTCCCAGACGCGTGCACCGCGGGAGCGGAGCCGGCCGACGAGGTCCGCGACCAGCGGGTCATCGGACATGATCGAGCCGCCGGTGGGAAGTGTCTCCGCCGGGGCTGCCGGCTTTCCGGAGAGCTCACGCACAATCAGCCGGTAGAAATCGAGGGCTCCGTGGCCCAGGCGTGATTCATCCAGGTCTGCGGGCTGGAAACAGGTCAGGACATGCAGCCTCTGCCGGGCCCGGGTCATCGCATTCACAAACCGGCCGCGGCCTTCCGGTTCGGAAAGCAGCCCGAAGTTGTGCAGGGCACGGCCATGGGGCGTCCGGCCGAAGCCGAGGGAGAAGATCACGGCGTCCCGGACCAGACCCGATGCCCGGTCGGCAGGAACCACGCGGAAGGACTCGGCCCCGGGGGCGAAGAAGTCAGCAGCCCAGGGGAAGTTCGCCATCTGGACCCGGATCGCCTCGGCGACCCGGACGGCGTGCCTGGAACTGGCAGTAATCACGGCCAGGGACTGGCTGGGCCGCCGCCTGACGTGCTCGAAAACCAGGTCCACCACACGGTTGACCTCGGCGGCAACGCTTTCAACGCCTTCGTGGTCGGCGCTGGGCATGCCCGTTCCGTCGGCGAGGTACTCCACGGTCAGCGGGCGTTCGCCGGTGGTCACTTCGTCGCCGCGGGGTACCCACGCGAGCCGCCCGCCGTAGAACTCGTCGCTCAGCTGCTTCAGCAGGTGCTTGTCGGTCCCCCGGTACACGGTGGACAGGGAGCGGCTGGGCAGGATCCGCTGGAGGGCGTCGAAGACGCTGGGCAGGTCCTCACCGGCCGGCTGTGCCTGCACATCGATGGTAAAGGGACGCGGGCCGCCCAGGCAGCCGTCGCCGAAGGCGATGACCTGGCTGGCCCGTGCGATGGCGGGTACGGCAGCCTGCAGGCTGACGGATTCCGCGTCGAGGATGAGCAGAGCGTCAAACCGCCGGCTGCCGGGCAGCAGCATGGGCAGCAGCAGCGGACTGGCAGCCCAGATGGGAAGCAGGGAGGTGACGAGGTCTTCGGACTGGGTGCCCAGCGATTCAACACTCAGCGGACCTGACTTGATGGTTTCCTTGAGCCGTCCGGCGGCGTGCGCCTTGGATTTAATCCCGTCGTGCCAGCGCCGGGAGAGTGCCCAGCGCAGCCGTGAGGAGCCTGAGGCGATGTGCGCGTTATCGGCCAGCCGGTATTCCGCTTCCAGCCGGCGCAGGCTGTCGCCGTCGGACATGGCGAGGTAGTCGTCCCCGCTGATCATGGCTTCGAGGGCGGACTGCCACCAGGCCAGCTCCAGCTCGTAGCCCACCTGCCGCGGTGTGACTTCCCTGGCTTCGAGGTCGTCCAGCAGTTCGCCGAGGCCCTGGTCCCGCATCTCGTCCACGAGCAGGGTCCGCTCGGGCAGGGTTTCCAGGGTTTCCTTATCCCCGGCCAGGGCATGGAGCCTTTTTTCCAGCTCATCCAGCGACTGCGCCGAGAGTTCCGGTTTGTCCGGTGTCTGGGCCAGGATTCCGGTCAGCGTTTCCAGCTGTTCCTTCACGGCCAGGAACGTGCCGTTCAGGTCCGCGAGTCCGGTCGGCACGGAGGGGTGGCGCTGGGTGGTGGCATACCGCGACCAGGTCACCCGCTGCTGCTGGACCAGGACGAGGGAGGTATGCAGGTCCGAAATATGGACCCCGGGACGGATGTACTCCTTGGCGACCCGGCGCAGCCGGGAGCGGGTCATGGAACTCATGTCCACGCCATGCTCCCTGCGCCAGGAGGAGGACGCGGTCGCGGAAATGAGGTCGGTCACCGGACGGTCGAAAATGTCCGGGGTGAACTTGTCCAGGCTCTCGCGCACGGCGACCAGCAGTTCCAGCTGCTCGCCCCACTGCGCAAAGGTCTCACCCAGGCTGATCTGGGAATGTTCCGCGACTTCCTGGACCCGTTCGCGCAGGCGGGGCAGCGCCTCGGCCAGTTCCTCGGAAAGCTTGTGCGCTGCTTCGGTTTCCTTGCGGTTGAGCAGCTTGGCGCCGAACCACGGGCTGGAAACGGCGGCGCGGGAAAAGCTGCCCAGCTCGGCGGCGCGGCGGAGGCGCCCGGTCAGCTCGGTGCGGTCGGTGATGCTGTCCAGCACGCTGCGCTTGAGCCGGACGGTCGTGGCCGGGGCCGGGTTCATGGAGGTCAGCTCGGCCAATGACTGCATCGCCTGGTAGGGCGAGCAGCCCCAGCGCTGGCGGACGTTATGCAGGGACTTCACATGGTCCCTGAGCTGGTGCCGGCTTTCGGCCAGTACCTTGTGAAGGTTGCCCAGGTTGGGTTCCACGGCTTTTTCGTTGCGGACAATTGCCCTGACCAGCCGGTCGCGCAGCTGCTCCTCGTTCAGGCCGGTATTGGCCTGCAGGACCAGGGATCCCAGGTTCAGTGCATCCAGTCCGGAGACGAATTCGTTCAGCGTGCTGCGGCGTTCGGCGACCACCAGCACGGACTTCCCGGCGTTCACCAGCGCTGCGGCCGCGTTGATCACGGTCTGTGTCTGCCCGGTGCCGGGCGGCGCGGAAACCACCAGGGATTCTCCTGCACCGATCAGGTCCAGGACGTCCTGCTGCTCGCGGTCGGCGTCAAGCACCAGCAGTTCATCGGCCGGGGAGCGTTCGTCGAGCGGGGGAAGCCCTGGGTCGCCGGGTTCGGAGGGCTGCGCCTGCCCGTTGAGAGCGGATTCCATCAGGGCGCGGAGAACAGGGTGGCTGGGGTCCAGCGCCGTATCCTCGGCAAGGTCAGGGAGGTCAGCGAAGGTCGAAACGAGGATCCGGTGTTCGATGTTCATTCCGCGCACACCCTCGGCGAGGGCACGCAGCCGGTCCAGGACCGGGTGCGGATCGAACCGGGCGGTGCCGTAGGCAAGCCGGGCCAGCACGTCGGCGTCGACGTCCAGGCCCTGCTGGACCTGCAGGTGCCGGACCAGGGCCGGGTTCAGCTCGGCCTTGCCGGTGAGCTGGAGTTCGTAGTCGTCCTGGGAGGGGTGAACCGTGAGCGACACCGGTGTCAGCAGCACCGGTGCGGTCAGGGATTCCGGCCGCACTGCGTCATCGGATGCATAGCGCCAGGAGGCAGTGCCCGCTGCGAGGTATCCGACGTCGAGCCCCCGGTCGGAGCCCAGTTCGTAGATTTTCGCCCGGAGCGCCCGGGCAGCCCGCATCGCCGTCCGGTAATGGTCGGCGTCGCGCAGCAGGGTGGAGAGCCGGGTGCGCCGCCCGGCGAGCAGCTGGGCCAGGCCGGAGGGGTGCGCGTGGGTCAGGTCGATGCTGTTTTCCGCCGAGACCGTGTAGTGCAGCAGCGTGTCCGACCCCGCATGCTGGCCGAGCCCGGCCAGCCACGGCAGCAGGAAGTCCGAGGCCTTTTCCCCGGGATTCTGCTCAGACACTGGTGTCCTCTTTCCTGCACTTCCGCGCGACGATCTTGACCAAACTGGCATACCTTCCAAGCTATCTCCTCTGACCTCGATAGCTCCGGATAGCAACGCGGGGGACGGCTTGTTCAGCCGTCCCCCGCGTTTATGATGCTACTCCCACTCGATGGTTCCCGGCGGCTTGCTCGTCACGTCGAGCACCACGCGGTTCACACCGTCCACCTCGTTGGTGATCCGGTTCGAAATCCGGGCCAGCAGGTCATACGGCAGCCGCGACCAGTCCGCCGTCATGGCGTCTTCGCTGGACACCGGACGCAGGACGATGGGATGGCCGTAGGTGCGGCCGTCACCCTGGACTCCGACGCTGCGGACATCAGCCAGCAGCACTACCGGCATCTGCCAGACCTCGTCATCCAGGCCGGCAGCGGTGAGCTCGGCGCGGGCAATCGCGTCTGCCCGGCGCAGCAGGTCCAGGCGTTCCTGGTTGACCTCGCCGATGATGCGGATACCGAGTCCGGGGCCGGGGAACGGCTGGCGGCCAACGATTTCGGCGGGCAGGCCGAGCTCGCGGCCCACGGCACGGACCTCGTCCTTGAACAGCAGGCGCAGCGGCTCGACCAGTTCGAACTGCATGTCTTCCGGCAGGCCGCCCACGTTGTGGTGGCTCTTGATGTTCGCCGCACCTTCGCCGCCGCCGGATTCGACGACGTCGGGGTACAGGGTGCCTTGAACCAGGAAGCGGATCGGTTCGCCGGCGGCCTTGGCCTCGGCCATGATGGCACGCTCGGCTTCTTCGAAGGCGCGGATGAACTCACGGCCAATGATCTTGCGCTTCGTTTCCGGATCGGTGACGCCGGCGAGGGCGCTCAGGAAACGCTCCTGTTCGTTGGCGACGTAGAGGTTGACGCCGGTGGCGGCGACGAAGTCGCGTTCCACCTGCTCTGCCTCACCTTCACGGAGCAGGCCGTGGTCCACGAAGACACAGGTCAGCTGGTCGCCGACGGCGCGCTGGACCAGGGCAGCTGCCACGGCGGAGTCGACGCCGCCGGAAAGACCGCAGATGACCCGGGAGGAGCCGATCTGTTCGCGGATCCGCTCGACCTGCTCGTCGACAATGTTGCCGGTGGTCCAGCTGCGGTCCAGGCGGGCGCCCTTGAACAGGAAGTTCTCCAGGACCTGCTGCCCGTGGGCGGAGTGCTTGACCTCGGGGTGCCACTGCACGCCGTAGAGCCGCTTCTCCTCGTTGGCGAAAGCGGCCACCGGCGCGCCGGCGGTGCTGGCCAGCACATCGAAGCCCTCAGGAGCTTCCTGGACGCTGTCCCCGTGGCTCATCCAGGTGTTCTGGTGGTCCGGAGTGCCTTCGAGGATGGAGCGGGCACCGTTGACGGTCTTGGCGTCCGTGGAACCGTATTCGCGCAGGCCGGTCTCGGCGACCTTGCCGCCGAGTGCGGCGGCCATTGCCTGGAAGCCGTAGCAGATGCCGAAGACCGGCACCCCGGCTTCGAAGAGCGCGGGATCGATTTTCGGTGCACCCTCGGCGTAGACGCTGGAGGGTCCGCCGGACAGAATAATGGCTGCGGGGTTCTTGGCCAGCAGCGCTTCAGTGCTGTAGGTGTGCGGCACAACCTCGGAGTAAACATCGGCTTCGCGCACGCGCCGGGCAATCAGCTGGGCGTACTGGGCACCGTAGTCTACAACCAGGACGGGGCGCTCTTCTATGGGAGCAGTCGCGGGATTAGTCACGGTTTCAAGGATAGTCGCCTGAGTGCCGCCACCGCACATCGCGGGCGGGACCGGCCGCGGTGCGCGGCCGGTCCGGCTCTGCCGCTAGTAGCGCTTGGCCGCTTCGGGGTGGGCTTCCAGCTCGGCCAGCACCTGCTTGTGGGTCCGGCTCTCCACGATGAAGGAGAGGAACGGCACAACACCGCCCAGGGCAATCACAATGAATTTTGCGAACGGCCAGCGCATCATCTGCCAGATCCTGAAGTCCGCGAACAGGTAAACCACGTAGAGCCAGCCGTGGGCGATCAGCACCGCCGTGTACAGGTTCAGGCCGCCGAGCATCACCGGGGGGATGTCCAGCGCGTACTTCATGATCATTTCGGCGACCAGCAGCAGCAGGAAAACGCCCGTCACCCATGAGGAGATCTTGTAGAAGGTCAGGGCAGAACGGATCTGGGCGTGGGTTCCGCCGAACCGGCGCTTCTTTTTCCGGGGCCTCGGCTTCTTGGTGACTGCGGGATCGCTCACTTCTTTACCTCACTGCTAGTTGGTCCGGGCGGCAGCTCTCCGCCGGACTGGTCGTCTTCAGGTGCATCGTCGTACTCGTCATCGTCTTCATAGTCGTCATCGTCTTCGAGGCTGCGCTGGTAGGAGTCGGCGAGCAGACGCCACCAGAGGAACACAGCGAACCCGGCAAAAACGAACCATTCCACTGCGTAGAAGATGTTCAGCCAGTTGACGGTCTTTTCCTGCGGCTGCGGTCCTGTGACGACGGTTTCCAGCTCGCTGGCCGGGCCCTGCTGGCCGGCAGCCTGCGTCTCGTGTGCCGTGACGAACGCGGAATAGAGGGGTTCGTCCCAGATGTTCGCGAGCTCCGCACTGGAAAGTGCGCCCACTGTCCCGTCGGGCTGGGGACCGGCGACCGGTGCCTCAGAGGGCAGGAGCCGCCCGGTGATTTCGACGCCGCCCTCCGGGGCGGTGCCTGCGTTGGACGAGTCGTCGGTCCAGCCGCGGACGACCGGGATCAGCGTATCCCCGGGTGCGCCGTCGACGGCGAAGGCCGTGACCACCCAGTAGCCTTCCTCGCCGTCCTGCAGGCGGTTCGGAACCAGGACCTGGTCTGCGGGCTGGAAGGAGCCGGTAAAAGAGACCATCTGATCGGCCTGGGTGGCGTAAAGCGGCTCCCCCGGGGTGAAGACCTCGGTGAGCGGGCGGACCTCCTCCGTGGTCGCTGCCGGCGGGGCGCCCTCATTCTCAGCGGAGGAAAACTGCCACTCGCTGAGGAGCACGAAGACGGTGGAAATGGCCAGAGCAAGGATCAGGCCGGCGATCCAGCGTAGTTGCAGGGCAGTCTTAAGCACGGCTTAACGGTACTTCGTACTTGTGTAGAAAACCGAATGCCCGGTCGCCGGGCGGTCAATGGTCAAAGAACACCAGCGAGGAATTGATCAGTTCCGCAATAACCTCCGGGTCCTGGGCCCGGCGCAGGGATTCGCGGAAAGCCGGCCGGAACAGCGACCGGGCGAGGGTGGCCAGGACCTCAAGATGCTCGGAATAGGAGGCGGCGGGCGTCGCAATCAGCAGCACCACGCTAGCCGGGCCGTCCAACGCCCCGAAGTCCAGCCGGTGCCCGTATTTGCAGATACCCACGGCGATCGAGGTCTTGACCGCGTACTCGCTCCGGGCATGCGGCAGACCGATTCCGCCGGGAAGCCCGGTGGCCATCTGGTGTTCCCTGGCCGTGACGTCCTTCAGGAAGCCCTGCAGATCGGTCAGCCGGCCCTGCTTGTACATCCGCTCGGCAAGCTGGGCGGCAGCATCGGTCCGGTCTTTGGCCTCCAGGTCCAGGATGACCATCTCCGGTTCCGTCAGGACCGCGTCATACTGATTCAGACTCAGATCGCTCATGCTTGCATGCCGTTCAGCGCGGGGGCGCGATGTCCTGGACGGCCAGCCGGGCAGCATCGGCGGAAACGTCGTCCGGCTGTTCCTGGCTCAGGCGCTCTGCCTCCACCCGGGCCAGGTAGTGCCGGACCTCGCTTTCAACCCGCTGTTCATCCCAGCCCAGCACCGGAGCCATCAGCTTGGCGACGACCGGAGCTGCGGAGACACCACGGTCCCAGGACTCGATGGAGATCCGGGTCCGGCGGGCCAGAACGTCCTCGATGTGGCGGGCACCTTCGTGCGTGGTGGCGTACACAACTTCGGCGCGCAGGTAGTCATCCGCGCCGGGCAGGGGCTCGCCGAGGGTCGGGTCCGCGGCAATCAGGTCCAGCACTTCGCCGGCCAGGGAGCCGTAGCGGTTGAGCAGGTGCTCCACCCGCACCACATGGATGCCGTAGTCCTCCGCCGTACGGTGGCGTTTGTTCCAGGCGGCCTTGTAGCCGACGGCACCGAGCAGCGGAATCGTCTGGGTGCAGCTCTCGGGGACCTTTTCGTCCAAGGCCCGTGCTGCCTCGTCCACAGCGTCCTTTGCCATCACCCGGTAGGTGGTCCACTTTCCGCCGGCGACGACCACCAGCCCCGGTACGGGGTGCGCCACGACGTGTTCGCGGGAGAGCTTGGCAGTGGAATCGTTCTCGCCCGCCAGCAGGGGCCGCAGCCCGGCGTACACGCCTTCGACGTCCTCGCGGGTCAGGGGCCGTTTCAGGACCCGGTTGACGTGTTCGAGGAGGTAGTCAATGTCCGCCGACGTTGCGGCCGGGTGCGCCTTGTCCAGGTTCCAGTCGGTGTCTGTGGTGCCGACGATCCAGTGCCGTCCCCACGGGATCACGAAGAGCACGGACTTCTCGGTGCGGAGAATCATGCCCACGGTGGACTGGATCCGGTCCCGCGGCACCACAAGGTGGATGCCCTTCGAGGCCCGGACCTTCAGCTGGCCGCGGTCCGTGACCATGGCCTGGGTTTCATCGGTCCAGACGCCGGTGGCGTTGACCACCTGCTGGGCGAAGATGTCGAACTCTTCCCCGCTTTCCTGGTCCCGGACCCGGGCTCCGACCACACGCTCGCCCTCCCGGAGGAAGTCGACGACGGCGAGCCGGTTCGCGGCGGCAGCGCCGTAATGCACTGCGGTGCGGACCATGTTGGCCACGTAGCGTGCGTCGTCGACCTGCGCGTCGTAATAGCGGATCGAGCCGATCATGGCGTCGTCCTTGAGGCTGGGAGCCGCCCGGAGGGTCGAACGCCGGCTGAGGTGCTTGTGCATGGGCACCCCGCGGGAATTGCCCGAGGTCAGTCCCATGGTGTCGTAGAGCAGGATTCCGGCGCCGACGTACGGCCGCTCGATGACCCGCTTGGTCAGCGGATACAGGAAGGGCACCGGCTTGACCAGGTGCGGGGCAATCCGCTGGATCAGCAGGCCGCGTTCCTTCAGGGCTTCCTGCACCAGCGCGAAATCAAGCATTTCCAGGTACCGCAGACCGCCGTGGATCAGCTTCGAGGACCGGGAGGAGGTTCCTGAGGCCCAGTCCCGGGCTTCCACCATGCCGACCTTCAAGCCGCGGGTCACGGCGTCGAGCGCCGCCCCGGCACCCACCACGCCGCCGCCGACGATCAGGATGTCCAGCTCACCGCCGGGTTGGGCGGTGGCACGCAGTTTCTCGAGGGCAGCTTCGCGGTATTCCGGACTTAGAGCATCTGTAGCCATGGTCAAGATTCCTCTCTGAAGCGTGCCCCCGGGTACCGGGGAGGATGTGCTCAGGTGTTGTACAGGTAGGGCGAGACCAGCACATCGATGCGCTGGAAGGCCTTTAGATCAGAGTAGCCGGTAGTGGCCATTGCCCGCCTTAGTGCACCCATCAGATTCGATGTCCCGTTGGTATGGTGCGACGGACCCCACAGCACTTCCTGGAGCGGGCCGACGGTGTCCAGATGGACCCTGTCTCCGCGCGGCAGTTCGCTGTGGTGCGCTTCCTGGCCCCAGTGCCAGCCCCGTCCGGGGGCTTCTTCGGCGCGGGCCAGGGCGGAACCGAGCATCACTGCGTCGGCGCCCATGGCGATGGCCTTGATGATGTCGCCGCTGGTGCCCATGCCGCCGTCGGCAATCACGTGCACATAGCGGCCGCCGGACTCGTCCATGTAGTCCCGGCGCGCTTCGGCGATGTCGGAGATCGCAGTGGCCATCGGCGCGTGGATGCCCAGGGCACGCCGCGTCGTCGTCGTCGCTCCCCCGCCGAAACCAACCAGGACGCCGGCAGCGCCGGTGCGCATCAGGTGCAGCGCCGGGGTGTAGCCGGCGGCACCGCCCACGATGACGGGGACGTCGAGTTCGTAGATGAACTGCTTGAGGTTCAGCGGTTCGGCGTTTTTGGAGACGTGCTCGGCGGAGACGGTGGTTCCGCGGATGACGAAGATGTCCACGCCCGCGGCCAGGACGGTCTTGTAGAACTCCTGGGTGCGCTGCGGCGTCAGTGACCCTGCCACGGTGACTCCGGCTTCGCGGACCTCGGCCAGGCGGGAGGTGATCAGTTCGGCACGGATGGGTGCCGCGTAGATTTCCTGCAGCCGGCGGGTGGCAGCCGGGTTGAAGTTCTCTTCGCTCAGGACGGCAATCTCGTCCAGGACCGGCTGCGGATCCTCGTAACGGGTCCACAGGCCCTCGAGGTTCAGGACGCCGAGTCCGCCAAGCCGGCCAAGGGCAATGGCCGTTGCCGGGGACATCACCGAGTCCATGGGAGCGCCGATCACCGGCATCTCGAACTGGTAGGCGTCTATCTGCCAGTTGACCGAGACGTCCTGCGGATCGCGGGTGCGCCGGGACGGCACAATCGCTACGTCATCCAGGGAGTAGGCTCTGCGCCCACGCTTGCCTCGGCCAATCTCTATCTCGTTAGTCACTGCTCTAGGTTATCCCAGACCAAAAAGGAAGCGGGCACCGTCCCTGTGGAACGGTGCCCGCTTCGTCATGGAGCAGGTGCCTAGCGGCGGCCGTAGTTCGGCGCCTCGGCGGTCATCATGATGTCGTGCGGGTGGGATTCCTTCAGCCCGGCGGGGGTGATCCGGACGAACCGCCCCTTGGCCTTGAGCTCGGGAATGGTGTGCGCGCCGGTGTAGAACATGGTCTGGCGCAGGCCGCCGACCAGCTGGTGCGCGACGGCGGAGAGCGGGCCGCGGTACGGCACCTGGCCTTCAATGCCTTCCGGGATCAGCTTCTCGTCGCTGGGGACGTCTGCCTGGAAGTAGCGGTCCTTGGAGTAGGACGTGTTCTTCCCGCGGGTCTGCATGGCGCCCAGGGACCCCATGCCGCGGTAGGTCTTGAACTGCTTGCCGTTGACGAAGACAAGGTCGCCGGGGCTCTCGGCCGAGCCGGCGAGCAGGCCGCCGAGCATCACGGTGTCAGCGCCGGCCACGATGGCCTTGCCGATGTCGCCCGAGTACTGCAGGCCGCCGTCGGCGATCACCGGCACGCCTGCGGGAATGGCTGCCTTTGCGGCTTCGTAGATGGCGGTGATCTGCGGAACGCCAACACCGGCAACAACGCGGGTGGTGCAGATGGAGCCCGGGCCCACGCCCACCTTGATGGCGTCCGCACCGGCGTCGATCAGGGCCTGTGCGCCCTCACGGGTGGCGGCCTGTCCGCCGATGACGTCGACGTGCGCGGCAGCCGGATCCTTCTTCAGCCGGGCAATCATCTCCAGGACGCCTGCACTGTGGCCGTTCGCGGTGTCCACCACCAGGATGTCGACGCCGGCCTCGACCAGCGTCATCGCCCGCTCGTAACCGTCGCCGAAGAACCCGACGGCGGCACCGACACGGAGCCGGCCCTCGTCGTCCTTGGTGGCCAGCGGGTACTGCTCGGCCTTGTCGAAGTCCTTGACCGTGATCAGGCCCTGCAGGCGGCCGGCGTCGTCCACCAGCGGGAGTTTTTCAATCCGGTTCTTGCCGAGCAGCTCGACGGTTTCCTCGGGTGTGATGCCCACGCGTCCGGTGATCAGCGGCATCCGGGTCATGACTTCCCCGACCGTGCGGGTGGCGTACTCGGAGCGCGGAATGAAGCGGGTGTCGCGGTTGGTCACGATACCCAGGAGCTTGTTGTCCGGGTCCACGACGGGCAGGCCGGAGACCCGGAAGTGGGCGCACAGGTCATCGAGTTCCGCCAGCGTTGCTTCCGGGTAGATCGTGACCGGGTTGGTGATCATGCCGGATTCGCTGCGCTTGACGCGGTCCACGTGCTCAGCCTGGTCGGTGATGGACAGGTTGCGGTGGATCACCCCGAGGCCGCCGTGGCGGGCCATGGCGATGGCCATCCGGGATTCGGTCACGGTGTCCATCGCAGCGGACAGCAGCGGGGTCTGGACCGTGATCCGCTTGCTGAGGCGGGAGCTGGTGTCAGCCTCGGACGGGATCACGTCCGTGGGGCCGGGCAGCAGGAGGACATCGTCGTAGGTAAGACCGATGAAGCCGAACGGATCGTGTTCTGGGGACTGCTGGCTCAAGTTCGCGCCTCTTTCAGGACCGGAGAGTGTGGGGAGGGCCGGAGCATCACGGCCGCGTTACATTCAATCGTAGAACGAAACCGGCGGGGCGCCCTATTCCCGGGGCTTCTCCCGCCCGGCACCGGTTAGGCCGACTCCGGGACCGTGGTCCCCTCCCAGCCGGTGGCTTCGAGGATGCGTTCGGCCAGCACATGGGACGTGGTCTCCATGTAGGTGCGGTTGAGGTGGTCATGGTCCTTGTAGACGATCACATTCCCGATGATTCCCGGGCAGGTGCCGTCAATGCAGAGCAGGTCGGACATATCCAGGACCTGGACGCCGGGAATCCGTTCCTCCAGCCCTTCCAGCGGCGAGACTTCCGCCAGGACGTCGCCGCGCGGCACCTGGCACGCATCGGCCGCGAAACCGTTCTCTTCCAGGCACTTGAACATATCGAATTCGAACCGCGGGTTATCCCGCATGGCCAGCACGGAGATTCCCGCTTCGGCGAAGCCGCGCACGCCCTCGTCGTAGCCTCCGGCCAGCATTTCATCAGGACGGGATTCCTTGGTGACCGAAGCCACGGTGAACACTGCGTCGGGTGCCTTTTCCAGGACGTAGTCCCTGGCCGCCTGGTTGAACGCGTTGCATTCCGGTGAGCGTTCCGGATCCTCGTCACCGTAGCGGCAGCCCATTTTCAGGACGGTGACCACGTGCCAGTCGTTGGCCAGCGCAATCGGCCGCAGAGCCGCGGACCACTGCATGGAGTGCGAGTCGCCCAGGACCACAATGGTCTTTTTGGCCCCCTCGGCGCTGCCGATCTGCTTGCAGGAGTCCGCCAGGACGGAGTCGTCCGCGGGCGCGAAATCCGCTCCGCAGGATTCGTCCAGCTGCGCCCATTCCTGGTCCATGTCCGCCGGTGAAGGCTTCACCAGGGCGCTGGTTGAGGCGGCGAATTCGAAGGCCGGATCCAGCGCCAGGGCGCCGGGGTTGTCCGCGATGCTCTGCAGCCGGACGGCTTCGGCGTCCGCGGTGACCTTGGCCTGCCAGCCCGCCAGCGGTGCCGCGACCACGGCAAACGACGCAGCGAGGACGACGGCGGAGCGCCAGGACGCCGCTTCGGGCCAGGACCAGCCGCGCAGCGGGCCTTCGACCAGCTTGGTTGTCAGGACCGCCAGCACCAGGGAAACCGCGATCACCACCGCGCCGTCGATGATGCCGGCATTCTGCTGCCCGGAGGCGACGAGCCAGAAGACCAGGATGGGCCAGTGCCACAGGTAAAGGGCGTAGGAGTTGTCCCCCAGCTTCACCAGCGGTTTTGCCTTCAGCCAGCGGTCCGCACCCCGGCTGCTGCCGGTGTCTCCGGCGGTGATGATCATGGCTGCGGCAAGGGTGGGCCACAGCGCGAGGTAGCCCGGGAACTGCTGCTGGACCTGCAGGATGATGCCGCAGCTGAGCATGGCGGCCACACCCACCCAGCCCAGGACGATCCGCAGGCGGCGGTTCAGCTGCAGGTAAGGCAGGGCCAGCGCCAGCAGTGAGCCGAGCGCGAATTCCCAAAGCCTGGTCCGGGTATCGAAGTAGGCGTAGGCCTGGTTGGTGCTGGTTTCCCAGATCGAGAACACCAGCGAGGCAGCGAAAATGGTGCCGAAGGTCACGGCCAGCACGGACCGGTAGCTGCGTCGGAGCAGCTTGGCCGCCGGAAGGGCTGCGGCGAAGATCAGCGGCCAGAGGATAAAGACCTGGCCCTGGATGGACAGGGACCAGAAATGCTGGAGCGGGCTCGCGGCGCTGTGGTCCGCGGCGAGGTAGTCCACGGCATTGTTGGCCAGGGTCCAGTTCTGGACATAGAAGAGCGAGGACCATGCCTGGCCGATGACGTCCTGCCAGGCGCTGGCCGGCAGGAGGGATGCGGCCGCCGTAAGGACGGCAAGCAGCACTACGACGACGGCGGGCAGCAGGCGCTTGAACAGGTGCAGCCAGTAGCGGCCCAGGGCCAGGGCGCGGCCGGTTTCGGCTTTGCGGACGAAGGAGCCGGTGAGCAGGAAGGCCGAAATCAGCAGGAAGATGTCCACTCCCCCGGAAACCCGTCCAAGCCACACGTGGTAGAGGACCACCAGCACCACGGCGAGGGCTCGGAGGCCCTGGACTTCGGGGCGGTAGCGCCGTTCGGTGGGGGCTGATGCTGCCGGGGTGGCGGTGGTGCCGGACTTCGCTGCTGCTTCGGGGCGGGCGGCGTGGCGCGAAGCGGCAGCGTGCTGCTCAGGTGCTGACACTTGCGGGTGTCCTTTCGACATGGTAAATACCGCAAGAGTTTACCTGCCGTTCGCACAGAGCTGGAATCCGCGCAGTGCCCAGCCACGGGACGCAGGACACAAACAGGCCCGGCCGAACGCAGAAATCCTGCGCCTGGCCGGGCCTTTTTGCTCAGCTGAAACTAGTGCTGGTGACCGTGGTCATCGCCCTCGTCGGAGGGCTTTTCAACAACCAGTGCCTCGGTCGTGAGGACCAGGGCAGCGATCGAAGCAGCGTTGCGCAGCGCCGACCGGGTGACCTTGACGGGGTCGATGACGCCGGCTTCGATCAGGTTGACGTATTCGCCGGTGGCGGCGTTGAAGCCGTTGTTGACTTCGAGCTCACCTACCTTGGAAACAACAACCATGCCTTCGGCACCGGCGTTCTCGGCGATCCAGCGCAGCGGCTGCGCCAGGGCGCGGCGGACCAGGCCAACCGCGGTGGCGGCGTCGCCTTCGAGCTTGGTGACGTTGGCATCGGTGTCCAGGGCGCGGGCAGCGTGGACCAGCGCGGAACCGCCGCCGGCCACAATGCCTTCTTCCAGGGCGGCACGGGTCGAGGACACGGCGTCTTCGATCCGGTGCTTCTTTTCCTTCAGCTCAACTTCGGTTGCGGCGCCGACCTTGATGACGCCGATGCCGCCGGAGAGCTTAGCCAGGCGCTCCTGGAGCTTCTCGCGGTCCCAGTCGGAATCCGTGCGCTCGATTTCGGCACGGATCTGGGCCACACGGTCCGCGACGTCAGCTTCGGAACCGGAGCCGTCGACGATGGTCGTGTGATCCTTGGTGACCGTGATGCGGCGGGCGGAGCCCAGCACCTCAAGGCCAACCTGGTCCAGCTTCAGGCCGAGGTCCGGAGACACGACCTGCGCGCCGGTGAGGGTCGCGATGTCCTGCATCATGGCCTTGCGGCGGTCTCCGAAGCCCGGAGCCTTGACGGCAACCACGTTCAGCGTGCCGCGGATCTTGTTGACCACCAGGGTGGACAGGGCTTCACCGTCAACATCTTCGGCAATGATGAACAGCGGCTTGGAGGCCTGCAGTGCCTTCTCCAGCAGGGGAAGGAATTCGGCGACCGAAGAGATCTTGCCGGAGTTGATCAGGATGAGCGCGTCTTCGAGGACGGCTTCCTGGCGTTCCGGATCGGTCACGAAGTAGGGCGAGAGGTAACCCTTGTCGAACTGCATGCCTTCGGTGATGACCAGTTCGGTGGAGGTCGAAGAGGACTCTTCGATCGTGATGACGCCGTCCTTGCCGACCGTGTCGAAAGCCTTGGCCAGCAGTTCGCCGATTTCTTCGCTCTGCGCGGAGATGGCGGCGACGTGGGCAACCTGGTTGCCCTCTACTTCCTGGGCGTTTTCCAGCAGGCGCGCGGCGACGGCCTCGACGGCAGTTTCGATGCCGTGCTTGAGGGCGCCCGGTGCTGCGCCGGCTGCCACGTTGCGCAGGCCTTCCTTCACGAGGGCCTGGGCCAGGACGGTGGCGGTGGTGGTGCCGTCACCGGCGACGTCGTTGGTCTTGGTGGCGACTTCCTTGGCCAGCTGCGCGCCAAGGTTCTCATACGGGTCGTCCAGCTCAACTTCGCGGGCGATCGTGACGCCGTCGTTGGTGATGGTGGGGGCGCCCCACGTCTTGGCGAGCACAACGTTGCGGCCGCGCGGGCCGAGGGTGACCTTGACCGTGTTGGCGAGCTTGTCGACACCGGCTTCCAGTGAACGACGGGCGGAGTCGTTGAACTCCAACTGCTTTGCCATGTGTGTGTCCTTTCCGACAACTACATCTGCATCTACAAAAGAAAACCCCGGCCGAATCTGGCCGGGGTCTTCAAAGAATTACTTGACGACGATGGCCAGCACGTCGCGTGCGGAGAGCACCAGGTATTCCTGGCCGCCCTGCTTGACCTCGGTTCCGCCGTACTTGGAGTAGATGACGACGTCGCCCTCGGCGACATCGATCGGCACACGGTTGCCGTTGTCGTCTACGCGGCCGGGGCCGACTGCTACGACTTCGCCTTCCTGCGGCTTTTCCTTTGCGGTGTCCGGGATGACCAGGCCGGAGGCCGTGGTCTGCTCAGCTTCGAGCGGGCGAACAACGATGCGATCCTCAAGGGGCTTAATAGAGACCGACACTCGGGCTCTCCTTTGCTTAGTTACTAACGGGTTTGTGGACCGTCGGTAGGCGCTTGCCGTCGTCGCGGGTGCCGGTGAACGCTTCCCTCAGGAGTTAGCACCCTCACATGGCGAGTGCTAGGTCCGACTTTATGCAACCGTTAGCACTCGGTCAAGGTGAGTGCCAACAATCCTTGAGGGAATCGTGAGTGCGTGCTTTGGGCGCCCCTGCGGCAGCCGGGCTTTCTGTTACCTGCACCCCGCCCTCAAGTTGCTTAGCCTTGCCTAACCGGATAGTTTTCAAGGGCGCGCAAAAATTAGCCAACGATTTTGTGTCCTAATGGCGGAGGCATCCGGCAGGCGGCGCATCCTTTGAGAAACAAACTGGAGCACCCACTCGTGAAGACGACCCTGAAGTCCCGGCTGCTTGCCGGAACCGCCCTCGTGTCCCTGCTTGCCGTGAGCGCGTGCGGCCAGGAAACCGACGCTGCCGCCGAGCCGGCAGCTGCCGAGCCCACCACCGTCACCGTCGAGCACACGCAGGGAACCACCGAGGTTCCGGTTAACCCGGAGACGGTCTACACCTTCGATCTGGGTGCCCTGGACACCCTGGATGCCCTGGGCATCGAGGTGGACGGTGTCCCTGCCGCGAACTTCCCCGAAAGCCTGTCCAAGTACGGCTCGGATGACTACGCCAAGATCGGCAGCATGAAGGAGCCCGACTTCGAGGCCATCAGCGCCGGCGCCCCCGACCTGATCATCATGTCCGGCCGGGTATCCGATTCCTATGAGGAACTGAGCAAGATCGCTCCCACGATCAACGTCAGCACCGACGCTGCGGATCCGTGGAATTCCTTCATCTCGAACACCGAAATCATCGGTGAGATCTTCGGCAAGGAAGCCGAAGTTGAAGAGAAGCTTGCTGCCCTGGACGCCAAGGTCGAAGAAACCAAGGCCACCGCAGCAGACGCAGGCAACGGCCTGATCGTCCTGACCAGCGGCGGTGAAATGACTGCCTACGGCGCCGGCTCCCGTTTCGGCCTGATCCACGACGTCCTCGGTGTAGCCACCGCTGCGGACATCAAGTCCGAAGCCCAGCACGGCGAATCCGTGTCCTTCGAATACGTGGCCGAGGTCAACCCGGATCACCTGTTCGTCATCGACCGCGACGTCGCAGTGGGCAACGCCGGCGAAGTTGCCTCCGCAGTACTGGACAACGAACTGGTCAAGGGCACCAAGGCTGCCCAGAACGACAACATCACCATGCTCGATTCCTCCAGCTGGTACCTCGTGGGCTACGGCCTGAACAACGTTGACGCCATGGTCAGCGCTGTCCAGGACGGCATCGCCTAGACCGTCCACACCACCTGCTAGATCCTTGCCGGCCGGCCTTCCCCAGGGGAAGGCCGGCCGCTGAGGGAGACGGAACACGCTATGACCACGATTACTCCCCCCGCAGCTCCGGCACCCGCCGGGGCCGCTGCCGTTTCCGGACGACGGCGGTTCCTGGGTCCCGCAGCCATGCTGATCCTGGGGGGAACCGCCGTCCTGGTGCTCGCCGTCGTCAGCATGTTCGTTGGTGTCAGCGACGTTTCGCTGGGCTCCCTGCTTGCCGGTGACGAACATGCCTGGGACATCTTCTGGATCAGCCGGGTCCCCCGGACTCTGAGCATCATCCTGGCCGGTATGGCGCTGAGCGTGGCCGGGCTCATCATGCAGCTGATGGCACGCAACAAGTTCGTGGAACCCTCCACCGTGGGCACAGTGGAGTCCGCGTCCCTGGGCATCCTGGTGGTCACCGTTTTCCTGCCGGGTGCTTCCCTCTTCCTGAAAATGTCCACCGCGACGGTATTTGCCGTGGCCGGCACGGCGCTCTTCCTGCTGGTCCTGCGCCGCATTCCACTGCGCAACACACTGATCGTCCCGCTCGTGGGAATCATGCTCGGCGGCGTGATTGCCGCCGTCACCACTTTTTTCGCCTACCGGTTCGACCTGCTGCAGACCCTGAACTCCTGGATGACCGGCGATTTCTCCGGGGTGCTGCGCGGACGCTACGAGCTGCTCTGGATCGTCGGTGCACTGACGCTCATCGGCTACCTCGCTGCGGACCGGTTCACCGTGGCCGGCATGGGCCAGGATTTCACCACCAACCTGGGCCTGAACTACAACCGGGTCATGACCTTGGGGCTCATCATCGTGTCGCTGATCAGCGCCGTGGTTGTGGTGAGTGTTGGATCGGTTCCGTTCCTGGGGCTGATTGTTCCCAACCTGGTCTCCCTTCTGATCGGGGACAATGTCCGCCGCGCCATCCCCTGGGTCGCTATCTTCGGGGCGGGCTTCGTCCTCGCCTGCGACATCATCGGCCGGACCATCCGCTACCCGTATGAGATCCCCGTTGGAGTCATCGTCTCCGCCATCGGCAGCGCCCTGTTCCTCTACCTGCTCCTGAGAAAGCGCTCCGCCCGTGCCTAGCAGTCCAGTCAGTGCCCTCCCCTCCGCTCTCACCGCCCAGCGCCGCCGTCCGGTCCGGACACTCTCCCCCCGCTTCTGGATCATCCTGCTGTCGGTGGCGGCAGCTGTCCTGGTGGCCATTTTTATGACTATCGACCTGCGCGGGAACATCGGCTACGTGCTGCCCCGCCGCGCCATCAAGGTGGGATCGATGATCCTGGTGGCCTACGCCGTCGGCGTCTCCACCGTGCTGTTCCAGACCGTGACCGCCAACCGGATCCTGACGCCGTCGATCATGGGCTTTGACGCCCTCTATGTGCTCATCCAGACCGTCCTGGTCTTTACCTTCGGCGGCGGACTGGTCCTGTCCATGTCGGAACCGCTGCGCTACGGCATGGAAGTCGCCCTGATGGTGGGTTTCTCCTTCCTGCTCTACCGCTGGCTCTTTACCGGGGGCGGGAAATCACTGCACCTGATGCTGCTGGTCGGCATTGTGCTGGGCACCCTGTTCCGCGGCGTCTCCTCGCTGCTGCAGCGGCTGATCGAGCCGAGCGAGTTCATCATCCTGCAGGACCTGTTCTTCGCCAGCTTCAACAACGTTGACGGCGCCCTGCTGGGCTACTCACTGATCGCCGCGGCGGTCGTGAGCATTCCGGCTTGGCGGCTGCGCCACCAGCTGGATGTGCTGTCCCTGGGCCGGGAAACCTCAATCAACCTGGGGGTGGAGCACAAGCGGGTGGTGACCATCGTCCTCGTCATCTGTTCGGTGCTGGTGGCCGTCTCGACCGCCCTGGTGGGACCGGTGACCTTCTTCGGGCTGCTGGTGGCGTCTCTGGCCTACCAGCTCTGTTCCCACTTCAAGCACGCGGCTGTGGTCCCGATCGCCGTCCTGCTCGGCATCATCGCCCTGGTGGGCGGGCAGCTGGTCCTGGAACGCATCTTCGCGTTCGACACGGCCCTGAGCATTGTTATCGAATTCGTCGGCGGGATCGTCTTCCTGATCCTGCTCCTGAAAGGCTCCGTCAAATGATCCAGGTCACCGGCGTCACCAAGACGTACGCGAACACCGCCGTGGTGGATGAGGTGAGCTGCCACATCAAGGAAGGCGGCGTCACCTCAATCATCGGCCCCAACGGTGCCGGCAAGTCCACCCTGCTGTCCATGATTGCCCGGCTGCTTCCTGCCGATTCCGGCACTGTGACCGTGGACGGACTGGACGTTGTCCGCACCCCCGGCAAGGACCTGGCCCGGAAGATGGCGATCCTGCGGCAGGACAACCACCTGACCGTCCGCCTGACCGTCCGGGACCTCGTCGGCTTCGGCCGGTATCCGCACAATGGCGGACGCCCGACGGCGCAGTGCCGGGAGAAGATCGAACAGGCCATGGCGTTCCTTGACCTGACCGCCCTGGCGGACCGCTTTGTGGACGAGCTCTCCGGCGGCCAGCGGCAGCGGGCCTTCATCGCCATGGTGCTGGCGCAGGACACCGACTACCTGCTGCTGGATGAACCGCTGAACAACCTGGACATGAAGCACTCCGTGGAGATGATGCGGCTGCTCCGGCGGCTCACGGACGAACTCGGCAAGACGGTGGTCCTGGTCATCCATGACATCAACTTCGCGTCCTGCTACTCCGACGACATCATTGCGATGGCCGACGGCAAGCTGCTCCACCAGGGACCGCCGTCGATGATCATGCAGCCGGAGGTCCTGAAGGACATCTACGAGATCGATATCCGCATCGAGGAGATCGAGGGCAACCGGATCGGCGTGTACTTCGCCTGAGGTGGCTGCTTGGTCCCGGGTCTGAGCCGGGTTCAGGCGCCGGACTCCCGTGCCCGGGCAAGCCGGAGCACGGCCTCTTCCAGGACCTCGGGCGCGCAGCCAAAATTCAGCCGCACATGGCCGTCACCGGCCGTGCCGAACTTGAGCCCCGGTTCCACCGCGACCCGGGCCTTGTCCAGGGCGACCGCGGCCGGGTCCTCGCCCCAGCCCAGGGCGCGCAGATCCAGCCAGGCCAAATAGCCGGCGTCGGGCATCCGGTACTTGACCCCGGGCAGTTCTGCGGACAGCAACTCGCCCAGAAGGCGGCGGTTGCCATCCAGCATTTTCAGGACACCATCCAGCCACTCCTCCCCCTCCGCGAAAGCGGCGGCTGTGCCGTGCAGTCCGAGGATACTGGTCCGGAAGCCGGTTCCAGCTGGCATGCCGTCCAGAAGCAGTTGCATGGCGGGATCCCCCGCCACCACGATGGCGCACTTGGCACCGGCGATGTTCCAGCCCTTGCTGGCCGCGGTCACGCAGACCCCGTGGGCACGGGCCTCCTCCGAGACCGCCAGGAACGGCGTGAAGTCAGCAGCCGAATAAACCAGTGGTGCGTGGATCTCGTCGCTGACCACGGTTACGCCGTAGCGGTGCGCCAGCCGGGCAACCTCGGCGAGCGCCTCGCGGGTGTGGATCAGACCCAGCGGATTGTGCGGGTTGCACAGCAGCAGCGCCTGGGCGCCGCCAGCGAAGGCCGCCTCAAGTCCGGCCAGGTCCAGGGACCAACTGGCGCCGTCGTCCAGCAGCGGCACCTCCTTGACAGTCCCGCCCGCCTCGACGGGCAGCTGGAAGAACGGTGCGTAGACCGGCGGGGTGATCACCACCTGGGCGCCGGGGGAAATGGCCTGCCGCAGGGCTTCCACGATGCCGACGCTGACATCCGTGGTGGTGCGGATGCGCGCGGGGTCTACGTCCCAGCCCCAGCGCCGCTGCGCGAACCCGGCAAACGCCGGTGCCAGCGGACCCGGACCCGCAACGTACCCGACGTCGGACGCTTCAATCCGCTCAATCATTGCCCGCGCAACCGCGGGAGCGAGCGGATAATCCATTTCCGCCACGAACAGCGGCAGGACATCCTGCGGGTGGGTACACCACTTGACGCTGGTGCGCCGGCGCAGTTCGTCGAGGGGATCTACGGCCATCTCAGTCATGTCTTCCAATTTACAAGGAACCTGTCTGCCTGCCTGATTCCGGTGGCAGGCCAACGACGGGGAGAACAGCTATCCCGGCGGAAGAACTAGGCTTGTTAGCATGCCCGATACTTCCCTTGCCCATGTCCTGACCCCCGAGGGCTGGGCCCTGCTGAACTCGCTTGGCCCGTACCTGGAGTCCGAGTCGCTGAAGCTGAACACCGATCTTCGCAAAGCCGGGCACTCCCCCGAACTCGTTGCCGCCGTCCTGACCCAGGCGAAGCTGCGGATGAAGGCCCGGGCGAAGTTCGGTCCGTTCGCCGAACATATGCTGTTCACCCCGGCCGGCCTGGAGCAGGCCACCCGGCTGAACGTCGCGGCCCTGCACGCCCAGCGGTTCCAGGAGGCCGGGCTGGTGAAGGTCGCGGACCTCGGCTGCGGCATCGGCGCGGATTCCCTGGCGCTGGCCACACTGGACCGGCAGGTCACCGCCGTCGAACTCGATGAGATCACCGCCGCCGTCGCCACCATCAACCTCATGCCCTGGCCCGAAGCCACCGTGGTCCAGGGAGATGCCGAGAGTTTTGACCTGACCGGGTTCGACGGCGTCTGGCTGGATCCGGCGCGGCGGACGACGTCGACGTCGGGCACCTCCCGCATCTTCGATCCGGAAGCATTTTCGCCGCCACTGTCTTTCGTGGAGTCCCTTGCCGACGGCGGGATGCCCGTGGGAGTGAAGCTGGGGCCGGGAATTCCGCATGAGTCAGTCCCGGCGAACTGCGAGGCCCAGTGGGTCTCCGTCGCCGGCGACGTCACCGAGGCAACCCTCTGGTTCAACGCGCTGCGCCGCCCCGGGATCCGGCGGGCCGCCCTGGTGATCGGGCCGGCCGGAGCTGCTGAGCTGACCTCGCATGAGGACTACGTCCCCGGTGCCCAGGACGTCCGCACGGGCCCGGCCGAGGGATACCTCTATGAGCCCGACGGCGCAGTCATCCGCGCGGGCCTGGTCGCCGACGTCGCACGCACCCTGGGCGGGCATCTGCTGGATCCGCAGATCGCCTACATTGCCGGACCGGAGCTGCTGCAGACCCCGTTTGCCCGCGCGTACCGGATCCTGGAGGTCCGGCCGTACAACGTCAAGGCGCTCAAGGCCTGGGTGCGGGCCAACGGCATCGGCGTGCTGGACATCAAGAAGCGCGGCATGTCTGTGACTCCGGAGGAACTGCGCAAGCAGCTGCTCACCGGCTCCGGCAAGGGCCCGAACAAGGCCACCCTGGTGCTCACCCGGATCGGCGAGGACCGCGTCGCGATCGTCGTCGAGCCGGTGGCCGCCGTCGAATAGCCGGCGGCGGCTGGCAGCAGCTGCGAACCGCTAGCTCCGGGAGAACTCACTGGCTGCACGGACCTGTTCCGGCGTGGGCCGCACCCCGGTGTACAGGACAAACTGCTCCTCGGCCTGGATCGCGATGACCTCGGCGCCCGTGATGACGTGTTTGCCCGCGGCGCGGGCAGCCTGGATCAGCGGGGTTTCCGAGGGGAGCGCGACGACGTCGAACACCGTCCGCGCGGCGGCAACCGTTCCGCCGGAAAAGGACTGGACATGCGCATCGGCTCCGGCCATACCGAGCGGAGTCACGTTGATCAGCAGATCCGCCGTCGCCGTTCCGGGTTCGGCCCGCCAGTCGAAATCGTAAAGATCCGCCAGCGCCCGGCCGGTTCCCTCGTTCCGGGCGATGATGCAGACATCGGAGAATCCGGCGTCGCGGAGGGCAGCAGCCACCGCTTTCGCCATTCCGCCGGAGCCGCGCAGCAGCACCGAGCTGGCCGGTGAGACTGCATGGTCGGCCAGCAGCCGGGCGATGGCCAGGTAGTCGGTGTTGTAGGCGGTGAGGACGCCGGCGTCGTTCACGATGGTGTTCACGGAGTCGATGGCCGCGGCAGAGGCATCCATCCGGTCCACCAGTGCGATGACCTCTTCCTTGTACGGCATCGACACTGCCGCGCCGCGGATCGGCAGGCCGCGCACCCCGGCGATCGCCTGTGCCAGGTCCGCCGGCGCAAAAGCCTTGTAGATGTAGTTCAGGCCCAGCTGTTCATAAAGATAGTTGTGGAACCGGGTACCGATATTGCTCGGCCGGGCGGCCAGTGAGATGCACAGGACCATGTCTTTGTTGAGGATGGGCATCTGATCATTATTGCCTGCAGCGGTTGGAGAAGGAGGTTTGGCAGCGGAACAAAGCAGGCTTTCCTGCGGGCTAGGATTGGATCGGCTCTTAGAACGCAACGGTGCGGACCGGAGACATCCATTCGAGACGCACAGCAGGAGACGTATTGAACATTGAGTTTGCAGCTTCACCGCAGTCGACCCTGGGGGTTGAGTGGGAACTGGCCCTGGTAGACCGGGAGTCCGGGGAGCTTCTCTCAGTAGCTGACCAGGTCCTGCGCGCAGTCAACGCCGCTGACCCGGAGCTCAGCGCGGACGAAGAACACCCGCACATCAAGCAGGAGCTGCTCGAAAACACGGTGGAACTGGTCACCGGCATCTGCACCACCGTGGCCGAGGCAAAAGCCGATCTGGCCCGCTCCATGGCCGCTGTCCGCCGGGTTACCGATGGGATGGGCGTTGAATTGTTCTGCGCCGGCACCCATCCCTTTGCCGTACCGCGCTCCCAGCCCGTGACGGACAAGGAACGCTACGCGAAACTGATCGACCGCACCCAGTGGTGGGGGCAGCAGATGCTCATCTACGGTGTGCACGTCCACGTGGGCCTGGATTCACGGGACAAAGTCCTGCCGGTGCTCGACGGCCTGGTGAACTACTTCCCGCATTTCCAGGCGCTCTCCGCCTCATCCCCGTTCTGGTCCGGGGATGACACCGGGTACGCCTCACAGCGGGCGCTGATGTTCCAGCAGCTGCCGACCGCGGGGCTTCCCTTCCAGTTCCGGTCCTGGGGCGAATACGAGTCCTACGTGCAGGACATGTTCACCACCGGTGTGATCGATTCGATCAGTGAAATCCGCTGGGATATCCGCCCGGTGCCCGCCCTCGGAACCATCGAGCTGCGGGTCTGCGACGGGCTGTCCACCTCCACCGACATCGGGGCCATCGCGGCCCTGACCCAGTGCCTGGTGGACGAGTTCTCCACCATCCTGGACAACGGCGGAACCATTCCCACCATGCCGCCGTGGCACGTACAGGAAAACAAGTGGCGGGCCGCCCGCTACGGGCTCGACGCGATCATCATCCTGGACGCCGCCGGCAACGAAAAGCTGGTCACCGAGCACCTGCTCGAAGACGTCCTGCCGCGCCTGGCCCCGGTTGCGGAAAAGCTCGGCTGCACCGCTGAACTGGCAGACGTTGCCGGCATCATTGAACGCGGCGCCGGATACCAGCGCCAGCGCCGGGTTGCCGCGGAAAACAACGGCGACCTGCGCGCCGTCGTGCTGGACGGCGTCCAGCAGCTCCGCGAAGGGCTCTAACCCCGCGTTTCTGCCCTGCCGCCAAGCCGGCCGGCGCTGCCCGGGGAAGGAACCCCGGGACGGCGCTAGGCCGACAGATGGATACTGGTGACCGGCTGCGACGGATCGGGTGTGAATCCCACGCCGGAGGGTTCGCCGCCGGCCATCACCACCTGCGCTCCGAGCGCGGCCACCATGGCCCCGTTGTCGGTGCACAGGCGGATCGGCGGTACCCGCAGGGTGATTCCGGCCG
This sequence comes from Arthrobacter luteolus NBRC 107841, assembly GCF_001552075.1. Classification (GTDB taxonomy): domain Bacteria; phylum Actinomycetota; class Actinomycetes; order Actinomycetales; family Micrococcaceae; genus Arthrobacter_B; species Arthrobacter_B luteolus. Next base: position 389,757 of record NZ_BCQM01000001.1, read on the forward strand.
CCGCGCAGCGTTCTGCGGTCAGCTCCCGGAGCCGCGAGTTCGCCGCCACTCCCCCGCCAAGCAGCAGGTTGGTGATCCCGTGTTCGGTGCAGGCCAGCACGGCCTTTGCGGTGATCACGTCCACCACGGCCTCCTGGAAGGACGCCGCGATGTCCGCGACCGGCGGTTCCTGCCCGGCGGCTTCGTACTGCTCCACGCAGCGGGCGACGGCGGTCTTCAGCCCGGAGAAGGACCAGTCATAGCGGTGCGGGCCGGGGGCCTCGGCGCTGCCCATGTACTTGGGCTGGGTGAGCCCGCGCGGGAAGCGGATCGCCTTCGGATTCCCCTCCCGGGCCAGCCTGTCGATCGCCGGGCCTCCGGGATAACCCAGGCCCAGGATGCGGGCCACCTTGTCATACGCCTCGCCCGCGGCGTCGTCGATGGTGGAGCCCAGCAGTTCGACGTCGGAGGTCAGTGTCTTGACCCGCAGGATTTCGGTGTGGCCGCCGGAGACGAGCAGCGCGCCGAGGTTCTCCGGGAGGTCACCGCCGTCGAGCACCCCCACCCCCACATGGGCGACCAGGTGATTGATCGCGTACAGCGGCTTGCCGGTGGCAACGGCGAGGGCCTTCGCCGCGCACACTCCAACCATCAGGGCACCGGCGAGACCGGGCCCGGAGGTGACGGCAATGGCGTCGATGTCTTCGAGCGCCACACCGGCCTCGTCCAGGGCCTGCCGGAGCGTGGGAACGAAGGCATCCAGGTGGGCGCGGGACGCGATCTCCGGGATCACACCGCCAAACCGGACGTGCTCCTCCATGGAGGAGGAGACGGCGTTGGCCAGCAGGGTGGTTCCGCGGACAATTCCGACGCCGGTTTCGTCACAGGATGATTCGATGCCAAGCACCAGGGGTTCGGTGCGGTTCATTTACGCTTCCTTCGGAGTGGGGGCGGTACGCTGCGGGCTGCCCTGCCAGGCCGAGAGGTCCAGGCGCATGATCAGGGCGTCCGCGCCGTCGCGGTAGTAGCGCGGCCGGAGGTGGATCTGTTCGAAACCGAACCAGCGGTAGAGGCGCTGGGCCCGGGGATTATCCGCGCGGACCTCGAGCAGGACGTCATCGGCGCCGCGCTCCTTGGCCTCATCGATCAGCACGGCGAGCAGCCGGGAGCCAATGCCGGCGCCTTCCTGTGCCGCCGAGACGGCGATGGTCTGGACGTCGGCGATGGGCAGCACACACATCAGCCCGGCGTACCCCGCCACGCTGCCGTCCGGCTGCACAGCCACGTAATAGGAACGGGTGTCCGTCTGGCCGAGCTCGTCGTAGAACATCTGCGTGGGCCACGCGTCGACCGGGAACATGGCTTTTTCCAGGGCGTCCACGGCCGGAATGTCGGCCTCGGTCATCGGCCGGATGCTGACCGGCGGGGTCTTCTCCTGCTGGGTGCTCACAGGGCCCGCTTCCGGGGCCCGGGTACCTTGGCGTCGGATTCCCGCAGGTAGAGCGGTGCACTGTCCAGCAGTTCCAGCCCGCGGACCAGGCGCACGACGGCGGTGCGGCCCAGGGCCTCAGCCGTCGGCTGGGCAGCGGCGAAGTCCTGCACGGGACGCAGGATATCCGGATACAGGCCGGCGCCCGCGCCGTACGCGGGCAGGTCCGGGACTTCGGCAGGCGAGGTGACGTGCGGTCCGTCCAGCAGTTCCGGGGTGCCGCCGGTGCTGCGGTAGTGCGCCCAGTAGACTTCCTTGCGCCGCGCGTCCGTGGCGACAACAAATTCGTCCACTCCGGCCCGCCAGGCGTCCAGGGCCGCGTCGAGGGCGATGGCGTCCAGGCTCATCACTCCGTGCAGCGGTTTGTTCCAAGCGAAAGCGAGGGTCCGGGCGGTGGCGATGCCGGAGCGCAGCCCTGTGAACGGGCCGGGGCCGACACCGACCACCAGTGCATCGATCTGCGTTCCGGTAACTCCGGCCTGCTGCAGCAGGTCCTGGATCCCCGGGGCAAGAACCTCGGCGTGGGAACGGGTGTCTGCGGTGGCGAAGGACGCCAGCGTCTCCCCTTCACCGGTTAGCAGTGCCGCACTGGCAATGGCGGAGGTATCGATGGCAAGGATGAGCACGGTGCCCATTTTACGCGGTTCCTTCGTCCCCTCCCGTCACGGCTGCCGCCGGGGGCCGGGAAGCAGCCCGTTCAGCGCTGCTGACGGCGTCAGAAACCGTCCAGCTGAGGAGCGGATGCCCAGCGCGGTCCAAACCCGGCCATGCGGATGGTGCGCTCCTCGGCGTCGTCCTCCGCGGAGAAGTCCGTGACCAGGCCGCCCTCAGGATCCGCCTGCCCGCCGGTGGCCCGCAGGAGGGTCACTTCGAGGCGGCTCTCGGCCAGGTGTTCCACCATGCCGCGGCCCCACTCCACCACCGTCACCGCACTGTCCATGGTGTTTTCCAGGTCAATGTCATCGATTTCCGCAGCTGATCCCAGCCGGTAGGCGTCAACGTGCACCAGGTCCGGCCCGCTTCCGAGGGCGGGATGGATTCGGACCAGGACAAAGGTCGGCGAAATGATGCCGGCCCGCACGCCGAGTCCTTCGCCGAGGCCCTGGGTGAACGTGGTTTTCCCGGCACCGAGTTCACCGGTGAGCAGCAGCAGGTCGCCCGGACGCAGGGCAGCTCCCAACTGCCGGGCGAGGCTCTGGGTTGCTGCCGCAGAGGCGGTGTGAAGTTCCAGTTCCCATACCGGTGTCTCTTCCGGCGCAGCGCCCGTCATGGGTGGACGGACTCGGCAGCTGCTGAAGCCTCCCCCGGCGCCGCCGCGGCGTCGGTATCCACGTAGCTCCGGGTGACCCGTCCGCTGACCCGGGTAACAATCTCATAGTTGATGGAGCCGCTGGCCGCAGCCCATTCATCCACACTGGGAGCACCCTCGCCGCCGAAGAGCACGGCTTCCTTGCCCACGAAGGATTCCGGTGTGCCTGCGATTCCGGTCCGTCCGAGGTCGATGACCATCTGGTCCATCGCAATCCGGCCAACCACCGGGAAGACCTCGCCGTCCACCATGACCGGTCCCCCGGTGGCAACCCGGGGAACCCCGTCGGCGTAGCCCATGGGGACCAGCGCCAGGGTGGTCGGCGCGGACGTCTGGTAGTGCAGCCCGTAGGAGACCCCCTGGCCGGCCGGAACCGCCTTGCAGTTCGCGATGGTCGTCTTCAGGGTCATCGCGGGACGCAGCCCCAGCTCTTCGGACGTCTGCCCGGGGAAGGGGGAAAGCCCATAGATCCCAAGTCCCACCCGCACCATGTCGAAGTGTGAGTCGGGGCGGGACAGCGCTGCCGGAGTGTTGGCGATGTGCCGGACCTCGTGGTCCACGCCGGCGTCTTCCGCCACGGCCACGGCCTCGCGGAACTTCTGCAGCTGCACATCCGTTTCCCGGCGCTGCGGTTCGTCGGCAACGGCCAGGTGGGAGAAGATTCCCACAACCCGGATCAGCCCGTCCTCCTGGTAGGCCAGGGCCTGGCCCACGAAGGATTCCCAGAGGTCTTCCGGGCAGCCGTTGCGGCCCAGCCCGGTATCGATCTTCAGGTGCACCCTCGCCGGTACCTCAAGCTCCCGTGCGGCAGCCACCACCGCCTCAAGTTCCCAGCCTGAGACGCCGAGGTCGATATTCGCGGCGACGGCGGCGGGAAAGTCGCTCTCCGCAGTGTGCAGCCAGGCCATGAGGGGCGCGGAAATCCCGCCCGTGCGCAAGGCCAGCGCTTCCGAAATGTGGGCGGTCCCGAGCCAGGACGCACCCGCTTCCAGCACCGTTCGCGCCGCTTCAAGGGCACCGTGCCCGTAGGCATCGGCTTTGACGACTGCCATCAGGCGGGCAGGTTTGACGACTTCAGCGAGATGGCGGACGTTGTGGCGGATGGCAGCGAGGTCGACGACGGCGCTACGCTCCGCCGGGGGAACAGCTTCGAGGTAATTCACGGGTCCATTCTTCCATTGTCTGCACCGGCGCGGGTCATCGCCCGCCCTGCGGAAGGTCCTTGTACATAATATGGAGTCCGGTCAGCCCGGCGGCAGGGTGCCGGAAGGCGCGCGGAGCGGTGGCCAGGATCCGGAATCCCAGCGACGTCCACAACGCAACGGCACGGGTGTTTGTCTCCACCACGGCATTAAACTGCATGGCGAGATAGCCCTCGGCTGCGGCCTCCGCCAGGACGTGTGCGGCCAGGGTCCGTGCAATGCCCTGCCCGGACGCCGCAGGGTCCGTCATGAAGGAGGCGTTGGCGACGTGGCTGCCGCCGCCTCCCCGGTTCGGATGCAGCTGAGCCGTGCCGCGGACCTTCCCCTCAACTTCGGCGACGAAGACGCGGGCCGGAGCCGGTTCCAGCCAGAGCCGGCGGCCGGCACCGGCGTCCAGGTCCCGGTCCCAGCAATAGGTCTCCCCTGCCCGGACAATGGGTTCCATCAGTGCCCAGATCTGCGGCCAGTCTTCGCCCGTGGCTTCCCTGATGGCAATCGGCCTGCGGGGAGGGGCAGGTTCGGACGGATGGTCAGCGGACGGAGCCGGCGGCATTCGGGGTCCTTTCGGGGTCATCGGTCATTCCCTGGGGAACTATGCGTCCAGTGCGGCGGCCCACAGGTTGATGTCCGCATCTTTGGCGAACGTGTCGATGTCCGCCAGCTCCCGGCTGGAGAAGTCCAGGTTCTGCACGGCGGCCAGGCTGTCTTCGAGCTGTCCCACGCTTGAAGCTCCGACAAGGGCAGATGTCACGGCACTGCCGCCGGTCTGCGGACGCAGCACCCAGGCGATGGCCATCTGGGCGAGGGTCTGGTTCCGTGCTTCGGCGATCCGGTTCAATCCACGCACCCGTTCCAGGTTTTCCTCGGAGAGCTGTGCCGGGTCCAGGGATTTACCGGCCGCGGCCCGCGATCCCTCAGGGACGCCGCCCAGGTATTTGCTGGTCAGCAGGCCCTGTGCCAGTGGTGAGAAGGCTATCGCACCGGCTCCGGCTTCCTCCAGCGCCTGGAACAGGTTCGGCTCCCCCTGTTCCACCCAGCGGTTGAGCATGGAGTAAGAGGGCTGGTGGATCAGCAGCGGAGTGCCCAGCTCAGCCAGGATGCGGGCAGCTTCCAGGGTCTTCTCCGGTGAGTAGGACGAGATGCCCGCGTACAGTGCACGGCCGGAACGGACAGCGGTGTCCAGGGCGCCCATGGTCTCCTCCAGCGGCGTGTCGGGATCGGGGCGGTGGCTGTAGAAGATGTCGACGTAGTCCAGGCCCATCCGCTCCAGCGACTGATCCAGGCTGGAGAGCAGGTATTTGCGTGAACCCCAGTTGCCGTACGGCCCGGGCCACATGTCATAGCCTGCCTTGGTGGAAATAACCAGCTCATCGCGGTAGGGCCGGAAATCATCGCGGAGGTGGCGGCCGAAGTTCGTCTCTGCCGACCCGGCCGGCGGGCCGTAGTTGTTGGCCAGGTCAAAATGGGTCACGCCCAGGTCGAAGGCGCGGCGGAGGATGGCGCGCTGCGTTGCGAAGTCCCGGTCATCACCAAAGTTATGCCAAAGGCCCAGGGAAACCGCTGGCAGCAGCAGACCGCTGCGGCCAACGCGGCGGTAGGGCATGGAATCATAGCGGCCGTCGGCCGGAGTGTAGGTCATGGGACCCATCCTGCCACCGCTTCACGCCGGAATCGAGGACGCCGGACGGCACCGTGAGACGGCCCGTCTCCGCATCAGGTGCCGGAAATGATCACCGCCCCATAGGCCGGCAGCTGAACGGCGCCGTCGGCGAAGACCGACGGGCCGGTTTCCAGGAGCACCTCCGCCGGCTCCCGCAAGGGCAGCGGCACCTCCCGCGGCGAGTCCGCGAAGCTCACGGCGACGGCCACCTTGCCGCGGAGGACAGTAAGCCAGCGCGACACCTCATCAAAATTCACGAAGATTTTCCGGAAGTCCGGCTCGCTGAGTTCAGGAACCGTCCGCCTCAGCCGGAGGAGATCCTTGTAAAGCTGGTGAAGCCGCGCATGCCCGCCGGCTTCGGCTTCCTCCCACACGAGCTTGGAATCCTGGAATGTCTGCGGGTCCTGCGGATCCGGAACCTGCGAGGGGTCCCAGCCCATCCGTGAGAATTCCCTCAGCCGGCCCTCCGCGGTTGCCCTGCCGAGGTCCTCCTCCGGGTGCGAGGTGAAGAACTGCCAGGGTGTGGAAGCGCCGAACTCCTCGCCCATAAAAATCATGGGCGTGGCCGAGGACGCCAGGTTCAGGACGGCTGCGAGCGCAAGCTGCTCATAGCCCAGGGTTTCCGTCAGCCGGTCCCCCGCTGCCCTGTTCCCCACCTGATCGTGGTTCTGGGCTGCGACGACGAGCTGGCGGGCCGTGACAACGTCCTTGTCCAAGGGCCGGCCATGGCTGCGGAGTCTGAAGGATGAGTACGATCCGTCGTGGAAAAAACCGTCCTGAAGGACCTTGGCCAAAGCGCCCAGGGTATCGAAGTCTGCGTAGTAGCCGCCGGCTTCGCCGGTGAGGTTGCTGTGCGCCGCGTGATGGAAGTCGTCGGACCACTGTCCGTCGAGGCCATAGCCGTTCAGCCGCTGCGGGGTGATGAGCCGCGGATTGTTCAGATCCGATTCCGCAACGAGGAACAGGACTCCGCCCAGATCCGCGGCCAGGTCCTTAACGTGGCCGGACATTTCTTCGAGGATGTGCAGTGCCCGTTCGTCCCGGAGCGCGTGGACGGCGTCCAGCCGGAGACCGTCCACGTGGTAATCCCGGAACCACATTTCAACGTTGTCAAGGATGTACTGGCGCACGGGATCTGACAACGGCCCGTCCAGGTTCACCGAATCGCCCCACGCGTTGCCGCTGGCCTGCTGCAGGTACGGTCCGAACCTGGGGAGGTAATTGCCGCTGGGACCCAGATGGTTGTAGACGACGTCCTGGATCACGCCCAGCCCGCGCTGGTGGGCTGCATCCACAAAGCGCTGATAGGCGCGGGGACCGCCGTACCCTTCGTGGACCGCGTACCAGAGCACCCCGTCGTAGCCCCAGTTGTGCGTGCCGTTGAACGCGTTCACCGGCATCAGCTCGACGTACTGCACACCCAGGTCCGCCAGATAGTCCAGCTTTCCAGCGGCCGCATCCAGTGTCCCCTCGGGAGTGAAGGTGCCAACGTGCAGCTCGTAGATGGCACCGCCGTTCAGCCCGGGCGAGGCCCAGCCGGCGTCGTGCCATTCGTAGGCACCGGGATCGAAGGTGCGGGAGAGTCCGTGGACACCGGCCGGCTGCCGGCGGGAACGTGGGTCGGGGACCGGGACGGTGGCATCGTCGATCAGGTAGCCGTAGTCAATATCGCCGTCCAGCGCTGCATGCTGGACGTGCCACCACCCGCCCTGCCCGCGGCTCATCTGGAGTTCACGGCCATCGGCCAGCAGCCTCATGGTGTCCGCGTTGGGTGCCCACACATCGAAATCAGTGCTCAAAGTTCCTCCTCCAGTGCCAGAAGCGCCACCGGGTAGGTGCCGAAGACGGTTCCGGCGTCCGTCTCTCCGCCGCGGTATGTTGCTCCGGTGAGCCCGTCCCGGTAGGTGCCGGCGGGCAGCTGAACCGTTGTCCCGTCCCACCCGCCGGCCGCCTCCAGGCCCAGCGGCAGCCGGGTAACCAGGGTCAGGGCCCCGCCCCGGTCGAACCCGAACACGTGCTTCGCGGCGGGCCCTGCGACGCCCAGCGCCGAGTAGCCGGAAAACAGCTCCGGACGGCCCCGGCGCAGCCGCAGCGCCTCCCGGGTCAGATGGAGCTTGGCGGCACCGGTCTCATCGATGGGCGGCACCGGGCGGTTTTCGCCGGGGCGGCCGAGGCCGGCTGCCAGGCGGGACCGCAGGGCGAAGTCGACCGGCCGGCGGTTATCGGGATCAACGAGCGAGTGGTCCCACAGTTCGGTGCCCTGGTAGACGTCCGGCACACCGGGCATGGTCAGCTGGACCAGCTTGGCGCCGAGGGCGTTGGAGCGGCCCGCGGGCGTGATCCGTTCAGCGAAGGATGCCACCACCGAATGCGCCTCCGGGTGGTCGTAGGCGGCATCCACCAGGGCATGGAGCTGCTTTTCGAAGGCTTCGTCCGGGGAGGTCCAGCTGGTGCCCTGGCCCGCTTCCCGGGCCGCCTTCTCCGCGTAGGCGTGTGCCCGGTCCCGTTCCAGCGGCCAGGCGCCCACCAGCGCCTGCCAGACCAGGTCCGCCAGCGCCCGGTCCCCCAGCGGGAGGAGCGCCTCGAGCCGCGTCACGGCGCCGGCCCATTCCTCCGGCAGTTCTGACAGGACACTGATCCGGGCCCGGGTGTCCTCGCTCCGTTTGGTGTCATGAGTGCTCAGCGCGGTCATCGAGGCCGGGAACTCCTGCTGCCGCCTGAGCATCCGCAGGTGCAGGTCATAGGGTTCCAGCGCGAAGATCGAGGGGTCGGCTCCCACCTCGTTGAGCGAAGTGAGGCGGGTGAAACGGTAGAACGCCGTGTCCTCGACGCCCTTGGCCATCACCATGCCGGAGGTCTGTTGAAAACGCAGGGCCAGCTCGTCCGTGCCGGGCTCCGGAGGCGCGGCAGGGCCGGTCCCTCCGCCGGACAGCAGGGGAAGCAGTACATCGAACGCCGCCTCCAGGTCCGGTCGGCGGATCCTTGCCGCGCGTCCCGCTTCCTCCAGGTATCCGGCACCATCGGGAAGGTAGCTGCGGTAGACCGGGAAACAGGCCAGCAGTTCGGCGAAGGCGTCGGCTGCCGTGGCAGCATCCAGCTCCGCCGCCGGGACCAGGCGGGCCAGCCGCTGCACCTCTGAGTGCAGCAGGCCGTCTGCCACGGCGCGTTTGGTGTCGTGGATCAGGTCCCGGTAGGGTTCGGCCCCGGCAGCGGCTGTCAATGCGGGGGCAGCGTCCGGATCAATAAAGAGCCGGTTCACGTCGGCGAGCGCGTCATAACCGGTGGTCCCCGCAGCGGCCCAGCCCGCCGGAAGCGCCTCGTCGTGTTCCAGGATTTTCTCCACCAGCACGTACGCGCCCCCGGTGAGCTCCTCCAGGCGGTGCAGGTACTCCGCCGGATCGGCCAGCCCGTCCGGGTGGTCGATCCGCAGTCCGTCAGCCAGCCCCTCCCGGAACCACCGTCGGATTTCGGCGTGGGTCTCCTCGAATACCCACGGCACCTCCACCCGGACTCCTGCCAGCGTGGTGATGCCGAAGAACCGGCGGTAGTTCAGCTCATCATCGGCCCGGCGCCAGTTGATCAGCTCGTAATGCTGCCGCTCGTGCACGGCCTGTGGAGAGTCCCCGGGTCCGAAGGTGCCGTCCGCGATGGGAAAGGCATGGTCGTAGTACCGCAGCTCCCCGTCGACGATCCGCAGCCGGTCAAGTTCATCGCTGCCCTCCCCCAGCATGGGAAGCCGCAGTTTCCCGCCGCCGGCCGCCCAGTCGATGTCGAACGCCTCGGCATAGCGCGACGCCGGGCCCTCGCTGAGCACGGACCACCACCACCGGTTGGCGCGCGGGGTTGCCACCCCCATATGGTTCGGCACAATGTCCACCAGCACCCGCATTCCCGCTGCATGGGCCGCCTCGGCCAGGGCCCGGAAACCGGCGGCTCCGCCCCGGGCAGGATCTATGGCCGAGGGATCGGTCACGTCGTAGCCGTGGGCCGAGCCATCCTCCGCCGTCAGCAGGGGGGAAAGATAGATCCAATCCGTCCCCAGGTCACTGAGATACGGAACCAGCCCGGCGGCGTCGTGCAGGGTGAACCCTGCATGGATCTGCAGCCGGTAGGTCGACCGCGGTGTCCTCATGCAGCGCTCTCCCGGGTCTTTGCTCCGGCGAGGGCAGCCAGCGATGCCGCCACGGAATGGTCAGGGACTTCTTCGTTGCGGACGTGCTGCCGGAGCACCACCATGGACTTCGCGGCAACGGAAATCTTGGCGTCCGCAGTCACGGGCTCGGAGTCCGCGTATTCGCCCGCGGTATCGATCACCTGGTCCCAGAGATCGCCGTGTTCCTTGGACGGCAGGGTTACGGTGACCGCGTCGTCGTCGGCATTGAAGTAAAGCAGGAAGTTCAGGTCCGTGATCCGCTGCCCGCGGCGGTCGCTGCCGCGGATCTCCTGCCCGTTCAGGAACACGCCCAGCGAGCGGCCCAGCTGGGAGTCCCAGTCCTCCGGCTGCATGGGACTGCCGTCCTCGTCCAGCCAGACGATATCCGGCAGGGCCTCCCCCTCGCCTCTGGCGACGGGGCGTCCGTCGAAGAACCTCCGCCGGCGGAAGGTGGGATGCTCGGCCCGGAGCTTACTCACCGCGGAAGCGAACTCCATCAGCGGGGTGTCCATCTGCTCCCAGTTGATCCAGCTCAGCTCAGAGTCCTGGGCATAGGTGTTGTTGTTGCCGTGCTGGGTCCGTCCCAGCTCATCACCGTGCGCGATCATTGGCACCCCCTGGGAGAGCAGGAGTGTGGCCAGGAAGTTGCGCTGCTGGCGGGCGCGCAGCGAGAGGACCTGAGGATCATCCGTGGGACCTTCGACTCCGCAGTTCCAGGAGCGGTTGTGGGATTCGCCGTCGTTGTTGTCTTCCCCGTTGGCCTCGTTGTGCTTCTCGTTGTAGGAGACCAGGTCCTGCAGGGTGAAGCCATCGTGGGCGGTGACGAAGTTGATGGACGCCACCGGGCGGCGTCCGGAGGTCTCGTAGAGGTCCGCCGAGCCGGTGATCCGGGAGGCGAATTCGCCCAGTGTGGAGGGCTCTCCGCGCCAGAAGTCGCGCACCGTGTCCCGGTATTTGCCGTTCCATTCCGTCCACTGCGGCGGGAAGTTTCCCACCTGGTAGCCGCCGGGTCCGATGTCCCAGGGCTCGGCAATGAGTTTGACCTGCGACACCACCGGATCCTGCTGCACCAGTTCAAAGAAGCTTGAGAGCCGGTCGACGTCGTAAAATTCCCGGGCCAGCGCGGACGCAAGGTCGAACCGGAAGCCATCAACATGCATTTCCGTGACCCAGTACCGCAGCGAGTCCATGATGAGCTGCAGGGAGTGCGGGTTGCGGACGTTCAGCGAGTTTCCGGTACCCGTGTAGTCCATGTAGTACCGCTGGTCGTCCTCCATCAGCCGGTAGTACGCGGCGTTGTCGATGCCGCGGAAGGACAGTGTGGGCCCCAGGTGGTTGCCTTCAGCGGTGTGGTTGTAGACGACGTCCAGGATCACTTCGATGCCGGCCAGGTGCAGCGCCTTGACCATCGCCTTGAATTCCTGGACCTGCTGGCCGCTTTCGCCGGTGGCACCGTAGGTGTTCTGCGGGGCGAAGAACCCGATGGTGTTGTAGCCCCAGTAGTTGGAAAGGCCTTTGTCCTGCAGGGTTGAGTCGTTGACGAACTGGTGGACCGGCATCAGTTCCAGTGCCGTGACCCCCAGTTTCTGCAGGTGCGCGATCACCGCAGGGTGGGCGATGCCGGCGTAGGTTCCGCGCTGTTCTTCCGGGATTTCGGGGTGCAGCTGGGTCAGTCCCTTGACGTGTGCCTCGTAGATCACCGACTGGTGGTACATGGTGCGGGGGCGCCGGTCTCCATCCCAGTCGAAGAACGGGTTGATCACCACGCCCTTCATCATGTGGGCGGCGGAATCCTCGTCATTCCGGGAGTCCTCGTCCCCGAAGTTGTAGCCGAACAGCGACTGGTCCCAGTCAACCTGGCCGGAAACGGCCTTGGCATACGGGTCCAGGAGCAGTTTGTTCGGGTTGCAGCGGTTGCCCTGCCCGGGATCGTTGGGACCGTCCACGCGGTACCCGTATTTCTGTCCGGGCACCGCCTGCGGGAGGTAGCAGTGCCAGACATACCCGTCCACCTCGGTCAGCGGGATGCGGGTTTCCGATCCGTCGTCGTCGAACAGACAGAGCGTTACCGTTTCTGCTGCCTCGCTGTAGAGGGCGAAGTTGGTGCCGTTGCCGTCATACGTTGCACCCAGCGGGTATGCATCTCCGGGCCAGACTTCCATTCAGATCTCCTGACTGCTGTGTGGGCGGCAGATAAATGCTATGCCTGCTTACTTTCTACAGTATGTCAGCCGCGCCTGCGCGGCACCGGGAGATCACGCCGCCAGCAACGCGGCCAGGACCTGCCGGACGTACGAGGGGAGTCCGGAGACCTCGACCGGGCCGTCCTGCGCCGCCAGGGTGCCGGCCCGGCCGTGGATGCTCGCCGCCGCTGCGGCGAGCCGGGCATAGTGGCCGGGGCTGGCGGCGCTGCCGGATCCCCGGCGGTCCGTGGCGAGCAGTGCCCCGAGAATGCCGGAAAGCGTGTCGCCGCTGCCGGCGGCGGCAAGCCACGGGGTTGCTTCCGCCTGGCTGAAGACCGGCCCGCCGGGAGCGGCCACGAGGGTCGCCCACCCTTTGAGCAGCACGGTGGCGCCGGTGAGGTCCGCGGCCTGGCGGACATGGGCCAAGGGGTCCGCTTCCACGGCTCCCCGGTCACCGCGTACGCCCAGGCGGTTGAGCAGGGCGGTGAGCTCGCCGGCGTGCGGCGTCAGGACTACCTGTGGTCCCAGGCCAGGTTCGACGGCGGAAAGCGCATCGGCGTCGATCACGGCCGGGAGCCCTGAAGCCATGGCTTCCACCGCCCTGCGGCGCTGCCCCTCGTCCCCGCCCGCGCCGGGTCCCGCCACCCAGGCCTGGACATGGGTCTGGGTCACGGCATCGTCAGAGCAGACCGCTTCGGGATGGGCCAGGTTGATCAGCCTCCGCACCGGCTCCGGCCCCAGGAAACGGACCATGCCCACCCCGGTGGCCAGCGCCGCACCGGTAGCCAGGACGGCGGCGCCCGGATAGGCCGCTGATCCGGCTGCTATCCCGAGCACGCCGCGGCTGTATTTGTGGTCTCCGGGGTCCGGGAGGGTGAGGAGATCCGTGATGTCAGCTGCCTCCAGCCGCTGGACCTCGGCGGTTCCCAGCTGGGGTGCAAGGCCGATGTCCACGCTTTCGATCTCCCCCGCGGCGCCGGCGCCGGGGCCGGCCATCAGCCCGGTCTTCGGAGCGCCGAAGGTGACGGTCAGGTCGGCCCGCAGATACGCCCCGCCCGCAGCACCGGTGTCGGCATTGATCCCGCTCGGAAGGTCGCAGGCAATGATGGCGGGAGCCTGGCCCCGGCGCAGGCGTGCCGGCTCCAGCACGGCCAGGTCGGCGGCCGGTGCCCGCAGCCCGCCTTTGCCGCCGGTCCCGAGAATCCCGTCGAGCACCAGGTCCGCGGCCCTGCAGAGCGCCAGGACCACCCCGGTATTTTCCCGGGTCAGGGACAGGACCCGCCCGCCGCGGGCGCGGAAGGCAGCCAGCGCGGCCGGGTGGACTTCCGCTGCCGTGAGCACAGCGGTGGAGCTGCCCCCGCGGGACAGGAGGCGGGACGCAGCGTACAGCGCGTCCCCGCCGTTGTTGCCGGCACCTGCCAGGACCACGGTCTGCGAGCCGTAGATCCGGCCGCGCCTGCGGGACAGGAGCGCAGCGGCGGCCTGGTACAGCCCGTAGGCCGCTTTCTGCATCAGCTCTGCCCCGGCACCGGCGTCGAGGAGCGGTTGTTCTGCTGCCCGGACCGCGGTTCCGGAGTACGCACTGATCATGCGTACCAGACTAGCCCTCGGCCACCACCATGGCAGTGGCAACGCCGCCGTCGTGGCTGAGCGAAAGGTGCCAGGTGCGGACGCCCTTGGCTTCGGCCGCCGCCAGGACAGTTCCTTCGACCAGGATCCGCGGCGCGCCCGAGGAATCGAGCTCCACCTGGCAGTGCTGCCAGTTCATGCCGGCGGGGGCCCCGAGGGCCTTGGCCACCGCTTCCTTCGCGGCAAACCGTGCCGCCAGGGACCGCAGGTTCAATTCCCGCTCCGCCGGCACGAAGAGCCGCGCCCGGAGTCCGGGAGTGCGCTCAAGCTGGCGCCCGAAACGCTCTACGTCTACGACGTCCACGCCAATACCGACAATCATTGGTCCCCCCCTCGGCAGGTTTATTCCGGTCCGCTACTCGACTGTGACGGACTTGGCCAGGTTACGCGGCTGGTCGACGTCGAAGCCCTTGGCGGTGGCCAGGGCGCAGGCGAAGATCTGCAGCGGAACCGTGGTCAGCAGCGGCGCCAGCAGGGTAGGCGTCTCCGGCACGTAGAAAACGTGCTCAGCGTAGGCCTTGACGGCGTCGTCACCCTCTTCAGCGATGACGATGGTCTTCGCGCCGCGGGCCCGGATCTCCTGGATATTGGAAACCACCTTGGCGTGCAGCGAATCCCGGCCGCGGGGCGAGGGCACAACCACAAACACTGGCTGGCCTTCTTCGATCAGCGCGATCGGTCCGTGCTTGAGCTCGCCGGCGGCGAAGCCCTCGGCATGGATGTAGGCCAGTTCCTTCAGCTTCAGGGCGCCTTCCATGGCGACGGGGAAGCCCACATGGCGGCCCAGGAAGAGGACGGAGGAGGTGCCGGCCATCAGCTGTCCGAGTTCCTTGATGGAACCGGCGCTGTCCAGGACCTGCTGGATCTTGGCGGGTACCTTGGCCAGGTCAGCCAGGATGTCCTTGATTTCGCCCTGGAACTTGTTGCCGCGGACCTGCGCCAGGTAGAGGCCCAGCAGGTAGGTGGCAGTGATCTGGGCCAGGAAGGCCTTGGTGGATGCGACGGCGATTTCCGGCCCGGCGTGGGTGTACAGCACGGCATCGGCTTCACGCGGAATGGTGGAGCCGTTGGTGTTGCAGATAGCCAGGATCTTGGCGCCCTGCTCCTTCGCGTACCGAACGGCCATCAGCGTGTCCATGGTCTCGCCGGACTGCGAGATCGCCACGATCAGGGTGTTCGAATCGACAATCGGATCCCGGTAGCGGAACTCGTGGCTGAGCTCGACCTCCACGGGAATCCGGCACCAGTGCTCAATGGCGTACTTGGCCACCTGCCCGGCGTAGGCGGAGGTGCCGCAGGCCAGGACCATGATCTTGTTGATTGATTTCAGCGACTCGGGGCTGACCCGCAGTTCGTCCAGGGTGAGGCGCCCATCGGCGTCGAAGCGGCCCAGCAGGGTGTCCGCGACGGCCTGGGGCTGGTCGTTGATTTCCTTCTCCATGAAGGAGCCGTAGCCGCCCTTTTCCGCGGCGGCTGCATCCCAGTTGACCTCAAACTCGGTGCCTTCGGCCGGACGGCCGTGGAAGTCGGTGATGTCGACGGATTCCGGCGTGATCGTGACGATCTGGTCCTGGCCCAGTTCCACGGCGCGGCGGGTGAAGTCGATGAAGCCGGAGACGTCTGAACCGAGGAAGTTCTCGCCCTCACCGAGTCCGACGACGAGCGGCGAGTTGCGGCGGGCGGCAACCACGGTGTCCGGGGAGTCGGCGTGCACAGCCAGCAGCGTGAAGGCACCTTCGAGGCGCTGGCAGGCGAGCTGCATGCTGCGGGCCAGGTCCTGCCCGCCGGTGGAGGCGTAGATGCGGCCGAGCAGTGCTGCGGCAACTTCAGTATCGGTCTCCGACCGGAACTCGACGCCGGCGGCGAGGAGCTCTTCCTTCAGCTCGGCGAAGTTCTCGATGATGCCGTTGTGGATCACGGCAAGGCGGTCCCCGTCGGCCAGGTGCGGGTGGGCATTTCCGTCGGTCGGTCCGCCGTGCGTGGCCCAGCGGGTGTGGCCGATGCCTGTAGTGGCTTCCGGAAGCGGATCCGCTTCCAGCTCAGCAACCAGGTTCGCCAGCTTGCCCGACTTCTTGCGGGACTCCATGCCGGTCCCGGTGAGCACGGCAACGCCGGCGGAGTCGTAGCCGCGGTATTCCAGCCGCCGGAGCCCCTCCATGACGACGTCGAGGGCGCTGTGCCCGATAGCTGCGGCAGAGCCCGGGCGGCCGGTATAACCTACGATTCCACACATGCTCCCAAGAGTACCGGCAGCGGCAGGGGAGGGTCTAAACGCCGGTCCCTTCCTGCCGCCGGGCACCGGAGGCTTGTTTGGATTGACCGCCGCGGCAGTGCACAATTCCTAGAGTGACCGAACCAACTCCGAAGTCCTCGCCGGCAAACGGCCATGAGACCAACGTCACCCCCTTCGTTGAACTGGACCGGCAGACCTGGTCACGCCTGTCCCACGAAATTGAGTCTCCGCTGAACCAGGATGACATTACGCGCCTGCGCGGGCTCGGCGACCAGCTGAACCTGGATGAGGTGCGGGAGGTCTATCTGCCGCTCTCCCGGCTCCTGAATCTTTACGTGGCAGCGGCAGGCAAACTGCACAATGCCACCACCACTTTCCTGGGCGAACAAACCACCAGGACACCTTTTGTCATCGGGGTCGCCGGTTCGGTGGCGGTGGGTAAATCCACCACGGCACGCGTGCTCCGGGAGATGCTGCGGCGCTGGCCGGACACCCCGAACGTCGAACTTATTACCACCGACGGTTTCCTCTACCCGAATGCGGAGCTCAAACGGCGCGGCCTCATGGAACGCAAGGGCTTCCCGGAAAGCTACGACCGCCGGCGGCTGCTGCGCTTCGTCAGTGCGGTAAAAAGCGGTGCCGAAGAGGTTCGTGCCCCGCGCTATTCACACCTCACCTATGACATTGTTCCGGATTCCGAGATTGTGGTCCGCCGCCCGGATGTCCTGATCGTCGAAGGGCTCAACGTCCTGGCTCCCGCCCGGACCCGCCCCGACGGACGGTCCGGCCTGGCCCTCAGCGATTTCTTTGACTTCTCCATCTATGTTGATGCGCGGACCGCGTACATCGAGGAGTGGTACGTCCAGCGCTTCCAGTCACTGCGCAGCGGAGCCTTTGCCAACCCGGCGTCCTACTTCCACCGCTACGCCGGTCTTACCGACCAAAAAGCACGGGAAACGGCGCTGGACATCTGGAAGCGCATCAACGAGCCCAACCTCGTGACAAACGTCCTGCCGACCCGCGGCCGCGCCCAGCTGGTGCTCACCAAGGACGCAGACCACTCCGTCCGCCGCATGCTGCTGCGCAAAACGTAGAGCCGTCCCTGCCGGACCGGTCCGGCTGCCTCCGCTGCCTCCGCAGCCGGGTGAGCCGAAACCGGTAGTCTGGGCCAATGCTTAATGGGTTCAAAAACTTCATCATGAAAGGCAACGTCCTGGACCTGGCCGTTGCCGTCATCATCGGAACCGCTTTTACCGCGGTTGTTAATGCGATGGTCTCTGCGGTGCTGATGCCGTTCATCTCAGCCCTGGCCGGATCACCGAACTTCGACAGTTTCGCTGTCCTGGAGCTGAACGGAAACGTGGTGCAGTTCGGCGTGCTGCTGACCGCCGTCGTTAACTTCCTGCTGGTTGCTGCGACCGTGTACTTCGTGGTTGTGCTGCCGATGAACAAAATGATCGAGCGGCGCAACCGCCGCCTTGGCATTGAACCAACTGCTGCCGTGGACCCGCAGATCGTGCTGCTGACCGAAATCCGGGACGCCCTCAAAACGCGTGCGGATGAGCCCAGCCAGTTCCCGGGCAGCCCCCGCGCCTGATTCCGGCTGCTGCCGTACCTAACTCCGGGCTGCTCTGCCGGCCGGCCTGCTGTGCAGGGCGGGCCGGAAGGGCGTCAGGTCTCAGACGCCGGCGCCTTCAGAGGCCGCCAGCGAGAGGTTGGCTTCCACAGTTGCCGCCAGCTTTTCGGCCACCGTCCGTGCGGTTTCCATATCTGCCGCTTCGACCATGACCCGCACCAGCGGTTCGGTCCCCGACGGGCGCAGCAGGATGCGGCCCGTCTCGCCGAGCTTCTCCTGGGCGTCGATTACCGCACGCCGCACCGCTTCATTGGTGGAAGCGGCGGACTTGTCAACGTTCTTGACGTTGATCAGCACCTGGGGCAGTTTTTCCATGATGCTGGCCAGCTGCTGGAGGCTGCGGCCGGTCTTGGCCACCTGGGCGGCCAGCTGGAGGCCCGTCAGGACGCCGTCACCGGTGGTTGCGTACTTGGAGAAAATCACGTGCCCGGATTGTTCTCCGCCAAGGCTGTAACCGCCTTCCCGCATGGCTTCCAGTACGTACCTGTCTCCCACTCCGGTTTCCCGGATACTGATTCCGGCTTCCCGCAGCGCGAGCTTCAAACCGAGGTTGCTCATGACCGTGGCCACAAGGGCGTCGTCCTTCAGTTCCCCGGACGCCTTCATGGCGACGGCCATGATGGCCATGATCTGGTCGCCGTCGACGACGTTGCCTTCGGCGTCCACTGCCAGGCAGCGGTCGGCGTCGCCGTCGTGCGCGATACCGAGGTCCGCGCCGTGCTGCAGGACCGCTTCCTGCAGCGGCCCGAGGTGGGTTGAGCCGTAACCGTCATTGATGTTGATGCCGTCCGGATCAGCGCCGATGACAACTACTTCGGCACCGGCGTCGGCGAAAACCTGAGGCGAGCATCCGCTCGCGGCTCCGTGCGCGCAGTCCAGGACGACTTTCAGGCCGTCCAGGCGGTGCGGAAGGGTCTGCAGAAGGTGAACAATGTAGCGGTCCTCAGCGTCGGCAAAGCGCTGGATCCGGCCCACGGCAGCACCGGTGGGCCGGGGGTTCGGCTCGTCCATCTCTGCTTCGATCGCATCTTCCAGCGCATCGTCCAGCTTCTGTCCCCCGCGTGCCAGGAACTTGATGCCGTTATCCGGTGCGGCGTTGTGCGAAGCGGAAATCATCACGCCGAAGTCGGCGTCCAGGTCCGCCACCAGATAGGCCGCTGCGGGAGTCGGGAGGACGCCGGCGTCGAAAACGTCAATGCCGGAGCTCGCCAGCCCAGCCTCAACCGCGGCGGAAATGAACTCGCCGCTGATCCGCGGATCCCGTGCCACGACAGCTACCGGACGCTTGCCCGCAGGAACCTGCCGGTGCCCCAGAACGACGGCGGCAGCCTGTGCCAGCCCCAGTGCCACTTCGGCGGTGATCAGGCCATTGGCCAGCCCCCGGACGCCGTCGGTGCCAAACAGTCGTGTCATGTTCAAAGAATCCTTAGCAGCATGTAGTAACCAAGCATGCAGGTGCCCAGCAGGGGTTCCCGCTTGCAACCCCCGCGCCTATTCTGCCACCCCTGCAAGGCCTGCGCCCAAACGCTGACCTGCCTGCCGGGCCGGATGGGCCGGATCGCTCCATGCCGGCCCTCAGCCATTCCGTCTGCCCCTGCCGCAGCTGACCAGTGTTTTAAGCAAAATACCCCCGGCCGAAGCCGGGGGTATTTTGCAGGTGGATGAGCGTTTGATAACACCCATCCCCTGAGCGGCGATCCTGCTCTTGAGCTCCGGAGCGCTGAATCAGCGCTTGTGGAGCCAAGCGCCAAAAAGCGCCGCGGGCCCCTCCTTGCTGACGCGCCAGCGGCAGCAAGGAGGGCAGGCGCTTTTTAGCGCTTGGAGTACTGAGGTGCCTTGCGGGCCTTCTTGAGACCAGCCTTCTTACGCTCGATGACGCGGGCGTCACGGGTCAGGAAGCCGGCCTTCTTCAGCGCGGGGCGGTTGTTTTCGCGGTCGATCTCGTTCAGCGAGCGAGCGACACCCAGACGCAGTGCGCCTGCCTGGCCCGATGCGCCGCCACCGTGGATGCGGGCGATAACGTCGTAAGCACCGTCGAGGTCAAGAAGCTTGAACGGCTCGTTGACTTCCTGCTGGTGCAGCTTGTTCGGGAAGTAGTCGGCCAGTTCGCGGCCATTGACGATCCACTTGCCGGTGCCCGGGACAACCCGGACGCGTGCAATGGCTTCCTTGCGGCGGCCAACAGCGGACCCGGCAACGGTCAGGGCCGGACGCTCCTTGACCTCCGCCTGGGCTGCGTCGGTGCTTTCCGAGGTGTAGCTGGTGAGCTCCTCGGTGTTGTCATTCAGCTCTTCAGTGTTCTGAGCCACGATTCTCCTTGAATTAATTTCCTAGTTGGCGGGCCAGAACTACTGGGCGACCTGGGTGATTTCGAAGGTCTTGGGCTGCTGGGCGGCGTGCGGGTGCTCAGCACCTGCGTATACCTTCAGCTTGCCCATCTGCTGTGCAGCGAGGGAGTTCTTGGGCAGCATGCCGCGGATGGCCTTCTCAACTGCGCGCACCGGGTTCTTTTCCAGCAGTTCGGCATAGTTGACGGAGGACAGACCGCCCGGGTAACCCGAGTGGCGGTAGGCACGCTTCTGTTCGAGCTTGGCGCCGGTCAGGGCAACCTTCTCAGCGTTGATGATGATGACGAAATCGCCCATGTCCATGTGGGGGGCAAAGGTCGGCTTGTGCTTTCCGCGCAGCAGTGTTGCGGTCTGGCTGGCAAGACGGCCTAGGACAACGTCGGTGGCGTCAATGACGTGCCACTGGCGGTTGATGTCGCCGGGCTTCGGGGTGTACGTACGCACGTTTTTGCCTTCGTTTCTTCTTCTTAGGTGGCGCGCCGCGTATGGATGCCATACGCCGCGCAGCTTCTCTATGCGTTACCGGACGGTCAGGTGAGGACTGATGTAACCAGTGGTCCTGAGTTCTCGGCTATCTCCCCGGGGCCAGGTGGCTCTGCAACTGAGCCGCTCCCGTGGGCATAGACCTATCGAGGTAGGACACGCACAACGACTATAAACAATAGCTTGCTTGCCGGGCCAGGTCAAAGTCCGGCGCACGCGACTGTCCTGACTATTCTAGGCCCTTCTTTATGCCCTCCGGGCACGCGTCATTTCCGCCCGTGCCAGCAGCTGGTCCGCATCGGGGTACCGGACCTCTTCCAGGACCAGCGGATGCGGCGCGGCCAGGATGGATTTGGAGTCCCGGATGCGGGCAAACATCCGTTCCGCCAGCCACTGCGGCCGCCGCTCCCCCGCGCCAACCAGCAGCGCCCCGCCAATCAGGGAGCGCACCATGTTGTGGCAGAAGGCGTCAGCCTGCAGGTGCGCAGTCAGGACTCCGTCGGGACCGCGGACAAAGCTGAATTCCTGCAGCTCCCGGATGGTGGTGGCTCCCACCCGGGGTTTACAGAAGGACAGGAAATCCTGGATTCCCAGCACACCTGCGGCGGCCTCATTCATGGCCCGCTCATCGACCGGGACCTTGTACCAGAGGCTGATGCTGCGCAGCAGCGGGTCCCAGGTTTCGTCACGGTCCGCGATGCGGTAGCTGTACCGGCGCCACAGGGCCGAGAACCTGGCGTCGAAGCCCTCAGGCGCCAAAGAGACGGCCCGGACCTCGATTGCGCCGGCCAGCGACTCCGCCGCCCGCCCGGAGGTTCCGGCTACCTTCAGCGGCAGGGTCAGTTCCCGGTTGATGACGCCGCGCAGCCTGCGCTGCAGCGCCGTGGACGGATCCAGGTCCTTGCCCCGGGACAGCGCCTGCCATTCCGCTGCTGTGAGGTCGAAGTGGACCACCTGGCCACGCGCGTGGACGCCGGCGTCCGTCCGCCCGGCCACAGTGACCCGGACGGGCCGGCGGATCAGCACGGCCAGGGCGGCTTCCAGGGTCCCCTGGACGGTGCGGAACCCGGGCTGGGTGGCCCAGCCGGAGAAGGGCGCGCCGTCGTAGGCCAGGTCCAGCCGGATACGAAAAGACCCGCCGTCCTGGTTCAGAACGGCGGGTCTCTCGATACTCATACCCTCAATATTAAGGGCACGGTGAATCAATCAGAGAATTACTTCTTCTCTTCGGTTGCCTCAGCAGCTTCATCGGCGGAATCAGCCGAGTCAGCGGACTCTGCAGAGTCAGCGGATTCAGCCGAGTCAGCGGATTCGCCGGACTCAGCCGAGTCAGCGGAATCGGCAGACTCAGCAGCAACCGGAGCCGGTGCGGCAGCCGCAGCAGCGGTGGATGCCTCGGCAACCACGGACTGCTTGGCGGACAGCGGTTCCAGCACCAGTTCGATGACAGCCATGGGAGCGTTGTCGCCCTTGCGGTTGCCGATCTTGGTGATGCGGGTGTAGCCGCCGTCGCGCTGGGCAACGGCCGGTGCGATCTCGGTGAAGAGCTCGTGAACGAGGCCCTTGTCAGAGATCAGGGCCAGGACGCGGCGGCGGGAAGACAGGTCTCCGCGCTTTGCGAACGTGATCAGGCGTTCTGCGTAGGGACGCAGGCGCTTGGCCTTGGTCACCGTGGTGGTGATCTGCTTGTGCTCGAACAGCTGGGCGGCCAGGTTCGCCAGCATCAGGCGCTGGTGTGCCGGGCTGCCTCCGAGGCGCTTACCCTTGGTGGGTGTAGGCATTACTTTTTCTCCTCAAACGGTGCCGCACTGTGCTCAGGCACGGCGGCAAGATTTTGCGTAGTTAGAGCTCGTCGTCCGAGAATTCGGACTCGTCCTCTTCAATGGCTGCGGCGCGGGCTGCAAGGTCGAACCCGGGAGGGGAATCCTTCAGGGACAGACCCAGTTCAACCAGCTTCGCCTTCACCTCATCGATGGACTTCGCACCGAAGTTACGGATGTCCATCAGGTCAGCCTCGGAGCGGGCTACGAGTTCACCCACGCTGTGGATGCCTTCGCGCTTGAGGCAGTTGTAGGAGCGCACGGTCAGCTCAAGGTCCTCGATCGGCAGGGCCATATCGGCTGCCAGTGCGGCATCCGTGGGGCTCGGGCCGATTTCGATGCCTTCAGCTGCGGTGTTCAGTTCACGGGCCAGGCCAAAGAGCTCAACCAGGGTGGTGCCTGCAGAGGCGACGGCGTCGCGCGGTGCAATGGCATCCTTGGTTTCGACGTCGACGATCAGGCGGTCGAAGTCGGTGCGCTGCTCGACACGGGTGGCCTCCACGCGGAAGGTCACCTTCAGGACCGGCGAGTAGATGGAGTCAACCGGAATACGGCCGATCTCCTGGTCGCCGGACTTGTTCTGGCTTGCGGAAACGTAGCCACGTCCACGCTCGATGGTCAGTTCGAGTTCGAACTTGCCCTTCGAGTTCAGGGTGGCGATGTGCAGATCCGGGTTGTGGAACTCCACGCCGGCCGGCGGAGCAATGTCCGCAGCGGTGACGACGCCGGGGCCCTGCTTGCGCAGGTAAGCCACGACGGGCTCGTCGTGCTCGGAGGACACCGAGAGGTTCTTGACGTTCAGGATGATCTCAGTGACATCCTCCTTAACGCCCGGAACGGTGGTGAACTCGTGCAGCACTCCGTCGATCCGGATGCTGGTTACGGCAGCACCGGGGATGGAGGAAAGCAGCGTACGGCGAAGCGAGTTGCCGAGGGTGTAGCCAAAGCCGGGTTCCAGCGGTTCGATGATGAACCGGGACCGGTTGTCGGCTACGACTTCTTCTGTGAGGGTGGGGCGCTGTGCAATGAGCACTTGCATTTCCTTTCAGCGAGCGTCCGCTATATGACGCAGCACAAATGGTGGAAACGACGACGACGGGGACACCCCGCGCGCGTCTTGGACGGCTAGCAGCCTCGCACCCGGGCCGGACCGCCCTTCGGGCCTGCCTGCACTAAGCAGAACAGACCCGACGGGCGGTGCCGGCACCGGCAACGAATGCGAATTAGACGCGGCGGCGCTTCGGGGGACGGCAGCCGTTGTGTGCGCTCGGAGTGACATCCTGGATGGTGCCAACTTCCAGGCCGGTGGCCTGCAGCGAACGGATGGCGGTCTCGCGTCCCGAACCCGGGCCCTTCACGAAGACGTCGACCTTGCGGACGCCGTGTTCCTGGGCGCGCTTGGCAGCAGCTTCAGCAGCCATCTGCGCAGCGAACGGGGTGGACTTGCGGGAGCCCTTGAAGCCAACCTCACCGGCGGAAGCCCATGAGATCACAGCACCGGAAGGGTCCGTGATGGACACGATGGTGTTGTTGAAAGTGCTCTTGATATGCGCCTGGCCGAGCGCAATATTCTTCTTATCCTTGCGACGCGGTTTGCGTACCGCTCCACGAGTCTTGGGGGGCATTACTTCTCCTACAAAGAGTTTGGAATAGGTGACCTGACGGTGCAGGTCATGGCCTGGACCGCGTTATTTAGCGGCCGGCCTTCTTCTTACCGGCAACTGTGCGCTTCGGGCCCTTGCGGGTACGAGCGTTGGTCTTGGTGCGCTGGCCGTGGACAGGCATGCCGCGGCGGTGGCGGATGCCCTGGTAGCTGCCAATCTCAACCTTGCGGCGGATATCTGCTGCTACCTCGCGGCGGAGGTCACCCTCAACCTTGAAGTTGCCCTCGATGTAGTCACGCAGCTGAACGAGCTCAGCATCGGTGAGGTCCTTGACGCGAGTGTCCGGGCTGATGCCGGTCTCTGCCAAGGTCAGCTCTGCACGGGTCTTGCCCACGCCGTAGATGTAGGTAAGCGCAATGACAACCCGCTTTTCGCGGGGAATGTCTACGCCGGCGAGACGTGCCATATTGGCGGTTCTCCTTTTGTATTACCGGAGGTCTGAGGCAGTACGTCCCCGTTTCCAGGTCCCCGGCCTCCGTGCCGGGGGTATGCGTCACGCGTATCAGACGCTGTACTGCCATATTCAATTACTACTACGCGTGGGCTTAGCGTGCCCGAAGGCCCCCTGCGGGTCCTTGGACGAAAACCGCTAATTAGCCCTGGCGCTGCTTGTGGCGCGGGTTCTCGCAGATCACCATGACTCGGCCGTTACGGCGAATCACCTTGCACTTATCGCAGATCTGCTTGACGCTCGGCTGGACCTTCATGGTTTTCCTTTGCGTGGTTGCAGGGATGAACTCCGGGTCTCCCTTCGGAAAACACCGGAGCCTTGTTGTTACTTGTAGCGGTAGACGATACGGCCCCGGGTGAGGTCGTACGGGCTAAGTTCCACCACAACGCGGTCTCCGGGGAGGATGCGAATGTAGTGTTGACGCATCTTTCCCGAGATGTGTGCGAGCACAATGTGGCCGTTGGCCAGCTCAACGCGGAACATCGCATTGGGCAGGGCTTCGTTGACCGAGCCCTCAATCTCTATGACGCCGTCTTTCTTGGCCATATCCTCCGCTAACGTCTGTGCCGCCCTTGTTTGCGCGGGCAGCGGTTTTGGTTTTTGGCGGTCCCACTGTGCCCCGCCCGCCCGGAAAATACCGGATGGAAAAGGGCACGAATGTAGAGACAACCAACAGATAACTCTACGGTACGATGCCCGATAAGTTAAATCCCCGCAGCACTCCCGGCCCCGGCGGACTGCCGCATCCAGCCCTGCAGTTCAGCGGGACGGTCCGTGATAATTCCGTCCACACCGGCCGCGGCCGCTGCTGCCCAATGAGACTGTTCGTTCAGCGTCCAAGTGTAGACCCGCTGCCCGTTGGTATGCAGGGTTTCCACCAGGCCCGGAGCGGCCGCAAGGACAGCGCCATGCGGATTGCAGGCGGTGGCTTCGACCCCGGCCAGGAAGTCCAGCAGCTCGGTTTCCTGTTCCGGCCCTGGCGCCGCGGCGATCAGCAGCCCCCGCTCCAGGTCCGGTGCCGCGGCGAAGAGGTTCCGCACCGTCTGACGGGAGAATCCCTGGAGCAGGCAGCGGGCGCCCAGCCCGGCGGCCCGCAGCTGTTCCGCCACGGAGGCCAGCCCGCCGGCGGTCCACTCCCCCTTGAACTCCAGCAGCCAGGCCACCTCCGGATGTTCTGCCGCGAAGGCAACCAGATCAAACAGATCCGGGATCCGCTGGCCGGAAAACTCCGGCGCGAACCAGGAACCGGCGTCGGCTTCCCGCAGCCGGGCGGCCGGTGTCCGCCCCACCAGCGCACCGCTGCCGGCGGTCCGGGAGAGGCTGGCGTCATGGATGAGCATGGCGGTGCCGTCGGAGCTGAGCTGCAGGTCGGTCTCGATCATTCCGGCCCCGGCCGCCGCCGCTGAGGCGAAGGCGGCCAGGGTGTTTTCGGGGGCCTGCGAGGAGTTTCCACGGTGGGCAATGTTCAGCATCTCCCCGGGGCCGGTCAGCGGAAGGTTCACAGGTACGGCTCGACGTTCTGTTCAAAGGACTTGCCGATGGCTTCCGCTGCTGCCGCGAAGGCCTCAGCCGCCGGGGTGTCCTGCAGCATGATTTTCTCCAGCGCGGTGGTCAGTGCCTGGTCGCCGGAGGGGACGAAGGAGCGTGCCCAGTCCTGCACCCGGGTGGTGGCCAGCTGGTCGACTGCCGTCCGGAACTGCGGCGCCTTCGCGTACACGGCCTTCATGGTTTCGCCGTCGGCTGCGGAGGTGCGCACCGGCATGTACCCGGTGTTCGCCGAGAAGTAGGCGGTCTGTTCCGGTTCGCCGATGAACTTCAGGAACATTGCTGCTGCCAGCTGCTGTTCCGGAGTCTTGTCCGCTGCGATGGCGATGCCGGTGCCGCCGGTCGGGCAGGCTGCACCTTCCGGGCCTTCGGGCAGGAACCCGGTGCCGACGTCGAACTTCGCGGCTTCCAGGATGCCGGTCAGTGATCCGGTGGAAGCAATGGTGCAGGTGCTGACCCCTGCCGTGAAGTCGGCAACGTAGTCAGCGGCGGACACGGTGAGGGTTTTGTCCTGGTTCATCATGCGGCGGAGGAATTCGCCGGCCTCAATCGTCTTCGGGTCGTCAAGCGTCAGCGTCCACTCGTCGGAGTAGGAGCCGCCCAGGCCCCACATGATGTTGCAGAACCACCAGGCGGACCAGGAGGTGCCCTTCCCCAGGGACATCGGCACTGCCCCGTTGTTGGCTGCGGCCAGGGCCGGTGCCCACTCGTTGTATTCGGTCCAGGTCTTCGGGGCGCGGTCGGGCAGGCCGGCGGCTTTGAAGAGGTCCCGGTTGTAGTAGAACAGCGGCGTGGACCGGGCGTAGGGGAAGGCCCAGTGATCCTCGCCGAACTGGTAGTCGTTGTACAGTCCGGTGTTGTAATCCGTGGTGTCGATTTCCAGGTGCGCTGCGAGGCTGTCCACTGGGATGATCTGGCCGTTGATCATGTAGCGGAACCACCAGACGTCGCTGGCACCGACCAGGTCCGGAACGTTGTCCGTGCCGGCCGAGGATTGGAAGCGCTGGGCGACTTCGTCGTAGTTGGCGCCGGCCGTGACCAGCTCCACCTCGATACCCGATTCCTGGGTGAACCGCCGGATCAGTTCCTCTTCAATCGGCTTGGAGGCTCCGGGGTGGTTGGACCACCAGGTGATCTTCTTCGCCGGGGTCACCGCGGACCAGTCAGTCCCGGCGGCCTTTACAGCTCCGCCTTCACCGGCAGTGGAGGGTCCGCCGCAGGCGGCCAGGGCGGCAGCACCTCCGAGGATTCCGGCAAGGGCAAGGATGTTGCGGCGGGAGAGTCCGGCGGCGGGAAGGGAGGCAGGGGCGAGTCGCTTGTTCATGGTTACCTTCTTGGGTTTTGGGTCTTGCGGACGGATTGGTGGAAAGGGCGGGTCGGGAAGAGGTTGGCGGCGGGGCCTTAGCCCGTGACGGCGCCGGCAGTCAGGCCGGAGACAATCCGGCGCTGGAGCACAAAGAAGAGGGCAAGCACCGGCACGGTGACCAGGACCGTGCCCGCCATCAGCACGCCCCAGTTGGTGACGCCGTCGTTGTTCTGCAGCAGGGTCAGGCCGACGGGGAGGGTCATCATCTCCGCCTTGTCCACGACCAGCAGCGGCCACAGGTATTCGTTCCATTCGTTGACCACCGAGACTAGGGCGACGGCGGCGATGGTCGGCGCGGACATTGGCACCACGAACTGGAAGAGCCTCCGCAGGTGCCCGGCGCCGTCGAGCCCTGCCGCTTCCAGCACTGAGGCGGGAAGCGAAAGGAAATGCTGGCGGAACAGGAAGGTGCCGAACGCGCTGGCCAGTCCCGGAAGGATCATGCCCTGGTAGGTGTTCAGCCACCCCAGCCCTGCGACCAGGGTGTAGTTGGGGATGATCACGATCTGCTGGGGAATCAGGAGCGCGAAGATCACCACTGCGAAGAACACCTTCTTGAACGGAACGTCCAGGAACACGAGTGCATACGCCGTCGTCAGGCCCAGGAAGATCTTGAGCGAGGCGCCGATGAAGGTCACCAGGAGCGAGTTCGCGAAGAAGCTGCCGAACGGCACGCGTTCCAGGGCGTCGGCATAGTTGGAAAGGTCCCACGCGGCCGGGAACCACTGAATGGGAACGGTGTAGATTTCGTCGGGTTCCTTGAAGCTGGCCAGCAGCATCCAGGCCAACGGCAGGACCATCACGGCGACGGCGGCCAGCAGGGTGCCGTAACCGGCAATCCGGGTGCGGCTCATGAGTAGTGCACCTTCTTTTCTACGAATTTGAGCTGGACCAGGGTGATGGCCAGCAGCACCACAAAGAGGATGGTGGCGATCGCCGAGGAGTACCCTGCCGTTCCGTTGCTGAACCCCTCCTGGTAGATCTGGTACATCATGGTGGTGGTGCCTTCCAGCGGTCCGCCCTTGGTCATCGCCTGGATGATGTCAAAGGACTGCAGCGAGCTGAGCAGGGTGGTCACCGAGAGGAAGAACGTTGTGGGGCCGAGCAGCGGAAGGACGATCCCGAAGAGCCGGCGGATCCGTCCAGCGCCGTCCAGGGAGGCTGCTTCGAGCAGATCCTTCGGGATGGCCTGGAGCCCGGCCAGGTAGATGAGCGCCACATAGCCGACGTTTTTCCAGAGGTAGACGATGATCACCATGGCGAGTGCGTAGTCCGGATCGTTGTACCAGTCCGGGGACTGCATACCGAGTGCTTTCAGCAGCGCCGAGGTGACGCCGAAGTTCGGGTCGAAGACAAACAGCCAGAGCAGTCCCACCGCGACGCCGGACAACACATACGGCGCAACGATGATCGTCCTGGCCGCTCCCCGGAGCTTGAGCCTGCCGTTGAGCAGCAGGGCCAGGAGCAGCCCAATGACCATGCCGCCGCCGACTGTGGCCAGGGTAAAGATGACCGTGACGCCCACGATCTGGGGCGTGGAGGATGCGGTGAGCCAGTCCGTGTAATTCCGCAGGCCCACGGGCCTGGCGATACTGGAGCCGATGTTCCACTGGAGGGTGGAAAAGTAGAGGGACTGCAGCAGCGGCTTGTAGGTAAAAACCAGCAGCAGCGCGATGTTGGGGCCGGCAAGCAGGAGGAACAGCAGCCAGTTGCTGCGCCGCCGGGAGGTCCGGGCGGCCGGCCGGCTGGTCCGGGGTGCCGGTGGCCCTCCCCCGGGGCTGGAGCTGCCGGGCGCTGAGCGCTCCGGGTGCGCTGCCAGCGCCGGGGACAAAGTGGAAGATGACATGGGGCGAAGAACCTTCGTCGGCAGTTGGTGGATGCCTTCAGCGTAGGTTCGCCAGGGCCCCGCAAAACGGTAAAAAACCGCTTTGCGGAGAGTCTTCAGCACGCGTTGCCCAGGCTTTCAGCGTCCGTTCAGCCGGCGTTCATTTTGTGACGGACACTGCGCCTGTGCCGGATTAGTCCGGTGGTCTCAGCGTTAGCCTCCAGGGGTGCCGGGCAGCCCGGAGACGCGAAAGGCCCGTTCCGCCAAGAGGCGGAACGGGCCTTTCACAAAACAGCTGCTAGGGAATCGGCACCGGAGTAACACCCAGCGGCGCCAGCCGGGAGGCACCGCCGTCGGGGGCTGTCAGCACCCAGATGCCCTTCTCATGGATGGCCACGGAGTGTTCCCACTGGCAGGAGCGGGCGCCGTCGGTGGTGACGACTGTCCAGTCATCCTCCAGCGTCCGGGTTTCGATTCCGCCGCGCACCAGCATTGGTTCGATCGCCAGGCACATTCCGAGCTTGAGCTTCGGGCCCCGGTGGCTGGTCCGGTAATTGAGCACATCCGGCGCCTGGTGCATTTCCGAGCCGATGCCGTGGCCTACATAGTCCTCGAGGATGCCCAGGGGCTTCCCCGGCACGCTGCTGACGTAGTCATCCACGGCGGCACCAATGTCACCCACGAAGCGGCCCTTCGCAGCGGCTGCGATGCCGTGCCACATGGCGTTCTCGGTGACGTCGGAGAGGCGCTGGTCCTCGGGATCGGCCGTTCCGACGATGACGGTCCGGGCTGAGTCCGAATGCCATCCGTTGACAACCGCACCGCCGTCGATGGAGATGATGTCGCCGTCGCCCAGCACCCGGGAACCGGGAATGCCGTGGACGACTTCCTCATTGACCGAGGTGCAGATGGTCGCCGGGAAACCGTAGTACCCGAGGAAGTTTGACGTGGCACCGGCTTCAGCCAGGACCCCAGCAAAAACCTTGTCCAGATCAGCCGTGGTCACTCCCGGGCGGGCGGCTGCGACCGCTGCGTCCAGGGCTTTGATCAGCACCAGGCCGGCTTCCCGCATGGTGCGCATCTGTGCGTTGGATTTGTACTGGATCCGTGGCTGGGCCAACGTCTCGCCTTCTATCTGTTAGCTGTGGTCCTTGAGCGCCTGCATCACGCGCTCGGTGACTTCGTCGATATCGCCCAGGCCGTTGACACGGGTGACGATGCCGCGGTCCTCGTAGCGTGCGACGACGTCGGCCGTCTGCTGCTTGTAGAGGTCGAGGCGGTGGCGGATGACTTCTTCGTTATCGTCCGTGCGGCCTTCGATTTCCGCCCGCTTCAGCAGGCGGGCCACGAGTTCCTCGTCATCGGCGGTCAGCAGCAGGACAGCATCGAGCTTCTGGTTGCTGGAAGCCAGGATGTCGTCGAGCTCTTCCACCTGTGCCGTGGTCCGCGGGTAACCGTCGAGCAGGAAGCCTTCGGTGACGTCGTCTTCCTTGAGGCGCGAACGGACCATGTTGTTCGTGACCTCGTCGGGAACAAAGTTGCCGGCGTCGATGTACTTCTTGGCCTCGACGCCCAGCGGCGTCAGGTTTTTGACGTTGGAGCGGAAGATGTCACCAGTGGAGATGGCTGCGATACCGAGGCGGTCCGAGATCCGGGAAGCCTGTGTTCCCTTGCCGGCGCCGGGAGGCCCGATAATGAGCAGTCGTGTCATCGCAATAACCCTTCGTAGTGACGTTGCTGAAGCTGTGCGTCAATTTGTTTGACCGTCTCGAGGCCCACACCAACCATGATGAGGATCGAGGTTCCGCCGAACGGGAAGTTCTGGTTTGCCCCGACCAGCACCAGGGCAATCAGCGGAATAAGGGCAACAAGGCCCAAATAGAGGGCGCCGGGCAGGGTAATGCGGGAAAGCACGTACTGCAGGTATTCGGCGGTGGGGCGGCCGGCACGGATGCCGGGAATGAAACCGCCGTATTTCTTCATGTTCTCCGAGACTTCTTCAGGGTTGAAGGTGATCGACACATAGAAGTACGTGAAGAACACGATCATCAGGAAGTACACGGCCATGTACAGCGGGTGGTCGCCCGATGTCAGGTAGTTGTTGATCCAGACCACCCATTCCGGCGGAGCGGTGCCGTCGGACGGGGTGTTGAACTGGGCCAGCAGCGAAGGCAGGTACAGCATGGAGGACGCAAAGATCACGGGGATCACGCCGGCCATGTTGACCTTGATCGGGATGTAGGTGTTGGTGCCGCCTACGGTGCGCCGTCCAACCATGCGCTTGGCGTACTGGACGGGGATCCGGCGCTGGGACTGTTCAACGAAGATGACCAGGGCCACCGTGACGATTCCGATCACGATCACGCCCAGGAACACGGTCCAGCCCTGTGCCGAGAGGATGGCGCCCAGGGCGCTGGGGAAGCTCGCGACGATCGAGGTGAAGATGAGCAGGGACATGCCGTTGCCGACGCCCTTTTCCGTTACCAGCTCGCCCATCCACATGATCAGGCCGGTGCCGGCCGTCAGGGTGATGATGAGCAGGAGGATGGTAATGATGCTGTCATCGGGGATGATCGGCACGGAGCACATGTTGTTGAACAGCGCTCCGGAGCGGGCCAGCGACACAACAGTGGTCGCGTTCAGCAGGCCCAGCGCAATCGTGAGGTAGCGCGTGTACTGGGTCAGCGTGGACTGCCCCTGCTGGCCTTCTTCATGAAGGGCCTGGAAGTGCGGGATCACGACGCGGAGCAGCTGCACGATGATGCTCGCGGTGATGTACGGCATGATGCCGAGGGCGAAGACTGAGACCTGCAGCAGGGCACCGCCGCTGAAGAGGTTCACGAACTCATAGAGGCCGCCTGAGGTGGCACCGAGAGCCAAGCACTGCTGCACATTGCCGTAGTCAACACCCGGGGCCGGGATAAACGCACCCATGCGGAAGATAGTGATGATTCCCAGCGTAAACAACAGCTTGCGTCGCAGGTCTGGCGTCCGGAAAGCCCGGCCAATAGCGCTAAGCAAGCGTCCTCCTGAAGTAATCCTGAAGTGGAATGAGTCCCGGCGGGACTGGTGACAGAAACTGAGTCTATCCGTTCAAACCCGCTGTTGTGTTAACTGCACCAACAGCTGTGACCGGGGATTGCCAACGTGTTAAAAACACTTAGCTCCCGGTGGGCCGCTCGCGCGGCTCACCCGGAGCTAAGTGGTCAGCAGATGGAATGCATAACCCGCCCCGGTGCCCGGAGAAACCGGACACCGGGAACGAAGATCATGCGGTCCGTCACGGTGCTTTAGAGCGCCGTAACCGATCCGCCTGCTGCTGCGATCTTTTCTGCAGCACTGGCGGAGAAGGCATCAGCCTTCACATCAACCTTGACGGTGATGTCGCCGGTGCCCAGGACCTTGACAGGCTGGTTCTTGCGCACGGCACCCTTGGCAACGAGGGCCTCAACGGTGACCTCACCGCCTTCGGGGAACAGTTCGGAGATCTTGTCCAGGTTGACAACCTGGAATTCGACCTTGAACGGGTTCTTGAAGCCGCGCAGCTTCGGCAGACGCATGTGCAGCGGAAGCTGCCCGCCTGCGAAACCGGCCTTGACCTGGTAGCGGGCAGCCGTACCCTTGGTACCGCGGCCAGCAGTCTTACCCTTGGAACCTTCACCACGGCCAACACGGGTCTTAGCCGTCTTGGCACCCGGTGCGGGACGCAGGTGGTGGACCTTCAGAGCATTGTTCTTTTCTTCGGCCATGTTACTTCGCCTCCTCAACCTTCACGAGGTGCGGAACCGTGTTGATCATGCCAACGGTCACGGAATCAGCACTGCGGACCACGGTGTGGCCGATGCGCTTGAGCCCGAGTGAACGCAGCGTGTCTCGCTGATTCTGCTTACCACCGATGGTGGACTTAATCTGAGTGATTTCCAGCTGTGCCGAGCTGACGGCAACGCGCTTCGGAGTACTCATCAGGCACCTGCCTTCTGCATGTTGCGGATCATCGCTGCGGGAGCAACTTCGTCCAGCGGCAGGCCGCGGCGGGCAGCCACTGCCTTCGGCTCTTCGAGACCCTTAAGGGCTGCAACCGTGGCGTGCACGATGTTGATCGCGTTGGAGGAACCCAGCGACTTGGAGAGAACGTCGTGGATTCCGGCGCACTCAAGGATGGCGCGGACCGGACCACCAGCGATAACGCCGGTACCCGGGGAAGCGGGACGCAGCAGGACGACGCCTGCAGCAGCTTCACCCTGGACGAGGTGCGGGATGGTGCCGCCAATGCGGGGAACGCGGAAGAAAGTCTTCTTCGCTTCCTCGACTGCCTTGGCGATAGCCGAAGGAACTTCCTTTGCCTTACCGTAGCCAACGCCGACCATGCCGTTGCCGTCACCGACAACAACCAGGGCGGTGAAGCTGAAGCGCCGACCACCCTTGACAACCTTGGCGACGCGGTTGATGGTCACGACGCGTTCAATGAACTTGTCCTTCTCATCATTACGTCCGCCGTCGCGTCCGCCGCGTCCGCCGCGGTCACGGCCTCCACGGTCAGAGCGCTGCTCGCCCCGGCGTCCGCCGCGGCGGTCGTCGGTGCCTGCGGCAGCGGTTTCCTTGGTCTCAGTTGCCTCAGCAGATGTAGCTTCAGTCACCTGATTTTCCTTTTCCTTGTTTACCTCGGTCACAGTGCCAGCCCACCTTCACGTGCGCCGTCTGCAACAGCCGCAATGCGGCCGTGGTAGCGGTTGCCGCCGCGGTCGAACACAACGGCTTCGACGCCGGCAGCCTTGGAGCGCTCGGCAACGAGTTCGCCGACGCGCTTGGCCTTGGCAGTCTTGTCGGCCTCCATGGAACGCAGATCTGCTTCCATGGTCGACGCGGACGCGACGGTAACGCCGAGGTTGTCATCAACAACCTGGACGAAAATGTGGCGGGCAGAGCGGTTGACGACCAGGCGCGGACGAGCCGCGGTGCCGGCAATGCGCTTGCGGATCCGCAGCTGGCGGCGGCTCCGGGAAGCGGACTTGCTCTTGGAATTGCGCTTCTTATTAATGCTGATGGCCATGGTTACTTACCAGCCTTTCCGACCTTGCGGCGGACAATCTCGCCGGCGTAACGAATGCCCTTGCCCTTGTAGGGGTCAGGCTTGCGCAGCTTGCGGATGTTGGCGGAAACCTCGCCCACCTGCTGCTTGTCAATGCCGGAAACAGTGAGCTTCGTGGGGGCCGTGACGGTGAGCGTGATGCCCTCCGGAGCCTTCACGGAAACCGGGTGGCTGTAGCCCAGGGCGAACTCGAGGTCCGAGCCCTTGGCCTGCACACGGTAACCGGTGCCAACGATTTCCAGGTCCTTCTTGTAGCCTTCGGTCACACCGGTGATCATGTTGCTGATCAGGGTGCGGGTCAGGCCGTGAAGGGAACGGGATTCGCGCTCGTCATTGGGGCGGGCGACGGTGATGGTGTTCTCGTCCAGGGAAACCGTGATCGGGCTGGCCACAACGTGGCTCAGCTCTCCCTTGGAACCCTTGACCGTAACGGTGTTGCCATCAATGGCAACGTCGACTCCGGCGGGGACAGAGATGGGCAGACGTCCAATACGTGACATTTTTCTTTCCCTTCCCTGCTACCAGACGTAGGCGAGGACTTCCCCACCCACACCCTTCTTGGCGGCCTGGCGGTCGGTCAGGAGACCTGACGACGTCGACAGGATTGCGATACCCAGGCCACCCAGCACGCGGGGCAGGTTGGTGGACTTTGCGTAGACACGCAGGCCGGGCTTGGAGATGCGGCGGATGCCGGCAATGGAGCGCTCACGGTTCGGACCGAACTTGAGGTCCAGGGTCAGCGTCTTGCCAACCTCAGCCTCTTCTTCCTTCCAGCCGGCGATGTAGCCTTCGGCCTTCAGGATGTCGGCAACGCGTGCTTTGAGCTTGCTGTAAGGCATGGACACGGAATCGTGGTATGCCGAGTTTGCATTGCGCAGACGCGTAAGCATGTCTGCGACAGGATCTGTCATTGTCATGTGGGCTCTAGCCCTCCCTCGTAACGGTTTCTGCTGCAGCACCGGCGTGACCGGTGACGCGCAGCAGACCTTTTACGTAGTAATTAATCTTCGGATTTGAACGGGAAGCCGAGCGCCTTGAGCAGCGCGCGTCCCTCGTCATCGGTCTTGGCGGTGGTGACCACGGTGATGTCCATGCCGCGTACGCGGTCGATCTTGTCCTGATCGATTTCGTGGAACATCGACTGTTCGGTCAGACCGAACGTGTAGTTGCCGTTGCCGTCGAACTGCTTGCCGCTCAGGCCGCGGAAGTCGCGGATACGCGGAAGCGCCAGGGTGACCAGGCGATCTACGAATTCCCACATGCGGTCGCCACGCAGTGTTGCGTGCGCACCGATCGGCATGCCTTCGCGCAGCTTGAACTGTGCGATCGACTTGCGTGCCTTCGTGATCTGCGGCTTCTGGCCGGTGATCGCGGTCAGGTCGCGCACGGCACCGTCAATGAGCTTGGAGTCCTTGGCGGCATCTCCAACACCCATGTTCACAACGACCTTGACGAGGCGCGGAACCTGGTTGACGTTTGCGTAGTTGAACTCGTCCTGCAGAGTCTTCTTGATCTCCGCTGCGTAGCGGGTCTTCAGACGGGGAACGATCTTGGTGACGGTCTCAGTCATTAGAGGTCCTTCCCAGAGCCCTTGGCGACGCGGATGCGCACAGTGCGGGTCCGGCCGTCCTTCGTGACGGTTTCGGTGCGGTAGCCAACGCGGGTGGGCTTCTTCGTTTCCGGGTCAACAACTGCAACGTTGGAAACGTGGATGGGAGCCTCAACGGTCTCGATGCCACCGGTCTTGGAGCCCTTGGAGGACTGGCCGACCTTGGTGTGCTTCTTGACGGTGTTGATGCCTTCAACCAGGACGCGGTTCGTGTCGGTGTAAACCTTCAGTACCTTGCCCTGCTTGCCGCGGTCTCCGCCGCGTTCTGCCTTTGCGCCGGTGATGACCTGAACCAGGTCACCCTTCTTAATCTTTGCCATGGTCTACAGCACCTCCGGAGCAAGCGAAATGATCTTCATGAACTTCTTGTCGCGAAGCTCGCGGCCGACCGGGCCGAAGATACGGGTACCGCGGGGGTCGCCGTCGTTCTTCAAGATCACTGCAGCGTTCTCATCGAACTTGATGTAGGAACCGTCCTGGCGGCGGCGTTCCTTCTTGGTGCGGACGATGACGGCCTTGACCACATCGCCCTTCTTGACGTTGCCGCCGGGGATTGCATCCTTGACGGTGGCAACAATGGTGTCGCCAATGCCTGCGTAGCGACGGCCGGATCCACCGAGAACGCGGATTGTCAAGATTTCCTTGGCACCCGTGTTGTCGGCGACCTTCAGTCGCGACTCCTGCTGAATCACTTAGTACTCCTGTCGTCGCGCCGGTTCTCAGTAGTTGAGCCTTGCGGAACGGATATGGGTGGACCCCGTAATACTGGTACTCAGCACCGGCCCCTGACGGGCCGCTCTGCAGCGCAAGCCGCAGCACCATGCTGAACAAGATTATCGGGCTTTTGTCTTATTCGGCGGTGAGGAAGGCGCTCAAAAGAGGACACACTTCCGCACCGCACAGACAAGATTTCAAGTTTATCGCGAAAGAGCCCCGGAAGCGAAATCGTCTGATCTCGCGGCCGGGGCCCTGACGCTTCGGACGGCGTCCGCGGGCCGGCAAGAACAACCTGGGCTGTTCCTGCCGTCCTGCTGACCGGCCATTTATTGCTTTGCAGCTACTGTGCCTTTCGGCCTGTGGCTACTTGGCCTTTTCGATGATCTCGACCAGGCGCCACCGCTTAGTAGCGGACAGCGGGCGGGTTTCAGCGATCAGAACCATGTCGCCGATGCCGGCCGAGTTTTCCTCGTCGTGCACCTTGCGCTTGGACGTGCGGCGAAGAACCTTGCCGTACAGTGCGTGCTTCACGCGGTCTTCAACCTCAACAACGATGGTCTTTTCCATCTTGTCCGAGACCACGTAGCCGCGAGCGGTCTTCCGGTACCCGCGGGCATCGGCTCCGTTTGCGTCGTTTGTCACTGCTGCCTCATTCTTGTTTTCGCTCATTTGGCATCATCCTCGGCAACCGTCGCTTCGGACTCGGCAGCCTTCTTCTTGGACTTCTTCTTTTCGGGAGCAGCTTCCTCGACGGGAGCTACTGCCTCGGGACGAATTCCCAGCTCGCGCTCACGCAGCACCGTGTAGATGCGCGCGATGTCGCGCTTGACTGCGCGGAGACGGCCGTTGTTTTCCAGCTGCCCGGTGGCGGACTGGAAGCGGAGGTTGAACAGCTCCTCCTTAGCCTTACGCAGTTCTTCAACGAGACGCTCGTTGTCGAACCCGTCCAGCTGATCAGTTGCAAGTTCCTTTGAACCGATAGCCATTGCTATTCACCACCCTCGCGACGCACAATGCGTGCCTTCAACGGCAGCTTATGGATCGCCAGGCGCAGTGCCTCGCGAGCTACCTCTTCGGAAACACCGGAGAGTTCGAACAGAACCCGCCCCGGCTTGACGTTTGCAACCCACCACTCCGGAGAACCCTTACCGGAACCCATGCGGGTTTCGGCCGGCTTCTTCGTCAGCGGACGGTCCGGATAAATGTTGATCCAGACCTTGCCGCCGCGCTTGATGTGGCGCGTCATGGCAATACGGGCAGCTTCAATCTGGCGGTTGGTTACGTACGCAGGCGTAAGTGCCTGGATACCCCACTCACCAAAGCTGACTGCGGTGCCACCGGTTGCAGCGCCGGAACGACCCGGGTGGTGCTGCTTGCGGTATTTGACTCGACGTGGGATAAGCATTTAAGCCTGTCCTCCTTCTGCTGCGGGGGCGGCTGCCTCAGCGGCCGGAGCCTCTGCAGCAGGCGCGGCGGCCTTCTCGGCACGCTCGGGACGACGACGACGGTCGCCGCCACGGTCCCCACGGTCGGCCGGGCCGCGGCCCGGACGGTCGTTGGAACGTCCGCGGGACGGTGCAGCAGCCTGCTGTGCAGCCAGTTCCTTGGAAGTGACGTCGCCCTTGTAGATCCAGACCTTCACGCCGATGCGGCCGAAGGTGGTCTTTGCTTCGAAGAAGCCGTAGTCGATGTTCGCGCGGAGGGTGTGCAGGGGCACACGGCCTTCACGGTAGAACTCGGAACGGCTCATTTCAGCGCCACCCAGACGGCCGGAGCACTGGATACGGATACCCTTTGCACCTGCACGCTGTGCGGACTGGATAGCCTTCTTCATCGCACGGCGGAAAGCCACGCGGGAAGAGAGCTGCTCAGCAACACCCTGGGCAACAAGCTGAGCTTCCATCTCGGGGTTCTTGACCTCGAGGATGTTCAGCTGAACCTGCTTGCCCGTGAGCTTCTCGAGCTCGCCGCGGATGCGGTCTGCTTCGGCGCCGCGGCGGCCGATGACGATGCCCGGACGTGCAGTGTGGATATCCACACGGACACGGTCGCGGGTGCGCTCGATCTCAACCTTGGCGATGCCGGCGCGGTCCATACCGGTGGACATCAGCTGACGGATCTTGATGTCCTCGCGGACGAAGTCCTTGTAACGCTGGCCCGGCTTGTTGCTGTCAGCAAACCAGTGCGAAACGTGGTCAGTGGTGATGCCGAGTCGGAACCCGTGCGGGTTTACCTTCTGTCCCACTTAACGGTCCTCCTCGTTCTTCGGGGTTGCGACTACCACGGTGACGTGGCTGGTGCGCTTGTTGATGCGGTAGGCGCGGCCCTGGGCACGCGGCTGGAACCGCTTCATGGTGGGTCCTTCATCAACGAATGCTTCGCTGATGTAGAGGTCACCTTCGTCGAAGGCCACGCCATCGCGGTCCGCGAGGACACGTGCGTTGGCCATTGCCGACTGAACTACCTTGAATACCGGCTCCGAAGCTGCCTGGGGGGCAAACTTCAGAATTGCCAGAGCCTCATTCGCTTGCTTGCCACGAACAAGGTTGACGACGCGCCGGGCCTTCATAGGCGTTACGCGGATATGACGCGCAATTGCCTTGGCTTCCATTGCTTTCCTTCTCTCGTCTTCTGCCGAAAGAGCAGCGCCTAGCGGCGCTTGCCCTTGCGGTCGTCCTTCACATGGCCGCGGAATGTCCGCGTCAGAGCGAATTCGCCGAGCTTGTGCCCGACCATCGACTCGGTGACAAACACCGGAATGTGCTTGCGTCCGTCGTGCACGGCGATCGTGTGTCCGAGCATGTCGGGGACGATCATCGAGCGGCGGGACCACGTCTTGATGACGTTCTTGGTGCCCTTTTCGTTTTCGGCCGCCACCTTAAGGAACAGGTGCTGGTCGACGAAGGGGCCTTTCTTCAGGCTGCGTGGCATGTTTCCAGGCTCCTATCGCTTGTTCTTGCCGGAACGACGGCGACGCACAATAAGCTTGTCGCTCTCTTTATTGGGGCGGCGGGTACGGCCTTCGCGCTTACCGTTCGGGTTGACCGGGTGGCGTCCACCTGAGGTCTTGCCTTCGCCACCACCATGCGGGTGGTCAACGGGGTTCATGGCGACACCGCGGACGGTCGGGCGAACGCCCTTCCAGCGCATACGGCCGGCCTTGCCCCAGTTGATGTTGGACTGCTCGGCGTTGCCAACTTCGCCGACGGTTGCGCGGCAGCGCACGTCAACGTTGCGGATTTCGCCGGAGGGCAGCCGCAGCTGTGCGAAGCGGCCTTCCTTGGCAACGAGCTGAACGGACGCACCGGCGGAGCGGGCCATCTTGGCACCGCCGCCCGGACGCAGTTCAACGGCGTGGATGGTGGTACCCACGGGGATGTTGCGCAGCGGCAGGTTGTTGCCGGGCTTGATGTCAGCCCCGGCGCCGGCCTCGACGAAGTCGCCCTGCTTGAGCTTGTTCGGCGCAATGATGTAACGCTTGGTGCCATCAACATAGTGCAGGAGCGCGATGCGGGCGGTGCGGTTCGGATCGTATTCGATCTCAGCAACGCGGGCGTCGACGCCGTCCTTGTCATGCCGGCGGAAGTCGATCAGGCGGTACTGGCGCTTGTGTCCGCCACCCTTGTGCCTGGTCGTGATCTTACCGGTGTTGTTACGGCCGCCCTTTTTCGGGAGCGGGCGAACCAACGACTTTTCCGGCGTTGACCGCGTGATTTCGGTGAAGTCGGCTACGCTCGAGCCGCGGCGGCCCGGGGTAGTCGGCTTGTATTTACGGATTCCCATTATTTATTCCTCGTTAAAGTGGTCTCCGCTCTAGCTGAGCGGACCGCCGAAGATGTCGATTGTGCCGTCCTTCAGGGTGACAATCGCACGCTTGGTGCTCTTGCGCTGGCCCCATCCGAACTTGGTCCGCTTGCGCTTACCGGCACGGTTGATGGTGTTGATCGAGTCGACCTTGACGGAGAAAATCTTCTCCACGGCCAGCTTGATCTCGGTCTTGTTCGAGCGGGGGTCGACCAGGAAGGTGTACTTACCTTCGTCGATCAGGCCGTAGCTCTTTTCCGAGACGACGGGTGCAAGCACCACGTCGCGAGGGTCCTTTGCGGTGGTCGCGCTCACTTGGCGTCCTCCTTGACAGTGTTCTTGCCGACGAACTCGTCGTAGGCAGCCTGGGTGAAGACCACGTCGTCAGCAACGAGCACGTCGTAGGTGTTCAGCTGATCTACGTAGATCACATGAACATCGGTGAGGTTGCGCACGGAGAGTGCAGCAACATCATTGGCGCGCTCGATAACAACGAGCATGTTCTTGCGGTCGGAAAGTGAACGCAGCGATTCGCGTGCGGCCTTGGTCGACGGCGTCTCGCCGGCAACCAGGGATTCCAGCACGTGGATGCGGCCGTTGCGGGCCCGGTCAGAGAGTGCTCCGCGCAGGGCGGCGGCAATCATCTTCTTGGGGGTGCGCTGGCTGTAATCGCGGGGCGTCGGTCCGTGGACAACGCCGCCACCGGTCATGTGAGGAGCACGGATCGAGCCCTGACGGGCGCGGCCGGTACCCTTCTGCTTGAACGGCTTGCGGCCTGCACCGCTAACCTCTGCGCGGGTCTTCGTCTTGTGCGTGCCCTGGCGTGCAGCGGCAAGCTGTGCCACTACAACCTGGTGCAGCAGCGGTACGTTCGTCTGAACGTCGAAGATCGCTGCGGGGAATTCAACAGTGGTTTCGTTAGCCATGAGACTAAGCTCCCTTCACGGCGGTGCGTACGAGGACGACCTGGCCGCGGGCGCCGGGAACGGCACCCTTGATCAGCAGCAGCGACTTCTCAACATCCACGGCGTGGATGGTGAGGTTCATCGTGGTGTGACGGACGGCGCCCATGCGGCCGGCCATCCGAAGACCCTTGAAGACGCGGCCGGGGGTGGATGCGCCACCAATCGAGCCGGGCTTGCGGTGGTTCTTGTGGGCACCGTGGGAGGCACCGACGCCGTGGAAGCCGTGACGCTTCATGACACCGGCGAAGCCCTTGCCCTTGGAGGTGCCGGTGACGTCGACCTTCTGGCCGGCTTCGAACATCTCAACAGAGAGTTCCTGGCCGAGTTCGTAGGTGTCGGCGTCAGCGGTACGCAGTTCAACAACGTGGCGGCGCGGCGTAACGCCGGCCTTCTCGAAGTGTCCTGCCAGCGGCTTGGTGACCTTGCGGGGATCGATCTGGCCGTAGCCGATCTGAACGGCGGTGTAGCCGTCCTTGGCCGCGTCGCGCAGCTGGGTGATGACGTTGGAATCAGCCTGGACCACGGTGACGGGGACGAGCTTGTTGTTCTCGTCCCAGACCTGGGTCATGCCCAGCTTGGTGCCCAGGAGGCCCTTAACCTGGCGGGTAAGTGAAGAAGACATAAGTATCTGCTCCCCCCTACAGCTTGATTTCGATGTTCACGTCTGCAGGCAGGTCAAGACGCATCAGCGAGTCAACGGCCTTAGGCGTGGGGTCAATGATGTCGATCAGACGCTTGTGCGTGCGCATTTCAAAGTGCTCGCGGCTGTCCTTGTACTTGTGCGGCGAACGGATAACGCAGTACACGTTCTTTTCCGTGGGCAGCGGCACGGGGCCTACTACCGTTGCGCCTGCACGCGTGACCGTCTCAACGATCTTCCGTGCTGATACGTCAATGACCTCATGGTCATACGACTTCAGCCGGATGCGGATTTTTTGTCCCGCCATGGCGTCGTGCCTCTTTCTTCGAGTATTGCTCTCTGTACAGTTTTTGCTCCTGGCGGCCATGGTGGCCCCGGCGCTCCTCCAACAAGCTGAATCCGGAAGCTCCGGGTTCCTCAACCTGCCGAGGCTCCGACCCCCGCGCTCGGGCGTGTCGCAGATTCGAAACTGGCAACACCCGTACAAGAATGGGGGCGGGTCATATATGGGCTTTTCCCCTGAAGGACCGGACCCTGCGCCAGGCATTATCCTGGCCGGGACGCAATCTCAACACGCACACAGTGCCGTTTACCACGGCCTGCTCAGCGCGTGCGGGCACAAAAGCGCTTGAACAACTTCTCTAGTTTGCCAGATCGGTGGGCATAACGCGAATCAGCGCACAGCTTCCCAGCCTGACGACTAGCAGATGGCCGCGCCTGCCTGCGGGATACCCGTGTGCCTGGCGCGTCATTTTCTTCAGTCTAGCCCAGACGCCCGTCCGGCCCGAAAAACCGGTGCCCAGCAGGCACATGCGTTCCGGTTCTTCCGGTCAAAGCGTTCCGCCCTGAGACGGCTCCGCTCAGGGGCGGTCCTCCCGGTTAGCGCGCCGGATCCGCTTCGCCCGGTCGATCTCATGGGAAAAGTGCCGGCGGCTCCACATGAAGCCACCGACGATCGCGGCGGCAATGACCAACAGGATAAGGATTTCCATGCATCGAGCCTAGCGGAGGACCTCCGCCGGTGTCAGGACCGGCTCTCTTCCTTTTCGCGGACCTCTTCCGGTTCGCTTCGAACCCTTGTCAGCCGCCAGACGGCGAGGGCAATCAACCCGGCGGCAAGCAGGGCCAGGAGCAGGAACGTGTAGCCGCGCAGATACCAGAGGACCGCCAATGCGACTCCCGCGGCACCCCAGATAGTGAAGAGCCTGCGGCTGGCGAGCAGGCCGAAGGCAAGCAGCCCGGCGTGCGCCACCAGCGCCCACAGTTGCTCGGCCGTCCCTCCGGACCCAATGGTTGTCAGGCCGCTGCCGGAGAGAATTACCGCCGATGCTCCCAGCAGGAAGGTGAAGCTGGATTCCCGTTTCCGCAGATACTCCCAGGCAGCCAGGCCCGCCAGGACGAAAGCCCAGTACTGAACGGACCAGAAGGCGTCGAGAGGATCTCCGGCGAGGTACCAGCCCATCCGCTGCACAGCGAGCGCCGCCGGGAGGACGGCCGCCTGCGCGGCCTGTTCCCGCAGCGTGTCCGGCGCTTCCCGGACAGCAAGCGCCAGTGCCGCCAGCAAGGTCAGCGAACCGGCCAGGGCTGCATGGTTCCACTCCCCCATGGCGGGAACTGATCCGGCAACAAGCGCGAAGGCAGCGGCTGAACCCATAATCCGGGAGCGCAGCTGCCTCCCGGGCACCCCGTCAGCCAGCGAAATGAACATCCGCAGCGCCTGGAGCAGGAGGGCAGCGGCCCAGGCCGGCCACAGATATCCGTACCCCTGCGGAAGGGGACCCCCCAGTGCGGAGCGCTGGAATTCCCCCACGGCAGCCAGTGCTGCGATGCAGAGCAGCGGCGGCACACCCACCGCCAGCCATGGACGGGCCCGGGTGTAGGAAACCGTGAGGAAGACGGCAGCGAGTGCGGTCAGTGAGAGCGCGGTCAGCATCAGGGCGTACTTCCCCGTTGCCAGGAGCAGTACGGCAGCCGGGTAAGCCGCTGCAGCAGTGAGAAGGGCAGTGCGGACCGGCAGGGCAAGCGCGGGCCGGGCTTCACCTGCGAGGGCTGCTGCGGCCAGGGCTGTCAGCACCAGACCTGCTGCCAGCGGGCCCAGCACCGGTCCGGGCAGTATGCCTTGCCCGCTGAACCGCGCCAGGCCAGTCAGGAGCAGGGGCAGCGCTCCGAGCGCGTAAACACCCGGGTAGAGGAACGCGGCTGCACGCCAGCGGGCAAATCCGGCGGCAGCAACGGCCAGGAGCAGCAGCAGCTGGGCCACCACAACATCCCGGTGCGCTCCCGTCCCGGCTGCCCATGCATAGCCGGCATATATAACCGGGGCG
The DNA here is from genome assembly GCF_001552075.1 of Arthrobacter luteolus NBRC 107841. Lineage (GTDB taxonomy): Bacteria > Actinomycetota > Actinomycetes > Actinomycetales > Micrococcaceae > Arthrobacter_B > Arthrobacter_B luteolus. The sequence goes on from NZ_BCQM01000001.1 coordinate 433,880, forward strand.
GAAGCCAGCAGGGCCATGGTCGTCCACTGGGCGGGGGCTGCGAAGCCGATGCCGCCCAGCCGGGGTTCCAGACCAGCACGCACGGCCTGGGCCGCGGCCAGGACCACCGCGGCGGCAGCGAACACCCCATGCATTCCGGCTCCGGCGTCAGCGGCAAGGAGGCCGGCCTGGACGGCGGCCAGGATCTGTACGCCCAGCAGATAGTGCCCGCGGTTGGGCTGGCTGCGGCGCGTCACGAGGTATCCGCCGTACGCCACCGCCAGCAGGAGCAGCAGCTCGTAGCTCCGCAGGCCCCAGACGCCGGCTCCGGCCAGGGCTGCTGCCGCAAAGCCGCCGGCAGCAAGTCCTTCCCACCTGCCCGGGCGCAGCATCAGCGCGGTGGCGGCGTTCGCGCCCAGCGCAGCCCAGATCAGCACCTGGGTCCAGCCGGTCTGCGGGTGCTCGAGGGAACGGACAGCAAGCTCCGCTGCCAGCACGGCCACGGCAGCGGAGACTGTCAGGACCGAAGCGTGGGGCAGCGGAGCTTTCCTCCGGATTCCTGCGGCGGTGGAACACTGCGTGAACAGGGCGGTTGCGGCGGCCGTGAGGATGAGCGCAAGGAGCACTTCCGTTTCCGCCGGACCGGGCACCGCCGCGTAGGTAAGGGGAAGCAGTGCCAGCACCGCCAGCCCGCCCCACCGGGAAGGTTCCGCTAGGCCCAGTGGTTCCACCCGCCGGTGCAGCAGAGTCCGCAGGATCTGTGCCGCAGCGAAGGAGACTGCCAGCGCGATAAAGAACCCGTTAATATGCCCCACCAGGTCTGCAGCCACCAGGGCTGCGACGAGGCTGCCAAGCACCTGCGCCGCCGCCAGATAGGCTCCGCGGAACGCGTTGCCCCGGTCACGCAGGAGCACCACGCAGTACGCCAGGGCGGCGGCGAAGAGGAGCTGGTAGCCACGCAGTCCCAGCAGGCCTGCGCCAAGCAGGGCCGCTGCCAGCAGCCCTGCAGGGGCCGCCAGCGCCAGCCTGGTGCCGCGGTGCAGAACGGCAGTCAAGAGGTTCGCGCTGAACGCCGCCCACAGTCCGGCCAGGGCCGGCGCGGTTGCGGGTGCGTCCGCCAGCCGGAGGCCCAGCGTGAGCAGCAGCGCCAGGACCGCGGCTTCGGCCGTGTCCTGGAGAATGCTCCGTCCGGGCGCAGCGGTTCGATTGGGCACCAACGCGAAGACTGCCTGGGTGGTGACGGCACTGATTGCGGCAATGAGCAGCAGCACGGTTCCGGTACCTGCCTCGGCATCCGCGCGCACTGCGTAGTACGCCAGCGGAAGCACGGCCAGAGCCACGAGGGTTCCCCAGTCCAGCACCCGGCCCAGCCCGACTGCGGCGAGCCTGCGGTGCAGCACGATGCGGAGAACGTGCTGCACCGCAAGCGAAAGTGCTATGGCGGTGAAGACTCCATGGATGCTGAGTCCCAGATCGGCGGCAACGAGGCCGGTGAGCAGTGTGAAGAGGGCCTGTGCTGCTGCCAGATAGACCCCGCGGACCGGCTGCGGCGAGAACTTCAGCATCTGCAGGGCACAGTAGCCCAAGGCCGCTGCGGTCAGCAGTTCGTATCCGGTCAGCCCCATCATCCCGGCCCCGAGCACTGCGGCGGCGGCGAAGCCTGCAGGCGCCGCGGCGGCGGCTCCCGGCCGGCGCAGCAGCGAGGACAGGACGTTGACGCCCACCAGGACCCACAGGGCGGACAGCGCCAGGACGGATGCGGGGGCTTCCACAAAGCGCAGCGCGGCGGCCAGCACAATGCCGATGCAGATGGAGGACGCGAGCTCGCCGTTCGGGAACTTCTCCGCTCGGCCCGCCGCCAGGCGCACTGCGGAGACGGCCTGGTTCGCTGCCACGGCCGCAATTCCTCCGGCCAGCGTCCAGGTCCAGGCGGCATCAGGAGCCTGGGATTCAAGGACAGTGTAAGCAGCGAGCGGAACCAGCAGGATCCCTGCGCACCGCGCCGCCAGCACGAACGATCCACGTTCATCCCCGCTGGCGCGGCCGGCACGCAGCACGGTGTATCCGGTGAGCAGTGCCAGCACCAGCAGCAGCGGCCAGAGCGGCGCCTGCCCGGTCAACACGCGGGGAAGCACGCCAAGCAGCAGGGCAGCACCGGCAGCGGGCTCAGCGGCGCCCCGGAATTTCCAGGCCGCTGCACAGAATGCGGCGAAGACCAGGACCACCGAACCGGCGTAGGCGAACAGGTTGCCGTTTCCGCCGCGGACGTCGAAGCCGAATACCAGGGCTGCCAGCACCCCTGCCAGGAACTGCAGCCCCAGGACCGCGGCGGCATCGACGTGGAAATAACGGCTGGCCCGGGAGGGCGTGGTGTGTTGGCGTGCTGCTGCGGCATACCGCGGCTCATAGACAAAGAGGGCTGCGGCCTGCGCCGCCAGCAGCGCCACGGCCGTCAGGAGGGTCAGTGGCACGGAACCGAGGAAGTAGTGGGCCGCGGACACCAGCCCGGCAGTCGCTCCGGCGCGGACCCCGTAGCTGTGCACCAGGGCCTGTTCTGCGGGTCCCTGCCACACCAGGACGGCGTAGTACCCGGCGATGGCCAGGAACAGGACGGACAGCGGACCCCATCCCAGTTCGGCGGCCGTGAGCAAAGCCGCAGCGGCGGTGGCCGGGACCAGGTAGCGGTGGGAGCGCACGAAGGCGTCGAGGTAGACGTTCCTGAGCCACCCCGGCCGGCGGACCGCGGCAAGGCTCACCAGGGTTGCGAGAAGAACGGTGAAGACGAAATACCAGACGATCCCGGAGCGGACCGCTGCGCCGGAGGCGAGCGCGGTGGAGAGCAGGAAGGTCAGGGCCAGGTAGGTCACGACCCGGCTGTCCAGCCGGGCAGCAGCGTAGGCAAAAGCCGCGGTGCCCACCAGAGACGTGGCCAGCCAGGCCAGGGCCGGATCGTGCAGGAGGAAGTTGTGCAGCGCCAGCCCTACAACCGGGATCAGGGCCAGGCCGGTGCCCGTAAAGGCAACGGCTGCCGGCCGCAGGCTCTTCCGGCGTGAGTGGATCACCAGCCCGGAGGAGTAGAACAGTGCCGTGAGAAGAACGATCCCGGCAAACCGGGCTTCTTCGGGGATGGAGATACCGATGAAGAGCGCAGCCGCAGCGACCAGCAGCAGGCTCGCTGAGTACAGGGTGATGTTGATGTTGCGCAGGTCCCGGCGCCGCTTGTCCGCAGCCAGCTCGGACTCGGTCCGCGGCCGGGGCGGCGCAGGAGGCCGGGGGCTGCGGGGCTGCACCGGGAGGGAGGACGGCGGGGCAGATGCGTTCGGCGGAACCGGAATATTCCGCGGGGCGGGGACGGAAGACGGGGCGGAGACGGAAGATACGGGCGCCGGGGCGGCCGGACCGTCGAAGGCCACCGGAGGCGCCGGGCGGGAGACGAAACCTGCGGGAGCGGGGGCTGGTGGCCAGGTTGGTGGGGGCGGAGCAGGGTGGCGGCCTGCACTGTCCGGGGACTGGGCACGCTGCTGGGGTGTGGCACTCTGCTGGGGAATGGCGCTCTGCTGGGGCTGGCTGCGGCCCTGCTGCCTGGACCGGGTCTGGGGCTGCGGCTTGGCGAGCCCCTGGGACATCGTGTATCCGGCCCCGGCAGCAGTATCAGCCTGGACGGAGGCGGCGTCCAACAGGCCCGCCTGATAACCCTCTTCGAAAATCTGTGCGGGATGCGGAAGGTCCCGGCCATAAGCGGTGCTGTTCCTGGCGGATGCGTCTTTCCGGGTGGAGAACCGCCCCACCGTGAACCCGGCCGCCGCGACAGCCAAAACTAAGATGAATTCCCCCATGACCAGCCGTGTTCCCCTCTACCGTCGGTGCTGCTCCCCATCCTAGGCGGGCGGACACGGACCGGGGACTGCCAGTCCCACCCTGTGGACAACGCCGCCGCGGACCCTGCCTGGAACAAATTGACGGACCCTCACCGGTGCTGGATGCGCAGCCTGTTCCGGGGGTCTTCCCGAACTGATAGCCTCGGCTCCGGGGTGGCCGCCTGGACGCGTACAGCAGCCGGTGGAAGGGCTATATCGCCATGCATCTTTCGGTCCTGGGAACACAGCAGCGCATCTGTGGGGAAGCACAGGTGCCCAACTCCAAATACCATGCCCACCGGGCGCTGATCCTGGCTTCCCTCGCACCCGGGACCAGCCGTATTACCGGGCTGACCGACGCGCGGCATGTTCATTACACGGTGGCAATGCTGCGCCGGCTCGGTACCCGGATAGACGTTGACGGCGGAACCTACGTGGTCCACGGCGGTCCGTACGTCCCCGCCGGAGAGAGCATCTCCGCCGGCAGCTCCGGCACCACCCTCTACTTCATGGCCGGTCTCGCATCCCTGGGGTCGCGGGACGTTACGGTCACCGGTCAAAAGTACTTCCAGCGCAGGCCCATCGGCCCGCTCCTGGCGGCGCTGCGGCAAATGGGAGTCGACGTCGACTCCCCCACTGACTGCCCGCCCCTGCGGGTGCGTGCCCATGCCCCGACCGGCGGCGAAGTCCACATCGCCGGAACGCTTTCCCAGTGGATTTCCGGTCTCCTGCTGCTCGCGCCGTTCGCGTCGGCACCCACCACCGTGGTGGTGGACGGAACGTTGAACGAACGTACCTATCTGGAACTGACGGTCAAGATGATGCGCCGGTTCGGGCTGCAGGTCGAAGTCCAGCAGGACTGGCACCGGTTCGACATCCCGCCGGGGCAGCAGGCCGTGCCCACAGACCTGCGGATGCCCCCGGACATCGGGTCCGCGGCCTTCGGCCTGGCCGCGGCCGCGCTCCATCCAGCCGATCTGCTGCTGCACGGGCTGACCTCCGTCACCGCTGCGGGCGCCGATCACCCGGAGGCTGATTTCCTCGACATCGCAGCGGGCATGGGACTGCCGATGGCTTACGACGCCGGTTCGGACGCCGTGCGGGTCCGGCACGACGGCCTGCGCCTGGGTCCGGCGGACATCGACTGCCGCCTCGTGCCGGATATGCTGCCGATCCTGTCGGTCATGGCCGCCTGTGCGGACGGCGAGAGCGTGTTCCGCAATGTGGAGCACGTGCGCCTGAAGGAATCGGACCGGGTCGCCGCGATGCTGCAGCTGAATTCCATGGGCGCGGACGTTCGGATCACCGGCAATGAACTGCGTGTCCGGGGCCCGGCCCGCCTGGCCGGTGCGGATCTTTCCTCCTTCAACGACCACCGGGTGCTCATGTCCCTGGCCATCGCGGCATCGGCGGCGGAGGGCCGGTCAACCCTTACCTATCCGAACGCCTACCGCATCTCCTATCCCGAGTTCCTGGAAGCCATGAACTCCTTCGGGTTGTCCATGCAGGTCGAGGAGGGCCGGGTCCTTCGCCGGAAGAACCCGCGTTCCCGCCAAGGACACCGTCCGGCGCAGCTCACGGTTCGCGGTATCGAGGAAAGTTCCGCCGTGACCGGACCTGATTGGGTCCGCCGGTGGGCGAAGGAACGTCCGGCGGACACCGCCGTCGTGGACGGACGCCCGGCCGGCACCGGGCACCTGACCTGGGCCGGCCTGGATGCCGGAGCGGACCGGATCGCGGCGATGCTGCTTAGCCTGGGCGTCCGGCCCGGGGACCGGGTGGCGTTCCAGTTGCCGAACTGGAGCGAATTCGTCCTCCTCACGGTTGCGGTCCTTCGGATCGGGGCCGTGGCCGCACCCCTGATGCCGATCTTCCGCGAGCGGGAGGTCGCCTTTGCCCTGCACCGCTCGCGGGCCGCCGTCGTTGTTGTTCCCGAAGAGTTCCGCGGCAGGCACTACGCTGCCGAGCTCTCCGGGATCCTGGCCGCCGGAACAGGCGCCGATCCTGACTACGATCTGGCGGTCCGGCATGTGGTGGTCGTCGGCGGCGCTGCTCCGCCGCTGCCGGTCCGCGAGCGGGGCGTCGTCTGGCACGGGTGGGAGCAGGAGCTGGCCGAGACGGAGGTGGACCGGGAGCTGATTGACGCTGCAGCCCCGGCTCCTGATGCGCCGGCGCAGCTGCTGTTCACCTCCGGGACCACCGGTGAGCCCAAGGGAGTGCTCCATCGGCACAGCACACTCAGCCGGGCTGCGGCTATGGAGGCACACCAGCTGGAGCTGGACAGCTCGGACGCCGTCTTCATTCCCTCTCCACTGGCGCATCAGACAGGTTTCCTCTACGGAATGTGGCTGTCCTTCGTGCTGGGAGCGCCGCAGATCCTGCAGGCGGTGTGGGAGCCCGAGCGGGCGCTGACCATGCTCCGGGGCTGGAAAGGCACCTTCGTCCAGGCTGCTACCCCCTTCCTCTCCGACCTGGTCAAGGCGGTCGAGGCCGGCGCCGCAGCTCCCCCGAGCCTGCGGATCTTCGTTAATACCGGTGCAGCCGTTCCGCGCCACCTGGCCGAACGTGCAACCCGTGTGCTGGACACCGCCGTCTGCGGAGCCTTCGGGACCACTGAAACCTGCCTGGGCTCGGTCTCCTCCCCCGGCGGCGAGCCGGCGCTGGTCTGGGGAACGGATGGACGCCTGCTCCCCGGTGTGCGGGCCCGGATCGTCAGTGACGAGGGGCAGCTGCTGCCGGCGGGCACCGAAGGTAACTTCGAGCTCCTGAGTCCCACCCTGTTCGAGGGGTACCTGGACCGCCCGGACCTGACCAAGGAAGCCTTCACAGAGGACGGCTGGTACCGCACCGGGGACCTGGCCACGCTCGACGACGCCGGGTACCTGCGCATCACCGGACGGGTGCGGGATGTCATCAACCGCGGCGGAGAGAAGATCCCGGTGGCGGAGATTGAACAGCTGCTCTACCGCCACCCGGGGGTGGAGGACGTAGCGCTGGCCGCGATGCCCGATCCGCGGCTGGGCGAACGGGCCTGCGCGTTTGTGGTCCCCGCCGGCGGGGCGGACCTGACGCTCGCGGACCTCACCGGATACCTGGACAGTTTCCAGGTATCGAAGCACTATTGGCCCGAGCATCTGGAAGTGGTTCAGGCCATTCCCCGCAACCCCGTCGGCAAAGTACAGAAATTCCTGCTGCGTGAACGGGCGCGCGAACTCGCAGGTGACCAGGCGGGCGAGGATAGGAGCCAGGCGTGAAGACCAGTGGCATTACTGCGGATGGGCGGGGCAGCTCCGTTCCCGAACCCGAGTACCAAAGCCTGCTCAAAAGGGTCACGGACTGGGTTGAGGGGCCCGGCGAAGCCTGGGCGGAGGAGATCGAGGCGGCGGGCAGCACACCGGATGCGTTGTGGAAACAGCTGCGGACTGAAGGTTTCCTGTCCCTGGCCGCACCGCGGGATCTCGGCGGGACCGGACTGAGCTTTGTGCAGTGGATGGGGCTGATGGAGGTCTTCTCCCGCTCACACGCTTCGATCCGCATGATCGTGCACGTACTGAACGGAACCTGGCGTGCCATGAACCCGTTCGCGGACGAACGGCAGCGCCGGGACGTCATCCGCCCGGCGGTGGCCGGGGATCTCACGGTCGCGTTCACCCTCACCGAGCCGGGCAACGGAACCGGCGTGGATATCACCTCCACTGTCCGACGCGACGGGGACACCTACTACCTCACGGGCCGCAAGCACCTCATCACCTTCGGAGTGCGCTGCGACTACTGGCTGCTGTTCGCCCGGCTGGCGGGCAGCACCGGCCGGGACGGAACCGTGGCCCTGCTGGTCGACCGCAATGTGCCGGGAGCGCTGGTCGAAGATACCTCGGAGACCATGGGGGTGCGCGGCACCGACCATGCGTCCCTGACGTTCACAGACTCGCCGGTTCCGGTGGCGAACCGGCTGGGCGCCGAGGGCGACGGCCTGCTGGTGGCGCTGGGCGGGTTCCTCACCCCCAGCCGGATTTCCGTGGCCATGAGCTGTGTGGGGCTGGCCCAGCGTGCCCAGCAGCTGGCGGTGCACTATGCCCTGGAACGCACAACCTTCGGCAAACCGCTGGCTTCCCGGCAAGCCATCGCCTTTATGCTGGCCGAAAACGCAGCCGATATTGCCGCCGCCCGGGCACTCACCCTGACGGCCGCAGCCGCCTGGCAGGCTTCCGAACCGGAGGCAGCAGCGCTGTCCTCAATGGCCAAGCTGACCGCCGTCGACATGCTGACCCGGGTCACCGACAAAGCGCTGCAGGTGCACGGCGGCATCGGTTACTGGCGGACCCAGCCGATCGAACGGGTTTACCGCGATGCCCGGGCGCAGCGGTTCGAGGAAGGTACGAACGAGATCCAGAAGGCCGTGATCGCCAGGGATCTCCTGGACCGCGCGGGCGGCCGGCGGTAGGCCGGTGCCTACGGATCCCCGCCCCGGAGCCCGGATGTTTCCTGCTGCCTTCGCGCCCGGCTCGATCGGCACGATGGAGCTGCCGCACCGGATCCTCATGGGTTCCATGCACCTGAACTTCGAAGCCGATCCCCGTGCGCTGGGCGCGTTCTACGCCGAGCGGGCAGCCGGGGGCGCAGCCCTGATCACCACCGGCGGCGCCGCGGTCAACCGGGAAGGCTCCGGCGGCAGGACCTATCTGGTGACAACCGGCGGTGCTTTCCAGGACGCTGCCGGTGCGGCTTTGGAGGCGGTGCACGACGCCGGCGGGCGGCTGGCGCTCCAGCTCTTCCACGCCGGCCGGTACGCCTTCGAAGACACCTTCGGCCTGCAGCCCCTGGCACCCTCAGCTGTCTGGTCCGACTACTCCCGAAGCATGCCTGCCGCCATGACCCAGGAGCAGATAGCGCAGACTCTGGCCGATTTTGCCGGCGCTGCCCGGCTGGCGCAGGCGCTTGGCTTCGACGCCGTGGAGATTATGGGTTCCGAGGGATATCTGGTGAATCAGTTTGCGTCAGCAGCGACCAACCTCCGCGATGATGCCTGGGGCGGAGACCCGGTGCGGCGGCAGGCCTTTCCGCTGGCAGTACTGGCCGCCGTACGGGACGCCGCCGGACCGGGCTGCCCGGTCATCTTCCGGCTGTCCGGCGACGACCTGCTGCCGGGGTCCAGTTCACCGGCGGAATACCGGCGGCTGGCTGCCGCCCTCGCTGCGGCGGGTGCGGACGCCCTGAACATCGGCATCGGCTGGCATGAGTCGCGGGTTCCCACAGTTCAGGCCCTGGTGCCGCACGGTCATTGGCTTCCGGTTGCCGCCCGGATCAGGGCTGCCCTGGCCCTCCAGGAGCGCCCGGTCCCGGTGATTGGGTCCAACCGCATCAACTCCCTGGCCCAGGCAGACGCCGCTCTGGCCGACGGACAGGTGGATTTTGTGTCCATGGCCCGGCCTTTCCTGGCCGATCCGCGGATCGTGGCTAAAAGCGCCGCCGGCCGGCCGGAGCTGGTCAATACCTGCATTGCCTGCAACGAAGCCTGCATCGACCGGTCTTTTGGCACGGAACCGGTGTCCTGTCTGGTCAACCCGCGGGCCGGACGCGAATCGGCTTTCCCCGTGGAGGTGCAGTTTGCCGGTGGGAGGTCCGCTCCGGGAGAGGACCCGATCCGCTCCCGGGGCGCCGGCCGGTTCCCGGATCACGCCCGGCTGCCTGCCCGCGCTGCCGTAGCGGTTGTGGGTGCGGGCCCGGCGGGCCTCCAGGCAGCCGCAACCCTCGCCGGGCACGGTGTGCAGGTGGTCCTGTTTGAGGCTGGGCCGGGTATCGGCGGACAGTTCCTGATGGCGGGAAAGGTGCCGGGGAAGGCGGACTTCCTCGAGACGGTCAGGTATTTCAGCCGGGAACTGCCCCGGCTCGGTGTCCGGATCCGCACCGGTGTGCAGGCCCAGGCGGCAGATCTGGCCGGGTTCAGCCATGTGGTGGACGCCACCGGGGTACTCCCCCGCTCCGTGCCCCTGCCCGGTCAGGGCCGGATTCCGGTCCTGGACTACCGGGAGGCGTTTGCCGATCCGGCAGCCCTGCGAGCCGCACACCGCATCGCCGTCGTGGGCGCGGGAGGTATCGCTGTGGACCTGGCCCACCTGCTTATATCTCCGGACCCGGGCCGGCCGGAGACGGAAGAGCAGTCGGTTGAACGTTTTGTGCGGGAGCTGCCGGGGGCCACGGCGGCCGGCAGCGGATCAGCGCAGATTACCCTGCTGCGCCGAAGCGGACGCATCGGCGCGGGAATCGGGCCTTCCACCCGCTGGGCTGCGCTCCAGGCGCTGCGCAGCGCAGGTGTGCACATGCTGACTGGAATTTCCTACCGGCAACTGAGCGACCGGGGACTGTTGGTGACCCGCCCGGACGGCGGAGACCTTCTGATCCCCGCTGACGCCGTCGTCGTCGCCGCCGGCCAGGTGGAGAACACCGAACTGGCCCGCGGGCTGGAGGCGGAAGGAATTCCGTTCACGGTCATTGGCGGGGCAGCCTCCGCCGCCGGTCTGAACGCCGTACGCGCTTTCGCTGACGGCCTGGAGTGCGGCACCGTGCTGGCCACCACCCTGGGAACCCGGCCGGGCCCGCTGCTCCCGGAACGCAAGAAGGCCCCGCTGCCGTAGCAGCGGGGCCTTCTCAATGCTGAACCGAACGGTCCGAGCGTCAGAACATCAAATTACTTGATGATCTTGGTGACGCGGCCGGATCCAACGGTGCGGCCGCCTTCGCGGATAGCGAAGCCGAGGCCCTCTTCCATTGCGATCGGCTGGATCAGTTCAACGGTCATTTCGGTGTTGTCACCGGGCATAACCATTTCCGTACCCTCGGGCAGGGTGATAACACCCGTGACGTCGGTGGTGCGGAAGTAGAACTGCGGGCGGTAGTTCGAGTAGAACGGGTTGTGGCGGCCGCCTTCATCCTTGGACAGGATGTAGACGTTGGCCTCGAAGTCGGTGTGCGGGGTGATGGAACCCGGCTTCACGACAACCTGGCCACGCTCTACGTCTTCGCGCTTGATACCGCGGAGCAGCAGGCCACAGTTCTCGCCGGCCCATGCTTCGTCAAGCTGCTTGTGGAACATCTCGATACCGGTAACCGTGGTCTTCTGGACCGGACGGATGCCGACGATCTCGACCTCGGAGTTGATGGCGAGGGTACCGCGCTCGGCGCGGCCCGTTACAACGGTGCCACGGCCGGTGATGGTGAAGACGTCCTCGATAGGCATGAGGAACGGCTTGTCCTTGTCACGGACGGGGTCAGGAACGTTGTTGTCAACGGCTTCCATCAGCTCTTCGACGGAGGCAACCCACTTGGGGTCGCCTTCCAGTGCCTTCAGGCCGGAAACGCGCACGACGGGAGCGTTGTCGCCGTCGAACTCCTGGGAGCTCAGCAGTTCGCGAACTTCCATTTCCACGAGGTCGAGAAGTTCCTCGTCCTCAACCATGTCGGACTTGTTCAGTGCGACCAGCAGGTAGGGAACACCAACCTGGCGGGCGAGCAGAACGTGCTCGCGGGTCTGAGCCATCGGGCCGTCAGTAGCGGCAACCACGAGGATTGCGCCGTCCATCTGAGCTGCACCAGTGATCATGTTCTTGATGTAGTCAGCGTGGCCGGGAGCGTCAACGTGTGCGTAGTGACGCTTCTCGGTCTGGTACTCGATGTGCGAGATGTTGATGGTGATACCGCGCTGGCGCTCTTCGGGCGCGGAGTCGATAGCAGCGAAGTCGCGCTGCTCGTTCAGGTCAGGGTACTTGTCAGCAAGCACCTTTGAAATGGCAGCGGTCAACGTCGTCTTTCCATGGTCAACGTGACCAATGGTGCCGATGTTGACGTGCGGCTTAGTCCGCTCGAACTTTGCCTTCGCCACGGGTTCCTCCTAGAAAGGTTAGAAGACTGAATCACCAGCCGCGCTTCTCGCAACTGATCCGATACAAGTCTACTGGGGGGCTGTTATTTTGATGAAATTGCCTTGTGCTGCGGATCCTTGCAGGTTCCGCTCAGTCTGGCCGCACACCCTGTGTCTTCGGGATTTTGGTCCCTGGAACAGGCTGCGCACGGCCGGTGTCCGGATTGCTCCGGACACCGGCCAGGGTCTTACTCGCCGCGCGTCTTCTGGATGATCTCGTCGGCTACTGCCTTCGGGACCTCTGCGTAGCTGTTGAACGACATCGAGTAAACGGCGCGTCCCTGGGTCTTGGACCGCAGGTCACCGATGTACCCAAACATGCCGGACAGCGGAACAAGGGCACGAATGACCTTTACGCCGCTGGCATCTTCCATCGACTGCATCTGCCCGCGGCGCGAGTTGATGTCACCGATGACCTCACCCATGTATTCCTCAGGGGTGCGGACTTCAACATCCATGATCGGTTCAAGCAGAACCGGGCTGGCCATCCGTGCGGCTTCCTTGAAAGCCTGGCGGCCGGCGATCTTGAACGCCATTTCCGAAGAGTCAACGTCGTGGTAAGCGCCGTCGATCAGCGTTGCCTTGATGCCGACAACCGGGTAGCCGGCAAGGATGCCGTCGGTGAGGGCGCTCTGGATACCCTGGTCGACGCTGGGGATGTATTCGCGCGGAACACGGCCACCAGTGACCTTGTTCTCGAACTCGTACATAGCGCCTTCGGCGGTATCCAGCGGCGCGATCGCGATCTGGATCTTTGCGAACTGACCCGAACCACCGGTCTGCTTCTTGTGCGTGTAATCGTAGCGCTCGACCGTTTTGCGGATCGTCTCGCGGTAAGCAACCTGGGGCTTGCCCACGTTGGCTTCGACGCGGAACTCGCGGCGCATGCGGTCCACCAGGATATCCAGGTGGAGCTCGCCCATGCCGGCGATGATGGTCTGGCCGGTGTCCTCGTCGAGGGAGACCTGGAAGGTCGGGTCCTCTTCGGAGAGCTTCTGGATGGCCGTGGAGAGCTTCTCCTGGTCACCCTTGGTCTTCGGCTCGATGGCCACGGAAATCACGGGCTCCGGGAAGCTCATGGATTCCAGCACGATCGGGTTCTGAAGGTCGCACAGGGTGTCGCCCGTGGTGGTGTCCTTCAGGCCGATAGCAGCGTAGATGTGACCCGTCGTGATCTCGTCGACCGGGTTTTCCTTGTTGGCGTGCATCTGGAAGAGCTTCCCGATGCGCTCCTTCTTCTGCTTGGTCGAGTTCATGACCTGGGTGCCGGAAGCAGCGTGACCGGAGTACACGCGGATGTAGGTCAGACGGCCGAAGAACGGGTGCGTCACAACCTTGAACGCCAGTGCCGCGAACGGAGCGTTGGCATCAGCGGCGCGCTCGAGGGTGACCTCTTCGTCGCGGATGTCGTGGCCCGTGATGTTCGGGACGTCAAGCGGGCTCGGCAGGTAGGCGACGACGGCGTCAAGCATCGGCTGTACGCCGCGGTTCTTGAACGCAGAGCCACACAGCACCGGGTAGACCTCGGAGTTGACGGTCAGCTTACGGATGCCGGCCTTCAGTTCCTCAACGGTGAGTTCTTCACCTTCGAGGTACTTGTTCATCAGCTCGTCGCTGGCCTCAGCGACGGTCTCAACCAGCATTGCGCGGTACTCTTCGGCCTTTTCCTGCAGGTCTGCGGGGATCGGCTCAACTTCGTACTTGGCGCCCATGGTCACGTCACCCTTGGCGTCGCCGCGCCAGGTGAGTGCACGCATTTCGAGGAGGTCAACAACGCCCTCGAATTCGCTTTCGGAGCCGATCGGCAGCTGGAGGACCAGCGGCTTGGCGCCGAGGCGGTTGATGATGGTGTCGACGGTGAAGTAGAAGTCAGCGCCGAGCTTGTCCATCTTGTTGACGAAGCAGATACGCGGAACGTTGTACTTATCAGCCTGGCGCCAGACAGTCTCGGACTGCGGCTCCACGCCTTCCTTGCCGTCGAAGACGGCTACGGCGCCGTCGAGCACGCGCAGGGACCGCTCAACCTCGACAGTGAAGTCAACGTGACCCGGCGTGTCGATGATGTTGATCTGGTTGTTGTCCCAGTAGCACGTGGTAGCTGCGGAGGTAATGGTGATACCCCGCTCCTGCTCCTGTGCCATCCAGTCCATGGTCGAGGCGCCGTCGTGCGTCTCACCAATCTTGTGGTTGACACCGGTGTAGAACAGGATGCGCTCGGTGGTAGTGGTCTTGCCGGCATCAATGTGGGCCATGATGCCAATGTTGCGGACCTTGTTGAGGTCGGTAAGCACGTCGAGTGCCACGGTTTCTCCCTAGTTTTGGTTCTGGGCCCCGCCGGTCATCTATTCGGCCTTCGGCCCCGAGGCCCGCCGAAGCGGGCCGCAGGGCCTGGGCTGAAGAGAATCGTGGAAAGGCTTATTACCAGCGGTAGTGGGCGAAGGCCTTGTTGGACTCGGCCATCTTGTGGGTGTCTTCGCGACGCTTGACAGCAGCACCAAGACCGTTCGAGGCATCCAGGATTTCGTTGCGGAGACGCTCGGTCATCGTCTTCTCGCGGCGGGCCTTGGAGTAGCCGACGAGCCAGCGCAGTGCCAGGGCGGTTGCGCGGCCGGGCTTGACCTCAACGGGAACCTGGTAGGTGGCGCCGCCAACGCGGCGGGACTTGACCTCAAGGCTCGGCTTGATGTTGTCCATGGCCTTCTTCAGGGCTGCAACCGGATCCTGTCCGGTCTTCTCCTGTGCTCCGGCGAGGGCACCGTAAACGATGCGCTCGGCGGTGGACTTCTTGCCGTCGACGAGGACCTTGTTGATCAGCTGCGTGACCAGCGGGGAGCCGTAGACGGGATCAACTGCGAGCGGCCGCTTGGGGGCCGGACCCTTGCGGGGCATATTACTTCTTCTCCATCTTCGCGCCGTAGCGGCTGCGAGCCTGCTTGCGGTTCTTGACACCCTGGGTGTCAAGCGCGCCGCGAACGATCTTGTAACGGACACCGGGCAGGTCCTTCACACGGCCACCGCGGACCAGCACGATGGAGTGTTCCTGCAGGTTGTGACCCACACCGGGGATGTAGGCGGTAACTTCAACGCCGCCGTTGAGGCGGACGCGGGCTACCTTGCGCAGAGCCGAGTTCGGCTTCTTCGGGGTGGTGGTGTAAACACGGGTGCACACACCACGGCGCATCGGGCTGCCCTTAAGGGCGGGAGCCTTGGTCTTGGAGACCTTGGGTGAGCGGCCCTTCCGGACCAGCTGCTGAATCGTAGGCACTTATCAGTTCTCCGTTTATCTCGAGATAGATTCTCTGGTTGCAACGCCGGGCTGCCGGCTGTCTGCAGCCTCAGGCGACGCTTTTCAAAGTTTGTTGCCGCAGTGCCCCGAGACGTTCCGTTGAACCGAAGCGACCGTAGGCGTGCAAAAGTGTGGCATTCGTTGCACAAGAACCCTGCAACCCGGAAACAGGCCCCCACCCGCACTTCGGATAAATCCGGAGAACATGCGAGCGGCCTTCATCCACTGCCACACAAACAATTGTAATAAGTCTAGCAGACTCCACCCGCAGCCTGTGACCGGTGCTGGCCGGGGTTGAATTCCGGCCAGCCGGCACGGCGGTCGAAGCCTAGCTCCGCGCCGCCAGGGCCTGCGTGATTTTCCGTGAAGCCTCCTGCAGATGCGGCAGCACGGAGGCCGCCGCTTCCTCCAGTGTAGGACCATCCAGTCCGAGCGTTGCCTGCATCGAGGTATTCAGCGCAGCAACCACTTCACCGGACGGGCTGAAAATTGGGACCGCCACCGAGCGCAGGCCCCGTTCGAGTTCCTGGTCCACCACGGCCCAGCCCTGGTCGCGGACCCGCTGCACTTCTGCGCGCAGATCGGCTTCGGTGGTCAGGGTCCGCTCGGTGAGGGGCTTGAGCTCCACCTCCGCCAGGTAGGCCGTTAGCCGGTCCTCCGGCAGGCCTGCCAGCAGGACCCGGCCCATGGACGTGGCGTAGGCGGGGAACCTGGTTCCGACGGTGATCCCGACGGTCATCAGCCGCCGGGTGTGGATCCTGGCCACGTAGACGATTTCGTTTCCATCGAGGATGGAAGCTGAGGTGGACTCATGGATTTCCCGGGACAGATCCTCGAGCAGCGGCTGGGCCAGCTGGGGCAGGGTCTGTCCGGCAAGGTAGGAGTAACCGAGCTGGAGGACCAGGGCTGTCAGTTCGAAGCTCCGGCCGTCGGTCCGGACATAACCAAGCTCGACCAGGGTCAGCAGGAACCGCCGGGCCGTGGCCCGGGTCAGTCCGGTGCGGCGGGAGACATCGCTGAGCGTCATCTGCACGTGTTCGGCATCGAAAGCCCGGATGACGGACAGTCCGCGGGCCAGCGACTGTACAAACTGGTCGCTGGCCGCGATGGTTTCGCTCATTTATCCCCCATTGAAGGTCCTAGGCTGCGTCCGCGGAAGGTGCGGTCAGCGGCACGTCCATCTTGGCGGCAAGCTCCTCGAAGCTGATCCCGAAGGTCTCGCGGACATGGACGCCGTCCTCCTTCAGGAGGAACACCGCTTCATTAGTGTAGACGCGGGTGACACATCCCACTCCTGTCAGCGGGTAGGAGCACTCCGCGACGAGCTTGCTGACGCCTTCCCGGGTGAACAGGGACATCATGACGTAGACGTCCTTGGCCCCGGTGGCCAGGTCCATGGCACCGCCCACTGCTGGAATCGCGTCCGGTGCGCCGGTGTGCCAGTTCGCCAGGTCGCCCGTTGCCGAGACCTGGAAGGCGCCCAGCACACAAACGTCGAGGTGCCCGCCGCGCATGATCGCGAAGGAGTCAGCGTGGTGGAAGTAGGAGGCGCCGGGCAGTTCGGTGACCGGAATCTTGCCGGCATTGATCAGGTCGCCGTCAATTTCGTCGCCATGGGCTTCCGGACCCATACCGAGCATGCCGTTCTCGGTATGCAGCGTGACGTGCTGCTCCGGCCGGAGATAGTTGGAAACGAGGGTCGGCTGGCCGATGCCCAGGTTCACGAAGGAGCCGGGTGCAATGTCCCGGGCGACCAGTTCTGCCAGCTGGTCGCGGTCCAGTTTTTCGCTCACGATGGTGTTCATTGCCTTCTCGCTCATGCTGCTGCCGGTGCTTTCTCGCTGGATACCTGGACCAGGGAGTTCACGTAGATCCCGGGGGTGACGATGATTTCCGGATCGAGATCCCCGGTTTCGACGATTTCACGGACCTGGACAATGGCGTTCTTCGCGGCGGCTGCCATGATCGGGCCGAAGTTCCGTGCGGTCTTGCGGTAGATAAGGTTGCCGGTCCGGTCCGCCTTCAGCGCCTTCACCAGCGCGAAATCAGCGTGGATCGGCATTTCGAAGACGTAGCCGCGGCCGTCGATCATACGGGTTTCCTTGCCCTCTGCCAGCGGTGTGCCGTAGGCGGTGGGCGTGAAGAAACCGCCGATTCCGGCACCGGCAGCCCGGATGCGCTCGGCGAGGTTGCCCTGCGGCACCAGCTCGAGTTCGATCTCCCCGGCGCGGAACTTGGCGTCGAAGATGTGGGAATCGGACTGGCGGGGGAATGAGCAGATGATCTTGCTGACCCGGCCGGCACCGATGAGTGCAGCCAGTCCCTCCTCACCGTTGCCGGCGTTGTTGTTCACCACGGTCAGGTCCTTGGCGCCCTGGCGCAGCAGGGCCTCGATCAGCTCGACGGGCTGCCCGGCCTTGCCGAAGCCGCCGATCATCACGGTGGCCCCGTCATAGATTGGCGCGACTGCTTCGTCAGCGTCCTGCAGAATATTCAGCACGGTTCTCCCTGGAAAGTTAGGCTTTGGTGTTTTCGAGTACGACGGCGAGGCCCTGGCCGACGCCGATGCAGATGGCGGCGACGCCCCAGCGTTCACCGGAGGATTCCAGGCGGCGGGCCAGCGTGCCGAGGATCCGGGTTCCGGAGGCGCCCAGCGGGTGGCCGATCGAGACGGCGCCGCCCCAGGCGTTGACGATGTTGGGATCAATGTCCCAGGCATCCATGCAGGCCAGTGACTGCGCCGCGAAGGCTTCATTGAGTTCGACGGCGGAAACGTCGCTCCAGGAGATGCCTGCCCGTTTCAGGGCGGTGTTGGCTGCTTCAACCGGTGCGTAGCCGAAGTACTGCGGTTCGTTGGCGGCCGCTCCCCTGCCGGCGATGCGGGCCAGCGGATCAAGTCCGAGCATCTGTGCTGCGGCTTCGCTGCCCAGCCAGGCGGCGGAGGCACCGTCGTTCAGCGGGGAGGCGTTGCCGGCGGTGACCGTGCCGCCGGAGGGTTCTTCGGAGACGGGACGGAAGACCGTCTTCAGCGTGGCCAGTTTCTCCACGGTGGACCCGGCCCGGATGCTCTCGTCGCGGGAGAGGTCAACGCCGTCCACGGCGACGGTCAGGTTACCGTAGCACCCTTCATCCCAGGCTTTGGCCGCCAGCTCGTGCGACCGCGCCGCGAAGGCATCCTGGCGTTCCCGGGTGATTTTGTACTTCTCCCGGAGCTGCTCGGTGGCCTCACCGAGGGACACTGTCCATTCTTTGGGCATGTTCCGGTTGACCAGGCGCCAGCCCAGCGTGGTGGAGGCCAGGGTCTGGTCTCCGGCCGGGTAGGGCTTTTCGTTCTTCGGCAGGACCCAGGGCGCGCGGCTCATGGACTCGGCGCCGCCGACCAGCATCAGGTCAGCGTCACCGGCGTTGATCTGCCGGGAGGCGATCATTGCGGCGTCCAGGGAGGAGCCGCACAGGCGGTTGACCGTGGTGCCGGGGATGGAGACCGGCAGCCCGGCCAGCAGGGTGGCCATGCGGGCGACGTTGCGGTTTTCTTCGCCGGCGCCGTTGGCATTTCCGAAGATCACCTCATCGATGCGCTCGGGGTCGAGTCCCGGTGCCCGTGAGACGGCGGCCTGGACCACCTGGGCGGCGAGATCGTCGGGGCGCACCGCTGCGAGGGCTCCGCCGAAGCGTCCGAACGGGGTCCGGACGGCGTCGTAAATGTAGGCCTGATTCACCATGGCTCCTTTGCTGGGTGCTGCATGCGGTATATCCGCGGACGAATCCGCGAACATCCGTACTGCGTACAGCTTCCAAAAATGTTCGCGGACCGAACATGCGTACAAGATGCGAATTTATCTAAGAATGTCCGAAACCGCCAGCCCTTTCCGGACATGGCGGTTTAAGACGGACGGCGGAAGCCGCCCCGGATGGCCTTGGCTGCGTCAGGCTTCGGTGCTGCCGGCTTCGGCGCTCACTTCGGCGGCGTCCAGTTCGGCGAAAACACCCTGCGCTACCTTGAAGGCCGAGTTCGCGGAGGGAACGCTGCAGTAGATGGCCGACTGCAGGATGACTTCCTTGATTTCATCCCGGGTCAGGCCGTTGCGCAGCGCCGCGCGCACATGCATCGCGAGTTCCTCCAGATGGCCATGGGCGATCAGGGCGGTGAGCGTGATGGCACTGCGCATGGTCCGGTCCAGGCCCGGACGGGTCCAGATGGTGCCCCAGGCATAACGCGTGATCATGTCCTGGAAGTCAGAGGTGAACTCGTCTTTTGCTGCGTTGGCCCGGTCCACGTGGGTATCTCCGAGCACCTGGCGGCGGACCGCCATACCTTCGTCGTAGATGTCCTGCTGGGTTTTGGCGCTGTTCTCGCTCACGGAATCGCTTTCTTGTTCTGTGCCGGATTTACTGGGCGGGGCCAAAAAAACTGCTGAGCAGCTTCGCGGTCTCCGCGGGTTGTTCGGCCGGCACCAGGTGCGCGGCATCGGGGACGACGGCGGACCGTCCGTTGGGAACGCCGGCTGCGATCAGCTCGGCGAAGGATGCGGGGGTGACGGCATCCTCCGCGCCGGCCACCGCCAGCACGGGAACTGAGATTCCGCCCAGACGTTCACGGACATCGAATCCGGCCAGGGCCTGGCAGCAGTAGGCATAGGAGAAGCGGTCGGCGTCCTGCAGGGAATGCAGCAGGGCAGCCGAGGTGTCCTTGTCCCGCTCGATGAAGCCTTCGGCAAACCAGCGCTGCGCCGAACCGATCAGGACGGCCGGTGTGCCCTGGCCGCGCACTGTTTCCGCGCGCGCTTCCCAGCCCTCGGCGTCGCCGATCTTGGCTCCCGAGCACAGGATCGCCAGCTTCCGGAAAGCCTCCGGGAAGTCGAGTCCCAGCTGCAGGCCGACTGCTCCGCCCAGGGAGACCCCGGCGTAGTAACGGTCCTGGGCGGCGGAGATGTCTCCGGCCGAGACCGCACTGTCCACGAGACCGCTGACTGCTGCGGCCAGTTCCGCCAGGCTGAAGCCTTCTGCTGCTGCCGGGCTGTTGCCGTGGCCGGGCAGGTCCCAGGCGATGACCGTGTACCCGTCGAGCAGCGCCGCGGTGCTGCTCCACAGTGCTGTGCCGGAGGTGCCGAGGGACGGTCCGGCGATCAGGACGGGAGCGTCCGGGCCGGCGTTGGAGAGTTGTGTTGCTTTAATCTGCGGGACGCTCACGCGTTCGTCCTTCCGGGGTAGGCCGAGACAATTCGGTCGATCAGGGCAGCTGATTGGCCCAGGTAGTTGGCAGGGTCCAGGAGTTCGGTGAGTTCCTGGTCCCCGAGCTGTCCGGCGGGAACGGCCCCGCGCAGCAGCTCGGCAAAGTCTTCACCGGCCAGGGAACGGCCCACCAGCTCTTGGACGCGTTTTTTGCCCTGCCCGGGCTCTCCGTCGTCCAGCAGCGGGGCAACGCGTGCCATGACTTTTTCGCTCACGACCAGTGGGCCGGCGAGCTGCAGGTTCCTGGCCACGGCACCGGTGTGGACTGTCAGTCCCTCGGTGAGTTCAGCCAGTTTCGCCACCGCTCCCCCGGCCAGCCGCAGCAGCTGGCGCAGGGCCTGCCACTCGACGTGCCAGGATCCGCCGGGCCGTTCGTCGTCCGCTGCTCCGGCTGCTGCCTGCAGCATCACGGTGTAGCCGGGTGCCGCCAGGGCGGCGCTGCGGATCAGAACGGAGAGCACCGGATTCTGCTTTTGCGGCATGGCCGAGGAACCGCCGCGGCCGGCTTCACGCGGTTCACTGACTTCGCCGATTTCCGGACGGCTCAGCAGCAGCACGTCGTTGGAGATCTTTCCCGCCGCGGCGAGCAGGTCCGCCAGGGATGTGCCCAGGCGGGTGACCGGGAGCCGGTTGGTCTGCCACGGGGCCACAGGATCGGCGAGGCCCAGCCTGCCGGCCAGGTCCGCGGACAGGTCCAGGGGGCTGAGGTCCGCCGTATCGGCGGCGGCAGTGAGGGCCGCCATGGTGCCGGAGGCGCCGCCCCACTGCAGGGGCAGGGCCGCCGCAGTGGTGTCCAGCGCCGCAGTGGCCTGCCCGATTCCGTGGAGCCACTGCGCGGCTTTCAAGCCGAAGGTTGACGGCAGGGAATGCTGGGTCAGGGTGCGGGCCACGCTGACGGTTCCGGCGTGCCGGCGTGCCAGCGCCCCGAGGGCGGTTTCCACCCGGCGTGCGTCCGCCAGGATGGTCTCCAGTGTGCGGGAGGCCATCAGCATCAGGGCTGAGTCCAGGATGTCCTGGCTGGTGGCCGCCTTGTGGATGGGACCGGCGGCGTCCGGGGCCTCGGCGCGGACCAGCGCCCGCAGGTCGGCCAGGAGGGGAATAACGGGGTTTCCGCCGCCCTGCGCCCGCGCTGCCAGGTCCGCGATGTCATATCGCGAAGCCTGGCAGGCGGGAGCAACGGCGTCTGGAATCCCGGGTTTGATCAGGCCCACGGAGGCGAGCACCCGCAGCCACTCGAGTTCGACGTCGAGCATGGCCTGCAGCAGTGCCTCGTCGGAGGTCAGCACTGCGGCGCGGGTGCCGGCCCATGCCGGCGACAGTAGTCCGTAGTCGGCAGTTTCCGCGGAGCCCAAGGGATTACGCTCCCGGGTAGGCGAGGAAGACGGTCTCGTCTTCGCCCTGCAGCTTGATGTCCCAGCGCAGGCCGCCGTCGGCCTCGCGCGCGGCGATCAGGGTGCGGCGGCGGTCCTCGGGGAGGGAGGAGAGCAGCGGATCCTTGGCCAGGGCGGCTTCGTCGTCCGGCAGGTACATGCGCGTGTGCAGCTTGTTCAGCAGGCCGCGGGCGAAGATCACCACCGAGATGAACGGTGCGGAGCCTTCCTCTGTCGGGCCCGGATTCACCGTGGTGAAGGTGTAGTTGCCCACGTTGTCGACGGCGGCGCGGCCCCAGCCGGTGAAGGTGTAGCTGTCCCGGACCAGCGAACCGGTCTGCTGCGGAATGCTGCCGTCTTCATCTGCCTGCCAGATTTCCAGCAGAGCGTCGGGAATGACTCCGCCCGCACCGTCGCGGACCGTGCCCTGGACCCGGATGGCGCCCTTGGCACCGGGGTGGACCAGTTCGTTGTCCTTCGAAAAAGGCAGCGCATACCCGTAGAACGGTCCGACCGTCTGGCCGGGGGTTGCGGTGAGTTTCTGCTCGCTCATTACTCTGCGTCCTCGTCTTCCATCCAGGTGCGGTTGCTGCCGGTCAGCACGATGTCCCAGTTGTAGCCGGTGCTCCATTCGTGCTGGGTGAGGTTGTGGTCGTATGTGGCCACAAGCCGGTCCCGGGCTTTCTGGTCGGTAATCGACTGGTAGATCGGGTCCAGGGAGAACAGCGGATCACCGGGGAAGTACATCTGGGTGATCATGCGCTGGGTGAAGTCGGTGCCGAACAGCGAGAAGTGGATGTGCGCCGGGCGCCAGGCGTTGTAGTGGTTCTTCCACGGGTACGGTCCGGGCTTGATGGTGGTGAAGCTGTAGTTGCCGTCGTCATCCGTGATGCAGCGGCCCACGCCGGTGAAGTTGGGATCGATGGGTGCAGGGTGCTGGTCGCGCTTGTGGATGTAGCGGCCGGCGGAGTTGGCCTGCCAGATTTCCACCAGCTGGTTGCGTACAGGGCGGCCGTCGCCGTCGAGGATGCGGCCTGCGACGACGATCCGCTCGCCGAGGGGTTCCCCGTTGTGCTGGATGGTCAGGTCCGATTCGAGGGCGTGGACATCCTGGTGGCCGAAGGCCGGTGACCAGAGTTCGATCGTCTCGGGATCCGTGTGGTGCGGGTCCTTGGTGGGGTGGCGCAGGATGGAACTGCGGTACGGGCGGAAGTCCAGGCGGGGCTGGGTCTCTTCGGCGTCGCCGTCTTCCAGTCCCTTGCGGTAGGCAGCGTGGACATCCTGGATCTCCGCGGTGATCTCATCCTGCGAGCTCTGCGCCGAGTCCGGGCCCTCCACTGGCTGGTCCTGGGGGAACAGGCCGTTTTCCGTCTCCATGATTTTTCCTTTCAACAGGATGCGTACACGACGCGTCCTCGTCATCGTCCAAGCATCCCAGTGGTTTCTACCACATTACACGCTTGTTCACTTTGTGGACGTGCGTTCACAATACGAACGCGGGTGGTGCCTGGCGGTGCTACTTTTCCGGCCAGCCGGTGTAGGCCTCGGCCAGGTAGGACTGACCGTGGCGGGAGGAAACAACACCGTTAAGCTCTCCGAGGGCCCGCTTGCGCTCGAACGGACTGGCGTCCGTCCGGGTGTGCAGCATGGAGGTCATCCAGTAGGAGAAGTTCTGCGCGCGCCAGACCCGCTGGAGCGCCTTGTCGCTGTAGCCGTCGAGCAGTTCCGGGGAATTCGTTGCGTAGAAGGAGTCGATGGCCTCGAAGAGCACCTTGACGTCGGCGAGGGCCAGGTTCAGGCCCTTGGCGCCGGTCGGCGGAACGGTGTGTCCGGCATCGCCGGCGAGGAACATGTTGCCGTAGCGCATCGGTTCGCAGACGTAGGAGCGGAACTTCAGGACCGTCTTCTCGAAGATCGGGCCGCGCTTGAGCTGGAATCCGTCCGGCCCGTCCACCCGGCGCTGAAGCTCTGCCCAGATCTGCTCATCGCTCCAGGCGCCGGCGTCCTCATTCGGATCACACTGGAAGTACATGCGCTGGACGTTGTCATTGCGCTGGCTGATCAGGGCGAAGCCGTAGTCGGAGTTGGCGTAGATCAGTTCCGGGGCGCTCGGGGGTGCTTCGGTCAGGATGCCGAACCAGGCGAACGGGTATTCGATGAAGTTATCTGTCCGCAGTTCCTTCGGGATGGAACGTTTGCAGATGCCCTGGGATCCGTCAGCGCCGACCAGGATGTCGCAGTGGAGTTCGAAGTCGGTACCTTCAGCGTCCGTGAAACGGATCTTGGGAACCGATGTGGTCTGGTCCAGCACCTCCGTGCCGGTGACGGCGTACCGGACGTCGCCGTTATCCCGCTCGCGGGCAGCCGCGAGGTCAACGAAGACCTCGTTCTGCGGGTAGAGCCAGACGGACTCCCCCACCAGCTCTTCGAAGTCGATGCGGTGGCTTACCCCGCCAAAGCGCAGGTCGATGCCGTCGTGCTTGTAACCCTCCGTCAGGACCCGGTCGCTGACACCACCCTCGGTGAGCATGCGCACGCTGCCGTGTTCCAGGATGCCGGCGCGGTGGGTGGTGCGGATGGTTTCGTGGTCCCGCTTTTCCACGACGATATTCTCAATCCCGGACTTTGCGAGCATATGCGAGAGCATCAGGCCTGCGGGACCACCTCCAACGATGCCGACTTGGGTCTTGATGACGGTACGCTCTGCAGCCAACGCTGAACTCCTTTATGGACAAGCTAAAACTCCGGGAACGGATGCCCCTGACTCAAGTGTGAGGACACGCACATAGGCACGGCGAGGCGGTTCTCATTCAATGAGAATAGGCGGCGCCGGATGTCGGAGCCCCTCAGGTAGCTGCCTGCTCCGAAACACCGGGCCGCGGGCCGGCGCCTGCGGTGTAGGTGCCCAGTCCGCGGGAGATGCCCCGGGCGGCAGTCATCAGTGCCGGCACGGTGGCCGCTGTGTTCTCCCGGCCGAGCGGCACCACCACCCCCAGCGCAGCCACCGCGGTGCCCAGCGGACCGAAAACCGGCACGGCGATGCCGGTGGTTTCCGGGTCGACGACGCCGGGCAGGGTGGCGCTGCCTTCCCGCCGGATACCCGCCCACTGCCGCCGGAGGATATCCGGCGCAGGAAAGGGGGTGGGGTCGCCTCGGTGGCGGTCCAGGAACGCTTCCTGCACGTGCCGGGGCGAATGGGCCATCATCACCATGCCCGAGGAAGAGATATGCAGCGGCAGCCTGCCGGCGACCTTGGCGAAGTTGGAGACCGAGCCGCGGCTGGAGAGCCGTTCGATGAAGAGCACCTCATCCTCCTGCAGTACGGAGAGCTGGGTGTGCTGGCGGATGACCGCCTGGATGTCCTCCATAAAGGGCATCGCAACCTGCCGCAGGTCCAGGGCGGCGGAACTCCGGTTGGCCAGTTCCCAGAGCCGCAGGCCAAGGCGCAGTTCGCCCCTGTCCCCACGCTGCAGGACCTGCAGCGCCACCAGCTCACCGGCCAGCCGGTGGGTGGTGGACAGCGGAAGCCCGGCCCGCCGGGCCAGCGTGGCCGCCGGCATGGTGGGGTGTTCGGCGTCGAAAGCCGAGATCAGCCGCAGGATGCGCTCGGCCATGGAGTCGCCGGAAGGTGAATTGGCCATACCCATACTCTGGCACAACTGCTCTGGCGCAACGCCTGGAAGCGGCGGGCGCGGGCTTAAACGGGGAAGGACCCCGCCCAAAGGCGGGGTCCTTCCACTTGGCTTTGCTCCGGTTTAGCGGAACTCACTGCCCATGTCGTAGTCATCCAGCGGGATGGCGTGGAACTCAGGGCTCAGGCCGCCGTCAACTCCGGCGTAGTCGAAGTCGCTGAAGGCGCTCGGGCCGGTGAAGAGATTGGCCTTTGCTTCCTCCGTCGGTTCGACAGTGACCTCGGTGTAACGGGGCAGGCCCGTTCCGGCCGGGATCAGCTTACCGATGATGACGTTTTCCTTGAGGCCGAGCAGCGGATCGCTCTTGCCTTCCATGGCCGCCTGCGTCAGGACGCGGGTGGTTTCCTGGAAGGAAGCAGCGGACAGCCAGGACTCGGTCGCCAGGGATGCCTTGGTGATACCCATCAGCTCCGGACGCCCGGCAGCCGGACGGCGGCCTTCGGAGACCACGCGGCGGTTCTCGCTCTCGAAGCGGCGGCGCTCGGCCAGCTCACCCGGGAGCAGGTCGGAATCGCCGGACTCGATCACGGTCACGCGGCGCAGCATCTGCCGGACGATGACTTCCACGTGCTTGTCGTGGATGCCTACACCCTGGCTGCGGTACACGCGCTGGACTTCGTCCACCAGGAACTCCTGTGCCTTGCGCGGGCCGAGGATGCGGAGGATCTGCTTGGGATCCACTGCACCTGCAACCAGCTGCTGGCCAACCTCAACGTGGTCGCCGTCGGCAACCAGCAGGCGGGCACGGCGCAGAACCGGGTAGGCGATTTCCTCGGAGCCGTCATCGGGAGTGACAACCAGACGCATCTGGCGGTCGGTCTCTTCGATGGTGACCCGTCCGGCCGTCTCGGAGATCGGAGCAACACCCTTGGGGGTACGTGCTTCGAAGAGCTCCTGGATACGGGGCAGACCCTGGGTGATGTCTTCCGCGGAAGCAACACCACCGGTGTGGAAGGTACGCATGGTCAGCTGGGTACCGGGCTCACCGATGGACTGTGCGGCGATGATGCCGACGGCCTCGCCGATGTCCACGGTCTTGCCGGTGGCCAGCGAACGGCCGTAGCAAAGGGCACAGGTACCAACGGCGGACTCACAGGTCAGCACGGAGCGGACCTTGATGTCGGTGACACCGGCGTTGAACAGCTTCTCGATCAGCACATCGCCGACGTCGTCGCCGCCCTTGGCCAGGACGTTGCCTTCCGCATCGGAGACGTCGGTGGCCAGCGTACGGGCGTACGCCGAGTTCTCGACCTCTTCGTGCAGCTGCAGCTCACCGTTGTGATCCGGAACAGCGATCGTGACGTTCAGGCCACGCTCGGTGCCGCAGTCCTCTTCGCGGACAATAACGTCCTGCGAAACGTCCACCAGACGACGGGTCAGGTAACCCGAGTTGGCGGTACGCAGGGCGGTGTCAGCCAGGCCCTTACGGGCACCGTGCGTGGCGATGAAGTATTCCAGCACCGACAGGCCCTCACGGTAGGAGGACTTAATCGGGCGCGGGATGATCTCGCCCTTCGGGTTGGCCACCAGGCCACGGATACCGGCGATCTGCCGGACCTGCAGCCAGTTACCTCGGGCACCCGAGGAAACCATGCGGTTGATGTTGTTCTCGATCGGCATGTTGTCGCGCATAGCCTTGGCAACTTCGTTCGTTGCCTGGTTCCAGATGTCGATCAGTTCCTGACGGCGCTCGTCTTCAGCGATCAGGCCCTTGCCGTACTGGGTTTCAACCTTGGCGGCACGTGCTTCGTAAACCTCCATGATGGCAGGCTTGTCGATCGGAGCAGCGATGTCCGAGATGGCGACGGTGACGCCCGAGCGGGTGGCCCAGTAGAAACCGGAATCCTTCAGGTTATCCAGCGTTGCCGCGGTGACGACCTTCGGGTAGCGCTCGGCAAGATCGTTGACGATCTTCGAGAGCTGGCCCTTGTCTGCAACCGACTCAACCCACGGGTAGTCCGCCGGCAGGGTCTGGTTGAAGAGGACCTGGCCAAGGGAGGTCGGGATGAGGGCAGGAGTGCCTTCTTCCCAGCCTTCCGGAGCCGGCTGGTCCTCGCTGGGGATGAAGCCCTCGACGCGGATCCGGACCGGTGCGTTCAGGTGCAGTTCGCCAAGGTCGTGTGCCATCACGGCTTCCGCCATCGAGGAGAACACGCGGCCTTCGCCGGCTGCGCCCTGACGCTTGGTGGTCAGGTGGTGCAGGCCGATGATCATATCCTGCGAAGGCAGGGTCACCGGACGGCCGTCGGACGGCTTCAGGATGTTGTTCGAGGACAGCATCAGGATGCGGGCTTCAGCCTGTGCTTCGGGGCTCAGCGGCAGGTGGACTGCCATCTGGTCACCGTCGAAGTCAGCGTTGAAGGCGCCACAGACCAGCGGGTGCAGCTGCAGGGCCTTGCCCTCAACCAGCTGCGGCTCGAAGGCCTGGATACCGAGGCGGTGCAGGGTAGGTGCACGGTTGAGCAGCACCGGGTGTTCGGTGATGATCTCTTCCAGTACGTCCCAGACCTGCGGACGGAAACGCTCGACCATGCGCTTGGCGCTCTTGATGTTCTGTGCGTGGTTGAGGTCAACCAGGCGCTTCATCACGAACGGCTTGAAGAGCTCCAGTGCCATCTGCTTGGGCAGGCCACACTGGTGCAGCTTCAGCTGCGGACCAACCACGATCACGGAACGGCCGGAGTAGTCAACGCGCTTGCCGAGCAGGTTCTGGCGGAACCGGCCCTGCTTGCCCTTGAGCATGTCCGAGAGCGACTTCAGCGGGCGGTTGCCCGGTCCGGTGACCGGACGGCCGCGGCGGCCGTTGTCGAACAGGGAGTCAACGGCTTCCTGGAGCATCCGCTTTTCGTTGTTCACGATGATCTCGGGAGCACCGAGGTCAAGCAGCCGCTTCAGGCGG
Organism: Arthrobacter luteolus NBRC 107841; assembly: GCF_001552075.1. Classification (GTDB taxonomy): domain Bacteria; phylum Actinomycetota; class Actinomycetes; order Actinomycetales; family Micrococcaceae; genus Arthrobacter_B; species Arthrobacter_B luteolus. Next base: position 462,110 of record NZ_BCQM01000001.1, read on the forward strand.
TTGTTGCGGTTGATCACACGGCGGTACAGGTCGTTGAGGTCGGACGTCGCGAAACGGCCGCCGTCGAGCTGAACCATCGGGCGCAGTTCCGGCGGGATCACCGGTACGGCGTCGAGGACCATGCCCATCGGGCTGTTGGTCGTGGTCAGGAACGCGTTGACAACCTTCAGGCGCTTCAGGGCACGCGTCTTGCGCTGGCCCTTGCCGTTCTGGATGATCTCGCGCAGGTTCTCGGACTCTGCCTGCATGTCGAAGTCTTCAAGACGCTTCTTGATGGCTTCGGCACCCATGGAGCCTTCGAAGTACAGGCCGTAACGGTCGCGCAGTTCGCGGTAGAGGCCTTCGTCGCCCTCGAGGTCGCCGACCTTGAGGTTCTTGAAGCGCTCCCAGACCTGCTCGAGGCGTTCGATGTTGTTGTCAGCGTCGCGGCGGACCTTGGCCATCTGGCGGTCGGCGGAGTCGCGGGCCTTCTTCTTATCGGCAGCCTTGGCGCCTTCACCTTCGAGACGGGCAAGCTCGTTCTCGAGGTCCTTGGCGATCGCGGCGATGTCGGAGTCGCGCTGGTCGACGAGGTGCTTGCGCTCCAGGTCGTGCTCGGCCTGCAGGTTGGGCAGCTCGGTGTGGCGGTTCTCTTCGTCCACCGAGGTGATCATGTAGGCAGCGAAGTAGATGACCTTCTCCAGGTCCTTCGGTGCCAGGTCCAGCAGGTAGCCCAGGCGGGAGGGAACACCCTTGAAGTACCAGATGTGGGTAACCGGAGCAGCAAGCTCGATGTGGCCCATCCGCTCGCGGCGGACCTTGGCACGGGTTACTTCAACACCACAGCGCTCACAGATGATGCCCTTGAAGCGCACACGCTTGTACTTACCGCAGTAGCATTCCCAGTCGCGGGACGGACCGAAGATCTTCTCGCAGAAAAGACCGTCCTTCTCCGGCTTCAGGGTTCGGTAGTTAATGGTTTCCGGCTTTTTGACCTCGCCGTAAGACCAGTTGCGGATTTCGTCCGCAGTGGCAAGGCCGATTCGCATGAGGCCGAACGTGGAATCGTTGGACATGGGTCCCTGTTCTCTCTTGTTCTCTAAATCTGAATGTCTCGGGTACGGGAAGAACTAAGGTGACTACCCCAACGGCGCCGGGTGGTCCGGGTTAGGCGGCTTTAATATTCCGGGCGAGCTCTGCGAGCTGCGGAATTTCGTTGCCGCCGTTCCGGGCCTCCCGGCGCCAGCCGGGATGGAAAACCTAAACTTCTTCGACTGAGCTCGGCTCTGCGCGGGACAGATCAATACCCAGCTCTTCCGCGGCCCGGAAGACTTCTTCATCCGAGTCACGCATTTCAATCGTGTTGCCCTCGGTGGAGAGTACTTCCACGTTCAGGCAGAGCGACTGCATTTCCTTGATGAGCACCTTGAACGATTCCGGAACGCCGGGCTCCGGGATGTTCTCACCCTTCACGATGGCTTCGTAGACCTTGACGCGGCCGTGGATGTCATCGGACTTGATGGTGAGCAGTTCCTGCAGGGTGTACGCGGCACCGTAGGCTTCCAGGGCCCAGACTTCCATTTCACCGAAGCGCTGGCCGCCGAACTGTGCCTTACCACCCAGCGGCTGCTGGGTGATCATGGAGTACGGACCCGTGGAGCGTGCGTGGATCTTGTCGTCGACAAGGTGGTGCAGCTTCAGGATGTACATGTAGCCAACGGAGATCGGATCCGGGAACGGCTGGCCGGAGCGGCCGTCGAACAGACGGGCCTTACCGGAAGCACCGATCAGGCGGTCGCCGTCGCGGGTCACGTTCGTGGCATCCAGGAGGTTGGTGATTTCATCCTCGCTGGCACCGTCGAACACCGGGGTGGCAACCGTGGTGGGAGCGGATTCACGCGGCAGTGCGGGCAGGTCCTTGACCCAGTCCGGCTCTCCCTCGATCTTCCAGCCCTGCTTGGCAGCCCAGCCCAGGTGGATTTCCAGGACCTGGCCAACGTTCATTCGGCCCGGAACACCCAGCGGGTTCAGGACGATGTCGACGGGGGTGCCGTCTTCCATGAACGGCATGTCCTCGATCGGCAGGATCTTGGAGATAACGCCCTTGTTGCCGTGGCGGCCGGCCAGCTTGTCGCCGTCGGTGATCTTGCGCTTGTGGGCAACGTAGACGCGCACCAGCTGGTTGACGCCCGGGGGCAGCTCGTCGTCGTTGTCGCGGTCGAAGATACGCACGCCGATGACGGTTCCGGACTCGCCGTGGGGAACCTTCAGGGAGGTGTCGCGGACTTCGCGGCTCTTCTCGCCGAAGATGGCGCGCAGCAGGCGCTCTTCGGGAGTGAGTTCCGTTTCGCCCTTCGGCGTCACGCGGCCAACCAGGATGTCTCCTGCTTCAACCTCGGCACCGATGTGGATGATGCCGCGCTCGTCGAGCTGCGAGAGCACTTCCTCGGACACGTTCGGGATGTCACGGGTGATTTCCTCGGCACCGAGCTTGGTGTCGCGGGCATCAACTTCGTGCTCCTCGATGTGGATCGAGGTCAGGACATCGTCGGAGACCATGCGCTGGGAGAGGATGATCGCATCCTCGTAGTTGTGGCCTTCCCAGGACATGAATGCCACGAGCAGGTTCTTGCCCAGTGCCAGTTCGCCCTGGTCGGTGGAGGGGCCGTCGGCGATAACGTCGTTGACCTCAACCCGGGTGCCTTCGGAAACGATCACGCGCTGGTTGTAGGCGTTGCCCTGGTTCGAGCGCGCAAACTTCATGATCGGGTAGCTGGTCTCGGTGCCGTCGTCGTTCATGACGGTGACGAGGTCAGCGGACACCTCGGTGACGACGCCGGCCTTGACGGCGGTGACGGAGTCGCCGGCGTCGATGGCTGCGTACTTCTCCATGCCGGTGCCCACCACGGGACGCTCGGAGCGGAGCAGGGGCACGGCCTGGCGCTGCATGTTCGCACCCATGAGGGCACGGTTGGCATCGTCATGCTCAAGGAACGGAATCAGGGCGGTTGCCACCGACACCATCTGGCGCGGGGAAACGTCCATGTACTCGACCTCGGTGGGCTCGACGAGCACGGGCTCGCCGGATCCGCCGCGGGCACGGACGAGGACCAGGTCCTCTTCGAAGTGGTTGTCGGCACGCAGCGGGGCGTTTGCCTGTGCGATCGTGCGCTCGACTTCGTCATCTGCCGTCAGGTAGTCGACCTGGTCGGTAACGACGCCGTCCACAACCTTGCGGTACGGGGTTTCGATGAAACCGAAGGCGTTGATCCGGGCGTAGGATGCCAGCGAACCGATCAGGCCGATGTTCGGGCCTTCAGGGGTTTCGATCGGGCACATACGGCCGTAGTGCGAGGGGTGGACGTCTCGGACTTCCATGCCTGCACGGTCACGGGACAGACCGCCCGGGCCCAGCGCGGACAGGCGGCGCTTGTGGGTCAGACCGGCCAGCGGGTTGTTCTGATCCATGAACTGCGAGAGCTGGGAGGTTCCGAAGAACTCCTTGATCGCAGCCACGACCGGACGGATGTTGATCAGGGTCTGAGGCGTGATGGCCTCGACGTCCTGGGTGGTCATCCGTTCACGGACCACACGCTCCATGCGGGACAGGCCGGTGCGGATCTGGTTCTCGATCAGCTCGCCCACGGCGCGGATACGGCGGTTGCCGAAGTGGTCAATGTCGTCGACCTCAACGCGGATGTCCACGTCTTCGCCGTTGCGCTTGCCCGGAACAGTCTTCTCGCCGGCGTGCAGCGCAACGAGGAACTTGATCATGGCGACAATGTCGTCGATGTTCAGGACCGAGGCATCGGAATCGGTGATGGCCTTCTCGACGCCGAGCTTGCGGTTGATCTTGTAACGGCCAACCTTGGCCAGATCGTAGCGCTTCGGGTTGAAGTACAGGTTCTCCAGCAGGGTCTTCGCTGCCTCGACCGTGGGCGGCTCTCCCGGACGGAGCTTGCGGTAGATGTCCAGCAGGGCATCTTCCTGGGTCTCCGTGGGGTCCTTCTCCAGGGTGGCGCGGATCGAGTCGTACTCGCCGAAGGTTTCCAGGATCTGGCCCTCGGTCCAGCCCAGAGCCTTCAGCAGGATGGTGACGGACTGCTTGCGCTTGCGGTCCAGGCGGACGCCCACCTGGTCGCGCTTGTCGATTTCGAGTTCGAACCATGCACCGCGGGAAGGGATGATCTTCGCGGTGTAGATGTCCTTGTCGCTGGTCTTGTCAGCGGTGCGCTCAAAGTAGGCGCCCGGGGAACGGACCAGCTGGGAGACGACGACGCGCTCGGTGCCGTTGATGACGAAGGTGCCCTTGTCGGTCATCAGCGGGAAGTCGCCCATGAACACGGTCTGCTGCTTGATTTCGCCCGTGTTGTTGTTCATGAACTCGGCCTTGACGTACAGCGGAGCCGAGTACGTTGCGTCCCGGTCCTTGCATTCGGCCATGGTGTACTTCGGGTCCGCGAATTCCGGCTCGGAGAAGCTCAGGGACATGGTGCCCTGGAAGTCCTCGATCGGGGAGATCTCTTCGAAGATGTCCGAGAGGCCGGAGGTTGTGGCGAAGCCTGCCTCGCCCGCTTCCTGCGCCTTCCTTACGCGTTCCTTCCAGCGCTCGTTGCCGACGAGCCAGTCAAAGCTGTCCGTCTGCAGGGCAAGAAGATTGGGAACATCCAGCGGTTCGTGAATCTTTGCGAATGAAATCCGGGACGCTGCGTTCTCCGGATTGGTAGCGGTTGCATTATTAGAGGTGCTCGAGGCGACCAAGAGGGATCCTTCCACAGACCTTCAGGCGTGTTTCACGCTCCCCCTCTGCACTGACGGACCTGGTCCGCGTGCGTCCTGACCGGGCGTAACGCACGTCGGAATGGTTCAAAAGGGAGCATTTACCATGCATTTGAACGATCCGGACGCCGCCTGGCCCGTGACACAGCCCACCGCTATATGAAGGCTGAAGGTTAAGAGAGGGAAGCAAATATCTACTATATGGCATTGGGGACACAGAAGTCTACCCGGTATTCGAAACCCCTGCCAGCTCAACCCTGGATCCAGCAGCTCTGAACCAAAAGGTTCCTGACTGCGGCTTCCTGTCCGGGGAGCTACGGGCGTGGTGCCAGCGTACCGATTTGTGGCTGGCTAGGAATAAGCGTACCCCAAGTCCGCCGGGTGTGCGCGATTTACCTGCGCCGCGTCCTGAACCGGGCCCGTGCCGCATCCTCTGCCGGCCCTCTCCCGCTTCCTGAGCCGGGCAGCCCGGACCGCAAAGCGGCGGGAGTGCGGTGCGGGAGGGCGGTGCGGGAATGACCCGCCCGGGCGCTCTTCCAACGGTGTGTCCCGCACCACGTCCAAAAGGTAGCCTAGGGGCAGCTGTTTCCTTCAGGAACTGATTCCCTTCGACGAGAGTGGACTGGCCGCATGAGCACCCCCGCAACTGCAGAACCCGGATCAACCCGAGCCACAGACGTGGTGATCGTGGGTGGAGCCCGCACCCCGCAGGGCCGGCTGAACGGCCAGCTCGCCCCGTTTACCGCCGTCGAGCTGGGCGCCTTCGCCATCGCCGGCGCGCTGGAGCGTTCCGGCGTCGATCCGTCCCAGGTGGACACGCTGATCATGGGGCACGTGGTCCAGGCCGGGTGCGGGCAGAATCCGGCGCGGCAGGCGGCCATCAAGGCAGGCCTGGGCTGGGACGTGCCGACGGTGACCATCAACAAGGTCTGCCTCTCCGGGCTGGCCTCGATTACCGATGCAGCCCGCCTGATCCGCAGCGGGGAGGCTACGGTGGCCGTAGCCGGCGGGCAGGAATCGATGACCCGCGGGCCGCACGTCCTGCCCGGTTCACGGCAGGGCTGGAACTACGGCAGCATGTCGGTGCTGGATTCCGTGGCCCACGACGGCCTTACCGACGCTTTCGACAACGAATCGATGGGTGTCTCCACCGAACGGGGCAATGCCGCCCTGGGTATCGGGCGCACCGCTCAGGATGAGGTGGCGGCTGCCTCCCACCAGCGCGCCGCAGCGGCGGCAGCGGCGGGAATTTTCGACGTCGAGATAACACCGGTCAGCGTGCCGCAGCGCAAGGGTGAACCGCTGGTGCTCACGGCGGATGAAGGCATCCGTCCGGGCACCACAGTGGAAACACTTGCCGGCCTGCGTCCGGCCTTCGCCGAGGAGGGCACCATCACGGCAGGTAACTCCTCTCCGCTTTCCGACGGCGCTGCCGCCGTCGTGCTGACCTCGCGGGCCTTCGCCGAGGAGCAGGGTCTGCAGATCCTCGCCGTGGTGGGTATGCCCGGCCAGGTTGCCGGACCGGACAACAGCCTGCATTCCCAGCCGGCCAACGCAATATCACAGGCGCTCAAGCGGGCCGGGTGGACTGCCGGTGACCTGGATTTCGTGGAGATCAATGAGGCCTTCGGTTCCGTTGCGGTGCAGTCGCTGCAGGAGCTGGGCATGGACCTGGCCGACTGCAACATCCACGGCGGAGCGATTGCCCTCGGCCACCCGATCGGGGCGTCCGGGGCACGGCTGGCCCTGCACGCCGCACACGAACTCAACCGGCGCGGCTCGGGGCGTGCCGCCGTCGGGCTCTGTGGAGGCGGCGGCCAGGGCGAAGCCCTCCTGCTGTACCGCGCGTAGTGGCCGCCGAGCCGGTCCGGGGCCGGGAACGGGTGCAGGCTGCCGCCCGGGAACTGGGCCTGAACGTCGAGATCATTGACCGCCCGGATGCGTCCTCCCTGGCCGAAGCGGCCGCTTTACTGGGCATCAGCCCCGGGGAGATTGTGAAGTCCCTGGTGGTCCGGCGGAAGGCCGGGGAGTACCTGTTTGTGCTGGTCCCCGGCGACGAGCAGATTTCCTGGCCCAAACTGCGGGCGGCGGCCGGCGCCAACAAGCTCACCCTGCCACCGGCCGGGGAAGCCTTCGAAGCCACAGGCTACGCCCGCGGCACGATTACGCCGCTGGGCAGCACCATCAGCTGGCCGGTCTTCGCAGCTCCCGCCATCCGGGGCAAACGGGTGTCGATGGGTGCCGGCGAGCACGGGGCCAGCCTTTTCGTAAACGGTGATGACCTGCTCGCTGTCTTGGACGCCCAGGTCATCGACATCACCGAACCGCTGCCCCTCCCCTAGCCTGCTTCCATAGCCGAAGGCTGCCGTCCGGGGCAAAGCAAAAACCCCCGCTTCCTGTGCAGGAAGCGGGGGTTTTCGAAGCAATACGGCTGGGCCGCAAGGCAGTGCTACTTGAGGGTAACCGTTGCGCCGGCAGCCTCGAGGGCTTCCTTTGCCTTTTCGGCGGTCTCCTTGTTGGCACCTTCGAGGATGGCCTTCGGAGCACTGTCAACCAGGTCCTTGGCTTCCTTCAGGCCCAGGGAAGTCAGCGCGCGGACTTCCTTGATCACTGCGATCTTCTTTTCGCCAGCGGATTCGAGAACAACATCGAATTCGCTCTGCTCTTCAGCAGCTTCAGCAGCGCCGCCGCCAGCCGGACCGGCAACTGCAACAGCAGCAGCGGTGACGTCGAACGTCTCTTCGAAGAGCTTCACGAAGTCGGAGAGCTCGATGATGGACAGTTCCTTGAAAGCCTCAATGAGCTCTTCGTTGGTGAGCTTCGCCATGATGTGGCGTCCTTCCTATAGTTGGTGCTCGCAGGCACCGGAGATTGGATGAGAAGAGGTTCTACTCTTCGGTGGCTGCTTCTGCGGCGGGAGCTTCTTCTGCAGCGGCCGGGGCCTCTTCTGCAGCAGGAGCAGCGGGAGCGCCGCTCTCCTCTTCGAGCTTCAGACGCAGTGCATCTGCCGTGCGGGCCAGCATGGACATCGGAGCCTTGAGGACACCGGCGACACGTGCAAGCTGGAACTCACGGGATTCAAGCGCAGCAAGGGCAGCAACACCGGCTGCGTCGAGGTTGTTGCCCTCGAAGACACCGGTCTTGATGATCAGCTGCGGGTTGGTCTTGGCAAAATCCGTCAGGCTCTTTGCAGCCGCAACTGCGTCACCCTTGATGAAGGCGATTGCAGTGGGGCCGGAGAGCTGGCCATCGAATGCATCGATGCCGGCTTCCTTGGCTGCAATGCCCGTCAGGGTGTTCTTCACGACCGAGTACTTGGTGTCCTGGCCGAGCGAACGGCGCAGCTCCTTGAGCTGTGCAACGGTGAGCCCGCGGTATTCGGTTAGGACAGCAGCGGTCGAATCCTTGAAATCGTTGGCGATCTCTTCGACTGCTGACACCTTTGTTGGCGTTGCCATAACCCTCCTTCCGGGGAAATAGTGCCGGTGGATCGGGTCCCGAACATAAAAAACGCCCCGGGCAGATGCACGGGGCTTTACTCAACAGACCTGGGTCCGGAGTTCAGTTCGTTCACCTGCGCAGGCCGCCCTATAAAGGGACTTTCGGATGTTTCTCCAACCGGGTTCCACACGTGGAAGACTGATGGTTCAGCCAAACGGTGGGATTGAATGCACATCGACCGACGGTCTTTGGTAGTTCAAGCTTAGGGGAGAATCCCCGGGAGGCCAAATCGCCGGCGCAGCCATGGCCGCGCCGGCGATTCACGCCCCTACAGGTTCCGGACCCCCGGGCGCAGCAGTTCCAGCGCCCAGGCGGCCGTCGCCGCTGCGGAGCCGCTCCAGACACCCAGCAGTCCCAGCATGTTCTGGCCCGCTGCCTGCATGCCCGGAAGGGCTTCGGCCACCGCGGCAAGCGTGGAGGTCCGCAGTTCCGTGTTGATATTGACTTTGCCGATCCCGGCACCGGCAGCGCGGCGCAGGTCCGCCTCGTCGAGGCCCGAGGCACCGTGCAGGACCAGCGGAACGGTCCCGGCCGCGGCCTTCACCGCACCGAGCCGGTTCCAGTCCAGGTGCGGCGCACCCTTGTAGTTGCCGTGGACGTTGCCGACGGCGACTGCCAGCAGGCCGGCGCCGGAGGCCGCAAGGAACCCGGTCACCAGTGCCGGGTCCGTCATTCCGGCAAAGCGGTCTGCTTCCGCGGCTGCCGAGGCGTCATCCTCGTCACCGGGCAGGGCTCCAAGCTCAGCCTCTACGACAATGTCCAGCCCGGCCAGTGAGCGCACGACGCCGGCCACGAACGCCGCGTTCGCCGCGGGTTCCAGCGGCGATCCGTCGGCGAGGACACTGTCCGCACCGGCTGTGGCCGCGGCGAGGATGAGTTCCGGGTCGGCGGCGTGGTCCAGTTGGACCAGGACCGGCACGGACGCTGCGTCGGCCAGGCCGCGCAGAGCCGTAATGAACCGCATCCCGCCAGGTCCCGCGGCGGTCTTGGGCGCCACCAGCAGGATGACCGGTCGAGCGGCCTCCTCTGCTGCGCCCACCACAGCCAGTGCCGTGGTGAAGTCGTAACAGGTCAGTGCCGGTACGGCACCGCCGCCCGCCAGTTCACCCGCAACGACGTCGTTCAGCCGGGCCCGCAAGTCAGCCTGCCAGCGGGGACAGGACCAGCCACAGGAGGCTGGTCAGCGCGAAGCCGCAGAGGCCCAGGATGGTGGTGAGGACCGTCCAGGTCCTGAGCCCGTCCGCGACGGACAGCCCGAGGTAACGGGTCACGATCCAGAAACCTGAGTCGTTGACGTGGGAGAAACCGAACGCGCCGAATCCGATGGCAATGGTGATCAGGGCCATCTGCAGGGCGGAGTACTCCCCCGCACCGACCGATGCGGCCAGCAGGCCGGCGGTGGTGACGATGGCGACCGTCGCCGAGCCCTGGGCAGCACGCAGCACTGCGGCCAGGAGGTAACCCATCAGCAGGATCGGCAGCCCGGCTGAAGACAGCGTGTCCGCCAGAGCGGTACCGATGCCCGATTCGGTAAGGACCTTGCCGAACGCACCGCCGGCACCGGTCACCAGGATGACGATTGCGGCCGGAGCCAGGGCGGCGTCCATGACCTCGCCCGTTGTGGAGGCGCTCCAGCCGCGGCGGATGCCGAGGAAGATGAAGGCCAGGAACACGGTCACCAGGAGTGCGATGACGGGTGAACCGATGAGGCCCAGGGCCGGCAGGGCAGCGGATCCCTCGGGAAGGACGACGGCGCTGACCGTGCCGAGCATGATCATCACGATCGGCAGGACGATCAGTGCGATGATCATGGCCGGGCTGGGCGGTGCCTGCACTTCGGTCTTCGTCTTGACGGCGGTGCCGCCGGCACCGGATTCCAGCTCCACTTCGGACTTGCCGCTGCCGAAGAGGCGGAACTGCTCTGCCGTGGCAGGCAGCATGGGGTAGTCACGGCGGTTCATCCATTTGGCCGTGAAGTAGGCCGGCACGCCCAGGACGGCGCAGATGGCCAGGGCAATGATCGTGATCCAGCCGATGTCCGAGCCGATGACGCCCGCGCCGCCGACAATTCCCGGGTGCGGCGGGGCAACCACGTGCACGGCAAGCATGATCGCTGCCACGGGCAGGCCCACCTTGAGCGGGTTAACACCGGCGGCTTTAGCGAAGCCGTAGACGATCGGCACCAGGATGATGAAGCCGACGTCGAAGAACACCGGGATGGCCAGCAGGAAGGCCGCGGCCGTCAGGGCGGCGGTAACCCGTTTCGGGCCGAGGATCTTGGTGAACTTGCCGGCCAGCGCCTCAGCGCCGCCGGAAAGCTCGATCATCTTGCCGAGCATGGCGCCCAGCCCCACCAGGATGGCGACGGATCCGAGGGTTCCGCCGAGGCCGGATTGGACTGAGGTGATGACTTCGTCCAGCGGGATGCCGGCGGCGATCGCCACCAGGACGCTGACAGTCAGCAGGGCCAGGAAGGCCGGAATCTTGAACTTGATGACGGCGAGCAGCAGGACTGCAACGCCGGCCACCGCAATGATCAAGAGCGTCATAGCGCTCATGGGTGTCTCCTTTGACAGGTGCGGGTGATGTTTTTGAACTGTGGAAGATGTGCCCGGTTACGGTGCGGGGCGAACCGGTTACGGTGCGGGGCGGACCGGTGCAACGACCTTGATGACGGCGGAGTCATCCGCTGCGCCCAGGCCGGCTGCCTGGCCCAGCAGGTAGAGCTGTTCGGCGGCTGCGGCGACCGGAGTCGGCAGCGCAGTTTCGCGGGCAGCCTTGGTGACGATCCCCATGTCCTTGACGAAGATGTCGAGCCGGGAGAGCACCTCGGCGCCTTCTTCCTCGTAGGCCTGGAGCATGCGCGGTCCGCGGTTGCCGAGCATGAAGGACGCAGCGGCGCCGGCCTGCAGCGCATCCAGCGTTTTTTCGCGGTCCAGTCCGAGGGCGTCGGCCAGGGCCATAGCCTCGGCAGCCGCGGCGATGTGGACACCGCAGAGCAGCTGGTTCACGGTCTTCAGGGCCTGGCCGTCACCGGGCTTGTTCCCGACGATGCTCAGGGTGGAGGCGAGCAGTTCCAGGACGGGCTTGGCTGCCGCCTGGGCTGCTTCGGTAGCACCAACCACGATCAGCAGGTCGCCTTCACCGGCACGCACCGGGCCGCCGGACAGCGGGGCGTCGACGAGTTCAACGTCCTGCTCAGCGAGGCGGGCGGCGACGTCGGTGACCGCGGCGACGCCGACGGTGCTGGTCATCACGACCACGGCGCCGGGTTTCAGCGCCGGGGCGATGCCGGTGTCGCCGAAGAGCACGTCGTTCAGCTGCGCGCCGTTGCGCACGGCCAGCAGGACGGCGTCGGCACCGGCGGCGGCGTCCGCGCCGGAGCCGAAAGTCCTGATGCCGGCAGCCTCGGCCAGTTCCAGCCGTGCGGCGGCGATGTCGAACCCGTGCACCGTGAGTCCGGTGGCCAGCCGGGTTGCCATCGGCAGTCCCATGGCGCCAAGGCCCAGGACGGCGACGGTGTAGGCGGTATTGGCTGTGTTGGTCTGCATGAGGGGGGTCCTTACTTTTCCGAGAGGATGTCGACGACGGCGGCGAGGGAGGAGTCATCGCCGACGTTGCCGGCGAAAACGATGTAGGGAATGCCTGCGGCGGGGCCGTCCATCGGCTCCCAGAGGGAAACGATTCCGGGCAGCATCGGACCGCGGACGATGGCGCGGCCGATCTGCAGGCCCTTGGACGCAACGTCGGAGGAGGTGATGCCGCCCTTGGCGATGACGAACCGGGGCGGGGCTGCGGCAAGGACACGCTGGACGACGTCGACCACTGCTGCGGAAACGCGGCGCGAGATATCGAGGGACTCCTCCCCCGTCGAGGCTGTGACCAGCTGGCGGCTGGTGTGCAGGACGACGTCCCCGGCTTTCAGCCCGGCGGCCACCTGGTCGCTGACAGCGGCCAGGTGCCGTTCGCGGGCTTCCGGGTCAATGACGGAGGCAACGTCAATTTCCACGGTGAGCGAGGGCGGGCGGACGTCCTGCAGGTGGTTCAGCTGACGCGTGGTCACCCCAACGTGGGATCCGACCACGATCAGGCCGCCGCGGCTGCGGCCTGCCGGGTCGTTCCCGTAGACCTCTTCCGCGGTCAGCGGGGCATGCTGTTCCTGGCCGATCGCGGCGCGCACGAAGGGCGGGCCGACCCGGTAGAGGAACGTCTTGCCGTCGGCTTCCGCACGCTGCAGGCCCAGGGCCAGCAGGCGCAGGTCGTCCTCGGAAACGGCATCGGCAACGACGGGGACTCCGTTGGCGGCACCGGCCAGGGCGGCAGCGATTTTCTCCGGTCCCCCGCGGAGGATGTCCAGGGTGAGCGTCACAACCTCGGCGGCGCCGATCCGGCCGCCGGTTTTCTCTTCGACGTAGGCCGCCAGGTGGGAGCTGGCATAGCCGAAGGTGGCATCCCTGGCGAACTCAGTCTCGGCGATGGGCTGCAGGCCTGCGCCGCTGCGCATGTAGTGGACAGCGCCGATCGTCACCCGGTTCGCGTCGGGAAAGGCCGGGACCAGCACGACGGCGTCCGGGGCCCGCAGTCCAGAATCCACCATGGATTCGGCCAGGACGTCGGTTTCCAGCGGGAAGTGTCCGCGCAGGGTGGAGTCACTGCGGGAAACGAAGGCAAGACGGGCGGTCTGCGCAGCTGCGGCGGCCTGGGCGTTCGCGACGACTTCGCGGTTGATGCGGGCGGCGTCGGCAGGGGCCAGGCTGCGGGAATTCGTCAGGACGTAGACGGCAGCTGCCCCGGTTGAAAGCGCCCAGGCGAAATCCGCTTCTTCCCAGGAGGTCAGGACCGGGAGTCCGGCAACGGACTGTGTCCCGGTGGGGTCATCGTCAAGGACGATGAAGACGGCACCGGTGGCACCTTTGGCCACCTCCGCCGCGGAAACGGATACCGCTTCGGGGTAACCGGAGAGCAGGCTCCTCAGGTCTTCCATGAACACTCCTTTGTAATCAGATGTCTGACATCTTACACATGGAAGCTGGAGGCCGAAGACTGGCAGGACAGCCGGCTACAGCCGCCGGTTCAGGAAGGCACCGCGCCAGGATCGGCGGGGCAGGGCAGTGGATTCGGGTGCAGCTCTTTGGCTAGGACGAACGCAGGACGTGCTCGATCAGATCCGCCTGGGTTTGGTCCATGTGGGCGTCCATGGCGAGCCGGGATTCTTCGGCGTCGCCCGCAGCGATGGCTTTGAGGACCGCCCGGTGCATGGCGATCGCGTGCTCCTGGATAACGGGAACTGCCGAAGTCTCCCTGCGCCCTGCGGACAGCAGCCGTCCCAGGGGCTCATACATCGCGGGCACCAGCACATTCCCGGAGGCCCGGAGGATCACCTCGTGGAACGCGATGTCCTCACGGACGAACGCATCGACGTCGCCCGCGTCCGCCGCCTCACACATGCCGGCCAGATGCCGCTCCAGCAGGTCCAGGTCCTCTGGTTCCCGGCGGAGCGCAGCCAGGGCGGCTGCGCCGGTTTCGATCATGCGCCGGACTTCCAGCAGTTGAACGGAGACGTTGTTTTCGCCGACACCGTGGGCCGCGGCACGGACCGTGGCTTCCAGCGAGGTCCAGGCCCGGGGTGGGTTGACGTAGGTACCCCGTCCGCGCTGGACGTTGACCACATTTTTGGCCCGCAGCGACTTCAGGGCTTCACGGACGGTGAGCCGGCTGACGTTGGCAGCCTCGGCGATGTCGGCCTCCGAGGGCAGGGCCGATCCGATCTCGATATCCCCATCGATGATGCGGTCGAGCAGCTGGTCCGCGACGGTATCCACCAGCGTCTTGCGTTCCATGCTCCCCCTGAAGTGCAGTCATCCGTCCGGATGTCAGATAACCAATCCTACCCACCCGGACCCGGCATTCAGTGTCCCGCCGCCAGGTGCCGCTGCCACTGCCCGCCCCAGGCCGCGGCCCGGAATCCCAGGGCTTCGTTGATGCGGAGCATGTGCGTGTTCTCTTCGGCGTTCCAGGTGTAGACGCGCCGCACCTGCGGCCGTTCCTGCTGAAGCCGCCGCAGGTTCGCCGTCTTGAGCAGCATGCCCAGGCTGTGCCCGCGGTGGGCCCGGAGAACCAGTGTGTCGTCCTGCATCGCGGCGGGCGGCTGTTCCTGCTGCACCCACAGGACGGTGTGGCCGGCCAGGGTATTGGTGGCGAGGTCCCGGACAGCGCAGCACAGCAGGTCCACACCGGCTGCGGCCTGGGCTGCCTCGCTCTCCCGTACCCGCTCCACATCCCAGGCTTCCTCTTCCCAGTCCAGGCCGCCCATCGGTGCATCGGTGCTCATCCGCTGTTTCAGGTGCGCATAGTCGTCCACCAGGGCGTCCGGACACTGTCCGGTCCAGGTTTCCAGCGCATAGCCGGCTCCGGCAGCCGCGCTGGCCTGCGCATACTGTGCTGCAAAGTCCGCGGCCTCTTCCAGCCGGAGCAGGCTGATCCGTTCCACCTGCTCCAAAACGAACCCGGCGGCCCGGGCAAAACGGGCCGAAGCGTCCGCCGGGATCTCGCCCGTTCCGGTGGCCGGGCGAAGCACGGACCCGCCGGCGCCGGATAGGGTCAGCGGGTGCTCGGTTTCCGCGTCCAGCACCCTTCGCCCAAGGGCGGCGGCGTACTCCTCGGCGGCCAGGAGCAAGCTGCGCCCCAGGCCGGCGTTCCGGGCGGCCGGATCCACCAGCACATCCACCCATACGGCGTGGGTGTTATCGGTCAGCGGAACGATCAGCAGCGCCGCTCCGGCCGGCTCTGGCCCGTCCGGCAGCAGGATCACCCTCCGGCCTGCTTTCCGCGGCTGCATCACTGCCAGCTGGGCCTCGGGCGACTCAGCAAAGTCCGAGTTGCCCCAGAACCGCTGGTTCCGTTCGTTCACCAACCTGGCGACGGTGAGGAACCCTTCGGTGCCCTCCTCCCCCAGCCTTCGGGGGATCGGGTTTTCGCGGACGGGCTGAGCATGGAAATCCATGAATCAATCCTGCTGGTATCGCTGCTTCCTGTCACCTGTGGCCGGTCACCTGGGCGGCGTGATCGGTGCGGCGGCCATCTGCGCGGCGGCCATCTAGGCGGCAGCCCGGCGGCCGGATATTCCCTGCAGCTCTCCGGTGCGTCCGGTGACACGGTCCAGATCCGTCCGGCACACAAAAAAGCGGCCGCAGCAAATGCTGCGGCCGCTTTTTTAGCCAGGCAGAGGGCCTGGGGAAAATGCTATGCGTCGGCGAGGACCTTGGTGACGTTCGGGTCCACGGCGATGCCGGGGCCGAAGGTCGTGGTCACGGTTGCCTTCTGGATGTAGCGGCCCTTGGCAGCCGACGGCTTCAGGCGAAGGACCTCTTCGAGGGCAGCGGCGTAGTTCTCGGCCAGCTTCTGCGCATCGAAGGACGTCTTGCCAATGATGAAGTGCAGGTTGGAGTGCTTGTCGACGCGGAAGTCGATCTTGCCACCCTTGATGTCGGACACTGCCTTGGCAACGTTCGGGGTAACCGTGCCGGTCTTCGGGTTCGGCATGAGGTTACGCGGGCCGAGCACGCGGCCCAGGCGGCCGACCTTGCCCATGAGGTCCGGCGTAGCCACGGCTGCGTCGAAGTCGGTCCAGCCTGCTGCGACCTTTTCGATCATGTCGTCGGAACCAACGAAGTCGGCGCCGGCAGCGATAGCTGCTTCAGCCTTCTCGCCGGTGGCGAAGACGAGGACGCGGGCGGTCTTGCCCGTGCCGTTGGGAAGGTTGACCGTGCCGCGGATCATCTGATCGGCCTTGCGGGGGTCGACGCCCAGGCGGAAGGCAACCTCAACGGTAGCGTCCGTCTTGGACGGGTTGGTTTCCTTCGCCAGTGCTACAGCTTCAACCGGCGCGTACAGCTTGTCCGCGTCGATCTTAGCTACAGCGGCTTCATATGCTTTGCTGCGCTTTGCCATCTGCTTTTTCTCCTTGTGCAGTTGTGGTCTGTCGGACCGCGCTCGGCCCTGCCACGTGCCGCCCGTCCCGTCAGGGGTGGTGCGGCGATGATGTTTTGGTTTTGCCCGGGCGGACCCGTGCGGGTGGTGCTTGATTAGCCTTCGACGGTGATGCCCATGGAACGGGCGGTGCCGGCGATGATCTTCGCTGCGGCCTGCACGTCATTGGCGTTCAGGTCGTCCATCTTCTGGGTGGCGATCTCTTCCACCTGTGCCTGGGTCAGCTTCGCGACCTTGACGGTGTGCGGGGTGCCCGAGCCCTTGGCGACGCCGGCTGCCTTCTTGATCAGCTCAGCTGCCGGAGGCGTCTTGGTGATGAAGGTGAAGGAGCGGTCTTCGTAGACCGTGATTTCAACCGGGATAACGTTGCCGCGCTGGGATTCCGTTGCAGCGTTGTACGCCTTGCAGAATTCCATGATGTTGACACCGTGCTGGCCAAGCGCAGGACCAATCGGAGGAGCCGGGTTGGCGGCACCTGCATTGATCTGCAGCTTGATAAGGCCGGTGACCTTTTTCTTGGGGGCCATGAAAGGGTCCTTCTCTAAATTATGTTCCCGAAGGACAGGAGCGTCCATCCGGGTGGTGGCCGCCATGGCGTGGCGGCCGTACGCTGCCGGCCAGGATAAAGCGGTCCTGGGGCAGCGAAGTTCTGGTTACTGGATCTTCGTGACCTGGCCGAAGCCCAGCGTTACCGGAGTCTCGCGCTCGAAGATGGTCACCAGGACCACGAGCTGCTGCGATTCAGGCTTGATCTCGGAAATCGTCGCGGGGAGGGTCTCGAACGGTCCCTCGTTGACGGTGACGGATTCGCCAACCTCGAAGTCCACGGCAATTTCGGACTGGGCTGCCTTCGCAGGAGCACCGCCGGCAGTCGTCGGGGATACCACGGTGTGCTCAAGCATGGAGAAAACTTCATCCAGGCTCAGCGGGACCGGGTTGTGTGCGTTGCCCACGAAGCCGGTGACACCGGGGGTGTGGCGGACAACGCCCCACGAAGCATCCGTCAGTTCCATGCGGACCAGGACGTAGCCCGGGATGCGCACACGGTTGACGATCTTGCGGGTGGTGTTCTTGATCTCGACGACTTCCTCCATCGGAACCTGGATTTCGAAGATATTCTCTTCCATGTCCAGGGTCTGGATGCGGGTCTCGAGGTTCGCTTTTACGCGGTTCTCATAGCCGGCGTAGGAGTGAATGACGTACCAGTCACCCTCCTGGCGGCGCAGTTTTGCCTTGAAGGCAACAACAGGGTCTTCTTCGGGCTCGTCGGCAGGCGCGGCATCCGCGGCGTCGTCGGCTGAAGCCTCCTCAACAGGGGCTTCTTCCGCGTCTTCGGCCGATGCGTCACCGTCAGCCGCCGCGGCGTCTGCTTCGGTAACCTGCTCCTCGGCATCCAGATCAGCGGTTTCTTCATTGATCTGTGATTCGAGTTCTTGCTCGGACACGTAGATTCCTGCTTTCTTCTTCAGAGCCTTATTGGGTTTGTCACTAGCTCAGTTCTTCGGCATAACCACCGCAGCTGCGGACGAAACGCCGTCGGGGGCTAGCTTTCGCCGCTGCCCGAACCGAAGATCCACAGTGCGCCAGTACCAAAGACAAAGTCCAGAACCGACACGATGATCATCATGACGACCACGAAGGCCATAACCACGATGGTGTACCTCAGCAGCTCCTTGCGGGTGGGCGTCACCACCTTCTTCAGCTCAGCAATGACCTGACGGAGGAAGAGGGCGATACCGCCAAAGAAGCCGCGCTTCTTAGGCGACTTGCCTGAGGGGTGTCCCTTGGAGCTGCTGGCAGCTGTCTCGGTCACCTTTCGCCTCACTCATCTGTTCGGTTCACAGTCCCGCAGCGCGTGCCGGGGAACTGCTGCTTCATGAAGGACTGCGTTAGACGGCGAAACCGACGTCATGCGCAGGGCAGACAGGACTCGAACCTGCAACCTGCGGTTTTGGAGACCGCTGCGCTACCAATTGCGCCACTACCCTTTGGGAGAATCCCACTTTACCGGTTTCCCTGCCCTCGACCTAACCGGACGTGGGCATAAACCAGCATCGAGAGATCAACACCGAGGATCAAGTCTACGCAATCTTTTGCCCTGAGTCGAACCGGCCCGCCAAGTGCCGGCGCGGGACCAGCGGCGGAGGGCCTTTAACCCCGGGACGCACCGGGCCGTGCCAGTGTAAAAGACTGAAATGTGACCGCGTCGCGTCTAAGCTTGGCTTCCATAAAGGAACGGTAAACGTTGCCTTACTAAGAGCCCCGCACCGGGGCTGACAAAAGCAAACCGCACCAAACCAGACGGGAACGCCATGCCTTCCAACGGCCGAATCTCAGAACGCATCGCCTCCATTGCGGAATCCGCCACCCTTGCCGTCGACGCGAAGGCCAAAGCCCTGAAGGCCGCGGGCCGTCCGGTCATCGGTTTCGGCGCCGGCGAGCCTGACTTCCCGACGCCGGGCTACATTGTGGACGCAGCCGTGGCTGCCGCCAAGGACCCGCGGTTCCACCGCTACTCCCCCGCTGCCGGGCTGCCGGAACTGAAGAAGGCAATTGCGGAAAAGACGCTCAGGGACTCCGGCTACAGCGTCGATCCTGCCCAGGTGCTGGTGACGAACGGCGGCAAGCAGGCCGTCTATGAAGCCTTCGCCACGCTGCTGAACCCCGGGGATGAAGTCCTGGTGCCTTCCCCCTACTGGACCACCTATCCCGAGGCCATCCGGCTGGCGGGCGGAGTTCCCGTCGAGGTCTTCGCCGGCCCAGAGCAGGGCTACATGGTGACCGTCTCCCAGCTCGACGCCGCCTTGACCGACAAAACCAAGGTGCTGCTGTTCGTTTCCCCGTCCAACCCCACCGGAGCTGTCTACCCGGCGGAGGAGGTTGCTGAGATCGGCATGTGGGCAGCGGACCACGGCCTGTTCGTCGTGACCGATGAAATCTACGAACACCTGACCTACGACGGCGTGCCCTTCACCTCGATTGCAACGCGCTGCCCGGAGCTGGGCGACAAGGTTGTCATCCTCAACGGTGTGGCCAAGACCTACGCCATGACCGGCTGGCGGGTGGGATGGATGATTGCCGCACCGGACGTCATCAAGGCAGCCACCAACCTGCAGTCCCACCTCTCCTCCAACGTCTCGAACATCTCGCAGATGGCAGCGCTGGCCGCTGTTTCCGGGCCGCTGACGGCCGTTGATGACATGAAACTGGCCTTCGACCGCCGCCGCAGGGCCATGGTCGAGGCACTGAACTCCATCGACGGCGTCAACTGCCCCATGCCCGAGGGTGCCTTCTATGCCTACGCCGACGTGCGCGGGCTGCTGGGGCGGGAATTCCCGGGTGCTGCCGGCCCCCTGCGTCCGCAGACGTCCGCGGAGCTGGCGGCGATGATCCTGGATACCGTGGAAGTCGCCGTCGTACCGGGTGAAGCCTTTGGCCCCTCCGGCTACCTGCGCCTGTCCTACGCCCTGGGCGACGAGGACCTCAAAACCGGCATGGACCGGCTCAAGGACTTCCTCGGCCAGGCCAAGAAGTGAACCGCGCCCGCTAGAGCAGCCTGCGGGCTGCAGCCCACCTGGTCAGTTCGTGCCGGGAGGAAAGCTGCAGCTTCCGCAGGACTGCGGAGACGTGGGTTTCCACCGTCTTGACGGAGATAAAGAGTTCCTTGGCAACTTCCTTGTAGCTGTAGCCGCGGGCGATCAGCCGCATCACTTCGCGTTCGCGTGCCGAAAGCCGGTCCAGCTCGTCATCTACGCTGACGGCGGTGGACGCCCCGAACGCATCGAGCACGAATCCGGCGAGCCGGGGGGAAAACACCGCGTCGCCCCCGGCAACGCGGAGGACGGCGTCGGAAATCTCCGTGCCGGAAATGGTCTTGGTGACGTAACCGCGGGCGCCGGCCCGGATCACTGTCACAACGTCCTCCGCCGCATCGGAGACGCTCAGGGCCAGGAAACGGGTCGTAGCCAGCAGGTCTGCGCAGCCGGCAATCACCTCGGCTCCTCCGCCTCCGGATCCGCCGGGCAGATGCACGTCCAGCAGCACTACCTGCGGCCGGGACTGCCGGATCGCGGCGACGGCGGCCTCCACGGATGCTGCCTCGGCAAGGACGTTGACCCGTCCGTCCAGGTCCGCTTTCAAACCTGACCGGAAAATGGCGTGGTCATCAACCACCACCACCGATATTGGCTGGGCTGCTTCAAGGGGCGGTGCTGCGCTGCTCACCTGTTCTCCGTTTCCCGTTCAGACTGTGCCGGTGCGTCCGCGCCGGCCAGGGGCAGTGCCAAATGTATCTCGGTGCCGGCGCTGCTGCTCTTCACCCTGGCTGTACCGCCGTGCCGCTGCATGCGGCCGACGATTGATTCCCGCAGCCCCAGCCGGTCCTCCGGAACGGCCTCCGGGTCGAATCCGCTCCCGCGGTCCCGGACGAACACCTCTGCGGCATCCGGCCGGCACTCCAGGTAAAGCGAGATCTGGCCGCCGGCATGCTGGGCAGCATTGAACAGCGCTGCCCTTGCCGCCTGCACCAGCGCCGAGCTCTGCACCGTCAGTTCAGCCGTGCCGACGGCGACAAAATCCACCGGGTGGCCGTACGCATCTTCGACCTCCGCCGCAACGCCTTTCAGGGCGTCTGCCAGGGTTCCGGTGCCCTTCTCCGGATCGGCGTACAGCCATTGGCGCAGTTCACGCTCCTGGGCCCGGGCAAGCTTGATGACCTCGGACTCGGATCCGGCCCGGTTCTGGATCAATGCCAGGGTCTGCAGCACGGAATCATGCAGATGCGCTGCGATCTCGGCGCGCTCGGTCTGGCGGATGCGTCCAGCCCGCTCCGTCTGGAAAGCCCGCCAGTACTTCACGGCCCAGGGAGCCAGGACCAGTGCGATGCCCGCCAGGACAGCCAGGGAAGCCAGCACCGCCGGCACCAGGACGTCCCAGGTGATGGAGCCGGAGAGAATCAGCAGGAAACCGGCGATCACGAGCAGCAGCCCGATGATCAGCCGGGTAAGGCCGGACTTGCGGTCCGCTCCGGCGCCAGCCACCAGGCCGGCCCGGCGGGAAGCATCCAGCTGGGACCAGGCCAGAACGGCTCCGGATGCGATCGCCGCAAACGGCAGGAGCATCCCAAGGTTGATTTCCGCTCCCAGCCGCTGGGCCACGACGGCGGCCGCCGCCAGCAGCAGCAGCAGGCCGATCAGAATTTCACGGGTGCCGATTGCGGTTTTCCCCGGCGCTGCCCGGTTTCCCTGCTCCTCCTGCAGGTAGCGGGCAAAGTTCTCCGCCACACTGCGCGGATTCCGTTCACCCGACGCCGCCTCTTCCTCCGTAGTCGGCACCATGATCCAGAGCCAGGCGTACAGGAGGACGCCGGCACCTGCCAGCAGCGACAGCACAGCCATGAGCACGCGGACGGTACGCACCGGCATGCCCAGGTGCGCGGCCAGTCCCGAACAGACACCGGCCACCACCCGGTCCGGGGAGCGGAGCAGGGGAGGTCTCATGCCATAATCCAAACACGGCCGGACGGCAAAACTGCTACCCGATGGAAAGCCTGCGCACGGTATCAGGGGCAGGTTCAGGGGTCCCTCAGGGGGATCCCCGATGCGCCGGGGCGTCCCGGACGGAAGACTGGAAGCATGAACTCGCATCCATCCGAGCCCGGAGACGGGCAGCCCGCCACAACGGGATCCACGCAGTATCTGCCACCACAGGAGCCCCAGGACCAGGTTCCCTTCCGCCGCAGCTCCGGGGACAACTCTTTCTTCACCTGGCTCCGCCAGCTGGGAATCCAGCGCTCACCACAGCGCTGGATCGGCGGCGTTGCCGGCGGAATCGCCCAGCGCACCGGCCTTGACCCGACGCTGGTCCGCGGACTGGTTATCCTGCTCTCGCTCTTCGGTGTGGGCGTTGTCTTTTACGGCGTGGCCTGGGCACTGCTGCCCGAGCCCGACGGCCGGATCCACCTCGAGGAGGCGATCCGCGGCACCTGGAGCTCCGGAATGACCGGTGCCCTGACGTTCACCATCCTCGGCTTCGGCGCCCCGGGAGTCTCCTTCTGGGCCGAGGACGGCTGGCTGGGCGGAATCTTCTGGGGACTGTTCTGGATTGCCGCCATCATCCTGTGCATCTACTGGGTGACCAGCCGCAGCCACGCAAAATCAGCTGGTCCGGCCGCGCATCAGCAGCCAAACCAGGGGCCGGGGCCGTATCCGGCCGGCAACCGGCCCGGAGAAAACGGCCGCCCCGGAGAAAGTCCAGCCGGTTTCGACGGGAATGCCGCAGATACCCCGGGCCCGCGCACCAGCGCGTTTCCGGCCGCCGGGTATCCCGGCCCGGATGCCCCGACGATGCCGCTGCCAGCCCCGGGCGGTGCCCACGAGTACAGCCGGACCCCGGGAGCACCCGAGCGCGGCTTCGGCGGAGCCTACGTACAGTTCCCGCCGCCCGCTCCGAAAGCCGTGAAACCTTCTACCTCCGCTCCCGCATCCTGGGCTGCGCTTATCTGCGGGACGGCCCTGCTTGCCGCAGGCGTCCTGCTCGCCCTGGATTACGCCGGGATCTACGATTTCCGTTCCTCTGCGGCCGTGGCACTCGCCGGAGCTGCAGTGGTGCTGGGCCTTGGCATCGTGGGCCTCGGTGCGGCGGGCCGCTCCTCAGGAATCGCGGGCGGCCTCGCCGTCGTGTCCCTGATCGCGGCAGTGCTGTTCGGCGGAAACTACGCCTACCGCAACGTGGCCGTCGCCAATGACGTCAACTGGAACGCCGGCCAGTCCGGCACAGCCCGGGAGGGTTACTCCATGGCGGCCGCCGGCGGGAACCTTGACCTCCGCGGTCTGGCCGACGATCTAAAAGACGGGGATGTCCGGGTGCCGGTGAGCATCGCAGCCGGAGACCTGGTGATCCTGGTTCCGGACAATGTCCGGGTTTCGGTCGAGGCAGATATGGCCATGGGCAACATCGACCTGGACCGCAGCGGGACCATCACGTCAACCGGAGGTCTTTGGGCCGGCAGGCAGCTTCCGGACCTGAATCCGGATGCCACCGGCAACCGGATGATCATCCAGATCAAGGGAGTCGCCAGCAACGTCCTGGTGACCACAGATGAAAGCAGCCTCGACTGATGAGTGAATTCAGGAATGAACCCCGCAACCACGACGCCGCATCCTCCGGCACCTTTTCGTCTCCGGCCTCGCCGTCAGACGGGGTCTACGTCCCCGAGCCGGAGACCGAACACCGCCCGCTGCGGGTGGGAACCATCGTCTGGGGCCTGGTCCTCGCAGCCCTGGGCGGGCTGATCCTGGCCGTCCAGCTCACCGAAATCCGGCTCGATGCAGGCATGGTCCTGCTGGGCGTACTCATCGGAGCGGGTGCCGCGCTGGTGATCGGCGGGCTAATCTCCGTCCTGGGCCGGAGCCGGAACCCCTGACCGCGCGCCACTACTGGAACCGCCCCGCTGTATGGAAAACACCACTGAATGGAAAGCAGGCAGAAAAACTCCATGGAAAAGTTCTACAACGCACTGCGCTCATCACCGATCAAACGTGCACGCGGCGGCTGGATCGCCGGGATCTGCGCCGGAATCGCCCAGAAGTTCGGCTGGGATGTGTCACTGGTCCGGATTGCCGTGCTGCTGAGCTTCCTGCTCCCGTTCATCGGCATCGGCACCTATCTGGTTGCCTGGCTGCTGTTGCCCACCACGGACGGAAAAATCGTCCTGGAACGGCTCATCGGCGGCTGAGGCGATGCCGGGGCAGGGAGGATTCCGCTGCCCCGGCGCTCCGTGACCGCCGCGGGTGCCAGTATGGCGCCCGCTCGTGACTAGAATCGTAGGAGGCCGCCGCTCACCTACCAGATCCAGGGGTCACGCTAATGAAGATCGGCATTCTCACCAGCGGGGGCGACTGCCCCGGGCTCAATGCGGTGATCCGCGGAGCGGTGCTCAACGGCATCAAAACGCATGACGTGGAGTTCGTAGGATTCCTTGACGGCTGGCGGGGTGTGGTTGACGGCGACATCATCGACCTGCCCCGTACCCGGGTCCGCGGTATTTCCAAGCAGGGCGGCACCATCCTGGGCACCTCCCGCACCAACCCGTTCGAAGGTCCGAACGGCGGGCCGGAGAAAATCAAGGCCACGCTGGACCGGCTGGGGATCGACGCCGTCATCGCCATCGGCGGCGAAGGCACCCTGGCAGCCGCGCAGCGGCTGACCGACGCGGGACTGCACATCGTGGGTGTGCCCAAGACGGTGGACAACGACCTCGACGCCACTGACTTCACCTTCGGATTCGATACTGCCGTGCAGATCGCCACCGAGGCCATCGACCGGCTCCGCACCACGGGCGAATCCCATCACCGCTGCATGGTGGCCGAAGTGATGGGCCGCCACGTCGGCTGGATCGCCCTCCACTCCGGCATGGCAGCCGGAGCCCACGCCATCCTCATCCCGGAAAAGCCCGTCAGCCTGGACCAGATCGCGCAGTGGGTCAATGAGGCCAGGGACCGTGGCCGCGCGCCCCTGGTGGTCGTCGCCGAAGGCTTCGTCACCACGGATATGGAAGCTCCGCATTCCGAACGTGGACTGGATGCCTTCGGACGGCCGAGGCTCGGCGGAATCGGTGAACTGCTGGCCCCGGAAATCGAGGCACGGACCGGCATCGAAACGCGGGCCACCGTCCTGGGCCATATCCAGCGCGGCGGTGTTCCCACCGCGTTCGACCGGGTGCTTGCCACCCGGCTGGGAATGGCGGCCGTGGATTCCGTGGTGGAGGGCCTGTGGGGCACCATGGTCTCGCTCCATGGCACCGACATTGTCCGGGTCGGATTCGAAAAGGCGCTGGGCAACCTCAAGACCGTTCCGGAACGCCGCTACGAAGAGGCCGCAATTCTTTTCGGTTAGGCGGCCTAACAAATCGCCCCTGCGGCTTGCGCTGCCCTCCTCCACCCCGTGTAGGTTGAAGCTCATGCAGCTAGACACGAGCACGATCTCCATCATCCAGCTGGCCTGGTCCCGCAGGCTCGGTCTTGACGATGACGCACTGGCAGCCGCGGACAGCGATGAGCGCATCTACGATGTCCACGAGGAAGCCAGCGAGGTTTCCTTCGTCAGGCTCTTCGGCCGCGAGGTCTTCTCGGGTCCCGCCTGGGCGGCTGCGCAGGTCAGGTCCAAAAGTGCCGCTGAACTCAGCAGCGGCGCGGCGCTGATGCGGCTCTCTGCGGACCACGGCGGCCGCGGGACTGGCACCGAGCATCTGTTCTACGCGGATTTCTATCCCGAGGTGCCCGCCAGCGAACTGGCCATTGCCGAAGACCGCCGGTTCGCCGAAACCCTGGAACGCCTATGCCCTCCGGACGACGTCCTGGAAGCAAAGCTCAGCGCCCGTGAGGCCCTGTTCCTGCTGATGGACGACGCCAACCCCGAAGTTCCGGCTCCCCTCGCGGGAGCGGGCTACAGCATCAAGGACGGCATCCTCGCGGATATGGGTGCCCTCACCGCCCCCGGCCACCGCATGCGCGGCCTGGGCAGCTACATCAGCGCCATAGCGGTGGAAGACGCCATGGCAGCGGGCCTGATTCCCCAGTGGCGGGCCCCGTTCAACAATGTCGGAGCCTCCCGCACCGCGGCCGGTGCGGGATTTGTCGCGGCGGGAATCCGGGCCTCCGTGGCCCTGCCGGCCTGAGCTAAGTCAGCGGCCTCCCGGTTTGAGCTAAGTCAGCGGCCTGAGCAGGGTAACCGGGCGCTAGGCCAGGATGTCCAGCAGCTCTGTGCGCTGGAAGTAGGCTGCGGCCGCCCGGGCTGAGGGATTTCCGGCGTCGGGGTCTGCTCCCGCTACCGCCAGCACACGGACAACGTCCGCGTAGCCCTTGAACACCGCACCGGCCAGCGGTGACTGACCGCGGTCGTTGAGGGTATTAACCTCCGCACCAAGCTCAATAAGCAGTGCCGTGGCCGCGGAATGGCCGTGATAGGCCGCGAGCATCAGCAGCGAATCCCCGGCAGCGTTGGTGAGCGTGGCGGGAACGCCGGCGCTGACATAGGTCCGGAGCGTTTCCGTGTCACCGGCACGGGCGGCGTCAAAGAGCCGTTCCGCCAGTGCCAGCGTCTCCTGGTCGGCTGCGGACTGTGCGTCCGGGGAAGCGTCGGGGAATTCAGTCATCAGTTATTCCTTTCCGTCCGCGGCGCCCGCAGGAAGCCGGTCTGCCGGCCCACTGCCTGCCCTGCGCCGGGGGACACAATCAGTTCCTGTGCAGCGGCGTACAGTTCACCGCCGTCGTCCACCACCAGGTCC
The DNA here is from genome assembly GCF_001552075.1 of Arthrobacter luteolus NBRC 107841. GTDB lineage: Bacteria > Actinomycetota > Actinomycetes > Actinomycetales > Micrococcaceae > Arthrobacter_B > Arthrobacter_B luteolus. Next base: position 488,643 of record NZ_BCQM01000001.1, read on the forward strand.
GCGGAGGGGTCCACGGAGCGCTTGACCAGGGCCAGGGCCACCGCGCCCATCTCATAGTGCTGCGCTACGGAGGTCACGCGCCCCACCTCCCGTTCGCCGAACAGGATCCGGCTGCCGGCCTCCGGCAGGGTGTGCTGGGAGCCGTCCAGCTGCAGGAACACCAGCCGGCGGGGCGGGCGGCCCAGGTTATGCACCCGCGCGATGGTCTCCTGCCCCTTGTAGCAGCCCTTGTCCAGGTGCACGGCGGTACGGATCAGGTCCAGCTCATGCGGAATCGCTTTGTCGTCGGTTTCCGCGCCGAGCCGGGGCCGCCAGGCGGCAATGCGAAGGGCTTCGGCCGCCATGGACCCGGCGAGGGTCCGGCCGGAGTCCTCCACTGCCTGCTCAAGGCCGGAACGCGGAATGAGGTACTCGTGCCAGGGCCGTTCGAGTCCGGGGTGTTCTGCTGATTCAGCTTCCGTGTAGGCGTAGCCTCCGGGCGAGACCCGCGGCCACGGATCCGTCCACACCAAATAGTCTGTCCAGGCCGGAACCTGGGTCACCGAACCGGCGGCCGCCCACTCGTCGCTGACATCCTGGACCTCGACGCGGAGGGTGAACTTCATGCTGTTCAGCCAGGCCGCCAGGGCTGGTGCATCCGTCCCCTCGACGATCAGCCAGGTGCGTTCACCGTCGTCAAGGACCCGGGCGTCGTGCTCGATCCGGCCCTGCACGCTCAGGAGCAGCAGCTCGGTGCTTTCCCCCGGGGCCAGGGAGAGGAGCTTCTGTGAAGACAGGGTGTTAAGCCAGCTCAGCCGGTCGGGACCGGAAACGGTGACAACACCCCGGCTGGAGAGGTCGGTAACAGCTTCTCCCCGGGCCAGCGCCCGCTGCTCCCGCAGCGGGTCCCCGTAATGGGCAGCGGTACCGGAATCGAGTCCGCCGGCTTCAACGGCTCCGGCGCGGGCAAGCAAGGGGCTTTTGGGGCTCATGTTAAGTGCAACGTCCTTGGCGTGGAGGAGTATTCCGGCCGCGGCACTCCGCCCGTCGCAGGGCGGGCACCCGGACCGGCTAAGACTGCTTTTTCAGGATGGCTGAAGCATGTGCTTCCAGGGCTTTGCCCTCGGCAGCTACATCCCACCGCCAGTACAGGTCACCGTTGACCAGCCCGTAAATGCGGGTCGCGGCGGTGTATTCCTTGGAGTTCACGCCGCGCATCACCAGGTCGGTGGTCAGCTGGATCTGCGGGCCCTTGATCTGCCCGTAGTACAGCTCGGCAATGCCGCCGGGGTGCACGATGGTTGCCGTGATGTCGAACCCGCCGGCGTCGTTGCGCAGGGCCTCGACTTCATCGGCGCTGCGCAGGGCGGGCACAATGTCGGCGGGAATCAGGCCCGGCCCGCCGTCGGCGTCGTTCAGGGGACGGTCCAAAGCCCAGAAACCGGTTTCCACGGCAAGCGGGCGCAGGACGGTACCTTCCTCGTCCGTCAACCAGCTTTCCGCCGTGTACTGCAGGTACGGCAGGCCGTTCTGCGTAAACGTGACCCGCTGCGTGAAGTGCTCGGAGCCGGCTTCACCTTCACCGAGCCGGCCGGAGCCTTCCCAGACTCCAAGGAGCCAGGACAGCGGAACCAGTCCGGGTGTCAGATCTGTGGGGATCTCCATTGGCATGGCAGGGGCCCTTCCCTTGGATTACGGGGTAATACGGGGTGGGAGGCTACTTCTGGCCTTTGTACAGGCGCGCCACTACGAGGCCTGCGAAGCCGGCCATTGCCAGGCCGGTGATACCCAGGAGGACGATGAAAAAGATTTCGAGAGCTACAAGCGACATGCCTACATCCTAACCCGCTCACCGGATGCTTTGTCTCCTGTGACGGCCGGGGGCGATACCTCCCGCCCCGCCTAGGGGATGAGCAGGCGGCCGGCGAAGTAGACGGCCGTGCCCAGCGCGAGGACCGGGGCGAGTCCTGCCGAGAGGACGCCGAGCAGCCCGGGTGCCTCATCCCGGGTCAGTGCCAGCCGGCGGACAGCTGCGATCACTCCGGCACAGACGGCGCCGATAACTGCCCCGGCGGCAACCGGCAGCCCGGGGACCAGCGCTGCGGCCGCTCCGCCCGCAACTGCCCCGGCGACGACGGCGAAGGGCGCAGTGATGCGGTCCGGCAGCGGAATCAGGGAAACCAGGATGGCACTGAGGATGGCTGCGCCACTGGCGGTAATCAGTCCGTAGGATCCCTCCGGAGCAGGCAGCCGGTCAGCTGCCACCCAGCCGGAAGCCATCCCGGAGATCAGGGCGCCGCCAATAACTCCGATGGTCGATTCCAGCCGGTGGGCCTGGCCGGTGCCGCGCAGCAGCTGGATCAGGAAGACAGACCCGACTCCGACGGCGGTGAAAGCCGGCAGCCAGGTCAGCATGGACGTGGCCGGGGCCAGGTAGGCGGCTGCGACACTGCCGGCGCCGACAAACGCCAGGACGCCGCCCTGGGTCTTGCGGGCGGGCACGCCCAGCAGATAGGGCCAGCCGAATCCCGCGAGCGCCGCGGCGGCTCCCGTAACTATGGCCGTCGCCTCGACTGAAAGGTACGAAGCCACCACGATGCCGATCAGGACAACTGCCGCCGGCACCGCAATGCTCCAAAGTTTCACCCTAGCCATACTGCCTTATTACGCGGCACGGATAAAAGCTACGGCCTGCGGGCGGATCGGTGGATATACTTTCACCACTCTTCGGCCGCTGAGGACCGGATGGATAACGTGCCCGACGATGTGCGCCCAACTTTCGGAGGACCTATGCCGCACATTCTGCTTCTCACCAACAGCTCCGGGGCGTCTGTTGAAATCCTGCCCGCGCTGGAACTGCTGAACCACAAGGTCCATGTGGTCCCCGCGGAACCGACCGCCCTGCTGGATATTGAACCCTGCGACGTTGTGCTGGTGGATGCCCGCAAAGACCTGATCGGCGCGCGTTCCCTCACCCAGCTGCTCAAGGCCACCGGACTGGACACCCCCCTGATCCTGGTCCTCACCGAGGGCGGCATGGCAGCGGTGGCAGCGAACTGGCTCGCGGACGACGTCGTCCTGGACAGTGCCGGGCCGGCGGAACTCGAAGCCCGCCTCCGGCTGGCCGTCTCCCGCACCCAGGCAGCGTCCGGTGCTGCCAGCACCGAAATCCATGCTTCGGGTGTGGTGATTGATGAGGCCAGCTACACGGCCCGGGTCAGCGGCACCGCGCTGAACCTCACCTACAAGGAATTTGAACTCCTCAAGTACCTGGCCCAGCACCCCGGACGGGTCTTTACCCGGGACCAGCTGCTCCACGAGGTCTGGGGATACGACTACTACGGGGGCACACGAACGGTGGACGTCCATGTGAGGCGCCTCCGGGCGAAGCTGGGACCGGACCATGAGAACCTCATCGGGACCGTGCGCAACGTGGGATACCGGTTCACCCGCACCCGCACTCCGGAGGACCAGCCGGCCGCCGCGCGGCACGAGAGCTGACGCGTCTCCCCTCCCGCGCCCTTGGGCGGTTAGGCTTCTTCAATGAGCGAGAACCCCCTGACCAGATGGCCTATCCTCACTACCCGCGGCGCCCCCGACGAGGCGGCGCTCCGCGGAATCCGGGAATTGGCCGCAGCGGCCGCCGAAGCCGACGGGAATCCTCCCCTGTCGGAGCAGACCCTCGTTGACCTGCGCTCCCCGGACGCCGATCCGGACCTGCTGCGGGTGTACTCGACCCTGGCCCTGGATGAGCACTCCGATCCTTCCACAGCCCAGTATCTTGCCGGCGTCGCCGTGCTGAACTCCCCGCCGGGCGATCCGGAAGCCGGAGTGCTGGAACTGGTGGTCCATCCGAACTACCGGAACCAGGGTGTCGGCACCGCGCTGGCGCAGGCTGTGCAGGCGGATACCGGCAGGGGCGTCAAAGCCTGGTCACACGGCAACCATGAGGCCGCCGTCGAACTGGCCGCCCGCTTCGGCTACCGCCCGGTCCGGGAACTGTGGCGGATGCGCCTCTCCCACGACGCCCTGGAAAAGGAGCTGCCGGCACCCGCACTGCCGGAGGGAGTGGTGCTGCGGCCGTTCGAGCCCGGCCGCGATGAAACCGCGTGGCTGCAGGCCAACGCCGCCGCTTTCGCCCACCATCCTGAGCAAGGGGCGATGACCCGGGCCGACCTTGAGGCCCGCATGGCAGAGGACTGGTTCGATCCTGCGGGATTCCTGCTGGCCGTGCGCGAGTCAGACGGGGAGCTGCTCGGTTTCCACTGGACAAAGGTCCACCCCCGCAGCGGCAGCCACCCTGCCATGGGCGAGGTCTACGTGGTGGGCGTGACCCCTCAGGCGCAGGGCAGCGGACTGGGCAAGGCCCTGACCCTGGCCGGAATCGAGCACCTTCGGCAGGCGGGCCTGCGCGCAGTGATGCTCTACGTTGACGCGGATAATGCTCCCGCCGTCGCGCTGTACCGCCGGCTCGGTTTTGTCCGCTGGGACGTGGACGTCATGTACGCGGCCGAATAGCCGTCCGCGGCTTGTAGTGTTGAGAATGACGGCCGCCCAGGCACTCCGGTTCCCGGGAGCCGAAGCAGCCAGCCAGAACTGCCAGGGAGAAATACTATGGATTCCGAGACCGTAGCCAGCACGCGGTTGTCCTTCGGTTCTGCCGAAGCGATGCCCGCGCCGCGGGCCACGCAGGACCGCATCGACATTCCGGATTTTGGTCCTGCCCTGCTGCCGAGCGGCGACATCACCCCGGACCGTTTCCTGGACCGGGAGATCAGCTGGCTGCACTTCAACGCCCGGGTGCTGGAACTGGCCGAGGATCCGGAGCTCTACCTGCTGGAACGCGTCAGTTTCCTCTCGATCTTCGCCTCCAACCTCGATGAGTTCTTTATGGTCCGGGTGGCCGGCCTGAAGCGCCGCATCGCGACCGGCCTGGCCGTTCCCTCCGCAGCCGGGCTCAGCCCCATTGAACAGCTGGAGGAGATCACCCAGGCCGGCTACCGGCTGCAGCAGCGGCACGCAGAGGTTTTTGCGCGGCAGATCCGCCCGGCGCTGGCGGAGGAGAACATCCACCTGGTCAGCTGGAAGGAACTCGACGACGCCTCGAAGGCCCAGCTGCACCGGCAGTTCGCGGCGAAGGTCTTCCCGATCCTCACGCCCCTCGCCGTGGATCCGGCGCATCCGTTCCCGTACATCTCCGGCCTGTCGCTGAACCTTGCCGTGGTGGTCCGCAACCCGGTCAGCGGCAAGGACTTCTTCGCCCGGGTCAAGGTGCCGGACCAGCTGCCGCGGCTGATTTCCGTGGACGGTCCCCGTGCCGGGAACGTTGCGGGACGCACCGCGAGGTTCATCCCGCTGGAAGACATGATCGCCGAGCACCTGGACCAGCTGTTCCCCGGCATGGACGTGGTGGAGCATTACACCTTCCGCGTGACCCGCAACGAGGACCTCGAAGTTGAAGAGGACGACGCCGAGAACCTGCTCCAGGCGCTGGAGAAGGAGCTGCTGCGCCGCCGGTTCGGCCCGCCGGTCCGGCTGGAAGTTACTCCGGACATCAACCCGGGTGTCCGGGAACTGCTGGTGCGCGAACTCGGTGTCGAAGAGGACGAGGTGTACACCCTGCCGGCGCCGCTGGACCTGCGCGGCCTCAGCCCGATCAGCCGGATCGACCGGCCGGACCTCCACTACCCCAAGCAGGTCCCGCACACCTCGCTGCACCTGAAGGAATCCGAGACCTCCAAGCCTGCAGATGTCTTCGCCGCCATGCGGCGCCGTGACATCCTGCTGCACCACCCCTACGATTCCTTCTCCACCTCGGTCCAGGCGTTCCTGGAGCAGGCGGCTGCTGATCCCCGGGTGCAGGCGATTAAGCAGACCCTGTACCGGACCTCCGGTGACTCCCCCATTGTTGATGCACTGATCGACGCCGCGGAGTCCGGCAAGCAGGTCCTGGCACTGGTGGAAATCAAGGCCCGCTTCGACGAACAGGCGAACATCTCCTGGGCGCGGAAACTGGAGCAGGCCGGGGTGCACGTGGTGTACGGCATCGTCGGACTCAAGACGCACTGCAAGCTCTCCCTGGTGGTCCGCCAGGAAGTGGACGGCCTGCGCCGTTACTGCCATATCGGTACCGGCAACTACCATCCCCGCACTGCCCGCTACTACGAGGACCTGGGCCTGCTCACCGCCAACGAAAAGGTGGGTGAAGACCTCACCAAGCTCTTCAACCAGCTCTCCGGCTACGCCCCCAAGTCCACGTTCAAACGCCTCCTGGTGGCCCCGCGCTCCGTCCGGTCGGGACTGATCGACCGGATTGAACGGGAAATCGCCAACAAGAAGGCCGGCCTTCCCGGCCGGGTGATCATCAAGGTCAACTCCATGGTCGATGAGGCGATCATCGACTCCCTGTACCGCGCCTCCCAGGCCGGTGTCCAGGTTGACGTGATCGTCCGCGGTATCTGTTCCGTCCGCCCGGGGGTTCCGGGATTGAGCGAGAACATTACGGTCCGTTCCATCCTGGGCCGGTTCCTCGAACACTCCCGGGTGTTCGCCTTCGCCAACGGCGGGGACCCGGTGGTGTTCATCGGCTCCGCGGACATGATGCACCGGAACCTCGACCGCCGCGTCGAGGCGCTGGTGCAGCTGGGGTCACCGGACGACATCACCAACCTGATCGACCTCATGGACCGTTATCTGGACCCCGGGACCGCCAGCTGGCACCTGGATGCCGACGGCATCTGGACCCGGCACCATAAGGACGCCGACGGGAATCTGTTGGAGGACGTGCAGTCCTGGCTGCTCGCTTCCCGCTCGCGCCAGCGCGCGCTGGTCCGCCGTTGATACAGGGTTCCATGGGCTCCGCGCCCGCAGCGGATGGGCCGGGACCGGCCGCTTCGGCGCTCTCCCTCCCGGAGGACGGCCGGGATGCCCCGGAAGAGACGGCTGCCCTGCTGCTGGGTGAGACGCCCTACGCCTTGGATCTGTCCGGCGAGCCGAAGGTCGTGGCCGCCGGAGCTATCTGCTGGCGGGTGCAGGCCGACCAACTGGAGGTCCTGATGATCCACCGGCCGCGTTATGACGACTGGTCCTGGCCGAAGGGGAAGCTCGACGCCGGCGAAACGGTTCCTGAGTGCGCCGTGCGGGAGGTGCGGGAAGAAATCGGGCTCCACATCAGGCTGGGCATCCCGCTCCCCCAGACCCGGTATCCCGTGGCATCCGGCCTCAAAGCCGTGCATTACTGGGCCGCCCACGTGGAGTCGGCTAAACCGCGCCCCGATGGCAAGGAGGTCGACGGCGTACGCTGGTGCGCCCCCGAGGAAGCTGCCCGGCTGCTGACCAACCCCACCGACCGGCTGCCGCTGGAGGCCCTGGTGGCAGCGTACGAGGCTGGTGACCTGGCTACCTGGCCGCTGATCGTCGTCCGGCATGCGAAAGCCAAGCCCCGGTCCTCCTGGGCCCGGGCCGAGGGCGAACGTCCGCTCGCAGCCACCGGCCAGCGCCAGGCCAAGGCGGTGGCCCGCCTGCTGGTGGCCTGGAGCCCGGACCGGGTGGCCACGAGCCCCTGGCTCCGCTGCGTCCAGACCATGGGCCCCTACGTAAATGCGCGCAAGCCGAAGTTCAAGACAGTGGACGCCCTGACCGAGCACAGCGCCAAACGCAAGCCCGGCAAGGCCCGCGCCGCCGTCGACAGTCTGTTTGAGAAAGCCAAACCGGTGGCGCTGTGCACCCACCGGCCGGTCCTGCCCCTGGTTTTCGAAGTCCTGTCAGCGCACATGGCGGACGCGATGTCAGCCCGGCTTCCGGACAAGGATCCGTATCTGGTTCCAGGCGAGGCCGTAATCTGCCATGTCAGCCGGCGCAATCCGCGGCGGATCGTCTCACTGGAGCGGTACCGGCCCTTCGATGACTAGGGCTGCGGCGGCTGGGGAAACCCACAGGAGTGCTTAGCCTAGCCTTGGCGAGCTAAGCCTATCCGTCCTTTTCTGCGCAGGTCAGCACGCATATTGTTAGCGTCATGAGCAAATTCACTGAACTCCTTGAAGCCCAGATCGGTAACGAATTCAATGCCTCGCAGCAGTACGTGGCCATGGCCGTGTACTTTGACGGCGAGGACCTCCCGCAGCTGGCCCGCCACTTCTACGCGCAGTCAGTGGAAGAGCGGAACCACGCGATGATGCTGGTCCAGTACATGCTGGACCGGGACCTGCCCGTCCGGATTCCCGGGATTGAGCCGGTCAAGAACGATTTCACCGATGTGGTGGAGCCGATTTCCCTGGCCCTGGCCCAGGAAAAGCAGGTGACCTCCCAGATCGAGGCGCTGTTCGCGGCGGCCCGCACGGAAGGCGACGCCCTCGGCGAGCAGTTCATGCTGTGGTTCCTCAAGGAGCAGGTGGAGGAAGTCGCTTCCATGAGCACGCTGCTTGCCGTGGCCCGCCGGGCGGACAACCTGTTCGATCTGGAGAACTTCATGGCCCGCGAGCGCGTAGGCGACGGCGGCGACGACGCCGGTGCCCCCGAGGCCGCCGGCGGCGCTCTCTAAGGGTTGCCCTCAAACCCTTGACCCCCGGAGTTATGTATCAAATACTCGGTACATTCGATTCATAGCTCCGGGGGATCCTTATGGCAGCGGTTGTCCTATCCACACTCGGCACCCTGCTGTTCTGGGCGGTTGTCCTCACCCTGATGGTGCTGTCCGTCCGGCCCAAGCCGGGAACGGACGCCCGGACCGTCACTGAGGCCGCGCAAAAGTACGCCCGGCGGATCGGGATCGTTGCTTTGGCAACGGCTATGTGGCTCCCCGGTGTCCTGCGGCCCGCGCTCGTGGAAGTGAGCGGGGACCTGTGGTGGAACGGCCACTTCAGCATCCCCGCCGCGCTCCTGCAGCTGGGGCCGCCCACAGTCTTCGCACTCGCAGTCCTCGCCGTCGGTGAACTGACCTGGCCGCGGCCGCGTGGCGCTGTCCGCACCGCCGTCCTCCGGCACCGCAGCCTGCGCACGCTCGTGCCAAGGTATATGGCCTGCGTTGCCCTGATCTTCCTGGTCCTGGATCTGCTGCTCCTCGGGACCGTGCTTCAACGCGATCCGTTCTCGCCACCAGCCATGGCACTGCTGTTCGGGTGGCTGCCCTGGCTCCTGCTGACGGCCGGAGCCACGGCGGGAATCCTCAAACTCATCTCTGTGCGGCCCATGGTCCCAGGCACCACCGTGGAAGCGGACGCCGCACTGCGTCGGGCCTCGGCTCACCGGGTCCTGCGGGTGGCCGCCGCCCTCCTGATGTCATTGAACACCTCCGGTGCCATCTTCCTCTCCAACTACCCCACACCGCCTGGGCTGAGCCAGACGGGGGATGTCCTGAGGATTATCAGCCTGCCCCTCTTCTACGCCGGCCTGTTTGCCCTGCTGAAGCGCGCACCTCGGGTGCCGCTGCCCGAGGCTCCGGAGGACGAACCGCTGGGGCAAGCCGAAGCTCCCCCGCGGTCGCCGCTGGCGGTCAGGTCCCTTGCGGCGAGCCTGCGCCTCACCCTCGCCGGTCCCATCGCGGCCGCCGCAGCCGGATCGGTCCTATTCGCCCTGACCTGGCAGGACCGGGTCGGTGCGCTGCTGGCCGTGGCAGGCGGCGCGCTGGTGTTCCTGGTTCTGTCATTCTTCACGGATCGCTGGATTGCCCGGCGCACCGTGCGCCTCTGCAGCGGGAGCACCGGGAACATCGGGAACATCGGCGAGCTGGACCCGGAGGACCTGAATTTCCTCCGGCCGCCCCGCTGGCTGGGGTGGACCCCCACCGGTGCAGCCGCCGTCGTCCTGCTGATCCAGCTGGGCTCGGCGCTGATTGGTCCGTCGGTTGACCCGGCAGCCCGCGCCTATGCCGTGGATGCTGCCGCGAACGCATACGGCCCGCAAGGGACGAATCCCCCGGGCCTAACCATTGACACCATTGACATTGACCCGTTCTTTGACTGGCGCTTCGCCCTTTCCGCAGCCGTCCTGGTGCTGCTGCTGCCCGTGTTGACGGATTTCCTCTCCCGCCGGGTCCTGGAGCGTCCCGCTTTCCCGGAAGCAGACCGCACCGTGGACCTGCGCCTGCGCCGCGTGGCGCTCTTCCGGATCGCCCGGACCACAGCGGCTGCCAGTGTTGCGGCCGTGGGTGTCTCCATCTTCAACCTCTCGCTGCACAGCGCCTGGGCACACAGCTCATGGAACGGCATCGAACTCGAACCGCCGCTGACCTGGCTGGCACCGCTGGTCCAGCAGGCAGGCGCGGGGGCCTGGCTGTGGCTGCTGGCCGCGCTGGTCATTGCGCTGCGGCAGTTCGGCCCGTCCCACTTTCCGGACCTGCCGGGCTACGCCGACCGTGAGGACGTTCCTCCGGCCCTGCGGACATGAGCGCAGAGATCAGTGTGGATCTGGAGTCTCCAGTTCCTCCGTATGAGCAGATCCGCGGTCAGGTCAGCGCGCTGGCTGCTTCCGGCGTCCTCTCCCCCGGCGACCGGCTGCCCACCATCCGGATGCTGGCCGCGGACCTCGGCGTCGCGCCGGGCACCGTGGCCAGGGCCTACAAGGAGCTCGAAGCCGAAGGCACCGTCACCGCCATGCGCCGGCGCGGCACGGTCATCGCCCCGCGGCCGCCGGGAACACGGTCCGTGCAGGCCACGCCGCCGGAGCTCACCGCCGCCGTCGAGAACCTCCTCACACTCGCCCGCCGGCACGGCATCAGCGGCCCCGCACTGCTTCAGCTGCTGGGGACTGCATTGCGCTCTGTGCCCGGGGATCATCAACGCACGCCCACTACACTGGAGCAGTGACCACCATTCCCACACCGTACGAAGACCTGCTCCGCGACGTCCTGGCGAACGGGACCCAAAAGTCCGACCGCACCGGCACCGGCACCCGCAGCGTTTTCGGCCGGCAGATGCGCTTTGACCTCAGCACGTCCTTTCCGCTGATCACCACCAAGCGGGTGCATTTCAAGTCCGTGGCGCTGGAACTGCTGTGGTTCCTGCGCGGGGATTCGAATGTCCGCTGGCTGCAGGAACGCGGCGTCAGCATCTGGAACGAGTGGGCGGACGACGACGGCGAGCTGGGCCCGGTCTACGGTGTCCAGTGGCGCTCCTGGCCCACTCCGGACGGCGGGCAGATCGACCAGATCGAGAAGCTCATTAACGGGCTGAAGACGAACCCCGATTCACGCCGGCACATCGTCACCGCCTGGAATCCGGCAGAAGTGGAGAACATGGCCCTGCCGCCGTGCCACGCGATGTTCCAGTTCTATGTCGCGGACGGAAAACTCTCCTGCCAGCTCTACCAGCGCTCCGCGGACACGTTCCTGGGCGTCCCCTTCAACATTGCTTCCTACGCCCTGCTGACCCTGATGGTGGCGCAGCAGGTGGGCCTGGAGCCCGGTGAGTTTGTCTGGACCGGCGGCGATGTCCACATCTACGACAACCACATGGACCAGGTCACCGAACAGCTGTCCCGCGAGCCGTTCCCGTATCCTCAGCTGCGGCTGCGGCGGAAGCCGGCCAGCATCTTCGACTATGAGCTTGAGGACTTCGAGGTCCTGGATTACCAGCACCACCCCGGTATCAAAGCACCTATCGCCGTGTGAAAGGGCATTCGCCTTGAATGAGAAGAACAAGTCCGCTGCTTCCACCCGCTACTACCCTGCCGGCGATCCGGGGAAGCCTGGACTGGAGCTCGATGAGGCCCTGGCTGCCCGCGGGTTCGGCACAACGGGCGTGCCGCTGGTCGGGATGATCTGGGCTCAGACGGGCGACGGCGTGATCGGCAAGGACGGCGGGATGCCCTGGCACCTGCCGGAGGACCTGGCCCATTTCAAGGCCAGCACCCAGGGACATCCGGTGATCATGGGCCGGCGCACCTGGGAATCCTTCCCCGAGGCTTACCGGCCGCTGCCCGGCCGCACCAACATCGTGATCTCCTCCCGCCCGGGACTGGCAGCCGAGCTCGGCCCCCAGGGCGCCGTCGTCGTCCCCTCCCTGGAAGCCTCCCTGGAAGCTGCGGAGGGCAGCGAAGGCAGCAGCCAGATCTGGATCGTGGGCGGGTCCCAGCTGTACGCCGCAGCTGAACCGCTGGCTGATGTTGCAATCGTCACGGTGATCAACACGGAGACCGAGGGGGACAGCTATGCGCCCCGGCTGGGACCGGACTGGACCTTTACCGCCGTCAGCCCTGCCCAGGACTGGTATACCTCCGCCAACGGGCTGCAGTACCGCATTGCCCTGTGGACCCGGAACCGCGGCGTAACCGATCAGGACAGCGGCCAGCCACTGGCCTAGACTGATTCCCATGACATCAGCAGCTACCTCTGTTCCCACCGCGGGCTTCGTCGGCTGGCGGGGCATGGTCGGTTCCGTCCTTATGCAGCGCATGCAGGATGAAGGCGATTTCGACCTGATCAACCCCGTCTTCTTCTCCACCTCGAACGCGGGCGGCCAGGCACCGGCCTTCGCCCAGGGTGCCGGCACCCTGGAAGACGCGTACGACATTGAGACTTTGGCCAAGCTGCCGATTATCGTCACCACCCAGGGCGGCGACTACACCGCCGAGGTCTACCCCAAGCTGCGCGACGCCGGCTGGGACGGCCTGTGGATCGATGCCGCCTCCACGCTGCGCATGGATGACAGTGCGATCATCGTGCTGGATCCGGTCAACCGCGACGTCATCGACGCCGGGCTGGCCCGGGGCGTAAAGAACTTCGTGGGCGGCAACTGCACCGTGTCCTGCATGCTGATGGGCCTGGGCGGGCTGTTCCGCAACGGGCTCGTTGAGTGGGGCACCTCCATGACCTACCAGGCAGCCTCCGGCGGCGGCGCCCGCCATATGCGTGAACTGCTGAACCAGTTCGGCACCCTGAACTCCGCCGTCGCGGCCAACCTGGCCGATCCGGCGTCGGCCATCCTGGAAATCGACCGCGCGGTCCTGGCCCAGCAGAAGGATCCGTCCATGGATGCTTCCCAGTTCGGGGTTCCGCTGGCCGGTTCCGTCATCCCCTGGATCGATGCTGACCTGGGCAACGGGCAGTCCAAGGAAGAGTGGAAGGGCGGAGCGGAGACCAACAAGATCCTCGGCCGCCATACCGCTGAAGCTGCCAGGATTCCGTTCGACGGTCTCTGCGTCCGCATCGGTGCCATGCGCTCCCACTCCCAGGCCCTGACCCTGAAGCTCACCGAAGACCTTTCCATCGGCGAGATTGAGCGGATCATCGACGCCGACAACGAGTGGGCAAAGGTGGTTCCGAACACCAAGGAAGCCACCATGGCGCAGCTGACCCCGGTAGCGGTCACTGGCACGCTGGACATTCCCGTGGGCCGGATCCGCAAGCTGGAAATGGGTCCGCAGTACATCAGCGCCTTCACCGTCGGCGACCAGCTTCTCTGGGGCGCGGCCGAGCCGCTGCGCCGGATGCTGCGCATCGCGACCGGAAACCTGTAGCCCCGCAAAACGCGAAAAGCGGCCGTTTGGAGTTCCAAACGGCCGCTTTTTCGCTGTCCCGGGCCGGGCGTCAGTCTGCGCCGACGGCGGCAGCTTCCTCCGGCACGGTGTGCGGATCCGGGTCGCCGGCCTCCTGGCGGAGCAGCAGCAGCCCTGCGGCTAAGGCACAGCAGATGGCACCCACCCAGAACGGGGCCCGCAGGCCCAGCCACCCGGCCACGTGGCCCACCAGCACGGCGGAAACTGCTCCGCCGAACCAGCGCAGGAAGTTGTAGCCGGCGCTGTTGACGGCGCGCGGGGCCGTTCCCGAACTCATGGCGGTACCGGTGAAGAGGGTGTTCAGGATGCCGGAGAAGATACCGGACACAATGATCCCGATGACCACAACGGTCTTGTTGCCCACGGCCATGGCGAGCAGGACCAGGGCGTAAATCAGCACGGCGAGGACGGCTCCTCCGCGTTCGCCGAACCACCGGGCCACCTTGGGGGCAAGCACCACGCCGGAGACTGCCACGCACAGGCCCCAGCCGAAGAAGACGAAGCCCACGTAGAAGGCGCCTTCCTCCAGGACGAAGGGCGCCCAGGCGATGATGGCGAAGAACGCCGCCGTGTAGAAGGCCGATCCCAGGGAGGTCAGGAGCAGGTTGCGGTTGCGCAGGGCCAGGAGCGGGTCGATGAGCCGGATCCGCTGACGCTCGGCCTTTCCCTTGTCCTTGGCCAGCATGGTGGCGCAGAGGATGACACCAACAGCCATCAGCACGGCGGTGCCGGCGAACGGACCGCGCCAGGAGATGGTGCCCAGTGCGGCACCCAGGAGCGGCCCGACGGCGAGTCCGACGCCGAGGGCGGCCTCATACAGCAGGATGGCGCCGGCCTGGCCGCCGGCCGCTGCGCCGACGATAACCGAGAGGGCCGTGGCGATGAAGAAGGCGTTACCCAGTCCCCAGAGGGCGCGGAGCCACACCAGCGCCTCGATGCTGTTCACCAGGGAGCAGGCTCCGGCGGCCAGCACAATCAGCACCAGGCCGGTGATGAGCGTCCGTTTGGCTCCGAACCGGTAGGACATCACGCCGGTCAGCAGCATGGCCACCACCTGGACGCCCAGGTAGGAGCCGAAGAGCAGCGTGGTTTCTGTGGGCGACGCTCCCAGTTCTTCCGTGATGGTGTTGAGGATGGGATCAACCAGTCCGATGCCCATAAAAGCGATCACGGCGGCAAAGGCAGTAACCCACACCGTTTTCGGCTGCCCCCGCAGCGCATCCGTAAGCCGCGGATGTGCCGGATGGGGTTCAGTGGCTGCGGCTTTGCTCATATGCTTGTTTGCCTTTCCGGTTGCGTGTTAGTTCTCTTCGTCATCCGCGGGCACGGCTCCGGCCCGGTCCCCTGCGGGCCCCGTCCCCAGCGCCAGCAGGCGCCCTATGGCCGGAACCGCACTCTCCAGCAGCCTGCGGTCTGCCTCGGGCAGGCGCTCGAGCAGCAAAGCGAAGGCCTGGTTCCGCCGGGTCACCAGCTCCTGCACCTGCTTCCGGCCCTTCCCGGTCAGATCAATGACGACCGCCCTGCGGTCCGCAGGGTCCGCCCGGCGCTCGACCAGGTCCAGTTTGACCAGGCCGTTGACCACCGACGTGGCGGACGGGAGCTGAACGCCTTCCAGCGCTGCCAGCTCGCCCATCCGCAGGGGGCCACGGTCCACCAGAGTGGTCATCGTGGAGGACTGCGACGCCGTCAGGTCCCACCCCGGAAGACGCCGGCGGCTCAGATGGTAGAGCCGGGGCAGCATCGGGCGCAGCTGCCGGGATAGTTCGAGGGAATCATCGAAGCTCATGGTTAGAAAGTCTAACTATTCAAGAGCCGAAGTTTAAATCAGTGCGGAGTCCATGCCCCCTGCGGCAGCAAAAAAGCGGCCGCCCGGAGATCCGGACGGCCGCTTACAGCAGGTGGTTTACAGGGAGCAGTTGATCAGCAGCGGCTCCGGCTGCAGCCGGATACCAAACGCCTGTTCGACGCCGTCGGCCACCGCACGGGCGATCGCCAGCAGGTCCTGTGCCGACGCATCGCCGCGGTTGGTCACGGCGAGGGTGTGCTTAGCGGACAGGGAAGCCCGGCCGCCGGCGATCCCACTCCCCGGGTTTCCGGGCAGTCCGAAACCTTTGCCGAAGCCCGCATGCTCGATCAGCCAGGCGGCACTGAGTTTAACCATGCCCGGTTCGGCAACCGGGTAGCGCGGCGCCTCGGCGGGGAGCCTGTCCGCGTCCGGAGCCGGAAGGATGGGGTTGGTGAAGAAGGAACCGGTGCTGTGGGTATCGGGATCGGCAGGGTTCAGGACCATGCCCTTGCCGGCTCGCAGTCTAAGCACTTCGCGGCGGACATCCGTGGCGTCGGCGCTGTCTCCAACTTCCACACCGAGCGCCCGGGCCAGCTCGGCGTAGCGGATCGGTGCACTGGCTGTGCCTTGGGTGAGAGAGAACTCCACGCTCAGCACAACATAGCGGGGCGAACCGTTGACGGTGGTGCGTTTCAGGAGGGAATCGCGGTAACCGAATTCCAGTTCCGCGGCGCCGAAGCGGCGCAGCTGCCGGGTTTCGCGGTCCCAGGTCTGCACGGAGACGATGCTGTGGGAAACGTCGGCTCCGTAGGCACCCACGTTCTGCACCGGCGTCGCTCCGGCCAGGCCCGGGATGCCGGAGAGAGCTTCCAGCCCGGAATACCCCTCGGCCACGGTGTGGGCGACGAGCTCATCCCAGGGATGGCCAGCCTGGGCTTCGACGACTGCGGTGCCGCCCTTGCCGTTCCGGATGGTTACTCCGCGGTTCCCGACATGCACTACTGCACCGTCAAAGCCGGTGTCGGAAATCAGCAGGTTGGATCCTCCACCCACCAGCAGAAGCGGTTCGGACGCCTCGTCCGCCGCCCGGACCATACCGATGAGCTCATCCGGCGTTTCGGCCAACAGATAGCGCCGCGCGGGTCCGCCCACGCGGGATGTAGTCAGTGATGCCAGCTGCATCGAGGTCAGTGCGCTCACCAGATCCGGACGACCGCCTGCGCTTTGACCAGAACCTTCTGGCCGTTGAAGGTGACAGTCAGATCCACCCGCGCGGTGGAGTTGTCGGCGTCGAGTGCCCCGATCGTGCCGGTGACGTTCACAACCGCACCGGGAGCATCGTCGAAGTCCTCGACGAGCACCGGCCGGGTGAAGCGGGTCTGGTAGTCCAGCACGGCCCCGGGATCGCCGATCCAATCGGTGACCAGCTGGACGGCAGCGCCCATGGTGAACATACCGTGCGCGATCACGCCGGGCAGTTCCACCGACCGGGCGAACCGCTCGTTCCAGTGGATCGGGTTGAAGTCGCCGGAGGCACCGGCGTAGCGGACCAGGTCCGCCCGGCTGATCTCCAGCGTGGTGCTGCCGATTTCCTGGCCGGCTGCCAGTTCACTGAGTGCAATGGACATGGTTACTGGCCCTCTCCCCGGACGAGGATGGATGAGACGGTGGTGGCGACCCTTTCGCCTTCCAGCGTGGAGATTTCCGCACGGGTGCTGATCAGGGCGCCGTCGCCCATGGCACGCACGGAGTCGACGTGAAGTTCAGCCACCAGTTCGTCGCCGGCCACAATGGGCCGGTGGTGGGTGAACCGCTGGTCGGCATGGACCACGCGGGAGAAATCGATCCGGGCCTCAGGATCGTTGATCAGCTGGGCGTCGGCCTGCTGGGCCACGATGATCGCGAACGTCGGAGGGGCGACCAGGTCTGCATAACCGAGCTTCTCCGCGGCGGCGGTCTCGAAGTGCGCCGGATGGGTCGCTTTCACCGCACGGGCGAACTCGCGGATTTTCTCCCGCCCCACCTGGTAAGGCTCCCCCGCCGGGTAGCTGCGGCCCTGCAGGTCGGGGTTGATGCTCATTTGTTTCCCTTCATCCGGCGTTTGGCGTCGCGGGCACGCACCACCATACCGCTGAGGTGCGCGCTCATGCCCACCACGATCACCGGCAGGGCAAGGTACATAATGATCTGCTGGTTGGTCACCGCCCCGAGGAGGACCATCAGGATTCCGGCGCCCGTCACGGAGAGCGCAATGACGACCAGACGGCGGTACAGCGGAGATCCGGTTTCCCAAGGGGTGTTAAGCATAGTTTCAGAATACAGTCGGGGCCCCGGCGTTACCGAAACCGTGTGGCCGGCGCCGCACCGAAGCAGCCGGGCGTTTAGAAGAGCGATTCCTGCAGGGCAGGCAGCGCAGTGCGGAACCGGCCCAGTTCCAGCCGCTGCCCCTTGAGCTGGGTGAGGTCCGCCAGGAATCGGAGCACCGCGCTGTCCGTCGACACCAGCGCGGTGCTGCCCAGCAGGCCGTGGAGCAGCAGGCCGTGCTCACCGGATGCCAGCGGCAGCGGATAGATTCCCGCGCCGCCGTGGCCCAGCACCGCATCAAAGGCAGCCGGACGGGGCCAGGAATCCTTGACCACCTGGAAGCCTTCGGGGTCCAGGGTGAAGAGCAGCGCCCGGGCGGCATCCGCGTGGGCGGTGTTGATGTCCGTGATGGATTCTGCCGGAAGCGGAGCTGCCAGCGACGCACATTTTGCCCCGGACCGCACGGCCTGGGTGAGGCCGAGGCCGGAGGACACCGTGTCCTCCAGGATCCGCACCCGCAGCCCATCCGCGGCCCGGGCCACGTACTGGGCCGCAACGGCGCCCTGCTCCGTCAGGCGCAGCACCCTCCGTTGGTCTGCTGCGGTTCCTACCTTGGTGGTGCCGTCGGCAAAGGTGGCGATATACAGCCACTGCGGCCGGGAAAGATAGCTCCGCAGCCCGGTAGGGAGGGGCCCGCCGCGGTGGCTGTTGTGCACCAGCCGGCCCTCATCGCGGGCAAAGCAGCTCCCGCACTGGTAACCGCGTTCAGCCGGGGCCTGTGCCGGGCAGGGGCGGGACCCGCGGCCGGTTTCCCGCACCAGGTCATAGCCCAGGCAGTACCGCGGTGACCCGGGCTGGATCCGGAAACGCAGTTCGGTGCCGGGGTCCAGCCGCAGCGGGTGCGTGCTGCCGCCGGGTGTCTGCAGCCTGAGCGCCGCGCCGCCGTCGTCCCAGGCCGTGCCGGCGCACAGGCAGCGAAGGTCACTCATCAAAGCGGACGGTCATTCGTGCACGGCCTCCGGGCGCGGAAAGGGGTGGGGCAACATTTCACGGTACCCCACCCGTTGCCGCCGGCTTCTGCTGGAATCAGCGGAACGCGGGAAGACCGGTGAGCCGCTGCCCCAGGATCAGGGTGTGGACCTCATCGGTCCCTTCGTAGGTGCGGACCGACTCCAGGTTGTTCGCGTGGCGCAGCGGTGAGTAGTCCAGGGTGATGCCGTTGCCGCCGAGGATCGTCCGGGCCTCCCGCGCGATGGCGATGGCCTCACGGACGTTGTTGAGCTTGCCGACGGAAATCTGGTGGTTCTGCAGGGTTCCGGCGTCCTTGAGCCGGCCCAGGTGCAGGGCAAGCAGGAATCCCTTGTTGATTTCCAGGGCCATGTCCACGAGTTTCTGCTGGGTGAGCTGGTAGCCCGCCAGGGGTTTGTCGAACTGCAGCCGGTCCTTGGAGTAGGCGAGGGCGGCCTCGAAGGAGTCCCGGGCCGCTCCCATGGCGCCCCAGATAATGCCGTAGCGGGCTTCGTTCAGGCAGGAGAACGGACCGCGCAGGCCCTGCGCGTCAGGGAGCAGCGCGCCGGCCGGGAGGCGGAGGTCAGTGAGTTCGATCTCGCACTGGATGCTGGCCCGCATGGAGAGCTTCGGCTCGATCGGTGTGGCGGAGAACCCCCTGGTTCCGGTGGGAACAACAAAGCCGCGGATGCCGCCGTCTGTCTGTGCCCAGATCACGGCTACGTCCGCCACATTGGCCAGGCCGATCCAGCGCTTCGTTCCGTTCAGCACCCAGTCTTCGCCGTCCCGCCGGGCGAAGGTCTTCATGGCGGACGGATCGGAGCCGGCCGTGGGTTCGGTCAGGCCGAAACAGCCAATCAGCTCACCCTTCGCCATGCCGGGCAGCCACCGGGACTTCTGCTCCTCGGAACCCCATTTGGCGATGGCGCTCATCGCCAGGGAGCCCTGCACCGAAACAAACGTCCGCAGCCCGGAATCGCCTGCCTCAAGTTCGGCTCCGGCAATGCCGTACTCCACCGCTGTGCGTCCGGCGCAGCCGTAGCCCTGCAGGTGCATCCCCAGCAGGCCAAGCCTGCCCAGCTCCGGGACGATCTCCAGCGGGAAGTGCGCTGCCTCGAACCAGCCGGCAATATTCGGGCGGATCGCGTCGTCCACGAAGGTCCGCACCGTGGATCGCAGGGCCAGCTCCTCGCCGCTGAGCAGGGAATCGAAGTCAATCAGGTCAGCAGGTTCCAGGGTTTCCCCCGTGGCAGCAGATGCAGTTTGGGTCATGAGCCCACGCTACGGTCGCCGGCGACATGCGTCATTGAGCATTCCGGCCACACTGGCAGCAGATGACGGATGATTTGTCCTATGGTTTCACTCACTGAGCTCAGCATTGCCCTCGGATCCAGCCTGGTGCCCGTGAGCCGCCGGACCCTCCCGTCCCGTCAGCTCACCGGCGTCCACGTATCCGAGCTTGAGGATCCCACTCCGTATCTGGAAGGCGGGGAGCTCCTCCTGACCACGGGTATGCCGCTGGGCGGTTCCCCCTCCGCCGCAGCCGGCTATGTGGCCAGGCTCCGGGCAAGGGGTATCCACGCCCTGGGGATCGGACTCGGCCCCTGGCTGGAGCAGGTTCCGGCGCAGCTGGCCGAGGCCTGCGACGAGGCCGGAATCCACCTGCTGACCGTGCCCGACGGCGTGCCCTTCCAGCAGGTCTCCCGCGCCTTCTGGGGTCTTTCAGCCCGCAGCGGGCAGGCCGACCTGCTCGGCAGCCTCGGCACCCAGACCGCCCTCGCGCAGGCGACGATGCGGCCGGATGGAACCTCCGCCGTCGTCCGTGGGCTGGCGCAGGCCCTGGGCGGCTGGGCTGCCTTCCTCCCGGCGGATCAGGGACCGGCCCGGTACTGGCCGGAAAGCACTGGATCCCTCCTGCCCCTGCTGCGGACCGAAACCATCCGGCTGAACCGGGCCGGCACGCATTCTGCCGCGACGTTCGAAATCCATGGGCAGGCCGTTGTGGAGTATCCGATTCCGGTGAGCGGGCGCACCGGGAGGATCCACGGCTTCCTCGCGGTTGGTCCGGGGCGGAAGCTCACTGCGGCGGACCGCCAGGTCATTATGACCGTCTGCACGCTCCTGGCACTGAAGGCCAGGCAGCGCGAAGCCGCCTCCGGCACCACCTCGGCACTGGCTTCAGCCGCGGCCAAGCTGCTGCTGCACGGGCATCCGGAAGCAGCCCGGCTCCTCGCCGAGGAGGTTGGGCTGGCCGAGCTTCCACAGCGGGTGCGGGTACTGGCGCTTCCGTCCGACGGCGCCGATGCCCCGGAGCTGGTTCGGAGTGCCCGGGCACTGGTCCCCGAGGGCGGCGTGCAGCCGCTCCCCCGGGCTCTGGCGGCATGCTCCCTCCGGTACGAACGCGAGGGGGTCCTCTATGTCCTGCTTCCAAACGACGGGTTACCTGCGGAAGCTGACGCGGGACCGGACACCGCTGTCATCGCGGCAGAGACCGCGGTTCCCGGGCGGGGAGGCGTCGTCAGTGAACCGGTTTCCCTGGGTGAGGTGGCGGGCCTGATTCCGGGGCTGCGCCGCGCGCTGGGCCAGGTTCCCCCGGGCGTGCTGGCCGGCACCGGCAATCCGCACCACGCCGCGGCGCAGGCCTGGGTGCAGAAACTGGCGCAGTATCCGCGGGCTGATCTGGTCGGCACCGTCGCCGAGTACCTGCGGCACCGGGGACACTGGGAAAACACCTCCCGTGCCCTGGGCGTGCACCGCAACTCGCTGCGGCACCGCATCGGGATCGCTGTTTCCCTGCTGGGTGTGGATCTGGATGATCCGGATGTCTCCGCGCCGCTGTGGCTGGAGCTGCGCCAGTACGAGCGGTAGCCAACCGGCTGCTCCGGGGCCGGCAGGCCCACCCCGCCAGCGCTGAGGCTATCGCTGCGCTGGCAGGCCCGCCTCCGCCCCAGTGGTTTCCGTCATCGCTTCCGCAGCGCCGTCCGTCCTGTCCTGCAGCCAGGCCACCACTTCGCCGGTGTGCTGGCCGAGCCGCGGCGGGGCCTCTGCCCGGGGCGCCAGGGGCGGATCCCAGAGCGCGGGATGCCGGATCTGCCGTCCGGCGGCCTGTCCGGAGGAATCCCGCACTTCCATGGTGGGCTGCAGGCCCAGCGACGCGGCATAGGCGATGCCCTCATCGATTCCGGCAACCCTCCCGGCGGGGACTCCGGCACCGGTCAGGCGCTGCTGCCAGACGGCGGCCGGTGCGGTTTCCAGCAGCTCCTCGAGCAGGGGAATCAACACGTCCCGGTGCTCCACCCGCGCGCTGTTCGTGGCGAAACGTGGGTCCTCAGCCAGTTCGGGCGCCCCCAGCTCTGCAGCCAAGCGGGCAAACTGGGAGTCATTTCCGCAGGCGACGGCCAGCGGCCCGTCGGCGCAGCCCAGCAGCTGGTACGGCACGATCGAGGGGTGCGCGTTGCCCATCCTGGCCGGAACTGACCCGGCCCCGAGATATGCCTGGGCCTGGTTCGCCAGGGCGCCCTGCAGGCTGGAGAGCAGGTTCAGCTGGATGTGGCTGCCCCGGCCGGTGCTGCGGCGGGACTGCAGCGCGGCAAGAACGGCAATGGCGGCGTCCTTAGCGGTCAGTACGTCCACCAGCGCCACTCCGGCCTTCATGGGCGGCCCGTCAACCTCGCCGGTGATACTCATCAGACCGCCCAGGGCCTGGACCACAAAATCGTAGCCGGGAAGGTCCCGTCCGCCTTCAGCGCCGAACCCCGAAATGGAGACGCAGATGAGGCCCGGATTCTCTGCGCTGAGTTCCGGGTACGCCAAGCCCAGCCGGGCAAGGCCGCCCGGCTTGAAGTTCTCCACCAGCACGTCCGCGCGGAGGGCGAGCTCCCGCGCCAGCCGCCTGCCGCCGTCGTCGTTCAGATCAAGGCACACGGACTCCTTGTTCCGGTTCACGGACTCGAAGTAGGTGGCACCGGTTTCCGACCAGGGCGGCCCCCAGCTGCGTGTGTCATCGCCGGCACCGGGGCGTTCCACCTTGATCACCCGGGCACCCAGGTCGGCGAGCGTCATGCTGCACAGCGGACCGGCCAGGACCCGGGAGAAATCGGCTACCAGGATTCCCTCGAGCGGACGCTGCCCGTCTGTCACGGCAGAGCCGCCGGCGGCGGGTTCCTCCGGTACGGGTTCTTCGCTGGGCACAGACACGCTCCCCTTCGCTAGGCCCGGGAGGCTGATTTCCCCGGATGTTTCCACCCTAGGCAGTGGGCCGGAAAAGCGCAGGGACTTCTCATCCAACAGTGCTGGACAACCTGCACAGGACCAGAAGCCGGTTTAGACAGCAGTCCGCCCCGGCTGCCACAGGGTATCCCGGGCAGCCGGGGCGGAAATGCGTGCAGGCCTAGGCGTGCTGGCCGGCGTGCTGGCCTTCGGAGATTTCCTCTACGACCTTGTCGTTGAAGGCCGGAAGATCATCCGGCGTGCGGCTGGTGACCAGGCCCTGATCCACGACTACCTCCTCGTCGGACCAGTTCGCGCCAGCGTTGCGCAGGTCCGTGGCGAGGGTGTGGAAGGATGTCAGGTCCCGCCCCTTGACCACGCCGGCGTCGATCAGCAGCCAGGGGCCGTGGCAGATCGCCGCCACCGGCTTGCCGGCTTCGAAGAAGTTCCGGGTGAACCGCCGCGCGTCTTCGTTTACGCGCAGGTAGTCGGCGTTGATCACGCCGCCGGGGAGGACCAGTGCGTCAAAGTCCGCAGCGTTGGCCTTGGCAACGTCCAGGTCAACGGTGAACGTATCTGCCTTGTCCACACCGTTGAAGCCCTGGAGGGTGCCGCTGGCCGGCGAGACCAGCACCGGCTGGCCGCCGGCCTGCTTCACCGCATCCCAGGGGCTTGTAAGTTCAATCTGCTCCACACCGTCCGTGAGCAGGAAAGCGACCTTCTTGCCGGAATATCATGTGCTGACATTTTGCCTCCGTTCGTGGGTCAGGCGGTCCGGCCTGGACCGCCGCTGCCTTCCACCCTAGGAACAAGAGCCAATACTAAGCAAGCTGACGAATTAATCTTTTTGCTACAGGCCCTCGGCGACGGCGGCGGCAGCCTTCAGCCAGGCCCGCTGGGTTGCCGGCCGCAGGGAGGCGTACCGGATCTGGCCCTTCACCAGCGCGGGGTCATAAGGAATGGTCACAGCGGCCCGGGCCAGCACCTTAAAGGCTTCGGCCACCCGGCGGGCCTGGGCTTCGGTGCCGTTGCGGTCAGCCTGGGAGACAATCACGACGGCGCCGCGCGCCAGCTCGGCGGAGCGTCCACCGCGTTCCTGGAGCGCCTCCAGCAGCAGGGCCCCAGCCTCGGCATGCTCTTCGACGGTGGTCGTCGCGATGACCAGCTGATCGGTGTGGTCAATCATCCGCAGCCAGCGCTCGGCACTTTCGTCATTGCCGGAGTCCACGATGTTCAGCCGGAAGTATTTCGAGGCCACTTCATGCAGGGCATCGAAGTCTGCCTGGGTGACCTTCTGCTCGGAGGCCAGGACATTCGGATTCGAGCGGAGGACGTCGTACTTGTCATCGGTCTGGTGGTGCACAAACCGGGCGAGCATCGCCGACTGCGCCACCGGTGAGAGCAGCAGTCCGGTCTCCGGGAGCAGGTCCATAACGGTGGAATCGTGCTGCGCCTGTTCCGTGCGCCAGCCGAGGGTTCCGCGGGTTTCATTGTTGTCCCACGCCAAAACCGGCCCGCCGCCGTTGCGGGCAAACAACGCTGCCAGCATCACCGTGGTGGGGGTCTTATTGGCTCCGCCCTTGCCGTTCACCACGGAAATGGTCCGCGGTCCCGGCCAGTGCTGGCTGACGGCACGGGTGTCCCGCCGTTCGGCGAGCTCCTTCGAGGACGGTGCGATGCGCAGTCCCATAGAGGCCAGGAAGCCGCGGAATCCGCGTGCTGCTGGAATCTTCGCGGTGCCGGTGTCCAGGAAGGTCGCCCGGCGGACGTCGTTAGGCTCCCCGCGGACGGCAAGGCGCGTGCGTTCGCGCAGGTCCGCGGGCATCTGGGCGGGGGCCGGGGGCAGCACCGCAACCTCGGCCGCGGGGCGCGCGGTGCCGTCTTCCACGGGTGCTTCAGCATCGCCGGAGGCGGCAGGGGCATCGGAGGGAAGAGCACCTCCGGAAGGGGCGGCGTCCTCGGAAGGGGCAGCGCCCCCGGAAGGGAAAGCGTCATCAGCGGGCCCCGAACCGTCCACGAGGGGAAGTTCTTCGGAGTTGACCGGCGGTTCAGCCGGGGGCTGAGGAAGGACGGCGGGGAAAACCGACGCCGGAAGATCGCTCAGCAGCGGAATCCGGGACATGCCGGCCGTCGCCGGTTCCGGGCCGTCCCAGGCATAGGTGGGCGCTTCCGGTGCGGGCACCTGTTCCAGCTCTCCGGCACCCCGGGCCGGTTCCGTTTCGTTCGGGAACTCGTTTGGCAGTTCCTCGCCGGAAGGCAGCCCACTGGCCGGCTGCACCGACTCGGTTTTTTCCGCGGCGTCGGTTTTCTCCACGGAGTCGGTTTCTTCCACCGAGTCAGATTCTTCAACAGGGGCGGCGTGCTCGGTAGAGATGTTCGTATCGCTTTCAGTTGTCGATGCACCCGCGCCGGGCGCCCCCACGCCAGCACCGGCCAATTCTGCCTGGGTGTCGGGTCCCACGGCCCCGTGGTTTTCCTGGACAGCGGATCCGGCTTCCGTCCATTCGCGTAATTCATACGCAGGTTCGGTTTCCCCGCGGCCCTGGGCTGCACGGCTCCGGCGTCCGCTCACGGCCGGCGCGGCCGCGGTCCCGCCGTCATCCTGACCGTGGTCCCGGACGCTGGTGTCCCAACCACTGGTGTTCTGCACGGCCTCCCAAGCGCCCTCAGCCGGAGCGTCCGCGGGCGCAGCAGCAGCCGCGTCGTCCCCGTCCGGTGCCTGGTCTTCGGTCTGTGCGGCCAACCGGGCCTCCGCGGCCCGGCGGCCCCGCCGGGTGGACAGAGGCTCGGGTTGTCCCGGGGCGGGCAGGTTTTCAGTCATCGGGTCTGCATCTTTCGTTCCGTGCTCGGTGCGATTGATCGGGACGGTGTGCTCTTCTCCCAAACGATCCTACAAGCCCATGCCCTTCACCGACGGCCCGCGGGGCCGGGAGTTGAGCTCGGTGATCATGAGTCTGGCTGGAACTTCATTGCCAACACCTTCGGTTCCAACCTGGCCAGCACCCCTTCCAGCGCATTGCGTTCTATCTCCATGGACAACTACGTCATCTCCGAGAATAGGTCCCGCGGATTCACCACACGACTGGCCTCGGGCTTCTGTGATTTTGAATGGACTAAGCAGAGATAGGGGCCCGAAGCATTACGGTGTTGTTTCTTACGTTGACGCCGCGCGAACCCATCATTTTCATTTTATCGGACCGTACAACGGGGAAATTACACGAAGCTTCGAGGTTGCTTGGCATTGTCAGGCCGCCTCCGCATCCCCGTCATTCTCATCGGAAAGGTGAGGCGCCTTTCGTCGTTATGTCATCGCCGGCTGACGACCGCTCACCGTGAACAAAGTGGATGCCAGGGGCCAGCAAGGGACTCCACAGCGGGCGTGATAACCATCCTCCCGGGAACGTCGCCCACGCCCAGCACAGGCACGAACTTTACATCCGCGTCCGATTCCCCAAACAGCCGTCAAAAGGATCCCGCGGGACGAATCAAACTGGAGAGACCCCTACGACCTGCCGGAGTGAAGAACGCGCCCACACTCCAAACGCAACGTGCCCCATTCCCAGTGAGGGAGTGGGGCACGTTCTTTGTTCAACCCGAATGGGTGGACCTTACTTGAGGTTGGTCACCGCGTAGTCAGCCTCTTCAGGAGTAAATTTGCCGCCGTACTCGCTGGTGAGCTGATCGCGGACCGCCTCGGGCGACAGTGCCATAGTGTCCTGGTAGCTCTGGCCCTGCTCCAGCGCGTTGACCTTGAAGTCGGCCTTGACGTTGTCAATGGCGTACTGAGCTGCCTCAGCAGTGAACTTACCGCCGTACTCGCTGGTCAGCTGATCGTAAAGACCGGCCTTGCTCAGGTGCATCATGTCCGAGTAGGTCTGCGCCTGCTTCAGTGCGGACTTGTACTCGCTGGGCACGTCCGCAGCCGTGGGCGTGGCCTCGGCCGGGGCAGGAGCTGCCGGGGCGGGAGCGGCTTCCGTTGCGGGGGCATCCGAAGCTGCAGCGGACGGGGTTGTCGCCGGCGCACTGTCAGCAGCCGACTCCTTATCGCCACCCCCACCAAGGACGCTCGCGAAGATGATGACGACCAGGATGGCCAGCAGTACCCACGGCCATTTCTTCTTCTTTTTAGCCGGTGCCGACTGCACAGTTTCAGTGCTCAAAATTCCCCCATAAGTGAGTGATAGATCAGATCGAAATAAGTGTGCCACACGGCACGGACAACGGTTAGTTAGGCGACCTTATTCAGGATCAGCGACGCATCCCGACGACTCGCCGCCCTTCGTCGGGCAGCCCGCAGGAAGCGGGGATGGGCTCCCAGCACGGCGTCGCTCAACAGTTTCTTCGAGCAGCTCAAGCAAAGCCTGGTCTCCATCGGGCGGTGTAGTCATGCCACACACAGTACGAGGCGTCGGTGACACTCGTAACACTCACTAGATACACAGACTCACCGCGGACGTCAAAGGCCGTCAGTGGCGCGCTGGAATGTGCTGAAGTAGGCTGACGCAAGCTGACCACTTCCGAAAGCGGAAGGCTACAGCGGCGGCTACAGTGAACGGCCTCAACTTGGCCCGGGAACCAAAAAACCCCCGGCAATCCGGGGGTTTTCCAGTAGCGGTGGGGAGGCTCGATCTCCCGACCTCACGATTATGAGTCGTGCGCTCTAACCAACTGAGCTACACCGCCATAAATGAGTCAAGCCCGCGTGCTAAAGCCATTGCGAACAACAGGCTTAGAAACGCGGACCCTCCCATTGAGAGCCCCGACCGGGAATCGATCCCGGGACCTCCATCTTACCAAGATGGCGCTCTACCACTGAGCTATCGGGGCATCGCCCCCACCGGGGCAACGACATAAAACTCTACCAGCACTATCTCCGCATCGCGAAATCGATTCGGGGCAAAGTGCCTCAGTGTGACCGAAGACACTGTCTGCGCATGTCAGGTGGCCTGTCGTGCTGAACATGAGATGGCCGCTGGGCATAGAATCCGTAGCTGGAGACGACTGGGTTTCCTGCCCCCGCCGATGCCTCGCTGCACGGACAAGAATCGTACAGGAGCACGCTCATGCCGAAGCAAATGGGACCCGGGACGGTAGTCGGAGGCAGATACAAACTCCAGGAACGGATCGGTTACGGGTCCATGGGATCGGTACACCGTGCGGTGGATGAACTGCTGGGCCGCGATGTAGCAGTGAAGCTCATTGCTTCGCGCGCCCGGACTGCCGGCGATCGGCAGCGCCACGAGGCTGAGGCGAAGGTGCTTTCACGCCTGAGCCATCACAGCCTGATCACATTGTTCGACGCCGGGACGGAGGTCTCTCCGTCCGGAACGTCTATCGTGTGGCTGGCCATGGAACTGGTCCAGGGAGGCGACCTCAGCCGGCGGCTGAGGAAGGGAAAGCTGCCCGCACGGCAGGTGGCGTATCTCGCGTATGACCTTGCCATCGGCCTCGACTACATGCATCGCGGCAGCATCGTGCACCGAGATGTTAAGCCTGCCAACATCCTGCTCGTCGACTATCGGGAAGACGAATCCCGGCTAAGGGCCAAGCTCACTGATTTCGGTGTTGCCCAGATGGCGGGCGACCCCAACCCGCAGCGGGATGAATTCACCGGCACTGCCGGCTTTATGAGCCCGGAACAGGTGCGTTCCGAGCCAGCGGGGCCGCACAGTGACGTCTACTCGCTGGGACTGGTGCTGTTGCAGTGCCTCACCGGAGAACGTGCCTTCCCCGGCATCGCGGTGGAAAGCGCGGTAGCCCGCCTGTTCCGGGGACCCGAAATCCCGGAATACCTCGAGCCTCACTGGAGCGGAATCCTCCGGGCCATGACGGCCCTGGACCCAGCTGATAGACCCACGGCCCACGAAGTAGCCGAAGCGATGCCGGACCTGACCGTTGCGGGACGGGGGCGGCGCAGCATCCGCACCGCGGACAATGCGCGCCGGAACCGGGCTGTGGAGCACCTCGGCACCATGGAACAGGATCCGGTGCTGGACCGCATTACCCGCCTGACCGCGCGGTTGCTTGGGGTGCCGGTGGCTGCGGTCTCTATTGTGGGCGCGGACCGGGTCTGGACGGTTTCGGGCAGCGGCACGGAGCGCGGCTCGGCCGGGCTTACTGATTCCCTCTGCCCCGTGACCGTAGCCCAGGACAGGCCGTTCCTCGTTGATGACGTGCAGAATGACCCGCGCACCGCTGACGACCCCCTGGTAGCCGCTTCACCGGGCTTCGGCTTCTACGCCGGTGTGCCGCTGCACAATGCCGAGGGGCTGGCCGTGGGGACGTTGTGCGTCATGGACCGGAAGGCCCGAAGCCTGACCAGCGAACAGGAAGCCACCCTGCAGGACCTCGCTGCCCTGGCCGCGGATGTGCTGCAGCTGCGCGGGGAGGCAGCGGCCGCCAGACACACCGGAGATCGCCTCGGCGGAGCACCGGTTATGGCAGACTGACGCAGAACCGGTCCAGCGCAGGCCATCGATCATCCCTAGGAGCTACGCGTGGCAGAAGGCCCCTTCCAGGCCCGCTGGCCTGGTTCCTGCTCCGGAGAACGGGTTCCCCCAGGACTGACAGCCGGGTCTTAACGCCAAAGGGCGCCCCTTCCGGGACGCCCTTTGATTGAGCTTTAGGCTACGGGTACTGCTTAGTCGCGGAAACGCGGCTTGCGGGCACCGGCACCGGCACCTGCGGGCTTGCTGAAGCTGCGGTCGCCGTCGAACTTCTTCTTGTACGGGCGGTCGGAGCCACGGTCACCGAAGGACCGCTCGCCGTCGCGCTTCTTGAAGTCCTTCTTGAAACCGCCGCGCTCAGCGCGGTCGCTCGAGCCGCCTTCGCGGGCCGGACGGCGTCCGTTGTCCAGTTCCAGGTGGATCAGCTCGCCGCCGATCCGGGTGCGGGACAGGGCGCGCAGCTGGTCCTTGGACAGGTCTGCGGGCAGCTCCACCAGGGTGTGGTCGGCACGGATGTCGATGCCGCCGATCTGTGCGGAGGACAGGCCGCCCTCGTTGGCGATGGCGCCGACAATGGAGCCGGGCATTACGCGCTGGCGGCGGCCGACGGCGATGCGGTACGTTGCGTTGCCTTCGGTCAGCGGGCGCGTCGGGCCGCGGGAGCCGAAGCCGTCATTGCGGCCTTCGGAACGCTCGCGCTGGCGGGCCGGAGCCTGCGGAATTTCTTCCATCAGCAGCGGGCGGCCGGCCTGGGCCATAACAACCAGGGCTGCGGCGACTTCCTCGGCGGGAACGTCGTGCTCGGCAATGTACTTGGTGACCAGTTCGCGGAAGACCGAGAGGTCTTCGGACTTCATGGTCTCCGTGATGCGGTCGGAGAACTTGGCCAGGCGCTTGGCGTTGACAACGTCAATGCCGGGCAGCTGCATGTGCTCAACGGGCTGGCGGGTGGCCTTCTCGATGGCGCGCAGCAGGTACTTCTCGCGCGGGGTCATGAAGAGGATCGCGTCACCGCTGCGGCCTGCACGGCCGGTGCGGCCGATGCGGTGCACGTAGGACTCGGTGTCGTGCGGGATGTCGTAGTTGAAGACGTGGCTGATGCGCTCGACGTCCAGGCCGCGGGCGGCGACGTCGGTGGCGACCAGGATGTCGATCTTGCCGTCGCGCAGGGCCTCAACGGTGCGCTCACGCTGCTGCTGCGGGATGTCGCCGTTGATGGCGGCAGCCTTGTAGCCGCGGGCCTTCAGCTTGTCGGCGAGGTCCTCGGTGGCCATCTTGGTGCGGACGAAGGCGATGACGCCGTCGAAGTCCTCGGTCTCGAGGATGCGGGACATGGCATCGAGCTTGTGCGGGCCCATGACCTGCACGTAGCGCTGGCGGGTGTTGACGCCGGTGGTGGTCTTGGACTTGACCGTGATTTCAGCCGGGTTGTTCAGGTACTTCTTGGCGATCTTGCGGATCGCGCCCGGCATCGTGGCGGAGAAGAGGGCAACCTGCTTCTCATCCGGGGTGCTGGAGAGGATCTGCTCCACGTCTTCGGCGAAGCCCATACGCAGCATTTCGTCTGCTTCGTCCAGGACCAGGTACTGCAGGTTGGACAGGTCCAGGGAGCCCTTGGAGATGTGGTCGATCACGCGGCCCGGGGTACCAACAACAACCTGGGCGCCACGGCGCAGGCCGTTGAGCTGGGGGCCGTAGGGGGATCCGCCGTAGACGGGAAGGACGGTGAAGTCATCCATGTGCGCGGCGTAGGAGGTGAAAGCCTCGGCTACCTGCAGGGCCAGTTCGCGGGTCGGGGCCAGGACCAGGATCTGAGTGTCCTTGGTGGGTCCGTTGATCTCGGCCAGCTCAGCCATGCGGGAGAGGGCGGGAACAGCGAATGCTGCGGTCTTGCCGGTACCGGTCTGGGCCAGGCCGACGACGTCGCGGCCTTCGAGCAGAACCGGAATGGTGGCTGCCTGGATGGGCGACGGCGTCTTGTAGCCGACGTCGGTCAGGGCAGCCAGGACGCGGGCGTCCAGGTTGAAATCGGTGAACAGTACCTCGTTGGCTTCTTCAGCTTCAACGGGCGCTTCTACAGTGTCTTGGGCATTCTCAGGCACGGGAAATATATCCTCATCAGTGGGGCCGGGCAGCCGGTCTTTGCGGCTGCGAGTACATAAGTCCGGGCACTGTTGCAATCCCAGGCAGGACTCTCCGTCACAGCTGTGGGCCGGTGTCACTGGATTGCGACTTCAGCTCGGTATGACGATTTCTTTGCCGGCGCTCCCAGGAGATGAATCTGCCCGCATTTTGAATGCGGGCCCCAACACAACGTATACCTGCAGGAACTTTGCCCGCAGGAAAATCAGGGAATACCGGAGTGGGGGACTCTTCAAGTGTACGGCATCCCGGCCGCCGGACCAGCCGCAGGCACCGTGAGGTCCGGCACAGGGCTTGGAATCGCGGCTCCGGCCGGGCACCGGCCGGGCTGCGGGCCAGGCTCCGGTGTTTCGTGCGGCTGCTATCCCGCGGCGGGGACGGCCGGTTTCCGTGCCAGGACCTTCCGGATTTCCGGTGACAGATAGGTCCCGGCCTCTCCGGCTGCCAGCAGCAGGTCCCGCTGCCCTGATGTGGGGCCGGTGAAGATGTCGGCGACACTCACCCCATGTTCCGGACGGTGGATGACCTCTATCCTGTCCCCTGCCTGAATGGTTCCGCGCTTGATGACCCGCAGGTAGGTTCCCAGCCTTCCAGCCGCCGCGAACCGGGCCACCCACCGGGGCTGGCCCATGTACTGGGCGAAATTCCGGCACGGTGTCCGCGGGCAGGTGACCTCCAGGACCACGGTGCCGCCGATCTGCCAGCGCTCCCCCACCACTGCACGGGATGCGTCGATTCCTGCGACCCGCAGGTTCTCGCCGAAGCGGCCCGGCGGAACGGCTTCCCCCAGCTCCGCTTCCCAGTAGGCGGCGTCTTCCTGCGAATAGGCGTAAATGGCTTTGGATTCCCCGCCGTGGTGCTTGCGGTCAGCCTGCAGATCACCGGTCAGTCCCAGCGCGTAGACCTGCACCGGCCCCTCAGCGGCGCGCTTGTCGATCGCGGTCACACCGGTCGCGTCAGAGGTGGGCAGCAGGGTGTGGAGCCGGCAGGCGGCCAGCAGGGTTCCGGTGCTCATGGGCACCAGTCTAGGACCGCTGCACCAGGTCGACGGCGGAGGCTTGCCCGGTGCGCCACCATCCCTTGGGCCGGCCTGGCCAGAGCAGGGCGAACCACCAGGCCAGCATCGCGGCCCCGCAGAACACTCCGGCGCTGGCAGCCATCAGCCACAGGACGGGTTCCTGGGCGTTCAGGTCCTGTGCGCCCAGGACCTGGGCCAGGGTTTTGGGGGAAAAGTAAAACACGGTGACCGAGGTGCAGAGCAGCACCCATCCGGTGATCCGCAGACCCCGCCGGCCGGCGGGAAGGCTGAACAGTCCGGCGCCGATGAGCGGGAGGAACACCGCCACCCAGACCCAGTGGTGGGACCAGGAGACCGGCGAAATCAGCAGCATCAGCAGCGCCGCCGCGGCAAGCGCCAGCAGGTCCGATCCGGCAAGGACCGCCAGTCGGATGACGACGGCGGCGGCAGCGGCCGCTGCCAGGCTCAGCAGCAGCCAGTAAGGCGTCACCTCGGCCTGCGGCCCGGTGAAGTGCAGCAGTGCCCCGCGGATGGAGAGGTTGTCCACGTAGGCTCCGCCGCCGACCCGCGAGGTGTCCGGGAGAAGTTCGCCCCAGTAGATTTTGGATTCCCTGGGCAGGATGAGGAAGCCGAGGCCGAAGGCGGCGAGAAAGCCAAAGGCCATGTTCCGCAGTCCGCGCCAGTCCCCGCGGACCAGGTAGTAGAAGGCGAATGCCAGCGGCGTCAGCTTGATTCCGGCGGCCACGCCGGTGAGCAGGCCGCGTGGCCAGCCCGGCCGGCGCTCCAGGAAGTCCAGCATGACCAGGGCAAACAGGAGTATGTTGATCTGCCCGAACGCCAGGGTTTCCCGCCACGGGCCCAGTGCTGCCACCAGCCCGAAGGTCAGCACCGCTGCCGGACGCAGCCAGAAATCCCGCAGGATCGCCTTGGCACTGTGTTTGCCGCTGAAGTGGCTCACCAGCCATAACGCGGTCAGCGCGGTCAGGACAAGGGAGATCCCGAAGAAGATGTCTCCGCCGGTCTTGGGGCCAAAGGGCGCAAAGAGCACAAACAGCAGGGCCGCGGCCGGCGGATAGGTGAACATCAGGGCCGGGTTGTCACCGTTGGGGACGCTCACCGAGTACAGCTCTCCGCTGGCATCAATGATGCTCTGTCCTCCGGTCACGTAGACCGTGAAGTCCAGTCCGTCCCGGGGAGCCAGATCCATCGCCAGGAAGAGAAGGCCTGCGGCAGCCGCGCCCGCGCCGAGCACAAGGGCAGCGGCAGCCACCCGCGAACGCAGTACCCTGGCCATTTAGCCGTCCCTCCTGCACCGCCGCCGTCGGGCGGGCGAGCGAGGGTCACTCTACCGGCGCGGACACCGCTGCGGCGCTGATCCGGGCGAAATTAACCAGGTAGTTCCCGGGATTCACCTGACGGCCGGCCAGTCTCCGCCGTCCCGGCCTGGTGCGGCGTGGAGATACGGTTAGAACTGCACAGGAATGAGCGGGCGGAACCCTGTGCCGCACAGCGGAGCCGACGCTATCTAAGGAGACCTACTTGAGCAGTTCCAATCTGCCTATGCCCGGCACCATGCGGCTGGCCTTCCTGGCATGGCTGGTAGCCGCCGTCGTCCTCCTCCTGGCCGGCGGCTCGTTTCTCTTTACGGCCCAGACCCAGCGGCAGGACAGCCAGGGCTTGCTCACGCTGGGCGTCCTCGGCGCCGCACTGGGATTGCTCACCGCGTTCTACGCCGTCCGGCTCCGGCATGGGAAACGCAGCAGCCGGGAAACCCTGACCACCCTGGGGCTGATCGCCGGCGTTCCGCTGCTGTTCCGCGGCCCTTCCCTGATGGCCCTGGGCGCGCTGCTGCTGGCCTGCGCTGCACTCCTCTGGCTGCCGCCGAGCAGCCGCTACTTTGCCGCCCGTGATCCGAAGGTCCGCAGGCGCAGGCTTTCCGGCCGCCGCTGACACGCCGTCATAAACCCAGCCAGACACACAAAAAGCCCGCCGGTCCGCGTTCGAACCGGCGGGCTTCTGCGTGCGTCCCGGCGCTGAGTCCTAGAGCTGCTTCAGCGCCTGGTCCAGGTCTGCGATGAGGTCCTCAAGGTCCTCGATCCCCACCGAAAGCCGCAGCAGGTTCTCCGGAACGGCCAGCTCGGTTCCCTTCACCGAGGCATGGGTCATTTCCGACGGATAGTTCATCAGCGATTCCACGCCGCCCAGGGATTCGGCCAGGGTGAAGACCTTCGTGGATTCAGCGACCTTGCGGGCGGCGGCTTCACCGCCCTTGAAGGACACGGAGACCATACCGCCGAAGTCCTTCATCTGGGCCTTCGCCAGTTCGTGTCCGGGATGGCCTTCCAGCCCCGGGTAAAGCACCGATTCAACAGCGGGCTGATCCAGCAGCCAGGTGGCCACAGCCATGGCGTTGGAAGAGTGGCGGTCCATGCGCACGCCAAGGGTTTTCAGCCCGCGGGTGGTCAGCCAGGCTTCCATCGGCGCCGAAACGGCACCCACAGCGAACTGGATGAAGCCGATCTTCTCCGCCGCGCCGTCGTCGTTCAGGATCACCGCGCCGCCCACCGCGTCGGAGTGTCCGCCGATGTATTTGGTGGTGGAATGCACCACGATGTCCGCCCCCAGGGCCAGCGGCTGCTGCAGGTAGGGCGAGGCAAAGGTGTTGTCGACCACTAGCAGGGCACCGGCGTCGTGCGCGGCCTGCGCGGTCGCCGCGATGTCGGAGATCTTCATCATCGGGTTGGACGGTGTTTCAAGCCAGACCATTTTGGTGTTCCCGGCAGCGATCGCTGCCTGAAGCGCGGCGGCGTCGGACATATCCACGGCGGCGTTGGTAATCCCCCAGGGCGAAAGGACCCGGTTGATCAGCCGGTAAGTGCCGCCGTAGGCATCGTTGCCGAGGACAATGTGGTCCCCGGGAGCCAGCAGGGCTCGGATCAGGGAATCCTCGGCGGCCAGCCCGGAGCTGAAGGAAAACGCGTGGCGTCCGCCTTCCAGCGCCGCCAGCTGTTCCTGCAGCGCGTCCCGGGTCGGGTTGGTGCCGCGGCCGTACTCATAGCCGTTGCGCAGCCCGCCGATCCCGTCCTGGGCGTAGGTGGTGCTCTGGTAAAGCGCCGGAATCACCGCCCCGGTGGTGGGGTCCGGGGACTGCCCGGCGTGGATCGCTCGCGTGTTGAAGCCTGTGCTCATGGTTTCCTCCTGGTGCCGGTAGCGGCGGGATGGGTCGGCGGGTGGCGCGGTTAGGCGCTGAGATAGGACAGCAGGTCGTGGCGGGTGAGGATTCCGACGGGAGCCCCGTCCTGGGTCACCATCAGCGCGTCGTTTTCCTGCAGCCGTTCCCGGGCAGCGGCAACGGATTCGCCGGCGCCGATCAGCGGCAGCTTCTCTCCCAGGTGTGCGCTGACCGGGTCGGTGGGCTTGGCTTCGCCGCGGAACAGCTTCTCGGTCAGGGAACGCTCGTCCACGGAACCCGCAACTTCACCCAGGACCACCGGTGGCTCCTGGGACAGCACCGGGAGATAGGAGACTCCGTACTCGTTGAGGATGCCGATGGCGTCCAGCACTGTCTCGCCCGGGTGGGTGTGGACCAGATCCGGAAGTGCCCCGGACTTGGTGGCCAGCACATCGCGGACGGAGGCTTCCTCTTCGTCGCCGGCGAGGAAGCCATAGGACTTCATCCAGCCGTCGTTGAAGATTTTGCCCATGTAACCGCGTCCGCTGTCCGGCAGCAGGACAACGACGACGTCTTCCGGCCCCAGACCCTTGGCGGCCTGGAGCGCAGCGACCACCGCCATGCCGGAGGATCCGCCCACCAGGAGGCCTTCCTCGCGGGCGAGCCGGCGGGTCATGGCGAAGGAATCGGCGTCGTTGACGGCAATCACCTCGTCCGGAACGGACGGGTCGTAGTTGCCCGGCCACATGTCCTCCCCCACGCCTTCGACGAAGTAGGGGCGGCCGGTGCCTCCGGAGTACACCGAACCTTCGGGATCCGCGGCGATAACCCGCACCGGGCCGGAGGGGCGGTCTGCCGAAATTTCCTTCAGGTAGCGGCCGGTGCCGGTGATGGTGCCGCCGGTGCCCGCGCCTGCCACGAAGTGGGTGACCTGCCCGTCCGTGTCCTTCCAGATTTCCGGGCCGGTGGATTCGAAGTGGCTGGCCGGGGCAGCGGGGTTGGAGAACTGGTCCGGCTTGTAGGCGCCCTCAATTTCGCGGACCAGGCGGTCAGAGACGCCGTAGTAGGAGTCGGGGCTGTCCGGGGCGACGGAAGTAGGCGTGACCACCACTTCGGCACCGTAGGCGCGCAGCACGTCGCGCTTCTCCACACCCACCTTGTCCGGGGTCACGAAAATGCACTTGTAGCCCTTTTGCTGGGCCACCAGGGCCAGGCCGACGCCGGTGTTGCCGCTGGTCGGTTCGATCACGGTTCCGCCGGGCTTGAGTTTCCCCTCGGCTTCCGCGGTTTCGATCATCCGGACCGCGATCCGGTCCTTAATCGACCCCCCGGGGTTGAGGTACTCCAGCTTCACCAGCACCGTGGCTTCAATGCCTTCGGTGACGTGGTGCAGTTTTACCAGCGGAGTGTTGCCGATCAGGTCCAGGACAGTGTTGGCATACTTCATGGGCACCACGTTACTGGCTAAGCCTTTCCGGATCAGGTGGCGCTGAACACGGCGTAGCAAACCGGCCCGGCGCCCTGGGCTGCGGCTTCCGTGACATCAGCTGGCTTCTCCTTGGCGGCGGCCGGTTTTGGGACAGAAGTGGTCTCGGTCCGTGCGAGCATGGTGGCATGTCCTCCGGCACCGCTGTTTCCTCCTCCGACCGTTGGGGCACCGCCCGCTGCCGGTCCGGGGTGTCCAGCGCCGCGGTTGCCGGGTTCGAGTTCTCCCGGCCCCTGGACCTCGCCGGAACCCTGCGAGTTTTAGCCCATGGACGCGGGGACCCGACTGTCCGGATCTCCGGGTCCGAGGCCTGGCTTGCCTTCCGCATGCCGTCCGGTCCCCTCACACTGCGGCTGGTGCAGCAGGCAGGTCCTGTCCTGTCCGGCGGCCGCGTGGCGGCGCAGGCCTGGGGACCCGGCGCCGCCGAGGCCCTGGATTCAGTACCCGCGCTGCTGGGCGAATTCGATGACTGGCGTACCTTCGACGAGCCTGATTTCCTGGCCACCCTCCCGCACGGCCTGCAGGAAGCGCGGCGCCGGCATCCCGGTATCCGGCTGCCCAGTACCGGGCGGATCATCGACTCCCTGGTTCCCGTGGTGCTGGAGCAGAAGGTGACCGTCATGGAGGCCACCCATGCCTGGCGTTATTTGGTTCAGCGCTTTGGGGACCCTGCGCCGGGACCTGCACCCGCCGGATTAATGGTTGCGCCGGACGCCGCGGGCTGGCGGAAGGTTCCGAGCTGGGACTGGCACCGCGCCGGCGTCGACACCCAGCGTTCGCGCACCGTGCTGCGTGCCTGTTCCGCGGCGTCGGGCCTGGAACGCCTGGCACAGCAGGCGCTGGGGCCGGAGGTTTCGGCGAAGCTGCAGTCCCTGCCCGGGATCGGGCCCTGGACCGCGGCCGAGATTCTGCAGCGCACACACGGCTCCCCGGACGACGTCTCGGTCGGGGACTTCCACCTGGCCGCCTATGTTGGTGCCGCCCTAACCGGCCAGCGGACCGACGACGCCGGGATGCTGGCACTGCTCGAACCGTGGCGCGGGCACCGGCAGCGCGTGGTGCGGCTGATCGGGCTGACGGGATTCCGCAAACAGGCCTACGGTCCGCGGCTGGCCCCTCAGGACCACCGGCGGCACTGATCCACTGCCGCGCAGTAGCGCCCCCGGGGCAGGCGCGCCCCGTACTGGGTTGTTCTGTGCCCGAATAGCCTCAGCCGGGCCGGACACGGTTTTGCCGGGCCGCAGCTCAAGTGGATCCACAGAATTGACACGTCCAAGGGCATGGGTTTCACTATTACACACAATGGAATATTAATTCCGCTTTATGAAATTTATTGAGGAAGCCCCGCGGCAAGGGGTTTCCCGCGTACCCCCGGACCAACCCCCAAAGGACGTCAATGCTGCTCCACGACTTCAATGAGGCCAGCCGCGCGGAGGTTACCGCCGCGCTCCTCCCCTGCCTTGACGTTCCGCGCTGGGCCGCCCAGATCGCTGACGCCCGTCCTTTCGACTCCGCCGGCGACCTGCTGCGTTTTGCCGGGGACGCCGCTGCTCCCCTCTCCTCCCGCGAGGTCGAGTCTGCCCTGGCCCAGCACCCCCGGATTGGTGAGCGCGCTGCGGGCGAGAACGCCGAAGCTCAATGGTCCCGGCAGGAACAAGCAGGGCTGGGCACTGCACCGGAGACGGTCATAGCTGCCCTGGCCGAGGGCAACCGCCGGTACGAAGAGAAATTTGGCCGGGTCTTCCTGATCCGCGCTGCCGGGCGCACCAAAGAAGAGGTCCTTGAGGCACTCCGGGAGCGGATCACCCTCCCCGCCGCCGAAGAGGAACACATTGTGCAGCAGCAGCTGCGCCAAATCGCAGTTCACCGGTTGGAAGGAATGATCTCCCAGTGACAACCTCACACATCACCACGCACGTCCTGGACACCGCCGCAGGAAAGCCCGCGGCAGGGATACCCGTCCGTCTGAGCTCCCTCGAAGACGGCACCTGGACCCAGCTGGCAACGTCCGAAACGGATGCCGATGGACGCGTCAAGACACTTGGCCCCGCGGCGCTGCCCTCCGGGACCTACCGTCTGGAGTTCACCACCGCAGAGTACTTTGCCCGGCAGAAGACGCCGGCGTTCTTCCCCGAAGTCCTGCTCACTTTCGATGTCGACGGGGGCGAAGCCCACTACCACGTCCCGCTGCTGCTGAGCCCGTACTCCTTCTCCAGCTACCGCGGCAGCTGACCCGGCCGTGTGGCAGCGGCCGGCATCGCGCTGCCGCACTGCACCCGTACCCGCTGTGGCAGCGCTGCCACAGCCTTCGACTCCTTCTACTCTCTTCAACGATGAAACGAGGCTGCAATGGCTGCAGGCGAAGACACGTCCCCCATCCTCAGCGGGCTGACCAGCCAGCTGCCGGATCGTGACCCGGAAGAAACCGCGGAATGGATTGAATCCCTCGACGAGCTGATCCGCTCGCAGGGTACCGAGCGGGCGCAGTTCATCATGCGTTCCCTGCTCCAGCGGGCAGGCTCCCGCTCCGTGGGCGTTCCGATGGTCACCACTACCGACTACGTCAACACCATCCCCGCGGATCAGGAACCGGAGTTCCCCGGCGATGAGGAAGTTGAACGCCGCTACCGTGCCTGGCTGCGCTGGAACGCCGCGGTCATGGTGCACCGCGCCCAGCGCCCCGGCATCGGCGTCGGCGGCCACATCTCCACCTACGCCGGAGCCGCGACCCTGTACGAAGTGGGCATGAACCACTTCTTCCGCGGCAAGGACCACCCCGGCGGCGGCGACCAGGTCTTCTTCCAGGGCCACGCCTCCCCCGGCATGTACGCCCGGGCCTTCCTCGAAGGCCGCCTGTCCGAGGAGGACCTCGACGGGTTCCGGCAGGAGAAGTCCCGCGAGGGACACGCCCTGTCCTCCTACCCGCACCCGCGGAACATGCCGGACTTCTGGGAATTCCCCACCGTGTCCATGGGCATCGGCCCGATGAACGCG
The DNA here is from genome assembly GCF_001552075.1 of Arthrobacter luteolus NBRC 107841. Taxonomy (GTDB): domain Bacteria; phylum Actinomycetota; class Actinomycetes; order Actinomycetales; family Micrococcaceae; genus Arthrobacter_B; species Arthrobacter_B luteolus. Next base: position 528,678 of record NZ_BCQM01000001.1, read on the forward strand.
ATCTACCAGGCGCAGTCCAACCGCTACCTGCATAACCGCGGACTGAAGGACACCTCCGACCAGCACGTCTGGGCGTTCCTGGGCGACGGCGAAATGGACGAACCCGAATCGCGCGGCCTGCTCCAGCTCGCGGCGAATGACAAGCTCGACAACCTGACCTTCGTGGTGAACTGCAACCTGCAGCGCCTGGACGGCCCGGTGCGCGGCAACGGCAAGATCATGCAGGAACTCGAAGCGTTCTTCCGCGGTGCCGGCTGGAATGTGATCAAGGTTGTCTGGGGCCGGGAGTGGGATTCGCTGCTGGAGAAGGACAACGACGGCGCGCTGGTGGACATCATGAACTCCACCCTCGACGGCGATTACCAGACGTACAAGGCCGAGTCCGGCGGGTTCGTGCGGGAGCACTTCTTCGGCAAGACCCCGCAGACCAAGGACATGGTCGCTGACCTCTCGGACCAGGACATCTGGAACCTCAAGCGCGGCGGGCACGATTACCGCAAGGTTTACGCCGCGTACAAGGCTGCCACCGAGTTCAAGGGCAAGCCCACGGTCATCCTGGCGCACACGGTCAAGGGCTACGGCCTGGGCACGCACTTCGAGGGCCGCAACGCGACCCACCAGATGAAGAAGCTGACCCTGGATGACCTCAAGGCCTTCCGCGACCACCTGCGGATCCCGATCAGCGATGAGCAGCTCGAAGCTGATCCGTACCAGCCCCCGTACTTCCACCCGGGAGCTGATTCTCCGGAGATCAAGTACCTGCTCGAACGCCGCCGCGAGCTCGGCGGCAACGTTCCGGAGCGCCGCGAGAAGCACGCCCCGGTAAAACTGCCCTCGGCAGACTCCTACGCCGTCGCCAAGAAGGGCTCCGGCAAGCAGTTCGCTGCCACCACCATGGCCTTCGTCCGGCTGCTCAAGGACCTGATGCGGGACAAGGACTTCGGTGACCGGCTGGTCCCCATCGTCCCGGACGAATCGCGCACCTTCGGGATGGATGCCTTCTTCCCGAGCGCCAAGATCTACAACCCTGACGGCCAGAACTATCTTTCCGTGGACCGCGACCTGATGCTGGCCTACAAGGAATCTCCCGCAGGAAAGCTGATCCATCCCGGAATCAACGAGGCTGGTGCAGTGGCAGCCTTCACCGCTGCCGGCACTGCCTACGCCACCCACGGCGAACCGCTGGTTCCGGTCTACGTGTTCTACTCGATGTTCGGCTTCCAGCGCACGGGCGACTCCTTCTGGGCGGCTGCCGACCAGCTGACCCGGGGTTTTGTCATTGGGGCCACTGCGGGGCGCACCACCCTGACCGGTGAGGGCCTGCAGCACGCTGACGGGCATTCCCCGATCCTGGCCTCCACCAACCCCGCGGTGAAGACCTACGATCCGGCCTACGGCTACGAGATCGGGCACATCATGCGCCACGGCCTCGAAGAGATGTATGGCGAAGGATCCGAAGACCGGAACCTGATGTACTACCTGACGGTCTACAACGAACCAATTATCCAGCCGGCCGAGCCGGAGAACCTGGACGTGGACGGACTGCTCCGGGGGATTTACCGGGTGTCCGAATCGCCGGCAGAGGGGCCAAAGTGCCAGCTTCTAGCATCCGGTGTCTCCGTTCCCTGGGCACTGGAAGCCCAGAAACTGCTCGCGGAGGACTGGGGAGTTTCGGCCGATGTCTGGTCGGTGACCTCCTGGACCGAGCTGCGCCGTGACGGCCTGGCTGCCGAGGAGGAAGCCTTCCTCAACCCGGATGCCGAGCCGCGAGTGCCGTTCGTGACCCAGCAGCTCGCCGGCGCCGAAGGCCCGGTTGTGGCTGTCACCGACTACATGAAGGCCGTTCCGGACCAGATCCGGCAGTTCCTGCCGAACGAATTCGCCTCGCTGGGGGCGGACGGCTTCGGCTTCTCGGATACCCGTGCCGCGGCCCGCCGGTACTTCAAGAACGACACCCACTCCGTGGTGGTCCGCACCCTGCAGCTGCTCGCAGCGCGCGGCTCGGTGGGCGCCGACATCCCTGCCTACGCCATGGACCGCTACAAACTCCTGGACGTTAATGCCGGAACCACCGGCGGGGCCGGCGGCGACGCGTAGGTCCGCCGGAGCGCTGGCTCCAGGACTCTGGCTCGAGGACTCTGGGTCCAGGGCTTGGATTGCAGGGGCTTGGATTACAGGGCTTGGATTGCAGGGACTTGGCCCCAGGGATTCCCGGACCGGGAATCCCTGGGGCGGCATTCCTGTTCCGGCGCAGCGGGCCAGTGCGCTGCGCAGGAACAGGACGCCGGAATGCTCGCCGGAATGCTCGCCGGAGGAGCGTTTACCTGACCGCCGGGGATTCCCTGGCTGAGCGCCTGCGGCCGAAGGGACGCCACTTCAGCCAGCGGAAGCGGTCCTTGGAGCTCTTCCGCCTGGCCGGCAGGAAAAAGTCCGGATCTGCGCCCCCGCCTGCCGGAAAATAGAACTCCTGTGCCGCCACGGACTTCAGTACCGGCGGCTTCACTGTCTTCTCTGCTTCAGGGGACACCTTGACTCACTTCCTTCCATAAAGTGGAAAAAGATTCTTGTTATGTGAAAAACAGTAACCGTCGGCACTTTCGCCGGTCAAGGGTTCCGCCGCCCTCAAGGGGATTCCGGAGGGCCGATCAGAAAATCTGCCAGAAGGCATTTACGTTGCTGATTGCCTCGGGTACTGTGAAGGCTACTTCGTGACCCAGGTCACGTAACCTGGGAGCAGCAGGCAGGGTTGTAATGAGCTGACATCAACCGATGTCGGCTCATTTTTTATGAGCCGATCCACAACGAGTGTGCAGATGACCGCTTCACACCCAATTTCAATATGAAAACTTATTTCCATATAACGGAAGTTTGGAGAAGGCCATGAGCAGCAAAATCATCTTGGGAGACAACCAGTTCGGCAAGGCCGAAGTCCGAGTCGTAAAAATCTCGAGGGACACCTCCCGGCACGAAATCGAAGACCTCAATGTGACCTCCCAGCTGCGGGGCGATTTTTCCGCAGCCCATCTGGAGGGCGACAACGCACACGTCGTTCCGACTGACACACAGAAAAACACCATCTATGCCTTCGCCCGGGAGGGCATCGGGGCCCCCGAGTCCCTTCTCCTGCGCCTGGGCGACCACTTCACCTCCAGCTTTGACTGGGTCACCGGCGGCCGGTGGGAAGCGGAAGCGTACAGCTGGGACCGGATCCAGGCCCACGGCACCGGACACGACCACTCCTTCGTGCGCAGCGGCCAGGAAATCCGCACCGCGGTCCTGGTCCGTGAGGGCGGGACCAGCCACCTCATCGCAGGGCTGCGGGACCTCACCGTCCTGAAGTCGACCGAGTCAGGTTTCATCGGATATCCCAAGGACCGGTACACCACCCTGCAGGAGACCACAGACCGCATCCTGGCCACGGACATCGCAGCCCGCTGGCGGTTCAAGACGGGCACGGATTTCAGCAAGGTCGACTTCAACAAGAGCTACAACGACGTCCGGGCGCTGCTGCTGGAGGGTTTCACGGAGAAGTACTCCCACGCCCTGCAGCAGACCCTGTTCGACATGGGAACCAAGGTTCTCGAGGCACACAGCGAGATCGACGAAATCAAGTTCTCCATGCCCAATAAGCACCATTTCCTGGTGGACCTCTCCCCGTTCGGCCTCGACAACCCCAACGAAGTCTTCTTCGCGGCGGACCGGCCTTACGGGCTCATCGAAGCCACCGTCAAACGCGAAGACGCGGCTGGCGCGGAAACCGCCTGGTCCGGCATCGCCGGATTCTGCTAGCAGCGCTGTTCCGCACCAGAGCGCACAACGCACCAGAAGCAGTACAAGCAGTACAAGCAGTAACCATGCCTTCAAGGCACACTCACTCCGCATCCACATCCGGAAGGGTGCACCGCCGGCACCGGCGGTGCACCCTGCAGCCTCATTTTGTTAGCCAGACCACTTCAGAAAAGACGAAGACGTCTGCCATGAACCAAGGAAGTCTGCTATGACCATGAAAAACCGCCGGAATGGCGAAACCCTGCAGCGCCGCAGCCATCAGCACTCCAGCCGCCCGGAAGACGAACGGCTCCCGCTCGGAAGCACCTTCGCCTACGGCTTCCAGCACGTCCTGACCATGTACGGCGGAATCATTGCCGTTCCCCTCATCATCGGCCAGGCGGCTGGCCTCTCCTCCGCCGACATCGGCATCCTGATCGCCGCCGCACTGTTTATGGGCGGACTGGCCACCCTGCTGCAGACACTCGGCCTTCCCTTCTTCGGCTCGCAGCTGCCGCTGGTACAGGGGGTGTCCTTCGCCAGCGTCGCCACCATGGTCGCCATTGTTTCCGGTGGAGGCGGCCTTCCGGCAGTTTTCGGCGCCGTCATCGTCTCCGCTGCGATCGGCCTCCTCATCGCGCCGGTGTTCTCCCGGATCGTCCGGTTCTTCCCACCGGTGGTTACCGGGACTGTTATCACCACCATCGGCCTGACCCTGATGCCCGTCGCCGCGAACTGGGCCATGGGCGGTAACCGGACGGCCGAAGACTACGGAAGCATGGCGAACATCGGGCTGGCCGGCGTCACCCTCGTCCTGGTCCTCCTGCTCAGCAAGGTCGGCAGCGCCACGATCTCCCGGCTGTCCATCCTGCTGGCGATGGTCATTGGCACCCTCGTCGCCGTCGCGGCCGGCGTCGCCGACTTCTCAAAGGTCGGCGAGGGCCCCATTGTCGCTTTCCCGACGCCGTTCCACCTCGGAGCGCCGACATTTGAAATTGCCGCCATTATCTCCATGCTGATCGTGGTCCTGGTGATCCTCACTGAAACCATGGCGGACATCCTGGCTGTCGGCGAGATCGTCGGCACCCGCACGGACTCCAAGCGGATCGCGGCCGGACTGCGGGCAGACATGGCCTCCAGCCTGGTTGCCCCGGTCTTTGGCTCCTTTACCCAGAGCGCCTTCGCCCAGAACGTGGGACTGGTTGCCGTCACCAAGATCAAGAGCCGCTATGTGGTGGCCGCCGGCGGCGTCATCCTGGTCCTGCTGGGACTGCTGCCCATCATGGGGCGCCTGATCGCAGCGGTCCCCACCGCAGTGCTCGGCGGCGCCGGAATCGTCCTGTTCGGAACGGTGGCCGCCAGCGGCATCCGCACCCTGGCCAAGGTCGAATACAAGAACAACATGAACCTCATCATCGTGGCCACCTCCATCGGGTTCGGCATGCTCCCGATCGCGGCTCCGACCTTCTACGACGCTTTCCCTGCCTGGTTCGGCACGATCTTCCACTCCGGCATCAGCTCGTCTGCGCTCATGGCGATCGCACTGAACCTGCTCTTCAACCACCTCAAAGCCGGGAACTCGGAAAACTCGTCGGTCTTCGCCGCCGGCACCGGCCGGGTCATCCGCGAGGAGGACCTGCAGTGCCTGGCAGAAGGGGACCGTTATGAGAACGGCCAGCTGATCGACTGCGACGGCAATGTTGTCCCCGTCGATCCGGAGGCACCCAAGCCGGCCGGGACCGCCGGCACGTAGGTCCACGTTCAGCGGAGCTGCCCAGGGAACCAGTTGAGGCCCTGACCGTATCGATCAGGGCCTCAACTCCGGCGCACCGCCGGCGCTCAGCAGCGGACGCTCAGTGCTGGTTCAGTTCCTCGGAAATGGCGAGGGCGGCTTCCCGCAGCAGCGGAACGGCCCGCTTGGCGAAGGCGTCATCAACGCGGGAGACCGGCCCGGAAACGGAAATCGCGGCTGGAGTCGGGGCGCCGGGGATAGCCATCGCGAAACACCGGACGCCGATCTCCTGCTCCTCCTCATCCACGGAGTAACCACGTTCCCGGATCAGATTCAGATCCGCCAGCAGCGACTCGATATCACCGATGCTCTTCGGGGTCGGCGTGGGCAGGCCCTTGCGCCCAGCGATCCCGCGCACAGTGTCGTCGTCGAGCTCCGCCAGGATGGCCTTGCCCATTCCGGTTGCGTGCATGTACCCGCGCCGGCCCACCTCGGTGAACATCCGCATGGAGTGCAGCGAGGGAACCTGGGCCACATAGAGGACCATGTCGGAATCCAGGACCGCCATGTTGGCGGTCTCACCCAGCTGGTCCACCAGGGACTTCAGCTGGGGGCGGGCCAGGGCGCCGAGCTGCTTGTTCGCTCCTTCGCCCAGCCGGATCAGGCGCGGACCCAGGGCATAGCGGCGGTTCGGCAGCTGCCGGATGTAGCCAAGTGTCACCAGGGTGCGCAGCAGCCGGTGGATTGTGGGGAGGGGTAAATCCGTGGAGGCCGAAAGTTCGCTGAGGGTTACGTCGCCCCCGGCATCGGTGATGAGCTCCAGCAGCTCAAATACGCGTTCAACAGACTGCACGCCGCCCGGGGCTTTTTCGCCCATAACGCAGGACTCCTACCAGTTAAGTGTTCCGAAGCTTATCCACATCGTGAAATTACTCTATCGACCTTCCCTGCCTAACGCAGGTTTCCCGTGAATTTGCTTCCCATGTGGGTTGTATTTCCACAGAGTAGATAATAATGTCCATAATACGAAATAACTCAGAGATCCCGAGCAGACCAAGCCCTCTTCGAGGGCCCACACATGGAGGAATCCCAATGGCAAATCCCGGCCCCGGCAACTCGATCACCCTGCGGGTGGAGGCACCCTCCGGTTTCACCGCCACCAGCGAACTGGCGGCCGCCGCCGCTGCCGCCGGTGCTGCCGTCACCGCCCTGGACGTCACCGAGTCCCGCCACGAAACCATCGTGGTCGACGTCACCTGCGATACCACCGGCGACGAGCATGCCCGCCAGGTGGAGGCCGCCCTGAACCAGCTCGACGGCGTTACCGTCCGCAATGTTTCGGACCGGACCTTCCTGATGCACCTCGGCGGCAAGCTCCAGGTGACGCCGAAGGTCACGCTCAACAACCGCGACGATCTTTCCCGCGCCTACACGCCCGGCGTTGCCCGGGTATGCCTGGCCATTGCGGAAAACCCCGAGGCCGCCCGCAACCTGACCATCAAGCGCAACACCATCGCCGTCGTCACCGATGGCTCCGCTGTGCTGGGCCTGGGCAACATCGGGCCGGCCGCGGCGCTGCCGGTCATGGAAGGCAAGGCCGCCCTGTTTAAGCAGTTCGCCAACGTGGATGCCTGGCCGGTGTGCCTGGATACTCAGGACACCGAGGAGATCATCAGCATCGTCAAGGCCCTGGCACCCGTCTACGGCGGCGTGAATCTGGAGGACATCGCCGCGCCGCGCTGCTTCGAAATCGAAAACCGGCTCCGCGAGGAACTGGACATTCCGGTCTTCCACGATGACCAGCATGGAACCGCCATCGTCACCCTGGCCGCGCTGGTCAACGCGCTGCGCGTAGTGGGCAAACAGCTCTCCGAGGTCCGGATTGTGGTCTCCGGTGTCGGCGCGGCAGGCTCGGCCATCATTGCGCTGCTCAAGGCACAGGGGGCGGAGCACATCATCGCCGCAGGCCGTTCAGGTGCCATTCATTCCGGCGCCAGCTACGACGACGAACACCGGGCCTGGATTGCCGAAAACACCAACGTGGAGGGCTTCTCCGGCACGCTTCACGAAGCCCTGGCCGGCGCTGACGTCTTCATTGGAGTGAGCGCGCCTCACGTCATCGGTGAGGAACAGGTCGCCGCGATGGCCGATAACGCCATTGTCTTTGCCATGGCCAACCCGACCCCGGAAATCGATCCCGCCATCGCCGCCCGGCATGCCGCCGTCGTCGCCACCGGACGCAGCGACTTCCCGAACCAGATCAACAACGTCCTGGCCTTCCCCGGCTTCTTCCGCGGCCTCCTCGACGCCGGGGTCTCCGATATCACCCCGGAAATGCTGGTGGCCGCTGCCCAGGCAATCGCCGGCCGGGTGGCCGACGACGAGCTCAATGCCAGCTACATCATTCCGAGCGTTTTTGACCCGCAGGTCGCCGGGGACGTCGCCGCCGCCGTCGCGGGTGCCGCACAGTCCGCCCGTACCGCCGCTGCTGAACTGGTCGGCTGAGGCATGGCAAAGCACCTCGCTTCCCTGACTCCGCAGGACCTGGACCGGATCGATGCCTCCCTCCAGGGGACGGACCGGTTCCTGGAGCGGAACTACCCGGGCGATGACGGCACCCGCCAGCCGATCCACACTGTTTATGTACCCGCAGACCGGTTCACTCCGGCGCTCGCCGCTGATTGGGGAGCCCAGGCAACCGCTGCGGTGGACGGCCGCGGCGGCCTGGAGCGGCTCGGCGAACTGCTGGGCCTGGAACCGGAGCTTGGAACCGCCGTCGCCACCCGGGTGGCCCGGAAGCTGGCCGAGGAACCCATCGAGGACCTCCGGCTGGACTTCGAGGACGGCTACGGCGACCGGGGCGATGACGCCGAGGACGACGACGCCGTCGCGGCCGCCACTGCCGTGGCTGCTGCCGTGGAAGCCGGCACAGCACCGCCCTTCATCGGCATCCGCTTCAAGTGCTTCGAGGCGCCTACCCGGGCCCGCGGGCTGCGGACGCTTGATCTGTTCGTTTCCACGCTGGCCCGGTCCGGTGAGCTCCCCACGGGGCTGGTCCTCACGCTGCCCAAGGTCTCCACCGTTGACCAGGTCAAGGCCATGGACGACGCCGTGACCCGGCTGGAGGAGATCCACTGCCTGCCGGCGGGGCGGCTGAAGTTCGAGGTCCAGGTGGAAACACCCCAGCTGATCCTCGGTGCGGACGGCGCCTCGCCGGTTGCGCAGCTGCCGCACGCTGTCCCCGGCCGGATCAGCTCGCTGCACTACGGCACCTATGACTACTCCGCGTCGCTGCAGGTCGCTGCGGAGTACCAGTCAATGGAACACCCCGTGGCGGACCTGGCCAAGGAGATCATGCAGCTGGCCGTGGCCGGTACGGGCATCCGCCTCTCCGACGGCTCCACCAACGTCATTCCCGTCGGTGACAATACGGAGAACGCCTGGAAACTGCACGGCAGGCTGGTGCGCAGGTCCCTGGAACGGGGTTACTACCAGGGCTGGGACCTGCACGCAGCCCAGCTGCCCAGCCGGTTTACCGCTACCTATGCTTTCTACCGCGAAGGCCTGCCCGCGGCCGCACTCCGGCTGCGCAACTACGTTGAGCAGACCGGCAGCGGCGTGATGGATGAACCAGCCACGGCACGCGCCCTGGCCGGGTTCATTCTCCGCGGTGTCCAGTGCGGGGCCGTAGGCCCCGAGGAAGTCCTGTCCCAGGCCGGCGTCGGGCTAAGCCGGCTCACCGCCCTTGCCCACCCGCAGCTGGCCGCCAACCCGCGGCTTGCCAGCCCGGCCGCCAACTAAGAGGAGCACCTTGATGAGCAGTTACTTCTATCCGCAGGGCGGTCTTCCGCCCCAGACCCAGCTCCTTACCGACCGCGCCGTGGTCAAGGAGGCCTACACCGTCATTCCAAAGGGCGTGCTCCGCGACATCGTCACCTCCAACCTCCCGGGCTGGGAGAATACCCGGTCCTGGATCCTTGCCCGGCCCATCGCCGGCTTTGCCACCACTTTCAGCCAGCTCATCGTCGAGGTGGGCCCCGGCGGAGGCTCAGCCAAACCGGAGCCCGAGGCCGGTGTGGAGGGGGTCATTTTCCTCACCCAGGGCAGCCTGACGCTCGGACTCGACGGCGAGACACACCAGCTCGAGGCCGGCGGCTACGCCTACCTTGCGGCCGGAGCGGACTGGAGCCTGCGTAACTCCTCGGAGGGGATCGCCAGCTTCCAGTGGATCCGCAAGGCGTATGAGCCGTTGGAGGGTTTCGCGGCGAAGTCCTTCGTGACCAGTGACCAGGAGGTGGAACCCACCCCCATGCCAGGCACGGACGGAGCCTGGGCCACTACCCGCTTCGCGGACCCCAATGATCTGGCGCATGACATGCACGTCAACATCGTTACCTTCCGGCCGGGTGCCTCCATACCGTTCGCCGAAACCCACGTGATGGAGCACGGGCTCTTCGTCCTGGAGGGGAAGGCGGTCTACCGCCTCAACGATGACTGGGTTGAGGTGGAGGCCGGCGACTTCATGTGGCTGCGCGCCTTCTGCCCGCAGGCCTGTTACGCGGGCGGACCGGGCAACTTCCGCTACCTGCTGTACAAGGACGTCAACCGGCAGATCCGGCTCACCTGACCTGTTTCTGCCGCCCTGCCCCAAACAGCTGCGCCCCGCCCTTCCATGGGCCGGGGCGCAGCTGTTTTAAGTCCAGCGGCAGGGGTTGACTCCATCGGCACTCCATCCTAGGCTTTTCACATAGCAAGATATTGTTTCCACAATATGAAAAAGACTATGAAACAGATGATTGGGGTTTTCCCCCTCCGTCCTGAAGGAACCCAATGACGTATTCCGTGAACTGCTCAATCCTCCTGACCGAGCTGCCACTGCTCGAGCGTCCCGCCGCAGCCAAGGCCGCTGGTTTCGACGCCGTCGAGTTCTGGTGGCCCTTCGATACCTCGGTGCCCTCCGATTCCCAGGTCACGGAGTTCGAGAACGCCATCACCGGGGCCGGCGTCCAGCTCACGGGCCTGAATTTCAACGCCGGAGACATGCCCGCCGGGGACCGCGGCCTGGTGTCCTGGAAGGGCCGCTGCTCCGAGTTCAAGGACAACATCGACGTTGTCGCCGGCATTGGGGAGCGGCTGGGCTGCCGGTCCTTCAACGCTCTCTACGGCAACCGCCAGGACGAATTCACTCCGGAGGAACAGGACACCCTGGCCGTCAAGAACCTGGCCGCGGCCGCTCAGGGCGTTGCCCGCATTGGCGGCACCGTCCTGCTGGAACCGGTCAGCGGCGCTGCCCGCTATCCCCTCCTGACCGCGCAGGATGCCCTGGGGGTCATCGCCCGGGTCAAGGAGGAAACCGGCGCGGACAACATCAAACTCCTCGCCGACTTCTACCACCTCGCCGTCAACGGCGACGATGTAGCCGCCGTCATCGAAAACCACGCCAAGGACTTCGGCCACATCCAGATTGCCGACAGCCCGGGCCGCGGCGCCCCCGGAACCGGCGAGCTGCCCCTCGGCGAATGGATCGCCCGCAGCCGCGAACTCGGCTACACCGGCACGATCGGCCTGGAGTACAAGGAACCTGCGCAGACCGCCTTTGCCTGGACCATCCGCCAGCCGGTCTCCAACTAACCCGTGCCCTCCCGGCACCCACATATCTCAGCAAAGGAATCCTCATGAGCAACGTTGCAGTCATCGGACTCGGAATCATGGGCCTGCCCATGGCCATCAATCTGGTCAAAGCCGGCCACTCGGTCACCGGGTTCAACCGCAGCCAGGACAAGATCGACAAACTCGTCGCCGAAGGCGGCAACGGCGCCGGCAGCATTGCCGAGGCCGTCAAGGATGCCGACGTCGTCATCACGATGGTGCCGGACTCCCCCGACGTCGAAGGCGTAGTCTCCGGCCCCGACGGCGTTTTCGCCAACGCCCGGCCGGGCACCCTGTGGATCGACGCCAGCAGCATCCGCCCGGACGTTGCCAAGCAGCTCGCCGACAACGCCAAGGCCGCTGGAATCCGTGCCCTCGACGCACCGGTCTCCGGCGGAGAACAGGGAGCAATCAATGCTGCCCTGTCCATCATGGTCGGCGGAGACGCTGCGGACTTCGAGGCCGCCCAGGACGTGCTGAACGCCGTCGGGAAGACCATTGTCCACGTTGGGCCGGCCGGTTCCGGCCAGACCGTAAAAGCTGCCAACCAGCTGATCGTGGCCGTCAACATCCAGGTCCTCGGAGAGGCCGTTGCCTTCCTCGAGGCCTACGGAGTGGACACCGACGCGGCGCTCAAGGTGCTCGGCGGCGGTCTTGCCGGCTCCAAGGTCCTGGACCAGAAGGGGCAGAAGATGCTGGACCGCAACTTCGAGCCCGGTTTCCGGCTTGCCCTGCACCACAAGGACCTGGGCATCGTGACCTCAGCCGCCCGCGAGGCAAACGTCGCCCTTCCGCTCGGCGCAATCGCAGCCCAGCTCGTCGCCGCCACGGTGAATCAGGGCGACGGCGGACTGGACCATTCCGGACTGTTCAAGCAGACCCTCCGGCTCAGCGGCCGCGAGTAAGCCCTGGGCCAACCGGCCCCCAAACGCAGCTGCCCCGGGCATCCCCGCCCGCACCCCAGCACCGAAGCAGACTTTCAAGGAGAACATCATGACTAAGATGCGCACCGTAGACGCGGCTGTCGCCATCCTGGCCAAGGAGGGTGCCACCGAGGCGTTCGGCCTGCCAGGGGCAGCTATCAACCCCTTCTACGCAGCCATGCGGGAACACGGCGGCATCCGCCACACCCTGGCCCGCCACGTTGAAGGGGCATCCCACATGGCGGACGGCTACTCCCGTGCCCAGGACGGCAATATCGGCATCTGCATCGGCACCTCCGGCCCGGCGGGCACCGATATGATCACCGGCCTGTACGCTGCCTGGGCAGACTCCATCCCGATGCTTTGCATCACGGGCCAGGCGCCCGTGGCCAAGCTGCACAAGGAAGACTTCCAGGCCGTGGACATCGAGTCCATCGCGAAGCCCGTCACCAAGATGGCCATGACCATCCTGGAACCCGGCCAGGTTCCGGGCGCCTTCCAGAAGGCCTTCGCGCTGATGCGCTCCGGGCGTCCCGGACCGGTGCTGCTGGATCTGCCGTTCGACGTGCAGATGGCGGAGATCGAGTTCGACATTGATGCTTATGAGCCGCTGGCCGCCGAGAAGCCGAGGGCTTCGCGCACGCAGCTGGAGAAAGCCCTGAACCTGCTGACCGCGTCCGCGCGGCCGCTGATCGTGGCCGGGGGCGGCGTGATCAATTCCCGCGCCTCGGAACAGCTGGTGGAGCTGGCCGAACTGCTCAACATCCCGGTGATCCCGACGCTGATGGGCTGGGGCTCCATTCCCGATGACCATCCGCTGATGGCCGGCATGGTGGGACTGCAGACATCCCACCGGTACGGCAACGAGACCCTGCTGGCCTCGGACTTTGTGATTGGCATCGGCAACCGCTGGGCGAACCGCCACACCGGCGGCCTGGACACCTACACCGCCGGACGCACCTTTGTGCACGTGGATATCGAGCCAACCCAGATCGGCCGGGTTTTCTCCCCCGATCTGGGCATCACCTCAGATGCCGGGGCCGCGCTGGACGGGCTCCTGGAGCTGGCCCGGGAGCGGCAGAGGGACGGACAGCTGCCGGACTACGCCGCCTGGGTGGCGGAGTGCGCCCAGCGGAAGAGCTCGCTGCAGCGCAAGACGCATTTCGAGAACACCCCCATTAAGCCCCAGCGTGTCTACCAGGAAATGAACCGGTCCTTCGGCCGGGACACCACCTACGTGACCACCATCGGCCTCTCCCAGATCGCCGGCGCCCAGATGCTGCATGTGTTCGGCCCCCGGCGCTGGATCAATGCCGGCCAGGCCGGACCGCTGGGCTGGACCGGACCCGCTGCGCTCGGCGTCGTCCGCGGCAAGCCCGATGAGACGGTGGTTGCACTCTCCGGTGACTACGACTTCCAGTTCATGATCGAGGAACTCGCGGTCGGTGCCCAGTTCAACCTCCCCTACATCCACGTGGTGGTGAACAACTCCTATCTCGGACTGATCCGGCAGGCCCAGCGCGGATTCAAGATGGAGCAGAACGTGTCCCTGGCCTTTGAGAACATCAACTCACCGGAGACGGACGGCTACGGAGTGGACCACCTCAAGGTCGCCGAAGGGCTCGGCTGCAAGGCCGTCAGGGTAAAGAACCCGGACGATCTGCCCGCCGCGTTCGAGAAGGCCAAGGCGCTGATGGACGAGTTCCGCGTGCCGGTGGTCGTCGAAGTAATCCTGGAGAAGATCACCAACATCTCCATGGGAACAGAGATCAACAACGTCACTGAGTTTGAGGATCTGGCCGAACGTTCACAGGATGCCCCGACCGCAATCCTGGCGTTGCTGGACTAGTGCCTCGGTCCCGGGGCGGTCCTTCGCGGCCGCCCCGGGACATCTGACTGATCGAAAGGAAGTACCGGCATGCGTGTGGTCATAGCACCGGACAAGTTCAAGGGCTCGCTGACGGCCCCGGACGTTGTTGCTCACCTCACCGCCGGCCTCCGCGCGGTATCCCTGCCAGCCGGACAAACCCTGGAAGTGGACGGTATTCCGGTGGCCGACGGCGGTGAAGGCACCCTGGAGGCCGCCGTCGCCACGGGTTTCACGCGCCGCAGCGCCGTGGTCAGCGGTCCCACCGGGGAACCGCTGACCGCTGCCTTCGCTGTCCGCGGCGGCGAGGCAGTCATCGAGATGGCCACCGCCTCCGGCCTCGCAGTGCTGCCCGGCGGTGTGAAGGACGCACTGGGGTCCAGCTCCCGGGGAACCGGCGAGCTGATTACCGCAGCATTGGACGCCGGCTGTACCCGCATCATCCTGGGCGTCGGGGGCAGCGCCGGGACTGACGGCGGCGCCGGCATCCTGCAGGGACTCGGTGTGCGCCTGCTGGACGCGGACGGCAACGACCTTGAGGGCGGCGGCGCAGCGCTGCTCCGGCTCGCCGGCATCGATTCTTCTGCCCTCGACCCGCGGCTGCGGGAAGCACGGTTTGTGCTGGCCAGCGACGTGGACAATCCGCTGCTCGGACCGGACGGTGCCGCAGCGGTCTTCGGACCGCAGAAGGGTGCCTCTGCCGGCGACCTCCAGCTGCTCGATGCAGCTCTGGCACGCTTCGTGGAAGTCCTCGGGCAGCATTTCGGACCGCGCGCAGCGGCAGCCGCTAAGGCTCCGGGGGCAGGAGCAGCCGGCGGCGTCGGGTTCGCGGCGCTCGCGGTCCTTGCGGCGGACCGCCGGCCAGGCATCGACGTCGTCCTGGAATTCACCGGGCTTGCGGACCGGCTGGCCGGTGCGGACCTCGTTATCACCGGTGAAGGCAGCCTCGATGAGCAAAGCCTGCTCGGTAAAACCCCGTTGGGTGTTGCCCGGGCAGCTGCCGCGGCGGGTGTGCCTGCAATCGCCGTCTGCGGGCGCACGACCCTGCATGATGACCAGCTCCGCGCGGCGGGCTTCCAGCGCACCTATGCCCTGACGGCACTGGAAGCCGACACGGACAAATCCATGGCCGGTGCTGGACCGCTCCTGGAACAGGTGGGCGCGGAGATCGCCGGACAGCTTGCCCGCGGACCGCTGCCCGAGCCGGTGGAAACCCGCTGACCACCCGGCCGCAGACTTGAATCACCCACCCCTACCGAAGGATTCTCATGACAACGAAACAGTTCCAGTCCCCGCTCCGTCTCCAGCCCGGCGGCGAAGCCCCCGGTTTCACCCTGCCTGATGCCGTTGGCCGGCAGGTCTCACTTGCCGATTATCGGGGCAGAAACGTCATTGTCTACTTCTATCCCAAGGCGGCGACGCCGGGCTGCACCACCGAAGCCTGCGATTTCCGCGACAGCCTCGCCTCGCTGCAGGGCGCGGGCTACGACGTTCTGGGTATCTCCCCCGACCCGCTCCAGGCCCTGGCTGAGTTCACGGAGGATCTGGGCCTCACCTTCCCGCTTCTTTCCGATGAGGACCACGCCGTTGCCCGCGCCTACGGCGCCTGGGGGCCTAAGGTCCTCAACGGGCAAACCGTGGAGGGCGTGCTGCGTTCCACCGTCGTTGTGGATTCCGATGGCCGGGTGGCACTGGCCCAGTACCAGGTGGACGCTGCAGGACACGTCGCCGCGCTGCGGAACGAGCTGGCGGGCTTGGGCATCTAGAGTTGTCTTTATGACTGCACCCGTTGACCTGACCGCTGTTTTCACTCCCAACCCCGGAGAGTTCTTCCGCGTAAAGCTGGCCTTGGAAATCGCGATTGAGCAGGTCCTCTCCGAGCCCGGCTGCCTGCGCTATGAAATCACCGAAGAGTCGGAGGAACGGATTGTCCTGACCGAGCAGTGGGCGTCGGAGGACGATCTTGCCCGCCATGCCAAGGGCGCTGCCAAGCAGGATCTCGATGAATCCCTCAGCGCCCTGCTCGCAGAGCCGGTCGCTCTCCACCGCGGCTAACCTTGCCCTCCCCGGAAGGCAAGGCACCCGCTTCCGGGGAGGAACCGCTACGAGGTAAGGTCCAGCCGGTGAATGGACTCCGGTTCTGCCCCAAAACGGCGCAGCACCGCGGCAACAGCTTCCTCGTGCTCGTTGTCCACCGCCGTGTACACCCGCAGCCGGTCTTCGAAGTCCAGCTTTCGGACGTCGGAGCGGAATACCTCGGTGCGGTCCCGGCCGGTGTACACCGTCGTCTCCATCAGTTCGATTGACAGGGCGCCGGCAACCAGCAGGGCGTCCCGCAGCCCGTCGATCCGGTCAGTGTTGACGATTGCACTGATCAGGTGCCGCGGTGCCCGGGGCTGCCCGGTCTGCTCCGGCACCGCTCTCATGCCCCGTCCGCTGGCCGTGGGCCGGGAAGCGATCCCGCCCAGCGAGTAAGCCGCCTGGCCCTGCTGCACCCGGTCCAGGGAATCCTGTTCCGGACCAGGTTCGCGCAGTCCGATGGTCCTGCTGATAACCGCTGCGATAACCCAGCTGAGCACGAAGGAAAACAGCACCACGCAGATGATGGCCACCACCTGGTGCCACAGAAGAAGCCCTCCCCCACCGGCAAACACACCGTCGCCGCTCACCGGATTTATCTCGCTGTCGGCGAAGAACCCCAGCAGCAACGAGCCGGTCACCCCGCCGATGAAGTGCACGGCAATCACGTCCAGTGCGTCGTCGTAATGGAGGACATGCTTGAGCCGCACCGCGAAGCAGCAGACAACACCGGCGATCAGCCCGATGATGAGCGCCGATCCGGTGTTGACGAACCCGGCGCAGGGAGTGATGGTCGCCAGCCCGGCGACCGCACCGGAGACCCCGCCTACCAGGGTTGAATGGCCGCTGGTTAGGCGTTCCACAAGCAGCCAGGTCAGCATCGCCGCTCCGCCGGCAACATGTGTGTTCACCAGGGCCTGGGCGGCTATCGCGTTTGCCTGCAGCCCGTCACCGGCGTTGAACCCGAACCAGCCAAACCACAGGATTCCCGCGCCGACAAGCATCAGCGGCAGGTTGTTCGGCGAGGTCTTCACCTGCGGCCAGCCGCGGCGCCGGCCCACCACCAGCAGGACCGCGATGGCAGCCGCTCCAGCGGAAGCATGGACCACTATTCCGCCGGCCCAGTCCTGGGCTCCGAGCTGCGCGAGCCAGCCCTTCGGGTGCCAGAGCCACCGGGCAACCTGCGGGTAGACGAGGATCGAGAACGCTGCCAGGAAGACCGTCCAGCCGGCGAACCGCAGCCGGCCCGCCGTCGCACCCGTCAGCAGCGCCGGCGTGATAATCGCGAACATCATCTGGTAGGCAACGAACGCGAGCGCCGGGATGGTGACTCCCGCGGCCACGGTGTGGAACTGGGGGGTGTCCACGTTGATCAGCGCCCAGGCGTCAAACTCGCCGAACACTGATGAGCCCTTGTTGCTGAAGGCCAGCGTGTATCCAACCAGGATCCAGGTGATCGTGATGATGCCGAGCGGAATGATGTTCTGCATCATCATCGTCAGCACATTGCGCACCGGGACCATACCGCCGTAGAAAAGCGCCAGCCCGGGTGTCATAAACAGCACCAGACCGGCGCAGACCAGAACCCAGGCGGTATCCGCCCCGTTCACCGCGGGCCTCCCGCGCCTGGAGTGCCCGGTCTCCTCAATGCTGCCGGGAGCGGTGCAGCGGGCTGCACTGCAGCGGGCGCAGCCCCCGAACCGGAGCCACGCCCCGGGCCCGCCGCCGCACCTGTCTGTGCCACGTTCCTTGGAAAGTCACTGCCGAATGCCAGGGGTGCGCGCATCTGGTCCCCGCTTCCAACTCTCGTACCGCATGAGTGGTGGGCCGCCGGGGTGCCATGAGATGTGGCGGGATGTCCCCGGCGAGACGAGTTTACGTGCGCGGCACCGGACATTAGAAGGCAAAAGGACGCAACCGGGGCACCGGGGCCGACACTGTTGAGTGCCGGCCCCGGTGCCCCGGTTGGATCAGCGGCGTATGTCCGCCGGGTTAGCCGTCCGGACTGGCCGTCCGGACTGGTGCTGAGGGTGCCGGGCGCTAGTTCGCGTTCGCCCCGGTCACCCCGTGCGGGTCAATCACGTACTTGCGGGCAGCGCCCGAGTCGAACTCGCGGTAGGCCTCCGGTGCTCCGTCCAGGTTGATGGCAGTAGCGTTGACGGCCTTGGCGATCTGCACCTTGTCATTAAGGATGGCCATCATCAGGTCCCGGTTGTACTTCATCACCGGGCACTGGCCGGTGGTGAAGGACAGGGACTTCGCCCAGCCGGTGCCCAGGCTCAGGGACAGGGACCCCACCTTGGCGGCTTCGTCGACTCCACCCGGATCTCCCGTAACGTAGAGGCCCGGGATGCCCAGGGCGCCGCCGGCCGCGGTGACGTCCATAAGCGAGTTGAGCACGGTCGCCGGAGCTTCCGTACCTGAGCCGTGCCCGTGGCCGCGGGCCTCGAAGCCCACGGCGTCCACACCGCAGTCCACCTCGGGAACACCGAGCAGCTGCTCAATCTGGTCCCTCGGATCGCCCTTGGAAATGTCCACCGTCTCGCAGCCGAAGCTGCGGGCTTGGGCCAGCCGGTCTTCATTGAGGTCTCCCACTATGACGACGGCGGCGCCGAGCAGCTGCGCGCTCGCGGCGGCGGCGAGGCCCACGGGCCCCGCGCCGGCAATGTAGACCGTGGAACCGGTCCGCACGCCGGAGGTGATGGCACCGTGATATCCCGTAGGGAAAATGTCGGAGAGCATGGTCAGGTCCATGATCTTCTCCATCGCCTGGTCCTTGTCCGGGAACTTCAGCAGGTTCCAGTCCGCGTATGGCACCAGTGCGTACTCGGCCTGCCCGCCGACCCAACCGCCCATGTCCACGTACCCATAGGCACTGCCGGGCCGGTCCGGATTCACATTCAGGCAGACTCCGGTTTTGCGTTCCTTGCAGTTTTTACAGCGGCCGCACGAAATGTTGAAGGGTACCGACACCAGGTCGCCAACCTTGATGAACTCGACGCCGGGGCCGGTTTCCACGACCTCGCCGGTGATCTCATGGCCCAGAATCAGGTTTGGCGGTGCAGTGGTGCGGCCACGGACCATGTGCTGGTCCGAACCGCAGATATTCGTGGTTACTACCTTCAGGATGGCCGCGTGGGGCAGTTTCCGGCCCACGTTGGCCGGGTTAACGCCCGGACCGTCCTTGAGTTCAAAAGTGGGATAGTCGATGTCCTGGACTTCCACAACACCGGGTTCGATATATGCAATTGCTCGATTGCCGCTCATGTATATTCCTCGCCTTGTTACCTGGGTCTTCATTGACTGGTACTCCCGGCAGGCAGCCCAAGGCTGCCTACTCCCCCCGGGAGCTCAGAGCCTACAACGGAAGCTCCAGCACGGCTAGGAGTGAAATTCGGGCATCTCAGCCAACCGGGTGAGGGGGCACGGGTTCCTGCGCGTTTCATGGCGGCGGGTCGGGCAGCAGCCAGGAGCCACGATAGATGAGCAGCCTGCACGGCGCAGGGTGCTCTACCGCTGTCCGGGGTCCGGCCCGGCACGGGCTTTCATGTTCTGGCGGGGACCGCCATCCAGCGCGCCAGCCCACCGCCACCCACCGCCGACCCGCGGCTTAACCAACAACGGGGAGTCCCTCCGGTGTGGAGGAACTCCCCGTCGCTAAAAGCCCGGCGGAACGAGCGCGCTAGTTGACCTGGCCGTCCTGGCCGGCAGCAGCCTGGCCCTTTTCCTGGGCGGCAATCTGCTCGTGGACGGCCTTCATGTCCAGGCCCTTGACCGCTTCAACCAGTTCGCTGAACTGGTTGGCGTTGAGGGCGCCGGGCTGGGAGAAGACCAGGACCTTTTCGCGGAAGGCCATCAGTGTGGGGATCGAGGTAATTCCTGCGGCAGCGGCGAGCCCCTGCTCGGCTTCGGTGTCCACCTTCGCAAAGGTGATGTCCTCATGCTGCTGCGAGACGGCGTCGTAAACCGGTGCGAACTGCTTGCACGGGCCGCACCAATCAGCCCAGAAGTCAACGAACACAATGTCGTTGTCCTCAATGGTCTCAGGGAACGTTGCCTCGGTGATGTCAATAGTTGCCATAGCTTCAACGCTATCGGTCCCCCGCGGCGATGTCTGCAATTGTTCGCTCAGCGGTGAAGCGCCAGGCTAACCGACGGACGAAAAACCCATCCGGGTCACTTTCGCGATGACCGGCAGGGCCTGGCGCAGCTTCTCGCGTTCCGTTTCCGCCAGCTGCGCCAGCAGGCTGGCCATCAGGGCAGCGCGCCGGGCGGTTTCCACCACGAGTTTGTGCTCGCCGTCGGGGGTCAGCGTCACCCGGACTCCCCTCGAATCGTCCGGATCCTGCGTGCGCCGGACCAGTCCGGCGTGTTCCAGCCGGATGATCTGTTCGGTGGCGCTGGGAACCTTGACGCCGAGGTTGCGGGCAATGTCGCTGACCCGCATACCGTCTCCGGACACCATCCGCAGGGTGCCAAGCTGGTTGCTGGTGAGGCCGAACTCGGTGTCCATGTGGCGCACAAGGAATACTGCTTCACGCAGAGCTTCCCGGAATTCTTCGGCCAGGGGATCCAGTGCCGTGTCCTCGTTCATGCTTAAGAAGACTAGACCGCCTAGCCAATTGAGGCGCCGGGACGTGCCCGGACGGGTGAGTTTTCCGGCCAACTTTTTGGCCTGGGCGGATTCAGCCCGCTCAAAGTTTCCGGACAGCGAAAAACCCGTCCCAGCCAGTGGCTGGAACGGGTCTTCTTCGGTGGCAGATGAGGGATTCGAACCCCCGTAGGCATTGCCAGCTGATTTACAGTCAGCCCCCTTTGGCCGCTCGGGTAATCTGCCGAAGGCCTTCTTGCGAAGACTTTGTCCGCGGTAACCGCGGGCAAGACAACTTTACAGAAAATTCTCCCCAGATACGAATCGGGCTCCTGAGTCACAGTCCGCGGGCGATCCGGGCACTGATCTGGGCGTAGAAACGCTCCGCCTGATCCGCCGTGACGCTCCCCCAGGAAACGGCGTTGGCGAGGTCCCGCCGCACTCCGGCCAGACGCTCCTCGCTGCTGGGAACCCGCACGGTGCTGATGGCTGCAGCCGTGTCCATGGCAGCCGCTGCCCCGGTCTGGCTGCCCGCGGGGAATGAGAAGCTGCCGGTCTCCGGTTCACGGGCCTGGGCGGCTGAGGCGCCAATTCCCGTGACGGAAACCGCGGCGAGGACAGAGGATGCCGCGGCGGTGCGGAAGCGGACTCCATTGAACCAGGATGAAGTTGCAGGAGCTGGCACAGGCTGGGTGGGATCGGTGTTCTCCTTGTTCATGCCTTCACCTTTTCCCGGCCGAATGTGAGAGCGGTGCATGCCGGCTGGACGCGCGCTGTGAACGCTGGACTGCCCGCGGGCGCAGCCCACCTATTAGGCTGGTGGGCAGGAACAACCGAACTACCAAGGAGCCACCATGGCCAGTGAGTCGACATTCGACGTCGTTAGCAAGATCGACAAGCAGGAAGTCGCCAACGCCCTGAACCAGGCACAGAAGGAAATCGCCCAGCGCTACGACTTCAAGGGTGTTGGCGCGGAGATCGATTTCAACGGCGAGAAGATCCTGATGAAGGCCAACTCCGAAGACCGGGTCAAGGCCGTACTGGACGTGTTCCAGTCCAAGCTGGTGAAGCGGGGCATCTCGCTGAAGTCCTTCGACGACGGCGAGCCTTACCCTTCCGGCAAGGAATACCGGATTGAGGGCACCATGAAGGAAGGGATCGCCCAGGATCAGGCCAAGAAGATCAACAAGCTGATCCGTGACGAGGGGCCCAAGGGCGTCAAGTCCCAGATCCAGGGCGACGAGCTGCGGGTCAGCTCCAAGTCCCGTGATGATCTGCAGGCCACGATGGCGCTGCTCAAGGGCGCGGACCTCGACGTCGACCTTCAGTTCATCAACTTCCGCTAGCCTTCCGCCGGCCAGGGCGGCTTCACGCCGGAATAACGGCTGATGAACGACGGCGGCGCCTCCCCCGATGGTGAAACCACCGGGACGGGCGCCGCCGTCGTCGTCTGCGGGGCTGGGCTACGGCGCCAGCTCGACGTCGTCCGCTGCTGGTCCGTCGGTGCCGGAATCCTGCAGGGCCGCGCCGCCGACCGCTTCACCCATCCAGGTCAGCAATTCCCAGGAATGGCCGTGCGCTTCAGGGCGCCTCCTGGATTCCAGCACCACGATGCCGGTGTTGCTTAGGGCGTTGTGGATGATGAAGTCCGGCCCAACGTTGTGGGCCCGGGAGGTGGCCCAGGCCCGGATGATCGCCCCGTGGCTGAAAATCACCGGCACCTGGTGGCCGGCGCGGTGCAGTTCCGCAACCACCTCGTCGAACCGGCCCAGTGTTTCCGCGCCGTCCGGCCCGCCGGGCATGGACACGGAGAGGTCGCCGTTCACCCACGCATACACGGTCTGCAGGTAGGAGCGGATGGACTCCGGGTCCCCGCGCATCTCCAGGTCTCCGGCAGAGATCTCCCGCAGCCCGTCCCGCACCTCAACCGGCTGGGCCAGCGCGTTTGCCAGCGGCTCGGCCGTGAGCTGCGTACGGATGAGGTTGGACGCGAAAACCGCGCTCACCTGCTCGTGTCCCAGTGCCTGCGGCAGAGACGCCGCCTGGGCCAGTCCCAGTTCGGTGAGCCCGGGCCCGGGTGCCTCCGTGTCCAGAAGCCGTTCAATGTTGGACGGCGTCTGGCCGTGCCGCACGAGGATCAAGCGCACCGATCCGCCTTCCTTTCCTGCTGGGCGCTGCCTGGTCCGGCAGCGGTGCTAGTGGGGTGCCTGGTTAGGAACCGAGCGGGCGGCCGGCCATGTTCTCCAGCCGGCGGATGCGGTCCGCCATCGGCGGGTGGGTGGCCAGCAGGCCCTTGACGCCGTTGCGGAAGGGGTTGGCGATCATCAGGTGGGAGGCGTTGACCAGCTTCTGGTCGCTGTTGGGCAGCGGAGCCTGCTGGGTTCCGGACTCCAGCTTGCGCAGCGCGGAGGCGAGCGCCAGCGGATCGTCAGTGAGCTTTGCGCCGTCTTCGTCGGCGTCGTACTCCCGGGTGCGGCCAATGGCCATCTGGACCAGGCTGGCGGCCAGCGGTGCGAGGATCGCCATCGCGATCATGGCCAGCGGGTTGGCGTTGCGGCGGTCGCCGCCGCCAAAGAAGAGCAGGAACTGGCCCAGGGAGGTGATCACACCGGCAATCGCGCCGGCAACCGAGGAGGTCAGGATGTCCCGGTTGTAGACGTGCATCAGCTCATGGCCCAGCACGCCGCGCAGTTCACGTTCATTGAGCAGCTGCAGAATGCCCTGGGTGCAGCAGACCGCAGCGTTTTTCGGGTTGCGTCCGGTGGCGAAGGCATTCGGGGCCATCGTGGGTGAAATGTAGAGCCGCGGCATCGGCTGGTTGGCCTTCGCTGACAGCTCGCGGACAATCCGGTACATTTCCGGTGCCTGCGCCTCGGTGACCGGAACGGCATGCATGGCCCGGATGGCCAGCTTGTCACTGTTCCAGTAGCTGTAGGCCGTGGTTGCGAGGCCGATCAGCAGGAAAATCCAGATGAACGACGAGTTGCCCGTGCCGCTGGAAAGCAGGCCGCCGATGGCCAGCAGCACGGCGAAGAGCACCCCGAAAAGGGCCGCAGTCTTCAAACCGTTGAAATGTTGGTGCACGTGTACACGATCCTTCCTGGGCGGAAGGCCCCGCCGCCCCTCAGGCCAGCCGGTCCAAGACCTTCCGCGTTACGTTTCAGTACGTTTCTGTAAGGCTTTAACGCTCAAGCGTGCCACACTGTTCCGCGCCACTGCAGGGATACCGTGCCTACGGCACCGGGTTGCGGGCGTCATAACGGGCGAACCCCGGCTGCACTTTGGCCAGGACGGCGACGGCGGCCACGCAGGCCAGTCCTCCGGCCACAGCTGCCCAGCCTTCACCCAGGAAGGAAGCATCCAGACCGGACACCAGGTCCCCCAGCCGCGGACCGCCGGCGACGACCACCACGAAAACTCCCTGCAGCCGCCCCCGCATGGCATCCGGAGTAGCGGACTGCAGAATCGTTGACCGGAAGATACCGCTGATCGAGTCCGCCACACCGGCCACCCCCATGGCGAGCGCTGCCGGGAGCAGCCAGGGCGAGACGCCGCCGCCGTCGTGCTCTCCTGCCATGACCACCACGGCCCCAAACGCTGCCACGGAAAGTCCCCAGGCAACCACCGACCACATCACTGCCAGCCCCTGCCGCCGCACCAGGCCCAGCGGACCGGAGAAGAGGCCGGCCAGGAGGGACCCGGCCGCCACTGCGGCAAGCAGGATGCCGACGGTTTCCGCTCCGCCGCCAAGCATCAGCGCCCCGATGGCCGGGAGCAGTGCCCGCGGCTGGGCCAGCACCATTGCGGCCAGGTCAACGATGAACGTCATGCGGATGTTGGGGCGGGTGCCCAGGAAGGCGAAACCGGCCAGGACCGATTTCAGGCCGGCTTTCTGGACCTCCCCTTCCGGAGGCATGGGCGGCAGCCGGTACAGCGCCCACATGGCGAAGGTGAAGGTGACGACGTCGATCGTGTAGGTCCAGCCGTAGCCCACCTGGCCCACCAGCACACCGGCAAGGAGCGGCCCAGCCGTCATGGCGAGGCCAAAGGTGATCATGCTCAGGGCGTTTGCCGCCGGCAGCAGCTCTGGCCGGACCAACCGCGGAATGATGGCGCTGCGGGCGGGGTGGTTCAGTCCGGCAGCACCGGAGTTGACCGCAATGAGCGCAAACAGCAGCCAGACGTTGCCCACACCGAACCAGGCCTGTGCGGCGATGCCGATGGTGGTGACCCACAGGATCACTGCGGAAAAGAGCGCGACCTTGCGGCGGTCATAAGCATCCACCACGGATCCGCCATAGAGGCCTGCCAGGACCAGCGGCGCCAGCCCGACCACGCCGAGCATACCGACGTAGAGGCTGGACTGGGTCAGGTCATAGACTTCCAGGCTCACCGCAACCAGGGTGAGCTGGGTGCCGACCGCCGAGAGCGCCGTCCCCGTCCACAGCCGGCGGTATTCCGGACTTTCACGCAGGGGGGTCAGGTCAGCTAGCAGTCTTGGCACCAGTGCAGTCTAGGTGAGTTGCCGCACGGACCCCGCCTGGTTACGTCCGGCCGGGCCCCCGTCCCAGATGCGGGGTCAGGGGCGCCGTCCCAAAGTGCGGGGGCAGGGGCGCCGTCCCAAAGGGCCGGGCGAGGGAGGGCCTCGGCTACGGGCCGGCGGTACCGGCGGGGTCCGTGCTGCCGGCGGGGTCCGCACCGGCCTGCAGGCGCCGCAGCTCGGCAATCCGCAGCCGAAGGAAGATGATCAGCAGCACCAGTGCCCACACCACCAGGACAGCCAACGCGGCCACCACCACTACGTACAGAATGAAAAAGAGCGCACCTATCCATGACATGGCCATCACGTGTTGTCCCCCGGTTGCCGTACCCAAATGTTCTCCCGATGCTACCCCGTGGATCGCGCTCACGCCGGAGCAGTCAGTCCTCTGGAGAAGGGACTCCCCCGTCCAGTTCCCCGGCGGCGCCCCGGGCCACTTCCTCGGAGACTATCCGGTGCAGCGCCGGGTCGCCGATGGGCCGGAAGTGGCCCATGGCGTCCAGGACGATGTTGCGCGCGCCTTCGAGCCGGCTGCCGCCGGGTATGTGCGGATCGAAGGAAGCATAGACCGAGGTGATGCGGGAGTTGACGTCGAGCTTCGCCTGCAGCCCTCGCAGGTGCCGGTCCCGCGGCGAGAAGGCGCGGATGGAGGGAGCCAGGAAAAGGCGGGCATACGGCGAGCCGGAGAATGGGGTATTGACCGCAACCATGCGGCTGACCCGGTGCCCTTCAGGCCCCAGCATGAGCTTCTTCCCAATGAGGCCGCCCTTGCTGTGCGCCACGATGGCAGCGTGTTCAATTCCCTGCAGCCGCAGATAGGCCTCCACCCGCCGGGCCATTTCCTCGACCGTGCCACGGTTGTATCCGAGAGTCCGTACGGCGTGGACGGGATGTCCGCGGTCCGCCAGGTGCTGAGCGAGTGGCCGCAGGAACTGCCAGTTCTCGTACACCCCGGGGATCAGGAGAACCGGTTCGCGCCGCCCGGTCTCCGACGCCGGATGCCGGTAAACCCCGGGGTCCACAGGAGCCAGGAACCCCTGGACCTGCCAGCGGACAACGTAGGCGTAGTCGGCGGCCCAGGCAGCGGCGAACCCCATTCGACGGCGCAGCCGGCGGAGCACCGGAGGTGCGGCGGACGGGCGTCGGACCCTTCCGGCAGCTTCGGGGCTCACGCCCCTGCCTCCCCCATCCTGCGCACCCATGCAGCGGTTTCAACCGGACGGTTCCACATCAACACGTGCGGCGACTCCGGAATTTCACCCAGCAGGGTTCCAGGCCGGGCCTGCTCCAGCCGGGCGAGCCAGGAAGCCGGCACAATCGGGTCCTTGGCACCGCGGACCACCCCGACGGGCGGGGCGACCAGGGCCAGGCGTTCCTCCAGGCGGTGCTCCATCATCTGCCGGAGCGTCTCGAGGTACCACCGCGGCCCGGCGCGAAGATAGTCGGTGAACACGATCCGGTTGACGTCGAGGCTCTCGTGCAGCGTGTCCTGGGCCAGCCGGAGGGCCTGCAGCACGGTGGCGTGCTCTGCCCGGTTGACGGTAGGCGCCAACAGCAGCACCGACGACACCAGGTCAGGAGCCTGGAGTGCGGCCTCCACCGTGACCTGGCAGCCCATGGAATGCCCCACCAGCTGGGCCCGGCTGATTCCGGCGGCCTGCAGCGCCTGGACGACGACACCGCCATAGCCTGCCATGGACAGCACCCGCGGCGGGCGCGGCAGGCCACCGTGCCCAGGCAGCTCAACGCAGTGCACTCTGTTGTCTGCGGACAGTTCCCCGGCCAGCCGCTCGAAGTAGCGTGCCGAAGCGCCAATGCCGTGGATCAGGACTACATCCGGGCCGGCAGTGCCGGAGGTGCGCAGTCCGACGTCGTACTCCCCAATCTGCAGGCGCTGAACCTGGGTCTGCGTGTGTGTTTGTGGCCCCGTTCCGGGCATTCTGGCTCCTTCCGGACGGCAGCCCATGCTGCCGGTACCACCACCCTAACGCCAGCTTAGGCTGTCCTTATTATGAACTAGTCAGAATAAGGGAGTATGCTCTAGGTCATGACTTCCACAGCAGCCTCAGCGGCGGCCACTAACAAGTGGTCGGCCGAGTTGCGTGCACACGGACGCCGGGTGACCAAGCAGCGCCTGGCAGTGCTGGAGGCCGTCGACTCCGCTCCGCACGCCGGAGCGGATGACGTCGCGGCCGCAGTCCGGGCCACCCTTCCGGACATTAGCCTGCAGTCCGTGTACGTAGTCCTGGCCGACCTGACCGAGACCGGACTCCTCCGCCGGATCGAGCCGCCGCATTCGCCGGCGCGCTACGAAACCCGAGTGGATGACAACCACCACCACGCGATCTGCACCGGCTGCGGGCGGATCGAGGACGTGGACTGCGCCGTCGGGCACGCACCCTGCCTGACGCCGAGCGACACCCACGGCATGAGCATCCAGATCGCCGATGTCCTGTACCAGGGCCTCTGCGCAGACTGTGCAGCCAAGGCAGCTGATGCCGGCCCGGACAGCGCAGCAAAGACTTCCTGACCCATCGACTTACCAGTTCATCCACAAGAAAGAGAGAGAATGTCGAACTTCACCACTACCCAGACCGGCACTCCGGTTGCCAGTGACGCACACTCGCTGAGCACCGGTGCTGACGGCGCGGTTGTCCTCCACGACCGCTACCTGGTCGAGAAGCTGGCCCAGTTCAACCGGGAGCGGATCCCGGAGCGCATCGTGCACGCCAAGGGCGGCGGCGCGTTCGGCGAATTCACCGTCACCGAAGACGTGTCCAAGTACACCCGTGCGGCTGTTTTCCAGCCCGGCACCACCACCGAGACCGTGCAGCGGTTCTCCTCGGTTGCCGGCGAGATGGGCTCGCCCGACACCTGGCGCGACGTGCGTGGCTTCGCCATGCGTTTCTACACCTCCGAGGGCAACTACGACATCGTCGGCAACAACACCCCGGTGTTCTTCATCCGCGACGGCATCAAGTTCCCCGACTTCATCCACTCGCAGAAGCGCCTTCCGGGTTCCGGCCTGCGCGACGCCGACATGCAGTGGGACTTCTGGACCAACTCCCCCGAGTCCGCACACCAGGTGACCTACCTGATGGGCGACCGCGGCCTGCCGCGTTCCTGGCGTGAAATGCCCGGCTTCGGCTCGCACACCTACCAGTGGATCAACGCTGCCGGTGAGCGCTTCTGGGTGAAGTACCACTTCACCTCCAACCAGGGCAACCATGAGATCACGGGTGCCGAGGCTGAGAAGATCGCCGGCGCAGACGCTGATTACTACCGCCGCGACCTGTACGAGAACATTGCTGCCGGCAACTTCCCGTCCTGGGACCTGCACGTTCAGGTCATGCCGTACGAAGACGCCAAGACCTACCGGTTCAACCCGTTCGACCTGACCAAGGTCTGGCCGCACGCGGATTACCCGCTGATCAAGGTCGGTACGCACACGCTGAACCGCAACCCGGAGAACTTCTTCGCGCAGATCGAGCAGGTTGCCCTGTCCCCCGCGAACCTGGTTCCCGGCATCGGCGCCAGCCCGGACAAGATGCTGATGGCCCGCATCTTCTCCTACCCGGATGCCCAGCGCTACCGCGTTGGCACCAACTACAACCAGCTGCCGGTCAACGCACCGAAGGCACCGGTTCACAACTACTCGCAGGATGGCTCCCAGCGCCACTTCTTCAACTCCCCGGAGACCCCGGTCTACGCCCCGAACACCCTGGGCGGCCCGGTTGCCGATCAGGGCCTCGCCGGCGAAGGCAGCTGGGAAGACGACGGCGCGCTGGTGCGTTCCGCCGCCACCCTGCACTCCGAGGACAGCGACTTCGGCCAGGCCGGAACGCTCTACCGCGAGGTCTTCGATGACGCCGCCAAGGAGCGTTTCCTGGAGACCATCACCGGTGCCGTTTCCGGTGTGCAGCGCCCGCACATCCGCGAAGCTGCCATCCAGTACTGGACGAATGTTGATCCGGACCTCGGCGCGAAGCTGCGTGCCAGCCTCGCCGCCGGTGAGACCACGGCCAACGAGCAGGCCGAGTACGTGGGCGTCGCGGAGTAATCTGCCCGCCTGGCGCGCAAAGCGGCCGGACCCCGTCCTGGGGTCCGGCCGCTTTGTCGTTAACCGCGGGGCTGTCCGCTAGCGCGAGGGCCAGTACCAAATGAGCAGCATGGTCACCAGGAACCCGGTGAGGAAGTTCAGTTTCAGGAACCGCTTCCAGCCGGCGTTGGCCTGCTCCGAGCCTTCATCGGTGATCGAGAGGAACGGGAGCAGGTTCAGCAGGTACGGCACTGCCAGCAGCGAGCCGAGCAGGGCCGGCCACGGTGCCAGGAGCATCAGCAGCCCGGCGGCCAGGTAGGCTGCGGCGGCGAACCAGACCACGGCCCGGGCTCCCAGGACGGTGGCAATCGAGGAGATCCCGCCTTCCCGGTCCGGCAGCACATCCTGGACTGCGCCAAAGGCCTGGCTGGCCATCCCCCACAGGAAAAATGCACCCAGCACAGCCCACAGCCCGGAGGTGAAGTCCGCACCGGCCAGCACCAGCGCATAGAGGGCCGGGGAGACGAAGTGCGTGCTGGAGGTGATGGAGTCCAGGAACGGCCGTTCCTTGAACCGGAGCCCGGGAGCACTGTAGGCAACGACGGCGAACACGCTCACCGCCAGCACCAGCCAGGAGAGCGGGGAGCCCAGCAGCACCAGCAGCACCAGGAACGGCACGTTGGACCCTATGGCGGCCAGCAGCGTGACCCGGTGGAAGCTGCGGTCCAGCAGGGCGCCTTCCACCCCGCCCTTGCGCGGGTTCCGAAGGTCCGACTCGTAGTCGAAAACATCGTTGATGCCGTACATCGCCAGGTTGTACGGCACCAGGAAATACAGGGTACCGATGATCCAGGTCAGGTCGATCTGCCCTGCGGTCAGCAGGTAGGCCGCGGCGAAAGGATAGGCGGTGTTCACCCAGGACAGCGGCCGGGAAGCGACCAGCAGCATCCGCAGAGTGGATCCGGGGGTTCTGATGGCGGGCGCGCTCATGGGTTTTCCTCCCGAAGGGGTTTGCCGGAACCGAGCAGTTCCCACAGGGCCGGCAGCAGCAGGACGGCGGCCAGCGGATAGGCGAAGTCCTCCAGCGGCGCGAGCCCGAGGAAGGCCCCGGAGATCCGATCCGGATTGTAGCCAAAGAGTCCGGCGGTGATCATCAGGTTATCGAAGACGGCGGTCAGGAGGAGCAGGACGGCGGCGGCGGCGCCCAGCGTGGCGAGGAAAGCCCGGTTGCTGCGGCTTCTCCTGCGCCGGCGGATCAGAGCGGCGGTGAGCACCAGAGCGGCGGGCACCAGAAAGCACAGGTTCAGGAGCCAGTACGTCAACGCTGCACCCCTCCTGGGCTGCGCAGCTTCCCGCTGCGGGACCGGGAGGCCAGACGCGGGCCCAGGACCCGGATCAGGCCGTAGAGCACCATGGTCAGGTAGCAGAGGAAGGCGAGGAAAAATGCTTCCTCGAGCGGGAGGTGCGGTGCCAGTTCCACGCCGAGCATGAACCGGGTCTCCCCCCGGTAGAAGATGTCCAGGCCGATTCCATAGAGGTCCCAGACCAGGAAAAACACCAGGCCCGTCCCGAGCACGACGGCGGCCCGCCAGGGAGCGGCGAAGAAGAACAGCCGGAAGCGGTGGTCGAGCAGCACCATGCAGCCGATCGAGGCCAGCAGGCACAGCAGGTAGAGCGCACCCATCAGGCTGCGCCGTCCGCGGTGCGGGCACCGGCGGTACGGGCCCCGGGAACCGGCTCGGGCAGGGCTTCGGTGCCGGTCTCGCCGCGCAGCCGTTTCAGCACCAGTTCGGCGCTGATCAGGCACATGGGCAGGCCGATGCCGGGGAGGGTGGACCCGCCCGCGTAGAGCAGTCCGTCCACCTTCCGGCTGGCATTGGACCCGCGGAAGAAGGCGCTCTGCTTCAGCACGTGCGCGGGGCCCAGCAGGGTCCCCCGCCACGAGTTGAAGTCAGCGCTGAAATCACCCGGACCGACCGTGCGGCGCAGGGTGATGCGTTCAGCGAGGTCAGGGATGTCCGCCCAGGCGGCGATCTGTTCAATCACGGAGTCTGCCAGCGACTCAAGGCCCGGGTCCCCGGTGCCGTCGATTCCACCGGAGCCAAGCGCTGGGTCGGAGGGAACGGGCACCAGGACAAACAGGTTCTCGTGCCCGGCGGGGGCGGCACCCGGGTCAGTGGCGCTGGGTTTGCAGACATACAGCGAGGCCGGGTCCGGCACCTGGGTGTCCGTTCCGAAAATCTTGTCGAAGTTCGCTTTCCAGTCCCGGGTGAAGAGCAGCGTGTGGTGCAGCAGCTGCGGCAGTTCCCCCTTCACTCCCAGGTGCAGCAGGATGCCTCCCGGTCCCGGTACCCGGCGCTCCCAGTACTTCTCCGGATAGGTCTGCAGTTCTGCCGGCAGCATCACCGTCTCGGTGTGATGCAGGTCTGCGGCGGAAACAACCAGGTCCGCCTCCAGCAGCACACTGGAACCGGCGGCATCGGTGTACTGGACTCCCGTGGCCCGGGGTTTCCCGGTGCCGGAAGTGGTGCGGATCGAAGTGGCGTTGGCGTTAAGCAGCACCTTCACGCCTTCGGCTTCCGCCAGGTCAGCCATCGCCGTGATGATCCGGGAGAAGCCGCCCTGCGGGTAAAGCACTCCGTCGGCGAGATCCAGGTGGCTCATGAGGTGGTACATGCTGGGCGTGATGAACGGGGAAGAGCCGAGGAACACCGCCGGGTAACCGAGGATCTGCCGCAGCCGCGGGTCCGTGAAGCGTTTCGCCACGAAGCTGCTCAACGGCTGCAGCAGCAGCCGCGCCAGCCGCGGTCCGCGGGCCAGCACGTCGCGGCGGAGCAGCGGGGTGAAGGAGGCGAAGGTGCTGTAGAGGAATCGTTTCTTCGCCATGCCGTACACCTCCTCCGCCGATTCGAGGTAGGCAGCCAGCCTGGCGCCGGCACCGGGTTCCAGGGATTCGAACAGGGCTATGTTCTTCTCCCGGGTGGCCTGGATGTCCACCGGATGGCGGTCCCCTTCGAAGTAGACCCGGTACCCCGGATCCAGCTGCACCAGGTCCAGCTGCTCCGCGGCGCTGGTGCCCATCAGCCGGAAGAAGTGGTCAAACACCTCGGGCATCAGGTACCAGGATGGGCCGGTATCGAACCGGAAGCCGTCCGCCTCCCAGCTCCCCGTCCGCCCGCCGATGCTCCCGTTCTTTTCGAGGACGGTTACGTCCAGGCCTTCGCGGGAGAGCAGGGCGGCGGTGGCGATACCGGTAATGCCGGCGCCGATCACAACGGCGGTGCGCGGCTGCGGTGCGCTGCTGCGTTTTGTCCCGTGCCCGGAAGTTTTCCGGCGGGAGGTGCTGGTGCGGATCATGGCGCCCTCTCGGCGTCGGGTGCGGACAGGAACCGTGCGCTGCGGCGCACGCCGTGGGTGAGCACTGCTTCGGCTGCGAGCCGGACCTTAACCGGGTTCGGCACCCGGATCCTGGTGGTGCGCAGCGCTGCGGCCGGAGTACGGCGCAGCCGGCGGGCCAGCTCGGCGAAAAGTTCCTGGGCCAGGTGGACGGCTGCGCGGGATTCCCGGGGAAGCCCGGCAATTGCCGCTCCGGAGACCAGCAGGTCCGCCTCAATGTCGTCCAGGAGCCGGTGCTTGTCCGCCTCCGTGAACGCGTCTACGGTGACGCCCGGGAAATAGCTGCGGCCCAGGGCCTCGAAGTCCTCCGCCAGATCCCGCAGGAAGTTCACCTTCTGGAACGCCGCGCCCAGCCGCTGGGCGCCTTCCCGGAGACGCTTCTCCTCGTCTGCCGGCACCTCCCGGCCGTCCAGGAAACACTGCAGGCACATCAGCCCCACCACTTCCGCGGACCCGTACACATAATCGTCGAAGGACGCCTGGCTGTGCTCCACCCGGTCCAGGTCCGCGCGCATCGAGCGGAAGAACGGTTCGGTCAGGTCCGTGCCGATACCCGTCCGGCGGGCGGTCAGGGCAAACGCATGAACCACCAGGTTCACGCTGTAACCGGTGCGCATGGCCGCTGCGGTCTCCGCTTCCAGACCGTCGAGCAGGCCCCGGATCTGGGCGGGAGGGATGTCAGCGGCAGATGCGACGCCGTCGACAATCTCGTCGGCAAGGCGGACCAGGGCATAGATCGTTTCGATCTGCCGGCGGGTCCGGGGCAGGAGCAGCCGCGACGCCAGCCCGAACGACGTCGAGTAGGCCTTGATCATCACTGCGGCAGTTTCCATGGCGGCCCGGTTGTAGAGGCGGAGCCCGGTTTCGTGCGCCATGCTCACCGGCCCCGGTTCACGGAGGAGGAGACGACGGCGTCGAGCATCGCTGCGAGCCCGGCCGGAAGTTCCGCGCAGTCCAGGTGGCTGCGGGCGCTGGCGGCGTAGTCCGCCGCGAGGTTCCGGGCGTAATCCCGGGCTCCGCAGTCCACCAGGATTTCCCTGGCCCGCTCGGCGTCGGCCGCTCCCATGTCCGGCCGTCCAATGATGCCGGACAGCTCTGCCCAGCGGGGTGACTGGGCGGCATAGGCGATCAGCACCGTACGCTTGCCTTCCCGCAGGTCCCCCATACTGGACTTTCCGGTGGCGCTTTCATTACCGAAGACGCCCAGCAGGTCATCCACCACCTGGTAGGCGATGCCGGTGTCACGGCCGAACCGGCCCAGGGCCGCGACGGCGTCGGGCCCGGCTCCGGCCAGTACGGCTCCGGCCCGCAATGGTGCCTCGAAGGAGTACACAGCCGTCTTCAGCCGTTCCATGTCAAGGATGTCGCCAACCGGCGGAGCACCGGGCTGGAAGGAGAAATCGACGTCGATCAGCTCACCGGCTGCCGAGGCGAAGACCGCCTCGTCCAGGATGCCGGCCAGTGTGTCCCGGGTGAAGGGATCCGTGGTGACGGAGTCCAGCATGCGGAACGCTCCGCTGAGAGCCAGGTCTCCGGCAATGATTCCTACGGAGAGACCCCGGTGCCGGGCCGCATCCGGCGCGTCCCCCGAGGCTTCGGCACGCCGGCGGTACACCCCGGGAACGTTGTCCTGTCCGCGGCGGACGAAGTCGAGGTCAATCACGTCGTCGTGCACGATCAGCGCCGTGTGCAGCAACTCGAAGGCCGCGCCAACCCGCGCCGCGGACGCCAGGTCCCGTCCGCCAAGGTGGGTGTAGGCGGTCATCACGATCCGGGGGCGCAGCCGCTTGCCGCCGGCAGTGGATTTTTCGAGCGTCTCCCAAAGGCTAAGGTAGCTGGGACTGATACGCCCGGCGCGCTCCTTGGCCGCGGCAAAGAACCCATCCAGGACATGTTCCACCTGCTGATGCGCAGTTACCTCGTCAAGCAAGTGTTCTGTGTCCATGCATAAAGTAAACACTCTGATCGTTAGGGGAAGAAATGCCGCAACGCCGGGAAGAGGTCATTCTCGTCGATAACGAGGGCCAAAAGGTAGGTACCGCAGACAAATATTTGGTGCATACAACGGAGACACCGCTCCACCTGGCCTTTTCCACGCATGTCTACTCCCCGGACGGGCGCATCCTCGTGACGCGCCGGGCGCTGGGGAAACTGACCTGGCCGGGAGTCTGGACCAATTCCTTCTGCGGCCACCCGGGCCCCGGCGAAAGCAACCAGGACGCCGTGGTGCGCCGCGCGCAGCGTGAGCTGGGCCTTCAGCTGCGGGACATCGCCGTCGCTGTTCCGGATTTCCGCTACCGCGCGGTGGACGCCTCCGGCATCGTCGAGAACGAGATCTGCCCCGTCTTCACCGCCGTGGCCGAAGCGGATCCGGTGCCGGCAGCCGATGAGGTTATGGACTGGACCTGGACTGATCCGGCGGAACTGGTGCAGGCGGTGCGCCTGACGCCGTGGGCGTTCAGCCCCTGGCTGGTGCTGCAGCTTCCCCTGCTGTACCCCGCAGACGCCTGACCCAGCGCTCCCAAGGAGATTCCTCGCGCCAGTGCACGGCCAGGGTATGGAACGCCCGGCTAAAACGCCGGCGCAGGTTCGCCCCGCCGCTCACGGCCCGGGGAGCCATGCCCACCACCAGGGACCGGTCCCACCCGCACCGGTAGTCCAGGCCCACATGGGCGCTGAGGCAGACGTCGTCGTGCTGTTCCGCATCATCGGTATGGACGCTGGCACGGACGGACTTCCAGACGGCGGCCCGCAGGGCCAGGTTCGATCCGAAGAGCGGACGGTGGGCCAGCGCCAGACGCATCGCCTGGTAGTAGGAGCCCAGGTACAGCCAGGTGATCACCGGGCCGAGCCAGCCCGGAAACCCGTAGAACCTGCCCGGGCCGCTGAGCACGGAAAGCTCCGGTTCGTCCGCAAACCGTTCCGAGATGCGTTCCACCCAATCGGGCGGCAGGATGCAGTCGGCGTCACAGCGCGCAATAATCTCCGCCTTCGCCGCGTCGTAGCCCGCTGCCGCCGCCGCCGGGATGCCCGGGCGCAGTTCGCGGACCACGCGGGCACCGAAACGTGCTGCCACATCGGCGCTGTTGTCGGTGCTGTTGTTGTCCACCACCACAATTTCTGCCGGCTGCCGCGACTGCGCCGCGAGGGAAGCGAGGCACCCTTCCAATGCCGCGGCGTCGTTCAGGCAGGGAATAACAACGCTGACGCCGGACTGCAGTGAGGAAGGCATGCACCAGATTTTACGGGGCAACCGCTGGCAGCAGCGCAACGGGCGGCCGCTGCGGCTAACGGATGCTGTGCCTGCCGGGACGGGCTCGGATACCGTAAATGCATGATCGATTCCCTCCTCCGGCGTCCAGCCGGCAGTGCGGAGCTGGTGTCGGACGCGGTCCGCGCCCTGGGCGCGGCCAGCCTGCTGGCTGCCCTGCTCTGGTACGGGCCGGTGGAAGCTGCGCTGTTTGCCCTCGTGGCCCTGGGACTGCTGGTCTCCCGCGCGCTGCCAGCGGCGCCGCTGTTCTCCTCGCTGTATGGGCTGACCCTGCTGGCGGCAGCCTGGAGCAGCGTATTGGACCTCTACGCACGGATCAGCTGGTGGGACCTTGCCGTGCACTTCGCGGCGGCCGGTGCCCTCGCCGTGATGGCCTGGTACCTGCTGGCGGCCTTTGGTGCAGTCACTGCCCGGTCCAACGGCCGACATCTGCGCTCCTTCATAGTCACCGCCGTCGTCACCGCCCTGGGTCTGGCCCTCAGCGTGCTCTGGGAGTTCGCTGAATGGTGGGGGCATACCTTTGTGGACCAGACCATCAACGTCGGCTATCAGGACACCATGGGCGATCTTGCCGCCGGCGGCCTGGGGGCGCTGCTCTCCGGGTACCTGCTGGAGCGGACACTCCGCCGGTCCCCGGAGGGGGCAGCCCCTGCGTCAGGTGCCGGTGCGCCGCTTCAGCGCCGCTTCCAGTGCTGAGACGAGGCGTTCACGCGCGGAAGCAGCGGCGTCGGCTTCTGATCCGCTGCAGGCCGTAACCAGCAGCAGGCTGGACACGGTCAGGGTTGCAGCGAGCGCTCCGCGGCGGCGCACGGAAAAGGGCCAGCCGCAGCTGGAAAGCTGCGGCTGGCCCTTCCTAGGTGAGTGGCTACTTGCTGGTGTAGCGGGCGTGTTCCTCGTGGGCCCGGGCAACCTCTGAACGGATGTCCTCGATGTCCTTGACCTTGTCCCGGTATTTCTTGTCCATCTGTTCGATCTCCCGTTCCTCCTCGCAGAGAGCCGTGTAGATCCGCTCCCGCTCTGCGTCGTCCGAGGTGTAAGAGAGATCCAGGTAGGCGTTGGCGTGGCGGCGGGCATTGTTGACCGCGGTCTGGGCCTTGCCTGCCGGGCTCACCAGGGACGCGATGATGGTGACCACCAGGATGCCGACGATCACGCTGAGGGAAAGTCCGGTGCTGATTTCCACAACCTGGACGTGCTCGCCGTCGTTGATGAACCACAGGGTGTTCTCATGCAGGGCATGGAGGACCAGCTTCACGCCGATGAACGCGAGGATCGCGGCCAGGCCGATGGACAGGTAGATCAGGCGGTCCAGCAGCCCGTCGATCAGGAAGTAGAGCTGGCGCAGCCCCATCAGGGAGAAGGCCGTGGCCGTGAAGACGATGAAGGTGCTCTGCGTCAGGCCGAAGATTGCCGGAATCGAATCCAGCGCGAAGAGGATGTCGGTGCCGCCGATGGCTATCATCACCAGCAGCATCGGGGTCAGGACCTTCTTGCCGTTCTCAATGGTGAACAGCTTGTCGCCGTCGTAGTGGTCCGTGGTGGGCAGCACACGCTTGGCGATCCGGATGATGAAGTTGTTGGCCTCGTCCTTCTCCCCCTCGGGCTTCAGCAGGTTCCCGGCGGTGATCAGCAGGATCAGGCCGAAGATGTAGAAGATCCAGGAGAAGGAGTTGATCAGGGCAGCGCCCAGGAAGATGAAGCCGGTCCGCGCGATCAGGGCGAAGACAATGCCGAAGAGCAGTACCTTCTGCTGGTCCTCACGCGGCACCCGGAAGCTCGCCATGATGATCAGGAAGACAAAGAGGTTGTCCACCGAGAGGGCTTTTTCCGTGATGTAGCCCGCGAAGTACTCGGTGCCGGCAACGGGACCGCCGAAGACCAGGACCAGGATGCCGAAGATGATTGCCAGGCCCACGTAGATGGCAGACCAGATGGCAGCCTCTTTGAGGGTGGGGATGTGCGCCTTGCGGATGTGGAAGAAATAATCGAAGGCCAGGAGGCCGAGGATGACGATGATCGTCACGCCCCAGACCAAAGGGGAAACCGTCATGGAATCTCTGCTTTCGTAGGGTATGCCAAATGGGCGTAAGTCTCTCCGGCGGCCTCTGGCCACCCGCTGTCCCCGGCTGGGCATCGGTGCCCTACGTGTTGACGAACTACAGCGTGGAAGGATACTCCCCTACGAACGCACCACTCTACCCGATCCACCAGCGCACCCGGGCCCTGCACGGCTTAGGCTCCGGATTCGTTTCCGCTGCCCGGCTCCAGCAGCGCCAGGTCCGCCGGGGTGTCGATGTCACGTCCATCCAGCTCCGAGCCGCAGTCCACCAAGTCCACAAGACCGGGGTGCGCCGCCAGGAAGGCACGCGCACCGGCGTCGCCCAGGGCGGTGGCTGCGGCAGCACGGGCGAGTTGCGGAGCGAACAGCACCGGGTGCCCGCGGCGCAGTCCGCCGCCGGGCAGCCGGTAGCCGGCACAGGAAACGCGGGCCGGTGCCGCATGTGCGAGCATCCGGGCAACAGTCGTCGAGGTGAGGCCGGG
The DNA here is from genome assembly GCF_001552075.1 of Arthrobacter luteolus NBRC 107841. Lineage (GTDB taxonomy): Bacteria > Actinomycetota > Actinomycetes > Actinomycetales > Micrococcaceae > Arthrobacter_B > Arthrobacter_B luteolus. The sequence continues at coordinate 567,074 of NZ_BCQM01000001.1, forward strand.
CTGATCGGCCAGCGCCACCAGCACGGGTTCCTGCGGTGCCAGGCGCAGCGCTTCCGCCACGCCGGCCCGGAAAGAGGAACCCATCCCGGTTTCCCACTCAGGATTGGTGAGCGGGAGGGTGCCGGAGAGGTCCGCAGCAGACTTCACCCGGCGGGATTCGGCCCCCAGGACAACGATGACGCGCGAACAGCCGCCCTCCCGCAGGGCGGCGGCGAGGTGTTCAATCAGGGGACGGCCCTTGTAGGGCAGCAGCGCTTTGGGGCCAAGGCCCAGCCTGGCCCCGGCTCCCGCTGCCAGGAGGACGGCATTTACCATGCAAGTGACAAAATCACACCGGTGCGTTAACCACAACCGCCGCACCCGGAGCATCCGGTGCGGCGGTGGTTGCCGGCGGCAGCCGGGGGCCGGGCAGAGGACTCAGCCCTCGCAGTCCTTGCAGTACTTGGTGCCGTTTTTTTCCACGGCGAACTGGGACCGGTGGCGCACCAGGAAGCAGGAACCACAGGTGAATTCGTCTTCCTGGGCCGGGACCACCCGCACCAGCAGTTCTTCCCCGGAGAGGTCCGCACCCGGCAATTCGAATGCTTCGGCCGCTTCAGATTCGTCTACGTCCACAATCGCTGACTGTTTGTCAGTACGCCGGGCCTGGAGCTCCTCGATGGAAGCAGTTCCGGTGTCCTCTTCCGCTTTTCGCGGCGCGTCATAATCCGTAGCCATCTACAGGCTCACTCTCCAATGTTGATCGGCGGTTCGATCCAGCTCCCCGATGGTAACCGCTCTGCCCGCAAGCACTGACCGGAAGACGCAACATGTGCGCAATATTGGGCAAAATAGCTCCGGGCATCCAGCTGCCCGCCGGACGGTTCCGGCGGGCAGCTGCAAGTTCAGTTCAGGAGCCTCCGGCCCCGAGAGTTCCGCTTACGGGCGGCCGTCAGGCTGCGGCCGCGCAGGATCCATGGTGGTTCCGCCGCCGGAGGTGTGCGAGTGGTCAGCAGGGTTGGCGGTTCCGGCAACCGAGGAGGCACCGCCGCTGCTGTCCTTGCTGCCACCGGATGACATGCTGTCTTTCGCCTGCGAGGCGGCGTCTTTGGCAGATGCCGCGGCGTCCTTGGCGGCTTCCGTGACCTTGTCCTGAATGCCGGGCGCCTTCTGCTTGGCCCACTCAGTTCCCTGGTTTACGGTGTCCTGCACCTTGGGGTCATTCCACAGGGACTTGATCTTTTCCCGGCCTGCCTTGGAACCAACCAGGTATCCAACGCCGACGCCGGCCAGAAAAGCCATCTTCTTAACCATGGTGTTCCTCATTCCCGCCCCGTCCGAGGCATCATGATGTACCGTCGTCCCGGCGGCCATACAGCCACGGGGGAATTAAACAGCAACCTTACTACTTGATGGCTATCCGGGTACAACCAGCAGGCGGGAGCGGATCAGGAAGCGTTTACCCTCCGGCGCTTCGAGGGAGAACCCGCTCCCCCGGCCGGTGACGACGTCGACAGTCAGGTGCGTGTGCTTCCAGTACGCAAACTGCTCCGCGGACATCCAGAACCCGATCCCTTCGCCGTCCAGCTCGAAGGTGCCCAGCAGTACGTCCGCCTCGGAGGTGATGAAGTCCCCCTCCGGATAGCACATGGGCGAAGAGCCGTCGCAGCAGCCGCCGGACTGGTGGAACATCAGCGCCCCGTGCTGCAGTCTCAGCGTCCGCAGCAGCTCCCGGGCCGCCGCCGTCAGCCCTACCCGGGAGGAGGTCTCCCCGGGCAGGGCCGGCGCGGCGTCCAGGACCGAAGCGGTTTCCTGGGAGCCGTCCATCAGTACTGCAGCACCACCCGTCCGTCGACCTTCCCGGCAGCAAGTTCGTCCAGCACGGTATTGATCTCGCTCAGTTCCCGGGTGCTCACCTTCGGATGGATCAGGCCCCGATCATAGAAATCGATCGCTTCGGCCAGGTCCTGCCGGGTTCCGACGATTGAACCGCGGATGGTCAGGCCCTTGAGCACAATGTCGAAGATCGGTGCCGGGAAATCACCCGGCGGCAGTCCGTTGAACACGATGGTTCCGCCGCGGCGGGCCATCCCGATGGCCTGGCCGAAAGCGGACGGGTGAACGGCCGTCACCAGGACAGCGTGCGCGCCGCCGACCTGTTCCTGGATAGCCTGGACCGGGTCCTCGTTGGAGGCATTGACCACCACCTCCGCACCGAGTTCCCGGGCAAGCTGCAGTTTGTCTTCCGCAATGTCCACTGCCGCTACGCGCAGGCCCATGGCTTTGGCATACTGCACCGCCACATGGCCCAGTCCGCCGACCCCGGAAATCACCACCCACTGGCCCGGCCGGGCCTCACTCACCTTCAGCCCCTTGTAGACGGTGACCCCGGCACAGAGCACGGGGGCAATTTCCACGGGATCGGCCCCCTCGGGAATACGTGCTGCGAACTTTGCGTCCACCAGCATGTACTGGCCGAAGGACCCGTTGACGGTGTAGCCGCCGTTCTGCTGCTGCTCGCACAGGGTCTCCCATCCGGTGCGGCAGTATTCACAGACGCCGCAGGCGGACCAGAGCCAGGCGTTGCCCACCATGTCGCCCACCTTGATGTCGGTGACACCCTCCCCCACGGAGACCACTTCGCCCACCCCCTCATGGCCGGGAATGAACGGCGGTGACGGTTTGACCGGCCAATCGCCGTGGGCGGCGTGGAGGTCGGTGTGGCACACACCGGAGGTGACCAGCTTGGCCAGGACCTGTCCGGGGCCGGGGCTGGGGATTTCAATGTCCTGGACCTCAAGGGGATCACCGAGGCCGGTGACTACTGCTGCCTGCATGGATTCCATCTCGTTCTCTCTCTTGACGGGCTAACGGTGTGGACGTGTGAAGGCTTAGAAGAAGCCCTGCTTGGATTCTGCGTAGCTGACCAGGAGGTTCTTGGTCTGCTGATAGTGGTCCAGCATCATGGAGTGGTTCTCCCGCCCGATGCCGGAGGACTTGTAGCCGCCGAACGCCGAGTGTGCCGGGTAGGCGTGGTAGTTGTTCACCCACACCCGGCCCGCCTGGATATCCCGTCCGGCACGGTAGGCGGTGTTGCCGTCCCGGGACCAGACGCCGGCCCCCAGGCCGTAGAGGGTGTCGTTAGCTATCGTGAGGGCCTCGCCGTAGTCGGAGAACCGTGTCACGGACACCACCGGGCCGAAGATCTCTTCCTGGAAGATGCGCATGTTGTTCGTACCTTCGAAGACAGTCGGCTCAACGTAGTAGCCGCCGGCCAGGTCGCCGCCCAGGATGTTGCGCTGCCCGCCGGCCAGGACCTTCGCCCCTTCCTGCCCCGCGATGTCCATGTAGGAGAGGATTTTCTCCAGCTGATCATTGGAGGCCTGGGCACCAACCATGGTGTTGGTGTCCAGCGGATTGCCCTGGATCATCTGCCCGGTGCGGGCCAGGGCATCGGACATAAAGCTGTCGTAGATCGATTCCTGCACCAGGGCGCGGGACGGACAGGTGCAGACTTCGCCCTGGTTCAGCGCGAACATGTTGAAGCCTTCAAGCGCCTTGTCGTAGAACGCGTCATCACGCGCGGCGACGTCGGCGAAGAAGATATTCGGGCTTTTGCCGCCAAGTTCCAGCGTGACCGGGATGAGGTTCTGGCTGGCGTACTGCATGATCAGCCGGCCGGTGGTGGTCTCGCCGGTGAACGCGATCTTGCGGATCCGCTTCGACGAGGCCAGCGGTTTGCCGGCCTCCACACCGAACCCGTTGACGACGTTCAGCACACCGGCGGGAAGCAGATCGGCAATCAGTTCCATCAGCACCAGGATTGAGGCCGGTGTCTGTTCGGCCGGCTTGAGCACGACGGCGTTGCCGGCAGCGAGCGCCGGTGCCAGCTTCCAGGTCGCCATGAGGATCGGGAAGTTCCAGGGGATGATCTGGCCCACCACGCCGAGGGGCTCGTGGTAGTGGTAGGCGGTGGTGTTGTCGTCGAGCTGGGAGATGCTGCCTTCCTGCGCCCGGATGGCTCCGGCGAAGTAGCGGAAGTGGTCAACTGCCAGGGGCATATCCGCGGCCAGGGTTTCCCGCACCGGCTTGCCGTTGTCCCAGGTTTCGGCCACGGCCAGCATTTCCAGGTTGTCCTCGATGCGGTCTGCGATGCGGTTCAGGATATTCGCCCGCTCTGCCACGGAGGTTTTGCCCCACGACGGGGCTGCCTTGTGGGCGGCGTCGAGGGCCAGATCGATATCCTCCGAGGTGCCGCGTGCCACCTCGCAGAAGATCTTGCCGGTCACGGGTGAAACGTTTTCGAAGTAGCCGCCCTTAACCGGGGCCACCCATTCTCCGCCGATCCAGTTTTCGTAGCGGGGCTTGAATGAGACGAGGGCATCGCTCTGCCCGGGCTGCGCGTATACGGTCATGACTAACTCGCTCCTTATCTTCGACGACGCCGGTGTCGTTTCGGTCGGTGCAGTGAACCGTACGCCTGCCCACGTTGCATCTACGTAGCAGCCCTCACACCCTGCCGCAGCGGTGTGGCATGACGGAGCCGGCAGGATTATTGTTGCCAAAGGCAACATCTCCGAACCGTCCGGATCTGCTCTCCGGACCCACCCCACAAGGACGGCATATGGCTTCCGATTACCGCGCCGGCCAGGACGCTCAGCTCCCCAGCCGCTATCTCCGCTACCGCTGGTGGGGCCTGCTGGCCATCAGCCTCGGCGTGGCCATGATCATCATGGACTCCACCATCGTCTCGGTAGCGGTGCCTTCGATCGTCGCCGACCTCGGTATCTCCAGCACCCAGATTCAGTGGGTGCAGGAGATCTACACCCTGCTCTTCGCCGCCCTGCTCCTGACCTGGGGTCGGATCGCGGACCGGGTGGGACGGCGGCGGGTGATGCTGATCGGCGTCGTACTGTTCGTGGCCGCCAGCGTGCTGTGTGCCCTGGCCGAATCCGGCGGCATGCTGATCTTTGGCCGGGCCGTCCAGGGCCTGGGCGGGTCCATGATCCTGCCGACAACACTGGCCCTGCTGAATGCGAACTTCCACGGCCGCGAGCGCGGAATTGCCTTCGCGGTCTGGGGATCGACCATCGGCGGCATGGCGGCTGTTGGCCCGCTGCTGGGCGGGTGGCTCACCGAAAACGCCAGCTGGCGCTGGGCGTTCGGCATCAACGTCCCGGTGGGGCTGCTGATCGTGGCGGGCCTGCTGCTCTTCGTCGCGGAGTCCTCGGAGACCGTGACCGGTGCCGCGCAGCGCCTGGACCTCGGCGGTGCCGCCCTGTCCATTCTTGGTTTCGGCGCGCTGGTCTTCGGTCTGATCGAAGGGCGCACCTACGGCTGGTGGAACGCCTCGGCTGAGGCCCCCTTCCAGGTGGGCAGCCTTTCCCCGGTCCCGCTGGCGTTCCTGGTCTCCGCTGTGGCCCTGGTGTCCTTTGTGCTGTTGCAGCGCTCACGGACAGCCGCCGGCAAGGGCGTGATCCTGGACCTGTCCCTGTTCCGCATTCCGTCCTTCGCCAACGGCAACGTCACGGCCCTGATTGTCAGCTTCGGTGAATTCGGATTAATCCTCTCCCTGCCGCTGTGGTTCCAGAATGTGCTGGGCTTCAGCGCGTTTGAAGCCGGGCTGGCGCTGCTGCCGCTGGCGGCCGGATCTTTCTTCGCCAGCGGCGGAGTTGCCGCCCTGGCCAGGAAGTTCAGCCCTATCTTTGTGGTTCGGATGGGGCTCGGGCTGGAAATCATCAGTATCGCGGCCCTGGCCCTGCTGATCCGGCCGGACAGCACGGCCTGGCTGACTTCCCCGATCCTGCTGGTGTACGGCATGGGCGTGGGACTGGCCACTGCCCAGCTCACCTCTGTGGTCCTGGCAGATGTTCCCCTCGCGAAGAGCGGCCAGGGCTCAGCCACCCAGAGCACTGCCCGCCAGACCGGATCCGCACTGGGCATCGCGGTCCTGGGGACCGCCTTCTTCACCACGCTTCGCACCGGAACCGAAAACGGGGTGGCCGATTCCCTCGCCGGAGCACCGCAGCTGAGCGGCGCGCTGGAATCGGTCAATGCCACCTCCGGCGGCAGCATCCCGGCCCTGGCTGCCGATCCGCAGACCGCGTTCATCGCTGACGCTGCCCGGGAAGCAATGACCAGCGGGGCTGCCCTGGCTGGATGGATTGCGGCCGCTGCCCTGCTGATCGGTTTCCTGACCAGCCTGCGCATTAAACCGTCCGTCGGACCGCAGGCCGACGAGCCCGCGGACACCCGGACCCCGGCACCGAAGGCCTAAGCCAGGTCCTGCTCAATCCGCTGCAGTCCCGCCACGACGCCCGCCCGGCGGGGTGAGCGGGCCGGCAGCAGCTGCAGGGCCAGGCGCCACGCCTCGGCGTCGTCCGCTGCTTCCGGCAGGCGAAGGTACTGGAGCAGCGGGTCGATGCCCGCATCTGCGAGCACCGCTTCCCGCAGCACCGAACTGAGGCTGCGCCGCAGCTCCGTGATCCCGGGTGCCTGGGAGTGGGGCAGGACTTCCCCGCGGTAAATGTTCAGGGCGAGCCGGTGGGCTCCCCGTTCCAGGCAGGAGCGGACCTGGCCGGCGTCGACCACCAGTTCCCGGGGCAGCCGGTACGGGCGGGAAGCCGGCACCATATCGGTGCCGGCCGGAGTTTCCCGGGCCAGCAGCTTGCGCAGCCGCAGCATCTCGGCGCGGACTGTGCCCACGGAGGACTGTTCCGGATAGGCCAGGACTGCCAGTTCCTCAGCCGTCAGTCCACGCGGGTGCAGCGCCAGCAGCGCCATCAGTTCAGAGTGCCGCGGGCTCAGGTGCAGGCGGGTACCACCTACGCACAGGACGGCGGAATCCGCGCCCAGGATCTGCAGGCTGTCCTGGTAGAGGCTGGGACGAGGCTTGGATACCGGGCTCCGCGTCCGGCGGGGAGCCCGGAACTGGAGGCGTTCAACGTGCAGCTGGGCCTGGGCCGCCGCGACCGTTGCCTGTACCAGCGCCAGCGTGTGCACGGCAACGGCCTCTTCCTTACCCGTGATGTCCACAACGCCCAGGACGGCGCCTGAATCCGGGTCATGGACGGGTACGGCGGTGCAGGACCAGGGATGCACCTGGACACTGAAATGCTCCGCGCCGGCAATCTGCACGCTCCGCCCGGTCACCAGGGCCGTGCCCGGGGCGCTGGTGCCGATGGAGTTCTCTGACCAGTCCGCCCCCGGCAGGAACATCATGCCCTCTGCCCGGCGGCGCAGCTCCGGATCCCCGTCGACCCAAAGCAGCCGCCCCAGCTGATCCCCGACGGCCACCAGGAGACCGCTTTCCCTTCCGGGCTCCACCAGCAGGCGCTGGATGACGGGCATGATCGAGGCCAGGGGGTGGGAGGCACGGTAGGCCTGGAGGTCGTCGTCGCCAAATACCAGGGCGGGCTGGGCGTCGTCGGGATTGGGATGATGCTGCAGGGAACGCTGCCACGACTCTTTGACGCCGGGACGAAGGGTATCCAGGACTTCACCCTGCGTCCGCATGCTCTCATGCGCCCGCCACGCCTCCTGCTGGAGGAACTCCGCCGTCCGGGGCCCACGCTCCCGCACACCACTTCGACTGTGCTGCACCGTCCAACCTATCCGCGCTGATAAGGAGACCGCTTGCGCCGGAAACCCCTCACACACCCGCGGGCACGCTTCCGGTGTTCCGGGCAGCCTGAGGCTGCCCGTCCATGGTGACACGTGAAACCCTCAGGTTCCAGAGCAAATCCCTGGGGTTCCGTTCGGGGTTCGGTTCGGTGACCTGTTCGGTGATCTGTTCGGTGACCTGTCCGGTGAGTGGCAGGCCTGGCGGCCCGGGAGCGTGGAAGGCCGCGGGAGTTGCGCATCCGGATACTCAGCGGACTGCGCCGGCAGCAGCGTGTGATCCGCGGGCAGCTTTTCGGCCTGCGGAAACGGCAGAAGCCGGGGCCGCGGATGCGGCCCCGGCTTCTGAAGCTGAGGGTGTTGCCGGGTGCTACTGCACGCCCTGCCGGCTGGTCCGGATCATCTCCTCGCGGTCCACTACCTTGACGCGTTCGCGGACCAGGTCGCCAACACCGGGATCGCCGTGGACGTAGCTGGCGCCCAGCGACATCTCGTGGGCGTCGAGCTGCTTCCAGCCCTGCCAGGTGGTGTACTCAACGCCGCGCTCTTCGAGAAGGCTGATGATGGCGTCCGGTTCCGGCTCTTCGGCAGCAGGCAGCGTCCGGCGGTCTTCCAGCAGGAAGCCGATGGTCTCCAGGGCATCACCCTTGGTATGGCCAATGAGGCCAACCGGGCCACGCTTGATCCAGCCGGTCGCGTAGATGCCGGGAATGGGCTGGCCGTCGGTGTCCACCACGCGGCCGCCCTCATTCGGAATCACGCCGCGGCGGGAGTCGTAGCCCACCTCGGGCAGTTCGGAGCCGAAGTAGCCCACCGCCCGGTAGACGGCCTGGACGGGGTAATCCACGAACTCGCCGGTGCCGCGGGCGTTGCCGGTGCCGTCGAGTTCGGTGCGTTCCATCTTGATTCCGGCAACCTTGCCCGGAGTGGCGGGATCGTCGTGGATCTCCACCGGGGAGTGCAGGAAATGCAGGTGCAGGCGGCGGGAGGCACCGGTGTCCTGCTCCTCAACGAGCCAGTTAGTCAGCGTGTTGACCATGGTCTTGGTCTGGTTGTTGGTGCGGATCTGCTCATCCGAGGCCTCATCGAACTCGAAGTCCTCCGGGTACAGCACAATGTCCACGTCGCGGGAGTGCGAGAGTTCCCGCAGTTCCAGCGGAGTGAACTTCACCTGGGCCGGTCCGCGGCGGCCAAAGATATGGACATCCGTGACGGGTGACTTCTTCAGTCCCTCGTAGACGTTCGCCGGAATCTCGGTGGTCAGCAGGTCATCAGCGTGCTTGGAGAGGATCCGTGCGACGTCGAGGGCCACGTTGCCGTTGCCGATGACGGCGATTTCCTTGGCGTCCAGGGGCCAGTCCCGCGGAACATCCGGATTGCCGTCATACCAGGAGACAAAATCGGCGCCGCCGTAGGAACCGTCCAGCTCAATCCCGGGAATGTCCAGCGGCGCATCCTTGAGCGCGCCGGTGGCGAAGATGACCGCGTCATAGAAGTGCCGGAAGTCCTTGAGCGTCAGGTCGCGGCCGTAGTTCACGTTGCCCAGGAAGCGGATATCGCCGCGGTCCAGGACCTTCTCCAGCGCCTTGACGATGCCTTTGATGCGGGGATGGTCGGGAGCAACGCCATAGCGGATCAGCCCGTAGGGGGTGGGGTACTGGTCGAAGAGGTCGATGCTGACGTCGAAGTCGCGGTCGGCTTTGGTCAGGATGTCTGCCGCGTAAACGCCGGCCGGACCAGCACCGATAATTGCTACTCGCATGGGACGCTGCGAGCTGTCCGGGGCTGTGTTAGACACGTAAAGTCCTTCTTCTCGGGAGATCTCTGAAAGTCAGGGAGCAAGTCACTGAACGTCACTGAACGCAAATGGCGCACATTTGTTTATTCTAATTGCCGCGTACCACGGCGTCTAAACGGCACCGGCGCCAACCCGCGAAAACGGACACGGAATATGCGCAGGGCGTAGTGCGTTGCACCGCACATGCCCAATGAGCAACCTCCCGGCAGTTCCCCTGCCTACGCCGCCTCAAATACCGCCGCCCGGAATGCGCAGGGACCGCCAGCGCAGGGCACCGCCGCCCCGGCATCGGATGCGGGTCCGCCCGGAACGGTGAACGGGCCCGAGCGGGAGGGCAAAATCAGCGGGTCCGGTCTGCTCTTTGGCATTGGCGCCTACGGCATTTGGGGATTCCTGCCGCTGTACTTCCTGCTCCTGGAACCGGCGGGACCAGTGGAGATTGTCGCCGCGCGGGTTGTCTTCTCCCTGGTGTTCTGCGCCTTCCTGCTGACGGTGATGCGGTCCTGGCGCCGGGCATTGACCTCGGTGCGGGATCTGCGGATGCTGGGCACCCTGTCCCTGGCTGCAGTGCTGATTGCCGTGAACTGGCTGGTCTTTTCCTGGGCCGTGCTTAACGGCCATGCCGTCGAGGCCGCCCTGGGCTACTTCATCAACCCGCTGGTTTCGGTCCTGCTGGGTGTTTTCCTGCTGAAGGAGCGGCTGCGGCCCCTGCAGTGGGCAGCCATCTCGGTGGGCTTCATCGCGGTCCTGGTTTTGGCATTCGCGTACGGCAATGTTCCCTGGGTCGCGCTGACCCTGGCGTTCAGCTTCGGTTTTTACGGCCTGGTCAAGAAGGGCGTCGGCGGGAAGGTTGATGCCGTCTCCAGCCTGTCCATCGAGACCGCCGTGCTGGCTCCGCTGGCCGGCGTCGTCCTGGTGGTGATGGCTGCCAACGGCACCGGCACGCTGCTCAGCTTCGGGCCGGCCCATTTCTGGCTGCTGGCCGCGTCGGGCATTGCCACGGCCGTGCCCCTGATCTTCTTCGGCGCGGCGGCCAGCCGGCTGCCGCTGACCATGGTGGGGATGCTCCAGTACCTGGCGCCGGTCCTGCAGTTCATCATGGCCCTGGTCGTCTTCCAGGAGGCCATGCCTCCCGAGCGCTGGGCAGGGTTTGGGCTCGTATGGCTTGCGCTGGCCATGCTCAGCATCGACATGATGGGTTCCCCGCGCCGGGCCCGGATCCGCCGGGCGGCTGCCAGCACGGCATAGCGGGTGCTGCCGGCAGGGACCACGGGGCCGGAAACGAGGAAAGCGCAGGACCGGCTGGTCCTGCGCTTTCCTGTTTGCCTGCTGGCCGCTAGGCCGTCTCGGACCGGCGGCCCCGCAGGTACACCAGGGCTGCTGCCCCGGCGATGATCATGGCCGCACCCGTTCCAGCGAGCAGCGCCTGGCCGGCTGAGAACCCGGTCGAGGCCAGCTCAGCGGGTGCACCAGGCCCTGCAGCAGTGGCTACGCCGAGCACGTTGACCTCAGCCTGCACCGTGAAGGCCTGCCAGCCGGCCAGGGCGCCGTCCCGTTCGTACAGGGCTACCCGGTGGCCGCCGGCTTCCAGCCCGGCGGGGATGTCGATCCGCAGCAAGCCGTTCGCATCAACGGTGAAGCTGCCGGCCTTTACGGGCGTGGAATGCAGGAAGACCTGATATTCGTGTCCCGGCGTGAGCCCGGAAAGGGTGAGGCTGCTGCCGCTGGTCCTGGTTTCGAAGCTGCCGCGCGCATCGGGGGTCAGCGCCGCAGGGTCGCTGGTCTGCAGCTCAACGCGTTCTCCAACCCCGGTGGCAGCTGCCGGGTTGCCAGCTGCTGGGTTGCCAGCTGCCGGGTTGCCTGCTGCCGGCTCGACGCCGGTTCCCTCAGGTTCGGGGGTTTCCAGGACCGGTGTTTCCACCGGATCAGGCGTCTGCGACGGCGCTTCCGGGGAAGGCTCTGTGGATTCCACCGGGGCAGGGGGATCCGTCACCGGTGCCTGCGGGGTTTCGCTGGGTGCAGCCGGCAGAGTCGGCTCGGCCGGTGCTTCGGTCGGCGCCGGTGCCGGTTCCGGCACGGTTTCAGCGGGCGGGTTGCTCGGAGCGGGTTCCGGCGCGGGAGCCGGTGCGGGAGCCGACGGTTCAGCCGAAGGCTCCGGATCCGGCGCCGTTTCCGCCGGCGGATCGGCCGGTGCCGGCTCAACTGGCGGTGCCGGCTCTACCGGCGGTGCAGGCTCCGCGGGCACCGTGGGCTCCGGCGCAGGAGCCGGCGTTTCAGCAGGCGGGGCAGGTACGGCCGTGCCGGCGTACTGACCGAAGTTGACGGTGGCCAGGTACACGCCCTTGTTCGGCCCCTCCGTCAGCTGGACCACACCGATTCCGATGTCCGTATCCGCAGCACCAAGCATGTTCCCCCGGTGCGGGGCAGAGTTAACCCACCATTGGAAGGCCTGGTCGACGCTCATGTTCCAGGCGATGTTCTCGGAGTACCCCAGCGCGCCCGCCGGGTACTGGGCAGCAAAATCCGGGTTGTGCAGGAAAGTGCCGGCGCCGTGGACGCTGGCGGTCTGCGCAGACCGCAGGGTCCAGTCCTGGGCGACGGCGGCGATGCCGCTGTTCCAGGCCAGCGGCTTGAGTGCATGCTGTGCACGGTATTCGTTGATCAGGGAGTGCAGCCTGCCGGCCGCCACACCATCCAATGAAGTGGCCGACGCCGCGGGCAGCGCCACGGCTGTCGCCCCCAGAGCCAGCATCAGGGCAGCGAAAGCCCCAGCGAGTTTCCTCAGTCGCATTATGTAAATCCTTATGCCTCGAGACCCGCGGCAGTCCACCGTGGAGGCCTATGCTGCGCGTCCATCCCCACCGGACGCGACACACCGCATGCGCGCGGTGCTTGACAAGCAATCTAACGCAGACCTCACAGATTCACAACAATCCCATGATTACCACAAGTCACAGGAGCACCAGTTGTGACTTCCTGGCCGAAGAACATCCGGTACCGATTCCCCCAGGCAGCGCACCTACCCCAGGAAGCCCGCGGCGTCGTACAGCATTTCTCCTCCGACGACGGTGCCCACTACCTCCGTTTCGCGGATGCGGGACGGATCAATGCCGAACAGGTCTTCAGAGAGCACCGTGAAATCGGCGAGCATCCCGCGCCGCAGGGTGCCCTTGTCCCGTTCCTGGCCCACCGCGTAGGCGGAACCGAAGGTGTACGCGCGGACGGCTTCGCCGACGGTGAGCCGCTCTTCCGCGCCCAGGACCCGCCCGGAAGCCGTGCGCCGGTTGACCATGTCATGGATGGAAACCAGCGGATTTCCGTCAGAAACGGGTGAATCGGTGGATCCGGGCAGGACCATCCCCGCATTCAGCAGTGATTTCATGCGGTAGATCAACGGCGCCAGCGCCGGTTCGACGGCGTCCATCATGCCGTCGCCGAAGTCGGAGATGAAGCTTCCCTGCGGAACTGCCGTGAGTTCCAGGGCTGCCGCCCGGGCCACCTGTGCGTCCGACGCCAGTGCGAAATGCTCGATCCGGTGCCGCACGCCGGGCCGCGGCAGGATGCGCTGCGCTTCTTCGACCGCATCCATCACATGGTCGATGGCCGCGTCGCCGATGGCATGCGTGGCCACCGTCCAGCCGGCGGTGTGCGCTCCGATGATCATGCTTCGAAGTTCCTCGGCGTTGTACTGCATCACCCCGTGGTTGTGCGGTTCGCCGTGGTAGCAGTGGTGCATCGCCGCGGACCGCCCGATGAAGGAGCCGTCGGAGACGATCTTGACCGGGCCGACGCGCAGCCGGTCATCCCCCAGCCCGGTGCGGATCCCCAGATCGAGCCCGAACAGGTCCTGGCCCTTCATACCTTCCACCGCGTGCAAAGTAGTGCAGTATGGCATCAGGGTCACCCGGGTGCGCAGGGTCCCCTCCTCCACCGCCTGCTGGTAGGAGTGGAAGTCCAGCGGGGTGTTGCCGACCATGCGGTGGTCCCCGACGCCGGGTTCCGTCACCGAAGTGAGGCCGTACCGCAGCGCCTGGCGGCCGGCCAGGCCGAGGTTCCGCTGCACCTCACCCAGGTCCATGGGCCGGACCATATCGTAAATCAGCACCATGGCCCGTTCCTGGAGCAGCCCGGTGGCGCGGCCTTCGGCGTCGCGTTCCACGTGACCGCCGGCAAAGTCCGGAACGCCCAGGCGGCCCGGGTAGCCGGCCAGCTCAAAGGCGCGGGTACTGGCCGCACCCATGTGGCCGGAGACGTGTTCCAGGAACACCGGCCGCCCGCCGGATGCCTGGTGCAGGGCTTCGGCGTCGGGATGGGACCCGAGGAAGTTCTGGTCGTAGCCGGATCCACGGACCCAGCCCTCGGCCGGCAGGGTCCGCGCGTGTTCCGCTACGGCCGCGTAGAGCTCCGCCAGGGTCCGCACCTTGCCGGGCCGCAGATCCAGCGCAGCGAGCCGGGCGCCGGTCAGGGACAGATGGAAGTGTGCGTCGTGGAAGCCCGGAAACACCGCTGCTCCGCGCAGGTCGATCACCTGCGCCGCACTGACGCCATCCAGGTCGGCGTCGAACCCGGCAATCCGTCCGCCGATAACGCCGACGCGGCTGGCAAGGGGATAGTCCGGGTCCAGGGTGTGGAACTGTCCGTTGGTAAAGATGGCATCAATGCGCATGGGTTTTCCTAGCTTTGGCCCGGCGCCGGAACAGGTGGGGAACGGTTCCAGCGCCGGGAGATGTGCGGTGGGTGCCGGTCAGGCCGTTGCGTTTACCGGATCGTTTTGGGCTGCGTGCCGCCGGTTGGCAGCACGGGAAAGCCCGAGGACGCCGAGAATGGTGGCCAGCAGCATGGCGGTGTAGAACGCCGCCACACCCCAGGGACTGCCGTTTGAGCTGTTCAGGATCCACTGCGCCACCAGCGGAGTGGCGCCGCCGATCAGCGACGAGCACAGCTGGTAGGCCAGGGAGACTCCGGTGTACCGGATGTTGGCGGGGAAGGCTGAGGCCAGCGAGTTGGCCAGCAGCGCGTAGTAGGCGGTGCCGCCCAGGCAGGTGATGTACAGGGTGATGGCGATGGCCCCGGGGTTGGCCGAGCTGATCGCCTGGAAGAACGGGACCACCATAACGACCGCCAGTACCAGCCCCCAGACCATAACCTTCACGGCCCCGATCTTCTCCGCGATCCAGGCGGCAATCGGCTGCCAGATGAACTGGAGGATTGCCATTCCGAGCAGGACGTTCAGCATGGTCTGACGCTCGATGCCCAGGGTTCCCGTAGTCCAGGACAGCAGGAATGTGTTGGTGAAGTAAGCCAGGGAGATACCCATGATGGAGGCAGCGATGCCCAGGAAAACGATGGTGGGTGCACTGCGGAAGACCTCGGCGATGGGAGCCTTGACGACGGTGTTGCTGGCCTTAGCGGCCTCGAAGTCCGCTGATTCTTCGACCTTGAGGCGGATGAGGAGGCCAATGACCACCAGCAGTGCGGAGACCAGGAACGGAATGCGCCAGCCCCAGGACAGGAAGGCCTCGTCGGGCAGCATACCCACCAGCATGAAGGCGACGGTGGCCAGGATTGATCCGGCAGGTGATCCCTGTTGGACCCAGGCCCCAGCCATGCCCTTCTTTTTCTCGCTGGCGTTCTCCGTGGCCAGCAGGACAGCCCCGCCCCATTCGCCGCCGACGGCGATCCCCTGCAGCGCGCGCAGGATGATCAGCAGGACCGGAGCCATCACGCCGATCTGGGCGTAGCCCGGCAGCAGGCCGATCAGGGTCGTGGCGCTGCCCATCATGATCAGGGTGATCACCAGGACATTTTTGCGTCCGAGCTTGTCCCCGAAGTGGCCGAAGATCATGCCGCCGATGGGTCGGGCCAGGAAGCCCACCCAGAAGGTTGCGAAGGACGCCATCAGGGCTGCTGCGGGCGATGCTCCGGGGTAGAAAACATGCCCGAACACCAGAGCGGCGGCGGTGCCGAAAATGTAGAAGTCGTACCACTCGATGGCCGTGCCAACGAAGGCACCCGTGGTGGAACGCTTCTGCCGGGCACCGGCGTCTTGCGTGGAGGAAGCTGTCAACGTGGAGTCCTTGAGGTGTCTGGCCTGGATTCGGATCCGGGCGGAATGTGATGCAGAACCCACTTTGCGGCAGCGGCAAGATAACTGTCTAATGACTTTTTGGCACAGTGCCATAACCTATGGACATGATGGATCAGCGTGACCTGCAGTATTTTCTGGCCGTGACCGGCCACGGCACCGTGAGCGCGGCCGCTGCGGCGATCTACGTTTCCCAGCCCGCTGTCTCCCGCCGGATTGCCGGACTGGAGCGGAAACTGGGGGTGCGGCTCTTCCGGCGGACAGCCTCGGGAATGAAGCTCACCCCGGCCGGGGAACGCGTGCGGGAGCTGGCCCAGGACCTGCAGAACCGGCAGGACCGGGCGGACGGGGTGCTGCGGGCCATGCGCCGGGGACATCAGTCCTTTACTGTGGCCTGCCCTGAGACAACAGGGAACTTCTTCATCGCGCCGTTCATTGCCGAGGGCGCCCCGATCGCGGACATCCAGCCGGCCCATCCCGGTGAGGTGTATGCCCGGCTGTCCACCGGAGTGGACATGGCGGTCAACACCTCCGAGCCCCCGCCGCACCTGCGCGGACACCACCTGGCGTCGGCACCGGTGTTCGTGCACTTCCGCTCCGGTGGCCGGCTGGCCGCTTCCCGCGGCGAAGCGGAGCTCGCCGATGTTGCCCGTGAGGCCATGCTGCTGCCCGGCCATGGCAGTGCGATCGAGCGAACCGTCCGGGACACGGCCCTGGCCGGGGGAATCGATCTGGCCCTGGCCCGCACCACGAGCAACGGCACCATGGCCCAGGCCATGGCGGCTGCGGGCCACGGAAAGGCGGTCACCATTGAACCGGCAGGCTTCGGCTTGGAGAGCGCCTTCCTGGTCCACCGGGGCAGGCGCCTCAGCGTCGGCCTCTACGCCGGCTGGGAACCGGACCACTATGCTGCTGCGGAACTTGGCGGCCTCGCAGCTGCCCTCGGGGTCTGGATGCAGGCCCGGATTCCCCGCCTGACCACCGTGGGGCCACCGCACACCGCCTCCACCGTTCCGGAGGGCCTGCTGCCGCCCTCCTGAGAGCTGCATCCGCCCGCGGGAAACGGGAAGCCCGCGGCACTCCCCCATCAGCGGGGGTGTCCGCGGGCTTCCCTGCAGGCGCAGGTTTGCCGTGCCGGGCTAACCGGTTAGACCGACGGCACGTCCTCCTTGCCGGGAGCTTCGTCCGGCGCGCTGCCGGAGTGCCCGACCCGCAGCGTCTCACCCCGGAAGAACCCGGGGTTGCGCCGGTACATCAGGAGCATCAGCACCGCACCAAGGGCGATGACGCCCATGCCCAGCACGAAGACCAGGCCCACGCCGCCCACCGAGGAACCGGAACCGTAGGCCGGATCCATGGAGTCCAGTGCCGTCTTCAGGAACATCACCCACAGGATGATGCCGCCAAGGGCCGGGGCCAGGAACTTCACCAGGAAATTGCGCATGCTGCTGAAGGCTTCGCGGCGGAAGTACCAGACGCAGGCCAGGGCGGTCAGCCCGTAGTAGAAGCAGATCATCAGGCCCAGTGCGGTAATGGTGTCCCACAGGGCGTTCTCCGAGAGCAGCCTGGTGATGACGTAGAACCCCGCGGCAGCCACGGCTGCCGCCACGGTGGCATAACCCGGAGACTTGTGCGCCGGGCTGATCCTGCTGAAGCTGCGCGGCAGGGCACGGTAGTGTCCCATCGCCAGCAGCGTGCGCGCCGGTGAGACGAAGGTGGACTGCAGTGACGCAGCTGAACTGCTGAGGATGGACAGGGACATCAGGATGGCGAACGGCCCCATCACGGGACCGGCCAGCACCGCGAAGATGCTCTCCTGGTTGTCCGGGTTGCCGGCGCCCAGCTCTCCGTCGCCGACGCCGGCGTAGGAGATCACGGCGAGGGCAATCATCATGTAGATCAGCACAATCACGAACACCGTGGCCGTAGCCGCGCGGCCCGGCGTCTTCTCCGGGTCCTTGGTCTCCTCATTCATGGTGAGGGTGACGTCCCAGCCCCAGTACACAAAGATGGAGAGGGATACACCGGCGGCGAACGCCGAGAAGGATTCGACGGCGAACGGGTTGAACCATTCGGCGCTGATCTGGGTGGGGTCAAAGGCCGTCCCGTTGGCTACATGGACGAACGCAGCAACGGAGAACCAGGTGAGCACCACCAGCTGGAAGGCTACGAGGACGTACTGCACCGTTTTGGTGGTTTCGACGCCGCGGTAGGAAATCCAGCAGGCCACGGCAATGAACACGAGCGTCGTTGCTATGTTCAGGGGAAGGTTCAGGGTCAGGTCGGCCAGGGCGTCATTGCCCGTCACCTGCGCGAGCATGAGGTAGAAGAAGTCCACCGCGACGGCGGCGAGGTTCGAGAGCACGATGATGGTGGCGGCAATCAGCCCCCAGCCTCCCATCCAGCCGACCCAGGGCCCAAAAGCCCGGGTCGCCCAGGTGAACGACGTACCGGAGTCCGGCATCGCGGTGTTCAGTTCGCGGTACCCGATCGCCACCAGGATCATCGGGATGAAGCCGACCAGGAAGATCGCCGGCAGCTGCACCCCCACCTCGGAAACGGTGGGGCCCAGCCCCGAGGTGAGGGTGTACGCCGGGGCGATGCAGGAGATGCCGATGACGACGGCGCCAATCAGGCCGACCTGCCCGCCCTTCAGTCCCTTGCTGGAGAGCCCGCTTCCTTCTGCGCCCGGGCGCACTGTTTTTGACTTGGCGCTCATTGCGGTTCTCCTGTCTGCGGTGCGGGTGCAGCCGCACCCGAGGTGCCCATGTAGCCGCGGGGAACCACGACCATCGGGACCGGAAGGCTGCGCAGTACCTTCGAGGCAGTGGTCCCCAGGAACAGCTGGTTGTGCAGGGCGAGGCGGCTGGAGCCGATGATGAAGATCTCCCCGTCCTCGAAGTCCAGGTTGTCGACTGCGTTTTCGATGGTGCGTCCCTGCGCGACCTCGCCGGTGACCTGGCACCGGCCGCGGGTGAGGGTTTCAGCCTTGGCGACGCGGTCGGCCACATGCTGCCGGGCTTCGTCCAGGGCAGCGCTCTGAGATGAAGCCAGCGCCACGAGCGAAAGCAGGCGCAGCGGCAGGCCGCGCTGGGCGGCAGACGCGGCGCCGACTTCCAGGACGTCCTCGGCCCCGCGCCGTTCACCGACAGCACAGGTGACCCGGGTAATCGGATCGGTCCGGCTGTAGCCGTACGGCGCCAGGGCCACGGGAACGTGGGCCGCGTGGAGCAGAGCGTTGGCCACGCTGCCCACCGTGTAGCGCTTGAACAGGCCGTTGCTTCCGGCGCCGACCACAATGAGCCCGGCACCGAACTCGGCTGCTGCGTCGATAAGTCCGCGCGCGTCGGAGTCGGCTGCCCGGATGTGGCCCCGCGCCTCGATGTCTTCCGGCACCATGGCCAGGGCCTCGTCCAGCCAGGTCCCGAGCTGCTCAGCCAGCAGCGTGGCGTAGGACCGTTCCGGGGGATAAACCGCCGTATAGGGCGACTGCTCGGGATCGATCATCACCAGGTCCAGGGACGCCCCCTGGCTGCGCGCAAGCGCACAGGCCAGGTTCAGGGCATCCCGGCCCCGCTCCGTTGCGGCGTAGCCGACTACGTAGCGCACTGGATCTTAGCCTTGAGCCCGGGCGATGATCCGGGCTGCGGTCTGCGCGCCCATCCGGACAGCGCCGTCGACGTGCTGGTAGCCCTCGGCTGCCAGGTCGGAGCTGGACCAGTAGATGGGTCCGACCGGAACCAGCTGGTCCGGGCCGTAGCGGTGCAGGCCGCCCAGGTCGAAGCTGGCGGCGTAGGCGCCGCGGGTCCATTCCTCCGAGCCCCAGTCGGACTCGTAGTAGACCTCGGGGGTCAGCGCCTCGTCGCCCAGGTAGCCGGCGATGGACTTGAGGATGGCCTGCTTGCGCTCTTCAGCGCTGAGCTCGAACATGGCGTCGGCCTTTTCGTCAGAGACGAAGCCGACCAGGGTGCCGCGGGGGTCTTCGTGGTTGGTGTTGTCGTAGACCTCCTGGACCAGCTCGTGCGCGCCGAAGCAGGTGCCGGACAGTCCGGCCTTGCGCCAGAACGGGGTGGAGTACACGGCGTGGACCTTGATGACCAGGCCCAGGGACTGGTGCTGGTGCATCTGGTGCTGGCGGCGCGGCAGGGGCGGCTCGAAGGAGACGCGGGAGTACAGGTTCGGCGGCACGGCCATGACTGCGTAGCGTGCGGTGACGCTGACGCCGTCGGCAATGGCCGTGACGGAGGTGCCTTCTGCACCCTCGGACCAGCGCAGGGTACGGACCGGTGCATTCAGGACGACGTCGTCACCGAGCTCGGCTGCCATGCGTTCGGAAACCTGCTGCATACCGCCGGCAACGCGGCGGTCGAGGATGAAGTCTTCGTCCACGAGGTTGGAGAAGGAGCCGGCTGAAGTCGACATCAGCAGCGCCTGCAGGGTCGAGAAGGAGTGCGCCGGCTTGGTCAGCATGCCGCCGGCCACGAACAGGCCGATGTTGTTGCAGGCTTCTTCGTCGTCCGACTGGCTGCGCAGCCAGTGGTGGAAGGAGATGGTGTCCAGTTCGCGGGCTTCCGGGTGCGTCCACGGTGCGGCCGGGTCGGTCTTGGCCGTCAGCTCATCGAGCAGGTTGATGAGGCGTTCCATTTCCTTGGCCGTCTCTTCGGCGACCGGGAACATCTCCCCCGTGTAGCGGACGGCACGGTGGTCCGCGCCGATGTAGACGGACTCGCCGTCGCGGTAGCGCTGGAAGGTCTCCAGGCCCAGTTCCTCCACCAGTTCGCTCAGGACTTCCTGGTCCGGGGAGATCCACTGTCCGCCGATTTCAAGGAAGGCACCGTCGATGGTGTCCGACCAGGTGCGGCCGCCCACCCGGTCCCGGGCTTCCAGCACGGTTACGCTCAGGCCGGCGGCCTTCAGCTTCCGGGCGGTTGTCAGGCCGGAGGGGCCTGCACCAATGATGACTACGTCGCGTTCCAGGTTTTGCACTGTATTTCCTCTCTCCTGCGGCCGACCGCCGGCCGCGCAAATGAACACCCTTCACCATCCAGCTAAATGAATAGCGTTCATTTTGTATCGACACTCTAGCCGACCCCCGGTGCCGTGGGGAGACTTTGTGCGAATATTAATTTTCGGGTGCCGAAGTGCCCGCCAGACCATCGGAGGAAATGGATGCCGGCAGCACGCACCAAGCGGACGGCAGGGCGTCCGCACCAGCGCGTCCTGACCAGGGAGAACATCACCGGGGCGGCCCTGGCAGTGATCGGCACCAGCGGCTACGGCGGCTTCACCATGTCCTCGCTGGCCGGCAAGCTCCAGGTTGCCCCCTCTGCCCTGTACAACCACGCGTCCTCGAAGCAGGAGGTCCTGCGCTGGATCCAGGACGATCTCATGGCCAAAGTGGACGTCACCGGGTTTACCGCCGGTCCCTGGGATGCGGCCGTGCGGACCTGGGCCCGTTCCTACCGCGACGTTTTTGTCCGGCACACCCCGCTGATTCCAGTGATCGCAGTGCTCCAGGTCAGCGGTGCGCCCCGCACCCTGGCCATGTATGAGGCGGTAACGGCCGGATTCCTGCGGGCCGGGTGGGAGGAAGCGCGCATCATCCCGGCGATTATCGCGTTGGAATCCTTTATTTTCGGATCAGCGTTCGACGCCGTTGCACCGGAGGATATCTTCGAAACCGGCCCGTTGACCGATGAAAGTCCCCGGTTCAGCTCCGCCGTGGCCGCTGCGGCCCCGAGAGTTGGCGGCCAGGGAGCGGATGAGGCTTTCGAGGCCGGCTTGGAAGCCCTGGTCCACGGGTTCTCGATGCCGCGGCAGGGGCAGGTGCCCCGGCAGGAAGAACACCACAGCTAACCCGGCTGCAGCTGGGGTCACGAAAAAGGGGCGGCGTCCGGATGAACCGGACACCGCCCCTTTTTCGGTTGTCTTGATGGTCGACGGCGCTGACGCGCCCTCGGGCTTAGGCCTGGGCGCGGATAGCCGCTTCCAGCACGTCGAGGCCGTCGGAGAGCAGCTCGTCGCTGATCACCAGCGGGGGCAGCAGACGGATGACGTTGCCGTAGGTGCCGCAGGTCAGGATGATGACACCTTCCTGGAGGCAGGCTGCGGCAATGGCCTTGGCTGCTTCGGCGTTCGGCGTCTTGGTACCCGGCTTCACCAGTTCCAGGGCCAGCATGGCACCGCGGCCGCGGACCTCGCCGATCACACCGGTTTCCTCGGCAACCTTGCTCATGCGCGGAACCGTGATCTCCTCGATGTGGCGGGCGCGGCCGGCCAGATCCTGGGACTTCATGGTTTCGATGGCAGCGAGTGCGGAGGCGCAGGCCACCGGGTTGCCGCCGTACGTGCCGCCCAGACCGCCGGGGTGGACGGCGTCGAGCAGCTCGGCGCGGCCGGTGACTGCGGAAAGCGGCATACCGCCGGCAATGCCCTTGGCCATGGTCAGGATGTCCGGGACAACACCTTCATGGTCGACGGCGAACCACTCGCCTGTGCGGCAGAAACCGGACTGGACTTCGTCGGCAATGAAAACGATGCCGTTTTCCTTGGCCCACTCGGCCAGGCGGGGCAGGAAGCCCTCAGCCGGAACGATGAAGCCGCCTTCGCCCTGGATCGGTTCGATGAGCAGAGCAGCCAGCTGGTCTGCGCCGATCTGCTTTTCGATGGCGAGGATGGCACGGTTAGCCGCTTCGACGCCGGTGATCTCCGGGTTTTCTTCGCGGAACGGGTAGCTCATCGGCATCCGGTAGATCTCGGAAGCGAACGGGCCGAAGCCGGTCTTGTACGGCATGGCCTTGGCAGTCAGGCCCATGGTGAGGTTGGTGCGGCCATGGTAGGCGTGGTCGAAGGCGACGACGGCCTGGCGGCCGGTGGCCGAGCGGGCGATCTTGACGGCGTTCTCCACAGCTTCGGCACCGGAGTTGAAGAGCACTGTGCGCTTCTCGTGGTCGCCCGGGGTCAGTTCGGCAAGCTTCTCGGCAACCTCAACGTAGCCTTCGTACGGGGTGACCATAAAGCAGGTGTGCGTGAACCGGGCCACCTGCTCCTGGGCAGCGGCAACCACGGCCGGATCGGAGGCACCCACGCTGGTGACAGCGATGCCCGACCCCAGGTCAATGAAGGAGTTGCCGTCAACGTCCTGGATGATGCCGCCGTCGGCGTCCTGGACGTAGACCGGAACACTGGAAGCGACACCCTTGGCCACGACCGCCGCACGGCGTTCGCTCAGCGCAGCGGACTTCGGGCCGGGGAAAGCCCCGGTGATATTCCGCTTCTGCTCCAGCCGGTAAGTCGGTTCGATGGCTGATGTGCTCATGGTTCTGCCTTTCGGGAACAAGTGTGGGGCGGCGTCAGTCCGCAGTGATCCCCAACTTACGCGTCGGACCAACTCCTCGGGACGGCCACCCGCACAATGGCTGCTCTGTCTTGACGTGCAAACGCCCAATCCCGCCAGCATATAGTTGTTTGGTGCCTATCTCACTTTCCGATCTCCTCGCTGCCGAGGGCCTGGACCTGGCGGTGCGCGGTACCGCCGCAGTCAGTCCCGAGCCGGTGCAGTGGGTTGCCGTCACGGAACTCGAAGATCCCTCTCCTTTCCTGGGCGGCGGAGAGGTGGTCCTCACCACCGGCATGCGGCAGCGGACGGGCGCAGCGCAGCGCCGGTTCGTGGAAAGCGTGCACCGTGCCGGCGCCCTGGCCATCGGCTTCGGCACCGGGCTCAGCCTGGACCGGGTGCCGGGGCCCCTGGTGGAAGAGGCCAACCGGCTGGGACTCCCCGTCTTCGAAGTCCCCTACAACACCCCCTTCATGGCCGTGGGTAAGCTCGTGGCCGACGCGCTCTCGGCCGACCATGTAGGCCAGCTCCACGACTTGCTCTCCGGCCACCAGATCCTGGCCAAGGCGCTGCTTTCCGGGCAGGGGCTGGAGGGGCTGCTCCGGGAACTGGCGCAGATCCTCGGCACCGAGGTGGCCCTGCATCAGTACGGCGCGCTCATCTATTCCGCCGGTAAGGGAGCCGCCCAGGACGCAACCTGGCACACCACGCCGATCGCCACCGGGCTGCGCGACCGCTGCACCCTCGCCGTGGCCGAACCGTTCCGGGCTCCGGACCTCATTGCCTACGCACAGAGCCTGATCAGCGTGGAACTGAACAACCAGGCCAGGCGCCGGGTGCGGGACCGGGCAGTCAACGGCCAGCTGCTGGCGGATATTGTTGCCGGCAAGCTCAGCGGTCCGGACGCAGTGCACCGGCTGCGCTCCTCCGGGGTGAGCACCGACCGGCGTCAGCTGACCCTCCTTGTGGAAGCAGCGGCCTCACAGGCCAGGTCCCTTCCATCACTGCCGCTGCCGGCGGGCTTCGACTCCGCGGTGACCGCGATCCTCGAAGACCGGCTCGTGATCCTGTTCCCGGACGGAAAACCGGCAGAGCTCGCCGGAGTGCTCAGCAGCTACCTCCGGGACGCCGGGCTGGCCGCCAAGGTTGGCGTCGGCGGGGCCTACGCCGATCCGGCAGGCCTGCGCTGGGGCTACTACGAGGCCAAGGAAGGGCTGCTCCGCGGAGCAGCGGTGAATCAGCCGGACCGGCTCAGCCTGGCATCGCTGCTGATGGCCAGCCGCGACGTGCCGCTGGCCGATCTCGCGGCGGAAGCCCTGGATCCGCTGCTCGCCTTCGACACGGCGCACGACGCCGATCTGGTGGCGACTCTCGAAACGTACCTGTCGCTCAACGGATCGGTCGCCAAGGTGGCACACACCCTCGGCCTGCACCGCAACACAGTGCGGTACCGGCTTTCACAGATCGCCGACCTCTCCGGGTACGACCCCTCACTCACAGCTGACCGGGTGCATCTGTACCTGGCCCTGAGCGTCCGCCGGCTGGCTGGCTAAGTGAACCGCTGCACCATGCCTGCCGGCAGCGGGGTCCGCAGTTTTGTGCCCGTTTGGGCCGGACTTTACTCTGTAGGAATGGACAAGCCCGCGCAGCCCGCCAGGACCCTTCACTGGGCAGGCGTAGACGACCCCGCCCGCCGGGACTCCGCCGTCGTGTCCTTCCGCGCGGGGGAACTGGCTGCCAGCGGCACTTCCACCTGCGGTGAGTACACCGCAGCCTGGACCCTGAACACCTCGCCTGGCTGGGTGACCCGCCGCCTGCAGGTCCACGTCACGGGCGAGGGCTGGAGCAGGTCCCTGGACCTGACGCGGTCAGTGGACGGACGCTGGAATTCCCATGTGGAGACCAGCGGCGACGTTGACCTGCCCGAACCCGGCATCGAAGATCCGCTGGCTCTGGATAACGCCCAGGACTGCGACCTCGGCCTGTGCCCGCTGACCAACACCATGCCCATCCTCCGGCTGGACCTGCTCAACAATGCCGCTCCGCCGGACGAAACCCGGCTGACCATGGCGTGGGTTGAGATGCCAAGCCTGCGGGTGCTGGCCAGTGAGCAGGTTTATTCACAGGTCTCCCCCTACCGCGGAGAACGCGGCAGCGCGATCGTCCTCTACTCCTCCGCCACCCGCGGTTTCACCGCGGAACTTACCGTCGACGCCGACGGCGCGGTCCTGGACTACCCTGGCCTCGCCCGGCGGACCAGCTAGGTCTGGAACGGGGCACTCCCACTCGCGGCTAGGATTGAAGTACGCCCGCCTGCAACTTTGGAGAACCCCCGCAATGAGTGAAATGTTCCTGGAAAAGTTCCGCGCCCTGGTCCCGAAGTACCTGGAGGACCAATGGCGCCCGGAGGACGGCATTCCCGCCGCGGAACTGGACGAACTGCTTGAGGAACACGACTTTTCGATTCCGCTGGTGCTGCGGGAGTTCTATCTGGCGCTCGGCGGCTGCGAAGACCTCATGGAGGCATTCCACTTCTTCTGGGACCCCGACGAGCTGGAGGTCGAGGACGGCTACCTGCTGTTCCTGGAGGACGAGGATGAGAAATTCACCTGGGGCTTCCGCGCCGACCAGCTGGATGTTCCCGATCCGATCGTCTGGCGCCGCAACAATGCCCGCGGCGACTGGCAGAGCGAAGAAGGCACCTTCAGCGAATACACCTTCGACATGTTCGAGTGGGTTTTCGAGGAAGACGAAGACTAGTACCTCAAGGCCCAGCCTGGTTTTCCGCGGGTGCTCTTCGGCACCCGCGGATCACCGGAAGCGTCTAAGCCTCGCGCTCCACCACGGCTTCGGCGAACGCGGCCAGGGATGCCTTGACCACGGAATCGGGCATTGGATCCAGCGAAGCGACGGCGTCGGCAGCCCACTGGCGCGCCACTTCCCACGCCTGGGCTGTTGCCCGGTTCCCGCGGAGAGCTTCCACCGCGGCGGCCAGCGCCTCGTCGGAGGTGAGGTCGCCGTCGACCAGTTTCAGGACGGCAGCGGCGTCGGCATCTCCCTCAGCGGCGTTGCGGCGCAGCAGCAGGACCGGCAGGGTCGGGACTCCCTCACGCAGATCGGTTCCCGGAGTCTTGCCTGACTTGTCCTTCAGCCCGGCGACGTCAATGACGTCGTCCGCGAGCTGGAAGGCTATGCCCACCTTCTCGCCGTACTCCACCATGATCTCGACGGTCTGCGCATCCGCGCCGCCGAACAGGGCGCCAAGCTGGCCGGAGGCTGCGATCAGCGAGCCGGTTTTTCCGGCGATAACGGACAGGTAGTGCTCAATGGGATCCTCGCCGTCGGCCGGTCCCACCGTTTCATGCAGCTGGCCCAGGACCAGACGCTCGAAGGTCCGGGCCTGGATGCCCAGCGCTTCACCGCCCAGCACGGAGACCAGCGACGAGGCGCGGGCAAAGATCAGGTCACCGGTCAGCACGGCAACGGAGTTCCCCCACACCTCATGGGCGGTGGGCGCTCCGCGGCGGACCGGGGCCGAGTCCATGACGTCATCGTGATAGAGAGTGGCCAGGTGGGTGAGCTCAACGACGACGGCGGCCGTGCGGACGTCCTCATTGCCCGGGTCGGTGCCGAGCTGGGATGCCAGGAGGACCAGCAGCGGACGGACGCGCTTGCCGCCGGCTTCGAGCAGGTGCCGGGACGTGGCATCAGCGAAGGGATCGGCATTCGCGATGGCCTCGCGCAGCTGCGTTTCCACTTTGTCCAAACCGGCAACGATGGCCGGCCCCAGGACGGGGTCCTGGGCGAGGGGGGCGAATCCGGGAGGAAGCACCATCTCGGCGTTCCCGGCTGTGGCCGGGCTGGCATTGGTGGATTCAGTCACTGTTCAAGGCTAACTTCTCGTCGGGACAGGTTGGCAGGGTTAGGCATTGCTGGCACCTCCGGGGGCACCCTTGGCCCTGGCGGGCTGCGGAACGGTGTCCTGGTTGGAAGCGGCCGGAACGAGCATCTCCATCAATGCAATCACTCTATCCTCGATCCCCCTGGGGGACGCGTCCACAAGGTTGGCCAGCATGCGGACAACAAACTTCATGAGGACCGGAATCGGCATTCCGGTGCGCAGCGCAAGTTTCATCACCGCGGGTTTGCCGATCATGCCGGCGAAAATCCGGCCGATGGTGAAGTGGCTGCCCCACTCGGAGCGGACGCGGTCCGCGTAACCGGCCAGAACGCCGTCGTACGCCGCCTGAGCCGCAAGCTGGCCGGGCGTGCCGGCCGCCTGCGTGGCGGAAACAATGTAATCCGCTGCGAACCGGGCAGATTCCATGGCGTAGGAAATGCCTTCACCGTTGAACGGGCTGACCATTCCTCCGGCGTCGCCAAGCAGCAGCAGGCCGGGTGAATAGTGCGGGGTCCGGTTGAAGCCCATCGGAAGGGCCGCACCGCGGATCTCCCCCACCTGGTTCTGAGGCGTGAAACCCCACTCTTCGGGCATGCCGGCGGTCCAGTCCCGCAGGACCTTGCGGTAGTCCAGCCGGCCAAACTCCTTGGAGGAGTTCAGGATGCCCAGGCCGACGTTGGAGGTCCCGTCGCCCACTCCGAAGACCCAGCCGTAGCCGGGCAGCGGATTGCCGGAGGCATCGGGGAGCTCCAGCCAGCCTTCCATCCAGTCGTCGTTGGTGCGCGGTGACGTGAAGTAGGTGCGGACGGCCACGCCGAGCGGGCGGTCATCGCGTTTCTCCAGTCCCAGGCTCAGGGCGGTGCGGCTGGAGTTGCCGTCCGCCGCGAGGACAACGTCCGCAGTGAATTCTTGTGTTTGCCCCGTGCGCCGCCCGTTGTCGTCCAGGATGTTCACGGTGACGCCGCGGACCCGCCCGGAATCGTCCCGCAGCGCCGCGGTGACGCTGTGCCGTTCCAGGATGCGGGCACCGGCAGCCTGAGCATGCCGGGCCAGTTCCTCGTCAAAGCCCAGCCGGGTGCGGATCAGGCCGTAGGCAGGGAAATCGGACAGGTCCGGCCAGGGGATTTCGATCGTCCGTCCGGAAGCGATCAGGCGCAGGCCCTTGTTGCGGCGCCAGCCATCGGCTTCCTCATGCGGCAGGCCGAGCAGCTGGATTTCCCTGACGGCGCGGGGGGTCAGGCCGTCCCCGCAGACCTTTTCCCGCGGGAAGGACGTCTTTTCCAGCACGGTCACGTCGATCCCGGCCGAAGCCAGGTAGTAAGCGGCGGTGGAACCGGCGGGGCCGGCCCCGACAATCAGGACGTTCACTTATCCCGCAAAACCAGCGGTATCTGCCGGTTTGACCCCACGGTGGATGGCAACGATCCCGCCGGAGAGGTTCCGGTAGGCGACGTTCTGCCATCCGGCACCGGAGATCCAGGCAGCCAGCCCGTCCTGGTCCGGCCAGGCACGGATGGACTCAGCCAGGTACACGTAGGCCGTGGGGTTGGAGGCAACCTTGCTGGCGATCGCCGGGAGGGCGCGCATGAGGTATTCGGTGTACATGGTCCGCCACACCGGCACCACGGGCGAGGAGAACTCGGCAATGACCAGGGTGCCTCCCGGTTTGGTGACGCGGTACATCTCTTCGAGCGCTTTCTGCGGCTCGTTAACGTTGCGCAGGCCGAAAGAGATGGTCGCGGCGTCGAAGGACTCGTCAGCGAAGGGCAGGTTGGTGGCGTCACCGGCAACAAAATCGATGTCCGGGCGGCGGCGCTTGCCGACCTTCAGCATGCCCAGGGAGAAGTCGCAGGCGACGACCGAGACACCCGCGTCCGCGTACGGCTCGCTGGAGGTGCCGGTTCCCGCGGCCAGGTCCAGGACACGCTGTCCGGGACGGGCACCCACCGCATCCACCACCAGGCGGCGCCAGCGGCGCGTCTGCCCCATGGACAGCACGTCATTGACGATGTCGTATTTGGGGGCCACCTCATCAAACATGGCAGCGACTTCATCAGGGCGTTTTTCCAAAGTTGCGCGCTTCACCCGCCCATTGTCTCAAACAATAGTGAGGCCGCCGAACCGGCGGACTACCCGTTTACCGTTCATCACACACCCGTGTGAGACCGGGCGCCATCTTGGTGCCCGGAATGCAGGCCGCACCCGCAGTCGGAGTAGGGTTGGAGGCACTATGACCACCCTGCGTTCCCTTACCGTTCCCTTGGGCGTGCCGTCAGCCGCCATCGGATTACTGGAGTACCTGGTCCGCGACGACCAGCTCTGCTGGATCCGCCGCGGCGAAGGCCTGGTGGGTTTTGGCGAAACCCTTCGCTACACCTCCACCGGCCCCGGCCGGTTTGCTGCCGCCCGGAACTGGTGGGCAGATGTAACCGCACAGGCCGTGATTGAGGACCAGGTCGCCGTACCAGGCTCCGGGCTGACCGCCTTCGGCTCCTTCGCTTTCTCCAAGCGCTCTCCCTTCCAGTCCCGTCTGGTGGTGCCGGAGATTGTGGTGGGCTCCCGCGGCGGGACCGCCTGGGTCACCCAGACCACTGCCGACCCGAACCTCGTCCTGGACGGCGAAAGTGTCTACACGGCGCTGGCAGGTTTCCTGGACGACATCTCAGGTGAGCAGCTGCCCGAAGCAGGGGACCGGATCCGGCCCGGAGTCCTCTCCGAGTCCGAGTGGAAGAACGCCGTCGCCCGGTCCGTAGCCCACATTGCCGCCGGGGACCTGAGCAAGATTGTGCTGGCCCGGGACATCGTCGCCTCCCTCTCCTCCCCCATTGCCACGGCGCAGGTACTGCGGGAACTGGCGCTGCGTTATGACAGCTGCTGGACCTACGCAGTGGACGGCCTGATTGGCTCCACTCCGGAAATGCTGATCAAGGTGGAAGACGGCAAGGCCCGTGCCCGGGTCCTTGCCGGGACCCTGGACCGCGCCACCGCACCGCTGGATGATCCAGGCTATGCCAAGCGGGTCCTGGCCGGCTCACAAAAGCAGCAGCACGAACACGCGATCGCCATTGATTCCCTGACCCGCCAGCTGGAGCCGTTCACCTCCTCCATGACCAGCCACAGCGAACCGTTCGTCCTGGAACTCCCGAACGTCTGGCACCTGGCCTCTGATGTCACGGCTGACCTGCGCACGGAGGACGGCGCCCTGCCCACTCCCCTGGACCTGGTCGAGGCAGTACACCCCACAGCCGCCGTCTGCGGTTTCCCCACCAGTGTTGCCGGGGAACTAATCAGCGAACTGGAGCACATGGACCGCGGCCCCTATGCGGGACCGGTGGGATGGCTCGACGCCGCCGGCAACGGCGAGTGGGGCATTGCGCTGCGCGGAGCCGTCATTGAAGAGCCCACAGCGGTGCGTCTCTATGCCGGGTGCGGCATCGTTTCGGGGTCAAACCCCGCTGCTGAGCTCGAAGAAACGTGGAGCAAGTTCCGGCCGATGCTTGAGGCGCTCGGACTGGACCGGACCCGCGTGCTCTCGGGCCAGGCTTCCTGAAACTGCGGGGCACTGCAACGCGACGGTACAATCTAGGTAGTCGGAGCGCCGCCGCGGGCGCCCCGCCCTTCCCCCACCGGAGCCACAGCTCCGCAACGATTTAAGGTTCTAACTCCATGCACCACAAATCACGCAAGGCCGTTGCCGCCATCCTGGCCATCGGCGCCCTCAGCCTCTCGGCCTGCAGCTCAGGTTCGGATTCGGCCGACGATTCCGGACTTGGCCTGGTTGACGCAGGCACCCTGACGGTTTGCTCAAACCTTCCTTTCCAGCCCTTCGAGTACATCGATGACAACGGCGAATACGCCGGCTTCGATATGGATCTCTCCCGTGAGATCGCTACCGGGATGGGCCTGGACTGGGCGCTCCAGAACGTGGGCTTTGACGGCCTGCAGAGCGGTACCGTCCTGGCCGCCGGCCAGTGCGACCTCATCGCCGCCGCAGTGACCATTACCCCGGAGCGCGAAGACAAGCTCGCCTTCTCCGACCCGTACTACGACTCCCTGCAATCGCTGCTGGTTCCCTCGGGTTCCTCCGTGGCGGCTCTGGAAGACCTCGACGGCAAGAAAGTCGGTGTCCAGCAGGGCACCACCGGCGAGATTTACGCCCGGGATAACGCCCAGGGCGCCGAAGTCGTCTCCTTCCAGTCCGACGCCGAGCTGTTCCCGGCCCTGCAGGCCGGAAACATCGACGCCGTGCTGCAGGACCTGCCCGTCAACCTGGACCACACCGACGGCGGCAAGTTCGACATAGTTGCCACTTATGAGACCGACGAGGCCTACGGTTTCGCCATGAAGAAGCAGGGCAGCGAGGAGCTGGTTGCGGCTGTCAACGCCGAACTGGCCGAGCTCCGCGCGAATGGCAAGTACCAGGAAATCTACGACCGCTACTTCAGCGAGTAGGAACTACCGCGCCGCTGACGCCGCGGGTCCGGACCAGCCGGAGCCGCGGCGTCAGCGGCGCGCCGGAGCATGTGGCGCACGGCATTCGGGCAAAAACAGCATGCGTACAATCTAGACTGCTTGCCAATGCGGTCAGGGACTTCCGGGTCCCCGCCCGGCTCCGTCCAAGAGAAGGTAGTCACCAATGCTGTACAAAGCTCGATCCTCCGTCCTGGCCGCTGCGGCGTTGTCCGCGCTGGTGCTCTCCGCCTGCGGCGGAGGCAGCGATGATTCCGCATCGGATTCCGGGCTGAACCTCGTGTCCGAGGGAACGCTCACCATATGCTCCGATATCCCGTACCCGCCCTTCGAGTACGAGGAGAACGGCGAGTACGTGGGCTTCGATATGGACCTCATCAAGGAAATCGCCTCCGGCATGGGCCTGGAAACGTCCATCCAGGATGTCGGTTTCGATGGGCTGCAGGGCGGCACCGTTCTCGCGGCCGGCCAGTGCGACGTCGGTGCCAGCGCCATGACCATCACCGAGGAACGGCAGAAGAACCTGGCTTTCTCCGATCCTTACTATGACTCGCTGCAGTCCATCCTGGTGCCCGAGGGCTCGGACATTTCGTCCATCGAGGACCTGGCCGGGAAGAACGTCGGCGTCCAGCAGGGCACCACGGGCGAAGCTTATGCCCGTGAGAACGCGCCGGATGCCGAGATCATTTCCTACCCCAGTGACGCCGAGCTGTTCCCGGCCCTGCAGTCCGGCCGGGTCGATGCGGTGCTCCAGGATCTTCCCGTGAACCTGGGCCACACCCAGGAGGGTGCATTCACCATCGCCGCGAAGTTCGAAACGGACGAGTCCTATGGTTTCGCCATGAAGAAGCAGGGCAGCGAGGCACTCGTTACCGCCATCAACGAACAGCTCGATGCGCTGAGGGAAAACGGCAAGTACCAGGAAATCTATGACAAGTACTTCACCGAATAACAACGACTGACCCTGCCGTCCCGGGCACACCCCGCCCGGGACGGCGCCATCACTTCCGCGGAAGGCCCATACTTGAAACCGTCCACCCGCAGACGCCTCACCCGGGGCATTCTGTACGCCGTCTTTGTCCTGGCTGTTGTTGCCGTAGTCCTGCTCGCGGACTGGCAGGCGATCGGAGTCAATTTCTTCGACCCCGAGGTGGCCCGTGCGGCCTTCCCGACCATCATCACGGTCGCCGTCAAGAACACCATCATCTATACGGTGATCGCCTTCATCGGCGGAATGATCCTGGGCCTGATCCTGGCCCTGATGAAGCTCTCCCCCGTGGGCCCGTACCGCTGGGCTGCCACCGTCTACATCGAAATCTTCCGTGGCCTGCCGGCGCTGCTGGTCATCTTCGCGATGGCCTTTGCCGTGCCGATCGCCTTCAGCTGGCGGCCGCCGGGCGGTAACGCCGGCGCTGGCCTGATCGCGCTCATCATGGTGTCCGGCGCCTACATCGCCGAGACCATCCGCGCCGGTATCCAGGCTGTTCCGCCCGGCCAGACCGAAGCGGCCCGCTCCCTTGGCATGGGCCCTGCCTGGACCATGGTCTCGGTGACCCTGCCCCAGGCATTCCGCATCATCACACCCCCGCTGACCAACGAACTGGTCATCCTGATCAAGGACACCTCGCTGCTGTTCATTGCCGGTATGGCCATGCAGGACCGGGAGCTCACCACCTTTGCCCGGGACTCCGTGTCACAGTCCGCCAACTCCACGCCGCTGGTCCTGGCTGCGGTGATGTACCTGATCATTACCCTGCCGCTGACACAGCTGGTCGCCAAACTCGAACGCCACAACCAGAGAGGCCGGTAATCCAGCGTGAGCACTGCAGTACCTACCCCAGCCGCAGGCCAGCCGGCCATTGAAGTCCGGAAGCTGCACAAGTCCTTCGGCGACAACGAGGTCCTCAAGGGCATCGATTTCCACGTAAACCAAGGCGAAGTTGTCTGCGTCATCGGCCCGTCCGGCAGCGGAAAGTCCACTCTGCTGCGCTGCGTGAACCGGCTGGAGGAACCAACCAGCGGCCTCATCCGGGTCGAAGGTGTGGACATCACCGACCCGGAGACAGACCTGGACGCCGTCCGTACCCGCATCGGCATGGTCTTCCAGCAGTTCAACCTCTTCCCGCACTTGAACGTGCTGCAGAACCTGACCCTGGCCCAGCGCCGGGCCAAGAAACGCGGCAAGGCCGAGGCCGAAGAGACCGCCATGAAGAACCTGGCCAAGGTGGGCCTGGCGGACCGCGCGAAGGCGTTCCCCGCGCAGCTCTCCGGCGGCCAGCAGCAGCGGGTGGCGATCGCCCGCGCCCTGTCCATGGATCCGGACATGATGCTCTTCGACGAACCCACCAGCGCCCTCGACCCCGAGCTGGTGGGCGACGTCCTCGAAGTAATGCGCCAGCTGGCGGAAGAGGGCATGACCATGATGGTTGTTACCCATGAGATGGGTTTTGCCCGCGAGGTCGGCGACCGGGTGGTCTTTATGGACGGCGGCGTGGTGGTGGAGCAGGGCGATCCCGTGGAGGTCCTGGGCAACCCCCAGCACGAGCGCACCCGCTCCTTCCTCTCCAAGGTCCTTTAAGGACCCTGCTGCTGCCGGTTTGGGAAACCGCTGCCGTTCCGCGGCGGAGCGAAGTCCCAAACCGGCAGCAGAATCCCAAAACCACGCCTTCGCGCTAAACCTCCCCCGCCAAGGACTCCTTCACGGCCGCCTGCACACGCCGGTGCAGGGCGCGCAGTCCGGTGCGCTGAACCGGCACTTCGATCACCGAGCGGCCGCGGATCGGCGCGTCGAGCGCAGCCGAAAGCTCCTCTGCTGTCCGGGTGAATTGGTGGGGCACCCCGTAGCCGGCAGCCAGTCCGGCGATATCCGCCCGGTGCGGTGTGCCGAAGAAACGTTCGACGACGCCGCGGTACTCCTCGCGTTCGCCCAGTTCCCCGTGCTCGAGCAGGCTGAAGATTCCGCCGCCGGAGTCGTTGAGCACCACCAACTGCAGGTCCGGTTCCGTCTCGCCGTCGCCCAGCAGCAGCCCGCCGGCGTCGTGCAGGAAAGTCAGGTCGCCCAGCAGCAGGCGGGTGGGGATCCCCTGGGCGAGCGCAATACCGGCTGCCGTGGAGATGGTGCCGTCGATCCCGGCCAGGCCGCGGTTCGCGTACACGTCCAGCGGGTGCCAGTGGGTGGAGGCCACCAGGTCCACGTCGCGGATCGTGTTGGAGGGCCCCAGCACCAGGTTGCCGTCGGAGGCAGCCCAAACCAGGCCGGCCACGTGCAGCCCGCTGAGCCCGGCCTCGGACGCAAGCAGTGACGCGATGGCGGCTTCGGCCACCTCGGACGCCCGCTGCCAGGAGTCCAGCCAGCCCGGCGCTCCACTGCCGGCGAAGGCGAGCAGCGCACCCAGATCCGAGATGACGGTTTCCGGCCGTTTGCCCGGCTCAAACCAGTTCACCGGCCGGGGCACATAGAGCGCTTTCCTGACCTCAGGCCGGGCCAGGAGGGCAGCTACCGGCCGGGACAGGGTGGGACGGCCAAAGACCACCACGCGTTCAATCTGCCCGCCAAGCTCCCCGAGCAGCAGCCGGTAGGCGGGAATGGCGTTGGGGCCGAACCGGGCATTCGAGGAGGGTTCCGCGAACAGCGGCAGGCCGGCGCGCTGGGCGAACATGGCAGCCACTTCCCCGGCGCCGTCGCCGGCAACCACCACGGTGTGGTGCGCTCCGGCCAGCTCCGCCAGGGTTCCGGGTTCCCGTTCGGCCGGTTCGGGAAACAGCATCCGGCTGCCGGCGGCCGCGGCCGGAGCCAGGGCGTCAGCTGCGGTGGGGACCAGCGGGTCGCGGAAGTGCAGGTTGATGTGGACAGGTCCTGCGGGCGACGTCCCGCCGGCCCGGCCGAAGGCCTCGGAGATGGCCCCCGCGGGATCCTCCCCGGCCTCCACCGAGGCGTGGGCGGCCGGGAACCTGCCGAAGATGCCGTGCTGCATGGTGGTCTGGTTGGCGCCGCTGCCGTGGAGCTCGGAGGGCCGGTCCGCGGAAAGGACAACCAGCGGGATACCGGCGTGATGGGCTTCCATGACGGCCGGAAGCAGCTCCCCCACGGCGGTGCCGGAGGTTGTGACCACCGCGGCGGGCCGCTGCCCGCCGCGGGAAAGACCGAGCGCAGTGAAACCGGCGACCCGCTCGTCGATACGGACATGAACCTGGACCAGTCCCTGCACCTGCGCCTCCGCGAGGGCGTAAGCCAGCGGGGCGCTGCGTGATCCGGGGGCCAGCACCACGTCCCGGACGCCGGCCGCGGCGAGGGCTGATACAGCCGAACGCGCGGCCTGCAGCGAGCTAAGGCTGCCCGCCGCTTTCGCTTCGGGTGCGCTGGCGGAGGAAAACTGGCGGGGAGACTTCGAAGATCCGGTCACCCCTCCATCCTAGGGTTCGGTTCCGGGACGGTGCCTTCCGCGGCTGCCGCCGGCTCTGCCCGAGTGCCAATCCGCAACCGCCGGGCTGTTAATCCGGCTGGCCGGCGGGCTCCAGCCGGCCATGGACCCGGTCCAGCCTGTCCAGCCACCACTGCCGGCGTTCCGGGGAGGCAGCAAACCGCTCCAGCAGCTCTTCGGACACCGGCACGTCCCGCACCGCCAGCCCGCCGCCGTCGGGCAGCAGCGGATCCTCCGTGACATCCCCCGCCATCAGCGACAGTGTTCCCAGCCCGCAGGCATAAGGCAGCCGGGGCAGGGAGGCTGCCAGCGCCACTCCGGCGCGGATCCCCACCGAGGTGTCCAGGGCGGAACTGACGACGGCGGGAAGCCCGGCAGCCGCCACGATCTCCAGGGCCCGGCGGACCCCGCCCAGCGGCGCCACCTTGACCACAATCAGGTCTGCGGCGTCTTCGCGTGCCACCCGCAGCGGATCGGTTTCCTTGCGCACACTTTCATCGGCGGCGATCAGCACCGGAATTCCGCGGCGCTGCAGTTCCAGCCGCACTTCGCGCAGTCCGGCGATCTCCGGCACCGGCTGCTCGGCGTACTCCAGCCCGGCTTCGGCCAGGGATTCCAGGGCCCCGACGGCGGTGGGCACGTCCCAGCCGCCATTGGCGTCCACCCGGATCCCGGCATCCGGCAGCAGCCGGCGGACCTCGGCGACCCGGGCCAGGTCTTCCGCCACGGACTGGCCGCGTTCGGCCACTTTCACCTTCACGGCGCTCACCGCGCCGAACCGGGCCAGGACACCTTCCACCTGCTCCACCGGAACGGCGGGCACGGTCCCGTTGACGGGCACCGAGTGCCGGAGCGGGGCAGGGTAGCCGTGCCAGGCCGCTTCCACGGCCGCAGCCAGCCAGGGGGCAGCCTCGGCGTCGTCGTACTCGGGAAACGGCGCGAACTCCCCCCAGCCCGCCGGACCGCGCAGCAGCAGTGCCTCGCGGTGCAGGATCCCGCGGAACTTCACCCGCATGGGGAGTGAGACGACGTGGGCCTGGCCGCGGAGGGTACGAAGGCTGGGAAGGGTATTCGAATCCACCCAGCCAGCCTACCCGCGGAGATTCCGCTGGACGGCTGCGAGGCCCCACGGCATCCGGAAAGAGTGCTTTCCGCAGCTTCGCCGGCGGCTGCCGGACTTTTTGAGGAGCACCTGTGCGGTGCGGAGCCCGGCGCACAGGAAACCGTCATGGACCTGTGGCACGCTGGAGGGAATGGATACGCGCAATCTCCTGAGCAAACGGACGCCGGCCCGCCGCCGGGCCGGGCATAACCCTGCCCTGTTCCTCTTCGCCGCGCTGCTGGCTGCGGCAGGCGCTGCCCTGACCTATTTCGGGTTTGTGCGCACCACCACCGGACAGCTGGCGGATGAATCGGCGTGGCGCGAAGCAGAAGTTGTGGCGCCGGCCACCCATGTCCCCGCGCTCACGGTCCTGGACAACCTGCCGCTGCTCTCGGTGTTCATCGCCCTGGCCGTCATTGTGGCCGTCACGATCGCCCGGAAACGCCTCTCCCCCGCCATCATCGCCGTGGCTGCCATGGTCGTTGCCAACCTGGCGACCCAGCTGCTGAAGAACCTGCTGCTGGACCGTCCGGACCGCGGCGTCATTACCCTGGATTTCAACTCGCTGCCTTCCGGGCACACCACCCTGGCGGCCTCCGCCATGGCCGCCAACTTCCTGGTCTCCTCCCCGCGCTGGCGGCCCGCTGCCGCTGCCCTGGGCGGCACGTACGCAGTGCTCGCTGGATCCGCGACCTTCTTCAATCTGTGGCACCGCCCGGCCGACGTCGTCGCTGCGTTCTTTGTGGTCGCCACCTTCACGCTCCTCGGCGGTCTGGTGATGCTGCGGACCAACCCGGACTGGAACACCTGGCCTGCCGGCGGCCGGGCGGTCTCCGGACGGTTCTGGACCGGGCTGTGCATCGTCGTCGGTGCCCTGGCCCTGACCGCCGCCGCAGCCGTTTATGCCTACGCGCGCTGGGGAGCCGGCATTTCGGCAGTGGATGGCAGTCCGCTCTACTTCTGGTCCGGCCTCGCCCTGATTGTGGGAGTCGGCTACAGCCTGGCCGCGCTGGGCTCGCTGCTGTTCAGCCAGCAGGCGGGCGACCGGTAGGCGCCGCGCCCAGCGGAGGCCGGCCCTTGGGCACCCAGCGCCACAGCACCAGTGCCCCCGCGAGTCCCAGCACCGCCGTGGCACCAATCCCCGCTGAGAGCGACAGCACGGCGGTGACCCCGGCGAGCAGGCCGGGGCCGCCGAGGGTGCCGATGTCGGAGAGCAGCCGCCAGATCCCAAGGAACTGCGGGCGTCCGGGCTGCGGGGAAAAATCCGCGCCGAGCGTCATCACGATTCCGGAGCCGATGCCGTTGCCGAAGCCGATGAGCAGGGCCGCAGCCAGCAGGCCAAGCGGGCTGGAGGTCAACGGCAGCAGCGCCAGCCCCAAAGCCATCAGAAGCATGCAGGGCACCGCGACGGCGCGCCTGCCGCGCAGGTCCATGACCCGCCCGGCCGGATAGAAAATCAGCATGTCGATGCCCGCGGAGATGCCATAGATGAGCGCTGTCTGGGTGGGATCGATCCCCAGGTGCTGCGCCCAGAGCGGGATCACGGCCTGCCGGGTGGCCCGGACGGCGGCAATCAGCAGCACACCGATTCCGACCGTGCGGAAAATCCGCGCATGGCTCTTCAGGACGGACCTGATGGTGGGCGGAGCAACTGCCTCCACGGCTTGCGCGCGGTGTTCGTTCCGCCGCCGCCGGCCCGGCCGCGAAGCTCCGGCGGCAGTGGGTTCCGGCACGGTCAGGCTGAGCAGTCCCGCGGCCAGTGCCGCGGCTGCACCCACCCAGTATGCCCCCGGCGTGCCGGCAAAGTGCATGGCCGCCGCGGCTGCGAACGGGCCAAGGAACACGCCGATCCGGTTGGACCCGCCCAGCGTGGAGAGCGCCCGGGCCCGGTAATGCAGCGGCACCGCTTCGGTCACATAGCTCTGCCGGGCCAGCCCGAAGACGGCACCGGCCATACCGACCATAAAAACGGCGGCGGCGAAAACCCACAGCACCGGGATCACCGCGGCCAGGACCATGGCGGCCGCGCACCAGGCGGCGGCCCCGACCAGCGCCCACTTCTCCCCAAACCGGGTGGTGATCAGCGTGGCGGGAACATTTGCCGCCAGCGACCCGATGCCGGTCAGGGTGACGACGAGCGCAGCCACGGCCACGGTGGCACCCAGGTCGCTGGCGGTGAGGGCCACGACGGGCAGGATCGCCCCAATGGCGGTCCCGTACAAAACGGTTGGCCCGAAGGCCGGGACGGCAATGCCGCGCAGGCTGAACGTATCTATTGCTTCAGCCATTTCCACCGGGCGAGGGTCCGCAGCCGGGTGAGCAGCGCCCGTGACTGTTCCGGCCCGTAGGGCAGGATCGGCACGGCCTTGGTCACATCGGTCGAAGCCTGGTCCATGGCGCTGCGGGTCACCGCGACGGCGGTGCGCATCTTGTTCATCTGCGTGCTGACGAAGTCCATGGTCACCGGCTTGCCGTGGCCGGGAACCACGGTGGCGTAGAGGTCTTCCAGGGCGGTGATTTTGCCCAGGGTCCGGATCCAGTCTTTCGGGAAGGAGTCGCCGAAGTTCGGATCGGCCCCCTCTTCCACCAGGTCGCCGGCGAAAAGAACATCGCCGGCACCCACCAAAAGGTCGTGGTTGGTGTGGCCGCGGCCCAGGTGGAACAGGGTGACGGAGATTCCGCCGAGGTCCAGGTCCGCGGGCGTGCCGTGGACCAGCCGGTTCGGCACGGCAATGCCGGTGTGCCTGCCGCTGCCTGCGGCCATGGCCGGTTCGACGGCGGCTACCGCGGCACGCTGCTGTTCGCCCTCTTCGGCGATGACAGCGGCGCAGTCGCTGGTCGCCCAGATGTCCTCCACTCCGTGGGCCAGCAGGTAGGCGTTGCCGAAATAGTGGTCGAAATGGGCGTGGGTGTTGACGGCGCTGACCGGCAGATCGGTGAGCTGCCGGACACCATCGAGGAGGGTTTTGGCCTGGACCGGGCCGGCGCCGGTGTCGATCAGCAGGGCACGTTCGTCACCGATGACCAGCCCGGTGTTCATTCCCCAGCCGGGGTTGGTCCGCACGTAAATGCGCGGCGCAACCTCCAGCCAGTCGTTCGGAATCTGCTGGCCTGCCTGCGTCATGGTGTCCGTCCTTCGGGTCTGTCCGGAAACAAACCTACCGCGTATCGGACATCACAGGTCGGCCAGCACGCTCCCCGGGTTCTCTATTGCGTCGGCGACGTAACGCAGGAAACCTCCCGCGGTTCCGCCGTCGCAGACCCGGTGGTCGAAAACCAGGGTCAGTTCGGTCAGCTTGCGGACGGCCAGTTCCCCGTCGACGACCCAGGGCTTGTCGATGATGCGGCCAATGCCCAGGATCGCTGATTCCGGGTAGTTGATGATGGCCGCGCTGCCGTCCACGCCGAAGACCCCGTAGTTGTTCAGGGTGAACGTTCCGGAGGTGAGCTCGGCCGGGGTGGCTGCCCCGGACCTGGCCGCGGCGGTGAGCCGGCGGATCTCCGCGTCAAGCTCCCGGGCACTCAGTGCCTCCGCATGGCGGATCGAGGGAACCATCAGTCCCCGCTCGGTCTGCGCAGCGAATCCGAGGTTCACGCCGTCGAACGCGAGCAGCTCCGCGTCTGCACTGCCGCTGCGGACATAGCGGGTATTCAGCTCCGGGAACCGGCGCAGGCCGGCCAGGACGAACCGGGCCAGGAACGCCATCAGTCCCGGGGTATTGTCCGGGTCCCGGCGCTTCAGGCCAGCGCGCAGTTCCAGCAGCGCAGTGGCATCCACGTCCACCCAGACGGTCGCTTCCGGGATCTCGGTGCGGCTGGCGCTGAGGTTGGCGGCAACAGTGCGCCGCAGGCCCTTGACCGGGGTGCGGCTGATGATGCCCAGCCCCGAACGCGTGTCCAGGCCGGAGGCGGCGCCGCCGGCAGCGGGTGCCGGGGTCAGAGCAGGTGCCGGGACCGGGACCGGTGCGTCAGCCGGCGCGGGTGTGCGCGGCTGGGTGCCGGCAATGGCCTGCTCGACGTCGCGGCGCAGGATCAGTCCGTCCGCACCGCTGCCCGCTAGGGTGGTCAACGGCAGTCCCGCTTCACGGGCCAGGCGCCGCACCAGCGGCGAAATGCAGCGCGGAGCCTCAAGTGTTGCCGTGGCAGCAGGAGCTGCAGCTGAAATTTCAGCCGCCGGAATAACGGCCTGCGCCGCAGGCTGCGGAAGCGCTGATCCGCCGGCACGGCCGGAGCGCGGCGGGCGGGTGCGGCGGTTGGCTCCATGGTTGCCCGGGGTTCCGTAACCGATCAGCACGTTGCCTGATCCGGCCCGTTCCTCCTGCCGGTAGGCTTCACCGGCAACGTCGGGTTCGCCGGCTGCTGCCGGGGCGGCGGGCGCCTCCGGCTCCGGGAGCCCGTCAGCCGCCGTCGTACGCACGGAAATCAACGGCTTGCCGACGTCGATGCTCTCACCGGCAGCGCCGTGCAGCGTCTCCACCACGCCGGCAAACGGCGAGGGAACCTCCACCAGGGATTTCGCGGTTTCCACCTCGGCCACCGGCTGGTCCACGGCGATCGTGTCCCCCTCGGCGACCAGCCAGTTCACCAGCTCGGCATCGGTCAGGCCTTCGCCCAGGTCAGGGAGCAGGAAGGTACGCACGCTCACTTGTCCTCCCACTGCAGTTCGTCAACGGTGTCCAGGATCCGGTCCACTCCGGGCAGGAAGAAGTGCTCCAGTTTCGGTGCCGGATAGGGAATATCGAATCCGGTGACCCGCAGCACGGGAGCAGCGAGCGAGTGGAAGCAGCGTTCCTGAACCCGGGCCACCACTTCGGAGGCCACGGACGCGAAACCGGGTGCTTCGGAAATGACCACGGCGCGGCCGGTCCTGCGCACGGAGGCGCAGACCGTTGCGTCATCGAACGGCACGATGCTGCGCAGATCGATCACTTCCAGGCTGCGGCCTTCCGCGGCGGCGGCCTCCGCAGCGGCCAGAGCGGTGGAGACTGACGGCCCGTAGGCGATCAGCGTGGCGTCCGTTCCCTGCCGGGCGACGGCGGCTGAACCGATCCCGGTTCCGGACTGGGTGTCGCTGGCTGCATCGCGGGACGCGTCAAC
This sequence comes from Arthrobacter luteolus NBRC 107841, assembly GCF_001552075.1. Classification (GTDB taxonomy): domain Bacteria; phylum Actinomycetota; class Actinomycetes; order Actinomycetales; family Micrococcaceae; genus Arthrobacter_B; species Arthrobacter_B luteolus. Next base: position 608,883 of record NZ_BCQM01000001.1, read on the forward strand.
GGCGGCCCGCAGCTCGGCCAGGTCCACTTCCTCCTTGGTCCAGTACAGCTTCTTGGGTTCCAGGAAGACCACGGGATCCGGGTAGCGGATGGCTTCGCGCAGCAGGGTGTAGGCGTCGGCGACGGTGGCCGGGGCCAGTACGGTCAGGCCGGGGGTGTGCGCGTAGTAGGACTCCGAGGAATCGCAGTGGTGCTCCACTCCGCCGATGCCGCCGGCGTACGGGATGCGGATGACCAGCGGCAGCTTGACCTTGCCGCGGGTGCGGTTGGACATCTTTGCCACATGGCTGACCACCTGCTCGAAGGCGGGGTAGGCGAACGCGTCGAACTGCATCTCAACGACCGGGCGCATCCCGTTCATCGCCATGCCGACGGCCATGCCCATGATGCCGGACTCAGCCAGCGGAGTGTCGAAGCAGCGGTCCTCGCCAAAGCGGGCCGTCAGGCCGTCGGTGATCCGGAAAACGCCGCCGAGCGGTCCAACGTCTTCGCCGAAGATAACGACGTTCGGGTCTGCTTCGAGTTCATCGGCCAGGGCAGTGTTCAGGGCCTTGGCGAAAGTCAGGGACACCTTCGTGGATACGGGTGCCGGTGCGTGGTCTGTGACTGTCATGGTGGTTCGTGTTCCTCTTAGGCCTGGGTCCGGGAGAGTTCGTCCTGCAGCAGGGCGGCCTGCTCGGCCAGCTGCGGGGTCCGGCGCTCATATACGTAGGTGAACAGGTCCATCGGCTCGGGAACCGTGTCGGTGTTCAGGCCGTCGCGGATGCGGGAAGCAACCACCTCGGCGTCCGCGGCCATGGCTTCCTCGGCGGCGTCGTCGAGCAGCCCCAGATCGCGCAGGTAGGTGCGCAGCCGCTTCAACGGGTCCTTCGGCACCCACTCGTTGACGTCGGCTTCGGAGCGGTACCGGGTGGCGTCGTCGGCGTTGGTGTGTGCCTGCATACGGTAGGTATGCGCTTCCACCAGGGCCGGGCCCCCGCCTTCGCGGGCCCGCTCGACGGCGGCACCCAGGACGGCCAGGAGGGCGGCGGCGTCGTTGCCGTCCACCCGCTCGCCGGGCATCCCGTAGCCGATGGCCTTATGCGCCAGGGACGGGGCCACGCTCTGGTTTTTCAGCGGGACGGAGATCGCGTACTCGTTGTTCTGGACGAAGAACACCACGGGAACGTGGAACACTGCCGCGAAGTTCAGGGCCTCGTGGAAGTCGCCTTCGCTGGTGGCGCCGTCGCCGCACATGGCCAGGACCACGGTGTTCTCCCCGCGCAGCTTCGCGGCGTGGGCCACGCCGACGGCGTGCAGCAGCTGGGTGGCCAGCGGGGTGGCCTGCGGCGCGACGTGATGCTCATACGGGTCGTAGCCGGAGTGCCAGTCGCCCTTGAGCAGGGTCAGCACCTGCAGCGGATCAACGCCGCGGTGAACGACGGCGACTGTGTCGCGGTAGGTGGGGAACATCCAGTCGCCATCTCCCAGGACGGCTGCAGCTGCGATCTGGCAGGCTTCCTGGCCGTGCGAGGACGGGTAGACCGCCAGGCGGCCCTGGCGGACCAGGGCGTTGGCCTGGTCGTTGATCCTCCGGCCGGCAACCAGGCCCTGGTAGGCGGCGCGGAGGCTCTCGCCGTCGGGAAGCGGGTACTTGTCGTTGTGCCGGTGGCTGCCGGCGGCATCGATCAGCTGGACCGGAGAGGCGGAGGGCAGCATGGTGTCGGTGCGGTCCTCGTTGCTCTCCGGACGCTGATTCTGAGCGGATCCGGGGTGTGTGTGGCCGGTGGGAATAGTCATGGAAGCCTCCGTCGGCTTACGGCGGATGCGGACAGGCCTCCCAGCGGCTCACTGCATATCAGCAATTTGATAGCGGCAATTTGCTCACTCAAGCCCAGCCACACGGATGGAATTTCTGTAAGCCCAGTATGGATAAGCTCGCGATTCGCATCCAGCCATGCCGGAAATCCTAGATTTATCGCCCAGAAAACCGTACTGTGGTGGACAAGTTGCAAAAGTGAGCTGGATTACTTTGAAGGATGTAGACACAATGGCGGAGACCCAGGCCGCGGCTTTGGATGAGATCGACAAGTCCATCCTGGACGAGCTGACCCGCGACGGGCGCGCCTCCGTCAGTGCTGTGGCCGAAGCCGTCCACATCTCGCGCGCCCATGCCTATTCGCGGATTTCCAAGCTGACCAGTTCCGGCGTTCTGACCCGTTTCACGGCAGTGGTGGATCCGGTGAAGGCCGGGCTGCGGTCCAGCGCCTACGTCACGCTCAAGGTCCGGCAGCATTCCTGGCGTGAGTTGAAAGAGGCACTGCGCAAGATTCCCGAGGTGCACCACGTTGCCCTGGTGGGCGGCTCCTTCGACGTGATCCTGCTGGTCCGGGCGGAGGATAACCTGCACCTGCGGCAGGTCATTTTCGACCACCTGCAGTCCATGCCCGGAGTCCTGGACACCCAGACGTTCCTGGTCTTCGAAGACCTCGATATCCGCTGAACCGGGGGCCGCGGTGCTGGGAAACTAGTCTTCGTCGTGCCCCTGGTCCATGCTCATCTGGTTTTCAGCGGGCGGAGTCTCCCCCGGAGGCACGCCGCCGCCGGGTTCCAGCCCGGTGACGTTTCCTTCGGCCGGATCAGGGTTGGCCCGGCTGCCCTTCTCGCTGCTGCCGGCGTGGTTGCCGGTGCCCTCCTTGGTCCCCGGACCCTTCTGCGCCGCAGCTGCCTCCGCGTCCTTGGGCTTGTCCGGATTCGCCGGATCGTTGTTCGGATCGTAGCTCTGTGTCATCGTCGCCTTTCGCCGGGCCCCGCCAGGGGACGGAAATCGATCAGCATGCTGATAAATCCAACCTAGCGGGGCCACGCTGCGGGAGCAATCTCCTATTCGAAGAGGCTCTCCCCCACGAAACCGCCCTCCCGCGCACCCGGCGGGACAGCGAACACCGCCGAACCAATCGGCGTCGTCCACTCGTTGAGCAGATCCAGCTTGTCCAGGCGCTCCTGGATGGGCAGGAACTGGGCCGTGACGTCAGCCTGGTAGGAGACAAAGACCTGGCCGGCATCCGAAACGGCTCCCCCGGGTTCCGGCGCGGCGTCGTAATTGTACGAACGCCGCAGAATCCGCTGACGCGGGTTATCCGGGCGGGCACGGCGCATGTGTGCGTAGTCCGGAATCACGGTGAACCCCAGGGCGGTGACGGCTTCGAAGTCCGGTTCATCGTGTTCGGCGGAACCGGTCAGCGGCGCGCCGTTGGCCAGCGTGCGGCCCACCGATTCCTCCCGTCCACGCCGGTCGAGTTCATCCCAGGTGTCCAGGTTCATCGCGATCCGGCGCACGACGGCGGACGTACCGCCTTCCAGCCAGGCCGGAAGGTCGCTGTCGCCCCAGACCACGCGGTCGAACTCTGCGGTGCCAGGTACGGGATTCGCCGATCCGTCCACCTGTCCAAACAGGTTCCGGGCCGTGGTGCCGGCCTGTTCGCTGCCATAGGCGCGGCGGAAGCCGGACTGGATCCAGCGCACAACGGCGAAGCTCCGGCTGTCCTTGAGCAGCATGCGCTGGGCATGGGCCAGGGTCAGCGGATCATCGGCGCAGAGCTGCAGCAGCAGGTCCCCCCCGGTCCAGCGCTCCTGCAGTGCGTCGATACCGAACGCCGGCAGCGGTGCCAGCCAGGCCGGCGCCAGGTGCGGGGCCACGGCGGCCACGAGGCGGGGCCCGAATCCGAACGTCACAGTGAGCCGAGCCGGCAGCAGAGCCAGTTCAGCTTCCGTGTCCGCCAGGGCGGCCTGCCCCTGGGTGAGGGCGGCGGCGTCGTCGCTCAGCAGCCGGAGCAGGGACCGGATCCGGTCCCTGCCCACGCCCCCGCGCAGGTCCAGCGCCACGAAGGACGCGTGGGCCTGCGGCGGGGTTTCGATGCCTGCCTGATGCTCACCGAAGAACGGGACGGCCTGCCCGCCATTCGCTCCAGCCTCGTCCAGCCCGGTCCGGACCAGCTCCGGGCCTGCCGATCCGCCCCGACCGGCCGCGAGCTGCGCCCCGGCGGCGGCGACCGCCCCCAAACCGGCCGCTGCTCCGCCGAACAGCAGGTGCCGGCGGCCAACACCCGGCTTACGCGGTGATGCTGTTTCCGGGCTCATCAGTGCTCCGCGGTGCCGTGGGACTCACCATCGCCGTGGGTGTGGTCCCCGTGGCCTTCACCTGCGGAGTCCTCCGACCCGTAGTTTTCATTCGCTCCGGCGAAGTCCTTGGCGACGGCCTCCAGTTCAAGGGTGCTGCCGTCTGCCAGTTCCAGGGTGATCGGCAGGGTATCTCCGGCGAGGAGTCCATGTTCCAGTCCCATCAGCATCAGGTGGCTGCCACCGGGTTCCAGCAGGTATTCGCCGCCGGCCGGAACGGTGAACCCGCCTTCGATTTGCTGCATGGTCATGGCGCCGTCAGCTCCCATGGCTGTTTCGTGCAGTTCGACGGCCGCGGCTGCCGGCGAGCTGGCGGCCACAACGGTGAGATCCTCGGCGCCGTCGTTCTTCAGGGTGCCGAAGACACCGGTCATTCCGCCGGCGTCACCGGCTTTGGCCCAGGCTCCGGACAGGGTCAGCTGTTGTGCCTGCTCCGCCGCTGAGGAGGAGGATGCGCCGGGGGCGGGGCTGTCCGTGGCACAGCCTGCGAGGCCGGCGGCAGACAGGGCCAGGACGGCTGCGGCGAGGGTGATTTTTTTCATGGGAAAGGTACTCCAAAGATAGGGGTGCCCCGGGCACGCTCATGGTGCCGGGCAAAGGGTTCGCGAAAGGACGGCACCGCGCCGGTGCCGCAAAGAGGTGCAGGCGCTGGGCCGTCAGGCCCGGCGCCTCACGGGTGGGCTAGGCGTTTCCGCCGCGGCGGCGCTTGTTCACGGCCACGACAATGACGTAGATGATGACCCCAACGAGCGCACCGCCCAGGGCGGTCAGGACCCAGCCCAGCGGGCCGAAGGTCACGGAGCTGGAGGTCTCACCGGGGGCGAGAGCTGTGGCAGATTCCTGCGGAGCGGATTCCGTGGCCGTGGGAGTGGCTGTCCCGGCTGCTGCCGGGTCTGTCGCGGCTGCGCTGGAGACGGGCGCGCCCACGGTGAAGCTGAAGGCACCGGTGATCGGGTGGCCGTCACTGGAGACCGCGCGCCAGGTGACCTGGTACTCGCCGTCCTCCAGAGCCGGGAGAGGCTGGACCAGGGTTTCCCGGTTCAGGACCGGTTCGGACTCGATCAGGTTGGTGCCGGAGGCATCAGCGAGGACCACCTGGTTGCCCAGGTCCATCAGTTCGGCGCTGAATACCAGCTCAATTTCGGTGGGCGCTTCAGCCAGCACAGCGCCGTCCACCGGGGTGGAGGAGACGAGTTCATCGTGGGCCAGGGCCGGCGGGGCGGCCACCAGGAACAGGGCAAGGGCGCCGAGCAGGGCGGCGGCAAGAAGGACGGCACGCGCGCGGGCGTGCTGGAAGAGAGAGGTAGTCATTACTGCTTTCCGTTCCGCGGTGCGGGAACTGGGGTTTCGTGTGGATGCGCTCTCAGCGCTTAGGCGGACACGAAAGCAGCCGGGGGACCACGGTGGCGGAAAGTCAGCAGGGGTATGCCCAGATTGCGCAGGTTCCGGGGACGGTAGGCAAGCACCTGGGCAACCGGGCGGGCAAGGTGCTCCGGCTGGAACAGCGGAAGCAGGGCTCCGGGCCGCAGCCCCAGGGCTTCGATCAGTCTCCGGGCGGTTTTCTCACCGCACGCCAGCAGCCAAACGGTGGCAGCTGCCGCCAGGGCGTGGCTGGACCACATGATGAATCCCGCAGCGGCGGCAGCCTGGACCGGCTCAGCTGCCAGGGAACGTTCGGCCACCGCTCCGAGGAAGCCGGCATGGCCGGCGTGGCCGGCCTGCGTTCCAACCGTTGCAGGCGCGGATCCAAGGCTAAAGAGCAGGTGGAACAGTCCCTGGCTGAAGACCACGGCCGCGGAGAGGCGGAGCAGTGACAGTGAGCGTCCCGCAAGCAGGCAGCCGGCCATTCCGGACATCGCCAGGGAGAACAGGACAATAGCGGGTTCCGGGGCTGCCCCGCCGCCCAGCACATGCGACGCCGCTGCGACAGCCGTGGCCGCAAACGCTGCGGCCCAGCCACGCACCAAACGTGCGGCACGCACTGTCATTGGTCCTCCTCGGGCACCGGTTGCCGGGCAGGGTGGTCCTCCGGCCCTGTCATTCTCCCGGAGATCGGCGGTGCTGTCGAATGGAACGGCACCGGATGGCGGCCGGACCATTCCGGGCGGCTTGCCGCTCCTTTCGACCGGCCCGGCTTGGGTCAGCCTTTGAAGTGCGGCTTCCGCTTTTCCACGAAGGCGGCGAAGCCTTCCGCATAGTCCTCGGTGCCGCAGAGCACGCCTTGGGCCTTGTTCTCGTCCTCCACGGATTCCCACAGTCCCAGCCGCTGGTCGCGGATCTGGGCGACCAGCTCCTTCGACGCGCGGAATGCTTCGGTGGCGCCGGTGGCGACGCGGGCCACCGTGGCACGGGTGGCTTCCAGCAGGTCATCAGCGGGGAACACGCGGCTGAACAGTCCGGCGGCCACAGCCTCGGCACCGCTCATAAGGTCAGCGGTGTAGATCAGGTCCAGGGTGCGGTGGGCGCCGAGGCGCTCCGTGAAGAGCCAGTGTCCGCCCGAATCCAGGGTCGCGCCGAGGTTGGCAAACGGCGACCCGATTTTCGCGTTGTCCGCCACATAGACCACGTCGGTGGCTACCAGCAGGCCCAGTCCGACGCCGAGGCAGGCGCCCTGGGCTGCCGCGAAGGTGGGTGCCGGGAAGGCAGCCATTTTCTTCAGCAGCGGAGTGACGAGGTCCCCCAGATAGCCGTAGGCGTCGTCGTTGGACGGGTCGACGGCGGAGATGTCGCGTCCGGCGCAGAACGCCCGGCCTTCACCGCGCAGCAGCAGCGCCCGCACCCCTGCGGCCGCGGCGTCGTCGTAGGCCTTGGAGAGATCAGCCAGTGCCTGTTCGTCCAGGGAATTGAGCTTCCTGGGGGCGTTCAGCACTACTTCAGCGATGCCGTCGCTGATGCTCAGGTCCACCATGGAGCTGGTGGGTGCGGGGGTCTGCTCGCTCATGTTCCTGGGCTCCTAGGCGTCGTAGTCGACGGTGACTTCGGGACTGGTGGGACGGCTCTGGCAGGTGAGGATGTAGCCCTTTTCAATCTCGTCCGGTTCCAGCGCGTAGTTCTCTTCCATCTCCACGGTGCCGGACACGACCTTGGCGCGGCAGGTGCCGCAGACGCCGCCGGCGCAGGCGAAGGGGACGTCCGGGCGTACCCGGAGAGCGGCGTTGAGGATGGACTCGCGGGCATGCGTGGGGCTGGCGACCTTGCCCTGCAGGCCGTCCAGCCGGAAGCTGATTTCGAAGTTGTCTGCGGAGGGGTCCACCTTCACCGGGCGGCCGATCTGGCCTTCGGGCCGGCCGGGCTGGCCGGTGGTGAAGAGTTCAAAGCGCACCTTTTCGGCTTCCACGCCGCGGTCGGCCAGGGTGTCCCGGCACATCTGCACGAGTTCAAAGGGACCGCACAGGAACCACTCGTCCACGTCGCGGGTCGGGAGGACCGACTCGATCAGGGCGCTGAGTTTCTCGGCGTCGATCCGGCCGGAGAGCAGGGGGGAAATGCGCTGCTCACGGGAGAGCACGTGGTGCAGGGCGAAGCGTGCGGGGTATTTGTCCTTCAGATCAGCGAGTTCCTCCAGGAACATCACGTCCATGGCGGCCTTGTTCGCGTACACCAGGTCGAAGCGGACATTCTCCGACGCCGCGAGCACGGTGCGGGCGATGGAGATGACCGGGGTGATGCCGGAGCCCGCGGCGACGGCGACGAACACGTTCTCTTCGGTGACGTCGATGTCTTCGGGGTGGTTCAGGGCGTTCATCGGGTGCTTGGAAATGAACCCGCCGGTGGGGCTCATGACGTCCAGGACATCGCCTGCCTTGAGCGACTCATTGGCCCAGGTGGAGAACCGGCCGCCCAGATCGCGTTTGATGGCCACCCGGATCTCGCCCGGCGTCGGCTCGGCGCAGATGGAGTAGCTGCGGCGGATGTCCTGCCCCTCCAGGGTGGTGCGCAGGGCGACGTACTGGCCGGGCAGGTAATCGAAGGACCCGGCCAGGTCCGCGGGGACGGCGAACGTCACTTCGATGGCGTCTTCCGTGAGCCGGCGGACTTCGCTGACCGTCAGCGGGTGGAAGGCCGTGCGGCGGGAGGCCGGGGCCGCCCCGGCGGCCTCGGTGGTGGAGGTTGTCATAGTTAGAGCACCTTGAAGTAGTCGAAGGGTTCCCGGCAGTCGCTGCAGACGTACAGCGCCTTGCAGGAGGTGGAGCCAAAGCGGGTCATTTCACGGGTATTGAGGGAGGAGCACTGCGGGCATTTGACGCTGAGTCCCAGCCGGACCGGCCCCGCGGCCGCGCGCCCGGTGGGCGGGGCGATGCCGTAGGCATTGAGCTTGGTCTTGCCGGACTCGCTCATCCAGTCGGTGGTCCATGCCGGGGCGAGCACCAGGTCCACCTGGACGCCGGCGTAGCCCTCAGCCGTGAGCGCGGCCGTGACGTCTTCCCGGATGGCGTCCATGGCCGGGCAGCCGGAATAGGTGGGCGTAATGACCACCCGGACCTGGTTGCCATTCATCAGTTCCACGGCCCGCAGCACCCCTAGATCCTCGATGGTGAGGACGGGGATTTCCGGGTCGCAGACCGTGGCAGCGATATCCCAGGCGGCAGCGGCTGCCGGATCCGCCGGGCGGAGCGCCGTGCTGGAATCCGGGTCCATGCCGGAATCCTTGGCGCGGCCCGCTGCGTGTCCGGCAGGTGCCCCTGCCGCGTTCCTGGCCGTGTCTGTCTCGTTCATGGCTGCTACCAGGAAGCGCCGGGATGTTCGCGGGCCAGGACCTGCATTTCTGCCAGAAGGGGGCCGAGGTATTCGCTGTGCAGTCCCTGGCGCCCGCCGCCGGGAGCGGGCTGGACCTCGGGGACCTGGAGCTCTGCCTCGGCCAGCACTGCGCCGATCTTCGCATCGAAGGCGTCCCGCAGGCTGGAGGGCAGGACGGCGGTTCCGTCCAGGGAGCGGACCAGGTCATCGTCTTCAAACAGTTCGCCGACGTACGGCCAGACCAGTTCCAGGGCGCGGATCATGCGGGTCCGGGACTCTTCGGTGCCCAGGCCCAGGCGGAGGATCCACTGGGCGCTGTGATCCCGGTGGTAGTCCACTTCCTTGACTGCCTTGGCAGCGATGGCGGCGAGCGTCTCATCCTTGGAGGCGAGCAGCGCCGTGTAAAGCTCGAACTGGTAGAACGAAACCACCAGCTGCCGCGCGATGGTCCTGGCGAAGTCGCCGTTTTCCTGCTCCACGAGGTGGGCCGAACGGTACTCCCCCTCACCGCGCCAATAGGCCAGATCATCTTCGGACTTGCCCCATGCGGTGCCCGCGTAGGTCAGGAAGGACCGGGCATGGCCGATCAGGTCCAGAGCGATGTTGGAGAGGGCAATGTCCTCTTCCAGCTCGGGGGCGCGGGAAATCCACCAGCCCAGGCGCTGGGCCAGGACCAGGGAGTCATCGCCCAGGCGGAGCGCGTATTCGGCAGTGTCAACGGGTGCCTTGGCCTCCGATGCGGCGATGTCCTCCGGGCGGAGGGCGTTTCCCGGGGTGATGCGGGTGGCGCTGTCCGTGCTCACAGGTGCTTCACCCCTTCCGATTTACGGTAGTACGTGGCGTGCCGGTAGTCCTTGCCCTGGGGGGATTCAAAGAACTGGCCCTTGGCATCCGGATCGCTGGAGATGATCGCTTCAGCGGGGACAACCCAGAGCGAAACGCCTTCGTTGCGCCGGGTGTAGAGGTCACGGGCGTTGCGGACGGCCATGTCGGCGTCCGGTGCGTGCAGCGAACCGGCGTGGACATGGGAAAGTCCGCGGGAGGAGCGGACAAAAACTTCCCAGAGCGGCCAGGCCGCGTTAACGCCTGTTCCGGGCTGTGCGGAAGAATCCGTGCCTACCGGCTTGGCGCCGTCGTCACCCGTTGTGGAACCGGAAACCATGCTTATGCCACCTCAGTCTTTCGTGCCTGTTTTGCGGCGTAGGCCGCCGCTGCTTCGCGCACCCAGGCGCCGTTCTCGTGTGCTTCGCGGCGCCGTGCCAGGCGCTGGGCGTTGCACGGTCCGCGGCCCGCGAGGACCTCTTTGAATTCGTGCCAGTCCAGGGGCCCGTATTCCCATTTGCCGGTTTCATCGTTGAACCGGATCTGGTCATCGGGGAGGGTCAGGCCCAGGACCTTGACCTGCTCAACGATCATGCCGACAAAGCGCTGGCGCAGCTCATCATTGGAGAAGCGCTTGATGTTCCAGTTCATGGACTGCTGCGAGTTCGGCGAGTTGTCATCCGGCGGGCCGAACATCATCAGCGACGGCGCGTACCAGCGGTTGATGGCATCCTGGGCCATCTGCTTCTGCGCCTCGGTGCCGTTGGCCAGTTCGAGCAGGATTTCGAAACCCTGCCGCTGGTGGAAGGACTCTTCCTTGCAGACCCGCACCATGGCCCGGCCGTAGGGCCCGTAGGAGGCACGGCACAGCGGCACCTGGTTGCAGATGGCAGCGCCGTCAACCAGCCAGCCGATGGCACCCATGTCAGCCCAGCTGCGGGTCGGGTAATTGAAGATGCTGGAGTAGCGCGCCTTGCCCGCAATCAGGTCTTCGGTCATCTTCTCGCGCGGGGTGCCCAGGGTCTCTGCAGCGGAATACAGGTAGAGTCCGTGTCCGGCTTCGTCCTGCACCTTGGCCATGAGGATGGCCTTGCGCTTGAGCGAGGGGGCCCGGGTAATCCAGTTGGCTTCGGGCTGCATTCCGACAATCTCGGAGTGCGCGTGCTGGGAGATCTGGCGGACCAGGGTTTTCCGGTAGCCCTCCGGCATCCAGTCCCGCGGTTCAATCCGTGAATCCTCAGCGATGATCGCGTCGAACGCAGCCTGCCCGGCCTGATCCTCGGCACTGTAGGCCGGGACGGCGTGCAGGTCGCGCTGTGCGTCGGTCTGCGTAGCCATATAAGTCACCTCATTGTTTTCCACGTGGCCGCGGTCCGGACCGCGGAAGTACCCCGGCCAATAATTACCGACCGTTCGTTCAGGATATGCGTGTGAGCGGCGGCACGTCAAGACGGCACACCCGCCCTGCCGGAACCCGCAGCCGGAAAGGCGCCAGCGGCAGCCGCGTCCATGGATGCCCCCGGCAACCGCTACCTTAGGAAGGTCACCAATAGAGGCGCGAGGAGCACCATGGCGTACAGCGGACAGTCGGAGCGCACCAGGCTCAAGGCCCGCCTCAAGGAGCGTGCCGCTCCTGCCCTGACGGCCCATCTGCTGGTTCCTGCCCTGCTGGGGCTGCTGGGATTCTGCGCTGTTGCCGCCGCGGTGGCTTCCACCAACGGGGTCCTGGGCATTACCGTCACAGGATCCGCCGTCGTTGCCACCCTGCTGCTGGCCGCGGGAGCTGCGCCCTACTATGTTCCGGTCCTTCTGGCAGGACAGTGGCAGAAGCCCTTGGGCGTCCTGGCCGCCGTTACTGTTTTCCACCTGCTGCTGTTCGCGACCGTCGGCCGGTCAGTCCTGCTGACGGTCCAGGCGGTGCCGGTGGCGCTGGCCGGAGGCGGCCTGCTGCTGGCAACCTCGCTGTGGTCCCAGTTCCGCCATGGTCCCGCTCCGGAACCCGTCATTGGACCGGCACCGGAATCCGACTCCAGGCCCTTCACGCACACTCTGGTGATGGTTGCCGTGAACTGGGTGTTCTTCGCTGCAGCGGGAATGTTCAGCGGCTGGTTCCTGCTCGGCCGCTAAGCCTTCGCCTGCGGCATAACCGCCCCGGTCCGCCTTCCGCTGCGGGCAGGGCTGGATATATTCGGAGGATGACTACAACGCAGCCTCCCGTCGCCAAGAAGGTACCCACGGAGCGGATCCACCACGGCCATACGTTCATCGACGACTACGAATGGCTGCGGGAGAAGGAAAACCCCGAGGTAGTCGAGCACCTCAACGCCGAAAACGCGTATACCGCGGCAGTCACCAAGGACCAGGAAGAACTGCGCCAGCAGATCTTCGAGGAAATCAAGGCGCGGACCGTGGAAACCGATCTGTCCGTCCCTGCCCGCAAGCGCGGCTGGTGGTACTACACCCGCACCGAAGAGGGCCAGCAGTACGCGATCCACTGCCGGACCGCAGCACAGGACACCGGGGACCTGCACGCTGACTGGACGCCGCCCGTCGTCGAGCCCGGAGTCCCGGTGCCCGGCGAACAGGTCCTGATCGACGGCAACGCCGAGGCCGAAGGCAAACCCTTCTTCTCCCTCGGTGGCCTGGCGGTGACGGAAGACGGTAACCTCCTCGCCTACTCCGAAGACAACGCCGGCGACGAGCGGTTCACGCTCCGCATCAAGGACCTGCGGACCGGCGAACTGCTGCCCGACGTGGTCAGCAACGTTTTCTACTCCCTGGCTTTCTCCCCCGACGGCACCCGGGTTTTCTACACCGTGGTGGATGACTCGTGGCGCCCGTACCAGGTCAAGGCCCACACCCTGGGCACCCCGGTGGAGGACGACGCCGTGATTTACCAGGAAGACGACGTCGCCATGTGGACCGGATTCGACCTCTCCGCCGACCGGAAGCAGCTGCTGATCGGCATCAGCACCTCTGAGTACAGCGAGTACCGGGTGCTGGACTTCGACGATCCCACCGGCACCGTCCATACCCTCATCCCGCGCAGCGAAGGCATCCTCTACGAGGCAGAGCCGTTCACCCGGGACGGAGTGCGCCAGTACCTCATCACGCACAACCGGGACGCGCTGAACTCGATGGTCTCCCTGGTTGCCGGCACCGAGTTCGCCAAGCCGCTTGCCGAGCAGGACTGGCACACGGTGGTGGCGCACGACGACGCCGTCCGGGTCAACGGGGCATCGGTGACCCGCACGCACGTCCTCGTTTCGGTCCGCAAGGACACCACCGAGCGGGTGCAGATCCTGCCGATGGAAGGTCTTGGCACCCCCGCCCAGGCCAGCCCCACCGAGCCGGCCTTTGACGAAGAGCTGTACACCGCGGGCCTGACCAACGCGGAATTCGACTCCCCGATCATCCGGCTGAGCTACACCTCCTACCTCACCCCGCCCCGGGTCTACGACTATGTCCTGGCCAGCGGCGAACTGGAGCTGCGCAAGGAAACGCCGGTCCGCGGCGGATATGACCGGGCGGACTACGTGGCGGAACGGGACTGGGCGACGGCGCCGGACGGCACCAGGGTTCCGCTCTCCGTGCTGCGCCGCGCGGAGACCGCCCGGGACGGCTCCAACCCGGCACTGGTTTATGCCTACGGCAGCTACGAAATCTCCATGGATCCGGCCTTTAACATTGCCCGCCTGTCGCTGCTGGACCGCGGAGTCATCTTCGTCGTCGCGCATATCCGCGGCGGCGGTGAAATGGGGCGGGCCTGGTACGACCAGGGCAAGAAACTGCACAAAAAGAACAGCTTCACCGACTTCGTTGCGGCCACGGAACATGTTGCGGACTCCGGCTGGGTTGACCCGGCCCGGATCGCGGCCATGGGCGGTTCCGCCGGCGGCCTGCTGATGGGCGCCATCGCTAACCTGGCCCCGGAGAAGTACAAGGCGATCGTGGCGCAGGTCCCCTTCGTGGACGCCCTGACCTCAATCCTCGATCCGGAGCTGCCGCTTTCGGCACTGGAATGGGAGGAATGGGGCAACCCGATCACCGATCCGGAGGTGTACCGCTACATGAGCGAATACACCCCGTATGAGAACATCCGGGCCGTGGACTACCCGCGCATCGCGGCGGTCACCAGTTTCAACGACACCCGGGTGCTGTACGTCGAACCGGCCAAATGGGTCGCGAAACTCCGCGAAGTCACCACCGGCTCCGAGCCGATCGTGCTGAAGATCGAAATGGAGGGCGGCCACGGCGGAGCGTCCGGACGCTACGAGGCGTGGAAGGACCGGGCCTGGGACTACGCCTTTGTCCTGGATGCGCTGGGCGCGCGGGCGCTCCTGCCGAGTGCCGGTTCACCGGTTCCGGCCGGAAATTAGTCCGCCTCCGGACGGCGGCAGCGGGGACCGGAACTCTCAGTCCGCGCTGCCCCCCTCCGGTGCGGGCGGCCGCGGCTGCGGGCGGGGCTGCCCCGGCGGTGTGGGACCCGGCTTCGGACTCCGGCGGGACCGGCCCGACCGCCGTCCCTGCCGCAGCAGGCCTACGGCAATGGGAATCACTGTCAGGATCACCACGCCGACGAAGATCAGGTCGAGATTGTCCCGGACAAAGGGCACCCGGTCCCCGAGCAGGAAGCCGAGCAGGGTAACGCTCAGTGCCCAGACGCCGGCGCCGATGGCGTTGTAGGCGATGAACGTCGCGTAGTGCATCCGCCCGACTCCGGCCACCACGGGAGTGAAGGTCCGGATGATCGGAATGAACCGGGCCAGGACCACCGCCTTGCCGCCGTGCCGGGCGAAGAATGATTCCGCGCGGGCGACGTTTTCCTGCCGGAACAGGCGCGAGTCCGGCCGGTTGAAGACCACCGGCCCGGCCTTGCGTCCGATGAAATAGCCAAGCTGGTCACCGGCAAAGGCGCAGAGGGCGATCAACAGGATCAGCAGCCAGATGTTTATCTGGATCGCGCCGGTCGCCACCAGGAGCCCGGCAGTGAAAAGCAGGGAATCGCCCGGGAGGAAGAACCCGACCAGCAGTCCCGTTTCCACAAACACGATCCCGCAGACCAGCAGGACCACCCAGGGTCCGATGGCCGGGTCTGCGAGGAAGACCTGCGGATCCAGCCATTCCGGCAGCAGCGAGGACATGGCTGGCTGCAGCGCACCCGGCGCCGCGTTGGCAAACATCACTTTCACAGGGTAAGCCATGCCCCATCAAGCCGTCTGGGAGCACCGCAGACCGCCGGATTTCCCGGGTCACACAGCCCGCTCACACTGCGCCAAATTTGACAGTGACAGCGCTCACAGGATTACCTAATGAACATTCGGTAAAGAAAAGTGAGGGCCCCATGGCTGACTACGGTGTCACCGCCCCGGCACGCGAACTGCGTCCGGCCCACCCCATCCTCGAAAACGATGCCACGTCCGAGTGGCTGGGCATCAACGTCGTCCGGCTGGCCGACGGCGAGGCCGTCATCACCATGGAGCTGAGGCCGGAGATGCTCAACGGCTTCGCCATCGCCCACGGCGGTATGGTCTTCGCCTTTGCAGACACGGCCTTCGCGTTGGCCTGCAATCCTTCCACCGCGCAATCCACCGCTGAGATGGACACCATCACGGTGGCATCCGGCGCGGATATCAACTTCATTTCGTCGGCCCGGGCGGGCGAGAAGCTCCGGGCGGATGCCGCCCGCCGCGCAGGCGCCGGCCGCAGCGGTGTCTATGACATCGCCGTCACGGCCGAGGCTCCGGACGGCAGCAGCCGGGTCATCGCGGAATTCCGCGGCCGCTCGCGCACCATCCCGAATCCTGCCCGCCGGGCCTAGCCCCTCTCCGGGCTGCCGACCGGCGGCCTGGCGCGGCCGCGGCAGGCCGAAAGACCAGAACACTTCCCCTTCCGCCGCATAACCTGCAGAATCAGCCCCACCCCCTCCCCACGAAGGTTCCAGCGCATGAATACCGTTTCCACTGTCAAGGCCACCGCAGCCGACCCCGCCACCCTCGATCCCGAGGAGCTGATGAGCCGGGCGGAAATCGAAGCCCTCCAGCTGACCCGGCTGCAGGAAACGGTGCGCTATGCGTATGAACGGGTTCCGCTGTACACGAAGAAGTTCGACGACGCCGGGGTCCACCCGGACGATCTCAAGGAACTCGCGGACCTGGCCAAGTTCCCGTACACCACCAAGGAAGACCTGCGGCAGAGCTACCCCTTCGGTATGTTCGCCGTCCCCATGGAGCAGGTGGCCCGGATCCACGCGTCCTCCGGCACGACCGGGCGTCCGACGGTGGTTGGCTACACCAAGGGTGACCTGGACCGCTGGGGAACGCTGGTGGCCCGCTCCCTGCGCGCCTCCGGAGTCAAGTCCAGCTACAAGGTGCACAACGCTTACGGCTACGGACTGTTCACCGGCGGACTGGGCGCACATTTCGGTGCCGAGAAGCTGGGCTGCACCGTGATTCCCATGTCCGGCGGCCAGACCGAGCGGCAGATCCAGATGATCCAGGACTTCGAGCCGGATACCATCCTCTGCACCCCGACCTACCTGCTGACCATTGCCGATGCCATGAAGAAGGCCGGCATCGACCCCCGTTCAACGTCGCTGAAGAACGCCGTGCTGGGTGCCGAACCCTGGACCGAGGAAATGCGCCACGAACTCGAGGTCCTGCTGGACATCGACGCGTGCGACATCTACGGCCTGTCCGAGGTTATGGGCCCGGGAGTGGCCGGTGAATGCGTTGAGACCAAGGACGGCGCCCACATCTGGGAGGACCACTTCCGCCCCGAGATCATCGATCCGTTTGATGACACCCGGGTCCTGGCGGACGGGGAGCACGGCGAGCTGGTCTTCACCTCGCTCACCAAGGAAGCCCTGCCGATCATCCGCTACCGCACGCACGACCTCACCCGCCTGCTGCCCGGCACTGCCCGTCCCGGCATGCGGCGGATGGGCCGGATCACCGGCCGCAATGATGACATGATCATCCTGCGCGGCGTGAACCTGTTCCCCAGCCAGATCGAGGAAATCGCCCTGCGCATTCCCGCCCTGAGCCCGCATTTCCAGCTGGAAATCACCCGCCCGGACCGTATGGACGAGCTCACGGTCAAGATCGAGCGCCGGGCGGAGTCCGGTTCGGAGGACTGTGTCCGCGCCGCAGCCGAACTCAAGGCGCAGATCAAGATCCATGTTGGGTCCTCCTGCACCATCAATGTGGTGGAGCCGGGTTCCCTGGCCCGGTCCAGCGGCAAGCTGCGCCGGATCTACGACCTCCGCAAAAAGACGGAAACCCAGGCCTAGCCCCGCTTTCGGTTGGCCGGCCTGGTCCGGCCAACCGAACGTTCATGGGAAAATATCCAGATGCCTAAGACTCCGACCTCCCCTGCGTCCCCGCCCGCTGCCGCCAACGGCACCCGCCGGGGCCGGCCGGGCTATGACCAGCAGACCGTGCTGAACATCGCCGTCGACGTCTTTAACCGCCACGGCTACGAGGCAACATCCATGGGCATCCTGGCGGAGAACCTGGGCATCACGAAGTCCGCCATCTACCACCACGTTCCTTCCAAGGGGGATCTGCTCCGCCTGGCCCTGGAGAACGCCTTGGGCGGGCTGGAAGGTGTCCTGGACGATCCCCGGGCCTCCACCGGGCCCGCCGATGCCCGGCTGGAATTTGTCCTGCGCGGAACCATCCGGGTCCTGACCGACCGCCTGCCGTTCGTGACCCTGCTGCTGCGCCTGCGCGGCAATACCGAGATTGAGCGGGATGCCCTGGCGCGGCGCCGCGAATTCGACCACCGGGTGGCCCAGCTGGTCGACGCCGCCCGTTCCGAGGGTTCGCTGCGCGGGGACATCGACCCGCGCACCACCACCCGGCTGCTCTTTGGCACCATCAACTCCATTGTTGAGTGGTACAAACCCGGCGGGCCCATCGGTGCGGACAAACTCGCCGATGACGTTATTTCCATGGTGTTCGACGGCCTCCACAAAAAGGCCTGAATTCTCCCGTCTGCTGACGCGTTCCCCGCTGGACCTGTTGAGTGCCGTGACACAGTAAAGCCCGCCTGGATTTCCAGGCGGGCTTTACTGTGTCACTCAGCGGACTAGGCGCGTTCCTTCTCCACCAGGGTCAGGACGTCGTAGGTCGCCACGATCTCGTCGTTCTGGTTGTGCAGGACGGCGTCCCACGCCACCTCGCCGTACTCGTCCGTCTCCCGCGGGGTGATGCGCTTGGCGGTGAGGGTGACCCGGATGGAATCGCCCGCGGCCACCGGAGTGATGAACCGCAGGTTCTCCAAGCCGTAGTTGGCCAGCACAGGTCCCGGCGCGGGTTCGACGAACAGCCCGGCACCCCAGGACAGCAGCAGGTAGCCGTGCGCCACGATGCCCGGGAAAAACGGGTTCGCCTCGGCAGCTTCCTGGTTGGTGTGGGCGTAGAAGGTGTCACCGGTGCTGTTCGCGAAGGCGGTGATGTCCTCGAGCGTGACCTCGCGCAGTTCCGAGGCCATGGCGTCGCCGATCTTCAGCGCGGCCAGGTCCTTGCGGAACGGGTGGGTCGCGTCGAAGTTCCGGTCCGCTCCGGTGTGCCAGACGCCGGTGACGGCGGTCAGCATGTTCGGTGAACCCTGGATGGCGGTGCGCTGCATGTGGTGCTTGACGGCACGGATGCCGCCCAGTTCCTCGCCGCCGCCGGCACGCCCGGGGCCGCCGTGGACCAGGTGCGGCACGGGTGAGCCGTGGCCGGTCGAGCTGCGGGCGTCCTCGCGGTTGAGCACGTGCACGCGGCCGTGGTGGCCGGCGATGCCGGTGACCAGTTCGCGGACGGTCTGCGGGTCATTGCTGCAGACCGTGGCGACCAGCGAGCCGCCGCCACGAGCGGCCAGCCGGACGGCGTCCTGCGGGTCCTCGTAGCCGATCACCGAGGCGACGGGCCCGAAGGCCTCAACGGAGTGCAGGGCCTGTGCCTCGGGGTTTTCCCAGGTCAGCAGGACCGGGGCCATGAATGCACCGTTTTCGGCCACGCCGCGGGTGCCGTCGGCGTGCACCGTTTCCGGGGCGTCGAGGCTGCCGTAGGCGATGGCGGCACCGGCGTTGAGCAGGGTCTGCACCGACTCCCGGACGCCGTCGCGCTGCTCGGTGGAGGCCAGGGCACCCATGGTGACGCCCTCGGCGCGCGGGTCGCCCAGGACAACGCGCTCGTCGATGCGTTTGGCGGCGGCAGCAACGACGTCGTTCACCAGTGCCTTCGGGACGATCGCGCGGCGGATGCTGGTGCACTTCTGGCCGGCCTTGACCGTCATTTCGGTGACGAGGGATTTCACGTAGGCATCGAATTCCGGGGTGCCGGGAACGGCGTCGGGGCCCAGAATCGAGGCGTTCAGGGAGTCCGTTTCACTGGTGAAGCGGACGCCGCCCTCGATGACGTTGGGATGGTTCTTCAGTTTGGCGGCCGTCGACGCCGATCCGGTGAAGGAGACCATGTCCCGGTAGTCCAGGTGGTCCAGCAGGTCACGGGCGGATCCGGAGATCAGCTGCAGCGACCCGGCCGGCAGGATGCCGGATTCGATCATCATCCGCACGGCGGCTTCGGTGAGGTAGCCGGTGGGCGTGGCGGGCTTGACGATGGTCGGGACGCCGGCGAGGAAGGCCGGGGCGAACTTCTCCAGCATGCCCCAGACGGGGAAGTTGAAGGCGTTGATCTGCACGGCGACGCCGGGAATGGACGTGTAGATGTGCTCGCCGATGAAGGAGCCGTCCTTGGACAGGACCTCGGCAGTGCCGTCAATGACCACGGTGGCGTTGGGCAGTTCACGGCGGCCCTTGGACCCGAAGGTGAACAGCACTCCGATACCGCCGTCGATGTCCACCAGCGAGTCGATCTTGGTGGCGCCGGAGCGTGCGGAGATTTCGTACAGTTCCGGCCGGCGGCCGTTGAGGTACTGCGCCAGTTCCTTCAGCTTCAGCGCCCGCTGGTGGAAGGTGAGGCCTGCCAGGCCGCGGTGGCCTACGGTGCGCCCATGCTCGACGGCGGCGGCGGTGTCCAGCCCGTCGGTGCTGACCAGGGCCAGGAGTTCGCCGGTGCTGGCATCCCGGACTTCGGCCGGGTTGGCGGCGGCGAGGCTGCCGCGTTCCGGGGTCCACCATTCGTCCTGGACGAAGCTGGGGACGACTTGCACGTCTATGGCGGTTGAGGTCATCTTTGACGGACCCTTTCGATTCTGGACGTTCGTTGTCCGGCCCGGGGGCGGATCAGCGCGTGGTGTTCCGGTGGAGTGCGCGGATAACTGACCGGACGGTCGGTAATCAATCCAGCCTACATGAGAGTGCGCTGGAGCACACCACCGCGGCCTGCCCGAACTCCGTTTTCTCCTGCCGGGTGGGGTTTCTGCGGCTTCGTGTTCCGCGTGCCCCGCCCGGACGCTAGCTTGGACCCCCTGTTCCCCTGACGAAGGAGTCCTGAGATGCGCCGGAACCGGATGAGTGGCTGGAGCCGGGCGGCATTGCTGCTGGCCGTGGGAAGCGGACTGATTGCCGGAGGGACCGCTGCCCCGGCTTCGGCGGCAGGACCCGGCACCGCCCAGGGCCAGAGGCACAACACCGCTCACACCACCGGGCACGGCGAGAGAACACATCAGGGGTGGCAGCACGGCCGGGAGAACCAGCACCGGGGCTGGCACCACGGGCGGGACC
The DNA here is from genome assembly GCF_001552075.1 of Arthrobacter luteolus NBRC 107841. GTDB lineage: Bacteria > Actinomycetota > Actinomycetes > Actinomycetales > Micrococcaceae > Arthrobacter_B > Arthrobacter_B luteolus. The sequence goes on from NZ_BCQM01000001.1 coordinate 629,277, forward strand.
GCAGTTTCGACTACGCAGCGCTGGGCGATTCCTATGCTGCGGGATACGGCGGCGGCACCGTGTTCGATGCCTGCGGCCGGACGGCGGAGGGATATCCGGCACTGCTGGACGGGCTCGACGGCGTCACCCTGGTGTCCAACCAGACCTGTGCCGGTGCGACGGCGCTCAGCACTCCCCCAGGGCCCCCTGCGGGCCCGGTTGATCTGCCGGAACAGATCGAGGCGCTGGCGGCCGGCGGGCTGATCGGACGCGGAACCGACCTTCTCACGGTGACGATTGGCGGTAATGATGTCCGGTTCGGCGCGGTGGTCGCGGCCTGCGCCGGTCCGGAGCTGCCGCCCACCTGCGCCCCGGCGCTTGAGGCCGCCCAGGCCTACGCCGAAACCACGCTTGCCGCTCAGCTGCGGGAATCATTGGGCCGGCTGCGTTCGCTGGCACCCCGGGCGGAGATCGTCCTGACCGGCTATCCGCACCTGTTCGAGGAAGGCACGCCCGGGCCGCTCAGCCCGCCGGCCCAGGCCCTCTTCAATGAAGGAACGGATAAGCTCAACGCGGTCCTGGCCGCGCAGCTGGGCCGGGGGTCGACGTTCGTGGACGTGGTGGACGAGTTTTCCGGTCACGGAGTGGGCTCGGCCGAACCGTGGATCATCTTCGAGGGCGGGCCGTTTGACCTGCATCCGAACGCCACCGGCTACAGCGACGGCTATCTGGCCGCGGTCACAGCGGATGTGGAGCTGCCTTCACACGGCGGCTGCCGCGGCAGGAGCTGACGGCAGCCACGTCCTGACCGAAGATTGCCCGGTCCCCAGCCTGCCTGGCCCCAAGCACGACGGCGGTGCCCGCCATACGCGGGCACCGCCGTCGTCCTGGGTGATCCGCCGCTGCTTTGTGTGCGGACCAGTTACTTCATGTGCGGAACAACCACGGCCCGCCCGCTGAGCTCGCCTGCCTCCAGCTTCCGGTACGCTTCCAGCGCGTTGTCCATGCTGTAGAGCTCAACTTCCGGCTTGATCTGACCGGCGCGGTACATGGCGACCACTTCGTGCAGGTCCTCGATGGTGCCCCAGTAGGTGTTGGTCATGGTGGATTCGTACGGGGTGGTGAAGAAGCTCCACTCGTACGCTCCGCCGGCGATGCCAACCACGGTAAACCGGGACTGCGGGGCCATCGAAGCGGCTGCTGTCTTGATGGTCGGCCCCACCCCGACGAAGTCGAACGCAGCATCTACGCCGCGGCCGCCGGTGATCTCCCGGATGCGTTCCACCTGGCCTTCGCCGCCGGGAACCACGATGGCGCCGGCAGCTTCGGCCTTCTGCATGGCCTCTTCCTTCATATCGGTGGCAATCACCGTGGCGCCGGTGAGCGCCTTCAGGATCTGCACGGCCATCTGGCCCAGCCCGCCAAGGCCGATCACCAGGGCGAATTTGCCGCCTCCGGCCAGGTTCGGCAGGGAGTTCTTGATGGCGTGGTACGGCGTCAGGGCCGCGTCGGAAAGCGGCGCCGCGGCGACGGGATCGGCGTCGCCCAGCGGGACCAGGTTCCGGACCGGAACCACCAGGTATTCGGCCATACCGCCGTCGCGGCCCAGCCCCATGCCCAGGTAGGGCATCTCGGCGGCATTCTCGCAGTAGGTGTCCTGTCCGCGGGAGCAGGCCTTGCAGTGCCCGCAGCCTACCGGCCCGTAGACCAGGTACGCGCCGCCGATCTCCACACCGCTGACGCCTTCGCCGAGCTCTTCGATCCAGCCGGAGTTCTCATGGCCCAGGACGAAGGCGGGAGGGATCGAGCCCGGCGAGCCTTCCGCGAAGTCCTTGTAGAGTGCGACGTCGGAATGGCAGGCACCGGCGCCCGCCACCTTCAGCAGGACCTCGCCGGGGCCCGGCTTCGGCTTTTCGACCTCCGTCAGGGACGGGAAGGTCTGCCACTTCTCAAATACAACTGCACGCATAATGCCTTCTTCTTTGAATCGGTGCGGCGGAGTTTACCCGCCTCCTCCACCATATATGCCTTTACATCTACTTTGCCCGGCGGGAGCGGGGGTTCCGCCACAGGGGCCGGGTGCGCTACTGTTTGCAGTACTTCACGAGATGCGGCCTCCGCGTTCGGCACCGCCGGGCAAGGAACAGCTCCGACTGGCCTCACACCAACCCCATTGTTCGGCGGGTGGTTCGGATGACGAAGCGGTCTGCGCCAACCGGTGCGGACAAGGACAACTCCCCGAAGGACAAACACTGTGACCTACTCCAGTGACTCCCCCATCCGCAGCATCGCTTCCTCTCGCCCGTCCCGGGTCCTTCCGTCCCTGCCGGCCGCCGCTCTGGCCGAATACGACGACTGGGTCGATGTGGAAGTCCATGCCGACCCCGGACTTGACGTTATTGCGCTGGTCATTGACGGCACCCAGCAGCTGATGTGGCACCAGGACACGGCACGGGTGGCACTGGCCCTGGCTTCCGCCGTCGACACCGCCCAGTGGTGCCCGGCGCACTCAACGCTGCTGGTCCCCGGCGGCTTCAGCAGTCCCGCGGGCAGCTCTTTTTTCCCCTTAGCCGCTACGGAACGGCTGGCCCAATGCCGGGAGAACCCGACTGAGGCCAGGCTCCCGCTTCCGCAGTAGCGGCTTCACTCCAGCAGCCGGGCCCGAAGCCGGTCCAGCGTCAGGCTGTCCGCTCCGGCCCGGAGCAGGAAATTCCGGGCGTCCAGGTTCTCCGCCACGGCCAGCAGTTCCTGCTGTGCGGCTGCGATCCGTTGCGCGAGTTCATTCTCGTTCAGGGGGCGCTCCCGCGGCTGCGTTTGGCGCCGGTGCCATTCATTGATTCCGGCGGCTGCAGCCGCATAATCCGCCGCGGCGGCTTCCGGTGCTGCGCCGGCGAGCTGCAGCAGGAGCAGGGCGACCAGGCCCGTGCGGTCCCGCCCGGCGGAACAGTGAATGACAACCCCGCCGGGCGGGGCGTCCGCGATGGTCCGGGAGACCGCTGCGAATTTCTCCGGCCACCGTGCAAGGTTCGCAGGATAAAAGCGCGGGGAATTCATGTACGGCCCGGTGAGTGCGGTGAACTCCGGATCGGCGCTTTCCTGGGTGGGCCGGTTCAGGACGGCGATTCCCTGGATGGCCGACGGCGGCAGCACCGGGTCGGTGTCCCTACGCCCGATTTCGGAGTCGTTGCGCAGGTCCACGACGGTGCGGACACCGGCGTCGTATGCCTGTTGCCAGCCCCGCCCGGTGAGCCACTCGGAGCGCCCCATCCGGAAGACCCTGCCCGGCAGGATACTGCGGCCTCCGGCCACGGGGATGCCCCCGAGGTCCCGGGCGTTGACGGCGCCTTCCCAGGCCACAGTCCGGTTGCTGGCAGCGTCCATGGCTCCAGCGTAGGCGCTGCCGGATTCGCCGCCGAAACTGGTGCGGTTGAGGCAGCCAGGCAATGATGGGCGGTGACCCGGCTGAAAGGTGTCAGGAAATGAGCCAGGCACTGGTGCGGTTGTGGTGGCTGCCGGTGGGGGCGGGAGGCCACGTGGTGACGCGTACCAGCTGTTGGTGGGAGCGGTGGCGTGCGGTGCGGGAAAAACGCCCGCCTCAGCAGCTTTTCCACTCAGCGCTGGAGGTCACCACTGATGGGTCCCGCTATGCCATCGAAATGACACCGGCGTGGGGACAAGGTTCCGGGCCGCGCGGAGTCGTGGCAACCGGCCCCGTCGGGCTGCGAAGTCTTGGCGCGCTCAGGCTGTTCCGTTACGAGGTCCGCTGCTGGCGGAGCGGGGAAATCCCCGACCTCGCCTATGCCGCGGCACCGCCCGTGGACTTTCGGGTTACATCAGCCTGCGCCGGGGACCTCATCACCCGGGTGGCCGAGGTGCCGCGTCTGGTCTGGGGTGCCAAAGTGCACGGCGGCGACATGTGGAACTCCAACTCCCTCATCTCCTGGCTGCTGCAAACCTCGGGGCTCGACGCCGCGGCCCTCCGGCCTCCCGGCGGTGGCAGGGCCCCGGGGTGGGCCGCCGGCCTTGAAGCCGGGCGGCCCCCACCCGCCGGGACGCAGCTCCCTCCCGCAGGGTGAGGGAGGAAGCTGCGATGTGCAGTCAGCTCCAGTCGAAAAAGCCCTTGCCGGTCTTGCGTCCGAGCTCGCCGCGGGCCACCTTGTCCCGCAGGATCTGCGGCGGCTCGAAGCGCGGGCCGAGGGTGGAGGCCAGATACTCGGCGATGCCGAGCCGGACGTCCAGTCCCACAATGTCCGTGGTCTTCAGCGGGCCGGTCGGGTGTTTGTAGCCCAGGACCATGGCGGCGTCGATATCCTCAGCGGACGCCACCCCTTCTTCGACCATCCGCATGGCTTCGAGGGCAATCGCCACGCCCAGCCGCGAGCTGGCGAAACCGGGAGCATCGTTGACGACGACGGGGGTTTTGCCGAGATCGGCAACCCAGGTGCGGGCTTCAGCGGCCAGCTCCCCGGACGTCCGCTTGCCGAGCACCACTTCGATCAGGGTCGACGCCGGAACCGGATTGAAGAAGTGCAGCCCGCAGAACCTCTCGGGACGCTGCAGCTTTTCCGCCAGCTCGGAGACCGAGAGCGAGGATGTGTTGGACGCCAGCCACGCATCGTGGTCCAGCTGTTCCTCGACCGCCACCAGCGCCGTCGCCTTCAGGCTGAAGTCTTCCGGCACCGCTTCGACCACCAGGCCGGAGCCGGCGAAGTCTGCATACTCGGTGGACACACTCAGCCGCGCCGTCAGTGCCACCAGCGGCTCGGACGTGGTGCCGCGCTCGACACTCTTGGCCAGGTTGCCGGCAACGCGCTCATAGGCCGCCTGGGCGGCGGCGTCGTCGCGTTCAACCACGACGACGGCGGCGCCGGCTGCGCAGAACGCGTGCGCAATGCCTGCACCCATCCGGCCGCCGCCGAGGACGCCGACTTTGGGAGGAACTGTCATTTCTTTTTCTTCCTTTCCAGGAATGCCTGCATACGGTCGAACTTCGCCTCGGATTCGAAGAGGATGCCCTGGGCGAGGGTGTCGATCACCGGGTGAGCCTCGGCCGGTGCGTGGAAGACGGACTTGGTGATCCGCACGGCCAGGGGGTCCTGTTTGGCGATCCGGTCGGCCAGGGCGTTGGCAGCGTCCAGCAGGTTCTCTGCGTCGTGGACTTCGGTGACCAGGCGGGCTGCCAGTGCTTCCTCGGCGTTCAGGACCCGTCCTGCCAGCAGGATTTCCTTGGCCAGCGGTTCCCCCACCAGTTCCTTCAGCCGCCAGGTGGCGCCTGCTGCGGCCATAATGCCGAGGGAGGTTTCCGGGTTGCCGATTTTGACGGTCGGCGTCGCGATGCGGAAGTCGGCGGCGAAGGCCAGCTCTGCTCCCCCGCCCAGCGCATAGCCGTCCAGTGCCGCGATCACGGGCATGGGCAGCTTGGCGATCCGGGCGAAGATACTGGAGTTGATACCGCGCAGGGCATCTTCGCGGCGGCGTTCACGCAGCTGGGCGATGTCCGCACCGGAGGCGAAAACACCGTTGGTGCCGGAAAGGATCAGGATCTTCGGATCGTGTTCCAGTGCGGTGCAGAGTTCGTGCAGCTCATCCACCATGGCCTGGTCAATGGCGTTGCGGACCTCGGGCCGGTTCAGGACAGCGGAGACCCGGTCTTCGCCAACAGTGACCTGCAGCGTAGTGAAACCAGCGAAGTCAGCCACTAGAGTGCCTCGAGCAGCAGCGCGGTGCCCTGGCCAACGCCGACACACATGGTGGCAATGCCGCGGGACGCACCTTCGCGTTCCATCCGGCCCAGCAGGGTGATCGCGATGCGGGAGCCGGAGGATCCGAGCGGGTGGCCCAGGGCGATCGCGCCGCCGTCGTTGTTCACAATGCCCTCATCCAGGCCGAGGCGGCGGATGCAGGCCAGCGACTGGGTGGCGAAGGCTTCATTGAGTTCGACGGCGCCAACCTCATCCAGGCGGACGCCGCTGCGTTCCAGGACCTTCCGGGTGGCCGGAACCGGGCCGATGCCCATGATTTCCGGCGGTACTCCGGCGGAGGCGCCGTCGACAATCCGGGCACGGGCGGTGAGACCGTATTCCTTGATGGCGCGCTCGGAGGCGATGATAATCGCGGAGGCGCCATCGTTCAGCGAGCTGGCGTTGCCTGCGGTGACAATACCGCCGGGCTTGACCACCGGGCGGAGCTTGCCAAGAACCTCCATGGAGGTGCCTTCGCGGGGGCCTTCATCGGTGTCCACGACGGTGTCGCCCTTGCGTCCCTTGATGGTGACGGGAACGATTTCGTCCTTGAACCGGCCGGCGGCGATGGCAGCCAGGGCTTTCTCGTGCGAGCGGACGGCAAAGGCATCCGCGTCTTCGCGGGAGATGCTGTCCGTGGCCGCCAGTTCCTCCGCGGTTTCCGGCATGGAGTACGTCATTTTGCCGTCGCGGGAGAGGTCTCCGGAGGCGAAGCGTTCGTTGGCGAAGCGCCAGCCGATCGAGGTGTCAAAGGTGTCGCCGGGCTTGGCGAAGGCCTTGGTCGGCTTCTCGGTGACCCAGGGGGCGCGGCTCATCGACTCGGTGCCACCGGCGATCACGATGTCCGCGGCGCCCGCCTTGATCATGTGTGAGGCCATGATGATCGCGGAAAGGCCCGAGGCGCAGAGCCGGTTCACGGTGATGCCCGGGACGGTTTCCGGGAACCCTGCCAGCAGCGCGGCCATGCGGGCGACGTTGCGGTTTTCTTCACCGGCGCCGTTGGCGTTGCCCAGGATGACTTCGTCGACGACGGCGGGGTCCAGGCCTTCGCGCGCCACGAGTTCGCGCAGTGTCAGCGCAGCGAGGTCGTCGGGCCGGACGCTGGAGAGCGCACCTCCGTAGCGGCCCACAGGGGTCCGTACTCCGCCTACGAGAAAAGCCTCAGCCATGTCACTCCCAAGTGTTTGCGTCTGCGCCGGCGGGCGTCGCTGCCCACCAGTCCGCCGGATTTACCGACCAATCGTTCTATAAACAATCGCAGAACCCGGCGGAGCGGTCAAACAAATGACGCCGGCAGGAGGTCGGCGGTTTCTGCCTCAGCTGAGCAGCCGCAGCACTCCCGCGGTGCCTCCCGCTGCCAGGAGAACCACAATCAACGGCAGCCGGAGCACAGCGGCAGCCGCCCCGGCGAGCACCCCTGCCGCCCTTGGCCAGTCAGCCAGCTGCTGGCCGTCGTACAGCGTTGAGGTGGCGGCCACCGCGGCCAGCACCACGGCGATGGCTGCGTCAACCGTCCGGTCCGCAGGCTCCGGAAAGCTGTCCTGCTGCCCCAGGGTCACCCCGGCCAACCGCACCAGGTAGGTCGCGCCGGCCAGCACCGCGCAGGCCACCAGCAGCTCAGCGTCCACCATGCCACCCCCGGACGGGAAGCATCAGGACCAGTGCTGCCAGTCCCAGCATGGGCGCCACTCCGCCGGGGACCAGCGGGGCCGCCGCGACGGCGATCACCGCTCCGCCGGCCACGGTCAGTGCCGTCCGCCGGTCCCGCAGCTTCCCCAGCAGCATGACCAGCAGGACGGTGGGAAAAACAGCATCCAGTCCAAGCGTGGCCGGGTCTGCGACCACATGCCCAAGAACCGTGCCCAGCCCGGCCCCCAGCGGCCAGGCGCACAGGACCGCCCCACCCAACCCCCAGAAGGCCCTCCGCTGTGCTGCCGGACCGTCCGCCCGCGAGGCGTAGGCGACCGTCTCATCATTAACCAGATGGGCACCCGCCAGGCGCATCCATCCCTTCCCGAGGTACCGGGAGGCAGCCAGCCCGTACACGCCGTTGCGCAGGTTGACCAGCAGTGCCCCCAAGGCAGCAACCAGGGGTGAGGCCTCGGTGAGGAGGCCACCCACGAACAGCAGTTCGGCGGAGGCAGCCAGGACGGTGACCGCAAGGGCAATGGTCAGCCAGGGAGGAAAGCCCGCCTGGACCGCGAGCGCCCCATAGGAGACGCCGACGAGCAGCACCGCCGCCGCGATCGACCCCATCTCCAGGCGGTTCCGTACCGAAGGGCTTGTCTTGAATGAACTCATGTTCGATATATTGAACGCATGCTTTGGGTTCGTCAACTCCTGCCCATAGTTTCGTATAGTGAACGAATGGCAGATCCCGAACTTCGACAGCGCATCGGTGAAGCAGTCCGCAGGGAACGGTTCCGCCTGGGCTGGAGCGCCGCCGAGCTGGCCCGGCGGGCGGGTGTCTCGAAGGGGAACCTGTCACAGCTCGAATCGGGAGCGGGCAACCCCACGGTTGAGACGCTCTGGGCCCTCAGCGATGCACTCGGGCTTCCGTTCTCGGCGCTGGTGGATCCCGGCACCGCCGGGCCAACCCTGGTCAGGGCCCAGGCAGGCCAGGAGGTTCCCGCTGCAGAGGCCAGCTACAACGCGTCGCTTCTCTCCGCCTGCCCGCCCGGGGCACGGCGGGACCTCTACCTGGTGAAGGCCGAGCCCGGCGAGGCACGGCGGTCCGCCCCCCACCAGCCAGGCACCATCGAGCACGTGGTCCTTATGACCGGATCCGCCGACGTCGGCCCCGAAACGGACGCCGTCCTGCTGCAGCCCGGGGACTACCTGGCGTACCGCGGCGATGCACCGCATGTCTTTGCCGCCAGGGAACCCGGAACAACAGCGATCATCGTGTCCGAACTGCGCTGAGAGTCTGCGCGGCGCGCTACTGCTGCAGCAGTTCCACCGGCACAGCGTACGTAATCACCACGGCGAGCAGGTTCTTGGCGGCATGCACGGCGTAGGAGAGCATGAAGTTGTTCCCCGCCCAGACGTAGACGCCCACCAGCACCGCTCCCATCGCCAGGTACGGCACCAGGACGGGCAGGGAAAACTCGGCCTCCCCCACCACATGGATGCCGGAGAACAGCAGGAGCGAGAGCAGGCAGCACACCCAGAGATTCCACCGCCGGGACAGCTTGCCAATCAGCAGGTGCCGGAAGATGTACTCCTCCACAAACGGTGCCAGCACCACAAACAACGGAACAACCAGCCACGGGGACACGGAAACCAGCAGGCTCTGGGCAGCTTCCTGGTTGACGGCGGTCTGCGGCGGACCGGTCAGCAGCACCAGGATCATGGTCGCCACCAGCATGGCGACCACACTCAACGGGATGACGCCCAACGTCAGCCACGGCCGGGTTGCGAGGATCCGGGTCTCACGTACCACGTAGCTGCGGGCGGCAGCAAAGGCCAGGACCGCCCCCACCAGATAGAACGTAAAGTTCACCGCATAGGAAGCCAGGACTGGATCCGGGATGACGGCGGTGACTGCCAGGGCCGCAGGCGTCACTGTCAACAGCAGCAGCGCCACTACGTAGTAGCCCAGCGCTGCGCCGTCGGCCCGGGTGAACCGGTAGCTCAGCGGGGGTTCCTGCAGGACCGCCCGGCGTCGATCTGCGGGCCGGGCCGGGAAGTCAGGGGTTGCCATCAATCCACAGTATCGGCCCGGGTCCCGGCAGGCATCACCCCGCCGGATCCGGGAGCCCGACGGCGCCACAGTCCGGAAGCGCTACGGCGCACACAGCAGCGCCGGGGTGATCAGCTCAGCGCTGGTGGATATCGTCATCTCCTGCGTGTTCGGTGACCGGTGCGCCCGCTCCGGCCAGGTGGTCGACCACGTTGAACACCGCCGCTTCCCAGGTTCCGGTGCCGGTTGGCCGGACCAGCCGGGTCACGGATCCGTTCCGGATGCTGCTTGTGGCAGCGATGTCCAGCAGCTCCGCTTCCAGCAGACCCTCACAGACATAGCGCATCAGCAGGATCACGGCATCGTGGCAGATCACTGCCACCCGCCGCCCGTCCTCGGCGTCGTCCAGGTCCCGCAGCAGCGAGCGCAGCCGCAGCGCAACGTCCGCCCAGGACTCTCCGCCGGGCGGCCGGTAGGCAAATTTGCCCAGCCACTGCTTCCGCTGCGCTTCGACGGGATAACGGGCGGCCACACCGGCGGATGTGAGCAGGTCAAGGATTCCGAGCTCCCGGTCGCGCAGGCGTTCATCGATCCGGTACGGCGCCAGCCCGGCCAGATCCGCGGTCTGCCGGGCGCGAAGATAGGGCGAGCACCAGACGGATTCCGGCCGCTCCCGCTCAGGCAGTCCGGCCAGCCACACCCCCAGCGCCCGGGCCTGCTGCGTCCCCGCCTCACTGAGCGGCACCTCCGCGTCCCGCAGGCCGACGTCGATGACCTCCGCCCCAGTGAGCTGCGCATGGGTGGCAGCAACGTTGCCCGCGCTTTCACCGTGCCGGAGGAGGATCAGCTCTGTTGCACCCATTCGCCCGCCCCTACTCCCGGCCCCGGCTGGGCCAAGGGCTAGGTTCCGGCACGGACCCGCTCATCGGTTTTTCCGCCGTTGCGGACCGTGAAGGTCAGCAGCAGGCCAAGGGCCGCGAAGACGGCCAGCAAGGTGAGGCCCACGAAGTAACTGGAATTCTCGGCGTCGTAGGTTGCCCCCATGACCAGCGGCGGAAAGTAACCGCCCAGGCCACCCGCGGCGGCGATGATGCCGCCCACAGTCCCCACGTCCCGGACCGGAGCGGCGCGTCCCACCCAGGCGAACACCCCGCCGGTTCCAAGTCCGAGGAACAGGGCCATCAGCAGGAAGGCCGTCCCGTAAACCCGTTCCTGGCTGGGCTGGAAGGCCACCACCATGGCCAGCACCACGGTTCCTGCGAAGGAGGTGAGCGTAACGATCTTCGGCCCCACCTTGTCGGCGATGGTGCCGCCAATCGGCCGGGCGATCACCGCGGCGACGGCGAATCCGGCGGTGCGGGTGCCGGCCGCCGTCGCATCATAGTCATAGACGTTGCCCAGATACGTCGGCAAATAGTTGGAGAAGGCCACAAACGCGCCGAACACGATGCCGTAGAGGAAGCAGAGCTGCCAGGTCACCTTGAGGGTGAAGGCGTGCCGGATCTTCGGCAGCGTCGGTTCCGTCGGCCGGCTCCACGCCGGGGATTCGCGCAGCACCAGCCAGCTCACCACGGCCATGGCTGCCACGATGCAGGCGATGATGAGGTGGGTGTTGAAGTACCCCACACCGCTGACCAGCCGCGGAGTGAAGAACGCGGAAACCGCGGTGCCCACCATCCCGGCACCGAAGACACCGGTGGCGAAGCCTTTGCGGGTGCGGTCGTACCAGGCCGAGCAGAACGGAATGCCGATCGCGAAGACCGTACCGGCGATGCCCAGGAAAAAAGCGACGACGACGATGAGGGCGTAGCTGCCTGTCTCCCCGGCCACGGCGGTGAGCAGGACCAGCGGAGCCGTTGTCCCCAGGACGATGGTGAACATCCGCCGGCCGCCGTAGCGGTCCGTCCAGGCGCCAACCGGAATCCGGGCGATGGACCCCACGAGGATGGGCATCGCCACCAGGACGGATGCCTGGGTGGGACTCAGGTCCATGGACTGCGTATAGCGGGCAGAGAGCGGACCGATGATGGTCCAGGCCCAGAATCCGATGGTCGAGGCCACCGTGGCGGTGATGAGGTTCCGGAGTTGCCCGGACTTCAGATCCGGTGCCGCGGAAGGAGCGGATGAGGCTGCCATGGCTTTCCTATCTGTGGTTCCTCATTGCCGGGGAATGCCCCTGCGGTCCCGGTCCGGGGTGCCCACCGGCGCCCATCCGGGGCGCGGCGGCTGGGCTCCGGGAACCGGCCGTTTTCCACGGGACCGGTACACGATGTAGGGGCGGAAGAGGTACTGCAGCGGTGCGGTGAAGGCGTGCACCAGCCGGGTGAAGGGCCAGATGGCAAACAGCGCCAGCCCCCAGAGCGTGTGGATCTTGAAGGACAGGCTCGCCGCGGTCATCGCAGTGATATCGGGCTGGAAAATGAAGATGGACCGGAACCACGGGGACACCGTCTCCCGGTAGGCGGTGACGTTGTGATCGAAGACCGAAATCATGGTGGTGGCAAGGCCGGCCAGGAGTGCACCCAGCAGCACCACGTACATGAATTTGTCGTTCTTGGTGGTGGCCATAAACACCGGGCCGGTGGTCCGCCGGCGGTAGATGAGCAGCACAATGCCCACCAGGGTGCCGATGCCCGCGACGATCCCGATGCTCAGGGCCATCGCATGGTAGGCATTGTCCGAGATCCCCACCCCCTCGGTCCAGGACCGCGGGATAAGCAGCCCGACGACGTGCCCGACGATCACCGCCAGGATCCCGAAGTGGAACAGCGGAGAGGCAATCCGCAGGATGCGGGCCTCGTACAGCTGGGAGGAGCGGGTGGTCCAGCCGAACTGGTCGTACCGGTACCGCCAGATGGACCCGAGGACCAGGATGGCGATCACCACGTACGGCAGGACACCCCAGAGCATCACGTCCCCCAGGGTGACGTCCACATTTTCCGGCGGAGGTTTTTCCAGGGGAAAGTGAAGCCCGGCGGGTACGGAGCTCATGGTGTTTTCCTCTCCGTCAAGGGCAGCAGCCGCGAGCTGTAGGGCTCCAGCCCCACGGTCTCGGTGGGCGGTCCGTAGCCGGCCGTGCGCATCACGGCCTGGGCGTCCTCGGGTGAGACGCCCGGCAGGGTGGAGCAGACCAGTGCCAGCACATGCTGATAGGGCAGGTCCGCGTCCTTCAGTGCCAGGCGCAGCAGTTCCAGCGACGGCCGGTAGCGCTGCAGCAGTTCATAACCGTCCTTGGCGGAGACCTTGGCGGCGAATTCCAGCACCAGCGGCAGGTAGTCGGGGAGCTCCGTTCCGTCGGGCAGCATCCCGTGCTCCCGGTAGATCTCCTTGAACGCGGCCAGTGCTTCACCCCGGCGGCGGGTGTCTCCGTCCGTCCAATACGTCAGGTGCAGGCTGTGCCGTTTGGACAGGTCGAACTCCTGGACGTACTCCGCCTGTACCTGGGGCAGCGGCCTCGCCGTGAACCAATCGAGGAACTCCTGCATGCCGGGACCGGCGGCTCCGACTTCGGCCAGGCTTTCCCGCAGGGTCGGAAGCGCCGCGACCAGGTCCTCGTCGGGGTACTCCAGCAGCAGTGCGGCCGCCTGCCGGATCACGGCGCTGCGCCGCGGGGACCGGTCAGCGTAGGCCTCCGGAGCCACGGTGCCCTTGCCGGGTTTGCCGAGCAGCTTCTCCAGCAGGCTCATGTCCGCTCCCCTCCGTCGCCCTGGCCCGGCGGGAACAGCCCCTGTGTGGATCCCCTGCCGTCCCAGTTCAGCAGGTTCACCCGTCCGGTCATGTCCCGGTTCCCGGCCGGGTCATCACCGCGCTGGCGGGCTTCCAGGGCGTTGAAGTTCTCCACCGCCACCGGCATCGGACGGCCGGAGGCTTCCCCGAACACTCCGGTCTGGCCCATCCCCGGACCGCCCTCTGTATCCAGGGAACAGCCGATTTCCTCCAGGTTGTGGGCATCCTCAAGATGCGCATTGGGAATCACGTAGCGTTCCTCGTACTTCGCCACGGCCATCAGCCGGTACATCCGCACAATCGCCTCGCCCGTCATCCCCGCGCTCTGGGCGATCGTCTCGTCCGGCGGGTCACCCAGGGTGATGTTGCGCATGTAGGCGCGCATCGCTGCGAGCTTCCGCAGCACCGAGGTCACAAGGTCCGCGTCCCCCGCGGTGAACAGCTCGGCAAGATATTCCACCGGGATCCGCAGCGAATCGATCGCGCCGAACAGGTTGCCGGCGTCCTCGCCGTCGTGCCCCGTTTCCTTCAGGACATCAACGATCGGGGAGAGCGGCGGGACATACCAGACCATGGGCATGGTCCGGTATTCCGGGTGCAGCGGCAGCGCCACCCGCAGTTCCTTCGCCAGGGCGTAGACCGGGGACCGGCGGGCGGCATCCAGCCAGTCCTCCGGAATCCCTTCGGCCCGGGCCGCGGCGATGACCTCCGGATCGTTCGGATCCATCATCAGGTCCAGCTGGGCCTCGTACAGGTCCTGCTCATTGGGGGTGGCCGCCGCGGCGGTGACCCTGTCGGCGTCGTACAGGAAGATGCCGATGTACCGCAGCCGGCCCACGCAGGTTTCCGCGCACACCGTAGGGATGCCCACCTCGATGCGGGGATAGCAGAACGTGCATTTCTCCGCCTTGCCGGAGCGGTGATTGAAGTAGATCTTCTTGTACGGGCAGCCGGTGACGCACTGCCGCCAGCCGCGGCACCTGTCCTGGTCCACCAGGACTATGCCGTCTTCCTCGCGCTTGTAGATAGCCCCGGACGGGCAGGAGGCCATGCAGGACGGGTTCAGGCAGTGCTCGCAGATCCGCGGCAGGTAGAACATGAACGTCTGGTCGAATTCGAACTTGACCTTGTCCTCGGCATCCCGGCGCAGCTTCTCCACCACAGGGTCCCGCTGCGCGAGCTCCGGTGCCCCGCCAAGACTGTCATCCCAGTTCGCGGACCACTCGATCTTCATGTTGTCCCCGGTGATCAGGGACTTGGGCCGGGCCACCGGAAAATCCCTGCCCGCCGGCGCCTGGATCAGGTTCTCATAGTCGTAGGTCCAGGGTTCGTAGTAGTCGCTGAGTTCGGGCTGGACCGGGCTGGCGAATAGTCCCATCAGCTTCGCCATCCGGCCGCCGGACTTCAGCTTCAGGTTTCCGCGGCTGTTCAGCTCCCAGCCGCCCTTCCATTTCTCCTGGTCCTCGTAACGCCGGGGATATCCCTGGCCCGGACGGGTTTCCACGTTGTTGAACCACACGTATTCGGTTCCGGCACGGTTGGTCCACGCCTGCTTGCAGGTCACCGAGCAGGTGTGGCAGCCGATGCATTTGTCCAGCGCCATCACCATCGCCACCTGGGCCATGATCCTCATCAGTAGCTCACCTCCTGCGAGCGCTTACGGACCACCGAAACGATGTCCCGCTGGTTCCCGGTCGGGCCGAGGTAGTTGAAAGCCCAGGACAGCTGGGCGTATCCGCCGATCATGTGCGTGGGTTTCACCAGGATCCGGGTGACCGAGTTATGGATGCCGCCGCGGCGGCCGGTCGCCTCCGATTTAGGCGTATCGATGATCCGTTCCTGGGCGTGGTGGACGTAGACGACGCCGGCGGGCATCCGGCTGCTGACGATCGCCCGGCCCACCAGCACCCCGTTGGTGTTCACGCATTCCACCCAGTCGTTGTCCGCCACTTCGATCAGGGCCGCGTCCTGCGGGCTCATCCACACTGCCGTTCCGCCGCGGGACAGCGAGAGCATAAACAGGTTGTCCTGGTATTCCGAGTGGATGGACCATTTGTTGTGCGGGGTCAGGTACCGCACCGCGACGGACAGCTCCCCCCGGGTGCCGAGCTGGGGCTCCCCGAACAGCCGGTGCATGTCCAGCGGCGGGCGGAAGATCGGCAGGGCCTCCCCCATGTCCCGCATCCAGTCATGATCCAGGAAGAAGTGCATCCGCCCGGTCAGGGTGTGGAAGGGCTTGAGCCGCTCGATGTTGATGGTGAAGGGTGCGTAGCGCCGGCCACCGGACTCGGAACCGGACCATTCCGGGGAGGTGATCACCGGCGTCGGCCGGTCCTGGGTGTCCCGGAAGGTGATCAGTTTCTCTTCCATGCCCTCGGCGAGGTCCGCCAGCCGCGTGCCGGTGCGTTTCTCCAGGGTCTTGAAACCCTGGACGGCCAGTTCGCCGTTGGTGGTCCCGGAGAACAGCAGGATCGCTTCGGCCATCCGGGCATCGGTGTCGATGGCCGGCCGGCCGCGTGCTGCTCCGGAGTCGAAAACTCCGTGTTTGGCCGCGAGCTGCCGGACCTGCTTCGTCACGTCGAACTTGACGTATTTGGTGGTCAGTCCCAGCTTGTCGGCCAGCGGTCCCAGGGCGACGAACTTTTCGCCAATCGCGGTGTAGTCCCGTTCCACGAAGGCGAAGGACGGCATGTTCTTCCCCGGTATCGCCGGAATGTCGGTGCCCTTCCAATCCGGGGCGTGCCCGCCGGGCTGGGCGATTTCGCCGGGAGTGTCATGGGTCAGCGCGGTGGCCACCACGTCCGTGCGGACACCCAGGTGCTTTCCGGCCTGGCGGGAGAGCTCCTCAGCGAGCAGCCGGAACAGCTCAAAGTCCGACTTCGCTTCCCACGGCGGCGAGATCGCCGGAGTGAACGCATGCACGTAGGGGTGCATGTCGGTGGAGGAAAGATCGTACTTCTCGTACCAGGTGGCTGCCGGGAACACGACGTCGGAGAGCAGGGTGGAGCTGGTCATCCGGAAATCCACGGAGACCAGCAGGTCCAGCTTCCCCTGCGGGGCGTTTTCCCGCCACACCACGTCCTTGGGCCGGGACTCGCTGTGGTCTTCGCCCATCACGTTGTTCAAGGTGCCGAGCAGGTGCTTCTGGAAGTACTCCTCCCCCTTCGCGGAGGATCCCAGCAGGTTGGAGCGCCAGAGGACCAGCGTCCGCGGCCAGTTCTCCGGCGCGTCCACGTCCTCCACCGCGAAACGCATGCTGCCTTCCTTGAGCCGGTCCGCCACCCAGCGCGCTTCGGTCCGGGCCTCGCCGCGGGCGACGCCGGCCGCGGCCTCATCGGCGACGTCAAGGGAGTTTTTGGCGTCGAACTGCGGGAAGAACGGCATCCAGCCCATCCGGGTGGACTTGGCGACCACATCCGCCGAATGCATCCCGCGCAGATGCCCCTCGGCCAGCGGCGATTGGATCGCATCGGTGGAATAACCGTCGGAGCGGAACTGGTCTGTGTGCATGTACCAGAACGCCGTGCCGATCATAAAGCGCGGCGGCCGGTTCCAGTCCCCGGCGGAGGCCATGGTGGCCCAGCCGGTGATCGGCCGGCATTTTTCCTGGCCCACATAGTGCGCCCAGCCGCCGCCGTTGCGCCCCTCGCAGCCGGTGAGCATCAGCATGGCCAGGATCGAGCGGTAGGTCACGTCCCCGTGGTACCACTGGCAGATTCCGGCGCCGAGGATGATCATCGAACGGCCCTTGGATTTTTCCGCATTGGCCGCGAATTCCCGGGCGGTGCGGATCACCGCCGACGGTTTGATCGAGGTCAGTTCCTCCTGCCAGGCGGGGGTGTAGGCGGTGCCGGCGTCCTCGTAACCGGCGGCCCAGTCCCCCGGCAGCCCTTCCCGGCCCACCCCGTACTGGGCCAGCATCAGGTCGAAAACCGTGGTGACCCGTTTCCCGGCCACTTCCATGACGGGCACGCCGCGGTGCACCACGCTGCCGGTGCCGGAGGGATCCTCGAAGACCGGAAGGTCCACGGTTCCGGTTTGCCGGGTCCAGGAGGCGGCGTCGGCCAGGGACAGGGCCGGGCGCACACCCTGCAGGTCAAGGTTCCATTTGCCAGCGTCGTCGTCGTTGTAGCGGAAGCCCAGCGACCCGTTGGGAACCACCGGCTCACCGGTGTCCCGGTTCAGCAGCACCGTCTTGAACGCGGCGTCCGCTGCCTCCGTGGCCGGGTCAAGGTCCGCTGCGTTGAGGAACTTGCCCGGGACCGTCGTGCCGCCCGGCCCGTCCACCAGGGTCACCAGGAACGGCAGGTCGGTGTACTGCACCACATAGTCCTCGAAGAACGGGACGCGCCGGTCCACGAAGTTCTCCTTGAGGATCACGTGGCCCATGGCCATGGCCAGGGCGGCATCGGAACCGGCCTGGGCAGGCAGCCACTCATCGGCGAACTTGGTGTTGTCCGCGTAGTCGGGGCTGACCGAGACCACCTTGGTTCCCCGGTAGCGGCCCTCCACCATCCAGTGCGCGTCCGGTGTGCGGGTCACCGGGATGTTCGATCCCCACATCATCAGGTAGGTGGCGTCCCACCAGTCCCCGGATTCCGGGACGTCCGTCTGGTCGCCGAACACCTGCGGGCTGGCCACCGGCAGGTCCGCATACCAGTCATAGAAACTGTTCATCACCCCGCCGACGAGGTTGATGAACCGGGCACCTGCCGCGTGGGACACCATCGACATCGCCGGGATGGGAGAGAAGCCGGTGCAGTGGTCCGGGCCGTAGTTCTTGATCGTGGACACGTGCGCAGCAGCCGTCATCTCCAGGGCTTCCTGCCAGCTGGACCGGACCAGCCCGCCCTTGCCGCGTGCCTGCTGCCAGGTCCGCCGCTTCTCCGGATCCGCGACCAGGGCTTCCCACGCCAGCACCGGATCGCCGCCCGCACCGCGTTTGGCTTCCCGGTAGAGATCCAGCAGCACCCCGCGGATATAGGGGTAGCGGACCCGGGTGGGCGAATACGTGTACCAGGAAAAGGCCGCCCCGCGCGGACAGCCGCGGGGTTCATACTCCGGGCGGTCCGGGCCGACCGTGGGATAGTCGGTTTCCTGCGCCTCCCAGGTGATGATCCCGTCCTTGACGTAGACCTTCCAGGAACAGGAGCCGGTGCAGTTCACCCCGTGGGTGGACCGCACCACCTTGTCGTGGCTCCACCGGTTCCGGTAGAACGCGTCCCCCTTGCGTCCGCCCTCGCGGAAAACCGCGCGGCCGTCGGCCGTTTCGTCCCAGCGGGTAAAAAACCTGCCGAGTTTGAGCAATGCATCGGATGCGGGGCCGTCTGTCCCCGTAACGGAGCTGCTAGCCATCCTTACAAGCTACGCCGGGGCTCGAAAAGCCAACAAGGCCCCGTTCCGGAATCCGGGTGCCGGGCCAGCCATTCAACGTCTGCCCCTCGGAGGGTCCGGAAGCGGTCTTTCCCCGCCGCGATAAACTCGACACCGTGAGCACACAACTTCCCGCGCAGGTCTCTGACATCTTCGATCCCCGGCAATGGAGGGTGGTTGGCGGCTTCGACGATTTCTCTGACATGACCTACCACCGCCAGGTGGAGCGCGACGCCGACGGGACGGTTCTGCGCGACCTTCCCACAGTGCGGATCGCCTTCAACCGGCCGGAGGTGCGCAACGCGTTCCGGCCCGGCACCGTGGATGAGCTTTACCGGGCCATGGACCATGCGAGGATGACCCCGGATGTGGCCACCGTGCTGCTGACCGGCAACGGCCCCTCCCCCAAGGACGGCGGGCACTCCTTCTGCTCCGGCGGGGACCAGCGGATCCGCGGCCGTGACGGCTACCGGTATGTAATACAGGACGCAGCTGGTGAGGCCCAGGAAACCATCGACCCGGCCCGCGCCGGCCGGCTGCACATCCTGGAGGTGCAGCGGCTGATGCGCACCATGCCCAAGGTGGTCATCGCCGTCGTTAATGGCTGGGCCGCCGGCGGCGGGCACAGCCTGCACGTGGTCGCGGACCTCACCATCGCCTCCCGCCAGTTCGGAAAGTTCAAGCAGACGGATGCGACCGTGGGCAGCTTCGACGCCGGTTACGGCTCCGCGCTGCTGGCCCGGCAGATCGGACAGAAGCGCGCCCGGGAGATCTTCTTCCTGGCCCGCGAGTACTCCGCCGAGGACATGGTCGCCATGGGCGCCGTCAACGAAGCCGTTGACCACGAGGACCTGGAGAAGGTGGCCCTGGAATACGCCGCGGACATCGCCCGGCAGTCTCCGCAGGCCATCCGGATGCTGAAGTTCGCGTTCAATCTGGCCGACGACGGCCTGGCCGGCCAGCAGGTCTTTGCCGGTGAAGCGACCCGGCTCGCCTACATGACCGATGAAGCGGTGGAGGGCAAGGAAGCGTTCCTGGCGAAACGGGATCCGGACTGGTCCAACTTCCCCTACTACTTCTAGGACGTTATGGAACTGCTCCCCGTCCACACGCCCGCCGGCTACAACGCCGGGGACCTGCTCGCTCCGCTGGCCGCTGCCCTAGCCGGTGAAGGTCCTGCCGTGGCTCCGCATGCCGACCCGGCCCAGGTTTTCCAGGGGGAACTGCCCAATGACGACATCGCCCTGGTGATCAGCACGTCCGGTTCCACCGGCACACCCAAACAGACGATGCTCAGCATCGATGCCCTGGCTGCGTCGTCGATGGCCACCGCACTGTCCCTTAAACAGGACGGGCAGTGGCTGCTGGCCCTGCCGGTGCATTACATCGCCGGGGTCCAGGTGCTGATCCGGTCCCTCTTTGCCGGAACCGAGCCCGTCCTGCTGGACACCGCGAAGCCGTTCGATCCGGAGGCCTTCACCACGGCGGCCCTGGACATGACGGACAAAACGCGGCTGACGTCACTGGTGCCCACCCAGCTGCACCGGCTGCTCACCGAACCAGCGCCGGATACCCTGCGCGCCCTGCGCCGGTTCAACGCGATCCTGCTCGGCGGCGCGGCCGCCGGTCCGGCGCTGCTGGCCGAAGCCCGCAGCCTGGGACTCAACGTGGTGACCACTTACGGCATGAGCGAGACGGCCGGAGGCTGCGTCTACGACGGCGTTCCGCTGCCGGGCGCGGAGGTCCAGGAATATCAGGGCCGGCTCTGGATCGCCGGGGACATGCTGGCCGACGGCTACCTTGGCGCGCCGGAGCTGACCGCTGAACGGTTCGCCTTCCACTCCGGCAAACGCTGGTTCCGCACCGATGACACCGGGTCCGTAGCCGCAGACGGAACAGTGTCGGTTTCCGGGCGGCTCGACGACGTGATTGTTACCGGCGGGGTCAAGGTTTCCGGTGCCGCGGTGGCTGCCGCTGCAGAGCAGCTGCCGGAGGTGCAGCAGGCCGTGGCCGTGGGCCTGCCCGACGCCGAATGGGGCTCCGTGGTGGGGCTCGCCGTCGTCGGTCCCGTCACTCTGGAACATCTGCGCGGGACAATCCGCGCAGCGCTGGGCGCGCCTGCGGTCCCTAAGACCGTGGTGGTGCTGGAACGGATTCCGCTGCTGCCCAACGGGAAAACCGACCGGCTGGCGGTCCGCAGCCTGCTCAGTGCCGCCCGTTCCTAGGAGCGGCGGCCTCCCCCCTGTTTTCGCCCTGCGCTCCGAGGTGCGGGAGAATAGGGCTGCCCGGCACTGCACCGCCGGATATTCCGCACAACCTGCCTGAGCAAGCAAAGAAGGAAGATACTGTGGCCACAGCGGCACAATGGTTCGAAGGAGCACGCCCCCGGACACTGCCGATGGCGGTGGCCCCCGTCATCATCGGCACGGCGGCGGCGTTCGATCTGGGATCCTTCCGCTGGGTGAACGCCCTGCTGGCCGCCGTCGTGGCGATCCTGCTGCAGGTCGGCGTGAACTACGCCAATGACTATTCCGACGGCGTGCGCGGCACCGATGACAACCGGGTCGGCCCGCTGCGGCTCACCGGATCCGGGGCGGCCGCGGCCAAGCACGTGAAGTACGCGGCGTTCGCCTGTTTCGGCGCCGCCATGGCAGCGGGCCTGGCCCTGGTTCTCCTCTCGCAGGCCTGGTTCCTGCTGCTGGTGGGCATCGGCTGCATCGCAGCGGCCTGGGGTTACACCGGCGGGCGCAACCCGTACGGCTACATGGGCCTGGGCGACGTGTTTGTGTTTGTGTTCTTTGGGCTGGTCGCCACGCTGGGCACCACCTATACCCAGGCCGGCCAGATCAACGCCGCAGCACTGATCGGCGCTGTCTCCACCGGCCTGATCGCCACGGCCCTGCTGATGGCCAACAACGTCCGGGATATTCCAACAGACCGCGAATCCGGAAAACGGACCCTCGCAGTCCGGCTGGGAGACGACGCCGCCCGGATCACATACGTCATGATGCTCGCCCTGGCGCTGCTGCTTCCGCTGCTGCTGGTGGGCGACTATCCGTGGGTGCTGCTGGTGCTGCTGCTGCTGCCGGCCTGCCTGATGCCGAGCTGGCTCATGCTCAAAGGCAAGAAGCGCCGCAGCCTGATCCCTGTCCTGAAGCAGACCGGCCTGATCAACCTCGGGTTCAGCGTGCTCTACGGTCTGGGCCTGGTGCTGACGCAGCTGCTGGTGGGCTAGGAGGCGGCCGCGTTGCCTCTGCCCGGCCGCTGCCTGGCCGCGACCGGATAACACCCAGGACCACGCCCAGGAACAGGACCGCGGAGGCCAGCAGGAACACCAGCGCGATCAGCCAGCCGGCGTCCGTCCAGCCTGCATACCTGCCGTGGGCATGACCCGGCGCCAGCCTGGCCAGGACCCCCACACCACACCAGGACAGCAGATGGACACCGGCCGCCACGATGCCCAGGTGCCCAGCGTGTCTGGCTTCTCTGGCTTCTCTGGCTTCTCTGGCTTCTCTGGCTTCTCTGGCTTCTCTGGCCAGCCTCACCGTTCAGCCGCCCAACAGGTGACGCTCGTGGGCAAAGGACACCAGCTGAATCCGGGTCCGCAGCTCCAGCTTGTCCAGGACGCTGCGCAGATGCGTCTTGATCGTGGCTTCGGAAACGAACAGGCTCTGTGCCATTTCGCCGTTGCTGAGCCCCTTCGCGGCCAGGAGGAAAACGTCCCGCTCCCGCGCGGACAGCACCTCAAGGACAGACAGGTCAGGCGGCGCCGCCGGAGCATTGCGTGCTGCATGGTCGAAAAGCGAGTGGATGGAGCCCGGGGCGATCACGGAGTACCCCGAATGGACCGTCCGGATGGCGGCCAGGAGGAACTCCGGTTCCGCGCTCTTTAACAGGTAGCCGCTGGCCCCCGCCTGGACCGCCTGCACCACCGCCTGGTCCCGGTTGAAGGTGGTCAGCGCGATGATCCTGGGGTGCTCGGTCCCGGCTGCATCCGCGTCCCCGATGATCCGGCGGGTGGCCGAAACACCGTCGAGGACAGGCATCCGCAGGTCCATCAGCATCACATCGGGCCGCTGCTCTGCGGCCAGGCCAACGGCCTGCTGCCCGTCACCGGCCTCCCAGTAGAACTCCATGTCCGTCTGGCTGTCGATCAGCATGCGGATCCCGGCCAGGAACAGCGGCTGGTCATCAACCAGTGCAACGGAGATGCGGTTGCCGGCCTCAGGCATTGTCGGTCTCCGTTGCGGCAGGGGTGGGTGCCGCTAGTGCCAGCGGCCGGTTTTCCCGGTCCGCTTCGGGCTGCTCGACGCCGGAGCCGCCTTCCGCCCCGGCCCCGGACCCGTACGGGATAAAGACAGTTACGCGGAAGTGTTCGCCGTCGGGTCCTGCAGTGAGCCAGCCTCCTGCGAGATGCGCCCGTTCGCGCATCCCGGCCAGGCCACGGCCGGGCCGCTCGGATGCTTCGGCCGGCTCTGGCTTGTGGGCCAGTTCGGAAGCAGCGTGAAGCGTCAGGCCCGGCCCGCTCCAGTCAAGGTGCAGTCGGACCTCGGTATCCCGGCCGCCGTGTTTCAGGGCATTGGTGAGGCACTCCTGGACAATGCGGAAAACCGCCAGCTGCTGCCCGCTGGAGAGCTCCACCGGTTGGCCGGAGGAACTGTCACGGACCCGCAGGTTGCTCCGCATCCCATCGACCATGTCCGTGATGTCCTTCATCTGCGGCTGTGGAGCGGTCATTCCGTCCTCGCCGACCCCCTCGATCACCCGCTGCGCATCCAGGAGAGCGCTCCGCGCCGAACCGGCGATCGTCTCGAGCGCCTTCAGCACCGGCTGCGGCTGGTCCTTGACCAGGTAGCGGGCGCCGTCGGCCTGCGCAGCGATCACCGCCAGGGAGTGGGCCAGGACATCATGTAGGTCCCGGGATATCCTGGTCCGCTCCTGCTCGACGATCAGGTCGATTTCGGTGTCCTGCAGGGTGCTGCGCGCCAGGTCCCGGGCATAGAACAGGCTGCCGCGTTCCTGGAACAGGGACAGGAGCAGCCCAACGGTGAAGCAACCCGCCGCGATGAGCATTAGGAGGGAGAAAAGCTGCCACCCGTAGACCCTGAGGGACAATATATCCCCGCCATGGAGAGGCGGGAACCAGCCAACTCCGGCGCCATAACGCCAAGAGAGCATCTGAAAAGCCATGACAGCAGCGAACACAGTGTTCGTGGAAATGGCGGCAACGCGCATCCGTTTCGTCCCGGTCCAGGCGATGAATCCCAGTGCGATGAACGAGCCCAGGTAGATGGCCCAATGCGTCGACTGCATCGGTGAGACCAGACGGACCAGCTGGCCGAACAGCAGCAGCCCGGTCAGCGCCAGCGACAGCACCGGCCAGCGGGCCGCGACGGCGATGGCCGCCGTCATCAGCAGGAGCGGAGCCGCGCCGGGCCAGAAAACTGGAAGGATACCGATCGGTGCTCCCATTCGGCCTGCCTCGGCGATGCACCACAGGACGAAGAAAATCACGGCCGCGGCCGGGGCGCCCCAACGCCGGGCAAGACTCAAGACTGGTTCCATGCCTGTCACACTAGCCACGGCTGGAGGACTCAGCGCGCTGGAACCGCCCATGGACGGCAATCTCCAACCAGCAGCCAGCAGAATTCATCCCGGCGGCCAGCGGCCCGACGGTTATGGCCGTTTCCGCGGGGTGTTGACCGCTCCGGTTTCCTGCCCCGCGGCCAACGCCCGGTAGGCCGTGACCAGAGCGCAGGCACGGGCCGCAGTTTCGGCGTCGGGCATTGAGAGGACATAACGCTGCCCGAAGCCGGCTTCCAGAACCAGCGCCGGACCGCTGCCCATAATAAAGCCGACGCTTCCGGCAGTAAGCCGGTAGCCCCAGCCGCCGAAGTCCATGGCTTTGACGTCCTGGACGGATGCGGCGCGTACTTCCTTGTGCGTCAGCGGCATGAGTTTCCAGAAACCGCCGGCCAGGGCGCGGGTACCTTCCGGATCGATAACAACGCGGCCCTGGCAGAACACCCACAGCAGCGCTGCGCTGGGGACGCCGAGCAGAGCCAGCGCCGGGTGGAGGAAAACGAGGCTCAGCGCCACGGCTGCCCCGGTTCCCAGACTGGCCAGCCACTTCCACCAGCCCATCGAGACGGTGATCTCGATGGTCTCTCCGTTGGCTGCCAGCCCGCGGGCAGCCGCGGACACGGTTGAGCTTTGATCCGCGGCCGCGCCAGCCAGGGCGGCTGTTGCGGGGCTTTGGGACCGGTCCACACCGCCTGGCCGGTACAGCCAAAAACCGGCGCCAGCGGTCAGCACAGCCAGGGCTGCTGCGGCCCACATCACGGGAGCAGCGACGGCGGCCTGGGAGGGATCGGCCAAACCGACCTGTCCTGCCACCACCGCGATGAAGAGCCCCGTCATCAGGACACCGAATCCGAGCCCGAAGCCAACTCCGAGCCTGCCGATGAGCTGGGAATGGCCACGGGTGAGGACCCCCATCGGGGCCAGCAGGGCACCGCTTCCACCGCCCACAAAAACAGCCATCGCGGCATGGCCCGCGAGGGACATATACCCGTCCACGCCGTCCCGGCCCCAGTGACTGGCCAGCGGATCCGGGAGTTCTCCGGCGATGCTGAACATCCAAGCCGCGGTAAGCAGGCCTAGGCCCAGGGGCAGGGTGATCAGTCCGGTCAGCCAGCGCCGGTTGTAGGCCTGCTCGGCCTCTGGTGTGCGCGGTGTTTCTTCGGTGCGTTCTTCGGTGCGGCTGGCCGGGCTGCGGATGTCGCTCATGGGTGCGAGCCTACCGGAGGCCCGGGCCCGGGGCTTGGACTAGGCCGGGGCGACGGCGGTAGGCCGCGGGCGGGCCTGTGAAGGCCGCGGCAGGGCCGGTTCAGGCCGGAGGGAAGGCCGGCGTCAGGAGGCCGGCACCCGGGGTCCAGGAGACTCCGGGGCCCCGGCCGTCCGGGTCTAGCTTTCGCGGCTTTCGCGGGGCTTACGGTCAGCGTCGATCGCCACGTCGGGGTTCGCGTCGAGCGCGGAGTCTTCAGCTTCGGCGTCGTCCAGCTCTGTGCGGTTGCGCGTCGGCGGCGTCTTTTCACTGAACCGGCTCTGCACGCTCCGGGCAGCGGCGTCGCGCATGTCCCGGAAGAACAGATAGGTGACGCACCAGGCCAGGATTGCCGCAACGAGGGCGGAGAGCACTATTCCAAGCTGCAGGAACAGTCCGGCAACGAAGAAGACGACCACCAGACCAAGGCGGAGAGCGGTAAATTTCCAGAAAGCCACGGCCCCATTCTACGGGCACTGCCCGGGTCCTGTTCCCAGGTAATTCACCGCTCTCTGAGGTTCCCGGAATTCGTCCGGCCCGGCCGCAGCTGTCTCCACTACAATTGGGGGCATGCCCCGCCTCGTACTCCTCGGCGTCATCGTCGTCGCAGCCTTGATCATCTACTCGCTCATTGACTGCATCATGTCCAAAGCCCACGAAGTGCGCAGCATCTCAAAGACCGCCTGGCTCTTCACGATCGTGCTTCTGCCGGTCATTGGTGCCATCCTGTGGTTCCTGTTTGGGCGCCCGACCCATGGTCCGGAACCGAAGCCGCGGGCAGTGCGGCACCCCACCGCTCCCGATGACGACCCGGAGTTCCTCCGGAACCTGGAAATCCGCCGCCGGCAGAAGGCCAAGGAAGAGGAACTCAAGCGCCGCGAACAGGAGCTGGCGGACCGTGAGAAGCGTGCCAGCCAGAAGAACGACGACGAGAAGCCCAGCAGCAACTAGCCAGCGCCTCGAAGCATAGCGAAAGTGCCCCGTCCCGGATCCGTCCGGGCCGGGGCACTTTGCTGTTGGCATGGAATGGCGGGGTGAGGGTCCCGCGGCCGATCTTCCGGTGCGCAGATATGGCGGGAGTCAGCACGGTGGCCGTCCCCCGGTGTGCAGATAAAGCGGCCTAGTCCGCGGCCAGGTCACCATATCTGCGCCCCCGGCCACGGCAGAGCCGAACAACGCGCCCGCACCCACAAACCAAAGCCCCGCCCCGGAACGAGTCCGGAACGGGGCCTTTGGTCAAGCTGGCTATCGGGCTAGACGCCGGAGTAGCTGTGCAGGCCGGAGAAGTAGACGTTCACGATCGTGAAGTTGAAGACCACGCAGAGGTAACCGACGATCGACAGCCAGGCAGCACGGGTGCCGGTCCAGCCGCGGGTGGCGCGGGCGTGGAGGTAGCCTGCGTAGACCACCCAGATCACGAAGGTCCAGACTTCCTTGGTGTCCCAGCCCCAGTAGCGTCCCCAGGCCTGTTCGGCCCAGACGGAACCAGCCATCAGGGTGAACGTCCAGAGCACGAAGGCGACGGCGTTGATGCGGTAGGAGAAGGTCTCCAGCGACTGGGCGGAGGGGACGATCTTGAGGAAGCCCAGGCGTTCCCGGCCGCCGGCCCGGGCCTTGGCCTCGCGGTCGGCCTGCAGCAGCTGCAGCACCGACATGGCGAAGGTCAGGGTGAACAGCGCGGAGGCAATCACGGCGACGGACACGTGGATGATCAGCCAGTAGCTCTGCAGTGCGGGGATGAGGTGGCCGACCGGTGTGGGGAAGCCGATGGTGGCTGCCATCATCATGATCAGGACCAGGCCGACGACGAACGTTCCCAGGAACCGCAGGTCGCGGCGGAGCAGGACGAGCAGGAAGACGATGGAAACGACCATCGCGCCGGTGGTGCAGAACTCGTACATGTTGCCCCAGGGCACACGGTGCGCGGCCAGGCCACGGGAGACGACGGCGGCGATGTGGATGAGCGCGCCCAGTACCGTCAGGGCGACGGCGACGCGGGCGGCGTTGCGCCGTTCCCCTGTGTAGCCCATGGCGTCATCGGCGGTGAGGGCGGCACTGCTGGCGTCCCACTGGCGGTTGGAGCCTTCCGGCCCGGTGGGAGCGCCCGCCGGAACCATCGCCTTTTGGGCGGGAACAGCGGCCTGCACGGTGCCGGCCTTCTGGTCGATGGCCCGGAGCGTTTTGCTGCTCTTGGCCAGGTCCCAGGTGAAGGCCAGGAACGCCACCGTGTAGGTGAACGCCGCCAGCAGCATAAAGAGGTCGCTGTATTCCGCGAGCTGGTAGTCGATGGATGGCATTAGTCGTCCTTACCTGTTTCTTCCGTGCGTCCGGCGCTGCCGGCCACTGATGCGTCGGCCAGGGTGTCCGGGCCGTCCTCCTGCGGAGCGGTCCCGCCCGCCATCCACTTCTTTTCCAGCAAGCCGCGCAAAGCTTCGGCTTCGGTTTCCAGGCGGGCATCCTCACCGCGGGCCAGCAAACCGTACTCGACCATTATGCGGCCATCGTCGTTCGTTCCCGTACGCACCCACACCCGGCGGCGGGCCAGGAACAGCGATGCGCTGAGCCCGGTGAGGCTAAGCACAGCGAAAATGAGCACTGCGAACTTGGCCGGATCGTAGTGGACGTCCAGTGCCGCGTAGCGCAGGAGCCCGTCGAAGCTGATGGACCCCTTTCCGTCCGGGAGGTCCTGGACCTGGTTCATAGCCAGCACGATGCCGCCGGAGTCCAGGTCCCGGTTGTTCAGCGGCGTCAGCTCATCTGTGTCCAGGACAAAAACGTTGCCGGGGACACCCTCGTCCAGGCCCAGATCGCCGTAGTAGGAGTTCAGGTTCAGCTGCGGGTTCACCGGATCGGGGTCTCCGGAGAAGGACACACCATTACCGTCGACCAACGCCGTGGGCAGGAAGAATCCGACAAAACCAAGCTGGTCCGGCTGCGCGTCAGGAGCCTTGATCACCATCAGCGAGGTGTAGACGCCGTCCGTGGGGACACCAACAACCGGTCCCTGGAAAGCGACGTTGCCGTCGCCGTCGCGCACCGTAACCACCGGAGCGTAGCCGTTGCCGACCAGGAACACCCGGGTTCCGCCGATGGTCAGCGGTTCGTTGACCTTGATGGTCTCCGTCCGCGGTTCGTCGTTCGGATCCTCCTTGACTGTCACGGAGGCGGTGAAGTCCAGCGGCTGCACGTTACCGGTGCTGCTCTGCCGGTCAAAGGTGACGTCAAAGTCGTCCAGGGTGACGGAGTAGGGAGCCAGCTGCGACTCAGTGAAGTTGGTGCCGGGGCTGAAGGTGTCGTAGCCAACCAGGGTGTTCACGAAGGTGTCACCTTCAACGACAATGCGCTGTCCGTTGTATCCGAACAGCCCGCCGATGGCGATCGAGGCCAGTACACCGATCAGGGACACGTGGAACACCAGGTTTCCGGTTTCCTTCGCAAAGCCGCGCTCCGCGGCGACGGAGGGGCGGTCAGTGTCCAGATCGCGGGCCTCTACCCGGTAGCCGCGCTTCCGGAGTACCTGCGCCGCATCCCTGGCGGCTTCGGCTGCCGTCAGGCCGGTGCCGGCAGGCACCGCCAGCGTGCCGTATTCCGGGAGCCGGGAGAGCTTCTTCGGGGTGCGCGGCGGCTTGGAGCGCAGTGCTTTCCAGTGGACCTTGGCCCGGGGAATAACGCAGCCGATCAGGGAGATGAACAGCAGCAGGTAGATCGCGGAGAACCACGCGGAGGAGTACACGTCGAACAGCTGGAAGCGGTCCAGCCACGGACCGCTGCCGGGGTTGTCCTCAAGGTACTGCGTGACGGCGCCCGGGTTGGCCGGCCGCTGCGGAAACAGCGAGCCGGGGACCGCGGCAACCGCGAGCAGCAGGAGCAGGAACAGTGCGGTGCGCATGCTGGTGAGCTGGGTCCAGGCCCAGCGCAGCGTGCCGGTAAGCCCGAGGGCAGGGAGCGCGACGTCGTCCCGCTTTCCGCCACGTTTCTTCTTGCCGCCGGGTGTCTGTGCCTCCGCGGCGGCAGGCGTATCCGCGGCAGGCGTTTCCGCGGGCGGGGTCTGCGTGGTTTCGCTGTCCGGTTCAGGTTTCAACTGGTTCTCATTGTTCTCTGGGGACGGGTTCCGGGGATCCGGCGGGCTGGGAGCGTTGTTGTCTTCATCAAATCGGCAGGGTCACACTATCCACCCAGCCTTGGAGTTCGTTGATCCAGAGCGTCCACACGCCGGTGGCCATCAGCAGGCCCAGTACGATCAGCATGCCGCCGCCGAAGCGCTGCATGGCCACCCGGTGCCGGCGGAAGAAGGAGAGGGCGCCCATGCCGCGGCGGAATCCCAGTGCGATGAACAGGAAAGGCAGGCCAAGCCCCAGGCAGTAGACAAAGGTGAGCAGAGCTCCCTTGGCCGCTGAGGCATCGTCTCCGGAGAAGGAGAGCAGCTGCACTGCCGAAAGCGTTGGGCCCATGCAGGGCGCCCAGCCAAGTCCGAAGGTGATGCCCAGCAGCGGCGCCCCCCACAGTCCGGCGGGCGGCCTGGCTTCGATTTTCCGGTCCCGCTGGAACCAGGACAGCCCGCCCATGAAGATGACGCCCATCAAAATGATGAGCACCCCCAGCAGCTGCGGGATCCAGGCCTGCTCGGCCCCGCGGAGCCACGCTCCCAGCTGTCCGATCCCTGCGCCGATGGCGACGAAAACCACCGAGAAGCCCAGGACAAACAACCCGATTCCCGTGAGCATCCGGCCACGGCGCTGGTTCTCCAGATCCACCCCGGACAGACCCGTGACGTATCCCAGGTAGCCGGGCACCAGCGGGAGGATGCAGGGTGAGAGGAAGGACACCAATCCCGCCAGGGCAGCAACGGGAATGGCCAGCAGCATCGATCCGTTCAGGATCGTTTCCGCGAAGACATTGGCCGCAGGCAGGGCTGCAGCGGGCAGAGCTGCGGACAGGAGGACGGGCGGCACGGCTGCTACGCGGCCAACGCGTCGCTGATCAGGGCCTTGAGCGTGCCCTTTTCGGCGAGGCCCAGGATTCTTGCCGCGACCCGGCCCTCGCGGTCCAGGACAAGGGTGGTCGGAACTGCCTGCGGCGGCACGAAACGGGTCATGGCCAGCAGCACCTCCCCGTTCCGGTCCTCAAAGCTGGGGTACGGGATGGCGAAGTTCCGCTCGAATGCTTCAGCTGTCCGGGCTTCGTCCCGGACGTTCACGCCGTAGAAGCGGGCTCCGTCCGCCGCGAAGGTTTCGTGGAGCTCCACCAGGTCCGGCGCTTCCTTGCGGCACGGAGCGCAGGCGGCGTACCAGAAGTTGAGTACGACGACGTCGCCGGCCCAGTCTGCGGCGCTGACTTTCGTCCCGTCAAAGAGAGTGCCGGTCAGCTGCACGGGCTCGCCCCGCTCCGAGGCGGCGTATTCCGTGACCGAGCCGTCGCCGGCAATGTAGTTTTTGTTGTCGCCGGCTTTCGCCTGCTCGGCCAGCGGATCCTCCACCGTGCATCCTGCCAACGCAGCGGCCAGCGGCACGCCGAGGGCCAGCCCGGCACCAATCCGCAGGAAGGACCTGCGGTGCATGGCTCCAGCCTGGTTTTCGCTCTCAGATTTCTTCAAGGACTTCCAGCTTTCATCGCGGCAGGGGGTGGCCACTTCTACAACGCGTAGTAATTGTATTATGCGCCAGGAATGTTCGCGGCACCGGGCAGCAGGTCAGCGGAGGGCTCGGCATACCGGACGCCGGTAAGCGTTCCGCCGTCGAAATCCAGGGTGGTGACTGAGGTCAGCGTGCATTCCCGGTTGCGGGGGTCGTGCCAGAGGCGGCGTCCCTCGGCGGCCAGGCGGGTGACCCAGATCGGCAGCTGATGGCTGACCAGCACCGCTTCGGCGCCGTCGCCGCCCAGCTCCAGGGCGCGGATCCGCGCGTCCTCCACGGCGGCCATCACGCGTTCCACCTGCGCGGCATACGGCTCGCCCCACGAAGGCTTCATCGGATTCCGCAGGAGCGGCCAGTATTTTGGATTCCGGAGCCGGCCCTTGACGCCGGAGAGGCCTTCGAAGCGGTTCTCAGCTTCCAGGATCCGTTCATCGGTGGAGATCTCCAGCCCGAGTGCCGACGCGATGGGCGCAGCCGTTTCCTGGGCACGGGTCAGGGGCGAGGCCACCAGGTGCACCAGCTTTGCGCCGCCGCTGCGCTGCTCCTGGAAATAGGACGCTACGCGGCGCGCCATCTCCTGGCCCAGGGGTGAAAGGTGGAATTCGGGCAGGCGGCCATACAGAACACCGTCCGGGTTGAAGACTTCGCCGTGGCGGACGAGGTGGATCGAGGCTCGGGACATGACTTCAAGTCTCGCAGAGACACCTGTGAAGATTAAATCTTCACAATCACTTGAACCTTTGAGCAATGTGTGTCAAGCTTGATGCAAATGCATCTACTGGTAGCGTTGCAACCGCAGCACTGCCGACTATCACAGGAGTAAAAACATGATCCCCACCGGTCTTAACGCAGGCACCTGGAACCTCGACTCTTCCCACAGCGAGGTCGGCTTCACCGTCCGCCACGCCGGCATCAGCAAGGTCCGCGGCAGCTTTGACAAGGTCACCGCCGTCCTGGAGGTCGGCCAGAGCCTGAGCGATTCGAAGCTCAGCGCCGTGATCGACGCCGCGTCCTTCAACTCCAACGACGCCAACCGCGACGCCCACATCAAGAGCGCTGACTTCTTCGACGTCGAGCAGTTCCCGGAACTGTCCTTCACCGCCACGGGTGTTGAAGGTTCGGGCGAGAACTACAAGGTCACGGGCGATCTCACCATCAAGGGCATCACCCACCAGGTCACCCTGGACGTTGAGTTCAACGGCGTTGCTGTTGACCCCTTCGGTGCCACCCGCGCCGGTTTCGCCGGGACCACCTCCATCAGCCGCAAGGAGTTCGGCCTGACCTGGAACGCAGCCCTCGAAACCGGCGGCGTACTGGTCGGCGACAAGGTCACCATCAACCTGGACGTAGCCTTCGTCGCTGCGTAAGCATTCCGCTTCCCACCCGCGAAAGGCCCGGAACGCCATACGGCGTGCCGGGCCTTTCGCATGCCCGGTTCACCGGTGCGGGCTCCGGGAGCCGGTGTTCCAGGTCTCCCGCGTGGTGTGGAGGGCTAGACTGGAGCTGACTTCGCAGACGGGGGATCTGCCCACTGACCGGCACTGACCAGGCACCATCCTCCGGCAGACCATCCACACGGCAGGCGGCTGACATGAGCACTCCCAACACCCCCGAACCCCACGACCCCCAACGCGCTGATGGAACGCCCGCCGGCGGTCCTGGTTCCGAGGGGGCCAACGGCAGCGATCAAGGCCAGGGCAGCGGACCGGCTCCGCAGCGTCCCGAACCGCGCTACGGACAGTACAGCCAGCCCGAACAGCCTCATGTCCCTCCGCATGCCGGCCAGCCTGACCAGCCGGGGGCATCAGCACAGCCGGACCAGCAGGGCAGCTACGGTCAGGGCCCAGCGGGCCAGCAGCCCGGCGCCTATGGTCAGGGCCAGCAGCCTGGCACCTATGGTCAAGGCCAGTACGGCCAGAACCAGTACGGACAAGGCCAGCAGCCCGGTGCCTACAGCCAGGGCCAGTACGGGCAGGGGCAGTATGGCCAGACGCCGTACGGATACCAGGCGGCGCAGCCCTCGGGTTATGCCTACCCCGGCGGGCCGGCCAGCCAGGCCGGGCCTAAGGGGCCGGCCCCGCGTGAGGTGATGATGGGTTTCTGGCTCATCCTGGCCGCCGGCGTCCTGGCCTTCATCAACAACCTGATTACCTCGTTCAACCTTCCGGACCTGCTCACCCCCTCCCAGATCCAGGATCTTCGGCAGACAAACATCGATGTCCAGGATGTCAGCGGATTCCTGATTACCTTCTCGGTCGTCATCGCCCTGATTGGTTTGGGGCTGTACGTCCTCATCGCGCTGTTCGTCCGAAAGGGCCACAACTGGGCACGCATCGTCGGGACTGTCTTTGCTGCCTTCTCCATCTTCGGCCTGCTGGTTTCTCTGCCGGCCTACTTCATGTCGGCACTGGGGATCCTGTCCCTGCTGTCCACTTTGGTCGGAATCGCGGGCATCGTGATGCTCTACCTCAAGCCCAGCAACGCCTATTTCCAGCGGCACCAGTACAACCCGTACCGCCCGTACTAAAACAGGTTGTAACAATCTCGCCGAAGGCAGTGCGGGTTCACTGCCGAAGTGGTCACAGCAGGGAGCCGGGGACGTAGCGTTTAACGCTCCACGGGGGCCTGCGGGTTCTTCGTGGAGCACCACTTTCCGGTCTCCTGAAGGCGGCGACGACTATGACGACTCCCCCTGCAGCACCCGATTCCCCCGGAGCTGGCCCGAATACCCAGGGAACGGGTTCCGCGCACCCGCGCAGCGCGGTCCGGCGAAGCCGGCACGGTGCCGAAGCATCAGCGGAACTGGACGCGCCGGACCACGCAGTACCCAATGCATCCCAGGGCCGCCAGTGGCGGCCCTGGCCAAGCATCGCGCTCAGGCAGGCAATCCACGGCAGATCCGCATCCAGGCGGCGCGCCACGGCAGCCCACCGGTCCCGTGAGCTGGAGCTCGAGGTCTCCGGGCCGGCGGCTCAGTCTGCCGCCGGATCCGGCGCTGACTTCACCGGGCCCGGCGCTGGGTCCACCGGGCCCACCCGGTCCGGCGCAGAGTCCGGCGCACCTGCTGCTGAACCGGGCCTGGACCTGACTGGCGACCGGCGGCCGCGGCGCCAGGGGGCGGAAGCCCAGCCAGCGGCTAAGCTGCCGCCCCGTCCGGAGCATCCGCCCGCTCCCGCGCCCGAACCTCCCCGGCGGCTCCCGGACCGCCGTCCGCGGCTCCGGGCCCCGTTTGCTGTCAACGCTGCTGCCGTCCTTATAGCCGCAGCCGGTGCTCTGCTCCTGGTTGTGGGGCTGCGGGCCGCCCTGGACCCCGGCAGGCCCTTCCCTGAGGTAGCACTGCAGCTCCAGCAGCTCAAGGTCCCGCCTGAATCTGTGCTTGCCGTGGTGCGGGTCGCCGATGCCGCCGTCGCGGTCGTGACGTTTGGTCTCTACATTTTCCTGGCCACCCTGGTCCGCGAGGGCAGGAACTGGGCGAGGGTGTGCTGCTGCCTGCTGATCACGGCATCCCTCTTCTTTGGGATCAGAGACAACCTGTCACAGCAGGTCGGTGCTGCCCTGCTTGCGGGCACCGGGCTGGCGCTTACCTTCCTGCCGCGCGCCGCTCGTTATTTCGCTCAGCGCCGGTCCGGCCCGCAGCGGTAGGCCGCGGCTGCCTGCTGTGAGGATGCGGCGGTACAGGCGCCAGGATTGAGCGGTACAGGGGTCAGCGGAGCAGTCTCGCCTGGGCGTCCGTAGCCAGGGCGGAAACCTGGGCCCGCTGTGCGTGGTAAGCCAGGATCTGCAGCTCCGTTGCCATGTCGACTTTTCGGATCTGCACTTCCGCGGGAGCCTGCAGGACCACGGGGGCGAAGCTCAGGATGCTCGTGATTCCGGCATCCACCAGCCGGTCGCACATCCCCTGAGCTGCTTCCGCAGGCACAGCCAGCACGGCCATGTTGGCCCGGGTTTTTTCCAGGATGCTTTCCATCGCCTCGACCGGACTGATCCGAAGCCAGCCGACCTCCTGGCCGACTGCCATCTGGTCCGCGTCGAACAGCGCCACCACTTCAAAGCCGCGGGAACCGAATCCGGGATATCCGGCAAGTGCACGGCCCAGATGTCCGGCCCCCACAATTGCCACGCGCCAGTCCAGCGTCAGGCCCAGGGCCGCGGAAATCTGCCCGCTCAGGTAGGGAACGTCGTAGCCTACGCCGCGGGTGCCGTAGGAGCCGAGATACGAAAGGTCTTTGCGCAGTTTGGGGGAATTGACCCCGGCGGCCTCGGCCAGTTCCTCGGAGGAGACCCGTTCGATCCCCTCCGTCAGCATGGTGCCCAGCACCCTGAGGTAGACCGTCAGCCGGGCAAGGGAAGCAGGTGGGATGTGCCGCCCGTGGCCAGATGCCGCCGGGCTGACCAGGTCTCGTTCATCCGGGATACTCACTTCTGCAACTCCGTCATGTCCTCAGCACCGGGTCGGTCCCTGCGGACCGCCGGCCCGGTAATTTCCCACTCTAGGACCGCGGCCGCTGCCTGACCAAGTGGGTTTTGCCATCCGTGTCCCCCATTCGGCTGCGTATTACGCGGCCAGCAGGCGCCGGAGCCGCGCCTCATCGATCTGCCAGAAATCACGCTGGACCCCGTCAATCATCAGCACCGGGATCTCCTCCGCAAAGCGGTCCAAAAGATCCGGGTCCTGCTCGATTGACCTTTCCTGCCAAGGAATCCCGAGGTCCTGCGAGACCCGTTCAACGACCTGCCTGGCATCTTCGCAGAGGTGGCAGCCGGGGCGGGTGAGCAGGAGGAGGTCGGGAACCGAGGGGCGGAAGCCGGGATCATTCATGACATCAAAGATAGTCCCCTGCGCGGCACGTCGGCGCGGGGCTTGTGTTTTTCAGTAGACTCAATGCATGCCCCGATCCCGTGCCATCCGAGCCGCTGATTCACCGGCCGCGGCAGGGACCCCGGGAGAAGCAGCGTTTTTCGACGTCGACAACACCCTGATGCGCGGCGCCAGCCTGTTCCATGTGGCGCGGAAAATGTACCAGCGCAGGGTCTTCACCATCCGTGAAGCGGCCGGCTTCGCCGCCAAGCAGCTGCGGTTTATGCTCCAGGGCGAGAACCTGAAAGACGTCCACAGCGTGCGTGATGCCGCACTGGCCTTCGCGACTGGGCTCGCCGCCGAGGACGTGCGGACGCTGGGCGAAGAAGTCTACGACGAGATGATCGTTTCCAAGATCTGGCCTGGAACCAGGGCCCTGACCGAGCAGCATATGAAGGCCGGGCGCCCGGTCTGGCTGGTGACCGGAACTCCCGTGGAGGTGGCGTCGGTGATCGCGAGCCGGCTGTCCCTGACCGGGGCCCTGGGCACGGTCAGCGAAGTAACCGACGGCCTCTACACCGGGCGGCTGGTTGGCGAGTTCCTGCACGGTCCGGCCAAGGCCGAGGGCGTCCGGGTCCTGGCCAAGCAGGAGGGGCTGGACCTCTCCCGCTGCTGGGCCTACAGCGATTCCTTCAACGACGTTCCGCTGCTGACCCTTGTTGGCCATCCGGTAGCCATCAATCCCGATGCCCGCCTGCGCCGGCACGCCCGGGAACACAACTGGCCGGTCTACGATTTCCGGTCGGGCCGCCGGGCCGCGACGTTCGGGCTCAAGACCGCATCCGTGGCCGGGGCTGCCTACGGACTGTGGCGCGGCTTCTCCTGGGTCCGCTCCCGCTGACACCCTGCGCGCAGCACCCGGAGCACCAGGCATTAGGCACTGCGCTGAAGGTACTCCGCCGAACGTCCTGCGCTGAACGTCCTGCGCTGAAGCAGCGGCGTTAAAAAGCTGAAGCCCGCCTAATCCTTATCGGACGGCGGGCTTCTGCGGCACTAAGAAGAATCTACTTCTTATTACGGCGCTGGTGGCGGGTCTTGCGAAGCAGCTTGCGGTGCTTCTTCTTGGCCATACGCTTGCGGCGCTTCTTAATAACTGAACCCACAGAGTCCTCACAAACTGAAATAGGAGCCATGCCGGTCCCGGGGGCCTGAGGCCTAATGGCCCGTGCAGCTTCGGTTCCGGCAGATACTAGCCATGATTGAAACGTTCCTTAACAGGGTACCGCCTTCACGCTGCCTTTCCGGACAGCGTCAGGGCGTACCCGCGGCCGGTTACGGCCGGCCGGCTCAGGCCGTACCGGACTGACGGTCGATCACGGCGTTGCGCAGAACCTGCTGCACCGCAGATTCCGGAACGCGGTAAGACCGTCCGAAGCGGACTGCCGGAAGTTCTCCGGAATGCACCAGCCGGTAAACGGTCATCTTGGATACACGCATGACATCCGCGACCTCTGACACCGTCAGAAACCGCACGTCCGAGAAATTGCTCTCGTCTGCCATTGATCTATTGTTCCTTCCGCAACCTGCGCCTGATACAACTACGGCACGGAACTCCGCGGCATGCGGCGTTCCTCAAATCCGTTCGTCCAACAGCCCGCGGCGTGTCGCCTTGATGACCATCTCGTGACCGTCTAGCACACCACTCTAGTGGCTAAAGTAACCATAGTGGAAGTTTTTCCCGGTTATTGGGCTCTTTATGAGCCACTGCGTCCCCGTTTGGTGCGGACCCGGCCGGAGCCTCAGGCCGCGTCACCACGTGCGGCGCGGCGGCGGCGGGCAGCAGCGGCCAGAACCGCCAGTATTCCGGCCGAAGTGTCCCAGTCCATGCACGCATCCGTGATGCTCTGCCCGTAGGTGAGCGGACCGGGATTGGTGCTGTCGTGGGACTGTGCTCCGCCCACCAGGAAGCTCTCCAGCATCACGCCGGAGATGAGCTGCGCGGTCTCCGTCCCCGATTCGAGCTGGGCAGCCAGTTCCAGCGCCACCTGGGCCTGACGGCGGTGGTCCTTTCCGCTGTTGGCGTGGCTGGCGTCCACAATGAGGCGGGGGTTCAAGCCCTTGGCCGCCAGCGACTGGGAAGCGGCCGCGACGTGGCCGGCGTCGTAGTTCGGTCCTGAACTGCCGCCGCGGAGAATCAGGTGCGTGTCCGGATTTCCGGAGGTTCCCACCATTGAAGCCCGGCCCTCGCCGTCGATACCCAGGAAAGACTGCGGCGCGGATGCGGCGGCGCAGGCGTCGAGGGCGATCTGCAGCGAGCCGTCCGTACCGTTCTTGAAGCCCACCGGCATGGACAGTCCGGAAACCAGCTGACGGTGGACCTGGCTTTCCGTGGTCCGGGCACCGATGGCTCCCCAG
Source organism: Arthrobacter luteolus NBRC 107841 (assembly GCF_001552075.1). Lineage (GTDB taxonomy): Bacteria > Actinomycetota > Actinomycetes > Actinomycetales > Micrococcaceae > Arthrobacter_B > Arthrobacter_B luteolus. The sequence continues at coordinate 667,450 of NZ_BCQM01000001.1, forward strand.
CTCACCAGGTCAGCGACGTACTGCGGGCTGATGGGTTCCAGGAATTCTGTGGCGACCGGCAAACCCAGTTCTCCGGCCGCAATCAGGAAACGCCGTGCGGCGAACAGGCCGCCGGCGATGTCGTGGCTGCCGTCAAGGTGCGGATCGTTGATCAGGCCCTTCCACCCCACGGTGGTACGGGGCTTTTCGAAGTAGGCCCGCAGCACCACCAGCAGATCCTGGTTGTGTTCCTGTGCGGCCGCGGCGAGACGCCGGGCGTAGTCCAGCCCGGCCTCCGGATCGTGGATCGAGCACGGCCCCACAATAACGAGCAGCCGGTCGTCGACGCCGTCGAGCACCGCCCGGATCGCGTCGCGGCTGCTGCTGACGGTGGAGGCAAGTTCCTCTGAGAGCGGCAGTTCCGCCATGAGGCCGGCAGGTGCAGGCAGTGGGCGGAATTCGCTGACGCGCAGGTCCGAAGTGGTTTTTGAGTGCTGCGTGGTGGTGAGGTTCATGGTCCCGTTATCCGTGTGTGAGCCGGCGGGAGTAGTCTTCAGAACCCCGCCGGATATGGCGAAGGGCAAGGGATGGATCCCCTGCCCTGTTGGCTCTGAAGGTTGGCGTCAGCGAATTATCGCGCGGGCTCCTCCAGAGCCAACGAAAAATACGCATACCAACGGTTAGTCATGTTTAGACCGTAGGCCCACGACCGGCGCATGGCAAGTTGGGTGCTTTCCATGACCTTTATGACGCCGCGGACGCCGTCCCCGGGCCTTGGCCGGCGACGCATAACGACGCACGGCGCTGGCCCGTTGCACCAGGGTGCAACCTGCCTTGTCACAGGCCCGGGCGCGTCCGTAGGCTCGAAGCACAGAGCAGCATGCTTCGAAAGGCAGTGTTATTCCCTTGACTTCCAAACCCCCGGCCCTGACCCGCCGGTTCCCCCGCGTCCATGACCTTGCACCGTTGATGCAGTTCAAAAAACCGCAGGTGGGACCGGCGGCGAAACTGAAACGGGCCAGTACGGTCTGGGACCTGCGGGACCTGGCCAAGCGGCGCACCCCGAAGGCAGCCTTCGACTACACAGACGGCGCTGCCGAGGCGGAAATCACCCTCCGCAGGGCCCGGGAAGCCTTCGAGAACCTGGAGTTCCGCCCCGGGGTCCTGCGCAACGTCGCGTCCGTGGATCTCTCCACCAGCGTGCTGGGGCGGGAGTCTGCCCTGCCCTTCGGAATCGCGCCCACGGGATTCACGCGGATGATGCAGTCCGAAGGTGAATATGCCGGTTCCCAGGCCGCGGAAGCCGCAGGGATCCCCTACACGCTCTCCACCATGGGAACCGCCTCCATCGAAGACGTGGCCGGCGCAGCGCCGAACGGGCGGAACTGGTTCCAGCTCTATCTGTGGACGGACCGGGACAAGTCCCTGGAACTGATCAACCGTGCCGCCGCCGCCGGGTTCGACACCCTGATGGTCACGGTGGACACCGCCGTTGCCGGCGAGCGGCTGCGGGACGTCCGCAACGGCATGACAATTCCCCCGGCACTGACGGTCCGGACAGTACTGGATGCCTCCTACCGGCCCGCATGGTGGTTCAACTTCCTCACGCACGAACCGCTGTCCTTCGCCACGCTCAACCGGTACTCCGGAACCGTGGCCGATCTGATCAATTCCATGTTCGATCCCACGCTGACCTTCGATGACCTCGACTGGCTGCGCCGGGTCTGGAAGGGGAACCTGGTGGTGAAGGGCATCCAGACCGTCGAGGACGCCCGCCGGGCAGTGGACCACGGCGCAGACGGAATCGTCCTGTCCAACCACGGCGGCCGGCAGCTGGACCGGGCGCCGATCCCGCTCCATCTGCTTCCCGCGGTAGCTGCCGAGCTCAAGGGAAAAACCAGCATCATCCTGGACACAGGCATTATGAGCGGCGGGGATATTGTGGCCGCTCTGGCACTGGGAGCGGACTTTACGCTGATTGGCCGGGCCTACCTGTACGGGCTGATGGCCGGCGGCCGGGCGGGCGTGGACCGGAGCATCCAGATCCTCGCCTCCCAGGCAGCGCGGACCATGGCACTGATGGGCGTGGACCGGGTGGCGGACCTGACCCCGGACCATGTCCGGCTGCTCTCCGCCTACTCCCCGGTGGCCGCTGCGGCCCAGCGCCCGGTCCTGCGTTAGGGCCGGCCTCGCTGAGGGCTAAGCGCAGATAAGCAAAAGGCCCGGCACCGGCGCCCTGGAACGGGCTGCCGGGCCGGGCCCTGCCGGTGAAGTCCGGGGCTAGATAACGCCCAGGGCCAGCATGGCGTCGGCGACTTTCACGAAACCGCCGATGTTGGCGCCCACCACGTAGTTTCCGGGCGCACCGTATTCATCCGCGGTTTCCGCGCAGCGGTCATGGATGTTCACCATGATCTCGCTCAGCCGCCGTTCGGTGTGCTCAAAGCTCCAGGCATCGCGGCTGGCGTTCTGCTGCATCTCCAGGGCAGAGGTTGCTACACCTCCGGCGTTCGCGGCCTTGCCCGGGCCGAACAGGACGCCGGCTTCCTGGAAGATTTCAATCGCTTTCGGTGTACAGGGCATGTTGGCGCCCTCAGCGACAGCGACGACGCCGGACTTCAGCAGTGAGGCGGCATCCGCCTCGCCGAGTTCGTTCTGCGTGGCGCAGGGCAGCGCCACGGTGGCTCCGGCGTCCCAGATGGAACCACCGGCGACGTAGGAGGCGCCGTTGCCGCGGCGGGTTGCGTAATCGGAGATGCGGCCGCGCTCGTGTTCCTTGATCTGGCGCAGGAGCGGCACGTCGATTCCGGCCTCGTCCACGACGTAACCCGAGGAGTCCGAGCACGCGATGACTTTGCCACCCAGGTACTGGGCTTTGGCGATCGCGTTGATCGCCACGTTGCCGGAACCGGAAACGATCACCCGCTGTCCGTCCAGGCTCATACCCTTGGTTTTCAGCATTTCCTCGACGAACATCACCACGCCGTAGCCGGTGGCTTCGGGGCGGACCAGGGAGCCGCCCCAGCTGACGCCCTTGCCGGTCAGGACCCCGGATTCGTAGCGGTTAGTGATCCGCTTGTACTGGCCAAAGAGGTACCCGATTTCGCGGCCGCCCACCCCGATGTCACCGGCAGGGACGTCGGTGTATTCACCGATGTGCCGGTAGAGCTCGGTCATGAAGGACTGGCAGAAACGCATCACTTCGGCGTCGGACTTGCCCCGCGGATCAAAGTCGGAGCCGCCCTTGCCGCCGCCGATCGGCATACCGGTCAGGGCGTTCTTGAAGATCTGTTCAAACCCGAGGAACTTCACAATGCCCAGGTAGACGGACGGATGGAAGCGCAGGCCGCCCTTGTACGGGCCCAGTGCGGAGTTGAACTCGACGCGGAATCCGCGGTTGATGCGGACCTGGCCGGCATCATCCACCCACGGCACCCGGAAGATGATCTGGCGCTCGGGTTCGCAGACCCGCTGCAGGATGGCTGCTTCGCCGAATTCGGGATGCTTGCGGAGGACCGGTCCGAGGGTGTCGAAGACTTCAACCACCGCTTGGTGGAATTCCGTTTCGCCGGGGTTGCGGCGGAATACTTCGTCGCGCACGCGTGTGAGTGTTGCGTCCATATATTGCTCCTTATAAATTCCCCGCTTGCTTACTACGCTAAACCGATTGGTGCCGGGGTGCGATTGAAGACCGGAGGCAGCACCGCTTACGGGCGGCGGCGGCGGAACTTGGGTAGTGAACCCAGCAGGTCAGCGGCGCGTTCCGCGGCACGGCCGACAGTGCGGCCGAGCTGCTGCTGGACGCTGGCGTCAGCGGCCGAAGGGGTTTCGGCAGCGCCGGACGGCAGCTGTGCCGCCACGGCAGCGGCAGCGTTTTGCCGTCCTGCTCCGGGCACGGGGCGTCCCGGGAAAAAGGATCGGCCGCCGCGGAAATCGGCTGTCTCCAGGCCGGCGGCGACGCCGGCCAGGCGCGGAGTGGTGGCCTGGACGGCGGTAAGTGATGGCAGATCGAATGCGCTTAGCCATAGTACTACCTCGCCGAGCGGCTCGGTCTTCAGGGCGTAGTACCGCCGCTGTCCTTCCGCCCGCATGGAAACCAGGCCGGCTTCGCGCAGGACCTTCAAATGCTTGGATACCGTGGGCTGGCTGACTTCCAGTTTCTCCACCAGTTCACCCACGGATTTGTCGCCGCTGCGCAGTGCACCCAGGATCTCGCGCCGGGTGCCTTCCGCGATGACAGCGAATACATCATCAATGACCATATCCATTACCTTAGCTGCATATATTCGGCTGTTTACTCACCGGGCCTGTCAGTCGAACCAGGGGTCCAGACCGTGCAGCGGGAAAACTTCCTTACGGGTAGCCATGACCGTCCGGTCAATCTCGTCGTTGGGGTCGTAGCCGACCTCCCAGGAGCGCCACCATACGTCCACACCGTCGCCCATGACCGCTGGGGTGTCGATGCCGTGCCGCTCACGGACATAGTCCCGCCAGCTGCGCGGCACCGGCGTCGTGACCGGCATGCGGGTATTCGCCGCCACCGCGAGCAGGAGGCTCCAGGACCGCGGAACGACGCTGGCCACGTTATACCCGCCGCCTCCGGTAGCCACCCACCGGCCCTCGCAGAACTGATCCGCCAGGCCGGAGATGCTGAGGGCAGCCTGCCGCTGCGTGTCCACGGACAGGCGGAGGTTGGAGAGCGGATCATCCCGGTGTCCGTCACAGCCGTGCTGGCTGATGATCACCTGTGGCGCGAACGCCCCGGTGAGCTGGGGGACGACGGCGTGGAAGGCCCGCAGCCAGCCGGCGTCGGAGGTGCGCGGCGGCAGCGCGACGTTCACGGCCGTGCCCGCGGCATCCGGTCCGCCGGATTCGTTCGCAAAACCGGTTCCGGGGAAAAGCGTCAGCCCTGTTTCGTGCAGCGAAATTGTCATGACCCGTGGATCGTTCCAGAAAATCGACTGGGTGCCGTCTCCGTGATGCGCGTCGACGTCGATGTACAGGACCCGGGAGTAGCCCGCTTCCAGGAACCGCGCGACGGCGGCAGCGGCGTCGTTGTAGATGCAGAAACCTGAGGCTTTGCCGGCGGCGGCGTGGTGCATGCCGCCGCTGAAGTTCACGGCGTGCAGGGCCCGGCCGGACAGCACGGCCTCTGCGGCGGCGAGCGAACCGCCCACCAGCCGGGCACTGGCCTCGTGCATTCCTTCGAAGGCCGGGTCGTCTTCCGTCCCCAGTCCCAGGGCCTCGTTGGATTTGCCGGGATTGCGGCTGATTTCCCGCACCGCGGCGATGTAGCCGGGCTCATGCACGGTGGCGAGCTGGGAGTCCTCAGCGACGAACGGCTCCCCCACGCTCACCTGCGGCAGGTCGAAAATTCCCAGTTCCTTCGCCAGCCTGGCGGTGAGGTCCAGCCGGAGCGGACTCATGGGATGGCTGGCGCCAAAATTATATGCCAGCAGTGACTCGTTCCACACGATATGGGTGGGGATCGCGGGGAGGCTGAGCCCGGTACTCGTCATGGTCACAGGCTACGCGATCCGGCCTCCGTGCCCCGCACTGCTGCCGGCAAGGTTAAGTGGTTTACTACTCAGCAGGACCACAGCGCACAGAACTGGATTTTTCGACCCATGGCATCCCAACAGCAGCCTCCGCTGCAGACGCGCCAACGCCGTCCCCTTGGCTTCGTCGTAGCAGGCCGCGACTTCATTGACGCCGTTGCCAACAGCTCCCCCGCACGTCTGGCACTGATCGTGTTCAGCCTCGTGATTCTGCTGTTCTCGGCGCTGCTGTCGCTTCCCGCGGCTTCGGCTTCCGGCGAAGTGACCCCGCTGCATGACGCGATGTTCACGGCCGTTTCCGCCGTCTGCGTCACCGGCCTGACGGTGGTGTCCACCGCAGCCTACTGGTCCGTGTTCGGGCAGATCCTGATTCTGGTGGCCATCCAGATCGGCGGCCTCGGTATCCTCACCATGGCCTCACTCCTGGCGCTGGCGGTAAACCGGCGCCTCGGCGTGCGCGGCAAACTCATTGCCCAGGAAGGAATGAACACCGGCCGGCTCGGTGAAGTGGGTTCGCTGCTGCGGATCGTGGTGAGCACCACCGTGCTGATCGAGCTGGTCCTCGCCGCGGTGCTGGCCCCGCGCTTTATGATGCTTGGCGAGTCCCCGGTCCAGGCCATCTGGCACGCGGTGTTCTACTCCATTTCCTCGTTCAACAACGCCGGTTTCACCCCGCACTCGGACGGGCTGGTTCCGTATGAAAACGATCTCTGGATCCTGGTCCCGCTCATGCTGGGCGTGTTCATCGGCTCCCTGGGCTTCCCGGTCATCATGGTCCTGCTCCAGACGAGGCTGCGTCCCCGGGGATGGAACCTGCACACCAAGCTGACGCTGGTGGTCTCCTTCATCCTGCTGGGCGCCGGCAGCCTGCTCTGGGCCGCCTTCGAGTGGTTCAACGTGCGGACCATTGCCGGCATGGACGTTGGTGAAAAGATCCTGCATTCCATTTTCGCGTCCGTGATGATGCGCTCGGGCGGGTTCAGCCTGGTTGACATGGCGGACCAGGACGCCAGCACCCTGGTGATCACGGACATGCTGATGTTCGCCGGCGGCGGTTCGGCGTCCACGGCCGGCGGCATCAAGGTCACCACCATCGCTGTGATTTTCCTGGCCATCATCGCGGAGGCGCGCGGTGACACGGATGTGCGGGCCTTCGCCCGGAACATCCCCGCCGGAGCCCTCCGGGTCGCGATTTCGGTGGTGATGCTCGGCGCAACCATGGTCGCCGTCTCCACCCTGGCACTGCTGGTCATCACGGACGAGACCCTGCAGCCGGTACTGTTCGAGGTGATCTCCGCATTCGCTACGGTGGGACTAAGCATCGGGCTGAGCCCGGAGCTGCCGCCGGCAGGCAAGTACGTGCTGGCCGCAACCATGTTCGCCGGCCGCGTCGGAACCATCACGCTCGCGGCCGCGCTCGCCCTGCGGCAACGCAAACCGCTGTACCACTACCCCGAAGAAAGGCCCATCATTGGCTGAAAGACCGCCGCACAACGCTCCCGTCCTGGTGATCGGACTGGGCCGTTTCGGTTCCGCCACCGCCGAGCAGCTCGTGAAGCAGGGCCGGGAGGTCCTCGCCATCGAACGGGACCCGGACCTGGTGCAGAAAGCCGCCGGCAAGCTCACCCACGTGGTGCAGGCCGACGCCACCAACATTGACGCACTCAAGCAGCTGGGCGCGCAGGACTTTTCCGCCGCCGTCGTGGGCGTGGGCACCTCGATCGAATCCAGTGTGCTGATCACGGTCAACCTGGTGGATCTGGGCATCGAGCACCTCTGGGTCAAGGCGATTACGCCTGCCCACGGCAAGATCCTCACCCGGATCGGAGCCAACCACGTGATTTATCCCGAGGCCGACGCAGGGCAGCGCGCAGCGCACCTGGTCGGTGGCCGGATGCTGGACTTCATCGAGTTCGACGACGATTTCGCCATTGTGAAGATGTACCCGCCGAAGGAAACCCAGGGGTTCACTCTGCGCGAGTCCAACGTCCGGTCCAAGTACGGCGTGACGATCGTGGGCGTGAAGTCCCCGGGTGAGGACTTCACCTACGCGCAGGCCGACACCAAGGTTTCCAGCCGGGACGTGCTGATTGTCTCCGGCCATGTTGACCTGCTGGAGCGCTTCGCGGCCCGGCCCTAACCCCTCATCCGCGCTTAGGAAGCTGCGCTGAGCTCCGCGGTGATTTCCGCCGAACGGTCCGCGGCGGCAGCCATTCCCGCCGCAATGATTCCGGGCAGGTCCTGCTCGCCAAAGACGCGGATCGCCGCTTCCGTGGTGCCGTTGGGGCTGGTCACAGCCTTGCGCAGGGCGGCAGCTTCCGCGCCGGGCTCGGCCAGCATGGCACCGGCTCCCGCCACGGTCTCCGCCGCCAGGACCGCGGCGAGTTCCGGATCCAGTCCCAGGTCCGCTCCGGCCTTGGCCATCGCCTCCGCCAGGTAGAAGGCGTAGGCGGGACCGGAGCCGCTGACGGAACCGACGGCGTCCAGCTGGTTTTCGGGCACCTCGACGACACGGCCGGTGCTGGCGAGCAGGGAACGGACCACGCCCACCGATTCCGGGGTGGCCGCGGACCCGGGTGCCAGCGCGGTGACTCCGCGGCCCACCTTGGCCGGGGTATTGGGCATGGTGCGGATCACCTGTGTCCCGGCCGGCAGCGCTGCTTCCATGAGTTCCAGCGGCACGGCTGCGGCAACGCTGACCACGACGGCGCCCGGGGCCAGGGAACCGGCCACCTCAGTGAGCATGGCGCGGACCCCCACGGGCTTCACACCGATGATCACGATGTCCGCTTCCGCCGCGGCGGTGCGGTTGGCGCCGTCGTCCTCGGAACCGGCCAGGACGGTGATCCCGTGCCGCTGCCGCAGCTCCGAGGCACGGTCTGCCCGGCGGACGGTGGCAGTAATGCGGTCCGCCGGGAAACCACCGGCGAGGACACCGCCGAGGATGGCTTCATTCATGGAACCGCAGCCGAGGAAGGAAAGTCGGGGGAGATTTTGCATGCCCCGATTCTTTCACGGGCCGGTGGAGGGGCCGAACGTTACTCCGCTGCCGGGAACGGCCGGCAGGAAAAAGACGGGCGCCGGCAGCCGGTAACCTGCCCGGGTTTACTCGTCGAGCACCTGGTTGAGGTTGACGCGGGCGAACTCCAGGGTCTGCCGCAGCATCTCCTCCCGCTCTCCCGGTTCCTTGGCCCTGCGGGTACTGACTTCAATGGCCACTGTCCCGTTGTAGCCGGTCTCCGAGAGGTACTGCAGGGCCTCGGCACAGCGCTGCGTCCCCTCCCCCGGCAGCAGATGCTCATCCTTGCCGTTCGGCGTTCCGTCCGTCAGATGCACATGGCTGAGCCGGCTGCCGAGTTTGCGGATCTCCTCATAGGAGTCCATCCCGGCGATCGCGGCATGGGAGAAGTCCCAGGTCACGTGGTCGTACGGCTCCGGCAGCGGATTCCAGTGCGGCAGGTAGGCCTTCGCCTCGCGGCCACGGACGCGCCACGGATACATGTTCTCCACGGCGATGGTGACGCCGTAGTCCTCCGCGATCCGCCGGACCCCTTCGGCGAAGTTCTCCGCGTAACCGGTCTGCCAGCGGAACGGAGGATGCGCCACAACGATGTGCGCCCCCACTTCGGCGGCCATCGCAGCGGACAGCTCAATCTTGGTCCAGGCCTTGCCCCAGACCTGCTGGGTCAGCAGCAGGGTGGGTGCGTGGATGGCCAGCACCGGCAGCTGGTACCGGTCGATCAGCCCCTTGACGGTATCCGGGTTCCGGCTGATCTGACTGCCGGTCACCATCACCTCCACGCCGTCGTAGCCCAGGTCGTGGGCCACGGCAAACGTGTCATGCACGGACAGCGGGTAGACCGAGGAGCTGGACAGCGCCACCGGGATGGAGGGCAGGTTGGCGGCCGGCTGGACCGGCTGGGGGGAGGTTAAGGTCATGGCATCGCACTTCCGCTCGGTTCACCGGCAGCAGCCAGGACCAGGGCCCCGGCGTGTTCTGGCAGGTAAGGTTCGGGCCCGGCCGGCAGGGGGCCCGGGGTGTCAAAGCGCAGCGTATCCAAACGCTGCAGGATCAGGCCCTCGCGCAGCGCCCAGGGGCAGATCTGCAGTGTCTTGAGGTCGAAGGCTTCCATCGCCGCCTCAGCAACCAGCGCGCCGGCCAGCAGCTGGGGTGCCCGGAGGACGGAAACCCCGTCCAGGCGGGAGCGCTCGGCCACGCTCATACCGGACAACCGCAGGGTCAGCTCGGAAAGATCCTTCCGGCGCAGCCTGCGCCGGACGTAGGAACCGGCTGCCGACGGCGCCGCGCCGGTCAGGCGGGCCAGGGACCGGAACGTCTTGGAGGTGCCGGTGGCCAGGTCCGGCGCTCCGTACGGCAGGAACTCCAACGCCGCGTCATGCACGGTGTTGCGGATATAGGCCCGCAGCGCGTCAATGCTTTCCGCCGCCGGAGGATCCCCCTCCAGCCAGTCCCGCGTGAGGCGTCCGGCGCCCAGCGGAACCGAGACGGCGACGTCGGGCAGTTCATCCTGGCCCTGTGCCATCTCGAACGATCCGCCGCCGATGTCCAGGTCCAGGAGGGTTCCCGCACCCCAGCCGTACCAGCGCCGCGCGGCGAGGTAGGTCATGGACGCTTCCTGCCGTCCGCTCAGTTCCTTGAGCGCAACGCCGGTGAGGAGTTCCACATGTTCCAGTACGGAAGGCCCGTTGGCGGCTTCCCGGATGGCCGAGGTGCAGAAGGCCAGCAGGTCCTGCGCCCGGTGGCGTTCGGCGAAGTCCCGGGCCTCCTCCACGAATTCGACCAGCAGGTCCCGGCCGTGGTCGGTGATGGCGCCGTTCCCGTCCAGGTGGGCAACCAGCTGCAGCGGCCGTTTGTGGGAGGCGAAGGGCACCGGCCGGGCACCCGGATGGGCGTCCACCAGGAGCAGGTGGACGGTATTGGAACCAATGTCCAGGACGCCTAGTCGCATAGTTCCATTATGGCTCTGCCGCGCCCGCGCGCCTGTTCCGGGCCCCGTGCAGGGACCCGGAGCAAACGCCCGGCAGCCGGCATCGGCCTACTTCTTCGCCGTAGCGCGCTTACGGACAGGCTTTTTGGCCGGCCCCTTCTCGCGCTTCTCGGCCAGCAGTTCCACGGCCTGTTCACGCGTGAGTTCCTCGATCGCGGTGGAGCGCGGAACCGTGATGTTCGTGATGCCGTCGGTGATGTACGGGCCGAAGCGGCCGTCCTTCACCACAATGGGCTTCTCCGACACGGGGTCGGTGCCGAACTCCGCCAGCGGAGCAGCAGCCTGGCGTCCGCCGCGCTGCTTGGGCTGCGAGTAGATCTCCAGCGCCTGCTCCAGGGTGATCGTGAAGATCTCCTCCTCCGAGCCGATCGAGCGGGAGTCCGTGCCCTTCTTCAGGTACGGGCCAAACCGGCCGTTCTGCACGGTGATCTCGTTGCCCTCAGCGTCGGTGCCCAGCACGCGCGGCAGGCGCATCAGCTTCAGGGCCTCCTCCAGGGTGACTGTCTCCACGCTCATGGACTTGAAGAGCGAACCGGTGCGCGGCTTGACCTTGACCGGCTTCTTCGGGGGCTTGGGCTTCCCGTTCTTGTAGTACTCCACCGGCTGGTTGGCCAGTTCCTCGGCCGTGGGCTCGGGGATCAGTTCGATGACGTAGGGACCATAGCGGCCGTTGCGGGCCACGATGGTGCGCCCGGTTTCCGGGTCCTCGCCGAGAACACGTTCCTCGGGGCCGGCACTGTTCATGAGTTCGACCGCCTTTTCGGCGGTCAGCTCATCCGGTGCCAGGTCCTCGGGCACGTTGGCGCGGTCCGGCTCGGTGCCTTCGGGAGCGTCCGCGGGCAGCGGGCGTTCCAGATACGGGCCGAACTTGCCCACGCGCAGCACAATGCCGTCGGCGATCTCGATCGAGTTCACCGCGCGGGCGTCGATCTCGCCGAGATCGTTAACGATGGTGTGGAGGCCGGTCTCAACGCGGTCGCCGTAGTAGAACCGGTTCAGCCATTCCACCCGGCTGGCTTCGCCGCGGGCGATCCGGTCCAGGTCTTCTTCAAGCTCGGCCGTGAAGTCGTAGTCCACGTAGTCGGTGAAATGCTCCTCCAGCAGGCGCACCACGGAGAACGCGATCCAGCTCGGGACCAGGGCCTGGCCGCGGCTGGTCACGTAACCGCGGTCCATGATGGTGGAGATGGTCGCCGCATAGGTGGACGGCCGGCCGATGCCGAGCTCTTCGAGCATTTTGACCAGCGAGGCTTCGGTGAAGCGCGGCGGCGGCGAGGTCTCGTGGCCGGCGGCGGCGAGCTCCGCTGCCTTGAGCGGATCGTCCTTCTTCAGGATCGGCAGGCGGCTGTCTCCGGCGCCTTCCTCGTCTTCCCGGGAAGCGTCATGGCCTTCTTCATATGCAGCCATGAAACCGCGGAAGGTGATAACCGTTCCGGAGGCCGAGAACTCGGCGTCGCGCCCGTCAGCGGACACGGCACCCAGCTTGACTGACGCCGTCGAGCCCTTGGCATCCGCCATCTGGGAGGCGACGGTGCGCTTCCAGATCAGTTCGTAGAGCTTGAACTCGTCGCCGCGCAGCGAGGACGCCACCTGTGCCGGGGTGCGGAAGGAGTCACCGGCGGGGCGGATGGCCTCGTGGGCTTCCTGCGCGTTCTTGGATTTGCCCTTGTATACGCGGCGGGACTCGGGCACGTATTCGGGCCCGTAAAGCTCCGAAGCCTGGCGGCGTGCAGCGTTGATGGCCTGGTCCGACAGCGAGGAGGAGTCGGTACGCATATAGGTGATGTAGCCGTTTTCATACAGCCGCTGCGCCACCTGCATGGTCACGCGGGAGGAGAAACGCAGCTTGCGGCTGGCTTCCTGCTGCAGCGTGGAGGTGGTGAACGGCGCTGCCGGACGGCGGGTGTAGGGCTTGGTCTCCAGCGAACGGACAGAGAACGACGCCGATTCCAGGCCGGCGGCCAGCGAAACGGCGGCTGCCTCGTCCAGGTGGGTGACGGTCTTTGACTTGAGCTCACCGCGGTCGGTGAAGTCCTTGCCGGTGGCGATCCGGGCGCCGTCGACCGAGGTCAGGCGGGCTTTGAAGGTCTCCGAGGACGCGGTGGCGAAGGTGCCCAGCAGGTCCCAGTAGGACGCGGAGCGGAAGGCCATGCGTTCGCGTTCGCGTTCCACCACCAGACGGGTGGCAACGGACTGGACGCGGCCGGCGGACAGCCCCCGGGCGACCTTGCGCCAGAGCACCGGGGAGATCTCATAGCCGTACAGGCGGTCCAGGATGCGGCGGGTTTCCTGCGCGTCGACCATGGAGATGTCGATGTCCCGCATTTCCAGCAGCGCGCGCTGGATGGCTTCCTTGGTGATTTCGGGGAAGGTCAGGCGGTGGACGGGAACCTTCGGTTTCAGGACCTGGAGCAGGTGCCACGCGATGGCTTCGCCTTCGCGGTCACCGTCAGTTGCGAGGTAAAGTTCGTCGGCGTCTTTGAGCGCAGCCTTGAGCTCGGCGACCTTCTTCTTTTTGTCGGCGGAGACGACGTAATAGGGCTCGAAGTCCTTCTCGACGTCGACGGCGAACTTGCCCAGCGAGCTCTTCTTCAGCTCCGCAGGAAGGTCCGAGGGCTGGGGAAGGTCGCGGATATGCCCCATGGAGGCCGTCACTTCGAACCCCTCGCCGAGGTACCCGGCGATGGTCTTGCCCTTGGCCGGGGACTCGACAATTACCAACTTCTTCTTTTTGCCGGCCGACTTGTCCGTTGCCTTAACTGGCACTGTTCTCCTACGTACGGGGTAGATCAAATGAAAATGAGGGAGGCCCGGAAAGGACCGCTGGCCTGCTCATCCTAAGACAGTATGGGGTTTTCCCAAGCACAAGGGTAACCTCAACCGGTCAGGCCCGCCGACGCACCCCCAATTCCGTGCGGTGCTGTTAAGGCTGTGCGGGCAGCAGGAATCCGTCCAGGATGAGATTGCGCACTTCCGCCGAGAGTCCCGCGGCGAATTCCGGATCCTCCCGTCCAAGCAGCGCACCGAGGGCCGCAATGATCGCCCCGGCGGGCAGGTCGCCGTCGCAGGCAGAGACGAATCCGGTGAGCTCGGTGCTCATCAGGTTGGTCCGCCGCAGGCCGGCTCCCTGCCGCAGCAGGATGACGCCGGGATGCTCAGCGCCGGGACGTTGATGGCGTTCCTCCGTGACGTCCCCGGCAGCCACCAGGTGTTCCCCGGCAAGGTCAGGATGGTCCGCCGCCCAGTCAAAGAGGTCGACGGCGGCGCCCAGGTGCGGGCCAATCGGCGACTCGAGCTGGTGGGTGATTTCCTCGAAGCGGCGCAGCGGGGCGGCAGCCGGATCCGTCCGGCGGCGCATCCAGACCATGCCGAAGCCGACGGCGGTGGTGCCCCGGGAGGCAAAGTCCTCAAGGTAGGCGGCGTAGGAGGCGGCGTATTCGTTCTTGTCGCGGTTCTCCGCCGCATCCCGCAGCCACATTTCGGCATATTCCGCCGGGCTGAGGGTCTCCCGCTGGATAACCCACGCATCCATGGTGTCCGGAAGCCAGGAGCGCAGCCGTGCATGCCATCCGCTCTGGGTTTCGTTCGTTTCCTGATCCTGCCCCTGGTCCTGGGCAGGCACTGTTTCCTGGATTTCCCAGTTGCCGAGCATCTGGGCCGTGCCGCCGGGCGCCAGGACTGACTCCAGGTTCCGGAACAGTCCTTCGACAATGCCGTCGCCGGCCAGTCCTCCGTCCCGGTAGGTGAAGCGTTCTTCGGCGGTTTCTTCCAGCGGGCGCGGCGTGATCACGAACGGCGGGTTGGAGACCACCAGGTTAAACCGCTCCCCCGCCACCGGTTCCAGCATGCTGCCCAGCCGCAGGTCGATGCGGCGTTCCGGGAAGGCCGGATCGATTCCGAGCGCGCCGGCATTCAGGAGCAGATTAAAGCGGGTGATTCCCAGCGCCCGCCCGGAAATATCAGTTGCGGTGACGTGCCCGGCATGGCCCAGCAGGTGGAAGGCCTGGATACCGCAGCCGGTTCCCAGGTCCAGGGCGCGCTCCACCGGCCGGCGGACGGTCAGCTGGGCCAGGGACAGGGACGCCTGCCCGATCCCCAGGACATGGTCATGCGGCAGGACCCCGGGCCGCTGGTGCGCCCCGAGATCGCTGGCCACCCAGAGCTGGACGCCGGCCGTGGGGCCGCCGTCGCCGTTCCCCGAATCAGCGCCCGCCTCGGCGCCGCCGTCCGTTGTGGAGGCAGCGCCGTCGTTCACCGCGCCGTCAAAAGCGTAGGGCCGCAGGTCAACGGCGGCCCGCAGCAGTTCCGGAGTCTCCGGATCACCTTCGGCCAGCCCCAGCTCCAGCAGACCGGCGGCGCCGGTTCGGGGGAACGCGGCATCCAGCCGGGCCGGGGCCACGGATTCCCCGGCCAGCCACAGCAGCACTGCGGCAGCCACGGGTGCCGGGGTCCCGGCTTCGGCGGCAGCGCGGCAGACCAGCAGCGCCGGAACCACCTGCTCCCGGCCCAGCGCGGCGCTGGCTTCCTCTCCCAGGAAGGCGGCGACTCCGTCCACCGTGTAACCGGCGTCCTGCAGGTCAGCGGCAAGGCCGGACAGCAGCGGAAGGTTCGAGCTCTGCGGAGCACCCGGGATCCGGGAAAAGTCAGTCACCGCTCCAGTCTAGGTTCCGCCGCGTGTCCTCCCGGCACGAACCCAGGGCTCCCCGGGGGCTGCCCGAACAGGTACGGCCCGCATGGATGTCCATGCGGGCCGTATCTTTCCTGCGGGCAGGAGGGTGGTCAGTGCTGCTTCGAGACCTTAATGAACGGTGCGAGCACCAGGCCGAGGGTGGCCAGGATGGCGCCGATCAGGAAGGACACATGCGCTCCGGAGAACAGAGCCGTCGCCAGGTCCGACCCGGCCTCCAGCTTTCCGGCCGACAGCAGGGACATAACGGTCACGAAGATCGTGGTTCCGATGGCACCGCCCAGCTGCTGGCCGGTGTTGAAGATGGCGGATCCGTGGCCATAGAGGCGCGGTTCGAGGGATGCCATGGCGGAAGCCAGCAGGCCGGTCATCAGCAGGGCCAGACCAATGCTGAAGACAATATGGCTGACCATGAACATCCACAGTTCGGTATCCGTATTTACGGTGACGAAAAGCCACTGGCCAAGCGCCAGCATGGCAGCACCGGGAATCAGGACGGGCCGGGGGCCGAAGCGGTCGTAGACGCGGCCGAAGATCGGAGCGACGACGGCCTGCACCAGGCCGCCGGGCAGGAGCATCAGTCCAATGCTCAGGGTGCTCAGCCCGTTGCCGGTCTGAAGAATGATCGGCAGCAGGACCACGGTGCCCAGCAGGGTGCCCATGGCGATCATGATCATGATCACGCTGAAGGTAAAGGTGCGGTGCTTGAACGGCGTGAGGTTCAGGAGTTCACGGCCGGTACGGGTGAGGCGGATCTGCCGCCGAATGAACAGGGCAAGACCGGCCAGGCCAACCACGAAGGAGGCGATGGTCACCACCGGGTTCTCGCTGGCGTGCTCAACACTGGAGATCGCGTACACCAGGAAACCGAAGGCAACCGCGGAGAGAATCACGGAGAGCACGTCCACCGGGATTTTGCGGGTGCTGGACGGGATCTTAATGAAGATAATGCCGAAGATGAGGATGAGCACGGCAAGCGGCATCATCAGCACAAAGATGTAGTGCCAGCTGAAGGTATTGACGATCACACCGGATACGGTCGGCCCGATGGCCGGACCCACGGAGATCACGATCGAGTTCAGCCCCATGATCGCGCCGCGCTTGCGGAGAGGAACCAGTGTCAGTGTGGTGGTCATCAGCAGGGGCAGGACGATTGCGGTGCCGACGGCCTGGATAATCCGGGCGATCAGCAGGAAAACAAAGTTCGGTGCGAAAATCGCCAGCAGGGTGCCGGCCAGGAAGCTGAGCAGCGCAAAGACGAACAGGCTGCGCGTGGTGAACCGCTGGAGCAGGAAGCCCGTGGTGGGAATGACGATGGACATGGTCAGCAGGAAGCCGGTGGTCAGCCACTGGCCGGCTGCCGCTGAAACCCCCAGATCGACCATGATCGACGGCAGCGCGACGGACAGCACAGTTTCGTTCAGGATCATCAGGAAGGCCGCCAGGGCCAGCGCACCGATGATTCCCGTCAGTTGTTTAGTGGGCAATGCCGGCGGCGCGGCGGCTGCCGGCCTTTCCCCTGCTGCAGTTATGGGGCTGTCGTGACTCAAATCTTCCTCTTCCTGGTTGGGTGGAACTCGTAAATTGTGTCACACACTGACAGTATTTTTGTGCAAACGTGGCATACTGTGACAGAAAATATGTTGCCCGCCCGGAAGGCCGGCAGCGGGAAATGCGGGAGGAAGGCTCGGCGTGGGAATACGCGAAGAACGCAAGGCGGAGACCCGCCGCGACATCCAGCGCGCGACTCTGGATCTGCTGGAAACCGCAGGATTCGAGGCCACCACAGTGGCACGGATCGCCGAGCAGGCAGGTATCTCGGAGCGCACCTTCTTCCGCTACTTCGACTCCAAGGAATCTGCGGCGATGCCAGGGCAGGGCGAATTGGTCCAGGCGCTGGTGACACACCCGCTCCACCCCGCCCTGACGTCCGCCCAGATCCTCCACGAACTGATTGACGTGTGCCGGAGGCACTTCGCCTACGAGGTTGAGCAGTATGAGTTCCTGCGGATCTCGCGCCTGATCCTGAGCGAGCCCGGGCTGCTGCAGGGAGTGGCCCGGCAGGAACTGCAGATGGTCACGGCCCTGAGCGATTCACTGGTCGAGCGGAAACTCCTGGACCAGATGCCGGCCCTGCTGGTGGCGGAACTCATCGCCTGCACGTGGCGGGTGGCCTGGCAGTGCTTCGCCCAGGAGGAGAACTCCGTTCACGGATGCGATCCGGCAGCCCTGTTCGAAAAAGCCGTCACCAACCTCGGTGAGATCGTCTCCCCTGCGGCCGGAGCCCAGGGCTAGGCAGCGCATCCTTCCGGACAGCGCAGCGTCGAGGGATCGGCAGCGCAATCGGAGCAGTAGAGGGTGAGTTCGCGGCAGGCCAGGTTGGAGCAGTTTTCGAACTTGCTCGTTGGGGCTTCGCAGCGGACGCACCTGCCGATCACGGCGGCGTCGTCCGTGAATTCCATGTGCATCCGCTTGTCGAAGACGTAGAGGGAGCCCTCCCACAGGCCCTGATCGCCGTAGGTCTCGCCATACCGGACGATCCCGCCCTGCATCTGGTACACCTCCTGGAAACCACGGTCCACCATCAGCGCGGAGAGCACTTCGCAGCGGACGCCGCCGGTGCAGTAGGTGACAACCGGCTTGTCCTTCAGGGCGTCGTACTTCCCGGATTCCAGCTCAGCGATGAAGTCGTGGGTGGTGGAGACGTCCGGGACCACGGCACCCTTGAACCGGCCGATCTGCGCTTCGAAAGCGTTGCGTCCGTCGAAAAAGACGATCTCCTCGCCCTCGGACTTCTTCTTCTCCACGAGTTCATGCAGTTCTTCGGGGCGCAGGTGCGTGCCGCCGCCGACCACGCCGTTCTCATCGACCTTCAGCTCTCCGGGAGCGCCAAAGCTGACGATTTCCGGGCGGACCTTCACGCTCAGGCGCGGGAAATCCTCGGCGGAACCCTCCGAGTACTTGATGTCCATCTTCTTGAACGCGGGGTACTCCCGGGTGGCCTTGACGTAGGCCTTCACCGCGCTGAGTTCACCGCCGACCGTTCCGTTGATGCCGTCAGGGGAGATGAGGATGCGTCCACGCAGGCCGAGCTTTTCGCACAGGGCGCGCTGCCAGAGGCGAATCGCGTCCGGGTCGGCAAGCGGGGTAAAGGCGTAATAAAGAGCAATTCGGTTCAGAGCCACCCTTTAAGGGTAGACCGGCGGGGGAAATCCGATTTAGGGATCAGCCCTGCCGCGGGTCCGGCTCCCGGGCTAGTGTTCATTCATGAACGCACTAACCGACGATCTCCTCGAAACCTGGGTTACCGGCTGGGCCCGCGCCCGCGGGTACCAGATGCGCCACGAGGGTCGGTTCCCGGCGGCCTTCCTGCACGATAAAACCAATGACTGGGAGTACTTCGCCCTCGAGCCCTCCCATGACGAGTTTGCCGCACTGGCCACCTCGGCCCGGCAGGGTGCCAGCCGCCTGTTCACCATCGTCACTTCGCGGGTTGGTGAGCTGCACGGTGCGGCGAACGTGTACGGACTCTCCGTCCGCTCCACGGACGAGGTCTTTATGGTCCTGGACATGGAGGGCCAGGACATCGAGGACCCCATCCCGCCGGACGGCTTCGATTCCGAGACGATCAGGTCCGGGACGGTGGGATCGGTGCTCGTTACGATGGACGGCGAACCGGCCGCCCGCGGGCATGTGGCCGTGGTGGACGGTTACGCGGTGTACGACAAGATCTCCACCGAACCGTCCTTCCGCCGCCGCGGGCTGGGCAGTTACGTCATGCGGGCGCTGACGGCGGTGGCCTTGGAGCACGACGCCGAGACGGGTCTGCTGATTTCGCCCGAATCCGGGCTGGAACTGTACCGCTACCTGGGCTGGGAATCGCTGGCCAGCGTGATGATTTTCGAACCGCGGCTCTGACGGATTTCGCCAGCCGCGGAGCCAGCCGGTTCTGTGTGCAGTCCGCGGGGGCGCCGGTGGGACAATGGCGGCGTGGCCTTACATGATTCCCTGATCCCGCTGCTCGGCGGCGGCGCAGACCCGGAGCAGCTGGTCCACATCCATTCCATTCCGGCCCGGCAGGCGGAGACGGTGCCGTGGCCTGACTGGGTCCACCCTGATCTGCTGGCCGCGTACGAGCGCCTGGGCGTCCACGCCCCATGGCGGCATCAGGCCGAAGCCGCCGAGTCAGCCCGCGCAGGCCGGCACACGATCATTTCCACCGGAACGGCGTCCGGCAAGTCGCTGGCCTACCAGCTGCCGGTGCTGGACGAGATCCACCGCACCGCCCTGGACGACCGGATCAGCCTGGAACCCACCGGCTCGGTGGCCCTGTATCTCTCCCCCACCAAGGCGCTCGCCGCGGACCAGCTCTCCGCCCTGAAATCACTGCAGCTGCCAACACTGCGGGCGGAAACGTACGACGGCGACACCGACCAAGGTGCCCGCCGCTGGATCCGTGACCACGCCAACCTGGTGCTGGCGAATCCGGACATGCTGCACTTCGGGGTGCTCCCCAACCATGCGTGGTGGGCCCGGTTCTTCCGCCGGCTGAAGTACGTCATCATCGACGAGGCCCACAGCTACCGGGGCGTTTTTGGTTCTAACGTGGCCAACCTGATGCGCCGGCTCCGGCGGATCTGCGCCTATTACGGAGCCGATCCGGTTTTCATCGGCGCATCGGCCACGTCAGCTGACCCGGCGCAGTCCTTCGGCCGGCTGATCGGCGGAGAGGTCCAGGCCTTCACCCGCGACTATTCCCCGCACGGTGCCACCACGGTTGCCCTCTGGGAGCCGCAGCTGACCGAGCTGAAGGGCGAAAACGGGGCCCGCGAGCGGCGCACGGTAATCGCCGAAACCTCGGACCTGCTGGCCAACCTCGTGGCAGCCCAGGTCCGCACGATCGCCTTCATTAAGTCCCGGCGCGGTGCGGAGGCGATTGCGACCATCAGCCGGCGCCTGCTGGAGGAAGTCCATCCCTCGCTGCCGGGCCGGGTGGCGGCCTACCGTTCCGGGTACCTTCCGGAGGAGCGCCGGGAGCTGGAGAACCAGCTGCGCAGCGGGCAGCTGCTGGGGATTGCCAGCACCTCAGCCCTGGAGCTGGGGATCGATATTTCCGGGCTCGACGCCGTCCTCGTGGCAGGCTGGCCCGGAACCCGTGCTTCCCTGTTCCAGCAGATCGGCCGGGCCGGCCGCTCGGGGCAGGATGCCCTGGCTGCATTTGTGGCCAGCGACGATCCGCTGGATACCTATCTGGTGCACCATCCGGAGGCGATCTTCGACATTTCGGTGGAAGCCACGGTGTTCGACCCGTCGAACCCGTATGTGCTGGGTCCGCATCTGTGTGCAGCGGCTGCGGAGCTGCCGCTGACCCCGGACGAGCGGGAGCTGTTCGGCCCCACTGCCGCCGGGCTGCTGGAGCAGCTGGTGGCGCAGGGGTACCTGCGGCGCCGCCCGGCCGGCTGGTTCTGGACCCATGCCGAGAGCGCTGCATCGATGGTGAACCTGCGGGCCAGCGGAGGCGGCCCGATCAACATCGTGGAATCGGCCACCGGAACCCTGCTGGGCACCATGGATGCCGCGCAGAGCCAGTACCAGGCCCATACCGGGGCGGTGTACGTCCATCAGGGCCAGAGCTTCGTGGTGGATGAGCTGAACGAGGCCGACCACTGCGCCATGGTGACCCGCGGCAACCCCGAGTTCTACACCCAGGCCCGGGACATCACCCAGATTGAGGTGATGGAAACTGAACGCACGTCGCAGTGGGGTGAGGTGACGGCTTGCTTCGGCACGGTGAAGGTGACCACCCAGGTGGTGTCCTTCCAGCGCAAGGCCCTGGTCTCGAATGAGATCCTCGGCGAGGAACCCCTGGAGCTGGAAGCCAAGGAGCTTTTCACCAAGGCTGTGTGGTTCATCATCGACGAGGAGCTGCTCCTCGGGGCAGGGCTGGCGGCGGCGGATTTCCCGGGGTCGCTGCACGCCGCTGAGCACGCCTCGATCGGGATGCTGCCGCTGGTGGCGACCTCGGACCGCTGGGATATCGGCGGGGTGTCCACGGCCCTGCACGCTGACACCGGCAAGCCGACCATTTTTGTGTATGACGGCCATCCCGGCGGTGCCGGGTTCGCCGAACGCGCCTACGAGGCCGCGACCGTGTGGCTGACGGCCACCCGGGACGCCATCCGGGCCTGCGAGTGCGACGGCGGCTGCCCGTCCTGTGTGCAGTCGCCCAAGTGCGGCAATAAGAACAACCCGCTGGATAAAAAGGGCGCGGTCACCCTGATCGAGGTGCTGCTGGCCAATGCTCCGGATCCGGCTGCCGCCGAAGAGACCGTCCCTGCCGGGCCGGGACGCTAGCTCCTCCTGTTACCGGGCCCGGACGCCAATCAGGAGTGCTTCCCCCGGCTGCCGGGACACCGTGAGCTGGCTGAGGGAGGCCACCACGACGTCGGCGTCGAGTTCCTCCGCACCGTAGGTTCCGGTGACACCCAGGGTCTGCGCGTTTGCCGACCGGCCGGCGCTCAGGCCGGCCGGAGCGTCTTCGACCACCAGGCACCGCCGGATGTCCGTTCCCAGCCGTTCGGCGGCCAGCAGATATCCCTCGGGCGAGGGTTTCCCCGTGGTGACCTGGTCCGCGGTCACGATGTGCTGCGGCCAGTCCAGTCCGGCGGCTGCCATCCGGGCGCGGGCCAGCTCCCGGGTGCAGGAGGTCACGATGGTCCAGTTCTGCGGCGGAAGGGCGGCCAGGAGTTCCGCGGTGCCCTCTTTCTGCCGGATTCCGCGGGTGTCTTCGATTTCCAGCCGGGCGATCAGTGCGAGCGCTTCCGCCCGCCGGGGTGCGTCCACCAGCTCATTGACCAGGGACTGGGCCGTCAGGCCGTGGGCCGTATGCCGGTACCCGGCAATCCCCATCCGTTCACCCCAGAGGGTCCAGGCACGTTCGGTGGCGACAGTGGAGTCAATAAGCGTTCCGTCGAGGTCAAAGAGGACGGCGTCGACGTCGAACATCTTCGCTGAATCGTCCAGGGCAGGTGCAGCAGCATCAAAAGTCATGGATTCCTTCGGACCGTCACAGTCCATAAGCGGCGATGCGGGACGCCGTGAAGCGTCCCCGGACCTCGGCTGCCCAGGAGGCACCGGTGGGGGTATGTGTTTCTTCCGTGGAGCGGGACCAGGTGGGAGGCTCTGCTTCCCCGCTCAGGGCCCAGGCTGCCTGCCGGGCCGCACCTAGGGCCACATATTCCGCGGGGGCAGGAATGACGACCTCGGCGTTGAAGATCTCCGCGGCCGCCCGGCGGACGGAACGGGACAGCGATCCTCCTCCGATGAGCACAACCCGTTCGCAGGCAACTCCCTGGGCGCGCAGCCGGTCCAGGGCATCCGAAAGAGTGCAGAGCAGGCCCAGGACGGACGCCCGGGCCAGATTTTCGGCTGTCAGGTTCGCCCGGGTCAGTCCGGTCATTGTTCCGGTGGCGTGCGGGAGGTCAGGGGTGCGTTCGCCGTCCAGATACGGAATGAGGGTGAGCCCGCCGGCGTCCGGCGCGCCGGCTGAGGCCAGGTCATCGAAGGCAGCGAGGTCAACGTTGAGCAGCCGGGCGCTGGCGGCCAGGGTGCGGGCAGCGTTGATCGTGGCCAGCAGCGGCAGGTTGTTGCCGGTAGCGTCCGCGAATCCTGCCACGGCTCCGCTGGGGTCCTGGATGCGGGCGGCCGACGGCGCGAAGACAGTGCCGCTGGTCCCGATGCTGACCACCACTTCGCCCGGTGTCAGGCCCAGTCCCAGCGCTGCTCCGGCATTGTCCCCGCAGCCGGCTGCCAGGAGCGCACCCGAGGCGGTTTTACCCGCCGCCGCGCTCGGAGCCAGTACCCGGGGCAGCAGCGGTGAGCGTCCGAAGGCCAGTTCCAGGATGTCCTTGCGGTAGCGGCCTTCGGGCACCGAATAATAGCCGGTGCCCGAAGCGTCGCTGCGGTCGGTGGTTGCCTCCTCCGGGCGGCCGGCGAGCCGCCAGGTCAGCCAGTCGTGCGGAAGCAGGACCTGGTGCACGCGGTCGGCGAGGTCAGGGTGGTTTTCGGCCAGCCAGGCGAGTTTGGTGACGGTGAAGGAGGGGACCGGAACAATGCCGATCTCGCGTGCCCACGCCTCCGCCCCCAGGGCTTCCCGGAGCTTTTTCGCCTGCGCCGAGGACCGGGTGTCATTCCACAGGAGGGCATCGTGAACGGGCACACCGGCGGCGTCCAGGGCCACCATGCCGTGCTGCTGGGCACTGACCGAGACCGCAGCTACGTCCTCCAGCCGGTCCTGCGACTGCAGGGCTTCCCACCAGGCTTCCGGGTCGATGCTCGTCCCGTCGGGGTGCGGGGCCGAGGTCTTGCTGAGGATCTCACCTGTCTCGGCATCCACGTGCAGCACCTTGGTGCTTTGGGTTGATGAATCGATACCGGCGACGACGGTGCGGGTCATGGTTTCTCCAGCAGTCGGTTGGCAAGGGTGGAATCGGTGACAAGCGAATCAATGAGCCCTGATTTGAGGGCGGCCCGGACGGCGTCGTGTTTCAGCGCTCCGCCGGCGACGCCGATCACCTCAGGGATCTGCCGCAGCTCGGCGTCGTTAATGGCCACGCAGCGGGACTGGATATCGTCGACGATTTTTCCCTCGCGGTCGATCAGGATGGACCCGATATCGGCCTGGACGCCGCTGGCCAGGAGGGCTGCGTGGTCCTCGGCGGTCAGCGCCGGGTTGTCGAAGAACTGTGAATCGGCGGGTGCCCAGCTGCCGATCGCCACCAGCGCCAGCGTGACTTTGGAATACTGCTCCATGGTCTGCTGAACGTCGTGCTGCCGGCGGATGGCAGCCGCTGCCTCCGGGTCGGAAGCGACAATGGGCGCGTACAGGGTCCAGCCGCGTGACCGGGAAGCTTCGGCCACCCGCCGGATGACCTCCACCCCGGTGGCCTGGATCGGCCCGGCCACTCCGGCCAGCTGGACTACTTCACAGCCGGGCAGCGTGCCGAGGGAATCGGCGAGCCGGCCCAGGGTACGGCCGGCTGTCATACCGATGACGTCATCCGGTGCGGCCAGTTCGGCGAGCAGCTCCGCGCCGACCCTGCCCAGTTCCTCCTGGACGGCTTCGGACGCATCCGTGGGGGTACGGACCACAACGGCACGCGTGAGGCCGAACCGCCGCTGCAGTTCCAGGGAGCACTCCACGTCCACGGGGCCGGGGACCGAAATATCGAAGGTGACGATCCCGGACTTCACGGCGTCGTCGAGCAGCCTGCCCACCTTGAACCGGCTCAGGCCAAGTTCCTCTGCAATTTCGACGCGGGTTTTGCCGGCTATGTAGTGTTCGCGGGCAATGTGAGCCAGCCGAACCAGCTCGTCGGGGCCAATCGGTGCCAAATACGTCTCCTTGCAGGGGGCGGGCTTCCACCATAGCCTACCTGTGCTCACATGAGCACACCAATTGCACAAGTGAGAAAAAGTGGTGCATACTTGTGGCTGTCGTCACGGCGCGTCTCTGCTCAGCGGGAAGCCCGTTGAAGCAACCCATGAGAAGGAAACCCATGCGCGAACCACTTCCAACGCAGATGCGTGCCAGCGTGCTGCGCCGCGCCGGCGAAATCGTCGTCGAGCCGCGTCCCGTCCCGTCGCCCGCCGCCGACGAGGTCCTCGTCCGTGTTGGTGCGGTGGGGATCTGCGGCTCCGATGTGCACTACTTCAAGGAAGGCCGGATCGGCGATTTCGTCGTCGAATCCCCGCTGGTCCTGGGGCACGAGGCCGGCGGAACCATCGTGGCCGTTGGCTCGGACGTTGCCGAATCCAGGCTCGGTGAACGGGTATCGATCGAACCCCAGCGTCCCTCGCCGACCAGCCGGCAGACCCTTGCCGGCGCCTACAACCTCTGCCCGCACATGGAGTTCTACGCCACCCCGCCGATCGACGGTGCGTTTGCCGAGTACGTCACCATCCAGTCCCACTTCGCCTTCCGGATCCCCGACGGCGTCTCCGATGACGCCGCAGCCCTGATGGAACCGCTGTCCGTGGGCATTGCCGCCGCCCGCAAAGCCGGCATCACGGCCGGAACCCGGGTGCTGGTCACCGGCGCCGGGCCGATCGGCATCATCGCCCTGCAGGTCGCCCGGGCCTTCGGCGCGACCGAAGTCATCGTCAGCGATGTGGACCCCGACCGCCGCGCCCAGGCCCTGAAGTTCGGTGCGGACCGGGTGCTGGACGCCATTGCGGACGACGCCGAGCTCCGCACCTTGGGCGTGGACGCCCTGCTCGAATGCTCCGGCGCCACCCCGGCCGTCCTCGCTGGCCTGGAGGCCCTCGCCCCGGCCGGCACCGCAGTGCTGGTCGGCATGGGCGCGGACCAGATTGCCTTCCCGGTCCCGCTGATCCAGAACCGCGAACTCGTGGTCACCGGAATCTTCCGCTACGCCAACACCTGGCCCACCGCCATCGACCTGGTCAGCACCGGCCGGGTGGACCTGGACTCCCTGGTCACCGGTTCCTATGGCCTCGATGACGTCGAAGAAGCCCTTCGGGTTTCGACGGCTTCCACCAGCTTGAAGACCATGATCCGGCCGGGAAGCGCCTCATGACTGCCGGTGCAGGAGCCCTGGAATGCGTTGACGTCAGGAAGGGATTCGCCGGCGTTCCGGTGCTGAAGGGCATCACCCTCACCCTCGAGCCCGGCACGGTGACCGCCCTCGCCGGGGAAAACGGTGCGGGCAAATCCACGCTGATGAAGATCGCCTCCGGCCAGTACCGGGCGGACAGCGGAAGCGTCAGCGTTGCCGGGGAGCACCTTCCCGTCGGGAACCCGCAGGCAGCCAACCAGCTCGGGGTCGCCATCGTCCCCCAGGAGCTCGCCTCGATCCCGGACATGAGCGTGTACGAGAACCTGTTCATCGGACGGGAACTGCGCCGTGCCGGTTTCCTGCGCCGCCGGGCCATGAAGACCGAAGCGCGGGCCATGCTGGCCAAGTTCGGGCTGGACATCTCCCCGGAGATCCAGATGGGCTCGCTGCCCGTCGGCGTCCGCCAGATCATCGAAATTGCCAAGGCAACCACCCGCGGGGCCAAGGTCCTGCTCCTGGATGAGCCCACCAGCGCCATCGCGGAGAAGGAAGTGGCCCGTCTGGCCGCAGTGGTCCGCCAGCTCCGCGCCGACGGGGTGGCGCTGCTCTTCACCACCCACAAGATGGAAGAGATCCGGGCCATGTCGGACCGGGTCATCGTGCTCCGGGACGGAAACCTTGTTGCGGACAGCCCCATCGGGGACGTCACCGATGACGACATTGTGCGTGCGATGATCGGCCGCGACCTGGAAGACCTGTTTCCCGAGATCCACCCCCACGGCTCCGAGGTCCTGCTCGAAGCCACCGGCCTGCGGGTAGGCGACCGGGACCCGGTGAACCTCTCGGTGCGCCGCGGAGAGATCCTCGGACTGGCGGGACTGGTCGGTGCCGGACGCACCGAGCTGCTCGAAACGATTTTCGGTATGCGGGCCCGCACCTCCGGAACCGTCACCGTCTCAGGAACCAAGGTCCGGGCAGGTAATCCGGCCGCCTCCATCGTTGCCGGCATGGCGCTGGTCCCCGAGGACCGCAAGGGCGCCGGCGCTGTGATGGGAATGTCCATCCTGGATAACACCACCCTTCCGCGGATCTCGGCCTTTTCCACCGCGGGCTGGCTGCACCGGAAGTCACGGCACCAGACCGCCGTCGAAGTTATGGACTCCCTGCGGCTGCGCCGCCGCACCCTGCACCAGCCGGTGGAGACACTTTCCGGCGGCAACCAGCAAAAGGTGGTCCTGGGGCGCTGGCTGACCGGGAACGTTGATGTGCTGCTGCTGGATGAGCCGACCCGGGGCGTGGACGTTGGTGCCCGCAACGAGATCTACCGGATCATCACCGACCTCGCGCAGTCCGGCATGGCCGTGGTGATGGCCTCCTCCGACATGCCCGAAATCCTCTCCCTGACCCACCGGACCCTGGTGATGCGCGACGGCGGTTTCGCTGCCGAACTCTCCCGGGAGGAACTCTCCCATCCCGAGGTCCAAGACCGCATATTCAGACTCGCCTCCGGGCAGGAAGCCCACTCCGAGAAGGACCACAGCAAATGACGACGACTAAACAGGCTTCCCCCAGCGGGCAGGCAGAAACGGCTCGGCCTGCATCCCTGGGACCCGCGCGCTTCAGCGGGCCCTGGATCAAGCAGCTGCTCATCGACCACGCCATGGTTGTTGTGATGGTGCTGGTGATCTGCTTCTTCCTGTACCGCAGCGCGCGTTTCGGCACTCCGGAGAACCTCGCGACCATCCTTATCGCTGCGGCGCCGTTCGCGCTGATCGCGCTGGGGCAGACCCTGGTGATCCTGACCGGCGGCATCGACCTCTCCGTCGGCAGCGTTATCGCGGCCAGCGCCATGGCCGGGGCGCTTACGGCCAAATCGAACCCCGACCAGGTGTGGCTGGCCCTCCTGGTCGCCGTCGCCGTCGGCCTGCTGGCGGGCGTGATCAATGGCCTGGTGGTCGCGTACATGAAGGTCCCGCCC
Organism: Arthrobacter luteolus NBRC 107841; assembly: GCF_001552075.1. Taxonomy (GTDB): domain Bacteria; phylum Actinomycetota; class Actinomycetes; order Actinomycetales; family Micrococcaceae; genus Arthrobacter_B; species Arthrobacter_B luteolus. The sequence goes on from NZ_BCQM01000001.1 coordinate 695,238, forward strand.
TTTATTGCCACGCTGGGCATGATGACGCTGGCCTCCGGTATTGCCTACGTGATCGGCAACGGAGCGCCCATTAACGGCCTGCCCAACAGCTTCGGCAGCTTTGCGAACACGGAGATCCTCGGCGTCAAGATCCCGGTGATCCTCATGATCGTCAGCATCATCGGCCTTGGCGTGATCATGAAGCGTACGTCCTACGGCATGCGCGTCTACGCCGTGGGCGGCAACCGCCTGGCTGCCGAAATTGCCGGCGTCAACAGCTCCCGGATCCTGCTCAGCGTTTATGCCATCAGCGGTGTGCTCGCCGGGCTCTCGGGAATCATGATCGCTTCCCGGGTGATCTCCGGCGCTCCGAACCTGGGCTCCGGTTACGAACTCGACGCGATTGCCGCCGTCGTCATTGGCGGAGCCTCGCTGATGGGCGGCCGCGGAAGCATCTGGGGTACAGCACTTGGCTTGCTGCTCATCCAGACCCTCAACAACGGGTTCGACCTGCTGGTTGTTCCTGCCTACTGGCAGGACGTTATGAAGGGCATCCTCATTGTCGCGGCTGTCGCCGTTGATGTCTGGGCGTCCAAACACCGCAAATAGCGGTCCCCTGTTCTTTCATCCCCCCACCTATTCATCAGCCCAACCCACTATCAGGAGTGTCAACGATGATCCGTCCTCTGCAAAAACTCGCCACCAGCATCGCTGCTGTCGGAGTTTTCTCGCTCGTCCTTACCGGCTGCGGCGCCGGTGACCCGAACGCCGCGTCCGGTGCCACCGATGCCGGCGGCGAGCAGCTCACCATCGGTGTGAGCGTTTACGACATGTCCTCCTTCGTCACCCAGGGCAAGGAAGGCATCGACGCATACGCCGCTGCCAATAACGTAAAGATCCTCTGGAACTCCGCCAACCTGGACGTCAACACCCAGGCCAACCAGGTGGACCAGTTCGTGAACCAGGGCGTTGACGCGATCCTCGTGAACCCGGTCCAGGCGGGTTCGCTGCAGCCCCAGGTCGCCGCGGCCAAGGCAGCGGGGATTCCCTTCGTGGACGTCAACGCGTCGCTGAAGAACGATGATCTTGACGGCTCGGTGCAGCCTGACGACGTCGCAGCCGGCGCGCAGGAAGCCCAGATGATGATGGACAAGCTGGGCGGCAAGGGCAACGTGGTGATCCTGCAGGGTCCGCTGGGCGGCTCCGGCGAGATCGACCGCGGCGCAGGAATCGACTCTGTCCTGGCGCAGTACCCGGACGTGAAGGTGCTGGCGAAGGACACGGCCAACTGGAAGCGTGACGAGGCCGTCAACAAGATGAACAACTGGATCTCTGCCTTCGGCGCCGACATTGACGGCGTTATTTCCCAGAACGATGACATGGGTCTCGGCGCCCTTCAGGCGTTGAAGGAAGCCGGGGTCACGGATGTCCCGATCGTCGGTATTGACGGCATCGAGGACGGCCTGAACGCGGTCAAGAACGGCGACTTCATCGGTACCTCGCTGCAGCACGGCACGGTTGAAATGGCAGCCGGCCTGGCCGTGGCCATCAAGCTCGCCAAGGGCGAAGACGTTGACGCCAAGCCCGTCTACATGATGCCGGCCATCACCACGGAGAACGTCGAGGACGCCATGAAGAACGTGGTGACCGAACGTGACGCGTTCCTGGACCGCCTGCCCGCTCTTATCGACGAGAACCTCGCCTCCGGCAACGTGGCCTACGAAGGTCTGCCCGGCCAGGAGCAGTAACCGCTGAATCCTCCCTAGAGCTGTTGGCGGCTGCCGGATCACTCCGGCAGCCGCCAATTTGCTGTTCACGGCAGTTCCCGGGCGGCCGTTGCGGTCCGGGGTTCCAGACTGCCCGGGCGGTCATTGCGATCCGGGCAGCCACTGCGATCCGGGCGGGCCGGCCCTGGCGCGCGCCGATGGTGCCCAAGGCAGCAGCCTTCCGGCAGATGAGGCGACGTCCACCGTGATGGAAAGGGCTCCCACATCCGGGGCGCAGGAGCCAAGTTCTGCTCCATTCCGGGCGGCGACCTCTGCTGCGACGGTGCAAGGGTCCCCGGCCCGAAGAGCCCGGATGGTGTCTGCACCGGCGAGCGCCGCCAGGTCGGCCGCTGCGCCAGCACGTGCTGCCCCGATCGTGGCCTGGGCCAGAGCCAGCACAGCCAGGAGCAGGGTGATCACCGCCAGGCAGAGACCCAGGCTCAAAACCGTTCCGGCTCCGGCGTCCCGCTGCTGCCGGTCTGGGTTCGTCCGGTTGCGGATCTGCTGGAACGTACCGGTTACTGCGAGGCCCTGCCTTTCCCCCGTACCGCTTTGGAATTCCACCGTGTCCTGCCTTTCTGTGTGCCGTGAATCCCGCGGACCGAGGCCTCGATTTGAGGTTCCGGATGCAGCTCCGTGCCCGCCGGGCGCGCCGGTTCAGCTCCCCACAGCGTGCGTGGAATCCCACGAAGAACAGCATCCGTGACTCGGCAGCAGCCGCCTGCTTCCTCAGGATGGTCAGGGCAGCTGTTCCGGGAGCGCAACGGCCTGTGCCGAGAGCGTGATCGGAAGGTGTTCGAGCAAAGGGGCGTTGAGGGTGGACTTTACGGAGACCGTGACCCATTCGCCCTCCGTCCTCAGCTCGAATCCGGCGCGTGATCCCGCAAGCCGGGCAACAGTCTCCCCGGCGGCGGAAGCTTCGCCTCGCATGACCTGCCGGGCCGCTGCGCTGGCCGCTTCCTCAAGCCGGAGCTGGGTGACTCCCGCTGCTGCTCCGGTCAATAGCCCAGCCAACAGGACCACCAGAGCTGGCAAGGCCACGGCCACCTCGGCTGTGACGGCTCCCCGCTCTCCGGAAGGCCGGCTGAGGCTGCATCCACGGATGGGCCACTTCAAATTCTTCCGAGGCCACCTTCCACGGCTGCAGAACCGCGGAGTCACCCGAAACTCAGGGCTCCCCGGATAAGTGCCAGAAGAAGCTCCCGCACATCGCCGCTGCTCAATACGGCAACCAGCAGCGCGGCGAAGGCCACGGCGGCCAGCGTTGCGATCGCGTACTCGGCCGTCGCCATACCCGCCTCGCGGTCCTGCGGGACGGCGGTTACCGGCTGCCGGGGACGCAGTGGAATAACCGGAGCGAGGGCAGACCCGTCGGCAGGGCCCAGGTCGCCCGTGGAACCGGTTCCGTCCCTGGCGCTCTCACGTGCAGGGTGTTTGGCGTGGGCGTGGGCGGGGTCGCTGGTCCGGGCACGGGGACCGGTGCTTGCCGCCGCCCGGGCTCCGGTCCCCGCCCTGGTTGCCTGCCGTCCCTCCGAACAGGTGCAGCCGGACTGGGTGCAACAGGGTTCCTCCGCCAAGCCGGTGACGGCCGGCGCAGGGGGTGTTGTGTGCAGCGATGGGGATTCAAACGGCAGGGACAACATGGAGGGCTCCTTTGTTCGTTTCTTGTCCTGTGCCGGAAGAGTCTGGGAGATCTCCGGCGTGGGATCGATTCTGGTCCCTCCCCTTGCCACCGGCTCAGGCAAAAACGGCATTCTGGATAACGGCCCGGTCCCAGTCGGTTGTGGAGGACAGGCGATCCGCAGCGTTGCCGGGAAACAGTGCAGCCCGGGTGGGCGCGTCCGCTGCCGCAGCGGAGCTCACCACCAGACTCGAACAGCATGCTCCGGCCCACGCACGGACGCGGGGCCGGAGCAGTGACCCGTTGGATCAGCAGCAAACCGGGGTTCAGACAGACCGGGTGCAGGGCTCGGAAGTCCCGGTGTCAGCTAGGGACGGCCATTGCCGTTCCCGTGGCCGTTCCCGTTCCCGTGGCCGTTCCCGTTCCCGTGGCCGTTCCCGTTGCCGTTGCCGTTCCCGTTGCCGTTGCTGTTGCCGTTGCTGTTGCCGTTACTGCTCCCGCAATTGAAGCTGTCGGCGCTTTCCGGATCGCCCTTCTTGTACTGTGCGGTGAACGGGTACACGCAGAGCGGCCGGGAGCGGTCCGCCGACCAGCTGGCAGGGATCTCCGGGTTGACGCCGCCGGGGTTGCCTGCGCCGCGGGCCGTGGCATCCATACGGTCGGGTGCGTGTCCGCCTTCAACCCAGTTGACCAACGCCCCGAGTCCGTCGAACTGGTCCGTGGCTGGGCCGCCCCGGACATGGCCCATTCCCGGTACCTCGAAGTAGCGGACGAATTCGTCGGCCTTTTTCTTGTAGCGGCTGTCAACGGACCGGTACCAGGCCGCTGTGTCATCGGAGGAGAAGACTCCGTCCGCAGCGCCGTGGACCACGATCATCTTGGCTCCGCGGCCGCGGAGCGTATCAAGCTGCGTTGGGTTCGGCGGCGTCATAAAGGACATCGCGCTCTCGGTATACACCTCGTCTGCCGCGAAGATCTGCGGAGCCTGCGTGTCGACGTCGTAATTCAGCGCGTAGCCCAGGGTGTCCTCCAGCATGCTGGCATTCTCCGGCGGGGCCGAGAAAATAAAGCCCACCGAGACCGGGTCCCGGTTGGCGTCTATCGAACTCGTGAACTTCCAGCTGGCCCAACCCGGCGAAACGATTCCCGGGTCCAGCGGAAACGAACTGTACAGTTCCTCTCCGGCACTGTTGCGGGCGCCGGCGAACACCGCCGCGATGACCTTCTTCTGCGCGGTGGTGAGGCATGTTCCGTCCCGTACCGGAGCGCAGGTGGGCACGTCCCGGGTGATGGAGAAAACGTCCTGGCAAGCGTCGATGTTCTGCACCATCCCATCCTTGAGCCGGTCCAGCCCGTCGCACCTGGCCAGAATTGCGTTGGCGACGAGCTGACGCTCCGCGGCCGGGAACGCGGTTTCAAGGTCGGCAGGTCCGGTCACCGGCAGGGCAGCGGCCACGCTTGCCCATTGCTGTGCACCCCACAGCTGAGCCACCGCTGCCTGCGGAAGATTGAAGCCGGGAGCGACGGCCAGGAATCCGTCGTACTCCTGCGCGTAGCGGGTGGAGGCAACCATTGCGTGGCGTCCGCCGTTCGAGCCGCCCGCGATGTAAGACCGGTCGGGTCCGCGGCCGTACGCTGCCGCAATCAGTTCCTTCGCCATCGGGGTCAGTGTTCCCACCGCCTGGTAGCCATAATCCAGACGCGCCTGAGGGTCGAGTCCAAACAACGGGTTCTGCGCTCCGCTGTGGCCCGCGTCCGAGCTCAGCACCGCGAACCCCATTTGCAGGCCGTTCTCCAGCTGGCCGCCCGTAATCGCACCGACCGCCGGGGCAACACGACCGTCGGTTCCGCCATTGGCCTGGTAGAGGTAGCGGCCGCTCCAGTCCGCCGGCAGGCGCATCTCGAACCCGATCGCGTATTTCTGCCCGTCGACAGGGCTGATGCGTTCGTTCATCTGCCCCTGGACCAAACAATGCTCACCCACAGGGGTGCCGGCGTTGGTCAGTTCGGCCGCGGGAACTATTTCCGCCCGTGCAATGGTGGTTGTCCCGTAGTCAAAGGACACCAGGCCGGCGCATTCTTCCAAGGTCCCCGGCTGCGCTGCTGACAGCTGCGGGATCTTTTTTGACGTCTCGGGCTGCGCCGCAGAAGCGGATACCAGCCCTGTTGTCAGCGTCAGAGCGGCGAGCGCCGCAGCGTAAACAAGGCGGCGCGGGTGTCTGCCGCCGTCGGGAGCCTGCGAAGCCCCGCTGAACCTGGTGATCATGTCCATCCCTCCATTGGGTTTCGATGAGCAGCTTCATCCGCCACGGACACACCGGGCCAAGCCGCCCGGTGCCTCATTGCGCCGGTCGATGCCATCCTTGCCCAACGTAGGAGGCATTGTTGACATTGGCAATAGTCCACTACCTCAAACGTTGTGAACGGGTCCTATCTGTTCAGCGGCCGCAGCAGAATGGTCCCGCGTCCCCAGCAGGGCCCAGGCCCGTCAGAAGGAGGGAAGCAACGCGAGCAGCAGCGGAACCACCGTCAGGCAGATAAATGCCGGAAGCGCGCATAGGCCAAGGGGCAGCACCAGATGGATGCCCAGTTCTGCTGCGCGGCGCTCAGCTTCCCTTGCCCGGCTGCGCCGGATCTGATCGGCTTGGGCATGCAGCACGGCGGCTGAGGGTGCACCGCTTGAGGCCGCGAAAGCCAGGGCCCGGCGGAGCACATCCGCAGCTGCATGCAGCTGTGGTTTCTCGTCGCCCGGCGCGGCGGGACTGCTGGCGAGAGCCAGTACCCAGGCCTCCTGCCAGTCCGAGCCAAGCTCCAGGGCAATGACCACACCGGCCAGTCTCCGGGCCAACCGCGGATCGGTTGATTCACTGAGGATACGCAGGGCGGTGGGCAGCGGCCGTCCGGATACCAGGATGGCCGCAACCAGGTCGAGCATCAGGGCGGGATCGCTGATCCCTCCGCCCTCACCGCCGGTGACCCCGCCCGGGGCAGCGGCTTCCACCTTGCCGCGGTCGGGGCTGCTGGGCTGCAGTGCCGGTTCCAGGCGTGGCCGGTACAGGGCCCAGACGGCTGCACCCAGCAGCAGAGCCACCGCCGCCCCGGTCATGTTCCTGGTCTCACGCCGGTTCCGGTCCGGCCGCCCGGCGGACCAGAAGCCTGGTCCAGATCCGCGCGGCAAGGGCCAGGCCTGCGCCCGCCGCCGCCGCTCCCCACCCGACAGGTGTCTGGGCGAGCACGGTCAGGGGATCCGCGCCAAGCACATAGCCCATTCCCAAACCGGCGGCCGGCAGCCAGGTTAGGACCCGGATGGTCGCTTTCGGCCCGGACAGCGCCGTTGCCCTCGCCGCCCGGGCATCCAAGACGGATTCCAGACCATGGGCGTACCGCTCCAGGATCCCGGCGAGCGGGGCACCACTGCGTTCGGAGGAATGCACGCAGGCGGCGAGGTCGTTCCACACCATGGATTCAATGCTCCGGGCCGAGCGGGCTGCTGCCCGCAGCATGGGCACCGGACTGAGACCAAGCGCAGCCGCGCGTGCGGCAGACTCGAGGACCGCTGCTTCCTTTCCCCCGTCCAGAGTCCCCCGGCCCACCGGGCCCGCGCTTTCCCGGCTCAACCGGGCTGCGTCTGCCCACAGCTCGCCCGGGGCCCGGCCGGCTTTCAGCAGACCGGCCAGCTGATGCACCAGCAGCGGGAGCCGGTGCAGCTCCTCCTCCCGGCTCCCCGCCTTCAGCCGTGCGGCCTGCACCTGCCCCATCCGTGGGGAACCGCCAAATGACGCCTCCGGCCCCGGCGGACCAGACTGGGAACCCGCCCCGGGGCCAGGGAGTGGTTGCAGGATCCTTAGCTGGTTCCGGCATCCGCCGAGAAGTACCAGCCAGGCGGCTGCGAGCAGCAGGGCTACCAGTCCCCCAGCCATCACGCCGGGTCCTGCCGGCAGCCCGGGGCAAGCCGGACCGGCCTGCCGTGCGTCATATGCTTCCTCCCCCGGCTCCGAGCCGCTCCTGCAGCTGTTCCCAGCCAGGGTGCCGGCTCATTCCCCGCGGCCCGCGGGTCAGCGCCGTCACTGCGGACAGTTCCCCGCCGTTCGAGGACAGGACGGCTATCTCCGCCACCCTGCGCCCGGCCGGGGAACGTTCCAGGTGCACGACGGCGTCAAGCGCTCCCGCCGCCTGCAGAGCCAAGGCCCGGCCGCTCATTCCCGCCAGGGCTCCCAGGGCTGCCAACCGCGCGGGAACGGTGGACGCGGAATTCGCGTGGATGGTTCCGCCTGCCCCGTCATGCCCGGTGTTCATCGCAGCAAGCAGTTCGCGCACTTCCGCACCCCGGCATTCCCCCACCACCAGCCGGTCCGGCCGCATGCGCATGGCCTGGCGCACCAGGTCTGCCAGATCCACAGATCCGGCCCGCTCGATGTTGCTGTGCCGGGTCTGCAGGCCGACAACGTGGGGGTGCACGGGATCCAGTTCAGCGGCGTCTTCAATCAGGACCAGGCGTTCGGCCGGACCGCACAAGGAGAGAAGGGCGGAAAGGAGAGTCGTCTTGCCCGTGCCGGTGGCTCCGCTGATGAGGAAGTTCAGCCGTCCGGTGACCATTTTCCGAAGCACTTCTGCGAGGCCTTCCGTCAGCATGCCGCCGGCTTCGAGCTCTTCGAGCCGAAAGCTGCGCGGGGACCGCAGACGGATGGACAGCAGCGTCGCCCCGGTGGAAACCGGTGGAAGGACCGCATGCACGCGGTACCCGTTCAGCTGTACATCTGCGCAGGGACAGGAATCATCCAGCCGCCGCCCTCCGGCAGCGATCAGCCTGGTCGCCAAAGCCTGCACCTCCGAATCAGTGCTGAACCGGACATTGCTCCGTTCGAGGCCCTGCCCGCTGTCGGTCCATACCTGGTTGGGCCCGTTGACCAGGATGTCGGTTACCCCGGGCTGCAGAAGGGGCTGCAACGGGCCGAGTCCCTGCAGGTCGGCACGAACCCGGTCCACGGCCAGCCTGCCGCCTTCAGAGCCGAGCAGGCGGCCGCTGGAGAAAACGGCATCCGCGAGCGTGGCTCCGGTGACCGGAACTCCACCTGACAGGACTCCCGCCCGGATCTCCTCAATCAGGTCCCGTCCTTCGGGATCAGGGCTGTAGGTTCCGGCCGCACTGTAGGTTCCGGCCGTGCCGTGCCGGGCCTGTCTGCGGCTGCCGGGCTCTTTCACGGCATCCCCGGCAGCACGGGATCGATTTCCCGGAGGATCCGGACCAATGCGGAACGCAGCCTGCGCCGCCGCAGCTCCAGGAGCCTTCCGTTGTCAGAAGCCGGGCTGAGCGCACGCACCCACGGCACGTAACCGGCCAGCCGCAGGCCAACAACCTCCGAGACGCGGACTTCGTCCAGTCCCTCCCCCAGCGGACCCCGGACAACGGCGAACGTTTCCGGGGGATCGGCACGGAGCGAGGCCCACCAGGACCGGGCGGCCAGCAGCAGCTGCGCACGGCCAGCCAGGACAGCGAGCACCACATCGCACTGGGCCAGCGCCGGCGACCGGGCAGCTGGACAGGACCCGAGGTCAAGGAACGTCAGATCAAATCCAGCCCGCGCGGCCTGCAGCACAGAGGGGAGCACCTCGCGGTCAAGATCTGACGGCGGAGGCTCCCCCGCCGGGTGTGTCAGCAGGGAGAATCCGCCCGCTGCCGGCAGGGCGGAAACCAGCTGTGCGGGGTTCACCGTGCCCCTGACTTCGGCAAGATCCTTCCAGCGCAGACCCGTGGACGCACCCGCGCCCAGCCGGTGTTCCAAGCCGGCACCGGATGGATCCGCGTCCGCCAGCAGGACACTGCTCCCCCGGGCTGCCGCTTCCTGTGCAAGCAGGCAGGCCAAAGTCGATCCGCCCGATCCGCCGAAGGTGCCCGCCACACCGATAACAGAGCCGGTGGGCCCGTTCCTGCGGGCCAGGTACTCTGCCAGCCAGGTTCCGCCATCCGGAAGGACGACGACCCGGTCCACGGCGCAGCGTGCCGCGTGGATCCAGGGACGGTCGGACTCGAATCCGATACAGATGGTTTCGATGCCCCGCAGCGGCGCCAGCGAATGCCCGTCGCGGACCAGTCCATCCGCGGCGATAAGCACGGTCCCGCACGAATGCCGCAGGGCACCGGCAAGGTCCTCCGCCAGAATCAGCTCCACGCCCGCCGCGACGGCTATCCGGGCGGCCTCATCCTGCAGCCGCTGTTCACCCGGCTTGACCAGTACGACGGCGGCTGTCCCCGGTTCGTCCCGCCCCCGGGGCACCTGTCCGGGAGAAGTGCCTCGCCGCTGCCGTTCCGGGAGCCAAAGCATGGTGTCAGTCATGGGTTGAATCTGCCCGGTCCGGGACAATCCGCCAGCTGCGAGAGCAGGATCTGTGCAGCCGGACGCGCGTTCAGCCGTTCGAGGCGCCCTTGTGGAGGAACAGTGCCGCGCCCCGCGTTCCCCCGCCCCGGATTCTCCCCCACCCGGGCCCGCCCACCGCCTAATGCGGACCACTCCTGTCCGCAGTCTTCGGCCACGGGCCCGGCCGTGTCCAAGGCCGCCCGCCGGACGGGCGAGAATAAGGAGGTGTACATCCTCCTCGCCCCGGCGGCCCCGGCGGCCCCGGCAGCGCCGGCAGCAGCCCCGGGTTCCTGGGTCATGCAGCCGGCGGACGCCAGCGGCACACCTTCAGCACCCGCCGCCGTCGTCCCGGGCTCCGGCCTGGCGCAGGCGGTGGCCGCCGCGGAGGCGCAGCCGGTCCGCTGGGTCTGGCACCGCACCCGGGAAACCTATGGCTCCCTGCTGCAGGCGGGTATCAGCGTTGAGCGCAGCCATGATCTCAGCCTGGTGCGGGAAATCCTGCGCAACTCGGAGTTCGCTGCGGCCACCCCCTATATTGAGCGGCTCCGGGCCGAGGCCAGCGCACCGGAAGCCGATCCCGCTCCGCGGCAGCTCCTGCCGCTGCAGCCGTCCCCGGACCAGGGATCACTGTTCGAAGGCATCGACGGATTCGATGCAGGCCCACGCCCAAAGCGCGCCGTCCCGGTGGAGGATCTCGGGGCCGAGCTGCGGGACCAGCTGGCCGCCGTCGCCGGTTCCCCGGAACGCCGCCGCCTGAGCCTGCTGCTCGCCGCTGAGTCGGCCGGCGGGCTGGTCGCCGCCGAGATGGAGCACGCCGGCATTCCCTGGCGCCGCGATCTGCATGAGGCCATGCTCCAGGCGGAGCTGGGACCCCGCCCTCCGGAAGGCCAGCGCCCGGCAAAGCTGGATGCCCTGGCAGCTGAACTGCGCAAAAAACTCGGCAATCCCACTTTCAATCCCGATTCACCGCAGGAACTGCTCCGTGCCCTGCACCGGGCAGGCATCGAGGTCCGCACCACCCGGACCTGGGAACTGCAGGAGCACCACCACCCCGCGATCGAACCGCTGCTGCGCTACAAAAAACTCTCCCGGCTGCTCTCAGCCAACGGGTGGTCCTGGCTGGATGAGTGGGTGGACGGCGGACGGTTCCGTACCGAATATGTGGTGGGCGGCGTGGTGTCCGGCCGATGGTCCTCCCGAGGCGGTGGCGCGCTGCAGATCCCCAAGAACGTCCGCGATGCGGTCCGCGCGGATCCCGGGTACAAGCTCCTGGTCGCCGACGCAGCCCAGCTGGAGCCGCGGGTGCTGGCCGCCCTGGGCCAGGACAGCACGCTGGCCGCCGCGGCCCGCGGCAAGGACCTGTACCAGGGCATCGCTGACCAGGGTTTCAACGGGGACCGTTCGCTCGCGAAGATCGCGATGCTCGGCGCGATGTACGGTGCCACCAGCGGAGAGGCCGGCCGGTTGATGCCGGTCCTGACCAGGACGTATCCGCGGGCGATCGATGTCGTTGAACGCGCAGCACGCACGGGCGAGGCGGGGAAGACCGTCTCCACCCACCTCGGGCGCAGCACACCGCCGGAGTCCGAAGCCTGGTTCCGTTCCCAGCAATCCGCGTCCGCGGAGGAGCAGCGCCGGGCCGACAACCTGGCCCGGTCCCGGGGGCGGTTCACCCGGAACTTTGTGGTTCAGGGAACCGCGGCGGAATGGGCCACCTGCTGGCTGGCGGGGATACGACGCCGGCTGCGGGCAGCGTCGCGCACGTCGCCTGCGGGGCAGCTGGTGTTTTTCCTGCACGACGAAGTGATGCTGCACGTTCCCGGGGAGCGCGCAGAAGAGGCGGCCGTGATGGTGGAAGCTGCTGCGGCGGAGGCCACGGAGCTGCTCTTCGGCAAGATACCGCTGGAATTCCCGGTGGTCGCCACCGTGGTCGATTCCTACGCCGAGGCGAAGTAGCTAGAAGTCGGGCACCATTTCCTGCGAGCTGTCCCAGGGCAGGGTCCAGCCCAGCTGGTTGAACAGGTTGTCGAGGATCAGGGCGGTAAACCCCCAGACCACCACGCCGTTCACCAGGAACGCCGGCCCGCGGTGCTCCTGCCCGCCGCGGGCCACCACCGTGGTGCGCCGGTTTGCCGGGTTCAGCAGGTCCGCCACCGGAACCCGGAAAACGGAGGCCGATTCGGCTTCGTCCACCACGTCCACCGGGGTGGGGCGGTCCCACCAGCCCAGGACCGGTGTGACCAGGAAATTGCTCACCGGCAGGCCCACCTGCGGCAGCGTGCCCAGCACCCGCACGCCCGCAGGGTCCAGGCCGGTCTCCTCGTTGGCTTCCCTCAGCGCAGCGGCAACCGGATCGGCGTCGGCTTCGTCCACACCGCCGCCGGGGAAGGCGACCTGACCGGGATGCGCATTGAGCGTAGCGGCCCGCTCCACGAACAGCACGTCGAGGTCATCGGGCACGGCGTCAGCGTGGAACCCTGCGGGATCCTCGTCCAGCACGCCGAACAGAATGAGGACCGCAGCCGGCCGGGCCTGGGCAGGATCGACGGCGCGGGTTAGGAAACGCAGGTCCTCGCTGAGGCTGCCGCGTCCCGCCGTGACCTGCGCGCCGAAGGCTTCCAGCTGGGCCTGGGCGCTCATGCTTCGAGGCCGTAGCCGGCAGCACGCAGCTCGGCCCGGGTCTCCGAGGCCAGCATCCGTGCCAGAAGTTCCTCGCGCCCCGGAGCCAGCTCATACTTGAGCAGTTTGCGTGCCTTCTCCGGATCGGTTTCGCCTTCGCCGAAGGACGGGCACAGCTGGGCGACGGCGCAGACTCCGCAGGCCGGTTTTTTGGCGTGGCATACCCGGCGGCCATGGAAAACCACCCGGTTGGACAGCGGCGTCCAGTCTTTGGGCTCAAAGAGCTGCGCAACGTCCTCCTCAACCTTCACCGGGTCCTTGGACGTGGTCCAGCCAAACCGCCTGGAAAGCCGGAGGAAGTGGGTGTCCACGGTGATGCCGGGAACTCCGAACGCGTTGCCCAGCACCACGTTCGCCGTTTTGCGCCCCACGCCGGCCAGCTTGACCAGGTCCTCGAGCCTGTCCGGCACCTCGCCGTCGTAATCATCAACAATCTGGGTTGCCAGCTTTTTGATGGCCGCGGACTTGGCGCGGAAGAATCCCGTGGGCCGGATCAGTTCCTGCAGTTCTGACTCGTCGGCTTCCGCCAGGGCCTGCGGGTTGGGATACCGGGCGAAGAGGACCGGGGTGACGGCGTTGACCCTGACGTCGGTGGTCTGCGCCGAGAGCACGGTGGCGATGAGGAGTTCGAACGCGTTCGTGAAGTCCAGTTCGGCGACCGCATAGGGGTAGAGCTCCCCCAGCAGCCGGTTGATCTTCCGGGCCCGGCGCTTCAGGGCCAGCAGGGAGGCATCGTTGCCGGTTGCCATGGGATTCGTGTCCTTCACAGTCAGCGATGCCCCGGTGCGCCCTCTCAGCGGAGGGCGGACCGGGGCATCGGCAAGGGTTTAGTGCCCGGAGTTGTCGTCGCTGACGCGCTCGATGTTGGTGAGATCCCGCAGCACGCCGATGCGCCCGGTGCGCTTGTCCTGGACCAGGAATTCGTGGCCGCGGTCTTCCAGACCCAGCTCCCAGTCGCCCGGGTAGAACATAAACAGCGGCAGGCCGGTGCGCTCATCAACAATCTGGCGCGGGGTGCCGACGGCAAACCAGAAGGCCTCCACCACGTTTTCATTCTCTTCGCGGGTGGCGGAGATCGACTCCTGGGCCTGCGTGGCCGGCTGGCTGGAGGACGCCGCGCCGGAGGCGACGGCAGGGTTCACCGTGGTGGCCGGCAGGGACTCCCCGGCCGGTGCCTGGGATTCGGCGGCGGGCCTGTGCTGGGCCGCGTCCGACGGCGATGCTGCGGCGGCCTGAGCACCGGCGCCGGCGCCGGCAGGGGTGCCAGCCGCTGAGGCAGCGCCCGCAGCAGCGGCGGCACCGGCCAGGCCTGCGGCTCCGGTTCCCGCGGTCTGCTGCTGGTCAGCACCGGTCTGGGCGGGCCGCCCGGTGTCAGCACGGTTTTCTCCGTGCCCGGCGTTGAAGGCGGGACGACTCTGGTCTCGCGCGTCGGGCGCGGCACCGGCCTGGCCGGAACCTGCCTGGCCTGTTCCTGCCGGGCCGGCACCCGTCTGGGCAGCACCTGTGTGGGCAGCTCCGGCCGGGTTGCGGCCAAACGTGCCGGCGGCAGCCGGGGCGGCGGGCGCTCCCGCGGCGGGGCCCTCCGGCTTGGGAGACGGAACAGGCTTGGGCGCGCGGTGCAGCGGAGCGGCGTCCCGGGCCACCGGGTGGGCCGGGATTTCCGTGCGGCCCTGGAAGTCTTCCGAGAAGGGAGGAATGTGCGGAGCGAAGGTTGTTGCCGCCACCAGCACTACGGAACCGATCAGCCCGATCAGTGAGCCAATGCTGAAGACGTAGACCAGCTGCAGGAAGAAGAAGATAACGGCCAGCACGGCTATCACGGAGGCGAACTGGTCCACCGACAGTGAGCCGACCCGCAGCTTCATGTCCGGAGCCAGGCGCCGGGCGATAAACAGGCCCGCGGCAAGCAGGGGCATGATGATGCCGATGCCAACGTAGAAGAGGCTGAACGCGGTCCACAGGTTCAGTCCGCTGCCAATGGTGAAGGGCAGTACGCTTCCCACCAGCATCACCAGGACGGCGGAACCCACCACGATGTCACGCAGCCCGAACGGACCGGCGACAGCCTGCTGCCGGGTTCCCTCCGCCGAGGCCTGCCGCGGCGCTGGCGCGTTCACGTTTGTGCTGGCCTCGTTCTCGACATGGGGATGGTTCATTCTGGTCTCCGTTCCGACAGCAGCCAACCGGAAGGCGGGTGCGCCGACCGTGCAGGACACCGCATGCGCAGGGCCACAAGCGGATTGCTTTCAGTGACAGCCTAGTCAACGGCGGCAGGACAGACTACCCGGATCACGTCTCCGGCAGCCTGCGGACCCTACCGTTTACCGCATAATTACCGCGCTTCACGGCGGCCGGTGTGAGCGGTGCCACAACATTGTTCCAGTCGCGTTAGGGTTAGGAGAACATCCGAATAACCCCCGCCGGCCGGGCGCCAGCCCGGCTTCAGGCCGGGTTCGAGCCAACCGAAAGGGTCCGCGATGTCTGATCAGCTTCCGGTCAAACAGCATGGTGACGCACTGGAGAACCTGTACCATGAGCACCGCAGTTTTCCGCCGAGCGCAGAATTTTCCGCAGCCGCAGTGGCACAGCCTGAACTGTACGAGGAGGCTGCTGCCGAAGGTCCGGAGTTCTGGGCCAAGCAGGCGCGGCAGCTGCTGACCTGGGACGAGGATTTCACCCAGACCCTGGACTGGACCGGAGCACCGTTCGCGAAGTGGTTTGTGGGCGGCAAGCTCAACGCTGCCTACAACGCCCTGGACCGCCATGTCGAGGAAGGCCGCGGCGACCGCGTCGCCATCTACTTTGAAGGTGAACCCGGCGACACCCGCACCTACACCTATGCGGAACTCACCGAAGAGGTCAAGAAGGCCGCCAATGCCTTCGAATCCCTCGGCGTGAGCAAGGGCGACCGGGTAGCCGTGTACCTGCCGATGATCCCCGAAGCGGTCATCACCATGCTTGCCTGTGCCCGGATTGGCGCCGTCCACTCGGTGGTCTTCGGCGGCTTCTCCGCCGATGCACTGCGCAGCCGGATCGACGACGCCGAAGCCAAGCTGGTTGTCACAGCTGACGGCTCCTACCGGCGCGGCAAGCCGAGCCAGCTCAAGCCTGCGGTGGATGAGTCGCTGCGGAAGGACGGCCACACGGTTGGCCACGTCGTCGTCGTCAAGCGCAACGGCCAGCCGGTGGAATGGACCGAGGGCCGCGATGTGTGGTGGGACGACGTCGTCTCCTCCGCGAGCGCCGAGCACACCGCTGTGCCGCACGATTCCGAGCACCCGCTGTTCATCCTGTACACCTCGGGCACCACCGGAAAACCCAAGGGCATCCTGCACACCACCGGCGGCTACCTGACGCAGACCGCGTTCACCCACCGGGCAACCTTCGACCTCAAGCCCGAGACCGATGTCTACTGGTGCACCGCGGACATCGGCTGGGTCACCGGCCACAGCTACGTCACGTACGCCCCGCTGATCAACGGTGCCACCCAGCTCATGTACGAAGGCACCCCGGACAGCCCGCATCAGGGCCGCTGGTGGGAACTCGTGGAGAAGTACAAGGTCAGCATCCTCTACACGGCTCCGACTGCGATCCGCACGTGCATGAAGTGGGGACGGGATATCCCGGGCAAGTTCAACCTGGATTCCATCCGCGTGCTCGGCAGCGTGGGCGAGCCCATCAACCCGGAAGCCTGGATGTGGTACCGCACGGTGATCGGCGGCAACGGCGGGAAGAAGGAAACCCCGGCTCCGATCGTCGACACCTGGTGGCAGACCGAAACGGGCGCCCACATGATCACCCCGCTGCCCGGCATCACTGCCACCAAGCCCGGCTCCGCGCAGGTGCCGGTCCCGGGGATCACCGTGGACGTGGTGGATGAGATGGGCGAATCGGTTCCGGACGGCTCCGGCGGTTTCCTGGTGATCCGTGAGCCGTGGCCTGCCATGCTGCGCGGCATCTGGGGAGACCCGGAGCGGTTCAAGGAGACCTACTGGTCCCGTTTCGACAACATGTACTTCGCCGGTGACGGCGCCAAGAAGGACGAGGACGGCGATATCTGGCTGCTCGGCCGGGTGGATGACGTGATGAATGTGTCCGGCCACCGGCTCTCCACCACCGAGATCGAATCCGCCCTGGTCAGCCATCCGTCGGTGGCGGAAGCTGCCGTGGTCGGAGCCACCGACGAAACCACCGGTGAGGCCGTGGTCGCGTTCGTCATCCTGCGCGGCAGTGCCAAGGACGACGACGATATCGTCGCCACCCTGCGCAACCACGTGGGCAAGGAGATCGGCCCGATCGCCAAGCCGCGGCACATCCTGGTGGTCCCCGAACTGCCGAAGACCCGCTCCGGCAAGATCATGCGGCGCCTGCTCAAGGACGTGGCCGAGGGCCGCGAGCCCGGCGATTCGAGCACGCTGGCGGACAACACCGTGATGTCCCAGATCGCGGAGTCACTGCGGAAGTAGCCGGCGCCGGCCAACCGGCCGTGCGCTAAATGAGAGGTGCCCCTCCCAACCGGGAAGGGGCACCTCTCGTTTATTGCGTGGAAAGACGTGGTCAGCCGACGACGGCGTCCACCTCCACCTCAATGTTGCCGCGGGTCGCATTGGAGTACGGGCACACCTGGTGGGCTTCTTCAACGAGCTTGTCCGCCATGGCCTGGTCCACACCGGACATCTCTGCATGCAGGGCAACGGCGAGCTGGAAGCCGCCCTCCGCGGTGGGATTGATGCTCACCTCCGAGGTGACGGCGCTGTCGCTGATCGTCACCTTGGCCCGGCGGGCGACCAGCTTCAGTGCGGAGTGGAAGCAGGCAGCATAACCAACGGCGAAGAGCTGCTCCGGGTTGGTGGCGCCCCCGGCCCCGCCCATTTCCTTCGGCACGGCCAGCTCCACGTCGAGCAGCCCGTCGCTGCTGCGGGCCGCGCCGTCCCGGCCTTCGCCGGTGGCTGTGGCAACTGCTGTGTAAAGGGCACTCATGGAAACTCCTTGGGGTAGGAAGTGGTTGCAGCGAGGGCGGGACTACCCGCCGTTCACCAAGTAGACTAACTAGTACGTCTACTTAAAGCCAATGATCACAGGAGGCCCCATCCATGGCACCCGACCTTCCCGCCAAGGGCCGGCCCGTCCGGGAGCGCCTCCTGGACACCGCCGGCACGCTCTTCTACCGCGAGGGCATCCGCGCGGTGAGCGCGGACAAGATCATCGCGGCGGCGGGCACCACCAAGGTGACCTTCTACCGGCACTTCCCCACGAAGGACGATCTGGTGGCCGCGTACCTGGACGAGCAGTCCAGGCGGATCCGTGAGGCCGCCGGCCGGCTTCCGGACGACCCCTGCGAGGCCCTCACCGGCCTCGCAGCCGCCATGGGCGAGGAGGCCTGCCGTCCGGGTTTCCGCGGCTGTCCCTTTATCAACGCTGCGGCTGAATACCCGGACCCGGGCCATCCCGTGCGTGCCGCCGTCGACCGGCACCGCACCTGGTTCCACACCCTGGTGGCAGGGCTGGTGGCCCGCCTGGGCGCTGCGGATCCGGAAGCCGCCGCCAGCCAGCTGGTTATGCTGCGCGACGGCGCCATGGTGCACGGATACGTCTCGGAACCGGGCGGTGTGGGTGCTGCCATGCTGCAGGCCGGCCGGGCCGTCCTGCGGCTGCACATGCCGGAGCCCGTCACCGCCTAGACGCCCGCTCCCAAGGCATCCCCGCAGGCCGGAGTGTGGAACGGGGACGAAATCAAGCCGGCGCGAAGAATCGTGACGTTGGGCTCATCAAGTGGCGAAACCCCTCCGCAGCTAGCACAATCAGCAGTTGTGTCTACTACCTCCACAGCAGTGAACCCCGCCCAGCGTGCACGGATGGCCCGCAGGGTTGCCGGTGCCTCCTTTGTCGGAACCGCGTTGGAATCCTATGACTTCTACGTCTTCGGCACCGCCGCCGCGCTGATCCTGAACCGGGTGTTCTTCCCGGCCGTGGACCCGCTGACCGGAACACTCCTGGCCTTCCTGTCCCTCGGCATGGGGTTCATCGCCCGGCCGCTGGGGGCCGTGCTCTTCGGACACATCGGTGACCGGATCGGACGGAAGAAGTCGCTGATCTACACCATCGTCCTGATGGGCGTGGCCACCGGAGTGATCGGCCTGCTGCCGGACTACAGCACCATCGGCGTCTGGGCACCGGTCCTGCTGGTGACCCTGCGCCTGCTCCAGGGCCTGGCCGTGGGCGGTGAATGGGGCGGCGCCGTCCTGATCGCCAGCGAACACGCCGAGCCCAGGAAACGCGCCCTCTTCGCCGCGATCCCCCAGATCGGTTCCCCGGTCGGCACGATCATGGTCACCGCAACCTTCCTGGTCCTCACCCAGGTCTCCCCCGAAGCCATGGAAGCCGGCGTCTGGCGCATCCCGTTCCTGCTGGCCTTCCCGTTTATGGCTGTGGCGCTCTACCTCCGGCTGGCCATCGATGAAACTCCGGTCTTCAAGGACGTCGCCGAGCACCATCAGGTGGCCCGGGTCCCAGTCCTCGAGGTGCTCCGCACCCAGCGCGCCGCCGTCGTCATCGCCATGGCCGCCGCACTGCTGGGCATCGGATCCTACTTCCTGATGACCACCTACACCCAGGCCTACGGTGTGTCCGAACTGGGGCTGTCCGAGTCCACCGTCCTGAACGCAGCGCTCGTAGGCTCGATCCTGCAGCTGGCCACTATTCCGGCCTTCGGCTACCTGGCCACCAAAATCGGTTCGGCGAAGGTGGTGGCCGCAGGCGCAGCCTGCACCCTGCTGATTTCCTTCCCGCTGTACTACCTGATCAGCATCGCCAACCAGCCGGTGTACATCCTCACCATCCTGATCGGCGGCATCTTCCCGACGGCGGCCTGGGCAGCACTGGGCGGGCTGATGGCGGATCTGTTCCCGGCACGCACGGGTTTCACCGCCATGTCCCTGGCGTACAGCTTCGCGGGAATCGCGGCCGGGTTCACCCCGGCGGTCACGCAGCTCTTCTCCAATGCCACCGGGGCGGCCTGGTGGCATCCCGGCGCGGTGCTGGCGCTGATGTCCCTGATCACCATCGGCGGCGCACTGGCAGCGGGCCGGATGACCCGGGCCCGGGCGCTGGCCGATGCCGGAACCCCGGTTGCGGCATAGTTGATCCCATGACTACCGAACGCACCCGCAACCTCCTGGTCCTGAACGGCCCGAACCTGAACCTGCTGGGCACCCGCGAGCCCGCCGTCTACGGCACCGGCACCCTGGACGACGTCGAAGCCGCGGCCGTCGCCGCCGCCCAGGCGCACGGCTGGACCGTGGACTGCATCCAGTCCAACCACGAGGGCGACCTGCTCGATGCGATCCACGGTGCGCCGGGACTCGCGGACGCCATCGTCATCAACCCCGCCGCCTACAGCCATACGTCAGTGGCGCTGCGGGACGCACTGTCCGGTGTGGGGCTGCCCGTCGTGGAAGTGCATTTGAGCAACATCCACCAGCGGGAAGAGTTCCGCCACCACTCGTTTGTCTCCGCGGTGGCGGAGGTCGTGATCTGCGGCGCTGGAATTGCCGGCTACCGCATGGCCGTGGAGTACCTCGCCGAGTCGCTGGACGCCAAGGCAGAGCAGTAACAATCCCTGCGGCAGCCGCCCGCAGCTACTCGCTGATGCATTCGCCGGGCGACACCGGGCTCACGTAGTCCGGCGCCGCTTCGGCGATCGGGCCCAACTCGGCCAGGGACAGCGCGTAGCCGATCGGCTGGTCGCTGGTGGTCTTGGCGAAGATCACGCCGGCAACCCGTCCGTCGATGTCCAGCAGCGGTCCCCCGGAGTTGCCCTGCTGCACGTTTGCCGCCAGGGTGTACACCTCCAGGATCTCCGGTGAGGTGCCGTAGATGCTGCGGACCGAGACGTCGCCCAGGTTCTGGACCATGGCCGGCTGCAGCCGGAACGGGCCGCCGGCCGGATACCCCGCGAAGGCAGCCGTGGTTCCGGTGGGAAGTTCCTCTCCGAGCCGGAGCGGATCTGCGCCGAGGTTCTCCACCGCAATCACTGCCAGGTCCCGCGCCGGGTCGAAGTGCACCACCTTCCCCGGGCGGACGCCGCCGCCGGGCACCTGGACCACCGGTTCGCTGACCCCGGCGACCACATGCGCGTTGGTGACCACCCGGTCCTCGGCGATGACGAAGCCGGAGCCTGTCTGGTTCTGCCCGCACTGGAACGCCGTGCCGGTGATTTTCAGGACCGAGCCGGAGGCGGCAGTCAGCGCCTCGGAGCTGATGCCTTCGGCCGGGATCTCCGCTGCCTGCGGGGCAGCGCCGTCGAAAATCCGGGGCAGGCCTTCCGCGAGCGTAAAGGAACGGATCTGCGCGGCCCAGGTCTTGACCGGGGTTGGCGTCACCGACTCAATCGCGGTCAGGACCCTGGAGGATGCGATCTGCTGCGACAGGAACGGCATGCCCAGCGTGCCGATGCTGAACGCCAGCATGGACATCACCAGCGCCGCCACCAGCACGTTCAGTGCCCCGCCCAGGATCCGGTCCAGGGCGCGCAGCGGTGCGAAGTTAAACCAGCGGCGGACTCCTGCGCCCAGTGCCGCGCCGGCCGCGTGGCCCACCAGGACCAGCACGACGGCGGTTGCTATCACCGCTGCCAGCCGCCAGCCTTCGTCCGGTACCCAGCCGGAGACGAGCGGAATGGCAAAGAAGGCAGCCGCGGCACCGGCGACGAAGCCGACGATGCCGCCAAGAGTTACGGCCAGTCCGTTGCGCAGGCCGGAGACAAGGTAGAAAACCAGGGCAAGCAGCAGGATGATGTCCAGAACGGTGAGTCCGAGCACAAAGAGCTCCAATAGGATGTAATGACGCGTGCGGCTGCCAGGCTGAGCCCCTTGATCCACGAGTCTAGCGGGCAGCGCTGACGATTCCACGGCGGTGTTGCCCGGGCCACAACGCCGTTGGGCTTTTTATCATCCGAGGGCGAACAACGCTATTACGGGTGTCACATGGACGTTCGGTGCGGCAAGATAGTACAAGCGACAACTATTTACAGGAGATTTCATGGATATCGAGGTATTGCGCCGTGCGCCTTTGTTCGCCTCATTGGGAGACGACGTCTTCGCCGCTCTGACCGACGAGCTCACCGAGGTCGATCTTTCGCGCGGAGCCTCTGTCTTCCGCGAGGGCGATCAGGGTGACCAGCTGTATTTCATCGTGTCCGGAAAGATCAAGCTGGGGCGTTCAGCCCCGGACGGCCGCGAGAACCTGCTGGCTATTCTCGGCCCGGGCGAGCTGTTTGGCGAAATGGCCCTGTTTGACCCCAGCCCCCGGACCGCCACGGCCACCGCTGTGTCGGAGACCCGGCTGGCCGGGCTGCGGCACGAGAACCTGCGTGCCCTGATCGAGACCCGCCCCGAGGTGTCCGTCCAGCTGCTGCAGGCTCTGGCCCGCCGGCTGCGGCGCACCAACGAGTCCTTGGCCGACCTGGTCTTCTCGGATGTTCCGGGCCGCGTTGCCAAGGCCCTGCTGGACCTTGCCGACCGCTTCGGCCGCCCGGCGACCGACGGCATCCTGGTGGCCCACGAACTGACCCAGGAAGAGCTGGCGCAGCTGGTTGGCGCCTCACGGGAGACCGTGAACAAGGCTCTGGCGGAGTTCGTCCAGCGCGGCTGGCTGCGGCTCGAAGCCCGCGCCGTCGTCATCCTGGATGTCCAGCGGCTGCGCCAGCGCTCGCGCTAAGCCCCGTACCGCAGACCAGAACGGCACCGCTTCCCCGGAGGGAAACGGTGCCGTTTTGCTGTCCGGATGCTCAGCGTCCGCGCTGGCCGGAGCCTTCGGCCGTATCGGTGCCGGTAACCTGCAGGACGTACTTCCCGTCTGCTTCGACCAGTTCCGGCTGGTACACGGCGGTGGGCCGGCGGTGCGCCAGGTAGGCGATGCAGCCGCGGGCCTTCGCCAGCTTCTCGATCATCAGCAGCACCGCCGGAACGGTGAGCTGTTCCAGCGTCAAACCGACGGTATCCGGCTGGCCGACCTCGTCGCCGAGTCCGGTGGTGTTCTGCCGCTCCGCTTCACGGGCCGCAACGCACCACTGGCCCCACACACCCTTGCCCTCGAGCAGGGAGGTCTCCTGTCCGATGGGCTGGACGGCGGCGAAGTAGCGGGTATCAAAGCGGCGAAGCGCAAAGTCAGCCGTCCGCCAGTTGGAAAGCGCCCGCAGCAGGTCGGTGCGCAGTCCCAGCCCGCGGCGGGAAAGGAGCTCCGGGAAGGACTTCTCCCCGGCGGCAATACCAACGCGTGCCGCCATCCAGTCCGGCCCGCGGTTGCTCTCCAGCAGCGTGGACGAATCCGGTCCGGCCAGCAGCACCCCGGTCTCTTCGAACAGCTCGCGGATCGCCGCCACCACATGCCGCCTGGCCTGCTGCGGATCATCCATGCCCAGGGCCTTGGCCCAGTCCGAGGGTGACGGACCGTACCAGGCCACGGGATCGTCGTCGGCGGGTTCCAGGCTGCCGCCGGGGAACGCTATCTTCCCCAGCGGTGACTCGCCGCCGCGGTACCGCAGGAACGTTTCCGCGCCCTCGCGGGAGTCGCGCAGCAGCAGTACCGACGACGCCGGCCGCGGTTTGCGCGGGGCGGTTTCGCCGCGTTCGAACCAGCTTTCAGCTGCTGCCTCCTGCCACGGAGGCAGCTGGAAGTAGCGGGTGGGAAAACTAGGCAAATTCAGCGATCACTTCCACTTCCACCGGTGCATCCAGCGGAAGTACGGCAACGCCGACGGCGGAACGGGCATGGCTGCCAGCCTCGCCGAAGACCTGGGCGAACAGTTCGGAGGCACCGTTAATGACGCCGGGCTGTCCGGTAAAGGACGGGTCCGATGCCACAAAACCAACAACCTTGACGATCCGGGTCACCCGGTCAAGGTCGCCGATTTGTGCCTTGATCGCGGCAAGGGCGTTCACGGCGCAGCGGGCTGCATACGCTTTCGCGTCCTCGGCGGAGACTTCCGCGCCGACCTTGCCGGATGCGGGCAGCGCACCGTCAATGAACGGCAGCTGGCCCGAGGTGTAGACATGGTTTCCAGTCACAACAGCCGGAACGTAGGCAGCGACAGGTGCCGCCACGCCGGGGAGTGTCAGGCCCAGTTCGGCCAGGCGGCGCTCGACGGCGGAAACAGCCTCCGGTCCGGCGCTCATCAGGCTTTCTCCCGCTTCATGTAGGCCACGGCACCGGTGCCGTTGGGGGCCGGGGTGATCTGCACGAGCTCCCAGCCTTCTTCGCCGTGCATGTTCAGGACCGCGCCCGGAGTATGGAGGGGCAGCGGTGTGATGAAGTATTCCCATTTGCTCATGATCCAAAGACTAGCGTGTGCTTGTAGACTGATCGGCATGGCAGCTCGCAAATCTCCTTTTTTTGACACGGCTACCACGCTGGGCAAAATTGTCGCTTTTTTTGGTGTGAGCACGCTGTGCGGCGTTCTCGCCGCCGGACTGCTGGTTCCTGCAGCTGCTGCTGCCGGCACGGCTGCCTCCGGTTCGCTGCAGTTCTTCGACCAGCTGCCGTCTGAGCTGCAGCGCGGTGCCCTGGCACAGCCCTCCAAGATCTATGCCAATGACGGTTCGCTGATCGCGACGCTTTATGAGGAGAACCGCCAGCCGGTCACCCTCGATGAGGTCTCGCCCCACATGGTGGACGCGATGCTCGCGATTGAAGATGACCGGTACTACGAGCACGGCGGCGTGGACCTGCAGGGCATCTTCAGCGCCGTCATCTCCAACGTCACCTCCGACCGGACCCGCGGTGCCTCGACGATCACCCAGCAGTACGTGAACAACGTGATCATCGATACCAACATGCAGGAGGGCGGCGAGGTCGTCTTCAGCGGGCAGAAGACTGTCGGCGACAAGCTGCGCGAAATCAAGCTGGCCATCGCCGTCGAAAAAGAACTGAGCAAGGACGAGATCCTTGAGGGCTACTTCAACATCGTCCCGTTCAGCGGAACCACGTTCGGCGTCCAGGCGGCGTCGAAGTACTTCTTCAACGTGGATGCCAAGGACCTGAGCATCGCCCAGTCCGCGCTGCTGGCCGGCGTCGTCAATGGCCCCACGTACTACAGTCCGGAGCTGAATCCGGAGCGTTCGCTGGAGCGCCGGAACCTGGTGCTGAACGCCATGCTGGATAAGGGCCGCATCACGCAGGAGGAGCACGACGCCGCGGTTGCCACCGGCCTGGAACTGAACCTGACCCCGGTCCTCAACGGCTGTGTCGGCGCCGAGCAGGCACCCTACTTCTGTGACTACGTCAAGCAGCTGGTGCTCAACGACGAGCGCTACGGCGCCACCTACGACGACCGGAACAAGCTGCTGTACCGCGGCGGCCTGAGCATCAACACCACGCTGGACCCGGTCCTGCAGAACGCGGCACAGACCGCGATCAACGAGACCGCTAACCCGGACACCACCGACGCGGAGATCGGCCACTCCATGGTCAGCGTCGAGCCGGGCACCGGCGCCATCAAGGTGATGGCACAGAACACCCGGTTCACGCCTGAGCTGGCCGACGGAAACTCCGTGCAGAACTTCAACGTGGACGCGTACCAGGACGGCGATCCAAACAAGTACCTCAACGGCCTGGGCGGGTTCCAGCCCGGCTCAACCTACAAACCGTTCACCGTCGCCGCGTGGCTCGACGCCGGCAAGACGCTGAACACCACGCTCAACGGCAGCAAGCGCACCTACCCCGCCGGGACCCGCTGGAATGCCAGCTGCTACGGCGGTGCCTATGTCAGCACTGAGCCCTGGACGCCGATCAACTACGGCGACACCAACTACAAAAACACCACGGTGATCGACGGCCTGGCCAACTCCTTCAACACGATCACGCTGGCCGAGGCCCGGGAACTGGATCTCTGCAAGTTCCAGGAGATCGCCTTCGCCGCCGGGGTGCACAACGGCAAGGGCGCCTCCGGCGAACGGGAAATGCTCTCGGTTGATCCGCCGTCCACCTTCGGTGGCGGCGGCGACGCTTCGCCGCTGTCCATGGCCACCGGTTTCGCGACTTTCGCGGCCGAGGGCCTGAAGTGCGAGCCGCGGGCCCTGGTCTCCGTGAAGACTCCGGAAGGAACCGATCTTCCGGTGCCGGAACAGGACTGCGAACAGGTGATGAAGAAGGAAGTTGCGCAGGGTGTCAACATGGCAACCCAACGCGTGATGACCAACGGCTCCGGCATCAACCTGCAGGTCGGCGTGCCGACGGCAGGGAAGACCGGCACCAACGACTTCCGGTCCCAGACCTGGTTCATGGGGTACAGCACCGGGCTGTCCACCGCCACCTGGATCGGCAACTGGAAAGCCAACAACACCACCATGTCGGACAAGCTGATCGGCGGACGGATCTATCCTGAGGTCGACGGTTCACTGATCGCCGGTCCCTCCTGGAAGAACTTCATCCAGCGCGTGGCCGGACAGTACGAAGCCAATCCGTTCACCAACCCGCCGGCCAGCGTCATCGGCCAGACACCGGCACCGCCGCGCTCCACCCCCGCGCCCAGCAATTCCGGCACGGGCAACAACAACGGCGGCAATAACGGCAACTCGGGCAACAACAACAATTCGGGAAACAACGGCAACGACCAGGACAACGACTAGCCTTGACGACCCGGAACGCCTTCCCGGCGCTTAAGACAGCGGCCTGGGCCGCCGGCAGCGTGGCCGCTGCCGGCGCCGGGGCTTTCGCCTACGGTTCGCTCATTGAGCGGAACCTCTTCGGCATCCGCACCGAGACTGTCGCTGTGCTTCCGCCGGGCAGCAAACCCCTGCGGGTCCTGCATCTTTCCGACATCCACTACGTGCCGGGGCAGGCCCGCAAGACCCGCTGGCTGCGCTCGCTCGCGGACCTTGAGCCGGATCTGGTGGTCAACACCGGGGACAATCTCAGCCATCTGGAGGCGATTTCGCCGCTGCTGGAGTCGCTGAAGCCGCTGATGCGGTTTCCGGGCGTGTTTGTTCCGGGCTCCAACGACTACTACGCCCCGGTGCTGAAGAACCCGTTCACGTACTTCACCTCGCCGTCCAAGCTGCGCAAAGAACCCCGGAAACTCCCCTACGGGCAGATGTTTTCCGCCTTCGGCAACGCAGGATGGATAGACCTGACCAACCGGAACCAGTCCATGGTCCTGGGCGGACTCCGGCTGGATTTCTCCGGCGTCGACGATCCCCATCTGAAGCGCGACCGCTACGCTGGCTTCCCGGCCGGGAGCGCGTCCTCGGGCAATGCCCGGCACCTGCGGATCGGTGTCGCCCATGCCCCCTACCAGCGGGTGCTGGATTACTTCACCGACGGGGGCGCCAAACTCATTCTCGCCGGGCACACCCACGGCGGGCAGGTCTGCATCCCGGGCTACGGCGCGCTGGTCAGCAACTGCGACCTGCCGACCTGGCGGGCCAAGGGCCTCACTGATTGGGAGCACAACGGGCGGAGCGTTCCGTTGAACGTTTCTGCGGGCATCGGTACCTCCCGGTTCGCGCCGGTTCGTTTCGCATGCCGGCCCGAGGCCGTGCTCCTCACGCTCACTCCCCCAGCCGGATAACAGCCCCGGCCGGCCGAGGTGCTGCCCCGGAATCCGCGGGCCGTTTCTGGCTGACGCCGTTCTGCCCCGCGGGTCCCGTGGCCTACGATTGAGCGGTAACGCGGTCCGCACCCACCGTGCGGCCAGCCCGGCACGAAGAGGATCCATGCCCCCGCAGACAACTTTGTGGCAGTCCCTGGGGCGTCTGTACCCGCACATCAAACCGATTCTTCCGCGCCTGTTCCTTGGTTTCCTCTGTGCCGTGGGTGCCAGCATCGTCGCTCTGGCCATCCCGCAGGTGCTGCGGATCCTGGTGAATTCCTATCTGCAGCCCGAGGCCCCGTCTTCCGCACTGTGGTGGGCCACCGGCATCGTCCTGCTGCTCGGCATCCTGGAAGCGGCGTTTATGGCCCTGCGGCGGCAGTTCGCCATCGCCCCGGCCACCACTGTGGAGACCGGGCTGCGCACCTCGTTCTACCGGCATCTGCAGGACCTCTCGGTAGCTTTCCACGACCGCTGGGGCTCGGGCCAGCTGCTTTCCCGGGCGATGAGCGACTTGAACCTGATCCGCCGCTGGATGGCTTTCGGCGCGATGATGCTGATCGTCACCGCCCTGACCGTGGTCATCGGCATCACCATCATGTTCTTCACCAGCTGGCAGCTGGCGCTGGTGTTCCTGCTGGCTGCCGTCCCGATCATCGTCTACGGCTTCCGGTTCCGGCGCTTTTACGGCCGGGTCTCCCGGCAGAGCCAGGACCAGGCCGGAGACCTGGCTACCACCGTGGAGGAATCGGTCCACGGCATCCGCGTGCTCAAGGCCTTCGGCCGCAGTACGGAAGCGCTGGACGCGTTCGAGGAACAGGCCCAGGGCCTGCGCCAGACCGAGGTCTTCAAGGCGAACTCCCTGGCGAAGTTTTCCCTGGTGGTCACCCTGCTGCCGGAAGCCGCATTGGCCGTGTCCCTGGTCTGGGGCATCCTGCTGGTCAACGCCGGGGAGCTAAGCATCGGCGCCCTGGTCGCGTTCTTCGCCACCGCCGCCGTCGTCGCCGGTCCGGTCGAATCCATGGGGCCACTGCTTTCCATGACCCTTACCGCGAAAACCGCGATCGACCGGCACTTCGAGGTCATGGACGCCCGGCGCACCATCGCTGATCCGGCGCAGCCCCGCCGGCCGCAGCAGGTACACGGCCATCTGGCGTTCGAGGATGTCCATTTCGCCTACCCGGATGCGGACGGAGATCGGCCGGATGTGCTCGACGGTGTCACCCTGGACCTGCGCGCCGGCGAAACCATGGCGCTGGTTGGGATCACCGGCAGCGGCAAGTCCACCCTGCTGCAGCTGGTGCCCCGGCTGTACGACGTGACCGGCGGGAATATCCGGATCGACGGCATCGACCTCCGCGACTACGCTTTGGAAGAGCTGCGCTCCATTGTGGCCGTCGCGTTCGAGGACACCACCCTGTTTTCCAGCTCGGTCCGGGACAACGTCCTGCTCGGTGCAGATCCCGGTACCGGCGCCGAGGCGGAGCTCCTGCTGCGCGAAGCCCTCGACGTGGCGCAGGCCCAGTTCGTCTATTCGCTTCCCGACGGTACTGACACGCTGATCGGCGAGGAAGGCCTCAGCCTCTCCGGCGGTCAGCGCCAGCGGATCGCCCTGGCCCGGGCCATCGCCGCGCGGCCCAGCGTCCTGATCATGGACGATCCACTTTCCGCCCTGGACGTGCGCACCGAGGAACTGGTGGAACACCGGCTGCGCGAAGTCCTGGCCGAGACCACCACGCTGGTGGTGGCGCACCGGCCCTCAACGGTGAGCCTCGCCGACCGGGTGGCACTGCTGGAAAGCGGACGGATCACGGCCGTGGGAAGCCACGCCGAACTGCTGGCGGCAAACGAGCATTACCGGCATGTCATCGCCAGCCTGCCCGCCACCCCGCAGGACCTGGACAGCCAGCTGGAATCCGGTGACGAAGACGAGGTGGTCCTGTGAGCCGGTTCAGCATCCGCCGCGGCGGCGCTCCCCTGCCCGGGGAGAACGGCAGCCCGGCGGCAGCCACCGGAACCGCGGGCGAGGACAACCTCAACCTGGACCGGGCGGAGAACCAAGCCGTCCGCCGTCGTTCACTGGCCCTGCTCCGTTCCCTGCTGCTCCCCAACCGCGGCCGCTTTATCCTCACCATCGTCCTGGTGGTCATTTCCCAGGCCGCCCGCGTGGCCGGCCCGGCGATCATCGCCTACGGCATCGACCATGCCCTCCCGGCCCTGCGCAGCGGGAGCTCGGTTCCGCTGCTGCTCTCCGGCGGCGCGTACCTGCTCGCGGCGGTGCTGGCCGCCGCCCTGACCGCGGGCTACGTCCGGTCGACGGCGCAGCTAAGCCAGGCGATGCTGCTGGATCTGCGCCTGCGGGTCTTCCGGCACACCCAGCGGCTCAGTCTGGAATTCCACGAAAGGTACACCTCCGGGCGGATCATTTCGCGGCAGACCTCTGACCTGGAGGCACTGCGGGAACTGCTTGATTCCGGAATCAGCTCACTGGCGTCCGGGGCGATGTACATGCTCTTCGTGGCAATCAGTATCTTCGCCCTGGACTGGCGCACCGGAGTCCTGCTTTGTGTCGCCTTTGTACCGATGTACCTGCTCACACGCTGGTACCAGAAGCGCTCCCAGATCGCCTACCGCGCTTCCCGGGTCACCTCTGCCCGGCTGATCGTGCACTTCATCGAAACCATGACCGGCATCCGGGCCGTGAAGGCCTTCCGCCGCGAGAAGGTCAACGCAGAGAAAAATGACGAGCTGGCCGAGGATTACCGCCGGGCCACGCTGCGCTCCATCAACCTCAACGGCGTTTTCCAGCCTGGACTGATCCTGATCGGCAACGCCACGGTGGCTCTGGTACTGCTGGTGGGCGGTTACCGGGTGCTCGACGGCGGCATGGAAGTCGGCGCGCTGCTGGCACTGCTGCTGTACACCAAGCGCTTCTTCCAGCCGGTGGACCAGATGGCCATGTTCTACAACTCCTTCCAGTCGGCCTCCGCCGCACTGGAGAAGGTGTCCGGTCTGCTCGAAGAGATTCCCACTGTGCGGCCGCCGAAACACCCGGTGTCCCTCCCGGAGGCCAGTGGAGACATAAGGTTCGACGGCGTGGAGTTCCGTTACGGCGACGGCCCGGTGGTCCTGCCGCGGATGGACCTGCACATTCCTGCCGGGCAGACGGTGGCCCTGGTGGGCCAGACCGGCGCCGGCAAGTCGACCCTGGCCAAGCTGATCGCCCGCTTCTATGACCCGTCCTCCGGTGCCGTGCTGCTGGACGGGGTGGACCTACGGGACCTGACCCAGCGGGACCTGCGCCGCGCCGTCGTGATGGTGACCCAGGAGGCGTTCCTGTTCAGCGGCTCGGTGGCAGAGAATATTGCCCTGGGCAAACCCGGGGCCTCGCAGGAGGAGATTGAGGCGGCGGCCCGGGCGGTCGGAGCCCACGAGTTCATCGGATTGCTTCCCGAGGGGTACCAGACCGATGTGAACAAGCGCGGCGGCCGGGTCTCCGCCGGGCAGCGCCAGCTGATCAGCTTTGCCCGCGCGTTCCTGGCCGACCCGGCGGTGCTGATCCTGGATGAGGCAACCTCGTCGCTGGACATCCCCAGCGAACGGCTGGTGCAGCAGGGCCTGAAAACCCTCCTGGGCAACCGGACCGCGCTGATCATCGCGCACCGGCTTTCCACGGTGGAGATCGCCGACCGCGTGCTGGTGATGGCGGACGGCGAGGTCGTTGAGGACGGCACCCCGAAGGATCTGACCAGCGGTACCGGACGGTTCGCAGCATTGAACGCTGCCTGGCAGGATTCGCTCGTCTAGTGTGTTTCGCCTCCCCCAGGAGCTGAATTTCGCGCTCCCGCAGGTTGTCGAGTACACTTGTAAAGTTGCTTGGCCGGGAGGGAAACCTTCCACCGGCAGTGGTTACGGGGTGTGGCGCAGCTTGGTAGCGCGCGTCGTTCGGGACGACGAGGTCGCAGGTTCAAATCCTGTCACCCCGACCAAAACAATGAAGGACCCGCTGTTTTCAGCGGGTCCTTTTTTGTTGCCTTCTGCTAGGTCACCCTCGAGGGCAAACCCACCGGCAAAGAATGCGGAATACGGCTCCGTTCCGGCCACTGATCCTGATGCCCTTGCATCATCCTGTCCCGGCGGTAAGCTCAGGTTCACTTTCTGCCTAGCCCCCCAGGAGCCCCCCATGGCTGTTCGTGTTGACCTCAACATCTCCCTCGACGGATACGCCACCACCACAGACCAGACCCCGGAGAATCCATTCGGGCAGGATTGGGGCCGGCTCGTTGGCCCGTATGCCGCGACCCGGACCTTCCGGGAGCGGGTACTGCTTGAGACCGGCGGTGAAGGGACCACAGGTGTGGACGACAAGTACGCCCAGGCCTACTTTGATCAGATCGGGTCGGAAATTATGGGAGCTGGCATGTTTGGCCTGCACAACTTCCCTGACGATCCGGATTGGCAGGGCTGGTGGGGCGACGAGCCGCCGTTCCGGGTCCCGGTCTACGTTCTGACCCATACGCCGCGCCCGCCGGTCGAAATGGCTAACGGAACCAGGTTCGAGTTCCTCACCGCCTCCCCCGAGGAAGCCCTGGAACTGGCCACGGAAACTGCCGGGGGCAAGGACATCCGGGTCGGCGGTGGCCCGACGGTGGTTAAGTCGTTCCTGGAAGCCGGGCTGGTCGACCAGCTGCACGTAGGCATCGCCCCTATCCTGCTGGGGCGCGGCATCAACCTGTGGGAAGGTCTCCGCGGCCTCGAAGACGCCTACGACGTCAGTGCGGAAACAGCGGAGAGCGGGACGATCCACCTGACGTTCCGGGGGTGAGACGCAGGGCCGAGACGCAAAACGGCCCCGGGAAATCCCGGGGCCGTGGGCAGGAAAGCTAGACGAACGTCTTTCCGGTCAATCGCTCGTACGCGTCGATGTAGCGGGCGCGGGTGCGCTCGACGACGTCGGCCGGCAGCGCGGGAGGCTGGGTGTCCGAGGCCTTGTCCCAGCCGGATTCCGGTGACGTGAGCCAGTCCCGGACGTACTGCTTGTCGAAGGACGGCTGCGCCTGGCCCGGCTCGTACAGGGAGGCATCCCAGAACCGCGAGGAATCCGGGGTCAGCACCTCATCGCCCAGGGTGACCAGGCCGGTGGCCGGATCCAGGCCGAACTCCACCTTGGTGTCCGCCAGGATGATCCCCCGCTCCCGGGCAATCGCCTCGGCGGTGGTGTAGATCTCCAGCGTCAGGTCGCGGATCTTCGCGGCGGTCTCGGCACCCACGGCGGTGACGACGGCGTCGTAATTAATGTTCTCGTCATGCTCGCCCACCTCAGCCTTGGCTGACGGCGTGAAAATCGCCGGCTCCAGCCGCGAGCCGTCGACCAGGCCGGCCGGCAGCGGCACGTCGCAAACGGTCTGCGAGTTCTTGTACTCGAGAAGCCCGGAACCGGTGAGGTAGCCGCGGGCGATGGCCTCCACCGGGTACATCTCCAGCTTCCTGCAGATCATGGCGCGCCCGGCGACTTCGGCCGGAACACCTTCGTCCGCGGAAATCACGTGGTTGGGAATGCTCTTCAGCTGGTCGAACCACCACAGGCTGAGCTGGGTCAGGATCCGGCCCTTGTCCGGGATGGTGCTGGAAAGCACGTGGTCGTAGGCGCTGATCCGGTCGCTGGCGACCACCAGCACCCGGTCATCCGGAGCGTCCGTGCCGGCCGGAACGTACAGGTCGCGGACCTTCCCGGAGTAGATGTGCTGCCAGCCCTGCAGCTGCGGTGCCTCGCTCATGAAAGTTCCTTCTCGTTGTCGACGCCCGCGCTGCCGGCCGGCACCACGATTTCGCCGCGGGAGGCCTTGAGCGCAATGTCGGTCCGGTGCTGCGAGCCCTCCAGGCCGATCTCGGCGACGCCGGCATACGCGAGGTCCCGTGCCTGCACCAGGTCCTGGCCCAGGGCCACGACGGCGAGCACCCGGCCTCCGGCGCTGACGATCTCCGCGTCATCGATCCGGGTTCCGGCGTGCAGCACGTGCACACCCTCGATCGCTTCCGCTTCCACCAGACCCAGGATCGGGTCTCCGGTGCGCGGTGTGTCGGGGTAGTTTTCAGATGCGACGACGACGGCGACGGCGGTGCGCGCGTCCCACTTCAGCTGCTCCATGGCATCCAGCTCGCCCTTGGCGGCAGCCAGCAGCAGCCCGCCGAGCGGAGTCTTCAGCCGGGCCAGAACGGCCTGGGTTTCCGGATCGCCGAAGCGCGCGTTGAATTCGATGACGCGCATCCCGCGGGAGGTGAGCGCCAGCCCGCAGTACAGCACACCGACAAACGGTGTGCCGCGGGCAGCCATTTCATCCACGGTTGGCTGGGCGACGCGGGCAATAACGTCGTCGACCAGGTTTGCCGGCGCCCACTCGAGCGGCGAGTAGGCACCCATGCCGCCGGTATTGGGGCCTTCATCGTTGTCGAAGATGCGCTTGAAGTCCTGCGCGGGGGCGAGCGGCACCACATGCCGCCCGTCGGAGAGGACAAAGAGGGAGACTTCGGGGCCGTCGAGGTATTCCTCGATCACCACGGTGCCGCCGGCGTCGAAGCAGGCTTCGGCGTGGGCCAGGGCTTCATCCCGGTCGGACGTAACGACGACGCCCTTCCCAGCCGCAAGCCCGTCGTCCTTGACCACGTACGGCGCACCGAAGGTGTCCAGCGCGTCCGCGGCTTCCTCAGCCGTGGCGGCCACCCGGGCCATCGCGGTGGGGACATTGGCAGCGGCCATGATCTGCTTGGCGAACGCTTTCGATGCTTCGAGCTGGGCCGCCTCGCGGGACGGGCCGAAGACCGGGATACCGGCTTCGGCCAGCGCGTCGGATACGCCGGCGGCGAGCGGAGCCTCAGGCCCGACAATCACGAGGTCTGAACCGAGGCTGCGGGCCAGTTCGGTCACGGCCGCGGGATCGCTGGCGTTGACGGGATGGACTGGCACAATCTGGGCGATTCCGGCGTTTCCGGGAGCCGCATGGACTTCCGAAACGTAGGGGTCGGCCAGCAATGCCCGGACAATGGCGTGTTCGCGGCCACCGGGGCCAACAACGAGAACCTTCACAATCATTCAGCGTACTGGCAGGGACGCGCGGCCTGAAAGCCGGGGCATCAGCATGACGGCGGCCGACGGTACCGGTTTCACCCGGAGGCGTTGCCCGCGCCGTGGGCGGAGCGGATAGTAAAGAGCGGCGGGCTCTTTGGGTTCGCCGGTGCGGGCAATGCGGCAGGCGGGCTCGATGGCTGTGCCGGGGCGGTCATCGCGCCCCTGCCTCACCGCGCGCGTCGGCTCACATTTTCCGGACCCCGCGTCGGCCCGCTCCCCTACACCGGCAACAACCTTCCGCGGATACCAGCGCGCGTCCCGGGCTGCGCGCCGGACTTTCGTAGACTGGCAGTATGCCTGCCACTTTTACTGCCGCTGATGCCGTCGAACTCGCCGTTGTGGAACGCAACGGTTTCATCGAGTCACGGCATGTGGGGTCCGCCGTCGTCCTCTCGGCTGACGGGTCGGTGGTCACTGCCCTCGGCGACATCACTACGCCGGTCTTCCCCCGTTCCTCCCTCAAGCCCTTTCAGGCGGTCGCCGCGATGCAGGCCGGCGTTCCCCTGCGAGGACCGCAGGTGGCTCTCGCCGCGGCCAGCCATACGGGCGCGAAAGAACATACCGACGTCGTCCGCGGCATGCTGGAGGCCGCAGGCCTGACCGAAGAGCACCTGCAGTGCCCGGCGGACTGGCCGCAGAACGAGGAAGCGCGGACAGCGCTGATCCGCTCCGGCGCCGGGAAACAGAAAATTGCGTTCAACTGTTCCGGGAAGCATGCAGCCTTCCTCTGGGCCTGCACCGAAAACGGCTGGGACACCGCAACCTACCTGGATCCGCAGCACCCAATGCAGCAGGGCGTCGCCCGCGTTGTCGAAGAATACTGCGGGGAAACACCTGCCCACTGGGCCGTGGACGGCTGCGGAGCTCCGCTGGCAGCGGTTTCCCTGACCGGACTGGCCCGGGGCATCGGCCGGCTGGCCCAGGCCCCGTCCGGCAAGCACGGTGACGCGCGTGCCGCCACCGTGGCCACCGCCATGCTCGACTACCCCTGGGCCGTGCACGGTGCGGGCAAGGAAAACACCATTGTGATGGAGGACCTCGGTGTCATCGCCAAGAGCGGTGCCGAAGGCGTCCTGGTCCTGGGTACCAGCACCGGCGTTGCCGTTGCCCTGAAGATGCTCGACGGCAACGGACGGGCTGCAACCCTGGTGGGCCTGACCCTGCTTGCGGCCAGCGGTGCGATCGACCCGGAAGCCGTTTTCAAGGTCCTCGCCAAGGTTGTCCCGCCGGTCCTCGGCGGCGGCAACCCGGTCGGGAGTCTCCGGCTGGCCGCCCCCGTCACCGCACTGCTGGACTGAGGCATGGCACGGCGCAGGATTTCCGCCGCCGACGGCCGGGCAGCACTTTCCGCTGCGGCTGCGGCTGCAAGTGGAACAGACCGGACGACGACGGCGACAGCCGTGCGCTTTGCGCTCGAGGAGCTGGCGGAGCGGGTACCGGGCAACAGCGTGGAAGTGCGGGTGCCGCCGTTTGGCGTTACCCAATGCATCCCGGGGCCGCGGCATACACGCGGTACACCGCCCAATGTGGTGGAGACAGACGCGGCCACCTGGCTTGCCCTGGTGACCGGTTCGCTGTCCTGGACCGGCGCCGTCGCCGCCGGGAAAGTCTCTGCCTCGGGGCTTCGCGCAGACCTGTCCGAGTGCCTTCCGCTGTTCCCGGAGCTTGGGACCGGCGTCGGACAGTAGCCTCTACTGCCGGTAGAATTCCCGTATGACTTCCGAGCAGCACAGCCCTGAGCGGCGCGAGATCACCATTCGCCGCGCTCCCCGCTTCGTTCCCTTTATGGTGCTGGGCGCGGTTGCCGCCTTTGTTGTGGCCGTGGTGATGGCCTACACCGGGCCGGAGAACCCGCAGTACACCCGTGAGTCAGTTCTGGGCTTCTTTTTCGTGATCCTCGCGCTTCCCGGCGTGGGACTGGGCTCGATCGCTGCGCTCGTCCTGGACCGGATCAGTGTCCGCCGTGCCAAGCACGCCATCGTCGAAGCAGCTGATGACGAGCCCGGTAACACCGGCGGATCCCCCGCCGCGTAACGCTCTGCCCCAGAACCGGCTGCACGCGGCGGTCATGAGAGAATAATTCCTATGGCACGCGGTGACGGAAAGCTTTCCCACGATCTCATGCCCGGCGAGAAAGGACCGCAGGATGCCTGCGGCGTTTTCGGTGTCTGGGCCCCCGGCGAAGAGGTAGCGAAGCTTACCTACTACGGTTTGTATGCGCTGCAGCACCGCGGACAGGAGTCCGCGGGAATCGCAACCAGCGACGGCAAACGAATCAGCGTTTACAAGGACATGGGCCTGGTCTCCCAGGTTTTCGACGAGACCACCCTCAACACCCTGCTGGGGCACATCGCCATCGGCCACTGCCGCTACTCCACAACCGGCGGTTCCCACTGGGCCAATGCGCAGCCGACCCTCGGTGCGACAGCCTCCGGCACAGTAGCACTGGCCCACAACGGCAATCTCACCAACTCCGCAGAACTCTATGACCTGATCCTGGAACGCCAGGGCCGCCCCCGCGCGGGCGAAATCGCCCAGGGCAACACCTCTGACACGGCTCTGGTCACCGCGCTGCTCAACGGCACGGACGGCCGCACCCTGGAAGCAACAGCGCTCGAGCTGCTGCCCAAACTGCGCGGCGCGTTCTCCTTCGTCTTTATGGACGAAGGCACCCTGTACGCCGCGCGTGACACCTACGGCGTCCGCCCTCTGGTCCTTGGGCGGCTGAACCGCGGCTGGGTTGTCGCTTCCGAAGGATCTGCCCTGGCCACTGTCGGTGCTACCTTCATCCGCGAAATCAAGCCCGGCGAGTTCATCGCGATCGATGAAAACGGAGTCCGTTCGCAGATGTTCGGAGAACCGACCCCTGCCGGCTGCGTATTCGAATACGTTTACCTGGCCCGCCCGGATGCAACCATCAACGGGCGCTCGGTCTACGAATCCCGCGTGGAAATGGGCCGCCAGCTGGCCCGCGAAAACTCCGTGGACGCCGACATCGTGATTCCGGTTCCGGAATCGGGCACACCGGCCGCCGTGGGCTACGCCGAGCAGTCCGGTATTCCCTTCGCGCACGGTTTCGTCAAGAACTCCTACGTGGGCCGCACCTTCATCCAGCCCAGCCAGACCCTGCGTCAGCTGGGCATCAAGCTGAAGCTCAACGCCCTGGAATCCGTGATCCGCGGCAAGCGCGTAGTGGTGGTGGACGACTCGATCGTCCGCGGCAACACGCAGCGCGCCATTGTGCGGATGCTGCGCGAGGTCGGCGCGAAGGAAGTCCACGTCAAGATCTCCTCACCGCCCGTTCAGTGGCCCTGCTTCTACGGCATCGACTTCGCCTCCCGCGCCGAGCTGATCGCCAACGGCGCCGAGGTCGAAGAAATCTGCACCTCCATCGGGGCGGACACCCTGGCCTATATCTCTGACGACGGCATGATCGGGGCAACCCAGCAGCCGCGGGAGAAACTCTGCACCGCCTGCTTCACCGGCGAGTACCCCATCGAACTTCCCTCCGCTGACCGCCTGGGCAAGAACCTGCTGGAGAACTCCGCGGACGCGGACGGCTCCAATGGCTGCGATCCCGGCCCGGACAGCGAATTCGAGAACCTCCTGACACCGACAGACAAGAAAGAACCAGTATGAGCGCGAGCGAAAACGCCATCACCTACGCCTCCGCAGGTGTGGACGTCGAAGCCGGCGACAAAGCCGTTGAACTGATGAAGGCGGCCGTCAAGGCCACCCACAATGACAGCGTCATCGGCGGGGTCGGCGGATTCGCCGGACTCTACGACGTCTCCCGGCTCCTGACCTACAGGAAGCCGCTGCTGGCAACCTCCACAGACGGCGTCGGCACCAAGGTGGCCATCGCCCAGGCCCTCGATATCCACCACACCATCGGTTTCGACCTGGTTGGCATGGTTGTGGATGACATCGTGGTGGTTGGAGCCGAACCGCTGTTTATGACCGACTACATTGCATGCGGCAAGGTGGTCCCGGAACGCATCGCGGACATCGTCCGCGGCATCGCCGCAGCCTGCGAAGTTGCCGGCACTGCCCTGGTGGGCGGAGAGACTGCCGAGCATCCCGGACTGCTGGGCGTTGACGAGTACGACGTCGCCGGTGCCGCCACCGGCGTTGTGGAAGCTGCGGACCTGCTCGGCCCGGAGCGGGTGCGCAACGGTGACGTGGTTATTGGCCTGGCGTCCTCCGGTATCCATTCCAACGGTTACTCCCTGGTCCGCCGCGTGATCAACCACGCCGGCTGGCAGCTCGAACGCCAGATCCCGGAACTGGGACGCACCCTCGGCGAAGAACTGCTCGAGCCCACCCGTGTCTATGCCGCGGATTGCCTGGACCTGGCACGCTTCGCTCCGGCAGGTGTCCACGGCTTCAGCCACGTCACCGGCGGCGGGCTGGCCGCGAACCTGGCCCGGGTGCTGCCCAAGGGCATGGAAGCCACCATTGACCGCTCCACCTGGGAGCTTCCCCCGGTCTTCAAGCTCATTGGCGAACTGGGCAACGTTCCGCTTCCAGATCTGGAGCGGACACTGAACCTGGGGGTTGGCATGGTGGCGATTGTCGACGCCGCCGGAGCCGACGCTGCCCTAGCCCGCCTGGCCGAGCGCGGTGTTCCGGCCTGGACCATGGGAACTGTGGGAACAGCAGGGGAACCCGACACCGCTAACCCGGACTACGTCCAGGGCGCCAAGGGTGTCGACGGCGGCGCCGTCCGCCTGGTTGGCAGCTACGCCTAAGCGGTCACCAGCCTTCAACGCAAAAGAGGGTGGACACTCCATGAGTGTCCACCCTCTTTTTTGCCGATGATCTTGTTGCTGGGGATCTTGTTGCTGGTGATCTTTTTGATCGATTGCCGGCGTGACCTTGTGGGTGTCCAGCTCCGTGGTGCGCTGCTAAAACCCGTTTAAACGCCCTTCAGCGGATCCACCGACCGGTGATCCGCTGAAGGAGGGCAATTGGCTTGCCGGAAAACGAGGGATGTGCTGCATCTAGCCGATGCGGCGGGAACCCTCGTCCTCGTCGTCTTCATCGCCAAATTGATCTGCGTACTTATCCTCGTACGCCGAGTAGTCCGGCTCGGCCGGTTCCTCGGGATATCGACTCGATGGACGGCTCGTTGGACCAGACAGCTCTCGCTGCAGGGCCGAGTAGTCCGTGGCAGGAGTGAAGTACTTCATCTCGCGTGCCTGCTTGGTTGCTTTTGCCTTTTGACGGCCGCGCCCCATGGCGTGACCCCCTTTTTGCGTCGATCCGGAGGTGGTCGCTCGGGCAGGAGAGCGAGGCCCCGGAATTTGGTCAATTTGTCGTATCTACAGGTTACATGTTTTCCCGCGTCGTTGTGCCCCTGCATGACCTCACGCGCACTCAACTTCCAAGTTTACTCCTGGTCCGTGACCGGTGCGTACTGCGCTGCCACCTGCAAATTCGCTAAAGTCAGGGAGGAACAGACGTTGCGGGACACCAGCGTGGCCACGAATAGGGAGGACAGACGTTCACCATGAGCGATCAGAAGCGGACGCCACGGGCAGGTTCATCCCTGCCCGGGAAGTCCCTGCGGCCTTCCCCGCCCGCGAAGGGCAGCGCCGTCCCCAAGGGTTCCGGGGCAACTCCTCCCGCTGCGAAGGCAGCACCGCCTCTCCGGAACAACCCCGCCACAAGGAGCATTCCCGTTATCAAGCCGCAGCAGTCAGCAACCAGTGGGCGCCCCGGACCGGGTGCTTCCCCCGTAGACAAGGCCGAGCAGCCCGGCACACCCGGGAAAGCAGGTAAACCGGGGAAAACAGGCAGACGCACCCCTGGTGCCAAGCGGCCGGCCTCTGCGAAGAAGGGCACCGTTGCCAAGGGACTGCTCGGCTCCAAGGGCGGGACCAAACGGCCACCGCTGCGCAGCGGTCCCGGCGCTAAGGACGCCTCCGGGCCAGCAGACGAACCCACGACACCCAAATCAACAGGCCCGGAGCCAGCGGCCCCCGAGCCCACAGATTCCGAGCCAACAGGTTCTGAGCCAGCGGACCACGAGCCACAGCCGGAAACCGCAGACCTGGAATCCGGGCCCGCCGGGGAACCGGCGGCACCCCCCGCCTCGGAGCCAGACGCCGTCCTGACCGACTTGGTCTCCCACACCGAAGCACCGGCCTGGCTTTCCGGCGGCGGGACCCGTGACGCCGAGGCATGGGCCCAAGTGTTTGAGTCCGAGGTCCAGCAGGCTGCTCCGCTGGAACCCGTTGTCATTCCCGTCGAAGACGTGCATCTCGCAGAACCGTCGCTGGAGACCCCTTCCATCAGCGCTGAGGCAGCCGAGGCCGCTTCGCTTCCTGAGGCCGCAGCCGAGGTGCGGGCGGTTTCGGAAGAGGCAGCTGAAGCCGGCAAGCAGGCCGGCATTACCGAGCCCGCCCCCGAAGGCACCGAAATCGCCGTTGACGCCGGGGAGGGCCTCACTGAGCTGGAACCCGCTGCCGGAGAGGCAGGGGCTCCCCCTGAGGCTGACGGCAGCGACGCCGGGGAGGAAGCCGCTGAGGCTGCCCCCGATGCCGCCGAGCTGGCTGACCAGGCTGACAGGGCTGACCAGGGTGCCGCCCCCGCCCCGCCGGAGGACCCGGCTGCCCATCCCGCTGAGGACGACTCTGA
Organism: Arthrobacter luteolus NBRC 107841; assembly: GCF_001552075.1. Taxonomy (GTDB): domain Bacteria; phylum Actinomycetota; class Actinomycetes; order Actinomycetales; family Micrococcaceae; genus Arthrobacter_B; species Arthrobacter_B luteolus. The sequence goes on from NZ_BCQM01000001.1 coordinate 735,994, forward strand.
TTCCGGCTCCGGTTTAGGCACAGCCGAACCTGCAAAGGCTGAAGGGGCGGCTGGGGCTGCAAAGGCTGCGGGATCGGGAGAATCGGCGGAGACTTCGGATTCAGCCAAGGACAGGGATTCTGCGCAGGATACGGATTCCGGGGATAAGCCGAACTCGACCGGGGAAAGTCCTGCCGGCAAGGCGGACGAAGATCCGACGGACACCGGTGTAGGCACCGGTGAAGGCACCGAGGACACTTTGCCTTCTGGGGACAACACTGCCAACGCGGACGATGCTAATGCTTCGGACGACGCTGCCGCAGCGGACGCCGGGGCCACTAAGGACACCGCTCTCCCCCAGCATGCCGGGGAGGAGGAAGATACGGCGCTGACTGCCAGCACCGCCGGCACAACCGGCCGCACCGGTGCGCAGCCCGTTATCGCCACAGCCGTGGTCAGCGGCGACAGCACCGATGTTGCCGCGCCCGTTACCGATTCCTTTGCATCCCTCTCGCTGACCAAAAAGGTCCCGGCCGAGGATTCAGCAGACACCGGAGTCACCCACGTAGTTCATCCTTCCGGTTCCTCAGCCGTACCTGCCGATTCGCGGCGGGCGCGGCGCACCAGGGAAGCCGAAGAAGCCGCCGCCAAGACCGGCGGCAGCAGCAGGACCACCCGCATACTGGTCCTCATCGGATCGATCCTGATCATTGTCCTGCTCGGCATCTGGCTGGCCACGGTCGTGGCTGACAGCAACCGGGAGGAGGGCGTCCTGGAGGATTCGGTCGCTCCCATCGATCTGGAGGCAGGCGCCTGCATCCAGGATTTCCAGAGCGTTAACGCAGAGGTCACGGTAGTCACCTGCGAGACCCCGCACAATGCCCAGCTGGTCGCCAGCGAGTCCTACCTCAACTCGGATTCCTTCCCTGGCACGGATGCGCTGACTGCCAAGGCCGAGCAGGTCTGTTCTTCCGCGATGTACACGGATTCCGCCTCCCAGTACTCAGACCTGGAATTGAACCGGGCCATCCCCACCCAGAGTTCCTGGGACGCAGGCGACCGCCGGGTGGACTGCTTTGTGGTTGCTCCGGGCGAAGATCTGACAGAATCCCTCATCGTCCAGCCCTAGGACCATCGTCCAAGCCCCGAACGAGGCCAGACGAATATCAAGGCGCGACAAACAAAACCGGAAGGCCGCAGCTGGCGGCCTTCCGGTTTTCGTCTGCGCAGGAGCTACCCGACGGGCGCCACTGCTTCCACGCTGAGGCCCTGTGCCCCGAGTTCATCTCCGATGCCTTCGGGACGATCCACCAAGACGGTGTCGCCGTCGGAAATCCGGCCCGCCAGGATGCCCTTGGCGAGTTTGTCGCCGATTTCGCGCTGCACCAGCCGGCGCAGTGGCCGGGCGCCGTAGGCCGGATCATATCCGGTCAGCGCCAGCCACTCGCGTGCTGCGTCGGTGACCTTCAGGGTCAGGCGGCGGTCCTTCAGCCGGGCGGCGAGCCCGCGGACCTGGATGTCCACGATCTGGGACAGCTCTTCCAGGCTCAGCGGGTCGAAGAGGATGATGTCATCCAGCCGGTTCAGGAACTCCGGCTTGAAGTTGGCGTTGACCATGGACATCACTGATTCACGTTTCTGGTCCTCGTTCAGCCCCGGGTCCACCAGGAACTGGGACCCGAGGTTGGAGGTCAGGATCAGGATCACGTTGCGGAAGTCCACGGTACGGCCCTGCCCGTCCGTCAGCCGGCCGTCGTCGAGAACCTGCAGCAGGATGTCGAAGACGTCAGGGTGGGCCTTCTCCACCTCGTCCAGCAGGATGACGGAGTAGGGGCGTCGGCGGACTGCCTCGGTGAGCTGGCCGCCTTCCTCATATCCGACGTATCCGGGAGGAGCCCCAACCAGGCGGGACACGGTGTGCTTTTCGGCATACTCGCTCATGTCCATACGGACTATGGCGCGTTCGTCGTCGAAAATGAACTCCGCAAGGGCCTTGGCCAGTTCGGTCTTGCCGACGCCGGTGGGGCCCAGGAACAGGAAGGAACCGGTAGGCCGGTCCGGATCGCTGACCCCGGCGCGGGAACGGCGGACGGCGTCCGCCACGGCGGAGACGGCGCTGCTCTGGCCGATCAGCCGGGACCCGATGACTGATTCCATCTCCAGCAGCTTCTGGGACTCGCCCTGGAGCATGCGGCCGGCAGGGATCCCGGTCCAGGCGGAGACCACTTCGGCGATGTCGTCGGCAGTGACTTCCTCGGAGACCATCAGTTCCCTGGCCTCCTCACCGAACTGGTCCTGCTCGGCTTCCTGCGCCGCGTCGAGTTCCTTCTGCATGGCCGGGATCTCGCCGTACAGGATCCTGGATGCCTCGGCCAGATCGCCGTCGCGCTGGGCTTTTTCAGCCAGCGAACGCAGTTCGTCGATGCGGGCCTTGATGTCGCCAACGCGGTTGAGGCCGGCCTTCTCCGCCTCCCAGCGGGCATTGAGGGCGGCGAGCTGTTCCTTCTTGTTCGCCAAGTCCGCACGGAGCACTTCGAGGCGTTCCAGCGAGGCCTCATCCGTTTCCCCGGAGATAGCCAGTTCCTCCATGGTGAGCCGGTCCACGGCGCGGCGCAGCTCATCGATTTCCTCCGGAGCAGAGTCGATCTCCATCCGCAGCCGCGACGCGGCCTCATCGACGAGGTCAATGGCCTTGTCCGGAAGCTGGCGGCCGGTGATGTACCGGTTGGAGAGGTTAGCCGCCGCAACCAGCGCCGAGTCTGCGATCGCTACCTTGTGGTGCGCTTCGTAGCGTTCCTTCAGGCCGCGGAGGATGCCGATGGTGTCCGCAACGCTGGGCTCCCCCACGAAGACCTGCTGGAAACGGCGCTCCAGCGCAGCGTCCTTCTCCACATTTTCACGGTATTCGTTCAGCGTAGTGGCGCCGATCAGGCGCAGTTCGCCGCGGGCCAGCATCGGCTTGAGCATGTTGCCGGCGTCCATGGATCCTTCAGCCGCCCCTGCGCCCACAACGGTGTGCATCTCATCGATGAAGGTGACGATCTGCCCTTCGGCGCTGGCGATCTCCTCCAGCACGGCCTTGAACCGTTCTTCGAATTCGCCGCGGTACTTAGCACCCGCCACCATGGATCCGAGGTCCAGCGAGAGCAGTGTCTTGCCGCTGAGACTCTCCGGCACATCCCCCGCCACGATCCGCTGCGCCAGGCCTTCGACGACGGCGGTCTTACCGACCCCGGGTTCACCGATCAGCACCGGGTTATTCTTCGTTCGGCGGCTCAGCACCTGGATGACCCGGCGGATTTCAGCATCGCGGCCGATGACGGGGTCCAGTTTTCCTGACCTCGCCAGTTCAGTGAGGTCGGTGCTGTACTTTTCCAGTGCCTGGAAGGTGTTCTCCGGATCGGCATTCGTCACTTTTCGATCTCCTCGGACGGTGGGAAGGGCAGCGGCCAGCACATCGTGGCCGGCGTTGTTGTCACGCAGCGCTTTGCCTGCAGGCCCGCTGTCGACTGACAGCGCCAGAAGCAGATGCTCGGTGGAAACGTAGGCATCACCGAGTTGGGCAGCCTCCTGCTGCGCTGCGTTGATGACCTGCAGAAGGGGGCGCGAGAACTGGGGTTGCTGGACGGATGAGCCGGAACTGGAGGGCAGGTCATGGATCGCGTTGCTCGCCGCGACGCTGACAGCGTCTGGATTGGCACCCGCAGCCTTAAGCAGCGCCACGGCCACCCCCTGGCGCTGGTCCATCAGCGCCTTCAGCAAATGGGCAGGCTCAATCTGGGGATTGCCGGCAGTAGTCGCATTCATGGCGGCGGACTGAAGCGCCTCTTGGCTCTTATTTGTGAACTTCGTATCCACAGCGGGCTCCTTCTCAGGCTCGGAGAACAACCAAACAAGCTCTCGGTGGACTGCCCAATTGGAGAACCCTGACGGTCCTGCCATCTGGCTTCATCCGACCATGCTCAACAAGATTGAGTGTAGTCCACTCAAGGTTGGACGTAAAGTTATCCACAGGCAGTTTCGTACGCCTGGACCAGGTTTACTCGGGTCCGGGCAACGGGCTGTGTTCCCGCTCGAATTCCTCCCTCACCCGCACCCATTCGTCGTTCCGGGCATGATAAAGCTCTTTGTCTGCGCCCTCCATGGTTCGCCAGTCCCGGCCTGCCGGACGCACCTCCCGGTTATCAAGGTGCGCGGTGAGGTTATCGAGGAAGAACTCCCAGCCCGGCCCTGCCGCCCACTCGTTGACATCCGGGGTCATAACGGCAAATCTCTTGCGCACGGAAGCGTAGAGCAGTTCCACCCGCGTGGCCCCGTCCTCATCGGCCAGATGGATTTCCAGCTCACCGTCATTTCCATGCGGCGGGATCCAGGAAAGTGTCAGCAGCCGCGGCGGATCGCACCGCAAGATGGTCCCCTGGGAGAAGCCAGGCACCTCATAGTCGCCCCCGCGCCGAAAGTCGCCCTGCGGCTCGACGAAGTAGGCTCCAATGCTGGCAGGGTCGGTCAGGGCGTTCCACACCTCTCCGATGGGCTGTGGAAGGTAGCGTCCGATCACGAGCATGCGCGCATGCCCAGCCTGAATCTGGCGGAGCCCGAAGGACCGCTCGGTGTCGGAAAGTTGTATCTCCAGGTCGGACATGCATCCGCTCCTTCAGCGTGCCGTCGTTGCGGTTCTGAGGAGTCGATCCGGATTGATGCAGCCGTCCGGCCGGGCACCCCGAAAACCGGTCTGTGAGGCGGGACACGCCCGCCCTCATTGGAGATTAGCAAAGAAAAGCGCCCCGGGACAGGCTTTGCAGTCCCACCGGAGCCCGCCCCCGACAGACCCGGAGAACCCCCGGAAATGTGAGCTGGATCTCCTAATCTGGCTCCCGTCATTGCCGCTTTGATAGCCTGACAGCTCCGAGAGTAAGGAACCTTACTTTTTTCTGCCGACTCTGAAAAGGACCCGATGACCAGCCCGGATGCGGAAACACCGCCCGAAACAGCCACCAAAACCCGCGTCAACAAGACGGTCTTTATCGGCTCCGCCATTGGCATCATCGCCATCGCTTTGTGGGCCATGATCTCCACCGAATCGGCGGAGGCTGTCATCGGAGCGATCGTGGGCTGGGTGTCCACCAACATGGGGTGGTACTACTTCCTGGTTGTGACCCTGGTGGTGATTTTCGTCCTGGTTATCGCTCTTTCCGGCGTCGGCAAAACAAAACTCGGCCCAGACCATTCAAAGCCTCAGTTCGGCCTGTTCACCTGGGCAGCGATGCTGTTCGCCGCCGGGATTGGCATCGACCTGATGTTCTTCTCGGTCTCCGAGCCCGTTACCCAGTTCCTTGCACCGCCGCAGGGCGACGGTTCCACTGCCGAGGCAGCCCGGCAGGCCCTCGTGTGGACTCTCTTCCACTACGGCATCACGGGCTGGGCGCTCTACGCCCTCATGGGACTGGCCCTGGGGTACTTCGCCTACCGGCACAACCTGCCACTGAGCATCCGCTCGGCGCTGTATCCGATCTTTGGCAGGAAGATCGATGGTCCGCTGGGACATGGCGTGGACATTGCAGCCCTGCTGGGCACCATCTTCGGCATCGCCACCTCCCTGGGCATCGGCGTCGTGCAGCTGAACTACGGACTGAACTTTATGTTCGATGTCCCGGAGAACGTCAGCGTCCAGATCGCGCTGATCGGGTTGTCGGTGGCCATGGCCACCATCTCGGTGGTGTCCGGGGTGGAGAAGGGGATCCGCCGTCTTTCCGAGCTCAACGTGATCCTGGCCGTCGGCCTGATGCTGTTCGTCCTAATTGCCGGCAAAACCAGCTTCCTGTTCGACGGAATCGTGCAGAATACCGGCGACGTCCTCAGCCGCTTCCCCGGCATGACGCTGGACACGATGGCCTATGACCGGCCGGACGAGTGGCTCTCCAGCTGGACCCTGTTCTTCTGGGCCTGGTGGATCGCCTGGGCACCCTTCGTCGGCCTGTTCCTTGCCCGCATTTCGCGCGGGCGGACCATCCGCCAGTTTGTCCTGGGCACCATGGTTGTCCCCTTCGCCTTCATCCTGCTGTGGATCTCCATTTTCGGAAACAGCGCGCTGGACCTGGTCATGGGTGGAAACGCAGCGTTCGGCGAGGTAGCCATGAACCAGCCGGAACGGGCGTTCTACGGCCTGCTGGAGCAATATCCCTGGGCCCCGGTCACAGCCGCCATCGCCACCTTCACCGGACTGCTGTTCTACGTCACTTCGGCTGACTCCGGAGCCCTGGTGATGGCGAACTTCACCTCCCATCTGAAGGACGCCGATTCCGACGCCCCGAAGTGGATGCGCGTCTTCTGGGCCGTTGTCACCGGCCTGCTCACCCTGGCCATGCTGATGGTGGGCGGTGTTTCCACGCTGCAGAATGCCACCATCATCATGGGTCTGCCGCTGTCCATCCTGCTGCTGTTCATCATGCTCGGCGTCTACAAGGCGCTGCGGGTGGAGAACTCGCTGGCCGCCAGCTTCCGGGCGTCGCTGCCCGGAATGATCGCCGGCCGCGGCGGGGACAGCAGGGGCGGGCGTTCCTGGCGCCAGCGGCTGACCCGCGCCATGACCTACCCCGGACCCAAGCAGGCAGCGCGGTTCGTGGAAAGTGTCGCGTACCCCGCTCTGCAGGAGGTCCACGATGAACTCGAGTCCAAGGGCGCGGAGGTTTCCCTCTCCCTTGCCGACTGCGGATCGAACGATATCCGTTCGGCGGACCTCGCCGTCGGACTGGGCGATGAACGTCCCTTCAAATACCAGGTTTACCCCGTCCAATACGAGACGCCGTCGTACGCACTGCGCAGCGCGTCCACGGACACCAAGTACTTCCGCATGGAGGTCTTCTCCCTGGAAGGCAGCCACGGCTACGACGTCATGGGCTACACGAAGGAGCAGCTGATCACCGACGTCCTGGACCACTACGAACGGCACCTTGAATTCCTGCACCTCAACCGCGAGGTGCCCGGCAATACCGCAATCACCGAAGACCCGGTCGTCAAAGACAACTGGGATGCCGACTTTGTCGGCGAGGAGGAAAAAGTATGAGCACCACCACTGCAACCCTTTTCATCGATGGTGAGTGGGTCCCCGCATCCGACGGAGGCACCCGTGACATCCACAACCCCGCCGACGGCGAACACGTAGCCACGGTTTCCGAGGCCACCCGCGCTGACACCGAGAAAGCGATCGCCGCCGCCCGCGCTGCCTTTGACCGCGGCGATTGGGCTGCCGTCCCCGCCCCGGAACGAGGCGACTTCCTGCTCCGTGTGGCGGCCGAACTGCGCGCCCGGAAGGATGAGTTCGCCCGGGCGGAGACCCTCGACACGGGCAAGCGGCTGGTCGAGAGCCAACTCGACATGGACGATATCGCTGCCTGCTTCACCTACTTTGGAAAGACCGCCGGCCAGAACGCCGGCAGGATCGTCGATGCAGGGGACCCCAGTGTGGTGTCCCGGATCGAGTACGAACCCGTGGGCGTGTGCGGGATGATCGCCCCGTGGAACTACCCCCTGCTGCAGTCCGCTTGGAAGATCGCGCCGGCCCTGGCCGCCGGCTGCACCTTCATCCTGAAACCCTCCGAACTCACCCCGTCCACGTCCATCCTCATGATGCAGGTCCTGGAAGACCTTGGCCTGCCCCGCGGAACGGCGAACCTGGTGCTTGGAGCCGGGGCCGTGGCCGGAGCTCCGCTGGCGGAATCCCCCGAGGTCGACCTTGTGTCCTTTACCGGCGGCCTGGCGACCGGCAAGGTCATTGCCGCTGCGGCAGCCGGCACGGTGAAGAAGGTGGCCCTGGAACTCGGCGGGAAGAACCCCAACATCGTCTTTGCCGACGCGGATTTCGACGCCGCCGTGGACAACGCGCTCAATGCCGCCTTCGTCCACTCCGGACAGGTCTGCTCCGCCGGAGCCCGGCTCATAGTCGAAGAACCAATTGCCGAACGGTTCGTGAATGAACTGGTCCGCCGGGCTGAACAGATCCGCATGGGCGGCCCGTTCGATGAGTCGGCCGAGACCGGTCCCCTCATTTCCGCGGCCCACCGGGACAAGGTCACCGCCTACGTCAAAAAGGCCGTCGACGAAGGTGCCCGCGTCCGCTGCGGCGGAACCTGGGGCACCGGCGACCTGGAAAAGGGCTTCTACTACGCCCCGACCGTGCTGGAAAACGTTCAGCGGGGCAGCTCGGCCCTGGTGGACGAGGCCTTCGGCCCCGTGGTCACCGTCGAAACGTTCAACGGCGAAGACGAAGCCGTGGAGCTGGGCAACGACACCGACTACGGCCTGGCCGGAGCGGTCTGGTCACAGGACGCCGGGAAGACCCAGCGGGTGGCCCGCAGGCTGCGCCACGGCACCATCTGGATCAATGATTTCCACCCCTACCTGCCGCAGGCCGAATGGGGCGGCTTCGGAGCCTCCGGCGTCGGCCGCGAACTCGGCCCCACCGGGTTGGGCGAATACCAGGAAGCGAAGCACATTTACCAGAACATCAGCCCCCAGGTGACCGGCTGGTTCGCCGACCACGGAAAGGCCAACTAACTCCATGACTCATCTGCAGAAAACGGAATTTGACTACATCGTGATCGGTGGCGGCTCGGCCGGAGCCGCCGTCGCCGCACGGCTCAGCGAGGATCCCGCCGTCGAAGTGGCCCTCGTGGAAGCAGGGTCCGATGACCGCGGCCTGGAGGAAATCCTGCAGCTGGACCGCTGGATGGAACTGCTCGAATCCGGCTACGACTGGGACTACCCCATCGAACCGCAGGAAAACGGCAACTCGTTTATGCGCCACTCCCGCGCCAAGGTCATGGGCGGCTGCTCCAGCCATAACTCCTGCATCGCCTTCTGGGCGCCCCGCGAGGACATCGACGAGTGGGAGACGAAGTTCGGCGCTGAAGGCTGGAACTCCGAGATGGCCTTCCGGCTGTACAAGCAGCTGGAATCCAACGAGGACGCCGGCCCGGATGCACCCCACCACGGTGCGGACGGCCCGGTGAAACTGATGAATGTGCCGCCCAGCGATCCGTGCGGCGTCGCCCTCCTGGACGCCTGTGAACAGGCCGGGATCCCGCGGACGAAGTTCAACACCGGGCAGACCGTCACCAACGGCGCCAACTTCTTCCAGATCAACCGGCATCCGGACGGCACCCGCTCCTCGTCCTCCGTTTCCTACATCCATCCGATTATGGAACGGAAGAACTTCACGCTGCTGACCGGGCTGCGCGCCCGGGAACTGACATTCGACGACGCCAACCACTGCACCGGCGTCGACGTGGTGGACGGGCAATTCGCCCGTACCCACACGCTGCGCGCCCGGACCGAGGTCATCCTCTCCGCCGGTGCGATCGACTCCCCCAAGCTGCTGATGCTCTCCGGCATCGGCCCACGGGAGCACCTGGCCGAACACGGCATCGAGGTGCGTGCGGACTCTCCCGGCGTGGGTTCGAACCTGCAGGACCATCCCGAGGGCGTTATCCAGTGGGAGGCGAAGCAGCCCATGACTGAAACCTCCACCCAGTGGTGGGAAATCGGCATCTTCACCCCCACCGAAGACGGACTGGACCGCCCGGACCTGATGTTCCATTACGGTTCGGTGCCGTTCGACATGCACACCCTGCGCCAGGGGTACCCCACCACGGAGAACGGTTTCTGCCTCACCCCGAACGTAACGCACGCGCGGTCCCGCGGCACGGTGCGGCTGCGCAGCCGGGATTTCCGCGACAAGCCGATGGTGGACCCTCGCTACTTCACCGACCCGCACGACATGCGCGTGATGGTCCACGGCATCAAAAAGGCCCGCGAAATTGTTTCCCAGCCGGCTATGGCCGAGTGGGCCGGCCGGGAACTGTACCCGGGACCGGACGTGCAGACGGACGAGCAGATTACCGAGTACATCCGCAAAACGCACAACACCGTCTACCACCCGGCCGGTTCGGTCCGGATGGGCGCGTACGACGACGCGATGGCACCGTTGGATCCGCAGCTGCGGGTCAAGGGGGTCACCGGCCTGCGGGTGGCTGATGCTTCCGTGATGCCGGAACTGACCACCGTTAATCCGAACATCACCACCATGATGATCGGCGAGCGCTGTGCCGAACTGGTGCGGGAAGCCCGGACTGCAGCCGGTGTGGAAGCCGTTGGAGCAGTGGCCACCGCTTAGTTCCTGCCGCCGGAGCGGACACGGGTGCACCTGCGCCCGTGTCCGTTTTTCATTTCAGCTCCCGGTACTCTGTGCGGATGGGGAAACATCGCTTGCTCGCATCTGTCCTATCCATGTCCATACTGGGGCTCTCACTGGCGGCCTGCTCCGCGGACGACGGCCCACAGCCCGAAGAGGCAGCCAAATCACTCGCTGAAGGACTCTCGCAGCTGGACGTCTCCGGCGCGAAGTTCCTGGACTCCACCGCGGAGGAAGCAAACCTCCGGCTGGCGGAATGGACTTCCGGCATGGCGCCGCTGAAACCAACCGTCAGCGTAGCCTCCGTGGAGGAAATCTCCGACGACGAAGCCACCGCCACGCTCAGCTATGTGTGGGATGTGAACGCCTCCGATGAGGACTTCAGCTATGACACCACCGTTGACCTGCGGCGGGACGACGAGGGGGCTTGGCAGGTCAGTTTCGCCCCCACCGCGGTGCATCCCCAGCTGGCCTCCAGCGACCACCTGGTCCGAGAGGTAGCCCCGGTTCCCCGGGGTGAAATTCATGGTGCGGACGGGCAGGTACTGGTGACCCAGCGCGCGGTCTGGCGTGTCGGAATCGACAAGTCCTGGATCACCGAAGCTGAGTTCGAGTCCTCCGCTGCCGCCCTGGCCGGGTTCCTGGAACTGGACCCGGCTGCCTATTCCGCGCAGGTCCTGGCTTCCGGGCCCCAGGCCTTCGTCGAAGCCATCACGCTCCGGCAGGACAGTTCGTCCCCGGAGTTCCAGAGCGAGGTAGCGGCGATCCCCGGCGCCGCGGCCATCCCGGGCACTCTCGCGCTGGCACCCACCCGAACCTTCGCCCGGGCACTGCTCGGATCTGTGGGCGAGGCAACTGCGGAACTGATCGAGAAATCCAACGGCGAACTCTCCGCGGGAGACCAGACCGGGCTCTCCGGCCTGCAGCAGCAGTACGACTCCCAGCTCAGGGGCGTTGACGGCGTCCAAATCCGGACGGTCACTGCCGAGAACGTAGCCTCAGCACCGCTCTTCACCTCTGCGGGCGTGGTTGCCGATCCGCTGCAGACCACGCTGGACACCCGGCTGCAGACCCTGGCCGAGTCAGTCCTGGCAGATGAGCCCTCCGCCTCGGCGCTGGTGGCCATCCAGCCCTCCACCGGCAACCTCCTGGCCGTGGCCAACGGTCCCGGCAGCGAAGGAGCCCAGACGGCCCTGCTCGGGCAGTATGCCCCTGGCTCCACCTTCAAGCTGGCCACAACCCTGGCGATGCTCCGCTCCGGGGCCACCCCCGATTCGGTGGTCTCCTGTCCCGAGGAGCTCAACGCGGACGGCCGGATGTTCAACAACGCCAGCACCTACCCTGCGCAGTTCCTCGGGGACATCCCGCTGCGCCAGGCGTTCGCGCAGTCCTGCAACACCGCCTTCATCAACGCCCGCGGAACGGTGGCCCAGCCGGACCTTGCCGCCGCAGCGCAGGCGCTGGGCCTGGGCGTGGACACCGTCATCGGCACCCCCGCGTACTTCGGTTCCGTGCCGGAAACGGCAGAAGGAACCCTGCACGCCGCCTCGATGATCGGGCAGGGCGAAGTGCTGGTCTCCCCGCTGGCACTGGCCGTCGCCGGAGCCTCCGTGGCCAAGGGCGAACGGGTCTCCCCACTGCTGGTCAAAGCACCTGACGCCGCGGCCGCAGGTGAGACGGCCTCTGCGTCGGCCTCCCCTTCCAGCTCCGCCGGTTCCCCCTCCGTGACCACGGCCGAAGCGTCCACCCTCCGGGAAATGATGCGGGCGGTCGTGACCGACGGCGGTGTCCAGCTGCTCCAGGCTGTTCCCGGCGAACCTGTACTGGCCAAGACCGGCACTGCTGAATTCGGCAACGAAACTCCGCCGCGCACCCACGCCTGGGTTGTCGCGGTCCAGGGTGATCTCGCCGTCGCACTGTTCATTGAGGAGGGCGAACTGGGCTCAACGTCCGGCGGCCCGGTCATGAAGGCGTTCCTGGACGGCTTGGCCGGCTGAGCCTGTACCAAAGAAATGCAGGGACGGCCGCCGCACTTTGAGCGGCGGCCGTGTCCAGATCCCGGTCCCCGCCGATAGCCTGACCGGATGGTGAAACCCCGCCTGCTCGCATCCGCTCTAACCCTTTCCGTCGTGGCACTGTCCCTGGCTGCCTGTTCGCCGGAGGAGGGGCCGGGACCCGAAACCGCCGCGGAGACCCTCGCCACCGGGCTCTCCGCGCTGGACGTAACGGGCAGCTCGTTCTCCGACTCCTCCGTCGAAGCCGTCAACGGTATGCTCGGGCATCTTGTCTCCGGCATGGCCCCGCTGAAACCGACAGTGACCGTCACGGACATAGAAGAGACTTCCGGTTCGCAGGCAACTGCCACGCTCAACTACGTCTGGGATGTCAATGCTGCTGCGGAAGACTACAGCTACGACACTTCGGTAACCCTGGACCGCGACGAAGAGGATGCCTGGCAGGTCCGGTTTACGTCCACCACGGTGCACCCGGAGCTCGACCCCGGGGAGCGGCTGGTGCGCACGACCGCACCCGTGCACCGTGGGGACATTCTTGGTGCCGGCGGAGCCGTCTTGATGGCGGACCGGGCAGTCTGGCGCGTCGGGATCGACAAGGCCGTGCTGACCGAGAAGGAGTATACCTCGTCCGCCTTCTACCTGTCCCAGTTCCTGAACATGGACATCGATGCTTTCACGGCACAGGTCCAGGCGGCCGGTCCCAAGGATTTCGTGGACGCGGTTACCGTGCGGCAGGACAGTGTTCCGGCGAACTTCGAGTCGGAGATCGCCACCGTTCCAGGCGCCGCAGCGCTGTCGGAAGTCCGGTCGCTGACGCAGCCGGGCTCCTTCACCGGAGCACTGTTGGGATCCGTTGGAGAAGCCACACCGGAACTGATCGAAAAGTCCGGCGGCGCGCTGGCACCCGGTGACCAGGCCGGGCTGTCCGGATTGCAGCTGGAATACGACTCCCAGCTCAGGGGCGCCGACGCCGTTACGGTCCACATTGCCGGGACCGACAACGTGGCATCGGCGCCGCTGTTTGAGACCGACGGCGAACCCGGAAAGCCGCTCCAGACGACCCTGGCTGCCGGCATCCAGGCCCAGGCCGAGTCAGTCCTGAAGGATGAACCGTCCGCAGCGGCCCTGGTGGCGGTCCAGCCCTCCACCGGCAATCTCCTGGCTGTGGCCAACGGCCCGGGAAGCGGCGGTGCGCAGACGGCACTGCTTGGCCAGTACTCTCCGGGGGCCGCGTTCCAGCTCGTCACCGCCCTGGCACTGCTGCGGACCGGATCCACACCGGAGACCACGGTTTCCTGCCCGGCGGACGTGAACGTGGATGGCCGGAGCTTTACCAACCCCGGTACATATCCCAGCGGATACCTGGGCGGAATCACCTTCGCCGAAGCCTTCGCTCAATCCTGCAGCACCGCATTCGTCAACGCCCGGGACTCGGTTCCCCCATCCGGGCTCGCCTCCGCCGCTGCCAGCCTGGGAGTGGGCGTGGACGCCGCCATCGGCACTCCCGCCTCCTTTGGTTCAGTCCCGGCGGCAGCTGACGGGTCGCTGCATGCTGCCTCGATGATCGGGCAGGGCGAGGTCCTGATGTCGCCGCTCGCGCTGGCCATTGCCGGCGCCTCCGTGGCCAAGGGCGAACGGGTGCAGCCCGCGCTTGTCTCTCCGTCCGGGGACGGCGGGGCGGAAAACACTGCTGGCCCGGAGCCGATGACCAGCGATGAGGCCGGGACGCTGCGGGAACTGATGCGGGGCGTCGTCACCGGTGGCACCGGCGAACTGCTCCAGGACGTGCCCGGGGGGCCGGTGCTGGCCAAAAACGGCACCGCCGATTCCGTCAGCGAAACCCCGCCGGGCACCCATGCCTGGGTGGTCGCCATTCATGGTGATCTCGCCGTCGCACTGTTCATTGAGAACGCGGAGCAGGGATCCCCCGCAGAGGCAGTGATGCACGCTTTCCTTGACGGTCTGGCCGGCTGATCGGCTGGACCTGTTCCCGCAGGTGGTTTAGGTTACCGGCCGTACCGGCCCTTGCCTGGTGACCCTGAATAGGTCGCATACGGAGTCGGCGAATTGTAGGGAACCAGGCCGGGACCGGAGGTCGGCACAATCCGCTTGCCCAGCGGGACCAGGGAAATCGGGATCATTTTCAGGTTCGCGATGCCCAGCGGGATGCCAATGATGCTGACGAACATGGGAATGGCCGTCAGCACATGCCCGATGGCGATCCATACGCCGGCAAGCACCAGCCAGATCACATTGCCCAGGGTGGGAAGCACCCCGGTACCCCGGCCGCTGTCGATAACGGTGCGGCCGAAGGGCCACAGCGCATAAGACGCGATCCTAAAGGAGGCGATGCCGAACGGGATGGTCACGATCAGCAGGCAGCAGACGATTCCGGCGAGGACGTAACCCAGGGCTAGCCAAATACCGCCGAACAGGAGCCAGATAACGTTCAGGATTGCCTTCATGAGCCCATTGTTCTCCAGATGCGGTGCAGAGTCACGGTTTGCCCGCCGGTGGTGGCCCGTCCGGCAGCTGCCCGGAGGCTCCAGGTGCCTGATCCGGCCGGGAGGACCGGACGGCTAACCGGCGGACCACTGGGTCCAGCGCATAAACGACGACGGTGACCACCAGGGTTCCCAGGGCCAGCCCGGACAGGACGTCGTGCACATAGTGGACGCCGCCCGCCACCCGGGATCCGGCAAGCAGCACGGCTGCCGGCACAACCAGCCACGCGGTGCGGCCAAGGGCGAGGACGCATGCGGCGGCGAAGGCCGCCGCCAGCACTGAGTGGTTCGACGGCCAGGACCAGTCGCCTTCAACAGGGCAGGCAAGAACGGTCTCAACCACCAGGGCCCGGCAGGGACGCTGCTCCGTCACGATGAGCTTGATCCCCTCGCTGAGCAGATACGCCCCGATCACTCCCACTCCCGCCGAGGCCAGACGCAGGAAGACCAGGCGGTCGCGCAGCAGCGACCAGGCTGCAATGCCACCGGCCGCGGCGACCAGGAGCCATAACCCGGATTCGGCGACGAGGCCGACGGCTGGAGCAGCGGCGGATTCCGCCGCAGACCCTGCGGCAGCGAGGTACAGGGCATCCCGGACCGGGTAGGCCGCAGCGGCTAGAAGCAGGAGGATCCCGGTGGTCAGGAGGCCGGCCGGCACCGGGCGGCGCGGAAGGGTTCGGGCGGAAGGAACTAACAGACTCATGGTCTTCTACGGTACGGGCACCCGCAGAGGGCCGCCTCGCCCTCAGGTCCCGGGCTGCCTGGATTGTCTGGACCCCCGGTATCAGTTGCGCTGCGGCCCCGTCCCCCCAGGGGTTGAGGGGGCCGGCTGAGGGAGCAGCACCTGGACGCCTGGGCCTGGACCGCTGCCTGTACCGAAATCCGCGGCCCTGGGCCTGGGCCTGCTGCCTGTGCCTAATCCCACTGCCTGTGCCTAGACTGAGGGCATGCCGCGAACCAAAGATGATGCAGGAGTACCCGTTGAGCTAACTTCCAGCGAGTGCTGGGAGTACGCCCGCCAGGCTTCGGTCGGGCGGCTTGCCGTGCTGGTGGAGGGAGCGCCGGACATCTTCCCCATCAACTTCGCTGTGGACCACGGCACTGTCGTTTTCCGCAGCGCGGCGGGCACCAAGCTGGCCGCAGCCCTCACGGACACCCCGGTCGCGTTCGAGGTCGACGGTTACGACGACGGCCTGGGCTATGCCTGGAGCGTCGTGCTCAAGGGAACGGCCTCCCAGCTCGCGTCCATCGAGGACGTCCTGGATTCCGAGACGCTGGAACTCTTCCCCTGGCAGAGCGGGGAGAAGAACCACTTCGTGCGCATTGAGCCCACCGAGACCACCGGCAGGCGTTTCCGGATCACCGATACCGCCCGCCGCCATGTCCTCTCGGCCCGGCCCCGCCAGGCTTTCACGGAATAGGCGTGGAAACTCCGATCCTGAGCTTCGCTGCCCTGCCCTCCCACACCTGGGGGAATAACGCCGGTCGGGTGAAGGACATCGCGTCCGGCCCTGCCGGCCCGTCCGGAACTCCCGGCTGGCGCTTAGCCGCCGCGACCATCGAAAAATCCGCTCCGTTCACCAGGTTTGAGGGAATGGACCGCATCACGCTTCCGGTGGAGGGCGAGCTGCTCCTCCTGAACGTGGACGGAACCGAGCACGCCATGGAACGCCTCCGGCCGCTCCGCTACTCCGGAGACGCGCCCGCAGCCGCTTCCCTGCCCACCGGCGAAGTGACCGTGCTTAATACCTTCGTGGACCGCACCCGTTTCGGTGCCGCCGTGATGGTGGTGGAGCTGTCGAAGAAGAACGCTCCGTCACTCGGGCCCGGCCAGTTCCTGGTCCTGCTGCAGGGATCCGCCAAAGCCATGCTCGAGGCCGGCAGCCAGGAGCTGGATCCGCTGGACACGGTGCCGGGGAGCGGGGACCGGCCGCAGGTCCTGGGGCGCGGTTTCGCCGCCGTCGTCTCCTTCTACGAACTGGACTGACCGCTCTCCCGCCGCCGTGTCCGCCGCGGGCCCTTCTTTCCGGAATGACCGTTGCCTACCATCGACGCATGAGCACTTCGCTGAATGAACTCCCCCGGATTTCTGCGCCCGCGGTGCGGGCCCTGGGCGGCGCGGGGATCACCTCGCTGCGCCAGCTGGCGGGTATTCCCCGGGAAGACCTGGCGCAGCTGCACGGTATGGGACCCAAAGCCCTGAACATTATTGATGCCGCGCTGGGTGAGCACGGGCTCAGCCTCGGCTAATGCCGCAGGCCCAGACATACAGAAGGCCCCGCATTAATCTGCGGGGCCTTCTGTATGTCAGCTGTTTCAGCCGATGGAGCTGCCAGCGCTTAGCGGCTGCGGCGTTCGTTCGACGCGGGTGCGGTGGCACGGCGGGGGCCGGCTGCACGTGCCGGGCGGCCGCTGCCGCCGGCGGCGGGAGCTGCTGACCGGGTGCCGCCGGAGCGGTGCGTTCCGGTTGCTGCCACATCGCCGGCACGCTGGCCGGTGGCGGGGCGGCGGTTGCGGCCCTGGGACGTGGCTGCGGCTGCTGAGCCGCGGCGTCCTTCGGGGCTGCGCTGGGCACGGGGGGCCTCGCCTGCGGGAGCGCGCTCGGCGGAGACACGGCCGCGGCCGCCTGATCCTCCGCGTCCGCCGGCACGGGTGCCGGTTGCGGTGCCGGAACGGGCCGCACGCTTGCGCTGGGCGTTGGCGCCGGTGGACCGGCCGCCACCCTGCTGCGGGGACTTGGCTGCCAGCTGGGCTGCACGGACGTGCGGCTCGACGACGGCGGCGCGTTCCCCAATGAGCTTGGCGATCGACGGTGAATTGTGGGAGACCTTCTCGATCGAGACGTCGACGCCGGCAGCCTTCATCAGCTTGGACACCTCGCCCTTCTGCTCGGGCAGGGTCACGGTGACGACGGTGCCGTCGGAACCGGCGCGGGCGGTGCGGCCGGAACGGTGCAGGTACGCCTTGTGCTCCGTGGGCGGATCGATGTGGACAACCAACTCGACGTCGTTCACGTGGACGCCGCGGGCAGCGACGTCGGTCGCAACCAGGACGCGGACGTCGCCGGAAGCGAACTCTGCCAGGTTCCGGTCACGGGCGTTCTGCGAGAGGTTGCCGTGCAGGTCAACGGCGGGGATGCCGCTGTCGCTGAGGAACTTGGCCATCTTCCGGGCGTGGTGCTTGGTGCGCATGAACATAATGCGGCGGCCCTGGCCGGAGGCCAGTTCCTTGACCAGGAGCTTTTTGGCGGTCTGGTCCTGGACCAGCAGCACGTGGTGCTCCATGGTGGTCACCGCGGCCTGCGGATCGTCCACCGAGTGGGTCAGCGGGTTGGAGAGGTAGCGGCGGACCAGCTTGTCCACGCCGTTGTCCAGGGTCGCGGAGAACAGCAGGCGCTGGCCCTTTTCCGGGGTGCGGTCCAGCAGGCGCTGCACCACCGGGAGGAAGCCAAGGTCCGCCATGTGGTCGGCCTCGTCCAGCACGGTAATCTCCACGGACTCCAGGCTGATGAGCTTCTGCTTCATCAGGTCCTCGAGGCGGCCGGGGCAGGCAATAACAATGTCGACGCCGGCGCCCAGCGCCTTTTCCTGGCGCTGCTGGGACACACCGCCGTAGATGACGGTGGTGTTCAGGCCCAGCTCGGCAGCGAGCGGCTCAATAACGTTGTTGATCTGCGTGGCGAGTTCACGCGTCGGCGCCAGAACCAGGCCCAGCGGACGGTGGGGACGGCGGCGGTAAACAGCCTCGGCCTCGGCCAGGCGGGCTACCAGCGGCAGGGAGAACGCGAGGGTCTTGCCGGAGCCGGTGCGGCCGCGGCCCAGGACGTCACGGCCCTTGAGCGTATCGGGCAGGGTCTGCACCTGGATGGGGAACGCTTCGTCGATTCCCTGTGCGGAAAGGGTTGAGGCAAGTGCCTTGGGCACGCCAAGGGCAGCAAAAGTAGTCATTAAAAGACAGGCAACTTTCGGTAAGAGGCCCCCTATGCCGTGTAGCGCAGAGGGTTCGCCGAAGAAAAGTCAGACAGTGTCCACCGCCCCGGAATCGCACCGGGCGGGACAAAAGAAAGCGTTCATCGACGCAGGTTGCGCTGCTTACACACGCGGCTTTTAGGCGCGGCAGTCGCAACAACTTCCCCCAGTTTACCGGATGGAGCGCTGTTACCTAATCGGCGGCCTCCGGTCCGCACCGGCCTGAACCGCCGGACCGTTAGCATTAACAGTGATGACTACTGAACCAGCCCTGCCTGTTACCGACGCAGCCGACGACGTTCAAGACGCCGAAACGATGCACTTCCGTGCCCCCGTTTCCTTCGTCCGCCGGGGCTCGCGGCTCCAGGGACGCCGCCAGCAGGCCTGGGATGAGCTCTCCGACGTTTATGTGATTGACGTTCCCCGCGTGCAGGCCGACACCTCGGTGGATCCGGAGTACGTGTTCGACGCCGAGGCAGCCTTTGGGCGCAAGGCGCCCCTCGTCGTCGAAATCGGCTCCGGACTCGGTGAAGCTGTTACCCATGCCGCCGAGCAGAACCCGGAGAAGAACTTCCTGGCCGTGGAGGTCTACCTGCCCGGCCTGGCACAGACCCTGCAGCGCATCGGCCAGAAGAACCTGACCAACGTGCGGGTGGTCCAGGCCAACGCTCCGGAGGTGCTCTCCACCATGCTGCCCGCCGGGTCGGTGGACGAGCTGTGGGTCTTCTTCCCGGATCCCTGGCACAAGACCCGCCACCACAAGCGGCGCATGGTCAAGGACTCCTTCGCGGAGCTCGCGGCCCGTGCGCTGGTCCCGGGCGGGCTGTGGCGGCTCGCCACCGACTGGTCCGACTACGCGGTCCAGATGCGGGAGGTCCTCGACGCTTCCCCGCACTTCGAGAACCTGCACCCAGGCGAGCGTGCCGGTGCGGACGGCCCGCTGAGCCAGGTGTACGCCCGCGGCCTGGAGGGGAAAGACGCAACTGACGACGTCGATACCCGCGGCGGCTGGGCACCGCGGTTCGAGGGCCGCACCCTGACCAGCTTCGAAAACAAGGCGCACCAGGCCAACCGGCTGATCTTCGACCTCACCTACCGCAAGGCCTGAGCTTCCATGACTGAACCAAACGATGCACGCGTTGGCCTCTACATCGACTTCGATAACATCGTCATCTCCCGCTACCAGCAGCTGCACGGCCGGAATGCCTTCCAGCGGGACGGGATCCGCGACTTCGACCGGTCAAGCCGTGACGCCGACCCGGAAATCAGCACCAAACTGACGGCAGCGACCGTTGATTTCAACGCCATCATCGATTTCGCCGCGTCCTTCGGAACGCTGGTCGTCAACCGCGCCTACGCGGACTGGTCGGTGCCGGTCAATGCCAGCTACCAGCGGCAGCTGATGTCCCGGGCGGTGGACCTCACCCAGTTGTTCACCACCACCACCCGCGGAACCAAGAACGGCGCGGACATCCGGCTGGCCGTCGACGTCGTCGAAGACCTTTTCCGCCTCCCCGACCTCACGCACGTCATCATTGTCGCCGGGGATTCGGACTACATCGCGCTGGCGCAGAAGTCCAAGCGCCTGGGCCGGTTCGTGGTGGGCATCGGTGTTGCCGGGTCGACCAGCACCTCCCTCGCGGCGGCATGCGACGAGTTTGAGGACTATGACTCGCTGCCCGGCGTCGACCGGTCTACCGCAGCTGCGGCGGCTGAGCGGCCTTCCCCGGACCGGAAATCCCCCGCGCCGGCCGAGGCCCCGTCCGGCCAGGCGTCGGACAAGCCCCGCAAGCTCACCACCATCCCCATGTTCTCCCACACCGAAGACGCGCAGCTCGACGAGCTGGACCCCGCCGAGGACATTGATCCACTGACCCTCGCCACCGAGCTGCTGGTGCGCGCCCTGCAGATCGGCCATGCGAAGGGCGACGCCGATGAGTGGCTGAACACGGGCACGATCAAGAACCAGATGCGCCGGATGGACCCTTCGTTCAACGAGAAACCGCTCGGTTTCCGGTCCTTCACCGACTTCCTTTCCTCGCACGCCGATCTGGTCGAGCTCAAGGAGGACGGCCCGCACCGGCTGATCCGCCTCCGCCCGGAGGCTGACACCCCGCGCTGATTTCGGGGGCGGTGCTGCGCGCCGGGTAGCGGCGCGTGGGATTGCGGAGCGCCTCGGTGCGGAGCATGTGGAGTGCAGACCGTGTGGAGTGCGGACCGTGAGGAGTTCGCCTCCGTGTGGACCGTGCGGGCGCGCACTCCCCCGCGGCCACAAGAAGAAACATTCCCTCAACCTCTTCCCACAAAGCACTTTGTACCGCAAACTACTTTGTATGAATCACAGCACCCGCCCGGACCGGGTATCCGGCACCCCTGCGTACCCCGGAGACGAAGCCTCCTCGGGGGAGGACCGGGCACTGAACCTGCACCAGGCACTGGCAGTGGTGCAGGATGCGGAGCGCTCAGCCCGGCGGACCCTCTCCGGAAACACCGCGCTTGTCTATCTTCTGTGGGGTCTCACCTGGGTCATCGGTTATGGCTCGCTCTGGGGCAGCCAAACGGGATTGCTGCCCCTGGAGCCCGGAACCGCTTTGATCATCCTCGCTGCTGCCCTGGCCGCAGCGACAATATCCACCGTTGTGATCTTCGCACGGGGGTCCCGGGGCATCCGCGGGCAATCAGCTTTTCAGGGCGGAATGTACGGAGCAGCCTGGGCGCTCGGCTTCACCGTGATGGGAGCCCTCAGCGGAACCCTTGGCAGGATTATCGAAGACTTCTGGCTGCGCGGCATGCTCGTCAACGCGATTGCAGTGCTCATAGTCGGCCTGCTCTACATCACGGGCGGCACCACTTTCAACGACAAGCAGCAGTCCTACCTGGGGGTCTGGCTCCTGATCGTAACCATCGCCGGGCTGGTCTCCGGCCCCGATCTCTTCCTCGCGGTGTTCCTCTTCCTGGGCTCCCCCGGCCTGCTGCTGGGAGCCCTGGTGGAGTACCTGCGCACCCGCCGGCGCCGGACGGCAGCAGCCGATGCCTGAACTCGACCCCGTCATCCATGCCGAATCCCGGCTGCGCACCCTGACTACGCTCAACGAGGTCGGTGAGAACAACCGGATCGCTTTCACCAAGCTGCAGAAGCTGCTCGAAATGACTGCGGGCAACCTTTCCACCCACGTCCGGAAGCTGGAGACGGCCGGCTACGTGGAAGTCACCAAGACCATTGAAGGCCGCACGCCCGCCACCTACGTCGGCATCACCCCCGAAGGCAAAGCGGCCTACGCACGCTACCGCCGTAACCTGCAGGACCTGCTTTCCGGCCTTTCCTAACCTGCCGGCCACCGGCATCAGCGCAAGGAGAATTCAGACATGAGCATCCCCAGCCCCCGCGGCGGCCCGAAGACAGCGGCCGGTACCCTGGCTGCAGCCCACTCCGTAAGCAAAAGCTACGGCCCCACCAAAGCACTGGACACAGTCAGCTTTGCCGTCGGTGCAGGGGAAACCGTGGGGCTCCTCGGACCCAACGGAGCCGGCAAGTCCACGCTGCTGAACCTGTTGAGCGGACTGCGCCAGCCCGACACGGGAACGGTCGAACTCTTCGGCCAGAATCCCCGGAATCCGCTGTCCCGGCGGGAGCTGGGAACCACGCCGCAGGCGACCTCCGTTCCAGCAACGCTGCGGGTGCGGGAAACCGTGGATTTCGTGGCCGCCCACTACACCGATCCGATCCCGACGGCTGAGCTGCTGGACGGCTTCGGGCTGGGGCCGGCCGCCGGCAAGCAGTGCGGCGGACTCTCCGGAGGGCAGCAGCGGCGCCTGCTCGTGGCGCTGGCGCTAGTCGGGCGTCCCCGGCTGGTGATCCTGGATGAACCCACCACCGGCCTGGACGTCGAAGCGCGGGAGAACCTCTGGGAACGCCTGGCAGATTACCGGGCCGGCGGCGGAACGCTCCTCATCACCAGCCATTACCTGGAGGAGATCCAAACCCTGTCCAGCCGCGTGGTTGTGATCAACGAAGGCTCCGTGGTGGCGGACGGCAACGTTGACGAGATCCGCGGGCGGGTCAGCGTATCCAGGGTTTCCTTCCACACCGAACTGCCGGCGTCGTCCTTCGAGACGATGGCCGGCACCGTTTCGGTGTCCGTCTCTGCCTCCGGCGCCACCACCATCCTCACGCACGACGCCGATGAAACGGTACGGCTGCTCGTCCGCGGCAACGTGGGGTTCAGCAGCCTGGAAGTGCACGCCGCGAGCCTCGAGGAAGCCTTTCTTTCCCTCACCCACGCCGGAGAGTCCGCTCCTGCCCCTGAACGGAGAGCAGTCCGATGAGCCCCACCACCGCTATGGCACGCCCCCTGGAAGCCAAATCCCAGTTGCACCTGATCCGCCCCCACACCCGGGCCCAGGTCCTGGAGCAGCTGCGGATTCCGGTTGCCGTCCTGTCCTCCACCATCTTTCCGACCCTGGCGCTGGTGTTTTTCGTGCTCCCGCAGACCGCGGTGACGTCCAAT
This sequence comes from Arthrobacter luteolus NBRC 107841, assembly GCF_001552075.1. Taxonomy (GTDB): domain Bacteria; phylum Actinomycetota; class Actinomycetes; order Actinomycetales; family Micrococcaceae; genus Arthrobacter_B; species Arthrobacter_B luteolus. The sequence continues at coordinate 759,157 of NZ_BCQM01000001.1, forward strand.
CCGCTGGCATCGCTGACGGCAATCGCACAGCTCGCGGTATTCGGAGTGATGAGCGCGTTCCTGTTCAACTACGGGATCGGCGTCGCGGAAGAACGGGCCAATCCGTGGAGCAGCTATGTGCGGACGCTGCCCGCGGGAGCCGTTCCGGCCACCGTGGCCCGTGCCGTGACCGCCATGATGTTCGCTTTCTTCGCGCTGGTTCCGGTCCTGGTGGTGGGCGCCCTGACCACTGCCGGCATGGACCTGTACCTGGATGGGAGTCTGCCGTGGTGGCGCGTGCCGCTGGCGGTGGCCGTCTGGCTGCTGTGCGGGCTCCCGTTCCTCTGCCTCGGGCTGCTGATCGGATATCTGTGCACGTCCAAGGTGGCAATTGCGGTAACCCAGGTGGTCTTTTTTCCGCTGGCCTTCGCGGGCGGGATGATGCTGCCGCCGGAGATTTTCTCTCCCGGCCTGGACCTCTTTTCCAGGTTCCTGCCCTCACGGGCGGCCCGTGACCTCTCCGTTTCAGCGCTCTCCGGTGAACCATTTGAAGCCACGGCGGTCATCTGCTTCCTGGCGTGGACTGCGGTGCTCGCTGCGGGGGCTATCTGGGCCAACCGCCGGGACCAGGGACGCCGCTTCCGCTAGGACTGCAGGGAGAAGCTACCGGGAGCCGAAGAACTCGCCGCGGTCCGCTGTGTAGCCCAGCTCGGTTTCCGCCGGGCTGCCCTTGCCCGCGGGCAATGCCATCACCCGGCGGTTGAGCGCGGCCAGCGCGGCCAGGCCGAGCGGCCGGCCGGTGGACCTCGAGGCCGGCGGACGCTGCCCGCGGGAGAGGGTGACGACGTCGCCGGCGAGCCCGGCAGCGAACACCCGGCCCATGTCGGCGCTGCGCTGCTGGACCTGGTCCAGTTCAGCGGAGAGTTCGTTAACCCGCGCCCGGAGCCCGGAGACCTGCTTCTGCAGCTCCATGATCCGCTTGATGCCCTCCAGGGAAACGCCCTCCTGGGAGAGGCGCTGCACCTCCCGCAGCATCTCAATGTCCCGCTGCGAGTACCGGCGCGAACGCCCGGGAGCACGGCTCGGGCTGACGATGCCAAGGCGGTCATACTGCCGCAGGGTCTGCGGATGCATGTCCGCGAGTTCAGCGGCAACGGAGATCACGAAGATGGGTGCATTAACGTCGATGCCCACGTTCCTCACTCTCCCTCGCTACTTGCTGGCTTGCGTGTTTGTCATACTAGCCCGGTCCGCTCCGTTGCCGGCCAGGCTACAGCCGTGCCTTGGCGGCCAGCCCGGCGCGCGGGTCTTCGCCCTTGGTCGCATCGGCGAAGGCCTCGACTGCGGCTTTCGCGTCCTTGCTCAGATGGGACGGAACGGCGACGTCGACTGTCACCAGCAGGTCGCCGTTGCCCTTTGAGGTGTGGACACCGCGTCCCTTCACCCGCAGGGTGCGGCCGGACGGAGTTCCGGCAGGAACCTTGAGCTTGACCCGGTCCGCTGTCAGGGTCGGGACCTCGATCGTCGCGCCGAGGGCTGCCTCGGGGAAGGTGATCGGCACATGGATGCGGATGTTGTTGCCGTCCCGCACAAAGAAGTCGTGCGGGGTGACGTGCACCGTGACCATCAGGTCTCCGTTGCCCGCGGCCCCGGGCATGCCCTTGCCGCGGACCCGGATCCGCTGGCCGTCCTTCACACCGGCGGGTACCCGTACCTCGACGACTTCCCCGCTCGGTTCGCGCAGCCCGATCACGGTTCCGTTGATCGACCCGGCGAAGGAGATGGTGGTGCTGGCCGTGCGGTCCGCACCCTTCTGCGGGGGCGCGGATGTGAATCCGCCGCCGCCAAAACCGCCGCCGCCAAACAGGTCGGCGAATTCCGGGGGTATGTTGCTGCCGCCGGCGTTGAAGGAACTCCCCCGCCGGCTGCGTCCGGCGGACTGATTAAACAGGCCGCCGAAGATGTCTTCGAAACCTGCACCTGCTCCACCGGCGGGGCCGGCGCCGCCGGCCGTGAACCTGGCTCCGCTGCCCATCGCCCGGATGGCGTCATACTGCTGGCGCTCCTCGGCGTCGGAAAGCACCGAGTACGCCTCGGAAACGTCCTTGAACATCTTCTCCGCGGACGGATCATCCTGGTTCTGGTCCGGGTGGTACTTGCGCGCCAGCTTCCGGTACGACTTCTTGATGTCGGCTTCGGAAGCGTCCTTGGGAACACCCAGAATCTTGTAGAAATCCTTGTCGACCCAATCCTGACTAGCCAATTGGTGTCCCCTTCCCTATGTCTTGCCTACAACGCTGGACCCGGCTCTCCACCGGAGATGCCCGGGACCGCCCACGGCGGTCCCGGGCATCAACTGCTACTGCTCCGGAACGGAGACGATCACCTGTGCCGCACGCAGCACCCTGTCATTCGCCTTGTACCCGGTGCGCAGAATCTGCGTGACGGTGTCGGACTGGACGTCCGGGCTCTGCTGCTGGATCAACGCTTCGTGGACGTTCGGGTCGAACGCCACGCCGGTCTCATCGATCCGGCTCATGCCGTAACCCTTAAGCGTGTTTTCCAGCTTCACCGCGATCGAGGCGAAAGGACCCTCTGCGAGGTCCCCGTGCTGGCGGGCAGCCTCAATGTCGTCCAGAACGGGCAGCAGGGAATTCAGCATTCCAACCACTGCCATTTCCCGGGCGACATCACGGTCCCGTTCCACCCGCTTGCGGTAGTTGACGTACTCAGCCTGCAGCCGGAGCAGGTCGTTGCGGAGTTCGAACGCTTCGGCCGAGCCGGCGTCGTCCTTCGCACCGCTGCCGGCGCTGTTCAAGATCTCCTCGGCCTGGGACAGTGCGTCGCCGTCGGCCGGAGGGGCACCCTCCGCAGCGGACTGTGCGTCCGCTGCGGAGGAGCCTGCCTGCGCCGGCTGCGGATCCTCGTTCTCCTCCGGCTGTCCGGCGGGGTTCTGGTTTCCGTTGCCATTAGCAGCCATGATTACTTCTTTTCTTCATCATCGACGACTTCGGCATCCACGATGTCTTCATCGTCCGCGCCGGAGCCCGGTGCACTGCCCTCGCCCGGTGCCGAGCCGGCGGCACCGGCGTCACCTGCTGCCTGGGCCTGCGAGTAGATGGCCTCGCCAAGCTTCGTCTGGGAAGCCTGCAGCTTCTCGAACGCAGTCTTCACCTCGTCGTCGTTTTCGGTGCCCTCGAGCGCCTTCTTCAACGCGTCAACGTCGCCCTTGACCTCGGACTTGACGTCCTCGGGGAGCTTGTCGTCGTTGTCGGTGAGGAGCTTGTCCACGGAGTAGGCCAGCTGCTCTGCGGAGTTGCGGACGTCGGCGGCCTCGCGGCGCTTCTTGTCCTCCGCGGCGTGCTCTTCGGCTTCACGGACCATGCGGTCGATGTCCTCCTTGGACAGCGAGGAACCGCCCGTGATGGTCATCGACTGCTCGGCGCCGGTGCCCTTGTCCTTGGCGGACACGTGGACGATGCCGTTGGCGTCGATGTCGAAAGTGACCTCGACCTGCGGCACACCACGCGGAGCCGGTGCGATACCGGTCAGCTCGAAGGTTCCCAGCGGCTTGTTGTCCCGGGTGAACTCACGCTCGCCCTGGAAGACCTGGATGGCCACGGACGGCTGGTTGTCATCCGCGGTGGTGAAGGTTTCGCTGCGCTTGGTGGGGATGGCCGTGTTGCGCTCGATCAGCTTGGTCATCACACCGCCCTTGGTTTCAATGCCCAGGGAAAGCGGGGTGACGTCGATCAGCAGCACGTCCTTGCGTTCGCCCTTGAGCACGCCTGCCTGCAGCGCTGCGCCGACGGCAACAACTTCGTCCGGGTTCACGCCCTTGTTCGGCTCCTGGCCGCCGGCCAGTTCCTTGACCAGCTCAGAGACGGCAGGCATACGGGTCGAGCCGCCGACCAGGATGATGTGGTCGATGTCCGAGACCTTGATGCCGGCTTCGGCAATGACGTCCTTGAACGGCTTCTTGGTGCGGTCCAGCAGGTCCTTGGTCAGGTCCTGGAACTTGGCGCGGGAGAGGTGCTCGTCCAGGTGGACCGGGCCGTCCGGGGTCACCGAGAGGTACTGCAGGGAGATGTTGGTGGAGGTCGCCGAGGAGAGTTCCTTCTTGGCCTGCTCCGCGGCTTCCTTCAGGCGCTGCAGCGCGATCTTGTCCTTGGAGAGATCCGCACCCTTGGCCTTCGCCTGGGCCAGCAGGTAGTCAACGATCCGCTGGTCCCAGTCGTCGCCGCCGAGCCGGTTGTCACCAGCGGTGGCGCGGACCTGGATGGTGGAGAAATCGTCTTCGTCCTTGCCGACTTCCAGCAGCGAGACGTCGAAGGTGCCGCCGCCGAGGTCGAAGACCAGGATGAGTTCGTCTTCCTTGCCCTTGTCCAGGCCGTAGGCCAGTGCGGCCGCGGTGGGCTCGTTGACGATGCGCAGGACGTTCAGGCCGGCAATCTCACCGGCTTCCTTGGTGGCCTGGCGCTCGGCGTCGTTGAAGTAGGCCGGAACGGTCACGACAGCGTCGGTAACCTTCTCACCCAGGTAGGACTCGGCGTCGGCCTTCAGCTTCTGCAGGATACGGGCGGAGATTTCCTGGGCGGTGTACTTCTTGCCGTCAATGTCCACGCTCCAGTCGGTGCCCATGTGGCGCTTGACCGAGGCGATGGTGCGGTCGATGTTGTTGACGGCCTGGCGCTTGGCAATTTCGCCGACCAGGACCTCGCCGGACTTGGCGAAGGCAACAACGGACGGGGTGGTCCGGCCGCCTTCAGCGTTGGCGATGACGGTGGGTTCACCACCTTCAAGGACGGAGACAACGGAGTTCGTGGTTCCGAGGTCGATACCTACTGCACGTGACATATTTGCTTCCTCTTTCCTTGGAAATCGATGGCCCGCTGCGGCTGCCCTCTTTGGAGACCCTGCCGCCTCGGCCACCCGTAGCGCATATTGAGCGTTCTGCACTCAACTTTACCGGGTGCGGTTTTTTTGTCAACCAGAGTTGAGTGACTTCGGCTCAACTCTGTTCACGCTCGGTCCCCGCGTGTTTCGTGTCAGCTGCAGGCACTCCTTCTATGAAGGCACCGGCGGCTGGCACAGCACAAGGCCCCGCGGAATCCTGTGGATGGCGGCACCCGATCCTCCGGGCAGCCCCCCGTGACACACCGCGGCTCAGAACCGGTTTCATTCCCTCCGCCCGCGTATCGTCCTGCTATGCCCCAGGACACGTACTCACACGGCCACCACAGCAGCGTGGTCAGTTCGCACGCCACCCGGACGGCGATGGATTCGGCCGCGTACCTCATGCCGCATCTGAGTCCCGGCCTGCACATTCTCGACGTCGGCTGCGGCCCCGGCAGCATCACCGTGGACCTCGCTGATCTGGTGGCACCGGGACGGGTCACCGGACTCGACCGTTCCGAGGACGTCCTGGTCCAGGCCCGGAGACTCGCGGCCGAGCGCGGAGCAGGGAACGTGGAGTTCATCTCCGGGAACGTCTACGACCTTGATTTTCCGGATGACACGTTCGACGTCGTCCACGCCCACCAGGTGCTCCAGCACCTCACCGATCCGGTGGCGGCACTGCATGAAATGCGCCGGGTCACCCGCCCGGGCGGAATCGTGGCCGTGCGCGACGCCGATTATCACGGTATGAGCTGGTACCCGGAGGTTCCGGAGCTGGCGGAGTGGATGGACACCTATCAGCAGATCGCCCGCGGCAACCGCGCCGAGCCCGATGCCGGACGCCGGCTCATCAGCTGGGCGCTGGACGCCGGGTTCAGCGGCCTTGTTCCCTCCTCCACCAGCTGGGTTTATGCCACCGAGGACCGCCGGCAGTGGCTCGCCGGCGCGTGGTCCCAGCGGATCCTCCACTCTGCCTTCGCCGAGCAGGCCCTCGAGCGGGGCCTGGCCTCGCAGGAGAAGCTGGAAAGGATGGCCGGGGGCTGGACGCGCTGGTCCGCTGCACCGGACGGATGGTTCCTGATGCCCAGCGGGGAACTCATCGCCCGTCCCTGAGCGCAGCCGCTGGGTACGCTTAACCGATGTACCGCATCATTACGGTCTGCACCGGAAACATCTGCCGTTCGCCCATGGCCCAGTTCTGCCTCACCCGCGCTTTCAGCGACGCCCAGCTGGCGGACCGGGTGGAGGTGGACTCAGCCGGCGTCACCGGGTGGGAAGCCGGCCGTCCGATGGACCCCCGCACGGCCGCCGAACTGCTCCAGCACGGTTTCCCCGAACAGCCCCTGGACAGCTTCCGGGCCCGGGCCTTTGAAACCGGGTGGTACCGCGGCCGGGACCTGATCCTGGCTCTGGACTACGGGCATCTGACCCATCTGCAGGCCGAAGCTCCGGTGTCCGAACACGGGAAAATCCGGATGCTGCGCAGCTTCGATCCGGCCGCCGCAGCGCTGCCCCTGGACCAGCAGGGCATCGACGATCCCTGGTACGGAGACATGTCCGACTTTGATTCGTCCTACGCACTGATCCAGGCCGCAGTTCCCGGGGTGGTGGACTTTGTCCGCGGCGCCCTGGCGGAGCGGTCCTGATGTCCCCTGCACCAAAACGCCCGCTGCTGATCGCGGTTGACGGTTTTTCCGGAGCAGGAAAAACCAGCCTCGCGCTGGAACTGGCAGCCGAGCTGCGGGCCCACCGCTCGGTGGCCCTGTTCCACCTGGAAGACGTCTATCCGGGCTGGGACGGGCTGGAAACCGGCATGGATTACTACCGCCGCCGCGTCCTGGAGCCGCTGGCACAGGGCCGCAGCGCGCACTGGCAGTCCTGGGACTGGGTGGCGGGCCGGTACGGCACGCAGCACGCCACGGAGCCCGCTGACATTGTAATTTTCGAAGGAGTCGGTGCCGGGCATCAGGCTGCCCGGCACCTCCTGGACGCGGTCCTCTGGATCGAATCCCCGGAATCCGTCCGCCGGGAACGCGCCCTGGCCCGGGATGGGGAGACTTATGCTCCGCACTGGAACCGCTGGGCTGCGCAGGAAGCAGCCTGGGCAGCGGTGGACCCGGCGGCCGCCGCTGCCGACATCCTGGTCCGCAACGAGCCGGCCGCAATTCATTCCACCCCGGACGACGGCGGTGCCGGCTCTTCCCCGGCGCCGCTGCAGCAGGCGGCGCTCCAGCAGGTTCCGCTCCCCCGTTTCGTCCTGCGGGCGCTGGCTTCGCTGCAGCTGCCCTCCCCCGGGGTGGGCCTGCCCCGTCCGGACCTCCAGGTTCAGGTGCAGACGGTCGACGCCGCTCCGGACCCGTTGACGCTGTTCGCCGAACTGTTCGGCAGCTCGCCGAACGCCGTCTGGCTGGACAGTTCCGACGCCGGTTCCGCCGGTTCCGGCGGCAGCCCCGCCGGGCGCAGCCGGTTCAGCATCATGGCGGACGGCGGCGGTCTCCACGGCCGGTACGCCGAGCACACAGCGGGGCTGACCAGGATCACGCACGGACCGGTGACCACCGTGGTTCCGGGCGAGTTCTTCCGCTGGCTGGACCGGGAATGGGGCACCGCGCAGGTCCCTGCCCCCGACGGCCTGGCCTGCCCGTTCGCCCTGGGCTGGCTGGGCTGCCTCGGCTATGAGCTCAAGCGTGAAACCGGCGGAGCGGACACCGCCGGGCCGGGACCGGACGCCGCGCTGATTTTCGCGGGCCGTGCGCTCGTGCTGGATCATGCCGCCGGAAGGGTCCACCTGCTGACCCTGCGGGACCCCTTCTTCGAGGAAGATGTTTCCGGCAGCGATCCCGGGCCCGTCCCCGGGGACACGGACAGGGGCGCCGGGCAGCCGGACCTGGACGGTGACTGGCCCGCCCGCGCGTCCGCCGCCCTCGCCGCCGCTGCCCGGTCCGCCGATCCGGCCGCCGGCACCGGCTTCCTTCCCGCGCAGACCGGCGGGTTCCGGCCTGTCAGCGCACCATCCTTCACCTTTCGGGACAGCCGGGAGGATTACCTGGCCAAGGTGCGCCGGTCGCAGCAGGAGATCGCCGAGGGCAACACCTATGAGGTCTGCCTGACAACGTCGCTGCATGCTGTCCTGCCCGAGCCGCTGGCGCCGGCTGCCCTCCTGGACCTGTATGCCTCGCTTCGCCGGCGCAGCCCCGCACCGTTCGCTTCCCTGCTCCGCCTGGGCCCGCTTGTGCTGGCGGGTACCTCACCCGAGCGGTTCCTCCGCATCGGCGCGGACGGGCATCTGCGCGCCGAGCCGATCAAGGGCACCCGTCCGCGCGGGCAGGACCCTGCAGCGGATGCGGCCCTGCGCACGGAGCTGCTGGAGAGCGAAAAGGACCGTGCGGAGAACATCATGATCGTGGACCTGATGCGCAATGACCTCTCCCGGCTGGCTGTTGCCGGTTCCGTGACCGTTCCGCGGCTGTGCGTCGTGGAGTCCTATGCCACGGTGCATCAGCTGGTCAGCACCGTTGATGCGCAGCTCGTTCCGGATGCCAGCCGCGCCGAGGCCGTCGCCGCAGCGTTTCCGGCCGGCTCCATGACCGGAGCGCCGAAGACCAGCACCATGGCGATCCTGGATGAGCTGGAAGCCGCTCCGCGCGGAGCGTATTCGGGCGCCGTCGGCTATTTTTCGCTGACGGGCGCCGCTGACCTCTCCGTGGTGATCCGCACGCTGGTGCTCCGCAGCGCCCCGAACGGCGGCCTGGACCTCAGCCTGGGCGTCGGCGGCGCGGTCACCGCCGGGTCGGACCCGGAAGCCGAATGGGAGGAAGTGCGCACCAAGGCCCGCGGCGTCCTGGGTGCGCTCGGCTCAGAGGTGCCGTCAGGCTGAACCCGCTACTGCAGGGTGGCGGTCAGCCGGGCGACGTTGTCCACGTACCGCTGCCACACCGGCCGGTTCCGCCACTCCTCCAGGACCAGTTCCTTGGACAGGTTCCGGTAGGTGTCCTCGATCTGGCGCATCTTTTCCACGATGTTCCCGCCGTACATCATCATCGACACTTCAAGGTTCAGCGAAAAGGACCGCATGTCCATGTTGGAGGACCCCAGGACGGCTACCTCGTTGTCCACGGTGAAGTGCTTGGCGTGCAGCACCAGCGGCGCGGGATACAGCCAGATCCGGATCCCGGATTCCAGCAGGGCCTCATAGTAGGAGCGCTGGGCGTGGTCCACGAGGAACTGGTCCCCGCGCTCTGAGACGAACAGCTCCACCTGCACACCGCGCTGCGCCGCCGTCGTAATCGCGTACAGCAGCGAATCGTCCGGAACGAAGTACGGGCTGGTGATGGAGATCCGCTCCGAGGCGGAGTAGATCAGCGAGGTGAAGAGCCGGAGGTTGTTTTCCGTCGTGAAACCCGGCCCGCTGGGAACCACCTGGCAGGTAATGTCCCCGGGCTCGTAGGTCCACTCGTAGAGGCTGAGTTCGCGCTCCAGGTTCTCATCGGTTTCCATGTTCCAGTCGGTGGCGAAAACAACGTTGATTTCGTCCACCACCGGACCCTCGAGCCGGCACATCAGTTCCACCCATTTGCGGCCGAGCCGGTGGTTGCCGGGCTTGCGGTAGCCCGGTTCCACCAGGTTCTGCGACCCGGTAAAGCCCAGGACGCCGTCGACTACCAGGATCTTGCGGTGGTTGCGCAGGTCGGGACGGCGCCAGTGCCCGCGCAGGGGCTGGATGGGCAGCATGGGATGCCACTGGATGGCGCTGGACTTCAGTTCCTTCAGCAGCTGGCGGTACCCCTTCACCCGCAGGGTTCCAATGTGGTCGAACAGCAGCCGGACGGTGACACCGCGCCCGGCAGCGTCCTTGAGGGCAGTGAAGAAATCCTTGGTCACGGCGTCGTAGCTCATGATGTAGAACTCGACGTGGACGTAACTCTCTGCGGCCCGGACTGCCTCGGTCATCTCCCGGATGGACTGCTCATAGTCCCGCTGCAGCTCCACCTTGTTGCCGTCCAGGCTGGGCAGCGAGCCCAGCCGCCGGTTCAGTTCGACGGCGGACATCACCCATTCCGGCCCCAGATAGGAGCTGGACTGCGCTTCAAGTTCGCGGGTGTTGTCGCGGACCCTGCGGTTGATCAGGGTCTGCCGCTCAACGCGCTGCTCTGAGAGCCGGTGGTTGCCGAACAGGAGGAACAGGATGATTCCGGGCACCGGCAGGAAGAAGATGCACAACAGCCAGGCCATCGCCGTCGTGGGCCGGCGGTTGCCGGGAACCACACCCAGCGCGATGATCCGGATCGCGAAGTCCAGGATCGTCAAAACCGTCGCAAGCCAGTACGGAGCCGTAACCGTCCACCACACGCTTCTTTTCCCTCCAACAGGCCAACGTCCCCCTAGCCTAGTCGGCTTGGGACCGTGGTTGCGGCCCCGGGGCACACTACGCTTGGACGCATGAGTGTTTTGGTTTTCCTGGATTCTGATTTCCCCGCCGGCCGCGTGGCCGATGCCTCCGTTCCGCAGCTGCTGGCGACCGACCTCGGCGCGACGCGCGGAGACGGGGTTTTCGAATCCATGCTGGCGGTGGACGGGCACCCGCGGAAGCTCGCCTCCCACCTGTCCCGGATGGCGGGTTCGGCTGCGGCCCTGGAACTGGAGTTCCCTCCGGCGGAAAAGTGGGAACCGGCAATCCGCACCGCCCTGGCCGAATTCGCCCGGATTTACGGGGATCAGCAGGCCGTTGTGAAGCTTCTCCTCACCCGCGGACCCGAAGGCGCGGACCACCCGACAGCCTGGATCCAGGCCTCCCCCATCCCGGCGTCGGCCGCTGAACAGCGCAAGTCCGGACTCGATGTGCTGCTGCTGGAACGCGGGTATGACAGCACCGTGGCGGAGCGGGCACCGTGGCTGCTCCTCGGCTCCAAAACGCTGTCCTACGCCGTGAACATGGCCGCGATCCGCTACGCGCGGGAGCACGGAGCCGATGATGTGATTTTCACCTCGTCGGACGGGCTGGTCCTGGAAGGCCCCACCTCCACCGTGGTCCTGGCCGTCGTCAAGGACGGGGTAAGGACCCTCCTGACCCCGGAACTGGAAAGCGGAATCCTGCCCGGAACCACCCAGGCCGCCCTGTTCGACGCCGCGGAAAAGTCCGGCTGGCAGCTCGGCTACGGTCCGCTGGAACCGGACCGGCTTTCGCAGGCCGACGGCGTGTGGCTGGTTTCCAGCATCCGGCTCCTCGCCCCGGTGAAATCGATCAACGGTGAAGCCATCCCGGTGTCCGCTGAGCTGACGGACGAGCTGGCAGCCCTGGTGGACACCGTCCTCTAACCGGAGGCTGCTCCGGTTTGGTTCCGCCTGGTTCCGCCGGAGCTAGGACAGGATGAAGTTGTACGTTCCCGCGGCCACGGCTGCGGCGACAGCGGAGGCTGCCAGCCCCACACCGTACAACAGCACCCACACATCGATCCGGCTGAAGGTGGAAGTCCTGGCCCAGGTCCGCGGGCCGCCGTCGAATCCGCGGGCCTCCATCGCCACGGCCAGCCGAGTGGCCCGGCGGATCGCCTGGACCAGCAGTGCCAGCCCCTGGCCCAGCAGGTTCCGGAACCTGCCCAGCGGACCGCCTGCAGTGTCCGCGCCGCGGGCATGGCGGGCCAGTCCCAGCGTCCGCCATTCCTCCACCAGCAGTCCCACCAGCCGCATCGCGGCCAGCGCTCCGAGCACAAACCGGGCCGGAAGATGCAGGCGCTGGGCCAGGGCGTCCGCAAGGTCCGTGGGATCGGTGGAGACCAGGAGGAAAATCCCGGGCAGGGCTATCGCGAGGCCGCGCAGGCCGATGGCAATGCCGGCGGTGACGGAATCGGTGGTGAAGAGCAGCGGCCCTGCGTCGAGCACCACACTGCCGGTCTTTTCCGCCAGCAGCGCGGTGCCGTAGGCGCCAATGGCCGCGGCGGCGATCAGGGGCCAGACCCGTTTCAGCAGCGTCCAGGGATGGATGCGCAGCAGCGGAAGCAGCAGCAGTTCCCCGGCCAGGACCACGGAGGCGCTCACCCAGTCAACGGTGAGCAGCACAGCTGCCGTCACCGCCACCGCGGCGCCCAGGGTGGACAGCGGGTTCGCAGCGGACAGCGCCGTGGGACGTGTGCCGCCCAAGGCTGTCCCGGTCCGCACGGCGACGGCGCTCATGCCGCACCTCCCTGCGCCCGGCCGTGGACCGGCAGCAGTTCCTCCACCCGGCCCCCGGCGACCCGGAGCGTCCGGCCGCCAAGGGCAGCGGTGAAATCGCTGTCGTGGGTCACCGAAACCACGGTGCAGCCGTGCGCATCGCGCTGCTCGGCCAGCAGTGAGACCAGTTCCCGCCAGGTGTTGGCGTCCTGCCCGAAGGTGGGTTCGTCCAGGAGCAGGATGTCCGGGGCGGTCGCGAGCATCGTCGCGACCGACAGCCGGCGTTTCTCCCCGCCGGAGAGGGTGAACGGATTCACCGGGAGGAGGGACTGCAGCCGGAGCCGCTCCGCCAGCCGCCCAACAACCGCATCCACTTCGGCCTCGCTGCGTCCGGCCCGCCGCGGCCCGAAGGCCAGCTCGTCGTGGACCGATCCGGTGAGGAACTGGTGCTCCGGTTCCTGGAACACCGTTCCCATCCGGGTGACCAGCTGGGCGGACTTCCACTTGTACGGGATATTGCCGGCTTCCCGGGCCAGCGGAGGTGCTGCGGTGAGTTCGCCGCCGCGCGGCCGCAGGAGCCCACCCAGGGTGAGGGCCAGCGTGGATTTGCCAGCCCCGTTGGGGCCGGTAATGCCCAGGGCGGTTCCAGCCTGCAGCGTGAGGTCCACGCCTGCCAGCACCGGCTGACCCTTGGCGGTGCGGGCCACATCCAGGCCCCGTGCCACAAGCAGGTCAGTTCCCGCCGGTTGGTCTGCGGGAACCGACGGTAAACGTGTCCCGGGTGTGCCCGTTCCTGCACCTGTTCCTGCGCCGCCCGGGCCGGCCCCCGGCAGCCAGACACCCGCCTCGGCCAGCCGGCTGCGGGTAGCAGCCCCGGAAAGCACCTCCTGCGGCGCCCCGTCGGCGAGGACCCCGCCACCGGCGTCGAGCACAATCACCCGGTCCACCAGCTCTGCCCACGCCGCGACCCGGTGCTCCACCACAATCAGCGTGGCTCCGGTGCGGTCCAGGACCCGGGCGACGGCGTCCCGGATTTCCAGCACACCGCCGGGATCCAGGTTGGCGGTCGGTTCATCCAGCAGCAGCAGGCCGGGCTGCATGGCCAGGATGGAGGCCAGGGCGAGGCGCTGCTTCTGCCCTCCGGAGAGCGCCGCCGTGGAGTGGTTCAGCGGAACTGCCAGCCCCACGTCGTCGAGCGCTGCATGCACCCGCTCCCAGATCTCACCGCGGGGAATGCCAAGGTTCTCCGCCCCAAACGCAACCTCGTCCCCGACCCGCGAGAGCACAATCTGGGTGTCCGGATCCTGGAGCAGCAGTCCGGCGCGGCCACGCGCTGCCTGCGGGTGGACGCCGTCGAGCGTCAGTGAACCCGTTTCGGTTCCGCCCGTGTCCTCGCCGAGGACCCCGGCGAGGGCGTGGAGCAGGGTTGACTTGCCGGCGCCCGACGCGCCGAGGAGCAGGACCCGCTCGCCGGGACGGATCTCAAAATCTGCCCCGGCCACAGCGGGCCTTTTGCGCCCGGCGTGCCGCCAGCCCCAGTTCCGGGCGCTGACCGCCACGGGAGAAGTACGTTGCTGCATGGTTCTATACGTCCGCCGTGCGGCCTGCCGCGAAGGAGGACAGCACTCCGGTGCGGGCCAGGGCCCGGACCGCGAGCCAGGACAGCAGGCCCGCCAGCACCAGGCCGGAGACCGCTGCGAAACCGGTGTAGAGCGCCTGCCATTGGAAGGCCCATTCCGGCTTGTACAGGATCGATTCGCTGACCCCCAGGAAGAGGCCGGACCCAAGGCCCGCCAGAAGCGCTACGGGCAGCGTGAACTTCCGGTAGAGGAAGAGCAGGAAAACCAGTTCCGCGCCGAGGCCCTGGATGGCGCCGGAGAGCAGGACGGAGAGGCCGAACTGGGTCCCCAGAACGCCCGAGACAGCGGCGGCCAGGACTTCGCAGTAGATGGCGGCGCCGGGCTTGCGGATGATCAGCCCGCCCAGGACACCCGCGATCAGCCAGCCGCCGGTGTAGAGACCGCCGATCGGCGGGAAGGCCAGAACCAGGGCTTCGACGCCGCCATAGGCCAGCGACCAGGCCCAGAAAACGACGCCGACGGCCACCGCGAGTACCGAAGCGACCACGATGTCCACCACCCGCCAGGAATAGCGTCCGCGCGCAGGTGCCCGTTGAAGAGTGTGTTCCATAAAAGTGTCCTCCTGTATTCAGGAGGGGAGGGAAACCCCCGCTGTCTGCGGCGGTGCACCCCTGAGATCTCGACTCCCTTCGCCGGTACTAACCGGAGCAGGTTCGAGGGTCTGCGGCTTGGTCCGCACTCTCAGCGCCCGAATTCCCCGGCCCGGTTTTACCCGGTTCGGCGGAAAGCGGCGCTCCCCTGTCGTATGTATGCGAGGTCCACTGTACACGCAGTCCGCCCGGGTTTCGGGTTGTTTTTGGTTGGCTGCGGGTAGCGTAGGAATCGATAGCACCGAACAACGCCAAGGAGCGCATATGAACCTGATCCTGAAACTGCTGGGAACCGGCGTGAGCATCGGCGCAGGCCTGGCCTCCGCCAAGATCCTGGACTTCATCTGGACCAAGGCCACGGGCAACGAACCACCCAAGGACAAGGACGGTGCACTCGATGCGAGCCTGCGCTCCGCTGTCATCTTCGCCCTGGTTTCCGGAGCCGTCAGCCAGGCGATCCGGGTCCTGACCAACCGCGGCACCCAGCGGGCAATTGCCCGCTACAACCGCACGCCCGAGGTCGTCTAAGCAGCTGGGACACGTTTCCCGGCGGCACTTTTCCCGGCGGCACCAGCCTGCCGGGAACGGAGCTGCCGGAAACGGCTCTTGGGTCAGCTCCCGTGAAACACCCTGGCGGCAGTGCTAGCCCTCGCGGCTGCGGCCGGGCGGCCGGGTACGGCCCTCGGTTTCGGCGCGGGAACGTTCCATCGCTTCCTCGTCGAGCTCGCCCGTGTAGTGGGTGCCGTCAGGTTCCTGCCCGGGATCGTCGTCGACCTTGGGATCGGTGGAATCCCCCTCGTCCTCCTCAGCGGCCTCAAACATCAGCCGCTGGGCACGTTCCACCACATCATCAAGCTCATCGATGGTGAGCAGCTCGGGGCGCAGGTGCTTGGTCCGGTAACCCGCACGGCCCACCATGTGCGCCGAGACCGGGGCGGTAAGCAGCTGGAAGATCCAGCAGACTGCCAGGACCGGCAGGAGCACCCAGCTGCGGAACTCCACGGCCATGGCCATCAGGAACAGCAGCAGGCCCAGAACCTGGGGTTTGGACGCCGCGTGCATCCGGCTCATGAGGTCCGGGAAGCGCATCAGGCCGATTGCGGCGGCCAGGGACATCAGGGCTCCGCCGAGCAGCAGGATCGCGACAATCACGTCGATCACGGTTTCACTCACGGCTACCTCCTGTCCGTCACGAAGCGGGCTACGGTTACCGAGCCGATGAAGCCGATCAGGGAGATCGCAATCAGAAGGGCCAGATAGTCCAGGTTCCGGTAAATGACCATCTCAATCACCAGGGCGCCGCCCAGGATTGCCAGCAGCACATCCGCTGCCAGCACGCGGTCCAGAATGGAGGGTCCGCGGACAATCCGGAAAATGGCGCCGGCGGCAGCGGTGGCGAGCATGATGGCCGCTATAACGATCACGATTGTCATCGGCTGACCTCCCCGTTCCGCAGTTCCTTGAGGTCTTTTTGCTCGGCACGCACCAGCGCGAGGTCCTCCTTGGTTCCCATGGCCCGGATCAGCCAGGACTCAGTTGCCCGGACGTCGTCGCGGACCCTTTCTGCCGCCTCCTGCGTGTCCACGCCCAGGCAGTGAAGGTAGAGCGTGGAGGTGGACCGGTCCACCTCCACCACCAGGGAGCCGGGGATGAGGGACAGCGAGTGGCCCGTGGCTGTCACCAGCAGGTCCGAATGGCTGCGCAGCTTGACGGCCACCACGGCGTTCCTGATGTTGGGCCCGTGGGCTATGGCCAGCCACAGCACCTGGAACGAGGCAACCACCAGCTTGTAGAGGAACCGGACGCCAAAGCCGAGTGCATAAATGATGTTGAACCGTCCGCTGAGGTCAACCGGCGGCAGGTAGAAGATATTGGTGACCACGAACGCGATGATCGCTCCGAAGACCAGGTTGCCCAGGCTGAAGTCCTGCCACAGGGCCCCCCAGAGCAGGACCAGCCAGATGATCAGCGGCAGTTCCTTCAGCAGCGGAATCCGCGGGTGCTTGCGCATGCGGGGTTTTTTGGTCATTCGACGTTCCCTTCACCGAAGACGGCTTCGATGTACGGAGTCCGGTCCAGCAGGTCCTGGGCGGCCCTGTCGCTGAGCGAGAAGAGCGGCCCGGCGAGCACCGTCAGCGCCACGCCCAGGGCCACCAGCCCCACCGTCGGATAGACCATGGAACGCGGCAGCAGGTTGACCGTGGAACGGCCGGCAAAGCGCCCGCTCTGGTGTTCACGGACGTTGCCGGAGTCCCGGACCGCGCTGCCGTCGGTGGTGGTGGCCAGCAGGATCGGGTCCGGGTGGACTGCGTCTTCCGGCGTGCGCCAGAAAGCGCGGTTCCAGACGCGGGCCATCACCAGCAGGGTCAGGAGCGAGGTGAGCACGCTGGCCGCGACCAGGACATAGGCCAGCGGGCTTCCGAGCTCGACGCCGGCCTGCATCAGCCCCAGTTTGCCCAGGAAGCCGGAGAAGGGCGGGATCCCTGCAAGGTTGATGGCCGGGATGAAGTAGAGCACCGCCAGGAGCGGGGACAGTTTCGCCAATCCGCCGAGCCGGTCCATGTTGGCGGTGCCGCCCCGGCGTTCGATCAGGCCGGTCACCAGGAAGAGGCTGGTCTGGACCGTAATGTGGTGCACCACGTAGAAGACCGCGGCACCGATTCCGACCACCGAGGCGACGGCCAGGCCAAACACCATGTAGCCGATGTGGCTGACCAGGGTGAAGGAGAGCATTCGTTTGATGTCGGTCTGTGCCAGCGCACCCAGGATGCCCACCAGCATGGTCAGTCCGGCCACGATCATCAGCAGCGTATTGATCCGGTCCCCCGGGAACAGCAGCGTCTCGGTACGCACCATGGCGTACACACCGACCTTGGTCAGCAGGCCCGCGAACACCGCGGTGACCGGTGCCGGCGCAGTCGGATAGGAGTCGGGCAGCCAGAAGGACAGCGGGAACACGGCAGCCTTGATGCCAAAGGCCACCAGCAGCATCAGGTGCAGCATCATCTGCGTGCCGGGGTCCAGCTCCCCCAGTTTCGTGGCCAGGTCCGCCATGTTCACCGTGCCGGTGGCTGCGTAGATCATGGCGATCGCGATCAGGAACAGCAGGGAGGAAATGACACTGACGACGACGTAGGTCACGCCGGCACGGATGCGCGGGGTCGTGCCGCCCAGGGTCATCAGCACATAGCTGGCGGTGAGCAGGATTTCGAAGCCGACGTACAGATTGAACAGGTCCCCGGCCAGGAATGCGTTGGACACACCGGCCACCAGGATCAGGTACGTCGGGTGGAAGATCGAGATGGGCCCGTCTTCATCGCCGTCGGCCATGCCCTGGCCGGCGGCGTAGATCAGCACCGAGAGGCTGATGGCCGTGGAAACCACCAGCATCAGGGCGGAGAACTGGTCCACCACCATGGTGATCCCGAAGGGCGGCAGCCAGCCGCCGATGTTCACGGCCTGTGCGCCGGTCTCCCAGACGGCCGCCAGCAGATAGCACTCGAGCAGCAGGGTCAGGGCCAGCACACTGATGCTGACGATCCGCTGTGACCGCTGATGCCGGATCAGGACGAATGCCAGGGCCGCGCCAAAGAAGGGAAGGACGACGGCGAGCGGGGCAAAACTGGAAGCGTTCATCGTTTTGCCTCTCCTGTC
This sequence comes from Arthrobacter luteolus NBRC 107841, assembly GCF_001552075.1. Taxonomy (GTDB): domain Bacteria; phylum Actinomycetota; class Actinomycetes; order Actinomycetales; family Micrococcaceae; genus Arthrobacter_B; species Arthrobacter_B luteolus. Next base: position 777,068 of record NZ_BCQM01000001.1, read on the forward strand.
GTTTCGGTGCCCGGTCCGCGCTGCGAGCCGGGAGCTTCTTCGGCTTCCTCAGCCGGGGTGAACTCTGTCGTGTCCTCGGGAACATCGGCGTCGTCTTCGGCGTCGTAGCTGCTCTGGCTGGCCACGCGGCGGTCTTCGATGTCGTCCTGCACCTCGTCCTGGCGTCCGAGGACCCAGGAGCGGTAGATGATTCCGAGCATAAAAGCGGTCACGGAGAAGGAAATGACGATGGAGGTGAGGATGAACGCCTGCGGCAGCGGATCGTTGTAGTCCTCCGGCGGAATGTCCGCGCCGAACAGCGGGGCCAGTCCCGCGTACCCACCGGTGGTGAGCAGCAGGATGTTCGTGGCGTTGGTCATCATGGTCAGCCCGAGCACCACCCGGGTCAGGCTGCGTTCAAGCAGCAGGTAGATTCCGGCGGCGAACAGTGCCCCCATAATCAGCAGCAGCGTGATGTTGACGCTCATCGGGACACTCCTTCCGCATCCAGCAGTTCCGGTTCAGGTTCGATCAGGTCCTCGTCATCAGAGGGGCCGCCTTCGCTGCGTTCATCGATCTCCGAGCCGAGGCTGCGGAGCACATCGAGGACCAGTCCAACGACAACCAGGTAAACGCCGATATCGAAAATCGTGGAGGTGACGAACTTGATATCGCCGAAGACCGGCCAGGTGAAACTGAGGATGGCGGTCTGCAGGATCTGGCCGCCGAAGAACAGCGGCGCTGCAGCCGAGAGCGCGGCGAGGCCCAGCCCGCCGCCCAGCAGCATTCCCGCACTGACCGGGGTCGCTTCAGCCAGCTCGAACCGGCCGCCGGCCAAGTAGCGGATGGTCAGCGCCAGGCCTGCCATCAGGCCGCCGGCAAATCCGCCGCCCGGCGCATTGTGCCCGGCAATCAGGAGGTAGATGGAGAAGATGATCACCGAGTGGAAGAGCAGGCGGGTGATCACTTCGAAAATGATCGACCGCCGTTCAGGTGCCAGCGTCCGCCCCGCGACCAGCCAGGCTTCACGTCCCACCGTGGAGAACTTGCGGGCCAGGGCCAGGGTGGCGGCTTCCCGGTCAGAGGAGCCGAAGTGTTCACGCCCGCGGTCCACCGAACCGGTGGCAATCTCATCGGCACGGCGCCGCTTGTCGCCGCGGCCACGGATGAAGATCAGGGAGGCAACGCCGGTGGCGGCCATGGTCAGCACGGAGATTTCGCCAAAGGTGTCCCAGGCGCGGATGTCCACCAGGGTGACGTTGACGATGTTGAGCCCGCCGCCGCCCTCGTAAGCCAGTTCGGGGTAGGCCAGGGAGATCGGTTCGGCCACCCGGGAGGCCATCGCTGACATCGCGAACAGCACCATGGCTGCGCCGAAGCTGATGCCCAGCAGGGCCCGCAGCAGCCGCTGGCCGGTGGGCTCGCGCTTCCACAGCCGCGCCGGCAGGGAGCGCAGCGCCAGCACAAAAGCGACCAGGACGATCGTCTCCACCAGCATCTGCGTCAGGGCCAGGTCCGGTGCACCCTGCAGGGCAAAGATCAAGGCAATGCCGTAGCCGCTGACGCTGACCATAAGCACGGCGAGGAAACGCTTGTTGGCCCGTGCAGCCCCGAGGGCGCCAATCACCACTGCGGCGCCGATCACGGCCTGCACCGGGGAATCGAACCAGTGGAAATTCTCCGGCATCTGGGCGCCGCGGAAGATCACGGCGGCGAGCGGGCTGATAATCGCCATGCTCAGGATCACGAAGAGGTAGAAGGTCAGCGAACCACGCTGGGTGCGGCCGGTGACCCAGACGGCGGCGTCATCAAGCAGGCCGATGAGCCCGCGGTAGGAGCGTTCTGCGTCCAGCGGGCTGGCGGTGAGCGCCTGGAGCCGTTCCACCCGTTCGCGCTGCCAGAACAGCAGCAGTCCGGCGGCGATGGTGACGGCGGTCAGCCCAAGGGCCAGGGTAAATCCGTGCCACAGGGCCAGATGCGTCGCTTCGCCGTCGATCGGGTAAAGATCCGCATAGGGTGTGATGACCGTGTCCAGCGGCCGCGGCCACAGGCCGAAGAAGATGGTCACCACAGCGAGGATCGCCGGCGGAGCCAGGAACGGCCACGGGACCTGCTTGAATGCGGTGGGCTCGCAGGACTTCTTGGTGGCGAACCCGCCCCAGAGGAACCGGCAGCTGTACGCGAAGGTCAGGACGGCTCCGGCCACGACGCCAATGAGCAGGATCCAGCCCGTGAGGTTGTTCTGCTGCTCGGCATAGTGGACGTAGGTTTCGTAGACCGATTCCTTCGCCACGAAACCGATCAGCGGCGGCAGTCCCGCCATCGAGGCGGCACCGACCGCGGCCACGATGGCCAGGAGCGGAGCGGAACGTCCCACCCCGGAGAGCTTGCGGATGTCACGGGTACCGGCCTGGTGGTCAATGATGCCAACGACCAGGAACAGGGTGGCTTTGAAGAATCCGTGCGCGAGCAGCAGCCCGATCCCGGCAACTGCAGCCTCCCGGTTGCCCAGCCCCACCACGAGGGTGAGGAAGCCGAGCTGGCTCACCGTTCCATAAGCAAGCATCAGCTTGAGGTCGTGCTGGCGCAGCGCCCGCCAGCCTCCGAGCAGCAGAGTGGCCAGGCCGAGCACCGAGATGACGGCGCTCCAGTAGGCAGTCTCGGAGAATCCCGGCGCCAGGCGTGCCACCAGGTAAATACCGGCTTTCACCATCGCCGCCGCGTGCAGGTAGGCACTGACGGGAGTGGGCGCGGCCATCGCGGCGGGCAGCCAGAAGTGGAACGGCAGCAGCGCGGATTTGGAGACCGCGCCGACCAGCATCAGCACGATCGCGATGTCAACGATCACTCCGCTGGCAACGAGCTCCGGCGCCATCGCCATGATCTCGGAAATCCGGTAGGTGCCTGCGACCGAGCCGAGCATGATCATGCCAACCAGCATCGCCAGTCCGCCGAAGGTGGTGACGATCAGTGCCTGGAGCGCTGCGCGGCGGGCTGAAAGCCGGTGCGCCGCATAGCCGATCAGCAGGTAGGAAAGGATGGTGGTCAGTTCCCAGAAGATGAACAGCAGGATCAGGTCATCTGCCGTAACCAGGCCGAACATCGCTGCGGCGAAGGCCAGCAGCTGTGAACCGAACGCGCCCATCTTCGGATCTTCCGGGCGGAAATAGCGGGCGCAGTAGAACAGGACCAGCGAGCCGACGCCGAGGATCAGGATGGACAGGTCCGCGGACAATGCGTCCATGCGGAAGGCCAGCTCTACCCGGAGGTCCGGAATCCAGGGGATGACTACGGACGGCGGCGCGTTCGGAGCGCCGGAAGAAAGTGACTGGTCCGCCCCGGTATACGCGGGGAAGGTGGCCATGAGCCAGATAAACGCCGCTGCCGGAACTGCAGCCAGGATGTAGAAGGCTGACCGGCCAAACCAGCGGAAGAATAACGGCGCTGCTAATGCCACCGTGAACAAGACGGTGAGCACAACTAGCACGTTAGATCTCCCGGGTTCTCTAAGGGTTTACAGGTCAGAACACAGCTTTAGTTATCAACGTTGCGGGCAAGGGACTGTGTTTATTCTACCCTTGGCATACGCCCGGGCGCATTCGCGGGGTGTCGCCCTGCCATGGAATATTCCCGCGCCTCTCCGCGTTAATAAGGCCGTTGCGGGCTAGCATCTGGATCATGGCATCAATGACGCATACAACGCCCGGACCTGCAGGAACACCGGCTGCCGTCCGGCGGCGGGAGATCTGGGCGTGGGCTTCGTGGGATTGGGGGTCGGCGGCTTTCAACGCCGTGATGACCACCTTCGTCTTCACTGTCTATCTGACGTCCGCCCCGTTTGGCGGTGAGGCCCGGGCCTCGGCCGTGCTGGGCACCGCCTTGGCCATTGCCGGAGTCCTCGTGGCCTTGCTGGCCCCGGTGACGGGGCAGCGCTCGGATGCCGGCGGCCGGCGGAAACTGTGGCTTGCGGTCAACACCCTTGCCGTCTGCGCTGCAACGGGTCTGTGTTTTTTTGTCTATCCCAGTCCGGATTTCCTGCTGCTGGGTGTCGCGCTGATCGCCCTGGCCAACGTGTTCTTCGAATTCGCCAACGTGAACTACTACGCGATGCTCAAGCAGGTCTCCACACCGGGCACCGTCGGCAAGGTCAGCGGGTTCGGCTGGGCGATGGGATATGTGGGAGGTATTGCCGCGCTGGCCGTGGTCCTCATCGGCTTTATCAACCCGGACGTCGGCTGGTTCGGCGTCACCTCGGAGAATGGCCAGAACATCCGCGCGGTTGCCGTGTTTTCCGCGGTCTGGTTCCTGGTCTTCTCACTGCCCATCTTCTTCACTGTGCCGGAGGTCCCGCGGACCAGGGCAGCCCAGCTGGGCTTTTTTGCTTCCTACGGCCTGCTGTTCCGGCGGATTAAAGCGATCTACAAAACCAGCCCGCACACCATCTGGTTCCTCATGGCCAGCGCCGTGTTCCGTGACGGACTTGCTGCCGTCTTTACCTTCGGCGGCGTGATCGCCGCAGGAACGTTCGGCTGGGATCTCCCGCAGGTCATCATGTTCGCCATCTTCGGCAACGTCGTGGCAGCTGCCGGCGCCTTCGCCGGCGGTTTCCTGGACGACCGGATCGGCCCCAAACCCGTCATCGTGGGATCCCTCACCGGCCTGCTGGTGGCCGGTACGGCCATCGCGGCGCTTGGCCCGGAGGAGGCGAACCTCTTCGGCCTCACCTGGAGCGGTGACACGACCTTCTGGATCTTCGGCCTGGCACTGTGCCTGTTCGTGGGGCCGGCGCAGTCCGCCTCACGTGCTTTCCTGACCCGCCTTTCCCCGGAGGGTGAAGAAGGGGAGCTGTTCGGCCTGTACGCCACCACCGGACGGGCCGTGAGCTTCCTGGCGCCGTCGCTGTTCGCCATCTTCATCACGATCTTCGGCGCGCAGCGCTACGGGATCATCGGCATTCTGCTGGTCCTGGCCCTGGGCCTGCTCGCCCTGCTGCCGGTCCGGGCTCCGGACCGGACGCCCCGGGCCGTGGTGCCCGAGGTCTAGCTCCTGCGCGGAGGTCCCGGGCTGCTCTGCCCGGGCAACCGGCTGGCGCGCGGCGCCGTCGAAGTCCTCCCGCGCCGCTTCAGCTGCCGCCGGGGTGGGAAGGCCACCAGCCCGGCCGCGGCCGTCCCGCCGCTTTCCCTAGATGCTGGTGCGGTGGAAGTTCAGGTGGCTGCGCGACGCCGTCGGGCCCCGCTGGCCCTGGTACCGGTTGCCGTAGACGCCGGTTCCGTAGGCGTATTCGGCGGGTGAGCTGAGCTTGAAGAAGCACAGCTGGCCGATCTTCGAACCGGGCCAGAGTTTGATCGGCAGGGTCGCCATGTTGGAGAGCTCCAGGGTCACGTGCCCGGAGAACCCGGGGTCGATGAACCCCGCAGTGGAGTGGGTCAGCAGGCCAAGGCGGCCCAGGGAGGACTTGCCCTCCAGCCGGGCAGCGACGTCGTCGGGCAGCGTGACGCTTTCATACGTGGACCCCAGCACGAATTCCCCCGGGTGCAGGATGAACGGCTCATCCGGCGCCACTTCCACCAGGCGGGTGAGGTCCGGCTGGTCGAGGGAGGGGTCGATGTGCGCGTACTTGTGGTTATCGAAGAGCCGGAAATACCGGTCGATCCGGACGTCGACGCTGGAGGGCTGGACCATCGCGGGGTCGTAGGGATCCAGGACGATGCGCCCGTCAGAAATTTCAGCTCGAATGTCGCGGTCAGATATCAGCACCTTCTAAAAATAGCGCATCCTCATCCCTGGCCGATTTCCGTGCGGACTGCATAAAGCTCAGGAAAAAATGTCAGGTCAAGGGCGCTGCGCAGGAAGCCGGCACCGGAGGAGCCCCCGGTGCCGCGCTTCATGCCGATGGTCCGCTGGACGGTGAGCAGGTGCCGGAAGCGCCAGAGCTGGAAATTGTCCTCCAGGTCCACCAGCTCCTCGCAGGCCTCGTAGATATCCCAGTTGGCTGCGGGCTGTTCATACACCTCACGGAAAACGTGCATCAGGGTTTCGTCGTAGACGTGGGCCTGGCTCACGTCGCGCTCCAGCAGCTCCGGCCCGACGGCGTAGCCCCTGCGGTGCAGTGCCCGGATGAACTCGTCGTAGATGCTGCTCTGCTCCAGCAGTCCGGCCAGCAGCTCCTGCGCCACCGGGTCGGCGGCGAAGACGTCCAGCATGGCGGCGTTCTTATTGCCCAGCAGGAACTCAACCGCGCGGTATTGATAGGACTGGAATCCGGAGGATGCCCCAAGATCACCGCGGAACTCCGCGTACTCCGACGGCGTCAGCGTGGCCAGCACGGACCACTGCTCCGTCAGCGAGCGCTGGATGTGCTTGATCCTGGCGATGCCTTTCATTGCTGCCCGCAGGTCATCGGCCATCAGCCGCACCCGGACCCCGCGCAGCTCATGCAGCACCAGTTTCAGCCACAGCTCGGAGGTCTGGTGCTGGATGATGAACAACATTTCGTCGTGATGGACGGGGCTGCTGACCGGGTGCTGGGCGGAGAGGAGCTCGTCGAGCCCCAGATAGGATCCGTAACTCATCTTCCGGCTGAAGTCCCGCTCAATTCCCGGCTCCAGGTGCCGGGTATTCTTGTCTACGCTCATCGCTGCTCCGTCTGCGTTGTCGGCCCTTGTCAGCTTTTCCTTGGTGGGGTGCCGGGACGCGGTGCCCCGGTTTCGCTGACCCTACGGTAACTGCAGCCCCGCTGGAGCGCTTCTGCGCCTCGGCGCGGCTGTGGAAGACTGGCGTAAACGCACCCCACCCTCGCAAGGAGTCCCCATGGAGAACGAGCCCGGCAGCACCCCCGGAGCAGGCGAGACCGAAGGAAGCCCGGCGAACTCCCCCGCTCCGGCTACCGCTCTGGAAGAAGCCATCCAAGCGGGCCAGGCCGGTGAGATCAGCAACCAGGACGTGATTGCGGCGATCTGGAACGCGGATCTTCTCAGCGTCGGCCGCCTGACCGCGGAGGATGATCCGGCCAGTTTCCAGGCACTCGTCCTGAAGTCCCCCGAAGGCGCAGCCCCGGTTGCGGCTACGTTCACGGACGCCCAGCGCATTCCGCAGCGCATCCGCGACACGGCCCCGATCATGGTGAAGGCATCAGGGGAAGCAACCCTGCGCAGCATCGCGCCCGGGTACGGATTGGCGATCAACCCCGGCAATTCGCTGGGCCTGGAGCTGGGACCGGAAGGCGTGGCCGCCGTCGTCGCCGCTTTTGACGGTGCGGCTGGAAACATCGGACCCGAAACCGCTGCCGAATAGCCTCCCCTGCAGCGCCCGCGCAGGCGGGCAGCAGTGTTAGAGCAGTGTTTTGGTTGCCTTATGGATAACAGGACCCGGTTTTGCCGGGTCCTGCCTTGCCGTGGGGGTGCCGCCGTCTAGTCTGGGGAACCTCACTACAGATGGAGGGCTGTACCGTGACCTGCTCAGCGAAATCCCCGACGTCCTGCTCCATAGTCCCGCCCTATCTGCTGGCCCGGATAGCCGAACACCCGGACCGCCTCGCTGCGGCGGCGGATGCGGCCAAGCGGACGCTGCTGGGACAACCTGCCGTAGTTGAATCCCGGATGCAGCGCCGCACCGCGCCGGTCCCTGGATCGGGCACCGCGCTCACGCCACAGCTGCGCCGCACCGTCTTCGATGCCGGACAGAAGCAGGATCTGCCCGGCCTTCCGGTGCGGACGGAAGGTGCCCCGCCCACGTCCGATCCAGCCGTGGACGAGGCCTACGACGGATTGGGTGCAACCTACAACCTGTTCAGCGACGCCTACGGCCGCTCTTCGGTCGACGGCGCCGGCCGCCCGCTCCACGCCACCGTCCACTACGGACGCGACTATGACAACGCTTTCTGGGACGGCAACCAGATGGTGCTTGGCGACGGAGACGGCGAGGTTTTTGAGCGCTTCAGCAAGTCCCTGACCGTCATCGGCCATGAGCTGGCCCACGGCGTTATCCAGTACACCGCCCGGCTGGTCTACCGGGGCCAGGCCGGTGCACTGAACGAATCGGTCTCCGACGTGTTCGGTGCGCTGGTGGAACAGAAATTCCTCAACCAGTCCGCCGGAGAAGCATCCTGGCTTATCGGCGAGGGCCTGTTCACGCCCGCGGTCAGTGGGCGGGGGCTCCGGTCCATGTCCGCTCCGGGCACTGCCTATAACGACGACGTGCTGGGCAAGGATCCACAGCCAGCGGACATGTCGGGCTACGTGGAAACCAGCGCCGACAACGGCGGTGTGCACCTCAACTCCGGGATCCCCAACCGGGCGTTCTACCTGGCTGCCTCCCGGCTCGGCGGTTATGCCTGGGAACGCGCCGGGCAGATCTGGTACGACACCATCACTGAACCGAACTTTCCCGCAGACTGCACCTTCAGTCTCTTCGCGGCGGCGACAGTCACGGCGGCGGAAAAACGCTACGGTGCCGGAGGCGCTGAAAGTTCTGCTGTGCAGGCGGCGTGGAAAGAGGTTAACGTCGTGGTATGAGACTGGTTGTGGTGCGCAGCGGCGGGATCGCAGGCATGACGCGCACGTGGAGCAGTGAAGTGAGTTCCCAGGAGGCCGAAGAACGCTGGCTTCCCCTGCTTCAGGACCCGCCGTCCGCCGACACCCAGAAAAACGTGCCCGATCGGTTTACCTACGAAATCAGCGTGGGGAAAGCCGCCGTCACCATCCCCGAGGAATCCCTGCAGGGCCGCTGGCGGGAGCTGGTGGACCGCGCCCGCAAGGGAAACGGGGAAGCCCGGGCACCCGAGTAGGGAAACCGCCTGCGGCACCGCGTTGTGCTGGTGGTGCTGAAGGCATGTAAAGTGGTTTCCTGTGCCGGTGCTTCACCGGCCTTGCGGGCGTAGCTCAATGGTAGAGCGCTAGCTTCCCAAGCTCGATACGCGGGTTCGATTCCCGTCGCCCGCTCCAATTTCCCCTTTTTATCTGGCTTCGCCAGACTCCCCCGGCGCAGCTGCGGTGCCGGTGAACCCCGGCACCGGACCGTTTTCCGGCCGCCCCGCAGGTATTCGTTCAGGCGTACACTTGTACAGCCATGAACCGCAAAATGTTTAAGTCCAAGATCCACCGTGCCACCGTCACGCATTCCAACCTCCACTACGTGGGCTCCGTGACCGTGGACCTGGACCTCCTCGATGCCGCCGACATCCTTCCCGGGGAACTGGTCGCGATCGTCGACGTGGACAACGGTTCCCGGCTGGAGACCTACACCATCGCGGGAGAGCGCGGGAGCGGCGTGATCGGCATCAACGGTGCCGCTGCGCACCTGGTGAACATCGGCGATACCGTCATCCTGATTACCTACGCCGACATGAGCACCGAAGAAGCACGGGCCTTCATCCCCACCGTGGTGCATGTCGATGCGGAGAACCGCATCCTCGCCCTGGGCACGGACCCCGCGGAAGCCCTCACCCCTGGGACTGAGCGCCCGCCGCTGGCCACGCCTGCCGGCTGAGAACCCCCTTGCATGCCCCGGTTCTGCCCCGGGGATAAACCGCCAACTGCGGCTGCCACCTGTGGTTACACGTGTTTCCCATGTGAACTGTGGCGCAATAGAGCGTAAAGGCATAGGGTCGGTCGAAAGGTTGCTGAGGATTGCAGCCTTTCGCGGAAAATCACTCAGTCCGTGCCTACGACGAGGTGGAGGCATGCACCAATGCCAAAAGACGCTACACATCACGGCAGACCCTGGATGAGGAAGTCTGCAGCCGCGGGGTTCGCCCTCGCAGTAGGTGCCACCCTGCTGGCCGGCTGCAGTTCCGATGCGGGCTCCGCGCCTACCCTGACCTGGTACATCAACCCCGACGACGGCGGCCAGGCCGAACTCGCCAAGCGGTGCACGGACCAGTCCGGCGGCGCCTACACCATCGAAACGTCGCTGCTCCCGAACGACGCCGCATCACAGCGCGAACAGCTCGCCCGGCGCCTGGCCGCCGGCGACACGACCATGGACATCATGAGCCTGGACCCGCCGAACGTTCCGGAGTACGCAGAGCCGGGCTATCTGGCGCCGATTCCGCAGGACGTTCAGGAACGCACCACCCAGAACGTAGTGGAAGGCGCCCTGACGGGCGCCACCTGGAAGGGCGAGCTTGTCGCCGTCCCGTTCTGGGCCAACACTCAGATCCTCTGGTACCGGAAGTCGGTGGCTGAAGCAGCCGGACTGGACATGACCCAGCCGGTGACCTGGGACCAGCTCATCAACGCCGTCCGGGAACAGGACAAGTTCCTCAGCGTGCAGGGCGCCCGGGCCGAGTCGATGACGGTCTGGGTTAATGCCCTGATCGAATCAGCCGGCGGACAGATCGTGGAGAACCCCGATGCTCCGGCCGACGAAATCGAACTCGGCATCGACACCGAGGCCGGGGCCAAAGCAGCGCAGATCGTCTCCACCATCGGCAAGGACGGCCTGGGCGGACCAGGCCTGCCCACCCAGACAGAAAACTTCTCCATGATCCAGTTCCAGGGGGACAAGGGCGCGTTCATGGTGAACTATCCCTTCGTCTGGCCGGCCACCAACGCGGCCGTCGCGGAGGGCACCCTGCCGCAGTCCCTGGTGGACGACATCGGCTGGGCCCTCTACCCGCAGGTCAACGAGGGCGAGGATACTGCTCCCCCGCTGGGCGGGATCGACCTCGCGGTGGGGTCCAAGAGCAAGCACCCGGACCTCGCCTACGAGGCCATCGAGTGCATTGTCAGTCCGGAGAACCAGGCCTACTACTTCCAAACCAACGGGAACCCGCCGTCGAACACCGAGGCGTACAACGATCCCACGGCGCTGGAGACCTTCCCGATGGCTGGCACCATCCAGGAATCACTCCAGCTGGCCAAGCCCCGTCCCCAGACGCCGTACTACAACGAAATCTCCACCGGTATCCAGCAGACCTGGACACCACCGTCGGACGTCAACCCTGACACCACGCCCGCCACTAGCCAGGAGTTCATACTCGCGGTCCTGAAGGGAGAGAGGCTGCTATGAGTACGTCCGTCGAGACACGTGCCGCTGCCGAGGGCGGCAGCCCGAAACAGCCCAGGCAAAAACTCAGTGACCGCGCCCGCAGCGAACGGCGGCTCGGGTTCTGGCTGGCGGGACCCGCCTTTGTGATCATGCTGGCCGTTACCGCCTACCCGATCATCCTGGCCTTCTACGATTCCCTGTTCAAGTACCGGCTCACCGCTCCGGATGACCGCTCGTTCGTGTTCTTCGGCAACTACATCACCATCCTGACCGACTCCGTGTGGTGGCGGGACCTGGGCGTTACGCTCCTGATCACCGTGGTCACGGTCGTGATCGAGCTGGTGCTTGGCTTCGTCCTGGCCATGATTATGAACAGTGCGCTGAAGTCCATCCGCGGCTGGCTCCGCACCGCCATCCTGGTGCCCTACGGCATCATCACGGTGGTCTCGGCGTTCGCCTGGTTCTATGCCTTCGACATCAACTCCGGCTACGTCAACCACTGGTTTGACTGGGTACCGGGCATTAGTCCCGACCTGAACTGGTTCGCCGATTTCGGCACCGCGATCACCGTGATCATGGCGTCGGAAATCTGGAAGACCACGCCCTTCATCTCGCTGCTGCTGCTCGCGGGACTGGCACAGGTGCCCGGTGAGCTGACCGAAGCGGCCGAAGTCGACGGCGCCACCTGGTGGCAGCGTTTCTCCCGGGTGATTGTGCCGAACATGAAAGCCGCGATCATGGTGGCGGTCCTGTTCCGGGCCCTGGACGCGTTCCGCATCTTCGACAACGTGTACATCATGACCAAGGGCGCGTACGGCACGGAAACACTATCCCTGCTCGCCTACCGCACCTCGATTACCCGGCTGGAGATAGGCATGGGGTCCGCCGTGTCCGTTCTGCTGTTCCTGTGCGTGATCATCATCTGTTTCATCGCGATCAAACTCTTCAAGGTGGACCTGACCGGCGCACGAGGGGGCAACTAAATGAAATCGTCACCGATCCGCAGACGCCTTACCTGGACGATCATCTCCATCCTGGTGATCGTGTACGCACTGTTCCCCGTTGCCTCGATCTTCGCGACGTCGTTCAAGCTGCCCAGCGACCTGACCTCGGGAACCTTCCTTCCCTCCACCTGGTCCACGGTCAACTACGAAGAGATCCTGGTCGGCGACGCCCAGGAACTCTTCCTCTCGGCGCTGCGGAACTCGATCGGCATCTCGCTGATCGCCACCGTGATCGCCGTCGTACTGGCCACGCTCTGCGCCTACGCGATCGCCCGCCTGGACTTCCCCGGCAAACGGCTGGTACTCACCACGGCGCTGGGCGTCTCCATCTTCCCGGTGATCTCCATCGTGACCCCGTTGTTCAACCTCTGGCGGAACATCGGCCTCTACGACACCTGGCTGGGCCTGATCATTCCCTACCTGTCCCTCACACTGCCGATCTCCATCTGGACGCTCGCCGCATTTTTCCGGCAGATCCCGTGGGAACTGGAACAGGCAGCCCAGGTGGACGGAGCCACCACGTGGCAGGCCTTCCGGAAAGCGATCGTCCCGCTCGCCGCTCCCGGTGTCTTCACGACGGCGATCATTGCCTTCTTCATCGCGTGGAACGACTTCGTGTATGGCATTTCACTCACCTCAACCTCCGCGGCACGGCCGGTTCCGGCAGCGCTGGCATTCTTCACCGGCGCCTCACAGTTTGAGCAGCCCACGGGAGCAATTTCCGCAGCGGCGATCATTGTGACCATCCCGGTCGTTGTACTGGTGCTGCTGTTCCAGCGGCAGATTGTTTCCGGACTAACCCAGGGCGCCGTCAAGGGCTAGCCCCGGACGCACGGTATAAGAAAAGGAGCCATGAGCATGGCATCGATTACCCTCAAGAACCTCGTCAAGAAGTACGGCGACGGCTTCCCTGCCGTCAATGACGTCAGCCTGGACATTGCCGACGGCGAGTTCATCATCCTCGTCGGGCCGTCGGGCTGCGGCAAGTCGACCCTGCTGCGGATGATCGTGGGCCTGGAGGACATCACCTCCGGGGACCTGCTGATCAACGGGGAACGGGTGAACGACAAGGCGCCCCGCGACCGCAACCTCGCCATGGTGTTCCAGAACTATGCCCTGTACCCGCACCTGACCGTGTACGAGAACATCGCTTTCCCCCTGCGGTTGAACAAGGGCAAGTACTCGGACGACCAGGTCCGCAAGCTCGTCCGGGAGGCCGCGGAGACGCTGGAACTCACGGAACACCTGGACCGGAAGCCCGGCAACCTCTCCGGCGGCCAGCGCCAGCGGGTGGCGATGGGCCGGGCAATCGTCCGTCAGGCCGACGCGTTCCTGTTCGACGAGCCGCTGTCCAACCTGGATGCCAAGCTCCGCGGGCAGATGCGGTCGGAAATCTCCCAGATGCAGCGCCGGCTCGGCGTCACCAGCGTTTACGTCACGCACGACCAGACCGAGGCCATGACGCTCGGCGACCGCGTTGCCGTGCTGAAGAAGGGCATCCTCCAGCAGGTCGCCTCGCCGCGCGAGCTCTACGAACAGCCCGTCAACCTCTTCGTGGCCGGCTTCATCGGCTCCCCGTCGATGAACTTCCTTCCGGCGACATTCAAGGAAGGAAACATCCTTGAAACGGCCGTCGGAGACATCCGGATCCCCGAGGAGAAGGCCGCCAAAGCCGCAGGGAAGCAGGTTGTCCTGGTGGGTATCCGCCCCGAGTTCTTCGAAGATGCGTCACTGGTGGAAGGCGATAAGAAGGCGCACGGCTCGACGTTCAAGGCGCACATCACCCATACGGAGTGGCTCGGCAACGAACAGTACGGCTACATCCACTTCGATCCGACCCCTGAGGTACGGGAGCTCCTGGACAACCTGGCGCGGGACATGGATGCCGATGAGCTGCGGCCCCAGGTTGTGGTGACGCTCGACGCCGCCAGCCGGGTCCGCGGCGGGCGTGAGGCCGAGCTGTGGCTCGATACCCGCAAGATCCACCTCTTCGACCCGGAGAGCGGGGAGAACCTGACCAGGGACCCCGAAGCCGGGGCGGAGCTGACCGAAGAGGCCAATGCCCGCCGGGCCGAGGAAATCGCGATGGCCAAGGAAGAGCTCCAGCAGGCTGCAGCCACCCCGGCTGAGTCCTAGACAACAGCAAAGACAGACCAGCGCCCGGCCAGCCGCGTCTCCGCGGCAGGCCGGGTCTGCCCTCTGCGCGCCGTGCAGGTAACGTAAGAGCGTGCAGGGAACATCACCGGTAATTAAGGCAGTGGCCATCTGGCTCACCGCCCTCATGCTCACCATCGCGGCCGCCGTCGTCGTGATCTGGCTCGTTAACGCCAAGGCTTACGGCCCAGGCAAGCAGGTGGAGAACTATCTCCAGGCCCTGCAGGACGGCAACGGTGCCCAGGCCCTTGGGCTGCTGAACGCCGACGTTCCTGACGCCAATGCCGTCCTGCTGGACGGCGACGCGCTGCGGAACTCGACGGCAGGGCTTGAGGTGCTGGATATCGCGGAAGTCGAGACAGCCGTGGATGACCGGACGGATGTGGTGGTCAGCTACCGGCTGGACGATACCGAGGAAGAATCCACGTTCCAGCTGGAGAAGACCGGTACCCGCTGGATGTTCTTCGACCAGTGGTCCTTCCGGCCAACCACGCTCCCCGGGGTGCGGGTCAGCGCGGCGAACCAGAACGAGGCTGAGTTGAACGGCGCCCGGGTCGCCTTGCCCGAGGGCAGCAATACCTTCGCAGCGTTCTACCCGTCCCGGGTCGCCGCGTCCTTCACCAGCGGCTATTTCGAAGCTCCGGAGCAGACCGGGGTGCTCGCTGCCCCGTCAGGATCGCTGGACCTGACGCTCCGCAGCCAGGCAACCCCGGAGCTGGTCGATGCCGTTGACGCGCGGGTGCACGAGTTCCTGGATAGCTGTGCCGGCGAGCAGAACCGGCTGGCCCCTGCCGGGTGCCCATTTTACCACATGACCAATAACCGGGTGGAGCCGCCCATCACGTGGGAAATCACGAAGTACCCCACCGTGGAGATCTCTCCCGCCGACGGCCACTGGGTGCTTGCTCCGCTGCAGGGCACGGCACGGGTCACCGCAACCCAGACGGACCTGTTCTCCGGCGCCCAGAGCCCGCTGGTGGAGGACAAGGAGTTCTCCTTTGGAGCCCGGCTGTCGGTCAACGGCCAGGACATCAGCCTCACGGCCGTCATCGAATAGCTTTTCCCCAACGCAGAAAGCGCCGCCTCCAGGACCTGGATTCCAGGGATCGTGGAGGCGGCGCTTTTTACTGTTCCGGGGCGGGCCCGGCCGGGGTCTAGTCCAGGCCGCGCAGGTCCAGGGTGAGTTCTGTTTCCCCGCCCGGCTGCACGATCACGGGGATTCCCCAGTCCTGCTGGTAGAGGTGGCAAGCGGCGTGGTCCGGGATCTCACCGCCGGGTTCACCGTCACAGGCCGCGGCGCGGGCCGTGATGTGCAGGACGCCTTCGCTGACGGTGTCGGAGAGCACCAGTTCACGGACCAGGCCGATGGCGGTACCGCCGCCCGAAACCAGCAGTTCCTCCGGCGAAGCGGAGATCTTCAGCTGCGTCGGGTCCCCCCAGCGGTCATCCAGCTTCTGACCCTTGGGAGCGGAGAAGCGGACGGTCAGGCCGAGTGGTCCCGCCTCGATAGCCGTCTTGGGGCGCTGCGTCTGCCGGGCGCCTTCGTCCACGGACTGGGCTTCCTTCGGGACCGGCAGCCGTACCAGCTGGTGCTTGTTGGCTTCCACGACCACCAGGAGCGGTTCCTCCGCCGTGGTGTCCAGCAGGACGCCGGAGGGCTCTGCCAGGCCACGGGCCAGGGTGGAGACGGTGCGGGTGGCCGGATCGTAGCGGCGGACGGCACCGTTGTAGGTATCCGCGACAGCCACCGAGCCGTCCGGCAGTACCGCAACGCCCAGCGGGTGCTGCAGCCGGGCCTCGGCGGCGTCGCCGTCGCGGAAGCCGAAGTCGAACAGCCCCGCACCGATCGCTGTTTCCACGGTCACGGCAGCCCGGTTCCCCGAGGCGTCGAACGTGAGTTTCCGCAGGGCCGAGGTTTCCGAGTCCGCCACCCAGATGGCGCCGTCGGCGTCCTGGGCCAGGCCGGAAGACTGTGCGAACCATGCGGCGTCGCCGTCCCCGTCAAGGAGCCCTTCCAGACCGGTGCCGGCAAGGATGCTCAGGGCACCGGTGGCAGGGTCGAAGCCGAAGATCTGGTGGGTGCCGGCCATCGCGACGACGGCTTTGCCCAGGGCCGTGGACCAGAGGACGTCCCACGGCGAGGACAGCGAGGTGCCCAGCGGGTCGGTGCCCAGTTCGGTGGACTGTTCCGCGGCCTGGTTCTCTGCGTCCAGCAAACGCTGAATCCCGTTGCCCGCCACCGTGGTCACGGCACCGGTAGCCAGGTTCACGCCCCGGAGCCGGTGGTTCACGGCGTCCGCCACGATCACGTCGTAGTCCAGGGTTTCCGCGACGGCGGCAGGCAGCACGGCCAGCCCCTGCGGTTCATTGAACCGTGCGGTCCCGGCGTCGCCGTCCCGCCATCCCTTAGTGCCTTCACCGATGACGCGGCGGACGGTTCTAAGGTCTGCTTCGAGTTCCACCAGCCGGTGGTGCCCGGTGTCCGTCACGAGGAAGGTGCCCTCCGGAAGGGCTGCTGCCTTGCCCGGGAACCGCAGGTCGCCGGAGGTTGCTTCGGCCGGAACGTACGGGCCGTCGCCGCGGTGCAGGGTTCCTTTCGCCTCGTGTTCGGCAATGAGCTCCGCCACCAGCGACTCCAGGCCGGCTGCGTGGCCTTCTCCGGAGAGATGGGCCACGATGTAGCCTTCCGGGTCAATGACCACGAGAGTCGGCCAGGCACGGGCAGTGTAGGCCTGCCAGGTGGCAAGTTCCGGGTCATCCAGCACCGGGTGCTGGATTTCGTAGCGTTCGACGGCGGCAGCCAGGGCAACCGGGTCGGCTTCATGCTCGAATTTTGGTGAGTGGACGCCCACCGTCACCAGGACGTCGGAGTACTTCGCTTCCAGCGGCCGCAGCTCGTCCAGCACATGCAGGCAGTTGATGCAGCAGAACGTCCAGAAATCCAGGATGACGATCTTCCCGCGGAGGTCTTCCAGCCCCAGTTGTTTCCCGCCTGTGTTGAGCCAGTTGCGGCCCTCAAGCTCGGAAGCCCGGACGCGGTATCCGGCTCGCACCGTTTCAGTCATCGATGTTCTCCTTGGTCTGTCCTTGCATCGCGTTCGGCCAGCTGGGCGAACATATTGTTGTAAGCCGTCAGGTCCGCGTCATTATTCCGTTCCGCGGCCCGGTCCTTGCGTTTGGTTTCACGTGCATCCGAACGTGACCACGCAATGGCGACGCCGATCGCGACCAGGACGGTCGGGATTTCCCCGACGCCCCACATGATGGCGCCGCCCAGCTGCTGGTCGGCCAAGGCGCTCAGGCCCCAGTCGCGGCCCATGTTTCCGAAGTAGGACGCCTGGATCAGCGAAGTCTGCCCCATGACCGCTACGCCGAAGAAAGCGTGGAACGCCATGGTGGCCAGCAGGATCAGCAGCCGGAGCGGGTAGGGCGCGCGGGTAGGCAGCGGATCGATCCCGATCATCGTCAGGACAAAGATGTATCCCGCCAGCAGGAAATGCAGCACCATCAGCTCGTGGCCCACGTGCTGGCGCAGCGCAAATCCGAAGGCCTCCGAGTAGTAGAAGATCACGATGGACCCAGCGAAGTTCACGGCGGCGAAAATCGGATGCGTAATGATCTTGGACCAGCGCGAGTGCACTCCGATCAGGATCCATTCGCGCAGGCCCCGGCTGCCGTCCGTCCGCGGAGTCAGTGCCTTCAGCGCCAGGGCAACGGGTCCGCCGAGCACCAGGAAGAGCGGGATGACCATGGAGAGGGACATGTGCCCGAGCATGTGGGTGCTGAACAGCACCATGCCGTAGACCGTCGGAGCTCCGGAGGTGACATAGGTCAGGGCAATGAGGCCAACGAACCAGGAGAGGACCCGGGCAATCGGCCACTTGTCCCCGCGCCGGTAGAGCTTGATCACTCCGAGGACGTACGCCACGGCCAGGGTGACGGCGATGGCGATCCAAAGCCAGTCGGGGCGCCATTCCGTGAGGTAGCGTTCCGGCGTCAGTTCAGGGGGCAGATCGTAGCCGGTGAGGATGCGGGCAGGAGTGGCGTTGGGCGGAAGCTCTTCCGGCCGCGGCGGCGCCGTGCGGGCCAGGGCCGCCGCCACACCGGAGATTGCTGCCATAATCAGCAGTTCCACCCCGACGAACTGCCACAGCACCCGACGGGCGCTCAGGCTGCCGGCGGTGTCCGCGGGAACGCCCTTGTTCGCACCGGCCCCCGTCGCCTGGACTGGAAGGCGCGGAATGATCCACCGGCGGTGCAGGAAACCAATAATGCCGAGGACTACGGTGGCAGCGACTTTGAAAATCACCAGTCCGCCCCAGCGGGAGTCGAGCTGTTCCAGGGAGGTGATGCGCAGGGATGCGTTGACGATTCCGGATACTGACACCAGGACAAAGCCAAACAGCGCCAGGGCGGAGAAGCGGCGGAGAACGGCGCCGGTCATGTCGCCCAGCTGCTTGGCAATCACGGCCAGGACGATGATCCCGCCGATCCACAGGCAGACGCCCAGCAGATGCAGCCCGATCGAGTTGACCGCGGCACTGTGATCGTCTCCGCCCGCGGCGTGTCCCACCAGGGCCATGGGAAGCAGGCCGCCAACCGCCAGCACAGCCGTGAGCGCCAGCCCGGTGAGGGACCGGACGCCGAAGGTGAGGGTCGTGACCACGGCGGCAATGATGCTCACGGCGAGCCAGGCGCGGCCGGTGGAGAAGTCGGTGAGGAAGGACGCGAGGCCTTCGGTGTAGGACGGGTCCGGGCTTAGCGGCAGCCCGGAGACATCCGAATAGGTGAACAGCAGCACACCGATGGCGGAGATCGTCCAGACAGCGGCGGCACCGGAGGCCAGGGCCATGGTCTGGGTGAAGGCCGGGTGTTCCGGCCGGGCTTCCCGCTCTCCCCTGCCCCGGCGCGGGCCGGCATGTTTAGGCAGGATGACGACGGCGAACACCAGGGCGCCGATCACAGTCGCGACTGCGCCGTTCTGGATGGCCTTGGCTACCGGAAGTCCCCAGCGCGTAAGCGCTCCGGGGTCCGAAAGCTGGGCGGCGGCCGCAGCGCCGGTGAAGAGGAGTGCCGTGACCAGAGCCAGGACCATTACGCCTATCCCTGCGGCTAGCCAGCCGTTTCGAGCGGGGTTGCCGGGCACGGACGCGGAACCGGTGGGATGGCCCGGCAGCGTGTTCTGGGTCTTGGCAGTGTTTGGCACGCTATCTATTCTCTACCCCTTGTAAAAATTGGGCCAATCACCGGTCATACACCGGCCCGCGGCGGTTCAGCCTGGCCGTAGACATCGGCAAAAAACAGGACGGGGCCGGAGCCTTCCGGCACCGGCCCCGTCCCAGGACTGCGGGGTCTTACTTCTTGGAGACAGCAGCCTTCAGCTTCGAGCCTGCGGTCAGCTTGACGCTGTGGCCGGCCGGAATCTGGATGGTTTCGCCGGTCTGCGGGTTGCGGCCCTGGCGAGCGGCGCGGTCGGTGCGCTCAACAGCAAGCCAGCCCGGGATGGTGATCTTTTCGCCGTTGGCAACGGAGGTTGCGAAGATGTCGAAGACGGCATCGAGCACGCCGTTAACGGCGGTCTGGCTGTTGCCGGACTTTTCTGCGACTGCGGCAACAAGTTCACTGCGGTTCATAGCCAATTTATGTCCTCCTGGACTCTGGTGTTTAGCGCGAGCGGTTCACGGATGCGTAACCGCCTCTGTTCGAAAACTTACCAGCTTGGCGGCCAAAATCGCGCTGAAAACCGCGGGTTTTCGGGGTTTTTTCGGGTTTTTTCCCAAATTTGGGTGGGTTGAACATACCGAGGGCCGCAGGGTACGCAAAAAGGGCGGCAACCTCAAAGGTTGCCGCCCTTTTCAGGCGTGGAAAGCGGTGCTTACCAGCTGGACTTCTTGATGCCGGGCAGTTCGCCGGCGTGTGCCATGTCGCGGAAACGCACGCGGGAGATACCGAACTTCTGGAGGGTACCCCGGGGGCGGCCGTCGATCTGGTCACGGTTGCGCAGGCGCACCGGTGAAGCGTTGCGGGGCAGCTTCTGCAGGCCGAGGCGTGCAGCTTCCCGTGCTTCGTCGGTTGCGTTCGGGTCAACCAGGGTCTTCTTCAGTTCGAGGCGCTTCGCAGCGTAGCGCTCAACGACAACCTTGCGCTGCTCGTTGCGGGCAATCTTGGACTTCTTTGCCATTCTTAGCGCTCCTCACGGAATTCGACGTGCTGGCGGATCTTCGGGTCGTACTTCTTCAGGACCATACGGTCCGGGTCGTTACGACGGTTCTTGCGGGTCACGTACGTGTACCCGGTGCCGGCGGTCGACTTAAGCTTGATGATCGGACGTACGTCCTTGTCCTTTGCCACTAGAGCTTCACACCCTTCGCAAGGAGGTCGGTGACGACAGCGTCAATGCCGCGGACGTCGATCGTCTTGATGCCGCGTGCAGAAACCTGCAGCGTCACGTTACGGCGCAGGGACGGAACCCAGTAGCGCTTCTTCTGAATATTCGGGTCGAACCGGCGCTTGTTGCGTCGGTGCGAGTGCGAAATGCTGTGACCAAAGCCGGGAATAGCTCCGGTTACCTGGCAGTAAGCTGCCATGATCTCTCCTCCAGTTGTAGTAAATATGACGGTCCTCAAAAAACAAGCACCAAGGCGATGCCGCCATGGCACCTGCAATAAAGAGCGTCCCGCCACCAGTTTTGACACCGTTATTACTGCGACTTTCCGGAGGTTGACCTGGCGGGGTGAGATCCAGCCGAAGTGCCTCGCCGCGGGGAAGACGGTGAAGTTCAGGTAGTCACGGCAAACTGCTGTGACAGCCTTCAATTCTAGGTTTACACGGGCGGCCACGCAAATGTTCTGCTCCGCACCGGTGAGGAGCGAACCAGATCATAGGCGTGACTTAACGCCTTCCTATCCTAGACGCCCGGCGCGTTTGAGCCAAACCGGGGCGGACGGCGCCGGCTAGGCTGACGGCTTCTCCAGCGCGCCTGTGGCGGTCACCACAGCTATTCCCGTTTCAGGGTCTTCAGCGGCTCCGTCCAGGTCCGTTGCCCCGCCGATAACGGCACCGGAATCCACCACCATGTTCCTCAGCCGTGCGCCGCTGCTGACCCGCACGCCGTCGAGCAGGACGCAGCCGTGCACTTCCGCTCCGGGCTCGATGTCGCAGTCCGGTCCCACCACGCTGCGGGAGACGGCGCCGTCGATCCTGGATCCGGGCGCCAGCAGGCTCGTCTCCACCCGGGCTGCTGCCCCGATGAAGGCCGGCAGCCGGCGGGGAGTTGCCGAAAGAATGGGCCAGGCCGGGTCATCGAACACCATTCCGTGCCCGTCCAGCAGGTCCATGTGCGCCTGGTGGTAGCTCTCCGGCGTCCCCATGTCCCGCCAGTAGCCTTCGAGCCGATGCTCAACGACCTTTTCCCTCTCCACAAAATACGGCAGCAGCTGGTCGCCGTAATCCTCCAGCTGGCCGTCGCGCTCCACGAGCTCATCCAGGCTCGTCAGCAGGGCTCCCGCGTCGTAAAGGAAAATCTCCGCCGTGATGAGGTCCGTCCGGGGTTTCTCCGGCTTGTATTCAAAGCCCGTGACAACGCCGCCGCTGGTTTCGACCACGCCGTGGTCCGAAGGATTGTTGCTGATCCGGTAGGTCACCACGGTCAGGGCAGCTGCGGCCTCGAGATGGGTGGCGATGACATCGCGGTAGTCCAGCCGGTAGAGGTGGTCTGCGCTGAGCACGAGGACCAGGTCCGGATCGTATTCGCGGATGTAGTCCGCCTGCCGGTACAGGGCATCGGCGTTGCCTTGGGCGAACCCCCCGCCTTCGGAGTCCTGGTAGGGCGGCAGCACCCGCAGCCCTCCGTTCGTCCGGTCCAGGTCCCACGGACGCCCACTGACCAGATGGTCATTCAGGGACTTCGGTTCATACTGCTCGACGATCCAGACGTCGCTGAGCCCGGAGTTGTGGAGATTGGAGAGCGGCACATCGATCAGCCGGTAGGACCCGCCCACGGGCATGGCCGGTTTCGCCCGGGTATCGGTCAGGCTTCCCAGCCTGCCTCCGGCTCCTCCGGCGAGAATGATGGTCAGTACCTTCGGCTGGCGCATTCAGGGTCCTTCGGTTGGGGTGCACGGGCGGGCCGCGGCCGGATCAAGCAGGGTCAGGATCTTGCCGCCGATCCGCGCGAGGTCTGCCACATCATCCTCGTCCAGGGCGTCAAAGACGGCGTTGCGGACGGACTCCACGTGCCCCGGCGCCAGTTCGACGAGAGCGGCCATCCCCTCCTCGGTGATCGCCGCCGTCGTCACCCGGGCGTCCTTCGGAGACGGGAACCGGCGCATCCAGCCCCGCTGCTCAAGCTTCTTCACCACATGGGACAAACGGGACAGGGAGGCGTTGGACCGGAGGGCGAGCTCGCTCATCGCCAGCTGCTTCTCCGGGGATTCCGAGGTCATGGCCAGCACGTGGTAGTCGAAGAGCGTGATCCGGGCCCGCTTGAACAGGTCGGCGTCCAAGGTTCCGGGCAGCCGGGTAGCCACGGCATAGAGTGCCAGCCATGCCTGCCGCTCCTCCGGAGTGAGCCAGCGGGCGGGAGCGGACTGCGGTTCGGTCATGGGCGCAATTCTCTCACGGCACTTGAGCCTTCAACGGAATACCCCCGACACACGGCTGGCACCTTCCCCTGGCGGGGAGGGTGCCAGCTGTGTTGTCCCGGGCAGGACACGCCGGCCCGGCGGCGGGGCCTGCACCGGCTGCGGTCCGGGTTGCCCTAGCGGACGGCTTCCGGCTCGCCCTGCGCGGCCTCCGGAGCAGTTCCGGGGGTTCCGGCTGTCTCGAAGGGGAGGGAGTCGACGTCGAGCAGCGGGTTCTCGTCCTGGGTTGCGACGAGCTCGCGGGCTTCTTCCTCGGTGGCCACGCTCGGCATGGAGCCGGGCATGGGGCGGTTGGCTGATTCCTTCATGATTCCGATGGCGACCGCACCGATGAGGGACGTGGCCATCAGGTAGTAGGCGGGCATCATGTCATCACCGGTGAGGGTGATCAGGCCCTGCATGATCAGCGGAGCGGTGCCGCCGAAGATAGCCACGGCGAAGTTATAGGCAATGCCCATCGCCCCGTAGCGGCTGGCCGTGGGGAAGAGCGCCGGCAGCGACGAGGCCAGGTTGGCCACGTAGAAGGTGACCGGGATGGCCAGCAGTGCCAGGCCCAGCAGCGTGGACCAGATGGGCCCCATTCCGATGAGCAGGAAGGACGGGATGGCCAGGACGACAGTGGAGCCGGCACCCATCCACAGGACCGGACGGCGTCCGATCCGGTCCGAAAGCAGGCCGGTCAGCGGGATGCACAGCGCCATGATGACGAGCACCGGGATAGTCAGCAGTGTGCCGTGGAGCGGATCGTACCCCTTCGAGTCGGTGAGGTAGGACGGCATGTAGGAGGTCAGCGCATAGCCCACGGTGTTGGCGGCAGCCACCAGGACCACGGCCAGCACAATCGGGCGCCAGTAAACGCGGAAGATCCCGAAGGTGCCCTGCGCGACGGCGTCCTTGTCTTCTGCACCGGTGCTGCCCGAAGCGGCAGCAGAGGCAGCGGTCTCCTCCTGCGCGTCGAGCGTCGCCTGGAAGGCCGGGGATTCCTCGATCTTGAGCCGGAAGTAAATGGCGATGGCACCCAGCGGGCCCGCGATCAGGAACGGAATGCGCCAGCCCCAGTCCAGCATGGTTTCTTCGCTGAGCGTCATTTGCAGGATGGAGACGGTCAGGGCACCGAGGGCAAATCCCATGTAGCTGCCAAGGTCCAGGATGCTGGCCAGGAAGCCGCGGCGCTTGTCCGGCGCATACTCGGAGACGAAGGTGGTGGCACCGGCGTACTCGCCGCCGGTGGAGAAGCCCTGAATGAGCTTCATGAGGATGAGCAGCACGGGGGCTGCCATGCCGATCTGCGCGTAGCCGGGCAGGAGCCCGATGATGAAGGTCGAAGCCGCCATCATAATCAGGGTGGCGGCCAGGGTCTTCTGGCGTCCAATGCGGTCGCCGATCCGCCCGAAAATCATTCCGCCGAGCGGGCGGGCGATGAACGTGACTGCAAAGACACCCAGGCTGAAGAGCAGCTGCGACGCAGGATCTGCGTCCGAAAGGAACACTGCGCCCATGGTGACGGCCAGGTAGCCGTAGACGCCGATATCGAACCATTCCATGGTGTTGCCGACGACGGTTCCACCGACGGCTTTCTTCATCATCGAATGGTCAACAACGTTGACGTCATCCACCTCGAGGCGGCGCTTGCGCAACGGATTGCGCTTGGGCTTGCGCGGTGACCGGGGTGCCGGTGCGCCGGGCGGTGCTGCGCTGTAATCAGGTGCTTCTTGCTGCATTTTGGCCTTTTCTCTAGAGGTCATCTGCTCAGGACAAAGCATCCATCGCCCAGGAACGGGCCGGGGAGACCATCTATTTTAGAAAATTTCGGCTCAAATACCGAATCCTAAGCGTGCTTATGACGCTTAATGTGAATTGCGTCGTGTTGTCATTCGCTGTAAATCAAGAGAAATGTGACTTAGTTGTGAATTAAGCCACACAGGCGCCGGAACGTGGTTTTTGGGGGTGCTGGAGCCGCTCAATCCTCCGGTTGGAGCCGGACCGGGGACGGGTACCGGGCACTGAGATTGTCTCCCGAGGAGACCCCTCTGAGCCGGCGCCCGACCCACGGGCCGAGGTACTCGCGCGCCCACCGCGCATCCTGCTTCAACCGCTGGATCCGGTCCCGGGCGGGCAGGGTGTCGAGTTCCGGAACATCCAGCGCATCGGTGGCACGGAGCACCTCCAGGACTTTCTTGGCGGTGAGGATGTGGCCGGCGGGAGACATGTGCAGCCGGTCGACGTCCCAGTACCGCTCATCCTGGAGGACCTTCATCCGCCAATAGTCGACCAGCACCGCGCCTTGTTCATCCGCTGCCTCCCGCACCAGCTCGTTATAGAGGGCGGTACGGCCACGGGTCCTGCCGAAAATCGGAGACTGCCCGGAGTCGAATCCGGTGAACACCAGCACGGCAGCACCTGCGGACCGCAGCCGGGCAATAGCGCCCTCGTAAGCCTGGACAATCGCATCGATGTCCACTTTTGGCCGCAGGATGTCATTTCCACCGGCGTAGATGCTCACCAGCGTAGGTTCCAGGGCCAGGGCAGGCTCGATCTGCTCATCAATGACCTGGCGCAGCTTCTTCCCCCGGATAGCCAGGTTGGCGTACTCCCAGGAGGAGTCCGCCAGGCTCAGCTGCTCCGCCACCCGGTCCGCCCACCCCCGGACACCGTTGGGCCGGGACGGATCCCAGTCCCCCACGCCTTCGGTAAAGGAATCGCCAAGTGCTACATATCGCTGCGTCACAGTCACCTCCACAGCCTACAAGTTGCCTGAGCAAACCAAGACGCCGGCTGCCGGCGGCAGTCTAGACTCAGAGCCGGAACACTCCCATCCAGCGAAGGGCACCATGTCCAGCCAGCCACAGGCTCAGGGCCTCCCAGCAGACGCCGCTCCGGCTCCCCGCCGCGCCGCCGTCGTTATCAATCCCACCAAGAAAACAGACACGGATATCCGTGCGTTGGTGGAAGGTGTCTGCCGCGAAGAGGGCTGGGCGGAACCTCTGTGGCTGGAAACCGAAAAGGAAGATCCCGGCCACGGAATGGCGCGGCAGGCACTCAAGGAGGGGGTCGACGTCGTTATTGCCGCCGGAGGTGACGGCACTGTCCGGTGTGTGGCCGCCGAACTCGCCGGCACGGACACCCCGCTGGGGCTGCTCCCCCTCGGCACCGGCAACCTGCTGGCGCGCAACCTGGACGTCCCGGTCGATGACCCGGCCGGCGCGATCCGCACCGCGCTCACGGGCACCGAGCGCCGGATAGACGTGGTCCACGTCAAGGTGGACGAGGCCGTGGACAGCGATATCTTCCTGGTCATGGCGGGGCTGGGCTACGACGCCGTGATGATGGGCGACACCAACACCGCGCTCAAGGACCGGGTCGGGTGGCTGGCCTACGTGGATGCAGGCATCCGGAACCTCCCCGGGAAACCCGTCAAGACCATGATTTCGATCGACGGCGGCACCCCCTTCCAGCGCCGCCTGCGCAGCGTTATGGGTGGAAACTGCGGCAAGATCATCGGCGGGCTGGAAGTCTTCCCGGGCGCGAAAATCGACGATGGGCTGCTGGACATCATGACAATGGCCCCCAAAGGGGGCCTTGGCTGGCTGTCGGTCGCCGCAGGACTGCTGCGCCGCGGCAAGGGCCGCGGCACCGCAGTGGAATACTTCCAGTGCCGGAGCGCCGAAATCTGGGCGGACGTGCCGCAGGAATTCGAGATGGACGGCGACCATTTGGGCACCGCATCCCACATCTCCATGCGCGTGGACCCGCAGGCGCTGCGGATCCGGATGCCTTACGGCAAAAAGGACCCCGCTATCCTGACGAACCCGGAGCCGTAGCCCCAGCACCGGGTGCGCGGCGTACCGCGCACCCGGCCAGCCGGGTTCGGCGGGTGGTTCAGCGGGTTCAGCGGGTGGTCCGGACGGTGGCTCGCCGGGGAAAGGCTAGAGCCATTCCATCGGGTCCACGTACTCGCCGTTGATCAGCACTTCAAAGTGCAGGTGTGGTCCGGTCGAGTTGCCGGTGCTGCCCACAGCGCCGATCACCTGGCCGCCGTCGACCCACTGGCCCGGCTCCACCCAGATGTCGTTGAGGTGGTTGTAGGTGGACTTGGTGCCGTTACCGTGGTCAACCACGATGCGCAGTCCGCCGCCGCCGTTGGTATGCCAGCCTGCCTCGGTGACAGTGCCACCCAGGGTGGACTTCACATGGGTGCCGGTGGCACCGCGGAAGTCCGTCCCGGTGTGCCATTCCTGGCCGCTGCCGGTCATCGGGTTGATCCGCCAGCCGAACGGCGAGGTCACATAAACGTTGTCCACGGGGGTCACCGGCCCCGCCTCCACGGCGGGCGCGGTGGAACCGACGCCGTCTACGGCCGCCGGGTCGGCGGGCGCTTCTGCGGCAGGGGGCTCGGCAGCCGCAGTTTCCACCACTGGATCTTCCTGCCCCGGGGACGCTGCGAAGGGCTGGGCATCCAGCAGCTGGCGGTCGGCCAGGGTCCGGGGTGCCGCTTCCGCGACGCCAAAGACCATCCCGGACAGCACCAGGGAGGCCCCGGCACCGAGCGCAGCTGTTTTGCGGGCAGGTGTACCCAGCGTTGCGGCCCGGCTCCGGAGTTCCTCCAGCCGCCGGGAGAATTCGGTGCTGCGGCTGTCCCATCGGGGACCGGAATGCTTCCCCCGAGTCCGGTCCTGTGCATCAAAAGTCTGGTGTCCGGCCGTGTTTCCGGCCTTGTTCTTGATGTTCTTGGTTTGCTCAGTTTGCTCATCTGCCCGATACCGGGCCGCGGTGTCAGTCATGTACCGGCGGACAGAGTCAGCGAGGTTCCTGACGGTCTCGTTGACGTTTACGGTCATTCATCACTCCACTGAATAGACAAAAGTTCGGTCGGTACTGCTTTGCCTCTGGAGGGTGCGCGGAATCAGATAATTCCTAGTGATACTTCAAGGCTAGGCGACGCCGTGTTGACAGTGGAGTGGTTTGTGTGGAAGGAAACAGGGCTGGGTGGGTGGGAACACAGAGCGTCGGGTGGGTGGGAACACAGGGGTCGGGTGGGTGGGAACACAGGGGTCGGGTGGGTGGGAACACAGGGGTCGGGTGGGTGGGAACACACCGCTCTCCCCCCGCCCGCGTACTGGGGAGTGCCTCCTACTACGCCCCCAGATGTTCCAGGACGATGCTGCTGAATTGTTCGTGGTGCTGGAACACTCCACCGTGACCGGAATTCGGGTAGATCGTGAGTCTGCTGTTGGGGATGCGGCGGTTAAGGCCGGCGGACAGGTCCGAGGGCACCATCCGGTCGTTGTCGCCGTTCGCAATCAACGTGGGTGCGGTGATGAGCGAGAGGTTTTGGGGCTCTGCCCGGCCCCATGCCTGGATGGCTTTCAGTTGTGTTCGGAAGGCACGGACCGTGATGGGAGTATCGCGGTCCATGATCCGTTCGCGGAGACGTCCCAGGTAGGCCTTGGCCGCGGTCTTGCCTTCAGCGCCGCGGTTGAAGAACAGGAACTCCTTGGCGTCGGTCCGGGCCAGTGCACCGCGGACCATGTCCCAGTACACATAGGCCGGGCCTGTGGTCCTGTTAATGCCGTGGCCACCAGCGGGGCCGGTTCCGGCCAGCACCAGACGCCGCACCAGGTCTGGCCGATCCAACGCAATCTGCTGTGCGATGAAGCCGCCCATGGAAAATCCTGCGATATCCACGCTCGTGAAACCCATCGCCTCCATGAACCCGACCGCGGCGTCTGCCATAGCCTTGATCGTCCCGCGGACGCTTCCAGTAGAGGCTCCAACGCCGGGCAGATCCACGGCAACGACATGGTGTTTCCGGGCCAGAGCATCGATGACCCGTGGATCCCATTCGTCCAAGGTTGCCCCCAAATGGGCCAGCATCAGCACAGGCGGGCCACCGGGTGATCCCAATTCGCGGTAAGCCAGCATCTCCCCTCCCGCCTCAACGCGCAGGGTCGGCGCTTCGCTCCAGGTCGAGGCCACTGGCTGGCTGCGGGTATTAGGCATCATGGTTTCTGCCCGCCGTGACATCGCTGGGGTTCACACTGACCAGTACCTTGCCACGTGCACCGTGTGACAGGAGCGATTCGAAAGCCTGCGGGGTTTGTTCGAAAGGCAGAACCCGGTCCACGACCGGCCGGATAACGCCGCTGTCGACAAGCTCGGCGATCTTGCGCAGGTTCTCACCGTTGGGCCGGATGAACAGGAAACGGTAGGTGACGCCGAGCCGGCGGGCCCGCCGGCGGGTGGCGGCACTCAAACCCCGGATTGCCAGCTTCACCAGCGGGTTGGCTCCGGCCTGGGTTGCGAAGGCGGGATCCGGAGGCCCGGTAATGCCGATGACGGTACCTCCAGGGCGGAGGACGCAGAGCGACCGCTTCAAGGTTTCGCCGCCCTGCGTATCCAGCACGAGGTCAATGTTCGACAGCTTCTCAGTGAAGTCTTCGGTGCGGTAGTCGATGACGATGTCTGCACCAAGTTCCCGCACGAACTCTGCGTTGGCGCTGTTGACGGTAGTGGCAACAACAGCTCCCAGATGCTTTGCCAGCTGGATCGCCACCGATCCGACTCCGCCGGAGCCTCCGTGGATAAGAACGTTCTGCCCAGACTGCAGCTTGCCCATCTCTACCAGGCCTTGCCAAGCCGTCAGAGCGACCACCGGCAGTGCTGCTGCTTCCACCACGTCCGTGGATTGCGGAATCAGGGCCAGATCGTCCTCCTGTACGGCGACGAATTCTGCAAAGGCTCCCATGCGGGCCTGATCCGGATAGGCGAATACCTGCATGCCGGGTGTGAATTTGGAGGCTTTCGAGCCAAGAGCCACAACTTCCCCGGCAAACTCGCTGCCTAGGACCATGGGCAGCTTGAACGGGAAGATCTGTCTAAATTCACCAGAGCGGAGCCGCTCATCACCGTGATTAATGCCCGCGGCGCGCATCCGCACCAGTACCTCGTGGTCCCCCAGCACCGGTTCAGGCATGCTCACCTGGGTAATGGGTGCTCCGTATTTCTGGAGGACAAACGCCTTCATTCCTGCTCCTGTCATTCCGCGGACCTGGATGACTCTGATCGGCGGCTACCTTGGTGGTTGCATTGTGTTACCGGTTTGACCGTATAGAATCCAGTAACGAAATGCAACCACTTAGAAGGGGGCCACATGATCACGTCGCCTCGGTCCGACTGCCCGGTCAACCGTGCCCTTGAGATGATCGGTGACCAATGGAGCCTGGTGATCCTGCGGGATATCGCGGCCTACGATCGGCGAAGCTTCCGTGAGCTGTGCACCGCGAATGAAGAAGGGATCAGCGCCCCGGTATTATCGAGGCGGCTTGCCGACCTGACGAGGGCCGGTTTCCTTACTAAGGCCGATACCTCACCCGGGAAGCAGGGCCAGTACTCGTTGACCGAGTTGGGCCTGCAGACGATCCCGCTGATGGTGGAGTTGGCGCGGCTCGGGGTTCTCCTGGACCCCGCGACAGCCCGGAATGCACCGGAGTTTGTGCACCCGTCGGGTGCCGGCGGCCTGGAGTCGGAAATCGGAGAGCTTCGCCGGCGGCATCTGGGCGGCTAAAGGGAACCGGACGGTGGCCTGCCCAGGCACACGTCAGGAAGGGCTGGAAAGGAAATAGCCGTCAGGACAGTTCTGCGCGGCCGTGGCGCCAATAACCCATGAAGGCGACCTGCTTGCGGTCAATCCCGGCGTCACGGACCAGGTAGCGCCGCAGCCCGCGGACCACTGCGGCCTCACCGGCAATCCACGCGTAGAACGGCAGGGCGCCGGCCGGGGTGTTCGGGCTCGGTGAGTTCTCCACGACCTCCGGGGTCAGGCGGGCCGGGGTTTCCCACAGGATCGCCGAATCGATGTCCACTTCTTCGGGCTCCTGGCCGCGGCCGGGGGCTACGGTCGCCGGCGGAACACCGTCGGCGGTGCCGAGGCTCGCGTAGCCCGGGACAGCAACGGCTTCCCGGACAGCGGCCTCCAGGAGCTCTCCGTGGGGACGGCTTCCGCGCGGCAGCCAGGTGACGGTGACGCTGGAGGCGGTGCTGATCGGCTGGGCGTCGGCCTCGTCCGGGATTTCCAGCAGCGCGGAGCCGGTGATGCCTGCCGGCAGGTTCTCCAGGATGGACGCGACCGCAGGCACGGCGGTTTCGTCGCCTGCCAGCAGCACGTGCTGGGCCAGCCCGGGCCGCCACTCGATGCCGCCGTAGGATTCCGCCGTGACGCAGTGCACCGCATTGGGGCCGATGACGGTGACCCTATCGCCCGGCTGCGCCTCGGCAGCCCACTGGGACGCAGGTCCGCCCACACCGTCCGCATCGAAGTGAAGGACAAAGTCGACGTCGATTTCCGGCTGTGGGGCCGTGCAGCGTGAGGCGCGGACGGTGTAGGTCCGCATGGAGCCGCGCTGCTGCGCATCCATGGCGAGCCAGTTCTGGTACCAGCCGGCGTCGTCGCAGTTAAGTTCGGGGAGCGCCTGCCGGGTGCCATCCTCGGCGGTCGGCGGGATGACGACCTTGATCCGCAGGTCATCAGCTGGTCCCTGCACACCGAAGCTGCGCAGGCACTCTCCGCCAAACGTGATCCGCTGGAAGTTGGCGCTGAGCCGGCGGACGGAACGGACTTCGACATCGAAGGCGGTCACCGCGGCGTTGGCACCCTGGCGGCGGGGTTTTACTGCAGCTGCTGAGGTGCGGGTGCGTGTGCCGGTCATGAAGCTGCCTCCAGAGGATTGCGGTTGTCCGTGCGTGTGTCGTGCGGGTTGGGCAGGTAGCCGGTGGCCGGCGGCACCGGTTCGCGGTGTCTGCGGGAGTGGTGCCGGCCAACCGGAACCACCATGGGTGTCCCGGAGACCGGATCCGGGATCACCGAGGCATCCAGGCCAAAAACGTCGCGGACCAGTGCCGCGGTGACGATCGTTGCGGGATCCCCCTGCGCGGCGATCGCGCCGGCTTTCATCGCGATCAGGTGGTCGGCGTAGCGGGCTGCCAGGTTCAGGTCGTGCAGCACAATCACCACGGTGGTTCCGGACCGCCGGTTGAGGTCAGTCAGCAGGTCAAGGACCTCCACCTGGTGGGTGACGTCCAGGAAGGTAGTGGGTTCATCCAGCAGCAGGATGTCCGTTTCCTGGGCCAGCGCCATGGCGATCCAGACCCGCTGGCGCTGCCCGCCGGAGAGCTCATCGACGTCACGCCCCGCGAGCTCCAGCGTGCCGGTGGCTTCCAAAGCGGCTGCCACGGCTTCATCATCGCGGCTGTTCCACTGCCGGAACCAGCCCTGGTGCGGGTAGCGTCCACGGCCCACCAGATCGGCGACCGTAATACCGTCCGGCGCGTTGGGAGTCTGCGGGAGCAGGCCGAGCGTGCGGGCCACCTCGCGGCTGGGCAGCGCGTTGATGTCCCGGCCGTTCAGCTGCACGACGCCGGCGGCCGGCTTGAGCAGGCGGGCCAGGCCGCGGAGCAGGGTGGATTTACCGCAGGCGTTGGCGCCGACGATGACGGTGATCCGCCCGGGAGGCAGCTCGACGCTGAGCCCGTCGACCACCTTCCGGTCTTCATAGGACAGGACCAGGTCCTGTGCTCCCAGTTTGTTCTGCATGCTTTAGCCTCCTCGGCCAACACGGTTGGAGCTGACCAGCAGCCACAGCAGGAAGGGTGCGCCCAGCGCACCGGTGACGACCCCCACCGGCAGGGAGGTGCCGGGCACCAGGTTGTGGCCTACGAAGTCGGCCGCGAGCAGGATGACAGCGCCGGTCAGGCCGGCGGCCGGCAGCGAAGCCCGCCCGCCCAGCAGCCGGCGGGAAATCGGCCCGGCGAGGAAGGCTACGAAGGCCACCGGTCCGGCAGCGGCGGTAGCCACCGCAGCGAGGCCGACGCCGGTGAAGAGCAGGCCGGCGCGGGTAGCTTCCACGGGCAGCCCGAGCCCGGCGGCGAAGTCGTCCCCCAGCTCGAGAACCCGGAGCCGGCGGCCCAGCAGCACCGCGGCGGGCAGCAGGACCACCAGCGCCGCGGCCACAATCCCGGCGCGTTCCCAGGAGGCGGAGTTCAGGGAACCGGTGAGCCAGACCAGCGAATCGGCGGCTGTCCGCACATCGGTGCGGGTGAGCAGGAAATTGACCACGGCCTGCAGTACAGCGGCGAACCCGACGCCGATCAGGACCAGCCGGGCTCCGGCCGCACCGCCCTTGCGGCTGAGCAGGAAGAGGGCGACGGCGACGGCGGTGGCTCCCAGCAGCGCCGCGGCGGAGACCGCTCCCCCGGTGGCACCGAAGACAACCATGGCGGCCACGGCTGCGGCGCTCGCACCATAGCTGATGCCGATGATGTCCGGGCTGGCCAGCGGGTTCCGCAGCATGGTCTGGAAAAGATGCCCCGAGACACCGAACGCGATACCGATCAGGACGGCCGTCACGGCGCGCGGCAGCTTGCTCTCCATCACGATGAAGCTGGCGCCGGGGATCTTTTCCCCGCCCAGGATCCGGAAAAAGTCGGGGATGGTGACGGTGTAGTTCCCCAGCAGGACGTAGACGAAAAAGAGGACCACGACGGCGGCGGCCAGGGAGGCCAGCACCGCCCTGCGGCGGCGGCCGCTGCGGCGCCTGACATCACGGATGAGGGCGGCTGAGCCGGTGGTACGGTCCTGGCGCAGCACGGGAGCGGCGCTCACAGTTCTGCCAGCTTCCGCCGGCGGATGATGGCGATGAAGACGGGCGCGCCGATTACGGCGGTCATGATGCCGACCGGCACCTCGCCCGGGGGCAGGATCAGCCGGCCGACGACGTCGGACACCAGCAGCAGCACGGGTGCGAGCACGGCGGAAAGCACCAGGATCCAGCGGTAGTCGGGGCCGGTCAGTCCGCGCACCAGGTGCGGGATGACCAGGCCGAGGAACGCGATGGGCCCTGCGGCAGCCGTCGCGGCACCGCAGAGCAGCACCACGCCGACCGCCATGATGCCGCGGGAGAGGTTGACGTTCTGCCCCAGCCCGCGGGCGACGTCGTCGCCCAGGCTCAGGCCGTTCAGCAGCCGGCCCGATGCCAGGAGGATCGCTGCGCCCACGGCGAGGAAGGGAATCAGGGGAAGGAGGACGTCCCAGCCGCGGCCGGAGACGGTGCCGACCTGCCAGAAGCGGAAGGTATCCAGCGTCTGCCGGCTGCTGACCAGGATGGCGGAGAGCAGTGAGGTCAGCCCGGCGGTTAGTCCGGCACCGGCCAGCGCCAGCTTGACCGGAGTGGCACCCTCCCTGCCCAGCGACGCCACGGAATAGACAATCAGTGCGGCCACCGCGGTGCCGGCCAGGGCAAACCAGACGTAGCCGGTGAAGGAGGTGATTCCGAAGACGTAGATGGCGGTGACGACGGCGAAGGCCGCTCCCGCGTTGAGACCCATGATCCCCGGGTCTGCCAGCGGGTTGCGGGTCATACCCTGCAGCGCGGTTCCTGCCAGGCCGAGCGCTGCGCCGATAAGCAGGGCCGCGACGGTACGCGGAACCCGGCTCAGTACCACCGCGTGGTCGCCGTTGGCAGGGTCCGGGCTGGTGAGTGCCTGCAGCACGGTTTCCAGGGACAGCGGCCGGGCCCCGAGCGCTACGGAGGCGAAGGCAGCCAAGGCCAGGGCCAGCACTCCGGCGATCAACAGCCAGACGGGCGGCAGTTTGCGCGAACGCTTGCCGTGAGGCGCGTGGACGCCGGAAACAGGGGTGTGATTAACGGCCGTTGAGGTCACGGCAGCACCTCCTGAAGCCAGCGGAATTGAACTTAAGTAAGGCTAACCTACGGCGAGTCAAATTAAGAAACAGTTCCATGCCGTATTAGACTGTCCCGCCTTCAGACCGTCCACCATCGGTGTTACGGGACCGCCGGTCCGGCGCTGGTGCTGCCGGACCGGCTGGCTGGCTGGCTGGGACCTAGGCTCCGTGCCCCGGGGTGACTTCCTCGCCCGGGCGGACCGGGCCGGGAGGGGTCCCGTCGCCGAAGGGACGTCCGCCGAGGGCTTCCCGGCCGTGCGGGGTCAGCCACCCGGAGGTGTCCGGTCCGTCGGGGACGATCTGTGTGGGGTTCAGGTCCTCGTGCACGATGTAGTAGTGCTGCTTGATCTGCACAAAGTCCACGGTGTCCCCGAAACCGGGTTTCTGGAAGAGGTCCCGGGCGTACCCCCAGAGGGCGGGCATCTCGGTGAGCTTGTTCCGGTTGCACTTGAAGTGGCCGTGGTAGACGGCGTCGAAGCGGACCAGGGTGGTGAACAGCCGGACGTCGGCTTCGGTGATGGTGTCACCGATCAGGTAGCGCTGTTTGGAGAGCCGGTCCTCCAGCCAGTCCATGGCCGTCCAGAGCCGTTCGTACGCGGCGTCGTAGGCTTCCTGCGATCCGGCGAAGCCGCAGCGGTAGACGCCGTTGTTCACTTCGGTGAAGATGCGTTTGTTGACCTCGCGCATCTCCTCCAGATGCTCAGCCGGGAGCAGGTTGGGGGCGCCCTCGCGGTGGAATTCGGTCCACTCAGTGGAGAAATCCTCGGTGATCTGCGGGAAGTTGTTCGTCACCACGGCACCGGAGGGGATATCCACGACCGCCGGGACGGTGATCCCGCGCGTGTAGCCGGGCACGCGGCGGAAGAATGCTTCCTGCAGGCGTTCGATGCCGAGCACCGGGTCCTTTCCGTCCGGGTCAAGGTCAAAGGTCCAGCTGCGCGAATCGTGGGTGGGGCCGGGCATTCCAAGGGAGATGGCATCCTCGAGACCCAGCAGGCGCCGGACGATGATGGTGCGGTTGGCCCAGGGGCAGGCGCGGGCGGCGATCAGCCGGTACCGGCCCGGCTCCACCGGGTAGCCGTCACGTGCGTCGCGGGTGATGCGCGTTTCGATGTAGTTGGTGTCCCGGGTGTATTCCTGCCCGCCGGATACGTAGGAGCCGCGGGTGCTGTAGTCCCCGCTGGCTGCCCCGGTGTCCGTTTCCTGCTTTGATGTGCCTGTCATATCCGCTCCATCCATCAGCCGAATTGTTCCGTCTCCTTCCACGGTAACGCCCTTGCCCGGGGGTGCTGCTCCCGCTGTAGAGTCGTGGACCAGCAGCGCCGCCTGCGAGGTGCTGGTTTTTCTCGTTACTGAAGGGACATTGTGATGCGTGTAGCCGTCATCGGAGCCACAGGAAATGTGGGGACCGCCGTCCTTCGCCGGCTTCAGGCCGCCCGGGCCGAACGCCCGGACGGCCTGGAGATCATCGGCGTCGCCCGCCGGATTCCGGCCCAGCCAACCGGCCCCTACGAGGGTGTCCAGTGGCACAGCATCGACGTCGCGTCCAAGACCGGCCGGGACGAGCTGGCGGAGGTGCTCGACGGCGTTGATGCGGTGGTCCACCTGGTCTGGGCTATCCAGCCAAACCGCGACGAGGCCGAACTGCACCGGATCAACGTGCACGGAACCGAAAACATGCTCTCTGCTGCCGCCGAGGCCGGTGTGCGCCAGGTGGTGTGCGCGTCCTCGGTGGGCGCCTACTCCCCCGCGCCCAAGGATTCCCTGACGGACGAATCCTGGCCGGCGCGCGGTATCGCCACGTCCCACTACAGCCGGCACAAGGGCGAGCAGGAGGAATTGCTGGACGACTTCGAACGGCGTTACCCGGAGATTCCCGTGGCCAGGCTGCGTCCGGGGCTGATTTTCCAGTCCGACGCCGGCAGCGAGATCGGGCGGTACTTCCTGGGTCCGCTGGTGCCCAGGTTCATCCTGAACCGACTGAGCCTGCCGCTGATTCCGCTGCCCGCCGAGTTTTCGTTCCAGGTGGTCCACGCCGATGACATGGCCGACGCCTACTGGCGGGTGATAGACCAGCGGGCCGAGGGCGCCTACAACATTGCCGCTGATCCGGTGATCACCCCCGAACTGCTGGCCGGATTGCTGGGTGCCCGCAGAATCCTGAACGTTCCCGTTGGCCTGATCCGGGCCGTCGTAGCGCTCACCTGGGCGGCACGGCTCCAGGCGACGGATCCGGGCTGGATTGATATGGCCGCCGGCGCTCCGCTCATGGACACCTCGCGTGCCCGGGAGGTGCTGGGCTGGGAGCCGCAGCGGTCTTCACTCCGCGCCTTCCAGGACGTCCTCGACGGGCTCAGCGAGCAGGCGGGCCTGCCGTCGTCGCCGCTGCTGGGGCCCGGCCGCTAGTAGCGTGGACTTGATGGCCTCACTCTCCCCCTCCCAATTGTCCCCTCCGCCCCCGGCGCAGCCCACTGTCCGCTCCAGCGTTGCCCATGCGGGCCGCGGAGCCCTCATCGGCCTGGTGGAACTCGTACCCGGTGTTTCCGGCGGCACCGTGGCACTCGTCCTCGGCGTCTTCGACCGACTGATCGCCTCGGCGAACCACTTCATCAGCGGTGTTGCGCATCTTGCCGTTCGACGGGATCGGGCCGCTGCCGCCCGCAAACTGGCACCCGTCGAGTGGAACCTGGTGCTTCCGCTGGCCGCCGGCATGTTCCTCGCCCTGCTCGTTTTGTCCGGACCACTGCATTCCTTTGTCGAGAACCAGGCCACAATTGCCAGTGCATTGTTTTTCGGCATGGTATCGGCGAGCCTGCTTGTTCCCCTCAGCATGGCCCGGGAAGCGGGTCCAACGACGCCGGCCGGCCGGTTCCTCGGCCCGGTGGCAGTGCTGCTGATTGCCGCGGCAGCCTTTACGCTGCTGGGGATTCCGGCCCTGCAGATTGAGGATCCGCCGTGGTGGGTCCTGGTCCTCAGCGGCGCCGTGGCCGTGTGCGCGCTGGCATTGCCCGGCCTTTCAGGATCTTTCCTGCTGCTGACCTTTGGTATGTATGAACCCACCCTCGCGGCGGTCAGTAACCGGGACGTTGGCTATCTGGCACTCTTCGTCACGGGAGCCATTATCGGCCTGGCTTCCATTGTCCGTTTGCTGGGATATCTCCTCCGCGTCCGGCGGCGGGCCGTCCTGCTGGCAGCGACCGGGTTGATCCTGGGCTCCCTCCGCGCTCTGTGGCCCTGGCAGGAAAACAGCTCCCTGCTCCCTCCAGACGATGCCTGGATGTGGCCCCTGGCCGCGTGTCTGGCAGGGGCCGGCGTGGTGCTGCTCCTGTGGTTCCGCCAGCCTCGAGGCACGGCAGCCGCACCCACCCCTTAGCCCGGCCCCCTAGTCCAGCCGGGTCAGCCGGACGAAGCTTAAAACCAGCGGCCCGGCCACGCATCTGCGTGGCCGGGCCGCTGGCTGATCTCTTACAAGTCGTCGTCGTAGTCCTTACCGGCGTGCTGCTGGCGCAAGGCCCGCCCCTGCTCCACATCCTTAGCTTCCTGCTCAGCCCGCTTGTCCATCTGTGTGGTGTCCCGCGGCGGAAGCTGGATCGAGTGCTCGGCCTGGATGCCGGCCTGCAGTTCGCGGCCGCGTTCCACCTCGGCGTCGAACTCAGCACCGAACAGCAGCGAGATGTTGACCAGCCAGATCCACAGCAGCAGCACGATCACGCCGCCGATGGCGCCGTAGGTGGCGTTGTAGCTGCCGAAGTTGCCGACGTAGAAGGCGAACCCGGCGGTGGCGATGGCCATGACAATCAGAGCCAGGAAGGCGCCCATGCTCATCCAACGGAATTTGGGCTGCTTCACGTTGGGGGTGGCGTAGTACAGGACGGCGATCAGGATGACGGCGAAGATCAGCATGACCGGCCACTTGGCGATGTTCCAGACCATCAGGGCCTCACCGCCCATGCCGATCCAGTTGCCGATGCTCTCCGCAATCGGTCCGCTGATCACCAGCATGATCAGCAGGCAGGCGACCAGCAGGATCATGATCAGGGTGACCAGCAGCTGGAGCGGACGCAGCTTCCAGATGGGCCGGCCTTCCTCCACTTCGTAGATCCGGTTCATGGCCCGGCCAAAGGCACCGGTGTAACCGGATGCTGACCACAGGGCACCGGCGAGGCCCACAAAGAGTGCCCAACCGGCAGCGGTTGAGGAGGTGAGCTGGTCGATCGGGCCTTGGAGAACCGTGACGGCTTCAGCAGGTGCGAAGGACCGGACGTATTCCATCAGCGCGTCGGTGGTGCTCTCCGCCTGGCCCACCAGGCCGAGGATCGAGACCAGCGCCAGCAGTGCCGGGAACAGCGCCAGCACGGTGTAGTACGTCAGCGAGGCAGCCAGATCGGTGCACTGATCCTTGGAGAACTCGCGGATGGTCTTGCGGAAAATGTACATCCAGCTGGGTTTGGTGACTTCCGTCGGGGAATCCGGCTTCGTGGCCGTTCCGAGCGAAGCGCCATCCTTCTGGGCACTGTCCTGCTGAGCCATTGGGCCCTCCTGGCTGTTTGAATCCGGGATACCCATCGTATTGCTAAGCAGACTTAGGTCCAAGCA
Source organism: Arthrobacter luteolus NBRC 107841 (assembly GCF_001552075.1). Lineage (GTDB taxonomy): Bacteria > Actinomycetota > Actinomycetes > Actinomycetales > Micrococcaceae > Arthrobacter_B > Arthrobacter_B luteolus. The sequence goes on from NZ_BCQM01000001.1 coordinate 816,169, forward strand.
GGCCCGCCGCGCTCACCAGCCTTTGTAATAGTCCTCCAGCGCCGCTTCCTCGTCCGGCGTCAGGGCACCCTCGTGGTCCATGTCCGGGGAGTCCTCGATCGCCTTCCGGGAGTAGTTCACATACAGGTCGTCATCCTCGCGGCGGGCGCCGGCCAGCGGAACAAAGTACTGCCGGCCTTCGAACAGGCCCAGCGCCACCGTGATCCAGGCGGGTTCTCCGGTGGCCCGGTCCAGATGGACGTTGCCCACCAGGCCCAGCCGTTCACCGTCCTTGGCCCAGACTGTGCAGCCCTGCAATTCGTGGATCACGTACTGGTCAACCATGGCTCGGGTTTCCTATCCGTTTGTTTTCCGCAGTCCACCGCATGCTGCGCCGTGGGTATCATTCCAGCCCTCCCCACCCCCGGCTTGTCAACACCTAGCGGTCGACCCGCTCGTCCCGGTCCTCCCAGACATCCGCTCCGGGACCGGCGAAACTGCGGTTGCGCTCCACCGCGTCGATGCTCCCGGTGAACAGCTGGGACGTACGGGTGTCCTCCGGATCACCGCCGTGCAGGTGCGGGGCTTCCGTGCGGCGCCGCGGAGTTTCAGCGAGGGGGGCGCGCAGCTGTTCGATGCGCTGCCGCGGAAGGGCGGTTGGGTGGTTCTCCTGCAGGAAGGAGACCATCGATTCCCTCACCAGGCAGCGCAGGTCGAAAAGGGTTCCGCTGTCCGGAGCGGAGACCAGGACACGGATCCGGATCAGGCCCTGGATGGCGTCGGTCACCTGCAGGACGCTGGTCCGCCCGTCCCAGAGATCCGTATCGGCAAGGATCCGCTTTAGTTCAACCCGCAGTTCAGCAACCGGTGCCTCCCAGTCCAGGTCGAGTTCCACGGTGCCCAGGATGTCGGAGTGCTTCCGGGTCCAGTTCTCGAACGGCGTTGACGTGAAGTAGGTGGAGGGCAGGATCATCCGGCGGTCATCCCAGATGTGGACCACCACGTAGGTCATGGTGATTTCCTCGATTTTGCCCCATTGGCCTTCGACCACCACTACGTCGTCCACACGGATCGCATCGGTGAAGGCCAGCTGCAGGCCTGCGAAAACGTTGCCCAAGGTGCTCTGGACGGCCAGGCCGGCGACGATGGAAAGCAGGCCGGCCGAGGCAAGGAGACCGGCGCCCAGGGCCCTGACTTCGTCGATGGTCAGCAGCACGCACGCCACGGCCACGGTGACGACCAGGGCCACGGCGACGCGGCGGCCCAGGATGATCTGTGTCTTGAGCCGGCGCAGCCGCCGGTTGTCCTTGGTATCGGTGTCGTACTTCGTCAGCACCACGGCCTCGACGATCAGCAGGCCGACGACGGCGAGCCAGCCGATCGCTGCGATCAAGCCGATCACCAGGACGTAGTCAACCGCCCCAAACCAGGCCTCGGAGCGGGCAGTGGTACCGAGCGCGATTCGGGTTCCGATCAGGGCCAGGACCAGGCGCAGCGGGTTCCGGCCCAGCGCCGTCACCTCCCGGATCCGCGGCACCTTCCGGAAGATGCGTGTGACGGATCCGCGGACAATCCGCGCTGCGATGAGGGCTGCCGCGACGGCCGCCGCAACAGCGATCAGGGGTTTGAGCGGGTCGATGGCATCGAGGAATTCCTGCATCCTGCTGATGATTGCAAACCCACCGGGGGGCCTGTCCAATTATGTGATTTGCGTCCGTTATGCGGGGCAGACACGGAGAATGCCCCTTCAGCCGAAGCTGAAGGGGCATTCTGAGGGGTTTTGCCGGGACTACTTCAACTGTGCTGCGGCTTCACCGAGCAGCGGGACAAAGTTGTCCAGCGCGTACGGGATGCTCAGGACATTCGCGGCAGAGATGGACAGTGTCAGCGTGTTGTCCGAATCGGCCACGAGTCCACCGTTCTTGACGGCCGGGATCTGGCTCAGCAGCGGATCGGCAACGATCGCTTCCTTGGCGGCGTCGTCGGCTACCCAGCTGACGAACAGGTCCGCCTCAAGCTCGTTGGCACGTTCCGGCGACCAGGTCAGGTAAAACGCGTCAGACGGTGCGTTCTCGTCGACGATCGGCGCCTGGACCATCCCCAGTTCCTTCAGGAATTTGGGACGGTTGTCTCCCGAGGTGTAGATCGAGATCTGGTCGGCGCCGGCAGCTGTGTCGAGGTTGCCGTAGATGAAGCTGGTTCCGGCCAGTTCGGGGTACTCGGCAGCCTTGTCGGCAATAGCCTTCTCGGTGTCTTCCACCAGCTGGGCCGCTTCGCCGCTCTTGCCCAGGGCTTCACCGATCATGGTGGCGGAGTCCTGCCAGGACGTGTAGTACGGGACGTCGGGGTAGGCAACCACGGGCGCGATCGAGCTGAGCTTGTCGTAGTCCTCCTGCGTGATGCCGGAGTACGCAGCCAGGATGACGTCCGGATCGGTCGCTGCGATTTCGTCGAAGTTAATGCCGTCGGTTTCCGGGTACTGGACCGGGGCGTTCTCCGAGCCGATGGGTGCACCGAGTTCTTCGAGTGCCTCGTCGATCCACGGCGTCGTGCCGTTTTCGTTGCCGCCCCACTCGTAGAGGGGCATGCCCACCGGTACAACGCCCAGGGCCAGCGCGGTGTCCGTGTTGACCCAGGAGACCGTCGCGACACGCTCGGGGACGGCGTCGATGGTGGTCTCACCGAAGGCGTGTTCGATGGTGACCGGGAACTGGTCGCTGGAGGCGGCGGTACTGCCGGAGCCCGAGTCCGACGACGTCGAACCGGTGGAGCAGGCGGACAGGGACAGCACGGCGACGGCAGCGACGGCCGCAAGACTGCGCATGCGGGACAGGGCCATGGGGGCTCCTAGATTTTTACTTTGTGGACGGGGATGCCGGATTTTGTCCGGCAAGGTAAGGCTAACCTACCGATCGGCGAAATACGCAACGCGCATGTGCCCTAATGGGCGTCCTGGTGGCCGGTCAGGGACGGGACCGGGCAAGACGGCGCAGGTCGGCGCCGGGATCGGCGAGCTGCTCTGCCGGGATCGGTTTTTTGAGCGCGATTAGCCGGCGGGCAGCGCGCAGGGTGTTGCCGGCGTCTACTCCGGCCGCGCCGGCCAGAGTACCGTCCGGAGCGGTCCGGAACACCACGTAGCCCGGCCCGGGCACGCCGCGCTCCACAGACTTTCCGTCAGCCGCCATGTTTCCCACGGCTTCAGCATGAACGCCGTGCCGGTCCGTCCAGAACCACGGCACAGCCTCCGGCTCAGGTTCCCCGCCGAGGATCCCCGCCGCGGCGGCCCGGCCCGAACGCACGGCCGAATCCCAGTGTTCAGGGCGGCGTTCAAGGACGCCGCCGGTTTGCCGGCGCACGGAGTCGCCGGCCGCGAAGACGCGCGGATGGCTGGTGCGTCCGGAAGCGTCCACCAGCACGCCGTCGTCCACTGCAATCCCGGCTGACTGGGCCAGGAAGGTGTTGGGCACCATACCAACCGCTGCCAGCACGGCGTCCGCGTCAATCAGTGAGCCGTCGTCCAGAAGGACCGAGTTCCCTCCCGGCCCCTGGAGTACATCCACCGGCAGTCCGGTGATGGTCTTGATACCTGCTTCGGCGTGCATCGAGTGCAGGTATGCGGCCAGCTCCACCCCCACCGCGGGAACCAGCGGCACGGGTACGGGATCTATGAGCACGACGGCGGTTCCCAGTGCTGCGGCGGTCGAGGCCACTTCGGCGCCAATCAAACCGGCTCCAATGATGGCCAGCCGCTTGCCCGGACCCAGCACCGGACGCAGGGCATCGGCGTCCGCTTTGCTGCGGAGCGTGTGGACGAAGGCGGTTCCGGGAAAACTGAGCGCGCGGGCCGCGCCCCCGGTGGCGAGCAGCAGGATATCGGCCTGAAGTTCCCCACCGCCGGCGAGGGTGGCCGTTCCGGCGTCAGGGTCCAGGGAAACAGCTGCATCGGCCACGAGTTCCACGGCGTTTTCGCTGAACCACCCCGGGGCGGCGAGCGCGAGACCGGACTCCTCCAGCGTTCCTGCCAGATAGGCCTTGCTCAGCGGCGGCCGGTCGTGTGGTTGCCCGCTCGGATCCACGAGCTGGATGCTGCCGGCAAATCCGCGCCGCCGCAGCTCGGCTGCGGCACTGAACCCGGCCGGACCGGCACCGATAATGGCGACGGAATCCGGGCCGGGTGCGGCATCCGGGCCGGGTGCGGTGTCAGCCATGGTTAGGAAGCGGTGGGGGCAACGCCCGGGTAGAGGATGATGTCACCGTCAATGACCTCCACGCGGTGGGCGACGGCGTCGACCGTGGCGGGAAGGCACATCGCGGCTCCGGTCTTGAGGCAGAAGCGGGCGGAGTGGACGGGGCATTCAACTTCACCGTCTTCGATCCAGCCCTCAGCCAGGGAAGCCTCTTCATGCGTGCAGGTGTCATTCAGGGCGTAAAAGTTGCCGTCATCGCTGTGGAAAACAGCAATATCGTCTCCTGTTCCAGCGGTCTGTGAATCTACGGTGACAGCCTCACCCTCGTCGATCTCATCTGCTGCGGCTACGCGGATACCTTCAGTCATGCTTCCACGTTACCGCGCGGCAGGGGCGGGCTGCCGGTTGCCTCGACCGGCTTCAGGCACCGGCCGAGCGGGCGGTGCCGTATTGGCGGGTGCTTTCCAGCTCAGTGATGAGTGAGATCAATTCACGGCGGAGGGCCGGGCGCAGTTCCGCGGTGAGATTCTGGCCTTCCAGGCGGATCGCATCATCCAGGGCTGTCCGCCCATGGTCAGAAATGCCTACGGCACGGCGGGGGGCGCCCCCGGCATCGTCGCCGAGTTCGTTGACCAGGCCCTGCGCCTGCATGCTGACCAGCGTGGTCCCGAGCGTCTGCGCGGTAACCCGCAGCCGGCGGGCGAGTTCCGCCCGGCGCATCGGACCGGCGTCGCGCAGAACCTTCAAGGCCGTTACCCGCTCCTGGGTCAATCCCATCGCGCGGAGCCGGTTGTCCATTTCACGGCGAAGCATCCGCGCAGCGGTGGACAGCAGCCGGATGGCCTCCCAATCAGCATCATTTTGCATTCCCTGGGTCCCCCTGAAATAGCTGTGACTGGTGTTCCAAATCCTCAGTGTACTTACTATCCAAACCTCAGGGCAGGGGTCGCTGTCAAGCTCACTCCGCTTTTGCGGCCGCAAAAAGGCCAATCCGAGGTCCAGCCCTGCGGGATCACCCAGAGCTGCCGCCGGGTTGCCCGTTACCCCTTTACCGGCCAGTAGTAACGCGTAGCATGGTCGGCACAGCGAGCCGGGGCTGCATGGGGAGCGGCCCTGATCAATCAGGCCATAGGGGAAAACATGAGTTCCACTAATCTGCAGGATGCCCGGAACACCGGCGGGGACGATTCAGCCCGGAGGCTCCGGGAACGCAAGGTCAGCGAGAAGGACGCCCGCGACGTCGCCGAAGCATCGCGGATCACTGATGAACAGCGGCCGAGTTTCGCCAAGGGGATTTATCTGGGCGACTTCGATCTCTCCCTGATCCGCCCGCACCCGTCCCTCCCTCAGGTGGAGATCGAACGTTCTGAGAAGTTCCTGGCCGACCTCACCAGCTTCTGCGCCACCCTGGACGGCCAGCTCATCGAACGCACCGGCGTCATCCCGGATGAGTACCTCAGGGGGCTGGCGGAGCTGGGTGTCTTCGGCATCAAGATCCCCCGGACATACGGTGGGCTGGGGCTGTCCCTGCTTTACTACGGGCGTGCCCTGATGATCCTGGGCACCGTTCATCCCAGCTTGGGAGCCCTGGTGTCCGCTGATTTGTCCATCGGTGTGCCGGAGCCGGTGAAGGTGTTCGGCACCGAGGAACAGCGCCAGGAGTATCTGCCCCGCTGTGCCGCGGGTGCCATCACCGCGTTCCTGCTCACCGAACCGGATGTCGGTTCCGACCCCGCCCGGATGCGCACCACCGCGGTGCCGTCGGAGGACGGCAGTGAATATGTGCTCGACGGCGTGAAGCTCTGGACCACCAACGGCGTGATCGCCGAACTCGTCGTCGTGATGGCCGCAGTCCCGCCGCACGACGGCCAGAAGGGCGGGATCAGTGCCTTCATCGTGGAGATGGACGCGCCCGGCATCACCGTGGAGAACCGCAACAATTTTATGGGTCTGCGCGGCATCGAGAACGGTGTGACCCGGCTCCGCGGTGTCCGGGTTCCGGCCCGGAACATGGTGGGCCGCGAAGGCCAGGGCCTGAAGATCGCGCTGACCACGCTGAACACCGGCAGGCTGTCCATTCCTGCAATGTGCGCTGCGGGCGGGAAATGGTCACTGAAGATCGCCCGCGGCTGGTCCGGGGCACGTGAGCAGTGGGGCCGGCCGATCGGCCGCCACGAAGCGGTGGGTAAGAAGCTCGCCTTTATTGCGGCCACCACGTTCGCCCTGGAATCGGTTTTTGAGCTTTCCGCGGAGATGGCCGACGCCGGCACCAAGGACATCCGGATCGAGGCAGCTCTGGCCAAGCTCTGGGCCAGCGAGATGGCCTACAACATTGCCGATGAGCTGGTGCAGGTGCGCGGCGGGCGCGGCTTCGAAACCGCCGCCTCCCTGGCTGCCCGCGGCGAGCGCGCGGTGGCGGCGGAGCAGCAGCTCCGCGATCTGCGGATCAACCGGGTCTTCGAGGGTTCCACGGAGATCATGCACCTGCTGATTGCCCGCGAGGCAGTTGACGCGCATCTGCGGGCGGCCGGCGACCTTGCTGTTGCGGACGCCCCGCTGGGCAACAAGGTGAAGGCTGGGGCCAAGGCCAGCGGGTTCTACGGCAAGTGGCTGCCCACCCTCGCCGTCGGACGGGGCAACGTGCCGACGTCGTACGCCGAATTCGGACCGCTGGCCCGGCACCTGCGCTATGCGGAGCGCGCCTCCCGGAAGCTGGCACGCTCCACCTTCTACGGCATGGCCCGCTGGCAGGCTGCGCTGGAACACCATCAGGCGTTCCTCGGCCGGATCGTGGATATCGGCGCGGAATTGTTCGCGATGTCCGCGGTCTGCATGAAGGCGGAGACGATCCGGCTTCAGGACCCCGCGGAAGGTGCCACCGCCTACGAACTTGCGGATGCCTTCTGCGCCCAGTCCCGGGTCCGGGTGGACGCGCTGTTCACCGAGCTGTGGAACAACTCCGACCCGGAGGACCGCAAGCTTTCCAAAAAGGTGCTCGACGGGCGTTACACCTGGCTCGAAGACGGGATCCTGGACCAGTCCGAGGGCACCGGCCCTTGGATCTCCCCCTGGGCTACCGACGGCACACCGAAGGAGAACCTGCATCGGAAGTACCGGTAGTCCGGAGTGGTTGGTTGCGGGCGGGGGCCGTGGCTGGCGCGCTGGGGCTGAAGGATTGACCGGGTGCCGGGGCCGTAATGGGCCCCGGCTGGTGAAGCAGCTGGGTGTAGATGACCTTCCGCGACACGCGTTCCCACTCTTTGTGAACTCCTGTGGCTGAAGTGACCACACCAGCCACAGGAGGCTCCTTACAGTGGGAACCCGTGTCGGTGGAGGCCGACAGCTAACGCAGCTTCAGCCGTCGTTACCCCTGCGACTGGCGGGACAACAGCCACGCCAGCAACGCCCGCTGGGAAACTGCGCGGGCAGAGCCAAGAACCCTGAGCCCCCGGCCCAGGCTGGCTTGCACCAGCCTGGGCCGGTGGGTCAGCGGTTGCTGGCCCGTGGAGCGCCGATTCCGGGATCGATCTGGAACGGCCCGGAGCTGGAGGGCCGCACGTCGAAGTCGAAGATCGACGTCGGGATGTACACCGTGGAACAGGAGTTCGGAATGTCCACAACCCCGGACAGCCGGCCCTCAATGGGGGCGGCACCGAGCAGCAGATAGGCCTGCTCCGGGCTGTAGCCGAACTTTGTCAGGTAGTCGATCGCATGCAGGCAGGCCCGCTGGTAGGACAGGTGCGAGTCGAGGTAGCGCTGCTCGCCGCCGAGTGTCACCGACGTGCCGGAGAACGCAATCCACTCGCTGAACTGCGGATCGACGTTGCCCGGCATAAAGATCGCGTTCTCATGAACACCGTAGGTGTCCATTCCACCCTTGATGATGTCCACCCGCAGGTCGATGAAGCCACCCATCTCAATGGCGCCGCAGAAGGTGATTTCGCCGTCGCCCTGGGAGAAGTGCAGATCACCCACGGAGAGGTTGGCCCCGTCCACAAACACCGGATAGAAGATCCGCGAGCCCTTGGAGAGGTTCTTGATGTCCTGGTTGCCGCCGTTTTCGCGGGGCGGCGCCGTCCGTGCAGCTTCATTGCCGACCCGCTCCCAGTCTTCCCGCGGCAGCCCGCCGAGGACAGCATGCGCACCTTCCGGCGGCAGCGCCAGCGGCGGGACCCGGTGCGGGTCGGTGGCGATCAGGTCGCCTTCACGCTTGTTCCACTTGGCGAGCAGGGCGGCCGACGGCGCGGTCCCCATCAGCCCGGGATGGATCAGTCCGTTGAAGGAGACACCGGGAACGTGGCGGGAGGTCGCCGTCTGGCCGTTGAAATCCCAGATGGCCTTGTAGGCGTCGGGGAACTGCTCGGTCAGGAACCCGCCGCCGTTTTCCGTGGCGAAGATGCCGGTGTAGCCCCAGCCCTGGCCTGCGAGCGGACCGGAGTCCTCCTGCGGGATCGGCCCGACGTCGAGGATGTCCACCACCAGCAGGTCGCCGGGTTTTGCGCCCTCCACGCCGAACGGTCCGCTGAGCTTGTGCACAGTCAGCAGCGGAGCATTGAGGATGTCCTCCGCTGAGTCATCATTTACGATCGCGCCGTCGAACCATTCCCGGCAGTCCACCCGGAAGGACTCCCCCGGTTTTACGACGGCTACGGGAGGAATTTCCGGATGCCACCGGTTATGGCCAATTTTTTCCTGGTCCTCGAACTTCTTCGAGGAATCGAGGGGAAAGACGACTTGAGGCATAACTTCTCCTTTGAAATTGTGGCGCTTAGTCGGGTCTTGGGAGCTTTTGGTGGAGAGGATTCATTGTGATTCCGCCGCCCCGGGAAACACGTGCCGCTCCGCCCGGAGATGAGACGACTGCCGGCTCGGAGGCGGAACGGGCCGTGCTTTCGATGAGTTTGTACGCATTGGAGGAGGAACGGGAAAGATGCGGGGCGGTGAATTTGCGGAACGCCTGGGTGCCGCATTCCGGGCAGGTCATCGACTCACGGATCTGGCCCATGGCGGACTGGACCTCGAAGTCCCGGCAGTCCGGGCAGCGGTAGACGTACAGCGGCATGGTTTTCCTTTGCTAAGTGACGGCGGGAGTGGCACCGGATCCCGGCTCCCGGCGGGCCTGGTCTTTCCCCGGGTCAGCCATCCGCGCGCGGCCGAGGTAGAAGGACACGGCCAGGACGGCGGCGCCGGCCACTGCCATGGCCGCAGCTGTTGCGCCATTGGAGACATAACTGCCGGTCAGCAGCAGGAACGCCGGCAGGGTGGCGGTGAGCTGGCCCCCAAGCGCCGCGAACCACCCCGTGGTTCGGGTCAGCGAGTCCCGGGCCAGGCCCAGCACCAGGAAGAACAGCAACCAGAGGACCGCCCATAGATACCAGATCACCCCAAACACCGGGTCCAGGACCATGGTGAACTGCAGTGTTCCAATAACGACGGCGCAGACGGCCACGAACAGGGAGAACCAGCCCAGGCCCTCGGGGCCTACAGCGGTGACCTGCACCAGCCCAACATAGAGGTAGGTAAAACCGAAGAGATACAGCCCGGCGGCTGCGAAGGTCACGGCCTGGTCTCCGGCCGCCTGGATGAGGATGATAGTGGGAAAAATAACCTGCATTCCACCCACAAAAAAGTTAAGCATTGCTGCCGATTTTCCCGGGATTTTCCCTAGGAGCAGGAGTCCGTTTATCAGCAGGACAGCACCAACATAAAGCAAACCAACACTGGCCATATTTGCTCCATTGCAAATAGAAATCCATCGGTGGGTTCTGTGGCCGCAGCAGTTCCGGTAGGAAAGTATGGGGGCCATTACCTAGGTAAGACGTCAGCTTATGGAGCTTTCCGGTACTCGTCAATCACATTGCACACCCTTCGCCAAAGAAAACGAGCTGCCCCAGCAGCATGCCTTGACGCGGACCCGTCCCCTCGCACAGACTCGGCCCGTCCGGACACACCCCAGCGACGGAGATTCCCGCGGACGAAAGGACCCCAGATGAGCTCAGCACCCGGTCAGCATTCCGGCAGCGTACGGCGGCTGGAAGGTAAAACAGCACTCGTTACCGGGGCCAGCCGCGGGATTGGCCTGGCGGTTGCCCGCCGGTTCGTGGCTGAGGGAGCCCGGGTGCTGATCACGGCCCGGAACAAGGGACCGCTGAAAGAGGCAGCCGCCGGCTTTCCGCCCGGGACAGCCATCGCGGTTGCCGGGAATTCCACCGACCCCGCTCATCACCGCGAGGCGCTGGACGCCGTAACCGCGGAGTTCGGCCCGTTGGATGTGCTGGTCAACAACGCCGGCACCAACCCAGTCTACGGATCGCTGCTCGACCTGGATCTGGATGCCGCCCGGAAGATCATGGACGTAAATGTCCTGGGTTCCCTGGCGTGGGTCCAGGCCGCCTGCCGGCATCCGAAAGCCGACTTCAGACGCGGCGGAGGGTCGGTGATCAACATGTCCTCCGTCAGCGCGCAAACCCCGGCCAAAGGCATCGCGTTCTACGGCATCAGCAAGGCCGCCCTGGAACAGCTCACCCGCTCCCTCGCCGTCGAACTGGCGCCGGATCTCCGGGTGAACGCACTGGCTCCGGCCGTGGTCAGGACGGCCTTCTCCCGCGCGCTGTACGAGGGCCGGGAAGAGAAGGTGGCCGGCGCTTATCCGCTGGGCAGACTCGGCAGTCCCGGCGATGTGGCGGCGGGCGCGGCTTTCCTGGCCTCCAACGACGCCGCCTGGATCACCGGGCAGGTCCTGACGCTCGACGGCGGTCTCCTGCTCGCGGGCGGGTCAGCCTAACCCGGCCGGTGCGGTGCTGCCTTCTGCCGAACCTCCGTTCCGGATGCTGCGGATCCAGGGATCCACCGGCACTACGCCAACGGATCGGCCGGCCGGGTCGAGGATGCGCCCGTAGATTTTCGCCATCCTGGTGATGACCCTTCGATCAAGCACCTCGGCGGAGGGATAGTCCTGGGACAGTTCGCCGAGGACGCGCTCAGCGTCGGCAAGATCATGCAGCCCGACAACCAGGATGATGTTGGCTGTACCGATGACTGACGCGCAAAACCGGGTCTCCCGCCGTCGACCCAGCAGGCGTGCCGTGCCTTCCGCCTCGAGCGGAGGCGCCTTCATCAGGACCAGCATTCCCAGGGGCAGGTCGAAGGCCGGCCGGGCGACGTCGCACCGGAAAACGACCTGGTTTTGTGCTTCGAGCTCCGCCAGCCGCCGGCGCACCGAGCCTGGGGAACGCCCGAGGTTCCGGCCCAGCTCCGCGGGCGACCGCCTGCCGTCCCTTCCCAGTTGGAGAAACAGCTGCCGATCGCTGATTGAAAGAGGGGAGATTGATTCCGGGCGCTTCGAATGGTGTTCTTCCTGCAGCTGTTTCTCATTGGAGGCAGACAAAATGCCCTGGCGCCAATCCACTCCCCCGGTCATCTGCCGGAAGAGGCTGATCCGCATCTGGACGGCATCCAGCAGTTCCGGAAGTCCCCCATGGACACAGCGCAGGACTTCCTCCAGGACTGTGGCGATCGTGATGCAAAACAGGTTGTAGTCGCCGGTGGTCTGCCCGACGGTGATGACGTCAGGGTGCCGGCCCAGGGACGCCAGCAGCCGGTCCAGGTACTTCGCGTCGCAGCGCACCTCGATGAAGGCTCCCTGAGACGTCGAGGGATGCAGGGCAACACTGGTCCAGGCGAGCCCGCGGTCCTCCAGGCTTTTCCAGCGGCGCGCAACGGTCACTTCGGATACGTCCAACGCGCGGGCCACCATCGCCCAGCTGGCCCTGGGCGCGATCTGCAGGGCATCCACAATCTCCAGATCCGTTGCATGGACTTCGAGCGCCGCCATCTTCACCTACTCTCTTTCTGGAAGCATATTCCAACAGTTTGAGTCTGTATTTGGAAGATTCCTTCATTTTGACTGCCTGATACTTCTGGATCCTAGACTGTGCAGCACCTTACACAGGAGGCAATATGCCAGTCACACACCAGGGACGCCTCAACGGCAGCCAGCCCGCCATCACAGAGGAATCCGTTTACCGCAAGATCAACAGGCGCCTGTTGCCGCTGCTCCTGCTCTGTTACACCTTCGCGTACCTGGACCGCGTGAACATTGGTTTCGCGAAGCTCCACATGCAGGAGGACATTCCGGCGCTAACCGAAGTGGTTTTCGGTATCGGTGCAGGTTTGTTCTTCCTGGCCTATGCCTGCCTGGAAATCCCCAGCAACATGCTGATGCACAAGGTTGGTGCGCGGCGGACGATCACGCGCATCATGGTGCTGTGGGGCATCACCTCAGCGTCCATGATGTTCGTCCGGGATGAGACAAGCTTCTACATCCTGCGGATTCTGCTGGGCATCTTCGAGGCCGGCTTCGCGCCCGGCATCATCCTCTACCTGACCTATTGGTTCCCCGCCCGGCGGATGGCTGCTGTTATGGGCATCTATATGCTGGCCGGGCCCATCGGCTCCATTCTCGGCTCCGGTGTCTCGGCCGCCATTATCGCTGCCATGGACAACATCGGTGGATTGGCCGGCTGGCAGTGGATGTTCCTCATCCAGGGCCTGCCCTGTGTGCTGCTGGGATACCTCTTCTGGAAGACGGTGGCGGACCGTCCCGAACAGGCGGGATGGCTGAACGACGCAGAGAAAGCAGTCGTTGCGAAAGCCATCGGCCAGACAAAAGCCGGACAAGGCACCCACCGGTTCATCGACGCCCTGAAAGAGCCAAGCGTCTATGTCATGGCGGTGGCCTACTTCGGCATCATGTGCGGGATCTATGCCGTCAGTTTCTGGCTGCCCACTATCTTGAAGGACAACGGCGTCCAGGGTACGTTCTCCATCGGCCTGCTGACAGCGGTGCCGTATGCGCTGACCATACCCACCATGATCCTTCTCTCCCGGAGCTCAGACCGCCTTCAGGAGCGCAAATGGCATGCGGTTATTCCTGCCCTCATTGCGGCCGCCGGGCTGACGGTAGCCGCTTTTACCGCCACGAACTTCCTGGTCTCCTTCATTGCCCTGTGCATCGCAGTCTGCGCTGTCTGGGCCGCGTACACAGTCTTCTGGGCCGTCCCCAGCCAGCACTTTGGAGGTACGGCCGCTGCAGGCGGCATCGCGTTCATCAACACGATTGGAATTCTGGGCGGATTCGTTGCCCCTACCCTCATGGGGTTTGTGCGGGAAGCCACCGGGAGCACCCAGGGCGGCCTGCTGACCATGGTCGGCCTCCTGGTCCTGTCAGCCTTCACCCTGCTGCTTTTGCCCGCAGCGCTCCGCCGCAGAAAGCTTGAGGTCAGCCTGTGACGCGCGTATTGATCGCAGGGTTCCTGCACGAGACCAACACCTTTGCTCCAACTCCGGCGCGCTGGGAGAACTTCCAGAACGGCGAGGGGTTTCCCCGGATGCACCTCGGCGATGAGGTACTGACGCTCGCCTCCGTCAACATACCGCTCGGCGGGTTTGTCCTGGCTGCGGATCCGGCCTGGGAAATGCTGCCGGTGGTCTGGTGTGCGGCTTCCCCCTCGGGCCCGGTCGAGTCCTCCGCCTTTGAACGCATCATCCGCATGATCGAGGACGCGTGCACCGAGGAAACCCCCGATGCCGTCTACCTTGACCTGCACGGGGCAATGGTCTCGGAGGACTATCCGGACGGCGACGGCGAAATCCTTCGCAGGGTGCGGAATGTGGTTGGTGCCGAAACGCCCATCGTCGTGAGCTTGGACCTCCATGCCAATGTGAGTGACCTGATGCTGGAAACAGCCGATGCCATGGTGGCCTACCGGACCTACCCCCACGTCGACATGGCTGATACCGGCAGATCAGCGGCGGCGCTGCTGCACCGCATCCTCTCCGGTGAGCGGATGACGGTGAGCGCGCAGCGCATCGGTTTCCTCATCCCAACAATTTCGGGAAGCACCCTTGAGGGACCTGCGCGGGCGGCGTACGGGCTGCTGGACTCCGCGGACCAGGATGCCGTCGTGTCCATTGCCATGGCTTTTCCTGCCGCCGACGTCGAAGAGTGCCAGCCCTGCGTTTTTGGGTACGGCGTGGACGAAGCACAGCTCGCCCACGCCGTTGATGGCATTGCCGCGGCCATCCATGACCTTGAACCCGAGTTCCGTTTGACGGCACTCCCGGCTGACCAGGCGCTGGACGAGGCGGTCCAGGCCATCGCCGACGGGCAGGTGCCTGTTGTTATCGCAGATACGCAGGATAATCCCGGGGCCGGCGGAGACGCGACGACCACAGGGCTGCTGCGGGAACTCGTCCAGCGGAACATAGCCTCCAGCGCCTTGGCGGCAATGTGGTCTCCGGAGATCGTCCAAACGGCGGTCGCGGCCGGGCGGGGAGAAACCGTGACCGTCACGTTTGCCGGGTCGGAAACGGACGGCGACGGCCCGTTCAGCGGGACATTCCAGGTCGAGGAGATCACCGATGGAAAAGTCCACTTTGACGGCCCCATGATGCACGGCAACGAGCTGTCCGTGGGGCCATCAGTTCTTCTGCGGTGCGGCAATGTGCGGGTTGTCGTCAACAGCCACAAGGCCCAGATCATGGACCGCAACCAGTTCCGTGCAGCCGGGGTGGTCCCGGAGGGGCAGCAGGTCCTCGTGGTGAAGAGTTCCGTCCACTTCCGTGCCGACTACGCCGGATTGGCAGGCCGGATCATCGTTGCGCTGGCCCCCGGCCCGTTCCCGGCAGACCCCGCCGTGCTGCCGTGGCGCAATCTGCGGCCGGGCATTCGCCTGGGCGCCCTGGGTCCGGCCTTCACCACCCCGGCAGCTGCCGGCCCCGGCGGCGGGCCGGAACCCAGGTCTGTGTGATGTGCTTGGGATAGCTTGCCGTCAACCCGATCAAGCCGCTCGAGCCACAGATCCTGGAGAAACAATCACCGTGAACCGGCTGCCCGCCTTCGAACAACTCCTGAATGATCCCCTGGTGGCTGCCCTGGCCCGGGGCGAAGAAACCGCCTGGTTCCGCGACCGGCCGGTACCGGCCGCCGAGGGAATTGAGCGTTCCGGGATCTCCCCGGCCATCGTCGCCGACGCCCGGGCACGCTTCGGGCGCTTCGCACCCTGGTTTGCGGACCGGTTTCCGGATACCCGTCCTGCGTATGGCATTATCGAGTCGCCTTTGCTCGGGGCGCCCGCCATGCAGCGGGACCTTGGTGCATTACTCGGGAGGGAACTTCCGGGACGGCTCTGGATCAAGCGTGACGACGTCCTTCCGGTGAGCGGCTCAATCAAGGCCCGTGGGGGCATCCATGAAGTGCTTCAGCTCGCTGAACAGCTCCTGGCCGACACCATTGACTTGGACCGATACGGATACGCCCAGGTGTTCGCCTCACCGGGTGCCCGGAAAATTCTGGGGTCACGCGGGATAACCGTTGCCTCCACGGGCAATCTGGGACTGTCCATCGGGATTGTCGCCTCGGAGCTGGGGTTCCGCACGACAGTGCATATGTCCGTGGACGCCCGCGCATGGAAGAAAGAACTCCTCCGGAGCCGTGGAGTGGAGGTCATCGAGCACAACGCCGATTTCTCTGCCGCCCTGCGGGCAGCACGCGGGACCGCGCTTAGCACACCGGACACCCACTTTATCGACGACGAGGACTCCCTGGGGCTGTTCGCAGGATATGCCGTGGCCGGGGCCCGGCTCGCGGGCCAGTTGGCCGCCCTGGAGGTGCCCGTTGACGCGGACAACCCCCTGTTCGTGCATTTGCCGTGCGGCGTCGGAGGTGGCCCGGGCGGGGTAACCTTCGGACTCAAGCTGGCCTTCGGAGATGCCGTCCACTGCGTCTTTGCCGAACCCACGCGGTCGCCGGCAATGTCGTTGGGAGTCCGGTCCGGGCTGCACGACCAAATCTGTGTGGCGGACATTGGGCTCGACGGCCGCACCGCGGCAGACGGGCTCGCCGTCGGCCGGCCGTCACGGCTGGTGGGACAGCGCATGCAGGACCTCGTGGACGGGTACGTGACGGTCAGCGATGAACGGATGAAATCACTCGTCGGCCTGCTGCAGGACGCCGAGGGCATCGCAGTGGAGCCATCGGCTGCAGCGGGATTCACCAACCCCTGGCGGATCCTGTCCGACGACGCCTACCTCACAGCGTTCGGCTTGGACGAGGCCCGGCTGGCCGCCGCGAACCACATCGTGTGGTCGACGGGAGGAGGAATGGTTCCTGCTCCTGAAATGGACCGTTATGTGGAGGAGGGCCGGAGCCTCCTCCGCGGCGCCGGCTGGGTGCCGGCGGCGGAGTGACGGCTGCCGGCTGAACCCGCCGAACCCTGCTGAACCCGCCGGACTCCGCCGGCCCCCGGGAGCCGGATTCTGCCGCCTGAATTAGGGAACGACGACGGCCCGGCCGACCAGCTCGTTGTTCTTCAGCTTTTCGTAGGCTTCCGGAGCCTTCTCCAGGGAAAAGGTTTCGGTGTGCACGTTGATGGCTCCGTCCCGGGCCAGCTCCAGCACTTCGAACAGCTCGGTGCGCGATCCCCAGTAGGGGGCGCGGATGGTGGTTTCCCAGGACGACGTCGCGGCGAGTCCCACCGGGAGCGTGCCGGAGCCGACACCCACCAGCACCTGGTCGCCCTGGGACCGGACCATCGCCTGGCCCAGGTCCAGGGTGGACTGGACTGTCACGAAGTCGAAGACGGCGTCGACACCCAGGCCATTGGTGAGGTCCTTGATCATGTCCACGGCTCCGGCCTCGGAGGGGAAGGAATACTGGGCGCCGACGGAGGCCGCGAGGTCCAGCTTCGCCTTGTCCACATCCAGCGCGACGACGGTGGCTGGGGTCAGCGCACGCAGGATCTGGATGGCTATGTGGCCGAGCCCTCCGACGCCGATTACAACGGCAGTCGAACCGGAGTGCAGTTTCTCCAGCGATCCCTTGATCGCATGGTACGGGGTCAGCCCAGCGTCGGTCAGCGAGACATTCTTCACCGGGTCCAGATCGCCGAGCGGCACGAGGTGACGGGCGCTGTCCACAATGAGGTATTCCGCCATGGCTCCCGGCGCACCAAGACCGGGAGGCGCGATGCCGTACTGGACCGCATTGCGGCAGTAGTTCTCCCGCCCGGACGAACACTCGTAACAGAGGCCGCAGCCCCAGGGACCGTACACGGCCATGGACTGTCCCTCGTCGATGTGCTTCACTCCGGCGCCGATCTTGTCCACCACCCCGGCTGCTTCATGGCCAAGGGTCAGCGGCAGCCCGTAGCTGTACTGGTCCTTGGGCAGCGACATGATGAATTCGTCCGAATGGCACACACCTGCGGCGGTGATTTTCAGCCGGATCTGCCCTGGCCCAGGCTCGGGGGTTTCGATCTCGACGACTTCGGGGGCGGCGCCCAGGCTGCGGTACTGAAGAGCCTTCATGGCATGCTCCTGTCTCCGCACCGGCAGATCCCGCCAGCACGGGTGGATGGATTTGCCCCTTAAGCGTGGCACCGATCAGTCAAATGCACAGCCCCGGCAGGCGCTCCAGCCCTTCGAAAGCGGCTGGCGGGATCCGCCGGCGGCCGTTCAGCTGAATACTCGATCAGCTGAACAGTGAATCAACTAAACAGTGCGGCGGCTTTGGTCAGCGTCTGGAAAACCCCGTAGGCCAGCGGGATTCCCACCAGCAGCCAGCTGATGACGAGTTTCATGTTGCTCATCGGTGTCCTCCATCGAGGTTGAGATCCAGCCTGGTGCCGTCGTCGGCGGCCGGGGGGTTTGCGCTCCGGGCCGGGGGCTTGGCGGGTTCGTGGAACTTATCGGCCACCGGCTGGACCAGCAGGTTGGCAATGAACCCTACGATCAGCAGCCCCACCATGGTCAGCAGGGCCGGCTGGTAGGCCTGCGCAGTGAGTTCCCCGGGCGTGCCCTGCGCGTCCAGGAACGAGTTCACGATCAGCGGTCCGGCAATACCGGCCGCGGACCAGGCGGTGAGCAGCCGGCCGTGGATGGCGCCAACCTGGAACGTTCCGAAGAGGTCCCGCAGGTAGGCGGGCACGGTGGCGAATCCGCCGCCGTAGAAGGAGAGGATCACGAAGGCCAGCAGCACATAGAGGATGGTCGAGGAGGACCCGAACATCGCCAGCAGCACGTAGCAGGCCGCCCCGACTCCGAGATAGACCATGTAGATCCGCTTCCGTCCGATCGCATCGGAGGTGGCGGACCAGACGAACCGCCCGCCCATGTTGCCGATCGAAAGCAGGCCAACGAACCCTCCGGCGACGGCGGCAGTAACCAGGGAAGCGCCGTCGGGCTGGCGGAAGAAGTCCTGGATCATGGGCGCTGCCTGTTCCAGGATGCCGATACCGGCGGTGACGTTGCAGAACAGGACGATCCACACCAGCCAGAACTGGCGGCTCTTGATCGCGTTCGCGGCGGAGACGTTCGCCGTGGTGACCAGCGGTTTTTTAGCCACGCTTGCGGGGTCGAATCCGTCCGGCTTCCATCCTTCAGCCGGCACCCGGATGGTCCATGCCCCGTAGAGCATATACAGCAGGTAGACGACTCCGAAGGTGATGAACAGCTTGCCCACAGCGTCGCCGCTGGCAACCCAGCCCTCGGTTCCCGACTCCGGATCGTAGAACGCCAGCAATGCGGAGGAAAGCGGGCTGGCGATCAGCGCACCGCCTCCGAAGCCCATGATGGCCATGCCGGTGGCGAGTCCGGGGCGGTCCGGAAACCATTTGATGAGGGTGGAGACGGGGGAAATGTAACCGATCCCCAGGCCGATGCCGCCGAGGAATCCGTAGCCAAGGTAAACCAGCCAGAGCTGGCCGGTGAAGATGCCGAGCGCACCCACCATAAAGCCGCCTGACCAGAACAGGGCGGAGACGAACATCGCTTTGCGGGGACCGTTGCGGTCCACCCAGGTGCCCATGACCGCCGCTGAGAGACCGAGCATCACGATCGCCACGGAGAAGATCACACCGATTTGGGTCAGGCTCGCATCGAAATACTCGACCAGCGCGGTCTTGTACACGCTGGTGGCGTAGGCCTGGCCGATGCAGAGGTGGACGGCGAGTGCCGCCGGAGGGATGAGCCACCGGTTGAATCCCGGCGGGGCAATGGTGCGTTCACGGTCCAGCCAGCTCATCCGAACTCCAATGTTCTTCCAGCGGTTTTGGTTGCCGGCGCCGCCAGGGCGGCGCCGGCATGCGCCCCAGCATGGTCCATTTCGTTTCTTCGTGCGCCCCGACACGCCGCTGGGGCCCCTGCGCACACCCCAAACCCGTCCGCAACCTACCCGCCGGTAACAAATTTCCCGAAACCCTTGCTTTGTTACCGATGAGTAAGTTAGATGTAACCGACATCACATTCCTACCGGCCGGTAACCCCCGTGTATGACACCGCATGACACGGGGCAACCCGGCCGGTGCACCACCCTTATGCGGGGCTCACAGGCGATACACCCGCAGTCCGTGCGGTCGAAGCAGGCCGCTGTTTGAACCAGAAAAGGGATATTCAATGACGAGTTCCACGTCCGGCCGGCCCACTAACCGGCCGCACCTCATTCTGACCGGCCTCCTGGCCCTGTTCCTGGTCCTCCTGCTGGCCTTCTTTGTGCTCTTTACGAGCCAGGTCGCCAGCGGTGCAACGCAGCTTTCCGACGGCGCGAAACGCGCCTCCACCGGCGCCTCCGATCTGAACGACGGCGCCGTGAAAGCAAAGGAGGGGGCGGATAAGGTTGCGGCCGGCAGTGCGAAGGTCGACGACGGCGCCCAGACCCTGGCCCAGGGCATCGGGACCGCCAAAACCGGAGCGGACTCCCTCAACGAAGGCGCCGCGACGCTGAACGACGGCGCCGCAGCGGCATCCGCCGGCGCCAGCAAACTCGCCAACGGCGCGACGAACGCCTACACCGGGGCATCGACCCTGGCCAACGGAGCATTCAGCGCTTCGGAAGGTGCCAACAAGCTGGCCTCCGGCGCAACCGCCGCCCGCGAAGGTTCCGGCACGCTGTCCGCCGGTGCATCCGAGCTGCACACCAAGATGGAACCGCTGGTTGGCGGCTCGAAGGAACTGGCCGCAGGGGCAGATGCTGCGGTTGCCGGGATCGGGCAGCTTGCCCCGGGCGCGGAGAGCCTCAGCGCCGGCGTCGAGCGGGTCTACGCCGCCATCAACCTCCAGCCGGATGCTGAGGGGCTGACCCCGTACCAAAAGATTGAGGCTGACCTGGTCCCGTACTCCACGACGGGAACGTCGACGGGTGCTCAGCGCCTCAACACTTTGGCCGATTACTTCGAATTTGTGAGTTTGGACCCCATTGCCAAAGCGTCAGCGCCGTCAATCCGAGAGGCAGCAGCCAAGCTCCAGGGTCTGGAACAGCTGGTTGTCGGCATCGACCTCGGACTCAAGGGCAACCCCGGAGCACCTGCACACACCACCGTCTTCGGCACAGTCGTCAACCAGGGCGGGCTGGTCCACGGTGCAGACGCCGTAGCCGGCGGTCTTGCCCAGCTGAACACCAAAGCTCCCGCCCTCGCAGAGGGAGCGCATGCAGCAGCCAACGGCGTCGAACAGCTTTACGCCGGTGCCGGGCAGCTGTCCGCCGGAGCGCAGACTCTCAACCAGGGGCTGACCACTCTCGAGGACGGCGCGTACACGCTGGCCGACGGCAACGCCAAACTCGCCAATGGTGCGGGAACCCTGACTGCAGGCCTGGGCACGCTCGAAACCGGTGCTTACACACTGGCCGACGGCAATACGAAGCTCGCCGACGGCACGGGCCGCCTGCTCTCCGGCTCGGATTCGCTGAACGAAGGCATGGGCAAGCTCGACGCCGGTGCGCAGACCCTCAGCGACGGGACCACCACGCTGAAGACAGGCGCTTCCGACCTGGCCGAGGGCAACGGAAAGCTCGCTGACGGCACGGCCACTCTGGCCGGAGGCAACGGCGAAATCTCCGCTGGTGCGGACACCATGATGGAACGCACCTCCGCCATGACCCCGGGACAGCTTCTGACGTCCCCGGCGATCCTGGCGGTCCTGATTCCGGTGGCTCTGCTGCTGATCCCGCTGGCCCTGCTGATCTCGGCCCGCAGCCGCCGCTCTCAGCACTAGGAGCGGCGCGCGGATCAGCGCACCACCGACGGTGGAGGGCCGGATGCCAGTTACCCCTGTTGGGAGCGGCATCCGGCCTTTCTTTCGTCCGCAATCATCCGGACGTAAAGTTCATGTCATGCATGACCACCCCACAGCATCTCAGCCACCGGACCAGTTCTGGGACGGTTTCTACCGCGAGCGCAGCCAGGTCTGGAGCGGCAATCCCAATGCGCTGCTGGTCCGCGAAGTCACCGGCCTGGCGCCCGGCACAGCCCTTGACCTTGGCTGCGGCGAAGGTGCCGACGCCGTATGGCTGGCACGGCAGGGATGGCAGGTCACGGGAATCGATATTTCCGCCGTCGCCCTGGAGAGGGCAGCCGCCCATGCCCTGGACGCCGGCGTTGAGGGCCTGGTGACGTGGGTGCAGGCCGATCTTGCCGAATGGGCACGCACCGGTCCCGGCACCAACCCGGGATATGACCTGGTCTGCGCACAGTTCCTGCACTCCCCCACCGATCTTCCCCGGGATGCCATCCTGCACCGGGCCATGGCCGCTGTTGCCCCGCGCGGGCGGCTGCTCGTCGTCGGGCACCAGGATTTCCCGCCCTGGTCCAGCCACCCGGCGCCGGTTCCCCCGCTGCCCACCGCCGGCGAACTTGCCGAGGAGCTGAAGCTCGAAGCACTCGGCTGGATGGTGGAGACAGCCGCAGCGGTGCCGCGGACAGTCGAAGGCCCGGAGGGTCAGCGCGTGGTCCTCAACGACAACGTGCTGCGGGCCCGCCGCGGAGTTTAAACTCCCGGCACTGTGCGGGCCGCTACATCTCGTCGGCGCTGAACGGCCGCGGCAGCAGGGAGAGGGACACGGTTCCGGACTTGGTCACGTGTGAGCCCGTCACCAAAAACGACGACGGCGCCGCATCTTCGGCGAACAGCCGTTTCCCTTCCCCGACAACAATGGGGAAGATCAGGAGCCGGTATTCGTCCACCAGGCCGGCATCGTGCAGGGCCCGGGCCAGCTGGTGGCTGCCATGCACCTGGAGTTCGCCCTGCGGCCGGTCCTTGAGCTGCTCGACGGCGGCCAGTACGTCGCCCGAAATGACTGACGTGTTGTGCCAGGTGGGGTTGGTCAGTGTGTTGGAGACCAGGTATTTGGGCAGCTGGTTCAGCGACCTGGCCACAACGTCCGAGCTGTCCGGCACCGGCTCCCAGTACGGCTGCATCATCTGGTAAGTCGAACGGCCCAGGAGAAACGCATCGGCCTGCCTGAACCAGCCGGCGACGACCTCTTCCATCCCGTCGTCCGCCAGCGGGACCAGCCAGCCGCCGCGGGCGAACCCGTTGGACGGGTCCTCATCCGCACCGCCGGGCCCCTGCATCACGCCGTCCAGGCTGAGGAAGGTGTTGACGGTCAGCCGCATAGCGGACCTCCGCAGTCTCGCCGGTCTGGTGCCGCGTTCCGCGGCGTTCATCCAGACTGGTTCAGTGCCGGAACCCCGTCAAGAGCGGGCGCCCCCGGGGGACGGTGCGGAGCTACGCTGCCCAGGCGTGGGGTGCCGGGCGCCGGGCTCCGGGCAGGGCGACGTTCCCGCGCCACTGCGCAATCCATTCCGGAAGAACCATGTCCACCGGCGGGCGCTGCCCTGCGGCCTCGAAGATCTCCTCGTTGGTGACCGGTCCCTGCTTTGACACCATCCGGGTGGCAATGAAGGCGCCGGCGTAAATCTCGCCGTCGGCCACCATCCGCTGCTCGAAGTAGATGGCCCGTTCATCGAAGCCGATGATCCGGGTCTCAATGGTGTACCGCTGCCAGGGTGCGAGCGATTTCCGGAAGCTGATGGTCTCGTTGCTGACCACCGGGCTCCATCCGTTGTGCCGCATTTTCGCCCAGAAACCGCTGCGGATCATCAGGTCAAACCGGCCCAGGTCCATCAGCGAGAGGTACATGCCGTTGTTGACATGGTTGGCGATATCGAGGTCGGTCGGCAGGACCCGCATCGGCAGGGAGGAGGTATCGAAAATGTTGAGTTTCGGCCTGCGCCGGCGGGCAGTCAGCAGCAGCAGCAGGGTGCGGAAGATCAGGTGCATGGCGCCCATATTACCCGCGGGTAACTTATCTGTCCGGAAGCAGACCGCCGCATTTTCCGCATCGGTGCCGAATGTTCTTTCCACTACTCGTTACACGGAGAGCCGAACGGTGTTAGGACGGTCGCCATGAGTGATCAGTTGAGGGTGGGGGACCGGGTGCGGTGGAACTCGCGGACGGGTGCGGCCACAGGGGAAATCACTGAAGTCCATACTGCCGACTTCGAGTTCATGGGCAGGCGCCGGCTGTGCTCCGAGGCCGAGCCGCAGTACAAGGTCCGCAGCGATGCGACCCAGCTGCACGCCGTGCACCGGGCAGATGCACTGCACCGGGTTTCCTAAGGGCGGGTTTAGCGTCCCGGGTGATCTGCAGCCGATGGCCATCCTTCCGAAAACGGTAACGGCGGCTCCCCCGTGAGGAAACCGCCGTCGTTGTCCCGCTGCCGGGTGCTAAGCGCGCACCTTGGCGCGCAGCTTGGCGAGAAGGTGCTCCTCGGCGTCGGGGCCTGCCTTGATTCCGCCGGGAACCCGGAGGAAGAAGATCAGGCCAATGACCCACCAGGCACCGAACAGCAGCCAGGGCTGAATCCCCAGGGCCGCCGGCATACCCGGCATGTAGAGGCTGAACAGTGCGGCACCGAAGATCGTGGCCGCGATGCCGATGGCGATGCCGCCCTTGCCCTTGCCTCCGACGCGCAGGGGACGGTCCATCTCCGGTTCCCGGCGGCGCAGGATCAGGAAGGAAATGGCCACCAGCGTGTAGGCGAGCACGATGCTCGGTGCGCCGGAGTCGACCAGCCAGCCGAGCATCTCCGCTCCGCCGAACGGGGCCAGGAAGCTCAGCGCACCGATGAACAGGAGCGCGTTGTGCGGCGTACCGTACTTCGGGTGCAGGCGGCCGAACCACGCGGGGAGCATGCCGGAACGGGCCAGCGAGTACATCAGGCGCGACGCCCCCATCAGCAGCGAGTTCCAGGAGGTCAGGATGCCCGCAATACCGCCGGCGATGAGGATTTTGGCCATCAGGTCCGAGTTGAACATGGCGCCGACAGCGTCCGCAGTGGCGATGTCGGTGCCGACGAGAGCTGCTGCCGGCATGGCCGAGGAGGTGGTCAGCACCACCATGATGTACCAAATGGTTGCCATGACCACGGCAACCACAACCAGCTTGCCGATCTGCTTCGCCGGGATGTTGACTTCCTCGGCGGACTGCGGAATGACGTCAAACCCGATGAACAGGAAGGGCACCACAACCAGCACTGCGAAGAAGCCGTTCATGCCGCCGTGGAACCACGGCTCCATGTTCGAGGTGCTGCCGCCGGTGAACGCTCCGGCGATCATCACCAGTCCGATGGCCAGCAGGAAAATCACCACGAAGGTCTGCACGACGCCGGCTTCCTTGACGCCGCGGATGTTAATCGCGGTAATCACGACGGCGGCGACGGCTCCGACGAGGGCCCACGTGAGGTGGACCTCGAAGCCGGCAACGGTCCAGAGCGGGATGTGGCTCAGGTCGGGGAAGATGTACTGCACGGTTTTGGGCAAAGCAACGGCTTCGAACGCCACGATGGTCACGTAACCGCCGATGATCGCCCAGGAGCCGATGAAGGACGGTCGCGGCCCCATGGCCCGCATGATGTAGTTGTGCTCGCCGCCGGCCTTGGGCATGGCGGCACACAGTTCGGCGTAGGTCAGTCCGACGATTGCCATGATGACGCCGCCGGTAACGATGGCAAGAACTGCGCCCATGGTGCCGGCTGAGGACAGCCAGTCGCCGGTGAGGACAACCCAGCCAAAGCCGATCATGGCGCCGAAACCGAGGGCCAGGACGTCGATGCGTCCGAGGACCTTTTTGAGCGAGGGTTCGGTTTCTGTCTGAACTGCGGACACGCCGACACCCCCTTTCTGTCTAATCTGCCCGAATGGGCTGCCCGGATACGGACGTGTTTGGGCCCCGCACAGGCTTGTGAATCCGCACACGGGGAAGATAGCCCGTTTACGCTACACGCCGCAGGCCGCCGCAGCCTAGTTGGGCCGGCATGTGGTCAGGCCACGTACGGTATTTGGGCAAGGGGTCCGGCGGGGGCCTGCTCCAGGAATCCTGCTGGCCGACCTGCCGGCCTACTCCACGACGCTGATCTCCAGCCGCACCTCATCCGGAAGCCGGATGCCGGTGCCGATGAGGATCCGGCTGGACAGCCAGGCCCAGGCGCCGTCCTCGGGCGCTTCGATGCGGGGCGTGCAGCGGAAGTAGATCCGCTCCGGATCCACCGGCTCGCCGCGCAGCAGCGCAGCGATGTCCGCCTCGCTGCCCGAGCGAAGGCCGAAGTTGTTCACGTAGAGCCGCTCGCCGTCGTCGGTTTCGATCGCGTATTTAGCCTCCAGCTCCGTGAGGGTGGCAGTGCGCAGGAGCTGGAAGTCGGCACCTGCCGGCAGCACAGTTCCGCGCAGCCCGGGACCTTCGACCTTGCCGCCCAGGATCGGAATGATCCGGCGGACACCGGCGGAGGTGCGGCCGATTTCGATCGGCTCGCCCACCTGGACGGAGATGGTGGCCAGGAACGTCAGCGAAGGCGCGGAGAAGGTCATAGAGACGACGCTAGCGGTTGCATCACCTTCCGCGCGATGGCAATTTTTCCGGCATCTGAGGCCGGATTAATTCCGTTGACCTTCTCAACTATTGCTTCGATAGTTGGAACATCCTGCCTGCTCACCGGCAGGCAGAGCCCGCGCTGCAATGGAGGAGCTATGAGTACCACGGCCACGAATACCGGAACGCCCAGCGGTGTCAGCACCGCCAAGCGGCGACGCGACCTGGTTGCCGTCAATATCGGCAACACCCTGGAATGGTTCGACTGGAATATCTACGCGATCTTCGCACCGTTCTTCGCCGCTCAGTTCTTCAAGACGGACAACCCCGTGTCCGCCCTGCTCTCCACCCTGGCGATCTTCGCCGTCGGCTTCCTGATGCGTCCGGTGGGCGGCTGGTTGTTCGGCCGAATAGCTGATGAGAAGGGCCGGCGTTTCAGCCTGACCTTGGCGATCGCCCTTGCCGCGCTGGGCAGCCTGATCATTGCGGTGGCACCGAACTTTGACTCGATCGGGGTCTTCGCTTCCATTCTTCTGCTGGCGGCGCGCCTCATCCAGGGGCTTTCGCACGGTGGGGAGACCGGCTCGGCGTTCACCTACCTGGCCGAAGTTGCTCCGGAAGGCCGGCGCGGGCTTTGGGCCTCCAGCCCGTGGATCGGTGTTGGAATCGGCTCCATGCTGGCCACCGGCTTGGGCGCAATCCTGACAGCGGTGCTCTCCGCCGAGGACATGGCCAGCTACGGCTGGCGGATTCCCTTTGCCATCGGTGCACTGCTGGGTCTCTACGCAATCTATATCCGGCGCACCATGACCGAATCCTCCGTCTACGAATCAAGCGTGGCCGCTGACACTGACACGACACGGGAATCCGGGCTGCGCTGGACGCTGCGTCAGCTTGCGGCCAACCGCCGCGGCACCCTGCAGATCGTGGGCCTGACTATCAGCGGCGTCGTCGCGTTCTACACCTGGTTCATCTTCGCTCCCGGCTACGCCGTCTCGGTGCACGGAATGGACCCGACGGCGGCTCTCGTGGCCGGACTCTGCGGCCAGGCGGTCTTCCTCCTTGCCATCCCGCTGATGGGTGCGGCCTCGGACCGTTGGGGACGCCGGCCGGTACTGCTGGTCTTCAGCATCGGATTCATCATCGCCGCCATCCCCTTGGAATTCGGCCTGGGCTCCAGCCCGGTGTCCCTGTTCGTAACCGTTGCCCTGGCCTCCATCCTGCTGGCCGCGAACTGCGCTCCGCTGGGAGCGGTATTCGCCGAACTGGTGCCCACCCGGCTGCGGGCAACCCTGATCGGAATTGCCTATGCGACGTCCGCGGCCATCTTCGGAGGCACGGCTCCGTACCTGAATACGTGGCTCTCCAGCATTGGGATGCATGTGGTATTTGTTATCTACATCATGGTCCTCTGCGCGGTCAGCACTGCAGTCATCCTGACCATGCCCGAGACCCGGAACCGGCGCCTGGACTAGCCCCCACCCTTCGGCGATACCGCCCGGCCCCTGCACCGAGGCGGAACTAATGAGCCAATTCACCCTGCGGCAGCTGCGCTACTTCTGTGCGATCGCCTCGACCGGAAGCATCAGCGCGGCTGCCGCCCAGGAACACGTCTCCCGTTCGGCTGTCGCCGCAGCACTGGATGAGCTGGAACGATCGCTGAAATCCCAGCTCTGCACCCGGCACAAATCCCACGGAATCGTCCTCACCGCCAGCGGCCAGCACATTTTCGACCAGGCATTGTCCCTGCTGAGATCCGCTGAGAACCTGGCGGCATCCGCCGGTCTGCGCGAACTGTCCGGTCCTCTCGCCATCGGCTGCTATCCCTCGCTGGCGCCGACCATCCTGCCGCAAATGGTCAAGCTCTTCGACCGGCTGCACCCGGATGTGGAGCTGAGCATCCACCCGGCCGATCAAGCCACCCTCCTGCAGCAGCTGAAATCCGGGGACCTGGAACTGGCAATCATGTACAACATGCATCTGGACCGGAGGGTGGAAACAGCACGGCTGTATGACACAGCCATGCACGTGATTCTGGCCGCCGGACATCCGCTGGCCGAATCCGGTGTAGTACGGGCCAGGGATCTTGAGAACGAGCCGATGATCCTGCTCGATGCCCCGCCCAGCGTGGACGACATCATGGCCTACTTCACGGCGCAGGGGCTTTCCCCCACCGTCCGGCACCGCACCCGGCACTTTGAACTGGCGCGTTCCCTCGTGGCCCAGGGACTGGGTTACTCACTCTTCATCCAGCGGCCGCGGAACCCGTCCAGTTACGAAGGGCTTCCGGTCCTTGCCCGGGCCCTGGACCCGCAGCCACACCTGGAACGGGTTTCCGTGGTCTGGCCGGCTGGACGCACCCTTTCCGGCAAGGCCCGGCGTTTCGTCGAACTGGCGCAGCAGCACGTGGCCTCTTACGAGCCGGAGCCGCTGTACGCAGTCCCGGACGGCAGTTAAGGAGAAACGGCCGGGCTACGTCAGCCGGTTAAACGCCAGCTGGGCCAGCGCCGCAGCTTGGTCCGCCAGCACCGAATCGTCGAAGAGCACCCGCGGAGAGTGGTTCCACGCGGCAGTGGCCGGATCCATATCCGGCGGGGTGGCCCCCAGGAACAGGAACGCACCGGGGATCTTCTGCAGCACCAGGGAGAAGTCCTCCGATCCCATCAGCGGGTCCCGCGACTGGATAACGCGGTCCTCGCCGAAGAGCTCGCGCAGTTCCCGCATGGCTTCGAAGGTCCGCGACGGATCGTTCTCCGTCATCGGATAGAGGATCTCAAAGCTGACCTCGGCGGTGCAGCCGTGTGCCGCGGCGATTCCGTCGGCGAGCGCCTTAGTCTCCACGATCAGCCGGTCCACTGATTCGGCTGACAGGGTGCGGACGCTGGCCCCGAGCCGGGCGGAATCCGGAATGACGTTGATCGCACGGCCCGCCTCAAGCTGCGTGACGGTCAGGACGATCGGATCAAACACCGAGAATTTCCGGGTGGCCATCACCTGCAGCGCTGCAGCGATCTCCACCAGCGCCGGAACCGGGTCCAGCGCATTGTGCGGCTGGGAACCATGCCCGCCGGAGCCGTGGACGGTGATGCGCAGTTCGTTGGCGCCGGCCATCAGCGTTCCGGGTTTGGTGCGGAAGACACCGAGCGGACCCGGGCGCACATGGATGCCGTACGCAGCCACCGGCCGTTCCCCCGCCGCTTCCAGCACGCCTTCGTCGATCATCAGGCCGGCACCGCCGTCGCCCTCTTCCCCGGGCTGGAACATAAACACCACGCTGCCGGAGAGGTCCCGCTGCTGTGCTGCGAGGAGGCGGGCCGCGCCAACCAGGCCCGCTACGTGCATGTCATGGCCGCACGCGTGCATCGCACCGTTGGTCGAGGCATATTTCAGGTCCGTGAGTTCCTCAACGGGCAGGGCATCCATGTCTCCGCGCAGCAGCACCGCCGGGCCGTCCTCGCCCCCGCGCAGCACGGCGGTTACCGAACTGAGGGAGCTGCCTGTGGTGATTTCCAGGCCCAGCCCGTCCAGGGCATCCAGGATGCGTTCCTGGGTTTTGGGCAGATGCAGCCCAACTTCCGGTTCGCGGTGCAGCGCACGGCGCAGCGCTACCAGCTCCGGCAGCAAAGCCTGTCCTTCGGAAGCAAACATGTCCATCCTCACGGTCATTCGAGCAGCATTCGGCACATGATGCCCCGGTCGAAGTAAATCATCCCGGCGCTCCGAAGGGCACCGGGCGCGGCGGAGCTGACCCGGTGTACCCAATCCGTAACCAAAGCAACCAGGGGTTGGGCTGCCTCCAACCCCCGGTGTCTCCCCCGCAGAGTCTCAGCCGGACGGCGGATCCGCAGCGCGGACGCCGGCCATAAACTTGGGGCCATGATCGATTCCCCCGTGGCCGGCCCAGCAGCCGAAGGGCATACCGGCACCGATGTGCTCCGGGCACGCCAGAGCCTGGCCGCGAGGCTCCGCAGCCTGCGCGGCAACCTGCCCTGGCATGCGGAGTCCGACTGGGAGCGGCCAGGCCCCGGACCGGAGGGAATACGCCGCGACATGATTGGGGTCGCCGTCGCGTTTGCGCTCAGTGGCCTGATGCTGGAACTCATGCGGGGCTGGGCCTTCGGAGACGGCGACAGCGGGAACCCGTGGCTGCAGCATCTGGCGCAGGCGGTGATGTTCCTGCCGCTGATCCTGCGCCGGCGCTTTCCCGTCGCCGTGATGGTCCTCAGCTCCGCGACCTTCCTGGGGGTGGGTCTGACGGGAACCGCGATTTCCGGGCAGCTGGGCTTCCAGGCCGCCTACTTCGCGTCCCTGTACAGTGCCGTCGCCTGGGCACGGAACCGGCGGGTGCTCTGGCTGGGTGTCACCGTGGTCGTGGCGGCAATGTTCCTCTGGATCATCCTCAGCATGACTGTGTCCAGCAGCTACGACGAGCTGATTGCGGCTCTAGGGGTGGAGGACGGCGAGGCTCAGGGTCTGCTGCCGCCGCTGACCTCCTACGCGCTGTACACGTTTATGCTCAACGCGGCATACTTTGGCGGGGCCATCATGTTCGGTATGAATTCCTGGCGCAGCGCCCATCAGCGGGAGCAGCTCGCCGAGCAGGCGGAGCAGCTGGAAGCCCAGAGCGCGGACCTGGCGCGCAAGGCCGTGGTGGAGGAACGCCTGCGGATCGCCCGGGAACTGCACGACGTCGTCGCACACCATATTGCCGTGATCGGGGTGCAGGCCGGTGCTGCCCGCCGGGTCATGGAGAAAAAGCCTGCCGCCGCTGCCGGGGCACTCCAGACCATTGAAGCTTCCTCACGCGACGCTGTCGCCGAAATGCGTTCCCTGCTGGGAGTCCTGCGGTCAACGGACTCCGAGAACGCGGAGCCGGATGCTGACGCCCAGCGCCGTCCCGAACCGGGTCTCGAAGACCTTCCCGCGCTCGTCGAGGAATACCGCAGCAACGGGCTGGCCGTGACCTTCAACCAGGTGGAGGACCGCCCGGGAGCACTTGCCGAACTCTCCGCCCCGCTGGCCCTGTCCGTCTACCGGACGGTGCAGGAATCGCTGGCCAACGTCCGCCGGCACTCAACCGCCGGTTCCGCCGTCGTCGCCCTGCGCTCCGGGGAGACCGGCGGGCAGCGCTGGGTGGAAGTGGAAACGGTCGACGGCGGCCACCCCCGCCCCGGCACCGCCGGCACCGGCTACGGGCTCCGGGGGGTCCGCGAGCGGGCTGCCCTGCACGGCGGCACCACGGAAATCGGCCCGCGCGACGGCGGCGGATGGCGGGTTCGGGTCCGCATCCCACTGCGTTAGACCGGTTACCTCCCCTGCGCTCCCTGCCGCTAGGTTTAAGGCGGGGGTGGCACCGGGCTGCCAAAAACTGAAGGACTCAAATGCAACCGATCCGCCTGCTGCTGGCCGATGACCAGGCGCTGGTACGCGCAGGATTCGCCATGATGCTCTCCGTCGAAGAGGACATTGAGGTGGTGGGGCAGGTGACCAACGGCCAGGAAGCCGTGGACTTCGCCGCCGCGAACCCGGTGGACGTGATCCTGATGGATGTCCAGATGCCGGTGCTGGACGGGATCCGGGCCACCGAACAGATTGTGGATGCCGGCTGGGCGAAAGTCATCATTCTGACCACCTTCGAACGCGACGACTACCTGTTCGACGCCATCCGCGCCGGAGCCAGCGGTTTCCTGCTGAAGAATGCCGATCCGGACGACCTGGTCAGTGCGGTGCATGCCGTCGCCGGCGGCCACGCCCTGCTGGCACCCGAAGTGACCGTGCGGGTGATCGAACGCTTCGCCCGCCAGCTGGACGCCGAGAAGGCCTCCGCGGGTGCCCCGGCCCCGGCCGGGCCACAGCCCGATCCGGCGCAGCAGAAGCTCCTGCAC
The DNA here is from genome assembly GCF_001552075.1 of Arthrobacter luteolus NBRC 107841. Classification (GTDB taxonomy): domain Bacteria; phylum Actinomycetota; class Actinomycetes; order Actinomycetales; family Micrococcaceae; genus Arthrobacter_B; species Arthrobacter_B luteolus. The sequence continues at coordinate 847,923 of NZ_BCQM01000001.1, forward strand.
TCCCTGACCACCCGCGAGCGCGAAGTCCTGGAGCTCGTGGCCACCGGCCTGAGCAACGCGGAAATCGCGGCAAGGATGTTCGTCGCCGAGGCGACCGTCAAAACCCATGTGTCCAACCTGCTGGCCAAGGTCCAGGTGCGGGACAGGGTCCAGGCCGTGGTGTTCGCCTACGAATCCGGACTCATTCTTCCGGGTGAGGGCGGCCGCGAAGCCTAACCGGCGGGATTCACCCGGACGGCCGATCCGCTGATCCCGGCTTGTTCCTAAGGTTGAGGCAGTAGTACGTCCACAACCTCCCGGAATCCCCGGGGAAGGAGCAGTCCCCCATGCTGCAGGTCCAAAACCTCACCCGCCGGTTCGGTGAGAAAACCGCCGTCGATGCGGTGAGCTTCGATGTTCCATCCGGCCAGATGACCGGGTTTGTCGGCGCCAACGGCGCCGGCAAAACCACCACCATGCGCATGATCATGGGGGTGCTCACGGCCAGTTCCGGTGAGGTCCTGCTGGACGGCGCCCCGCTCACCGCCGATGCCCGCTCCAGCTTCGGCTACATGCCCGAAGAACGCGGTCTCTACCCCAAGCAGCCGATCCTGGACCAGCTGGTCTACCTGGGCCAGCTGCACCGGATGAGCCAGTCCGCGGCCCGCAAGGGAGCCCTGGACCTGCTGGACCGCTTCGGCCTGGCCGGGCGCACCAAAGACAAGCTGGAATCCCTCTCCCTGGGCAACCAGCAGCGGGTCCAGATCGCGGCAGCACTGCTGCACCGTCCCAGCGTGCTGATCCTGGACGAGCCCTTCTCCGGCCTGGATCCGGTGGCCGTGGATTCCATGGTGGAACTGCTGCGCGAACGCACCGCGGCCGGAGTGCCGGTGCTCTTCTCCAGCCACCAGCTGGACCTGGTCGACCGGCTCTGCGACAACATGGTGGTCCTGCAGCAGGGCCGCGTCATTGCCTCCGGCACCGGTGACGACCTGCGGGCCAAGGCCGTGAACCGGCACCGCATCACGGTGTCCCCGGACGCCGGCTGGGTCCGGGACGAACCCGGGGTGCGCGTCCTCGACGTCGCCGGCCCCACTGCGATCCTGCAGTTCGACGACGCCGCCGCCAGCCAGCGGCTGCTGGCAACGGCACTCACCCGCGGCTCCGTGGAGGAGTTCGCGCCGATCCGGCCGTCCCTGAGCGAAATCTACCGTGAGGTCACCGCAGCATGAGCACCAGCACAGCCCGCCCCACCCCGCCGTGGGCCATCGTTACCCTGCGCGAAGTCATGGTCAAGGCCCGCGACCGCAGCTACCTCATCTCCACCCTCGTCACCCTGGTGCTGATTGTCGGCGTGGTGGTTTTCAACGCCTACATGAGCACCCGGGCAGATGAATACACCGTGGCCGTTTCGGACACCGCAGGCACCGCCGTCGTCGATATTGCCCACGCCACCGGGCAGGCCGACGGCGGGAACTCCACCTTTGAGGCGGTGAACGCCGGGTCCGCCGACGAAGCCCTGGAACTGGTCCGTTCGGATGATGCGGACGCAGCCCTCACCCAGGACGCCGACGGGACATGGACCCTGACCGGCAACGAAGAGCTGTCCGGCGGCCTGCAGCAGGGCCTGGCAGAGGCCTTGCATGCCTACGCCCTGGAGGTCAACGCCGCCGATGCGGGAACCACGCCGGAAGCGCTGCTGGAAGGCAGTGAGTTCGGCACAGCGCTGCTGGATGGCAATGCCGAGAACCAGTTCATGGCCCAGTTCGCCGGGTTCGTGTTTGCCTTCCTCTTCTACATGGCGGCAATTGTGTTCGGCATGGCGATCGCCACCTCCGTGCTCGAGGAGAAACAGAACCGGGTGGTGGAGATCCTGGCTACCGCCATTCCGATCCGCCAGCTGCTCTACGGAAAGGTCGCCGGCAACACGATCCTGGCGATGGTCCAGCTGGCCCTCTACGCCAGTGCCGCCCTGCTGGCACTCACCTTCACCGGCACCGCGGACAGCGTTGGAACCCTGATTCCGGCGTCGGGCTGGTTCCTGGTGTTCTTCCTGGCCGGTTTCCTGATCCTGGCTTCAGCCTGGGCCATGCTCGGCTCCATGGCTTCCCGCACCGAGGACCTGAACAACAGCTCCGGTCCGGTGCTGACGGTGATCATCGTGGCCCTGTTCGGCGGCCTGTTCGCCAAGGGCCAGCTGCTGGTGATCGCGTCCTTCGTCCCGGTGGTTTCCTCCGTGGCGATGCCGGTGCGGATGCTGGGCGGCGAGGTCCCGCTGTGGGAAACGTTCGTTTCCCTGGCGCTCGCCCTGGCCGCCGCGTACGCCCTGCTGCGCTTCGGTGAGAAGATCTACCGCCGGGCCGTGATGCAGAGCGGCGGCGCGCTGACCCTTCGCAAGGCGATGAAGCTGGAGCAGTAACCCCTTCTGGCAGGTCAAAAAAATACAGCCGGTGCCGGTTCGAATTCCGAACCGGCACCGGCTGCATTTATGCCCGGGCTGCGGCGAAGTCCCTGCCCGGGGTCCCGCTCCGCCAGATAATGGCCGCACCCGACGCGATGACCAGGCCGATGCCTGCGGCCGCGGTCAGGCTCAGCGGCTGGCCCAGCGCCAGGGCGCCGACGACGGCTGCTGCCGCCGGATCAATGGCGAACAGCGTCCCAACAATCCGCGGGGAGGTGAGTTTGGTGGCCAGGAAGTCCAAGGTGTAGGCGAGGGCGACTCCCAGCAGGGCAGAGACCAGCACCGTCGTCCAGTCTGAGGCGCCCAGCCGCGGCGCCGCCGTGCCGGCAAACGGCAAGAGCAGGACGGCTGCAACGGCGACCGAGAGGGCCAGGCCCTGAATGCCCGGGCTGTCCTCGCCCACCCGCCCTGCCATCAGCGTGTACGTGCCGAACGCGGCCGCGGCGCCCAGGCCGAAAAGGACTCCAGCCACGTCGAACCCGGAGTCGACCCCCGCGGCTGCAGCCACCCCCACCAGCGTCAGGACGGGCAGGAACCGTTCAATGCGTCCCCTGGCTCCGAGGCCGGCGACCGCCAGCGGGCCAAGGAATTCGAGCGTGACCGCCAGGCCAAGCGGAATCCGCTCAATGGCGCTGTACAGCAGCACATTCATGGCGGCCATCGCCGCTCCGTAGAACACAATGCCCACCCAGGCCCGTGAGCTCAGCTCCCGGATTCCGGGACGGGCAATGCAAAGCAGCACGACGGCGGCAAGGAACATCCGCAGGCCGCTGGTGCCGAGCGAGCCGGCGACGGGGAAGACACTGCTCGCCAGCACGGACGATATCTGGATGCTGATGGAGCCGATCAGGACAAATACTGCACCCAGCAGGGCGCGCAGACGGGGAGAGGGATTCTGGAACATGAGGGACCATTTCTGGGCAGACCGAAGGACCGGTCGTTGACGGGGACGTCAGACGACAGGCAGCCGCTCAGGAAATGAAAGGGAGAATCCGCGGTGCCCGTCAGGGGCGCGCGGACGGTCCTCTGCGGGCACTGCAGCCCAGGTTGCTCATCGGGTCCATACGGGAAGCATATTTAGGGAGCCGGAGGAGCTGCAAATGTGTCTTTGCAGACGACGGTGAAGGGAAGACTGCCGGTTTGGGATATCGCTGACGCCGCGGACCGGAGCGATGTCCCAAACCGGCAGCAGAGCTCCCCCGTCAACTTGGAGCTCGCTCCCGAACTACTGATGGCTAAGACCCTCCGCCCTCTGTAGCATCCAAGTCCGGATGCCGGTCGGGTCCGCGGAAGAAGTTACGAGAGGGCACAGAATGCGGGCAATCGTCCAGGAACGCTACGGTTCCGCTGAGGTTCTGCACCTGGGGAATGTCCCCGTCCCCGAACCCAAGGACAATGAAGTTCTGGTCCAGGTCGGGGCGGCCGGCGTGGACCGGGGAGTCTGGCACATCATGACCGGGCTGCCCTACCTGGGCCGGCTGGCCTTCGGTCTCCAGAAGCCGAGAAACCCCGTTCCCGGTATGGATCTGGCCGGAACGGTCTCAGCGGTGGGCTCCTCAGTGACGCGTTTCGCCGTGGGCGACCAGGTGTACGGCAGCGGCCGAAGCACCTATGCCGAATATGCCGTGGCCCCGGAGGCACGGCTGGCGGCCAAACCGGAAGGACTGAGTTTTGCCCAGGCCGCCGCGGTACCTGTCTCAGCCGTCACAGCGCTGCAGGGACTGGGCAAAACCGGGCGCGTTCAACCGGGACAGAGGGTGCTGGTCATCGGCGCCGCAGGCGGGGTTGGGAGTTACGCCGTCCAGCTGGCCAAAGCCTTCGGCGCCGAAGTCACGGGGGTGTGCAGCACGGGCAAGATGGATTTCGTCCGATCACTGGGAGCGGACGAGGTCATCGACTACACCGCGCAGGACTACGCGGACGGCCGGTCCCATTGGGACCTCATCCTGGATATTGCCGGCAACCCGTCGATTGCCCGTCTGCGCAGTGCCCTCACGCCCAAGGGAACAGCCGTGATCACCGGAGGCGAAGCGGGCGGGAACCTCACAGGCGGTATGAACCGCCAGCTGGGGGCCCTGGCGCTCTCCCCCTTCATCCCGCAGCGGCTGACGATGTTCATCGGTGCGGTCCGCACGGCGGAACTCGAGGACCTGACCGGGCTCCTTGAAGCCGGCAGCATCACGCCCCCTTTGGAACGGACCTTTCCGCTGGATCAGGCAGCGGAGGCCCTCCGCTGGCTGGCCGCCGGGAAGGTCCGCGGCAAGCTCGCCATCACGGTCTGACCGGCACCCCCGGCCGATGAAGGCTGTCCAGCCGAAAAGTCGCCGGGTCTCTACGGCAGCGCCCGGCCCTTACGGCTCCGCCGGCTTCTACGGCTTCACTGGCTTTCTACGGCTTCACTGGCTTTTTACGGCTTCGCCGGCGGTTCGCCTGTTCCACCTGTTCCACCTGTTCCACCTGCCGGAGGCTCACCGGCCGGAGGTTCTCCGCCAGGCTCGCCGCCCGCGTCCGGCCCGCCGCCGCCCGGACCCCCACCGGAGCCGCCGTCCGGAGCGCTGCCTCCGGTCGGCTCGGTCCGGGTATCAACGCCTGCGGTCAGGGACACGGAGTATCCCTTCGCCACGCTGCCGGTGACGGAGGCAAGCTGGCTGGCGCCGCCGTCGTCACCGAAGACGTTGTCGCTGTCCAGCGTGATCTGAGCGAGGTTCCGGACTGACGCCTCGTAGCCGGCGGTGGCATACACTGTGTCGCACACGTCCTGTGGCAGCGCGACCTGGGAGGTGGCAACCGCGTTTGTGGAGTCCGTGATGGAGGCCTCGTCAGGGTAGACCTCAAAGTGGATGTGCGGCCAGCGCCCGCTGTAGCAGGCCGGGAAGATGCTGGTGAAGCGGACCTTGCCGTCTGTATCGGCGATCTGGACGCCCCGCAGGTAGTTCTGGTCCTCGACCCCCTCGGAATACATCGAGTAGAGGCCCTCGCGGGTGCAGTGCCAGACGTAGACTGCGACGCCGGCGAAAGGCGCCCCGCCGTTGGCCAGATCGGTGATGGTCAGCTCCAGGTCCATGGGGATGCCCTCCGCCGTGCCTTCGGACTCACCGAAACTCGACCGGATGTCACTGCGGACGATTCCGCTTTCTTCCAGGACGTCCGGCCCGTTGGACCCGTCGCCGGGATACGGTCCGGCTGTTTCATCGGGGATCTCGCCATCGCTGGTTCCGGTTCCCGGCTCGGATGCACCGCAGGCGGCCAGGCCCAGGGTGACGGCGCCGATTCCGAACGCCTTCAGCACACCGCGGCGCTGCAGCAGGGTCCCGACGTCGAACCCCAGCCCCTGGTCCTCAAGGTCTTCGTCCGGACGGGGCAGCGCACGGCCCTGATAAAGGTGGGTCTGTTCGGTAGTCGGACTCTGTTCAGCTTCGCGGTGACGCATGTTTCCTCCTTGGCTTGGCAGCGTTTCGCCAAGTCGAGGGTAGGCCCGCTTTCTATACCGAAGCTGTGCCAACCGTGGAGGTTTGCCCGTCCGGCAGGCGCCTGGGGCGGCTACGGATAGAGCGAATCAACCAGCGCCAGTCCGCGCTTGGCCCAGGCGATTTCCTGCTCCGCCCGGGCGGTGAGGCCCTCATAGGTGAACCGTTTGAAGGCGGCAACGCGCTGATGGTCCGTGGACGGGACGGTGGACAGGCGCCGGTTGAGCATGTCCGAGGTGCCGCCGTCGATCTCCTCGATCTTTTGCTGCCACTGCAGCAGCCGGGCACCGTAATGCTCAATGTGGGCGTGGAGCTGGCTCCGGGCGGCGTCCGGGTCGGCCCATTCAAGGTACGCCGCTTTCAGGTGCATGGGATCCCGCTCGCGGGGATAGTCCAGCTGGGTGTTGACCCAGGTGCGGAAGGCTTCGCGGCCGGAATCCGTGACGTGGTACTGGCGTTTGCGTCCCTTGGTTCCCCACGGGACTTCCTCACCTTCGAGCAGGCCGTCCCGTTCCATCCGCCGCAGCTCCGGGTAAATCTGGGAGTCCGGGGCATGCCAGACGTAGCCCACGGAGGACTCGAACTGCTTGTACAGGTCGTACCCGGTCATGGGTTCGACGTTCAGCAGTGCCAGCAGCGCGTAACGAAGGCTCACTGTGGCCTTTCTGGAGAAGCGGACCCTTGCCTAACCACTATAGGCATAGGTAATGTGCCTTACGTCACTAACTATCTATGGAGATAGTTAGTTTGGAGCGGCACCGAGGATGATGCCGCGAGGAAGGAAAGCCATGACCGCCGTCTCCACCACCAGTTCCACCACCAATAAGGTGCTGGGCTATCCGCTCAATGCCTGGTACGTGGCAGCCTGGGACCACGAGGTGACCCGCAAGCCGATGGCCCGGCGCATCGCCGACCGCCCGCTGGCGCTCTACCGGACGGAGGACGGCAAGGCCGTAGCCCTCGCGGATGCCTGCTGGCACCGCCTGGCGCCGCTGTCCATGGGTAAAACCATGGGCCGGGACGGCATTCAGTGCCCGTACCACGGGATCGTCTACAACTCCGCGGGACGCTGCGTTTCGATGCCCGCCCAGGAAACAATCAACCCCAGCGCCACGGTACCGTCCTTCCCTGTCGTTGAGCGCTACCGCTATGTGTGGGTCTGGCTCGGCGACCCCACGCTCGCCGATCCGGACCTTGTCCCGGACATGCACCAGCTGTCCTCGCCCGAGTGGGCCGGCGACGGGCAGACCATCTTCGCCCCGTGCAACTACCAGCTGGTGCTCGATAACCTGATGGACCTCACCCATGAGGAGTTCGTCCATTCCTCCTCGATCGGCCAGGAGGAACTCAGCGAATCCGAATTTGTCGTTTCACATGACGATGACACGGTGACGGTCTCGCGCTGGATGCTGAACATCGATCCACCGCCCTTCTGGCTGAAGAACATGCGGGACAAGTTCCCCGATTTCGAGGGCAAGGTGGACCGCTGGCAGATCATCACCTTCCGCGCGCCGTCGACCATCAATATTGACGTCGGTGTCGCCAAAGCCGGCACCGGCGCTCCGGAGGGTGACCGCAGCCAGGGAGTGAACGGCTTCGTGATGAACACCATTTCTCCGGAAACCGCCAAGACCTGCCACTATTTCTGGGCCTTTATGCGCAATTACCGGCTGGACAGCCAGCTCATCACCACCCAGCTGCGGGACGGCGTCCACGGGGTCTTCGGCGAGGATGAGGAGATGCTCTCCGCCCAGCAGGCCGCGATCGACGCCAACCCGGACTACGAGTTCTACAACCTGAACATCGATGCCGGCGGTATGTGGGTCCGGCGGCTGATCGAACGCCGCCTGGCTGCCGAGGGCCGCCTGCCTTCAGCGGACACCCCCGCTCCGGCGGAACGCTAAGGCCATGGCAGCTACGAACACCGAGGTTTGGCAGCGCGCCGTCGTTACCGAAACCCGTGACGCAGCGGACGGGATCCGCCGCGTGGTCCTTGCCCCGTCCCTGCCCCGCCAGGCGGAGCCGGGTTCCCATATTGACCTGATGGTCACCATCGACGAGGAGCGCCAGCGGCGCTCCTATTCGGTGGTGGAGTCCGGCGACGACGGCGCGTCCCTGGCCATCTCCGTCTTCCGCACCCCCACCTCCCGGGGAGGTTCCGTGTTTATGCACGGGCTCGTCCCGGGAGATGAACTTGAAATCACCCAGCCGCTGCAGAATTTTCCGCTGCGGGTCGGGGCGCCAAGCTATCTCCTGCTGGCCGGCGGCGTCGGGATCACGGCGATCCTGAACATGGCGCGGACGCTGAAAAACGTGAAGGCGGACTACCGCCTGGTCTACGCCGGACGCCAGCGCAGTGCCATGGCCTACCTCGCTGAGCTGCAGGCCGAGCACGGCGACGCGCTGCAGGTCCATGTCGATTCCGAAGGCACAGCGCTCTCCGTGCCGGACCTGGTTGGGGGTATCGGGGACGGCACGGAACTCTACATGTGCGGGCCCATCCGGCTGATGGACGCGGTGCGCCGCAGCTGGCGGGAACGCGAACTGGATGCCTCCAGCCTGCGCTATGAGACCTTCGGCAACTCGGGCTGGTACGACCCGGAAGAATTCATTGTCCGGGTGCCCCGGCTGGGCCTGGAAACCCGGGTGGGGCAGGGCCGGTCCATGCTGGAGGCGCTCGAGGAAGCCGGCGCGGACATGATGTTCGACTGCCGGAAGGGCGAGTGCGGGCTGTGCGAGGTCCGGATCCTGGGTCTCGACGGCGCAGTGGACCACCGGGACGTTTTCTACAGCGAACGCCAGCAGCGGGCCCGGGAGAAGATGTGCTGCTGCGTCTCCCGCGCAGTGACAGCGCCGACGGGGAAGCACGGGGATGCAGACCCGCGCCGGGGCCCCGCCATCGTTACCATCGACCTCTCCTGAGCGGCTGTGAGAACCCTTACGATGTTCGCAATAATGGTTAGCCGAAGCGGCACGAAATCTCGCTGTCGTATAGATTGAAATGAGCATTCCGCATAACGGAATGGTCGGTGAGTCACCGAATTACCTTGAGGGGACCCCGCCCTCAACTGAGAGGCTGCATAAATGAGCGTCAGTGAAGACCGAACGGATATCCTCAGCGGGCTGACAAGCCAGCTGCCGGACCGTGACCCGGAAGAAACCGCAGAATGGATTGAATCCCTGGATGAGCTGATCCGCTCGCAGGGTACCGAGCGGGCGCAGTTCATCATGCGTTCCCTGCTCCAGCGGGCAGGCTCCCGCTCCGTCGGCGTCCCCATGGTGACCACCACCGACTACGTCAACACCATCCCGGTGGACCAGGAACCCGAGTTCCCCGGCGATGAGGAAGTTGAACGCCGCTACCGTGCCTGGCTGCGCTGGAACGCTGCGATCATGGTCCACCGCGCCCAGCGCCCCGGCATCGGCGTCGGCGGCCACATCTCCACCTACGCAGGAGCCGCGACCCTGTACGAAGTGGGCATGAACCACTTCTTCCGCGGCAAGGACCACCCCGGCGGCGGCGACCAGGTCTACTTCCAGGGCCATGCCTCCCCCGGCGTCTACGCCCGGGCCTTCCTCGAGGGCCGGCTGTCCGAAGAGGACATGGACGGGTTCCGGCAGGAGAAGTCCCGCGAGGGACACGCCCTGTCCTCCTACCCGCACCCGCGGAACATGCCCGATTTCTGGGAATTCCCGACCGTGTCCATGGGCATCGGCCCGATGAACGCGATCTACCAGGCGCAGTCCAACCGCTACTTGCAGAACCGCGGGCTCAAGGACACCTCCGACCAGCATGTCTGGGCGTTCCTGGGCGACGGCGAAATGGACGAGCCGGAATCGCGCGGCCTGCTCCAGCTCGCGGCGAATGACAAGCTCGATAACCTCACGTTCGTGGTGAACTGCAACCTGCAGCGCCTGGACGGTCCGGTGCGCGGCAACGGCAAGATCATGCAGGAACTCGAAGCGTTCTTCCGCGGTGCCGGCTGGAATGTCATCAAGGTTGTCTGGGGCCGGGAGTGGGACTCCCTGCTGGAGAAGGACAACGACGGCGCGCTGGTGGACATCATGAACTCCACCCTCGACGGCGATTACCAGACGTACAAGGCCGAGTCCGGCGGGTTCGTGCGGGAGCACTTCTTCGGCAAGACCCCGCAGACCAAGGACATGGTCGCTGACCTCTCGGACCAGGACATCTGGAACCTCAAGCGCGGCGGGCACGATTACCGCAAGGTCTACGCCGCGTACAAGGCTGCCACCGAGTTCAAGGGCAAGCCCACCGTGATCCTGGCGCACACGGTCAAGGGCTACGGCCTGGGCACGCATTTCGAGGGCCGTAACGCGACGCACCAGATGAAGAAGCTGACCCTGGATGACCTCAAGGCCTTCCGGGACCACCTGCGGATCCCGATCAGCGATGAGCAGCTCGAAGCCGATCCGTACCAGCCCCCGTACTTCCACCCCGGTGCTGATTCCCCCGAGATCAAGTACCTGCTCGAGCGCCGCCGCGAGCTCGGCGGCAACGTCCCCGAACGCCGTGAGCAGCACGCCCCGGTGAAGCTGCCGGATGCCTCCGCCTACGAGGTAGCCAACCGCGGCTCCGGCAAGCAGATGGCGGCCACCACCATGGCCTTCGTCCGGCTGCTCAAGGACCTGATGCGGGACAAGGAATTCGGCAAGCGCATTGTGCCGATCATTCCCGATGAGGCCCGGACCTTCGGCATGGACTCCTTCTTCCCCACCGCGAAGATCTACAACCCCAAGGGACAGAACTACCTCTCCGTGGACCGGGACCTCGTCCTGGCCTACAAGGAGTCCCCGCAGGGCCAGATTGTGCACGTGGGCATCAACGAAGCCGGTTCCATCGCGGCGTTCACCGCTGCCGGCAGTGCGTACGCCACCCACGGTGAACCGCTTATTCCGGTCTACGTGTTCTACTCGATGTTCGGTTTCCAGCGCACCGGCGACGCCATCTGGGCAGCAGCTGACCAGATGGCCCGCGGCTTCCTGATCTCCGCGACCGCAGGCCGCACCACCCTGACCGGTGAGGGCCTGCAGCACGCCGACGGCCACTCTCCGATCCTGGCCTCCACCAACCCCGCGGTGAAGACCTACGATCCGGCCTACGGATACGAGATCGGGCACATCATGCGCCACGGCCTCGAAGAGATGTATGGACCGGATTCCAAGGATCCGAACCTGATTTACAACATCATGGTCTACAACGAGCCGATCCTTCAGCCCAAGGCACCGGAGAACCTGGACGTGGAAGGTGTCATCAAGGGCATCTACCGGGTTTCAGCTTCCGAGGCGCAGGGCCCCAAGGCCCAGCTTCTGGCCTCCGGTGTGGCTGTTCCCTGGGCCGTGGAAGCCCAGAAGCTGCTCGCCGAGGACTGGGGAGTTTCCGCCGATGTCTGGTCCGTGACCTCCTGGAACGAGCTGCGCCGGGACGGCCTGGCCGCCGAGGAAGAAGCCTTCCTCAACCCGGATGCCGAGCCGCGCGTGCCGTTCGTGACCCAGCAGCTCGCTGGCGCTGAAGGGCCGATCGTGGCATCGACCGATTACATGAAGGCTGTTCCGGACCAGATCCGGCAGTTCGTGCCGAACGAGTTTGCGACCCTGGGTGCCGATGACTTCGGTTTTGCCGACACCCGTGCCGCGGCCCGCCGGTACTTCAAGATCGACAGCCACTCCATGGTGGTCCGCACCCTGCAGCTGCTCGCAGCCCGCGGCGAGGTGGATGCCGAGGCTCCCCGCCTGGCCATGAAGAAGTACGATCTGCTGAACGTCAATGCAGGCACCAGCGGCAACACCGGCGGCGACGCCTAGCATTACCTGTAAACGAGAGAAGGGCCGGACACCGCGAGGCGTCCGGCCCTTCTGCCGTAGGTGCCCTGCTGTGAAAATCTCAGCGGGCCGCAGCCAGGTCCTCGGAAATGGTCCGCGCTGCAGCTTTGAGCAGCGGCACCGCCCGCCGCCCGAAGGCGTCGTCCACGCGGGAGATGGGTCCGGAGACGGAGACGGCCGTCGGAGTAGGCGCACCGGGAACGGCCACGGCGAAGCAGCGGACGCCCAGTTCCTGCTCCTCTTCATCGATCGAGAAGCCGCGGCTGCGGATGGCGGCCAGGTCCGCGAGGAGCTCCTCAATGGTGCCCAGGCTCGCCGGTGTAGCCGGGGGAAGCCCCGAGCGGGCAGCGATTCCGCGGACCTGATCGTCCGGCAGCTGGGCCAGGATGGCCTTTCCGACGCCGGTGGCATGGCTGTGCGCCCGGCGTCCGACTTCCGTGAAAGTGCGCATGGAATGCCTGGACGGCGCCTGGGCAATGTAGAGGACCCGGTCTGAATCCAGGACCGCCATGTTTGCGGTCTCGCCGAGCTCATCCACCAACTGTTTAAGGACCGGTGTCGCCAGGGCACCGAGCTGCTTGCTTGCTCCCTCGCCGAGCCTGATCAGGCGTGGTCCCAGGGCGTAGCGGCGGTTGGGCAGCTGCCGGGCATACCCCAGTCCCACCAGCGTGCGCAGCAGCCGGTGGATGGTGGGAAGCGGCAGTTCGGCGCTTCCCGCCAGTTCACTGAGCGTCGCCGATCCCCCGGCGTCGGTAATGAGTTCCAACAACTCGAAAACACGCTCGACGGATTGGACGCCGCTTCCGGCAGTTCGCTCGGCCATCAATTGGCCCTCCCGCAGTAGTTCAACAGTGGAATATCGCTGGAATATCGCATCGCGGAAGCCTGCTTCCGGTATCCACACCGTAGCGCCACCCGGGATCGGATGGCCAGCCTTTTAGGACTGAATCGGAGAATTGGGCTCAACCCTTGCCATTCCACATTGCAAACAATAATATCCATAATACGGAATACAAGCGGTGCCGGATGTGATACCGGAAGTGATACTGCCAGGAAATCATCTGGCGGCGGGAAGGGAACGATATGAAGGTTGAGCATACCCGCATCTCCCCCGCTGCCGATTCCGCCACGCACATCGGCGCAGCCCTGGAGGCTACCGCCAATCAGGAGGAACCGGCAGCATGAGCCAGCCCAAAACAGGAACCCGGTCAGCTTTCCAAGCTGAGGACTACACCCGGATCGCCGAGTCGCTGCGGTCCACGGATGAGCTGCTGGCTGCCGGTTACCCCGGGGACGACGGATCCCGCCAGCCGGTACACACGGTCTACGTCCCCGCGGACACGTTCACGCCGGATCTGGGCGCCGAATGGGGCCGGCTGGCACTGGCAGCGGCAGCGGCCCAGGGCGGGCTGGAGCAGCTGGCCGAACGCCTTGGCCTGGATAACCCGGCGACCCTCGCCGCGCTGGTGGCAGCCAAACTTTCCGCAGAACCGATCGAAGACCTGCGCCTCGATTTCGAGGACGGTTACGGCGCCCGTCCGGACGCCGAAGAGGACGCTCACGCCATCGCAGCCGGCAGGAACATCGCCCAGGCTGCCGCAGCCGGAACCACTCCCCCTTTTATTGGGATCCGGTTCAAATCCCTCGAAGCAGCCACGCGGGACCGCGGGCTGCGGACCCTGGACCTCTTTCTTTCCTCCCTGTTGGAAGGCGCCGCTGCCGGTTCCAGCCCGCACGCTTCCGCCCTGCCGGGCCCGGTCCTGCCGGACGGCTTGATCCTCACTCTGCCTAAGGTCAGCACCGTGGCGCAGGTCGAGGCCATGGCGTATGCCTGCGGCCGGTTGGAGGAAGCCCACGGACTGCCGGGCGGACGCCTGCGCTTTGAGGTCCAGATGGAAACCCCGCAGCTGATCCTGGGCGCGGACGGCACGGTTCCGGTGGCCCAGCTGCTTCATGCCGGCGGCGGCCGCGTCAGCGCCCTGCACTATGGCACGTATGACTACAGTGCGGCCCTCGGCATCGCCGCTGCGCACCAGTCCATGGAGCACCCAGCGGCGGACTATGCCAAGGCCGTAATGCTGGTGGCCGCTGCGGGCACCGGTGTACGCCTCTCCGATGGTTCCACGAACGTCCTTCCGATCGGTGACCCGGAAAACATCCACCGCGCCTGGGCGCTGCACGCGAGGCTGGTTGCCCGGTCCTTGGCGGCCGGCTACTACCAGGGCTGGGACCTGCACGCTGCGCAGCTGCCCACCCGGTTCCTGGCCACCTACGGCTTCTACCGAAGCGGCTTCGATGCGGCCGCCCTGCGCTTAAAGAACTACGTGCACAAGCTCGAGAGCACCATCCTCGATGAGCCCGCGACCGCCCGGGCCCTGGCCCGGTTCATCCACCGCGGGCTAGCCTGTGGCGCCCTCACCGAAGCCGAAGTCACGGATGCCGCCGGAGTCACCCCAGAGGAGCTGGCCCGGCTTGCCCACCCCCAGGCCCCCAACAGAAGCGGAAGCAATCAGTGAACCCCAGGTACTACTCTCCCGAAGCGGGGCTGCCGCCCCAGACCGCCCTGCTCTCAGACCGCGCAGTGGTGACCGAGGCGTACACCGTGATTCCCCGCGGTGTGCTGCGGGACATCGTCACGAGCGTCCTGCCGGACTGGAGCGGCACCCGCGCCTGGATCCTGAACCGGCCGGTCGCCGGAGGAGCCACAACATTCGCGCAGTACCTGATGGAGGTGGCTCCCGGCGGCGGCTCCCGGAATCCGGAACCGCAGTCCACGGTGGAGTCCTTCGTGTTTGTGCTCGACGGCGGTTCCCTGGCCGTGACCATCGACGGCGAACGGCATGAGCTCGCTCCCGGGGGCTTCGCCTATCTGCCTCCGGCTATTGTCTGGGAAGCCGCCAACAACGGCACCGAGCCTGCCCGCTTCCAGTGGATCCGGAAGGCCTACGAACCGTTGGCCGGGCACCTGCCGAAGGTCGTCGTCGGCCATGAAAGTGACATTGAGCCGGCGGGCATGGCCGGTACGGACAACAAGTGGCGGACCACCCGGATGCTGCCTGTGGACGATCTGGCCTATGACATGCACATCAATGTGGTCACGTTCGAGCCCGGAGCCTCCATTCCCTTCGCCGAAACGCATGTGATGGAACACGGCCTGTACGTCCTGGAGGGGAAGGCCGTCTACCGCCTGAACGAGGACTGGGTGGAGGTCCAGGAGGGGGACTACATGTCCCTGCGGGCCTTCTGTCCGCAGGCCTGTTATGCCGGAGGTCCGTCCAACTTCAGATACCTGCTGTACAAGGACGTCAACCGCCAGATCCTGCTGTGACCAGCCAGCCTGCAGCTCCGGCGGCTTCCCCTGTTCCAGCGGAAGACGGCTGGAGCGTGAACTGCTCGATCCTGCTGACTGATCTGCCTCTGCTGGAGCGGCCTGCCGCCGCGGCGGAAGCCGGTTTTGGGGCGGTGGAGTTCTGGTGGCCGTTCGATTCGGCGGTACCGGATGATGTGGCAGTGGATGCCTTCCTGCGGTCCATCTCAGATGCCGGGGTGAAGCTGACCGCGCTTAATTTCTATGCCGGAGACATGTCCGCGGGCGAGCGCGGGGTGCTGTCTTCGCCGTCGCGCACCAAGGAATTCCGGGCCAGTCTGGATACCGCCGTGGGCATCGCGCGTCTGACCGGCTGCACTGGATTCAACGCGCTCTACGGGATCCGCCAGACCGGCATTTCCGAGGCTGAACAGGATTCCACGGCCGTGGAAAACCTGATGATAGCGGCCGACGCCGTTGCCCACCTGGGCGGAACGGTGCTGGTGGAACCGCTCAGCGGGATTCCGGGCTATCCGCTGCGGACAGCGGCGGACGCCTTCGCCGTCGTCGACCGGGTGCGGGAGGGTGGTATGCCGAACATCGCGCTCCTCGCCGACTTCTATCATCTGGCGGTCAACGGTGAGGACGTTCCGGCGCTGATCGCCGAACATGCCACCGCCTTCGGCCATATCCAGGTTGCCGATGCCCCGGGACGCGGCGTGCCCGGAACCGGCGGACTGCCGATCGCCCGCTGGATCCTTGCCGCCCGGATGGCCGGCTATACCGGCCACATCGGACTCGAATACCAAAGTCCCAGTGCGGAGGCCTTTGCCTGGCTGCAGCTGCCTGCCTCCGACTGGACCGATTTAAAGGAGCACATCGCATGACTGATTCCGATTTTGACCTGGTTCTGCGTGGGAATCGGGTTTACGCCGGCGCCGGAACAGGAGCCTGGGAAGTGGGGGTCCGCGGCGGCAGTGTTGCCGCCGTCGTGCCCCTGGGCACCGGCCTGACCGGGGACCGGGTGATTGAACTCGCCGACGACGAGGCGCTGATCCCGGGTCTGGTGGACTCGCACGTCCACGTCAACGAGCCCGGCCGCACTGAGTGGGAAGGTTTTGCCTCAGCCACCCGTGCGGCGGCTGCCGGCGGCGTCACGACGATTATCGATATGCCCCTGAACTCGATCCCGCCGACTGTGTCCGTGGAGGCCCTCGAGGTTAAGCAGCAAGCTGCTGCGGGCCAGGCGTTTGTGGACGTCGGGTTCTGGGGTGGAGCTGTGCCCGGCAACACCGGAGACCTTCGCCCGCTGCATGAAGCCGGAGTTTTTGGCTTCAAGTGCTTTCTGCTGCATTCCGGGGTTGATGAGTTTCCTCAGCTGGAGCCGGAGGAGATGGAAAAGGACCTGGCCGAGCTGGCGTCCTTTGATTCGCTGCTGATTGTTCATGCCGAGGATTCGCAGGTGATTGCTGACGCGCCGGAGCCCACGGGTCCGGAATACGCCGGATTCCTCGCATCGCGGCCGCGTTCAGCGGAGAACAAAGCCATTGCCCAGGTGATTGATGCTGCCCGGCGGACCCGGGGGCGGGCACACATCCTGCACCTCTCCTCTGCCGATGCACTGCCGCTGATTTCTGCTGCCAAACGGGAAGGGATCCGGCTGACGGTGGAGACCTGCCCGCACTATCTGACACTGCTGGCGGAGGAAATCCCCGACGGAGCGACGGCGTTCAAGTGCTGCCCGCCGATCCGGGAAGCCTCCAACCGCGAGCTTCTCTGGCAGGGACTGCAGGACGGGACGATCGACTTCATCGTTTCGGACCACTCCCCCAGCACCCTGGACCTGAAAGATCTGGAACACGGCGACTTCGGCGTCGCCTGGGGCGGAGTCTCCTCCCTGCAGCTGGGACTGTCCCTGATCTGGACCGAGGCCCGCCGCCGGGGGATCCCCCTGGAAACGGTGCTGGACTGGATGTCCCGCCGGCCTGCCGAACTGGCCGGGCTGGAGCAGAAGGGCCGGCTGGAGGTGGGTGCAGACGCTGACTTCTCCGTGTTCGCTCCCGAGGACACGTTTGTGGTCGAAACAGCCAAGCTGCATCACAAGAACCCCATCACTCCGTATGCCGGCAAGGAACTGACCGGTTCCGTCCGGCGGACCTTCCTGCGGGGTGCTGAAGTGGCTGGGGTTGAACCGACCGGCAGGCTGCTGCGGCGGGGGTGACAGGTTCGGGGCGGGGCTGGGTCGGGTGGGGAACACCAGCCCCACCCCGTATGAGCCATAGACCGAACTGCCGCGGGTAACCCGGCCTATCGAGACCGGGTCCGCAGCGGAAGCCGCCGCAGCTCGACGTCGACGTTTTGTCCCGAAATCTCCGCGGTCATGTAGGTACAGAACGGCTGGCGGCGGCGGTCGGTGGGCGAGCCCGGATTCAGCAGCCGCAGGCCGCCGGGGGAAGTACTGTCCCAGGGGATGTGGCTGTGGCCAAAGACCAGCAGATCGGTCTCCGGAAAGGCTTGTTCCATCCGGGCTTCCCGGCCTTTGGCCGTGCCGGTTTCATGCACGACGGCGAGGCGCACCTGCTCGACCGTGGCCCGCGCAATCTCCGGCAGCCTGGCCCGCAGTGCCGGTCCGTCGTTGTTGCCCCAGCAGGCCAGCAGCGCTTCGGAGCGCGCCTGCAGTTCGTCGAGCAGTTCTTCGCTGACCCAGTCGCCGGCGTGGACCACCAGGTCGGCGGCCTCGACGGCGTCCCAGACGTCCTGCGGCAGGGCCTTCGCCCGCAGCGGCAGGTGGGTATCAGCCAGCAGCACCAGGCGCGTCGTCATCGGGGGTCCCTTCATCCGGTTCCTCTTATTCTGGTGCGTCCCTCTGCACCCTCTTCCCCGAGGCTAGCCCGTGCCGCAGCTCCCGTGTGGTGCGCCAAGCCTCCGCAGGCCTCGGCGGGATACGGTATTTCAGGAAGCAACGCCGATTCACACCGCACAGGGAGAACCTCATGACCACCACCTGGACGGCCCGTCCCGAGACCCCAGCCGACACCGCTGCCGTCCGCACCGTCAACGAAGCAGCTTTCCCCACCCCGGCGGAAGCCGATCTGGTCGACGCCCTGCGCGCCGATCCCAGTGCGTGGATCGACGGGCTCTCCTACGTGGCAGCTGCGCCCGACGGGACCGTGGTTGCCCACGCGCTGCTCACCCGCTGCCGGGTCGGCGGCAAACCCGCGCTTGCGCTGGCCCCCTGTGCGGTCCTCCCGGATTACCAGCGGCAGGGGGCCGGAGGCGCCGCAATCCGGGGAGCGCTGGATGCCGCCCGGGAACTGGGCGAGAACCTGGTGGTGGTCCTCGGTCATGCCGGGTATTACCCGCGGTTCGGGTTTACACCGGCGTCCCGGCTGGGCATCGAAGCACCGTTCGAGGTCCCGGACGAGGCCCTGATGGCCCTGCAGCTAAACCCCGGCGGGCCGCTCCCCTCCGGAATGATCGAGTACCCGGCAGCCTTCGGGGTCTAGGTGCCGCGGCGGGCAGCTAAGCGCCGCGGCGGGCAATGACAGCAGCATGCGGCCGGTGTCCGGGGCCAGTGCGGGTCTCACCGGCGACGGCGGTAAAACCGGCCGCTTCGAGCAGCCGCGTGAACTCTTGGACGGGCCATGAATAGGCAGGGGTGACCTGGTGCGGGAACTCTTGGATTGCAGGGCTTTCGAAAAAGCCGGCCAGGAGACTTCCACCCGGGCGGATGCAGCGCGCCATTTCCGCCAAGACCCCGGGAACGTCGTCGGGCACCACATGGATCAGCGAATACCAGGCGAGGATTCCCCCAAGGCCTTCGTCAGCCACCCCGATATCCCGTGCCGAGGCGACCCGGAAGGGTATCTCCGGGAAGTGCGCCCTCGCATGGCCGATAAAGGAAGGCACCAGATCGATCCCTTCGACATCGAGACCCTGGTCGGCGAGGTATTTCGTCCAGTGCCCAGGTCCGCAGCCAGCGTCGATCACGGGCCCTGCCAGTGAGGCGGCCCAACCTGCCACGAATTTCCGGTCGGCGGGATGGGTGGCATCGACGGACCCGAAAGCCTCGGCATACTCGGCTGCCCGCAGTGAGTATGCAGCCTCAACCATGCTTTCGCTCATCCGTCCCGCCTCAGAGTCCCACCCGGACCGGAGCGGACGATCCGTCGGCGTAGGTCACCATCAATTCGACGCCTTCACCATCATGGTCGGTGTCGTAGTCCTGCAGCTCATCTCCGGGGAACCAGAGCACAAACTGCCCCTTGGAGACGCTCCCGATGACTTCTCCCTCGGCCTGGCTCAGGTAGGAAACGCCGACGACGTCGGAGCCTGCAGCACCGGCCACCATGGAGAGGCTGCCCGCAGGGGTCGTCCCCGTTCCCATCCCCATTGCCAGCAGGCCGCGTGGATCCAACGCAGCAGCTCCTAATGCTCTTCCGGAATATCCGAAAGCGCCACCAGAGAGCCACCCGTCGGTGACGCACATGGCCGAGAATCCGTCGTCGCCGGTCAGCATCACTGTGGTCCAGTCGCCGCGCCGCTCGGCAATGGCCACTTCAGGCTTTGCGGCTCCGGACGTCTCTCCGTGCCCCTCCCAGGACCGGCAGTCATCCCCGGCCTTCGCGCTGGCGGCCGGGGAGAGGGTCGTTGGAACGGCGGTCCAGGTGGCGTAGGCCGGGTCGCCGCCGCTGAGAGCGGGAAGCGCGATCAGGCCTGCGGTGACTGCCGCGGCCGCACCGATCAGTACACCGCGGCGGACTTTCCGGTGTACCTTCCGCGGGGGCAGTGGGCGGAGGTTCTGCGCGTCCCTGGGTGCCGGAGCAGCAGCCGGGCCATCCGGGAACGCCTGGCCAGCCGGATCAGCCGCAAGAATGCGCTCGAGGTCGGTGCGGGCCCGCGCGGTGCCGCCGGAGGCAGCGGCGTCAGCTGGATCAAGGGTCCGCAGCAGCATGTCGGTCTGGTCGTCTCGGATCATGGTGTTCGTGTCCTTCCAGAAACGGGCTGCGGCGCACCTGACGACGCCGGGAGGTGGTCGAGCAGGAGCCTCAGCGCCCGGCGGGCGCGGGTGAGCCGGATTCGGTAGGCGACCGGGGAAATCCCAAGAACGGCTGCGGCCTGCGGGCCGGTGAGGACTTCGAAAACGGCCAGTCCCAGGACCTCCTGGTGCACTTCGGACAGGCGGCGCCAGGCCCGCGCCAGATCGATCCGGCTCGTCGCCAGATCAATGTCCACACTGGAGGCAGCCACGTCAAAAGCATCGACGAGGCGCAGGCCGAGCGCTTCCCGGCGCTGCTCACCGCGCCGGGTGTTCAGCAGGATGTTGCGGCTGATGCCGAAGATCCATGCCCGTGCGTCTCCAGCAGCTGCGGGCAGATCATCCAGCCGCCGCCACACCACAAGGAAGGTGTCGGCAGCAATGTCTTCCGCCCGGTCGGGAGAGGTACGGCGCTGCACAAACCGGATCAGCTCCGGATACACCGACGCGTACAGCGCCCTGAAGGTCTGCTCCCGGTCGGGAGTCTGGTCCCGGCCGGGAGGGCCTGAAAAGTGGGTCATACCCTGTACCTGTCCGGAAGCGGGTGCAGTGTTTCACGGCAGCACCAAGAATTATCCGGCCACCCGGAAAACCCGCCGCCGGAAACCGGCGGTCAGGCCTGCAGTGCAGCCAACTCCCCGCGCAGCCGGGCCACGTGGCCGGAGGGACTCACACCGTATTCGGCCGTGAGAACCTTCCCATCCCGGTCCACGGTCACGGTGGAGCGGAGGATGCCCATGGACTTGTTGCCGCCGAAGTTCCGCTCCCCGTAGGCGCCGTAGGCCTGGACCACGGCAAGGTCCGGATCGGAGAGCAGCGGAAAGGTCAGCGCCTGGTCGCGGATGAACTCCTGGATCGCCTCGGGACCGTCAGGTGAGATGCCGACGACGTCGTATCCGTCCTGCTGCAGCGCAGCCAGGTTGTCGCGGAAGTCGCAGGCCTCGGTGGTGCAGCCGGGCGTTCCGGCCTGCGGATAGAAGTAGACCACTACCCGGCGGCCGGCATAGTCCGCGAGGGACACCTGCTTGCCGCTGGCATCGGGAAGGGAGAAGGCGGGGGCGGTGTCGCCCGGGGAAAGCTGGGTCATGGCAATCCTCAGAATGGATGGGTGTGGCGTCTGATGCTGCCAGTCTAGGTACATCTTCTCCAGACTGGACCGCAGCAGACGCCGATCCCGAAACCCTATTCGTCGTCGAAAGTATGCGCGAGCACCCAGGACGGGAAGGAGCTGATCTTCGCGTCAATGACCAGCGGAGTGCTGCGGTCCCCGTCGAGCCAGCCCTGCACACCGGCCAGGTCTGCCTCGTTCCGGACCGTGACTCCGGTGCAGCCGAAACCGCGGGCGATGGCTGCGATGTCGGTGTCCGGGAACTCCACGATGTCCAGCTGGTCGGTTTCGTGCACAAAATGGTGCACCTCGGCGCCGTACGCGTTGTCGTTGTAGACCACCACGATCATCGGCAGCTTCAGCCGGACTGCAGTGTCCAGCTCGGCCAGGCTCATCATAAAACCGCCGTCGCCCACCCCTGCGATGGCAATCCGGTCCGGATTGGCAATTCCGGCGCCAATCGCGGAGGACAGCGCCAGCCCGATCGACTGGAAGGCCAGCGGCAGGCAGTAGGCGCGGGCGTCCGGAACCTGGAAGAACATGGCCGGGTAGCCGTTGAAGTTGCCGCCGTCGGTCACCACCACGCGTTCCATCGGCACCAGGTCATTCAGCGCGATGGTCAGGGTGCGCGGATCGATCGTGTCCGCGGAGTCGATCGGGTCGAAGTCCACGTTGACCCATTCGCTGCCGGACTTGATCTGCTCCAGCACCGCGTCGCTGCGGTATCCGGCCGAAGCCGCACCCCGCGAAGCCAGCTCGCGGGTTACGGCCTGCGCTACCAGCGCCGAGTCGCCCAGGACGCCGAACTCGACGGGACGGTGGAAGCCGATCGCCTCCGGGCTCAGGTCCACCTGCACTACCCGGCTGCCGGCCAGGAGCGAGCCGCTGCGCGAGGTCCAGCGGTTGAGGCTGGCACCAAAGGCCACCACGACGTCGGCGCCCTGGATCAGTTCGGCGGTCACCGGTGTGGAGAAGCCGCCCATCACGTCCAGGTACCAGGCGTTGCCCGCGAAAATGCCGCGCCCGACGGCGGAAGTCGTCAGCAGCGCGCCGGTCTGCTCTGCCAGTGCCTCGATTTCGGCGCGGGCGGCCATGGCTCCGCGGCCGGCCACCAGCACGGGACGCTCTGCCGAGGCGAGCAGGTCCGCCAGCTGCTGAACGCTTTCGGGCGAGGGGCCGGGAACCAGGGTGGGTGCAACCGCCGGGACGTCCGCCAGGGAGAACTCGAGTTCCTCCTCCTGCACGTCGAGGGCAATACTCAGCAGGACGGTGCGCCGTTCGTCGCGGGCCAACCGGAAGGCTCGGACGACGTCGGCGACGGCGGTTACGGCTGAGTGGACACGCTCGGCGACTGCCCCGACAGACTCGGCCGCGGCGTCCTGGTCGATCCAGAAGTTCGAGGTCTTCTGGGTGGGCGGGGTGTCGCCGGAGAGCACGATCACCGGGGTGCGGCTCTTGGCAGCTTCACCGATGCCGGTCATGGCGTTGGTCAGGCCGCAGCCCTGGTGCACGCTGACCACGGAGACCTCTCCGGTGGCGCGTGAGTAGGCGTCCGCCATGCAGGCCGCCCCCATCTCATGCCGGGTGGCGGTGAAGCTGGCGCCGCCGTTGACCAGGGCGTTGGTGAAGTGGAAGTTTCCGCTGCCGGTCACTCCGAATACCTGCCGCACGCCCAGCTCGGCCAGGGTCCGTCCTACTGCTTCAGCTACCTTCATGGGTCTTCCTTCATTCGCTCTGTGTCCTGCGTCTCACTAGCGAGTGTAGGAGGACCCTAAACATAAAACGACTGAATTTTATGACTAGATACTATAAATGGTGTCTATAGCTTGCCGAGCGGCTCGGTGATCAGGGCGTTCCGGAGCATCGACCCGAACCAGTCCAGGGCCGGCGTGCGGCGTCCCTGCTGCGGCAGGTGCAGCCGCACCTCGATGGGTTCGACGTCGAAGGGAAGGTCAACCAGCTGCAGCGGCCAGCTGCCGATCCAGCCTGCAGCCATGCTTTCCGGCACGATCGCCATCAGCCCGGATTCAGAGATGATCTGCGGCAGCACGGAAAAGTGCCGGACCCGGACCCGGGTGCGCCGCGAGATGCCTAGTTCTTCCATCCGTTCCTCGGCGGCCTGGTGTCCGGTGCTGCGGGCAACCTCCACATGGCCGGCAGCCAGGAACTCCTCCATGGACAGCGTGCCCGTACCAGCCAGCGGAAAGTCCCGGCGCAGCAGGCCAACGTAGCGTTCGCGCTTCAGCAGCAGGCTCTCGAATCCGCCGGCCAGCGGCCAGGACGCGATCGCGGCGTCCACTGTGCCGCGTTCCAGCCATTCGGCCACCGCGGCAATGTCCATGGGAACGACGTCGAGGTCCACCCCCGGGGCCGCCTCCGCCAGGTGCCGGAGCACAGCGGGCAGGAAGCCCAGCTCCCCCAAGTCGGAGAGGCAGAGCCGGAACCGGCGGGTGGACGTGGCCGGGTCGAAGCTGCGGGAGCGTTCGGTAAGCGACTCGAGGCGCTCCAGCGCCTCCCGGCAGTCGGGAAAGATCTCATCGGCCAGCGCCGTGGGCCGCATCCGTCCGCCGGACCTGACGAATAAATCATCCGCGAACTCGGTGCGCAGCCGGGCCAGGGAATGGCTGACCGAAGGCTGCGTGACGAACAGGGCACGCGCCGTCGTCGTCAGGCTGCCCGTCTCATACACGGAGACGAAGGTGCGCAGCAGGTTCAAGTCCATCCGCTCATCTTTGCATCTGCGGGGCGGGCAGCGGGCCAGGCCGCCGGCCGGGGCCCGGCGGGGGCCCCGGCCGGATCAGGCGGTGTAGTCCCGGCGCAGGTCCTTCTTGCGGATCTTGCCGCTGGCCGTGCGGGGCAGATCCTCCACCACCACTACAGACTTCGGAATCTTGTAGCGTGCCAGGCGCCCGTCGAGGTGGGCGTGCACCTCCGCCGGGTCAAGGGTGAAGCCCCCGCGCAGGGTGATGACCGCCTTAGGAACCTCGCCCCATTTCTCGTCGGGCACCCCGATCACGGCGACACCGCTGACGGCGTCGAGTTCACTGATAATCTGCTCCACTTCGGCGGGGTAGATGTTCTCGCCGCCGGAAATGATCATGTCCTTCAACCGGTCGGAAATGAACAGGAAACCCTCGCCGTCGAAATAGCCCATGTCCCCGGACCGGAACCAGGTCCCGCCGGTAAAGGAGGATTCGGTGGCGTCCGGCCGGTTCCAGTAGGACGTGATGACGTTGGGTCCGCTGATCTGGACCTCGCCCACTTCTCCCGGAGCGGCGGGTGACCCGTCCGGGTTCGCCACGCGGACGGATGTGAAGAAGTGCGGAAGTCCGGCCGAACCGGCCTTCTCCCGGGACCACTTGGGCGGCAGTGCAGTGGCGCCGGGCGCGGTTTCGGTCATGCCGTAGCCGTTGGAGAAGCCGAGGCCGCGTTCCTCGTACGCGTCAATGACCCGCAGCGGAACGGCCGAGCCGCCGCAGGTGAGCTTGCGCAGCGAACTGATGTCCCGTTTAGCCCAGTCGGGGTGCTCGCAGAGCAGCTGGTAGGTGGTGGGGACTCCGCTGATGAACGTCGCCTGGTACTTTTCGATCAGTTCCAGCGTCCGTCCCGGTTCAAAACGGGTTTCCAGGATGACGGCGGCTCCCTTGAGCAGGTTGGGCAGCACGCCCATATCCAGCGAGGCCACGTGGAACAACGGGGAAATCATCAGGGCGACGTCATCTCCCGCGACGTCGTAGTCCACCAGCACGTTGAAGCAGTTCCAGGCCAGGTTGGCGTGGGTGAGCAGCGCACCCTTGGGCTGCCCGGTGGTCCCGGACGTGTACAGGATGATCGCCCCGTCCTCCAGGGTGACTGCTGCGTCCGGAAAGCCGCCGGAACCTGCGGCCAGGGAGGCCTCGTACGGCTGAACCGGCACCGCGCCGGCGTCGGATAGAGGGGCTGCGGTTCCGTCGTCAACCAGCAGGCGGAGTTCGACGGCGGTCCCCTGCGAACCGCGGACGGCCAGTTCATCGAGGGCCAAGGTGTTCACCAGGATGAGGCTGCCCGAATCCTGCAGGGCGAACTGGATTTCCGGCGGAGCCAGCCGGGTGTTGAGCGGAACAAAAACTGCGCCGAGGGATCCGGCGGCAAAGAAGGTCTCCAGGAAGGCGGGGTGATTGTCCCCGAGGAAGGCCACCCGCGTACCGTGCTCCACCCCGTTGGCGCGCAGCACGGCCGCCAGCCGGTTGATCCGCTCGTCGAGTTCGGCGTAGCTGGTCCGTTCGTCCCGGAAGATCAGTGCGGTCTTCGAACCGGATTTGACGCGCTGACGGTGGATCCATGAACCCAGGCCCTGGTTCTGCATTTCCTCAGACATCCTTCTTTGTCATACCTAAAGTCATTGCGGAGCCGGTGGCCTGCCTGCATATGGCAGGGCGGGCAGGCCACCGGGGGTGTTGCTGGGAGGTGCTGCTACTGGACGGTCATGGCAGCCAGGTCGGGTGCCTTCTCCACGAACTTGTACTTGAGCATCAGCTCGCCGAGGCTGGTGAGCTGCTCGGTGCGCAGTTCGGCGTCGTACTGCTCCATCTTGAGCTTCGCCGCGACCTCTGCCGGCATCGTCATGAAGTCCGGCAGGGTTGCCTTGACGTCGTCGATGTTTGCTTCGGCCTCCACGAGCAGCTCTTCCATGGCGTCCTTGAACTTCTGGACGGTTTCCGGGTTCTGCTCGGCGTAGTTGCCGGAGGTGAAGGAGACCATGGTGGGCATGCCCGGGATGACTTCCTGGTTGGAGTAGCCCACCAGAACGTTGTCCGGGTTGGCGAGGGCCTTGCTGAGGAAGGGCTCCGGAATCCAGATGGCGTCCGTGTTGCCCAGCTCCAGCTGTGCTTCCATGTCCGGGAACGGCATCTCGGAGAAGCTGATCGCACTGGGATCGGCTCCGGCGATGGACGCTGCTTCCATGATGGTCAGGTCGCCCTGGGTGTTGATGGCGTTGACGCTCGCCGTTTTTCCTGCCAGATCGGCGAAGCTGGTGATGCCGGAGTCCGCGCGGGCGACCACACCGTTGATGTCCTCACCCTCCGCGTAGGAGTTGGAATAACCCGTGACAATCTTCATGTCCAGGCCCTTGTCCTTGGCCACCATCACGGTCAGCGGGTTGCCCACGGCGAAGTTCATGTCTCCGGTGGAAACGGCCGGGAGCATGGCGGCGCCGCCCTGCCCGGTCTGGAGTTCGACGTCGAGTCCGTGCTTCTCGAAGATGCCTTCCTCAATGCCGTAGTGCATGGCTGCGGAGGGCGCGATCGCCAGGACGCCGACCACGATCTTCTCGAGCTCGCCGCTGCCTGCAGACTCCGACGGCGACGCAGTCGGAGAGCTGGAAGCGCTGCCGGACAGACTGCCGCCGCCGCAGCCGGCCAGCGCCAGTGACGCCACAGCGCCGAGTGCGAAGGCCTTGGCGACCTTGCTGGTAATGAAGTGCCTCATGACTTTCCTCTTCCTTGAGGGGAGAAATGGATACTGCAGGTGTGGTGCTGGTACTGCTGTGCTGCCCGGTCCCCGGTCCGCGGAGGGGGCCAGGGACGGGAGCCTTGTTACGCCGGAGACTAGGCGTAGAACCTGGCGAGGAACTCGGCGATCACGGCGGGCCGTTCTTCGCCTTCGATCTCGATTTTGTTGGAGGTCTTGATCTGCACCCCGCCTTTAACCTCGGTGACCTCGGCAATCACCGAGTGCAGGCGGACCTTGGCGCCAACCTTGACGGGGTTGGTGAAACGCACCCGGTCCAGGCCGTAGTTGACCTTGGTCTTGACGCCTTCGACGTCGAAGAGCTGGCTCCAGAGGGGAATGATCAGGGAGAGGGTCAGGAACCCGTGGGCGATCGGCGCGCCGAACGGTCCGTCCTTGGCCTTCTCCGGATCGGTGTGGATCCACTGGTGGTCATCGGTGGCATCCGCGAAGGTATTGATCTGGTCCTGGGTGATTTCGATGTAGTCGGTGTAGCCCAGGTCCTTGCCAACAAGTCCGGCGAGTTCTTCAAAAGTGACAACGGTAGCGCTCATGTGGTTTTCCTGTGTTCTCTCAGTTTTCAGCTAATTACTTTGATTCCGCGG
>NZ_BCQM01000002.1 GCF_001552075.1 Arthrobacter luteolus NBRC 107841
CCCGCGACCTCCTGGACCACAACCAGGCGCTCTGCCAACTGAGCTATACCCACCATGTGCACTCAGATATCATTCACAAATTCCAGGCGAGTGGAGTTTGCGAACTCATTTATCTGAGGCAGCGGATACAAGCTTACACGGTTTTTTGGGTGCTCCTGACACAAGTGCCCCTCTGCGCCGCAAATGTGACGCACCTAACCCTTTTAAGCAGTTCGGGTCACTTCCGCGGCAATCTTTTTCGCGGCGGCCGAGTCCGGACCGGGGGCCGGCACAAACACTGCGGCGCGGTAGTAGCGCAGCTCGTTGATGGAATCCTTGATGTCGCCCAGTGCGCGGTGGCCTCCGTTTTTCGCCGGGGCCTGGAAATAGGCGCGTGGATACCAGCGCCGGGCCAGTTCCTTGATGGTGGAGACATCGATGATCCGGTAATGCAGGTAGTCGATGACTTCGGGCATATCGCGGGCCAGGAACATCCGGTCCGTGCCCACCGAGTTCCCGGCCAGCTGAGCCTTCTTCGGCTCCGGCACCCACTTAGTGATGTACTCGATGACCTCTGCCTCAGCTTCCGCGAGCGTCATCCCGTGGGGGAGCTCATCGAGAAGCTTGGACGTGGTGTGCATCTGGCGGACAAAGTCACCCATCTGCTCCAGCGCCGCCTCGTCGGGCTTGATGACGACGTCCACGCCGTCGCCGAGGACATTCAGTTCGGAGTCGGTCACCAGGACTGCGACCTCGATAAGGGCATCGGCGCTGATGTCCAGGCCGGTCATCTCACAGTCGATCCACACAATACGTTCATTAGTTATTGGCACGAGACAAATGTACCCCTGCCCTGCCGGGCGTCCAGTGGGCCAGGCCGGCGGACTAGTGACTGGAGTGGCTCCGCTGGCGGCGGTCCTGCCCCTCAGGGTCCGCTGTCTGGATAGTGGAACGGCGGGCGGGAACGTACGGCTGCAGGGGCAGGGAACCGGTTTCCGGCGGCCCGAACGTGCGCGTCCAGCGGCTGGTGCCCTCTGCTGCGGCAGGGACCGGCCGGGCATGGGGGATTCGCAGGAATTCCTGCACCGCTTCGGGGGCCAGGGGAATGGCCGGCGCGGCAGCGGCGGTTCTGGCATCTGCCCGGGACACGGGAGAGGGCACGGCCGGCAGGTCTGCGGACTCCCGCTTCGGGACAGGCTGAGCGGCCCCGGGAGTGGCAGTGCTGGGGGGAGTGGCAGCGCTGAGGGGGCCGGCCGTGGTCCCAGCGGCGCCGGCAGCGGCGGGTGCCGCCGTCGTGCTGCTGCCCGCGGAGAGATACCAGGCGGCAACGAAGACAGCCAGGAGCAGGACAGTTAATCCGGCCGCCAGGGCCACCGGCACCTCGGCCCACAGCAGGCAGACAGCGCTCGTTCCGGTGAGAAACAGGCCCCAGCCCAGCAGTTCAGGATTGCGGCGGGGTCTGGAACGGCCGCCCGGCGGTTTCGGGGCGCGGTGATCCCTACGCTTCCCTACAGGTTCTGCCCGGTGGCGCCCCACAGCCTTTACCGCCTTGTCTCGTCCGACTCAACGTCCCCAGTGTATGTGAGCCGCGCCCCACTACCGGCCAAGCACGCCGCAGCGTCCCAGGAGCGGCTGGGACTCGATGCTAATATTTGGCCTACTGACGAAGCCGCCGTGCACCGCTGGCGGTCCATTCCACCAAAGCGGATCTGCGGCGTCGCGTGCTCTGAACTGACGCACCTGTTCGTTGGGATAGCTGCACCAACACAGAGATTGGAATGACCCACGATGACCGCCCAGGTCCCTGCGACCGAGCCTTCGTCTCCCAAACCGGAGAACGCGAAAGCTGACCATCCCAACGTCGCGATTCTCCAAGGCTTCATTGGTTCGATGCTGATGCTCGCCGGGTCCCTCGGCGTCGGATGGCTGTCCCTCTCCTCCTACGAACTGCGCCGTGCCAGCTTCATCATGTGGCTGCGCTTCGAACCGGTGGGCGCCGTCCTGTCCGTGTTCCTGCTCGCCGTCGGCGGTATGCTCCTGGTTCGTTCCTGGCTGCGGTTCGGCCAGCGGATCGGCAACTGGGGTCCGGAGTCCAGGCCCTTCGTCTTGAAGGCGATCGTGGCGTGGGGTGCCCCCATGGCCCTGGCCCTGCCGCTGTTCAGCCGCGATGTGTTTGCCTATATTGCCCAGGGCCTGGTGATGGTCAGCGGCCTCAATCCGTACAAAGACGGCTATTCGCAGATTTCAAACTATCTGCAGCTGGGAGCGGACGATCTGTGGGCTCAGAGCCCCACCCCGTACGGCCCGATCTTCCTCTGGCTGGAGGAGATCGTTGTGCGCATTACCGGCGGACAGACGGAGTTCTCCATCCTCCTGTTCCGGCTGATCGCGCTGATCGGCGTGGCGATGTGCGTCTACTACGTGCCCAAACTCGCTGAACTGCACGGCATCAACCCCAACCGGGCGCTGTGGCTGACGGCAGCCAATCCGCTGTTCCTGACCAACTTCATTGCCAGCATCCACAACGATGCCCTGATGATCGGCCTGGCACTGGCCGGCCTGTACTACGCGGCCACGAAACGGGCCATCCGCGGCATCCTGCTGGTCACGCTCTCCATCGGTATCAAGCCGATCACCCTCATTTTCCTGCCGTTCATCGGCTTGATGTGGGCCGGCAAGGGTGCGTCCTGGCCCCGGAAGTTCCTGTTCTGGTTCCTCACGGCAGGGCTCTCGCTGGGACTGCTGGCGGTCCTGGGCGTTGTCAACGGGCTTGGGTTCGGCTGGGTGGGCGCCCTGAGCACGCCCGGCAGCGTATGGATCTGGTACGCGCCGGTCGGTTTCCTGGGGCTCGTGGTGGCCACGCTAGGCAACGCCGTCGGGCTGCCTGGATGGTCCTTCGCCGACGTTGTGCACACGCTTGGGCGCCTGGCGTCCTTCGCCGTCGTCTTCTGGCTGATGTTCGTGGGTGATTACAGCCGCCTGGTGCGCCGGCTTGCCCTGGCGTTTGCCGCGATCGTGATGCTCGCGCCGATGATCCAGTCCTGGTACGTGGTCTGGCTGATCCCGCTCTTCGCGGTGACCGGAATCCGCAATGACTGGCAGGTCAAGACGCTGTATCTCTTCGTCTCGTTCTTTATGGTTTATGCGATCAGCGACCAGCTCGACATCTGGCCGTACTTCGAATTCAGCCTCAGCGCCGCCCGCCAGATCGCAGCCGTCACGGCCGTGGCCTTCGCCCTCTACCTGATCTTCCTTGACCCGAAGACGAAGGTCCTGTTCCGCAAGAAACTTACGGAGCCTGCTCCGGGAGAGCTGCGGATTCACTGACCAGCCGCCCGTTGCGGGCCAGCTGAACGATGCGGATGACCGCCCAGACGAACAGGGCCATCACCAGCAGGTTCCGGACCGTGAGCATCGCGGCGACGCCGGCGTTCAGATCGTCATACAGTGCCGCGTAGAACATGGGGTAGACCAGGGTCGTGAGCGCGGCCACCGGAATCATCATCAGGGCCGGGAGACGCCAGGAGCGTCCTTCCCATGCAACGCCGACGGCGGTGACGGCGCCGAGCCACAGCATGAACTGCGGCGAGCCGACCTTGTTGAAGACGATAAACGCGCCGACAAGGGCCAGGGAGCCGGCGGCGAGCAGTGAACCGGCGTCGGCCCCGCGGCGAAGCGCCCAAAGCAGCAGAACGACGACGGCGACGGCCGCCACCGCGAGCAGGGGAGTCATCAGGGCAGCGACGGGTTCGCCCCAGGCCCCGCGCACCTCACGGGTGTTGATGACGGTGTCTTCGAAAATGAAGGCACCGGAACGGCCCAGGATGGCCTGCCACAGCCCGGGGGTGGTGAACGGCGCCTCGAGCTGCATGCCGCGGTCGCCCTGGGCACCGACGAAACTGAGCAGATAGCGCAGGCCGCCGGAGGCGGCCACCACAACTGCGACGGCGGCGGACACAGCGGCACCCGTCACCAGGACGGTGAGGCGCCGGCGGGAGACAGCCAGGACGGCGAGGATGACGGCGGCCGGCCACACCTTGATCCAGGTGGCGGCTGCGAGCAGTGCCGACGCGGCTGCCGGCCGCTTGGCCAGCAGCAGCATTCCAATGATCACCAGGGGCACGGTCAGGCCGTCGACCCGGCCCACCGCTACAGGGCCGAGCAGTGCCGTGATCCCCATCCACCAGTAGGCGGCCGCAAACCGCTGACGGGTGCGCTTGCCGGTCAGCACTGCGAGGGCCGCCGCATTCAGCCCGGCGAAAATCAGGAACCAGGCGAACTGATAGGCCCCGTAGCCGAAGACCGCTGCCAGGAGCATGGGAGCCAGCGCGCCAATCGGATAAACCCACGCTGTGCTGATTCCCTGCCACTGCCCGCCGTCGAGGCCCTCGAACGCCCACTGCCGGTAGAACTGGATATCGCTGAGGACTTCACCGGTGAAAATCAGGGGGCTGAGCAGGGCGAAGAAGAGCAGGTGAAGGACGCCGAAACTGATCCACAGGAAGGAGGTACGCATGTACCGGGGCTCAGCGGATACCGGTGTGGATGACATGCGTAGGGGCTCTCCTTCAGGGTAATTTCGGGGCCCCCGAACGGCGGCGCCCCAGCGACAAGGGTACCGTCGGCACGACACGGGCATGCAATTGGTGCCCGGACACGGGATACTGAAGATATGTCCGACGGAACAGAACACTCGATCACTGCCGATTTCGACGTCTCATCATGGGAGCCCACGCCCTATGTTGTGGAGGGAACCAACAGCGAACTCTCGACCGTGCGGGCGGTGAAAATCTTTGAGGGCGCCATCTCCGGCACCAGCGTTGCCGACCTGCTCCTAGCCGGCAATGCCGCCGGCGCCGGCTACGTCGGCAGTGAAGTTTTCGCCGGCAGCGTTGAAGGCCGCGAAGGCACCATGGTCATTCAGCACTGGGGCCTGGCCGAAGGGGAAGCGACAGCATCTTCCGGGCACATCATTCCTGGTTCGGGCACCGGGGGGCTGGCCGGAATCTCCGGAAAGGCCATCTTCACCCAGGCAGAGGACGGCCAGCACCGGCTGGAACTCCGCGTGACTTTCCCGGGAGCTCCGGCACCTGCGCACGGCCAGCACGACGCCGGCTTCGAAGGCACAGCCGAATCCGGTTCCGCGGCAGAATCCCGTTAGGCAGGAAAGCGCCTACAAGGACGCCAGCAGCCACAACGATCCCGCCGCGCAGGCGGCAATAACCAGTGCGAAGGCCGTGAGCCAGAGTCCGCCGGGAATACCGGTGCGCTGTGCGAGGATCCAGGCGTCCGACGAGGACAGTGCATGCCGCCGCCGGGTGTGGACGCTCAAGAGGTTTATCCAGTCCCGGACTGCGCCGGTGACCAGGGCGATGCCGAGCGTGACGACGGCGTAGGCCACCAGTCCCGCGGGGACGAACCAGACCAGCAGCACGGCGGCGGCGGCGCAGCCGCCGGCAATGGCCAGACCCTGCAGGTTGCGGATGAACAGGAGCGCCGCGGCGAGGACCAGGACGCCCAGGGACAGTGCCGCCGTCGCCCATCCCTGGCTCGCGGCCCATATCAGAGCCAGCCCCGTGAGCGCAGGAACCGGGTAGCCCCAGAAACCCGCCCACACCGCACCGAAGCCTCCCCGGCCGAGGCTGCGCATCTGCCCGGAGTGATCGAAGCGCAGTTCGATTCCGGAGATGCGGTGCCCGGCGCTGAGCGCTGCGAAGGCATGCCCAAGTTCGTGGACGAAGGTGACATACAGGCCGAACCACCGCCAGGTTGCCCGTGGGACGGCAAGGACCGCGGCTGCCGCTGCCAGGCCCAGGAGGATCCATGGGGATGCTTCCAGGCCCTCGGTCCGCATAAAGCCGCCGCTGATCCGGGACCACAATTCCGCGGGCCAGCCCGGGTCCCCGCCGGATGTGCTGGTGCCGGTCACCGCGGGAAGCAGGACCCTAGTCAAGTGCGCTCCCTGGTATTTGCCCGTGGTGTGGTTCTGGAATAACTGTCAGAGCTCCAGCTGGCCGCGAAGAATCGAATTGCCCGAATGGGCGGGATTGCCGTCAAGCGGCTCATCCGAGATGTCAACAATCGGGTAGGCAGACAGGTCCAGGCCCGCAGGGATGCGGAACCGTGCCTCGCGCCCTTCCATGGTGCCCAGGCTCACCATGGAGGTGATGTCCGGCGAGATCAGCCAGACTTCGCGGTAGCCCTCTGCCTGGCTGCTGCTTGCCGTGATCAGGAGTTCACGCTCACCGTCGGGCAGCTGATCAACCGTTGCGGTGCCTTCATCGCTGTAGGAGGGCAGCGGTTCCAGCACTGTGGAGGCCAGGACTTCCGGCTGCGGCACCTGGCTGCGGACGATTCCCCAGGTGGCCGCCCCGGCGATCAGGACGGCAGCAGCGGCTGCAGCCACCCACCGGGCAGCGCGGCTGCGGCGTTTACTGTCCAGGGAAACCGGCGGCTCCGGCTGGCTGACGGCCAGCGGGTCCCGGCGCACTTCCGGTCCGAGGCCAAGGGTGGCATGGATGTTTTCCCAGACCTCCGGGGGCGGCACCGAGCCGTCGAGTGTTTCGCTGCTGCGCCCGGCGCGGACAACCCGGCCGTAGGACCGGACCTCGGCCTGGCAGCGGGCGCAGCCGCCCAAGTGGGCGGCCTCCTCCGCCGTCGGCTCCTCACCAAGCGCGAGGAGAGCCAATGCATCATCGTGCAGGTGCATCGCTGACCTCCAATCGTTGCCGCAGCTGGATGAGTCCCCGGCGGATATGGCTCTTAACGGTTCCCAGGGGCAATTTGAGCCGCTCCGATATTTGCTGATGGGTCAGGTCTTCGTGGAAGGCCAGCCGGAGGATGGAGTGCTGCGGCTCGCCCAGCCGGGTGAGTTCGGCGTCGAGCACCACTTTGTCCGCGACGCTCTCCGGGTCCGGCACGAGGTGTGGGGCGCGCTGGTCCCGGGCGGCTGCGCCCTCCAGCACATCATCTTCCCGGATCCGCGACGCAGTCATGCTCACGGCGACATTCCGGGAAATTCCAACCAGCCAGGCCGCCAGGGTGGACCGGTCCGGCGAATAGCTCTCCCGGTAGCGCCAGGCACGGATGAAAACCTCCTGCACCGCATCGTCCGCTGCTGAGGGATCCAGCAGGCGCCGAAGCGCCATGGTGCGGATCAGCGGCGCGAAGCGGCGGTACGCTTCAGCGAGTGCTGCCTCCTCACCAGCGGCGAAAGCCCCGTCGAGGACGTCGTCCCCCTCGGTGGCACCGGATGACATCTGGGACGTTCTCCTGCCGTTGGCCAGCTTTACAGTGTGAAACGTATTGCTGAAGGTACTGCGGAATGTCCCTATGATAGCGGCGCAGCCGTGAGTACAACGTTATCTTCATAGTCGTCTTCCGTGTCGAGCCACCTGCCGCCACAGGTCACCAGCTTCAGGAGCGGGCTCCCCGTGCGGTCAAAGAGACGGTGTCCGTCGAGTGAGCGTTTGGCAATGTTCTCCACTTTTTCGGTCTGGTAGACGACGGCGGATCCG
Organism: Arthrobacter luteolus NBRC 107841; assembly: GCF_001552075.1. Classification (GTDB taxonomy): domain Bacteria; phylum Actinomycetota; class Actinomycetes; order Actinomycetales; family Micrococcaceae; genus Arthrobacter_B; species Arthrobacter_B luteolus. Next base: position 7,497 of record NZ_BCQM01000002.1, read on the forward strand.
TCTTCCAGCGTCACTGTCACCTGGGTTCCCGCCGGAACATCCTTCAGCCCCGCAATGGGCAGGGCCTCTGTCCGTGAATCCACATGGGCCGCCAGGACCACGGATCCGGCCGGCGACCCGGGCCCGGGGCCGTAGCGGTACCAGCCGGCCTGGTAATGGTTATCCGGGATGGTCATGGCACCGTTGTCCTCCACTCCGGTGGGCACTACCTCGAGGTCGATTCCGGTTCCGGCAACCTGCACCCGGACCGGCTGTGCCAGGGACTCCACTGCTTCGGGAGTGGCCTGGCGGATCGGTATCTCGGCCGGCCCGGCTCCTGGCACGCTGCCCGGAGCAGCGGTGGATGCTGCTGCCGCCGGGGTGGTGGGGCCTGCGGTGGACGCCGCCGGACTGCCCGTGGAAGTTTCAGCGGGCGCCGCCGGACTGCCCGTGGCCGGTCCCGGGCCGCAGGCTCCCAATCCCACCGCCCCGGCCGCCAGCAGCGCGGCGGCGAGGTATCGGCGGGCACTTCCTGGTTGATGCATTTACCTGTCCTGTCCTGTTTGGGGTTTGGGGTTTGGGGTTTGCGGTTGCGCTGCGGATCTTCGCCGGGCGGAGCATCTTCCGAACGGAGCGCCGCAAGGTGCGGTGCAGCGGGAGGGCTGCACCGCACCTTCCGGACCTTTTATGCTCTTCAGACCCTGCATGCTTTTCAGGCTCAGCCGGCCTGAAAAGCCGGGGAGCAGCCGCTATCAGCGGGAGACGGTCCCGGTTGCCGCTGCCTTGGCTGCGTTGCGCCGGCGGACCAGCACAGCGCTTCCGGCCAATGCCATGAGGGTCAGGCCACCCGCGGCAGCGAGCACCGTTCCGTCCGGGGCAGTGTCTGCGGCCAGCGCTCCGGGCACAGCGCTGGGGGCGCTTTCCATGCCGGCAATAGTCTGCGTGGCAAGCGCCAGATTGCCTTCTTCCAAGGATCCCCACGCGTAGACGATCGTGTGGACGCCTTCGGGAAGCGTGAGATCTGCCGGGCCGATCACCGGCTCAGTGGTACCTGCGGCCGCCACGGAAGCCGAGATTGTTCCGGCCTCGACCGGGAGGGTCTTCTCCCCGGGGTTGGCCAGGTTGGTGATCACCGGGGTGCCGTTAGCCAGGACATCGACCGCCGGGGCGGCCGCGACGTGGCGGACAGTCAGGTGGGCCTTGCCCGCGGCGATGGTGGACGTGTCGTTGGTGTACACATTCGCTGTTGGGGTGCCGTCCGCACTCAGATTGGCGACGGCGGTGAAATTGCCGCCGGCTGTGAGGTTGGCGGAAACCGGGCCGATGATGGGAGCGGAGGCGTCTGTGGCATCTGCTGCGGTAATCGCCAGTTCATAGCTTCCGGCCGGCAGGGGCAGGGGCCCGGCCATGGAGCCCGGAGTGAAGTCGTCAAGGGTCAGGGCGCCGTTGACGTACACGTCCACGGTGGTGCCGGGAACCGCGTGGAAAACTGAGAGCTGGGCGTCATCCGCAGCTGACGCTGCGGGAGCCGCGGCGAGTCCTGCTCCGGCTGCCAGTCCTGCTGCGGCGAATAGTGTGGCGGTCCTGCGCATGGCTTTCTCCTCTGGTTTTGCCGGTTCGAGGACCGGCTTTGTTGTGGCCTACATCTCCTTTACTTCCGGTGGCGTGTATTTGGATGCAGCAGCATCGAAATATTTTCGGCGCGGAGTCTGCCCCGCGTGCGCGCCAGGGGATTCTGCCGGGGTTAAGCACAGTGCAGCCCCTGCTGCATCCGGATCGGGGAGAGCCTTTGGTGCCTTTCCGCGCGGCAGGGGACAGGAGGCTCCTGCCGCGCCTGAAGTGCTGCGGCCCGGGCCGGGAGACGCGTAGTATCATCGATTGGTCTGCCCTCGTAGCTCAATGGATAGAGCAACGGCCTTCTAATCCGTAGGTTGCGCGTTCGAGTCGCGCCGGGGGCACCCTCTGAAGCCTTCAGCCCGGTGACGCCGCGGCTGGAGGCTTCTGCTCTTAACCGGGGGGGGCTTATCCGGACCGGCCTTAACCGGACAGGGAATCCTTGCTGCCACCTGTCCTCCACAGCCGTGCGGTGGGGACTGGCGGCTCAGCTGCATCCACAGTCCGGCCGCTGCTTCCACTGCCGATCCCGTATCCCGGCACACTGACTGAACCGGCCAACCGCGCCGGAATCATTCCGGCGTTCGGTACCGGCGCCGACAGCAGCAGAAGGGGAAACCCATGACTGACACCATTACCCTCCGCGGTTTTGTTGCGACGGAGGTCAGGACCACCACGGCAGAAAGCGGCCTGGCGATCGCGGGCTTTCGGATGTGCACCACCGAGAGGCGATTCGACCGGGAGGCCAGCCTCTGGGTCGACGGGCACACGAACTGGTATTCGGTCTCGATGTTCCGTCAACTTGCCACCAACGCCGGCGTGAGCATCCACAAAGGGGACCGCGTCATCGTTACCGGCAGGCTCCGGGTACGGCAGTGGGCCACCGAAGGCGGACGCAGCGGTACCTCCGTCGATATCGACGCAGATTCGGTAGGGCACGACCTGATGTGGGGCACCGCGAATTTCCGCCGGAACGTCAGCGCCGCGCCGCCCCTCCGGGATACTTCCGGGGACAGTGCGGGCGACATGCCTGGCGATGTGGATCCGGAAACCGGGGAGCTGCTGGCGATGGGGACAGAGGAGTTTGGGCCGGGCCTCGACGGCAGCCTTGGGTTCAGCCCGGACACCGTCGAAACTGAGGGGAGTGAGCCGGCACCCGCCTACTAAGCCCCAGCTCCCTGGCTCCCCAGCCAGCCCAGCCGGTCTCGGCGCATCGCAGCCCCGCGCCCGCTGAGAGGCCCGAAAGGCACATCTCATGGGCCCACGTCATTAGTTCTCCTTGGCCCACGTCACTGGCATACCTCACTGGCCACACGTCATTGGCACAGAGCAACCCGGTGCATGGCAGAATGACGGGGTGAATGCACAGAAGCAGGGAGCCGAGTCCGGGCTTGCGGAAAGGAAGCCCCTGACCAGGTTTTCTTCGGAGGCCCGGATTTCTTCGGAATCCCGGCTTCCTTCGGGGAGCCGGACCTCCAGGCAGCTGCCGCTGTATGCCGGCGTGGCTACGCTGGCCTGTCTGGTGCTGGGCCTCTCCGGATGCGCGGCTGCAGGGCCGGCCGCGGAAGGCCAGCAGCAGGCACCGGCAGAATCCAGCAGCAGCGCAGGAACCGGTGCGGCTCCGGTCAGAATTGCGGAAGCCGATGCTGTGCAGTCGGAACTCGAGGCCCTCGCAGCACAGACCCCTTCTCCCTCCCGGAACGCCGTGCGGGAGGCCTACGCCGCTGCAGGGTTCAGCCTGGACGCCGTCGAAGTCTCGCAGGACATCACCCCCACCGGTCTCGCCGTGGACTCCATCGTTGCCGGGGCCCCGGTGGGCGGGGAATGCGTCCTGGGCGAAGTCCGCAGCGGAAACGTCACCGTGACGGTGGCGCCGGCGCTTTCAAGCGGTCAGTGCCTCCTTGGAGACGACCGGTAGCGAGAGACCGGGCCGGGCAAGGATACGTAGGGCCGGGCAGGGATACGTCGGGGTAGAGACAGTACCGGGCAGAGACAACGCCGGGCCGAGACAACGCCGGGCCGAGACAGTACCGGGCTGCGGCGGGTTGACACCGGGATTCCGGCCGGAAGGACACAGAAAACAGACTGCTCCACCGTTCCGGGGTTCCCAGGCACCGGCCGGGCTGTGCATCAAATGGCACTTAGTGGCACCGACACACTAGCCTGAGAGCATGGCGGAATTTATCTACACGATGACCAAGGCCCGAAAGGCCGTTGGCGACAAAGTTATTCTCGACGACGTAAGCATGTCCTTCTACCCCGGCGCCAAGATCGGTGTGGTGGGGCCTAACGGTGCCGGTAAGTCCACCATCCTCAAGATCATGGCCGGACTGGATACCCCTTCCAATGGTGAGGCCCGGCTCAGTGCTGGATACTCCGTGGGCATCCTGCTCCAGGAACCGCCGCTGAATGAGGAAAAGACCGTACTCGGCAACGTCCAGGAGGGCGTTGGCGAGATCTACGCCAAGATCCAGCGTTTCAACGAAATTTCCGAGGCAATGTCGGAGCCCGATGCGGACTTCGACAGCCTGCTGGAGGAAATGGGCAAGCTGCAGGAAGCCATTGACGCTGCCGATGCCTGGGACATTGATTCCCAGCTCGAACAGGCCATGGATGCCCTGCGGTGCCCGCCGGCCGACGCCGACGTTACCCTCCTTTCCGGTGGTGAGCGGCGCCGGGTCGCGCTCTGCAAGCTTCTGCTGCAGAAGCCTGACCTCCTGCTCCTCGATGAGCCCACCAACCACCTGGACGCGGAGAGCGTGCTTTGGCTCGAGCAGCACCTGTCCGCCTACCATGGCGCCGTCCTGGCTGTGACCCACGACCGGTACTTCCTGGACCACGTGGCCCAGTGGATCGCCGAAGTGGACCGCGGTCACCTCTACCCGTACGAGGGTAACTACTCCACCTACTTGGAGAAGAAGCGCGCGCGCCTCGAAGTGCAGGGCAAAAAAGACCAGAAGCTGGCCAAGCGCCTCACGGAGGAACTGGACTGGGTCCGCTCCAACGCCAAGGGCCGCCAGACCAAGTCCAAGGCCCGCCTGGCCCGCTACGAAGAAATGGCAGCGGAAGCCGACCGCACCCGCAAGCTGGACTTCGAGGAGATTCAGATCCCGCCGGGCCCGCGCCTGGGTTCGCTGGTGCTGGAGGCCAAAAACCTGCAAAAGGGTTTCGGCGACCGCAAGCTGATTGACGGCCTGTCCTTCTCGTTGCCGCGCAACGGCATTGTTGGCGTGATCGGCCCGAACGGTGTGGGTAAGTCCACGCTCTTCAAGACGATCGTTGGTATGGAAGAGCTCGACGGCGGTGAGCTCAAGATCGGTGACTCCGTCAAGATTTCCTATGTGGATCAGTCACGCGGCGGAATCGATCCGGAGAAGAGCCTGTGGGAGGTTGTCTCCGACGGACACGACTGGATTCAGGTCGGACAGGTCGAAATGCCGTCCCGCGCCTACGTGTCCGCCTTCGGGTTCAAAGGACCGGACCAGCAGAAGAAGGCGGGTGTGCTCTCCGGCGGTGAGCGTAACCGCCTGAACCTGGCCATGACCCTGAAGCAGGGCGGAAACCTGCTCCTGCTCGATGAGCCCACTAACGACCTCGACGTCGAAACGCTCTCCAGCCTGGAGAACGCGCTCCTGGAGTTCCCGGGCTGCGCCGTCGTCGTATCGCACGACCGCTGGTTCCTGGACCGGGTGGCAACCCACATCCTTGCCTGGGAAGGCACCGATGAGAATCCCGGCAACTGGTACTGGTTCGAAGGCAACTTTGAGTCCTACGAGGAGAACAAGGTGGAACGGCTCGGCGCCGATGCAGCCAAGCCGCACCGCGTGACGCACCGCCGCCTGACCCGCGACTGAGCCGATACGCTGCCCGCCTGAGGCACTGTTGGGCAGGCAGCCACGTAAAACGCCCCCGTCAATGACGGGGGCGTTTTACGTTTACCGGTCGAAAGGCTCAGTCTCCGGCGGGGTCCGGCAGCCGGATCATCCCTTCCTGGGCGATGGTAGCCACGAGCTGGCCTGCGCGGTTGAAGATCCTGCCCGTGGACAGCCCACGGGCGCCGGAAGCGCTGGGGGACTCCTGGACGTAGAGCATCCATTCATCAACGCGCACCGGGCGGTGCCACCACATGGCATGGTCCAGGCTTGCTACCGACATGCCGCGGGTGGCCCAGGAAACGCCGTGGCGGCGGAGGACGGGCTCAAGGATCGTGTAGTCGGTGGCATAGGCCAGGGCGGCACGGTGCAGGTTCTGGTCATCGGGCATGGGGCCAAAGGTCTTCATCCAGACCGCGTTGCGGGCCGTCCGCTCAGGGTCGGTCTCGAAGTACACGGGCTTGTCCACATGGCGGATGTCCATTGGACGGTAGTAGGACCAGGCCTTGGCTACCGGATGGTCGAAGGAGGCCAGCAGGTCCGCAGTTGTAGGCAGGCTCTCGGGATCGGGGACGCCCTCGGGCATGGGCTCCTGATGGTCGAGCCCGCCGTCCGGTACCTGGAAGGAGGCAATCAGGGAAAGGATGGGCACGCCGTTCTGGTAGGCGTGGGTGCGGCGGGCCGAGAAGGACCGGCCATCCCGGAGCCGCTCCACTCCGAAAGTGATCGGCACTTCGGTGTCCCCCGGACGGAGGAAGTAGCCGTGCATGGAATGCATGAGCCGGTCGGCCGGAACTGTCCGCGCGGCGGCCACCAGCGACTGGCCAAGGACCTGCCCGCCGAAGACCCGCTTGCGCGGCTCGTGCTGGGAGCCGCCAACGAAGATATCCTCGTCGGTTTTTGCCCCGCCCGCATTGCTCAGATCCAGAAGCTCGATCAGCGCGGCAGTCGGATCAAAATTCTCGGCTGATGCCATGGGTTATTGCTCCTTGAAGGCAGTGTTCTCAGGCGGTGAAAGTTCCGGTCCCGGCAAGGGGACCATCTTTGAGATTAGACGTACCTGCACGCAAGGCCCAACATTCGGTGCCGCGGGGACCGAATGTGCCCGCAGCCGGAGAATGGAGCTTTCGTGCTAGCCGGAACCTTCCTGACAAGATGGATGCCATGGCTATCCACCGCTTTCCCATCCAGCTGCGCTTTGGCGACGAGGACTCCAACGGTCACGTCAACAATGTCCGGTATGTTCAGTTCCTTGAGGAAGCCAGGGTCCGCCTGTCGCTTCTTCCGCTGCCGGGCACCGGGACTGGCAGCGGGACGGAGACCTTCCGGTCGCTGACGGCGGAGGCCGGGGTGACGCTGGTGGCACGGCAGGAAATCGAGTACCGCGCGCCGCTGACCTACCGGCAGGCGCCGGTCTGGATCGAGATCTGGGTGAGCAGGATCGGTGGATCAAGCCTCACCTATGGTTTCCGCCTGACCGACGCCGAAGCGGGCACCGGAACGGTCTTTGCCGTCGCCGAGGCAGCCATGGTGATGGTCAGCCGGGAAACCGGAGCCCCTTTGGCCCTGTCCGACCGGCAACGCCTGATCCTGGAAGGGTGGCGGAGTGGTCCGGTCCCGTTCCGGCGCACAGCCGCGGCTGAGGTGGCGAACTGATGCAGGCGCAGAACCTCGTGCTGGGCGACCCGCAGGTCCGGGCAGACTTGAAGAACCTTGTGTCCAGGGCACGCAGTGCCGACGACGGCGCGGTCCGGCTGCAGGCGGTGGGTAACACCCTGGCTGCGTATGTCTGCGTGCTGCGTCCGCGGATCCTGGGTGAGGACATGCCCACCATCCTTGGTATGCGTGCCATGCCACTGGCTGAACCGGCGGAGCTGGACACCACGGTGGCTCTGGCGGCCGTGGCGGATCGCTTGGCGCGGATGGAGGAAGATGATGTCCGGCTGCCTGTGCCGCCCATGACGGTTTCGGAAAGCTGGGCCGGGATCGCCGCTCCGCGGAGCGGATGGCAGCGGGAGGCAGACGTGCCCGTGGCGCTGCTGGAACAGACAGCGCACCGGGGGATCAGGGAAGTAGCCGCACGGATGCCCGGGCAGCCCGGAGCCGCCGTCGTCAGCAGTGTCCGGGGGCCGGTGTGGAACGAAACGATCCCCGGCCTCGGAGCGCCGCTGCCCGCAGGCGCGGCCTTTGCAGCACTCACCCTGGGATTCCTTCCGGATCCTGCCGGGGGTGCCGCAGCTGCCCTGTTCAGTAACGGCCGGTGGCTGCGGCTCTCCACGGACCGCGGGCACGTCCTGGTGCGGCCGCCGTCGCTCCTGTTCCAGGCAGGGAACCCGGTTACGCGGAGTTGACCATGGAGTGCGCGGCGCGGTCCAGATAGTCCCAAAGCGTCGCCTCGTGCAGGGGAGCGAGCTCCAGCGAGTCGACGGCGGCACGCATGTGCCGCAGCCACGCATCCCGGGCAGCCGGTGTTACCTGGAACGGCATGTGCCGCATCCGCAGCCGGGGATGCCCGCGCTGCTCGCCGTAGGTCTTGGGCCCGCCCCAGTACTGTTCCAGGAACATCAGCAGCCGCTCTTTCGCCGGCCCAAGATCCTCCTCGGGGTACATGGGCCGCATCAGCGGATCCTCCGCTACACCCGAGTAGAAGACGTCCACCAGTTTCACGAACGTGTCATGGCCTCCGACGGCCTCGTAGAAGTTATAGGCCGGCGTGCTGAAACCGGTGCCGGGGTTCGCTGCGGTCAAGGGCAGGGAAGCCGGGCGCTGGGGTTGTTCGGTCATTACTTCTCTTCTTCCTTGGCCATCGCGGCCGTAGCACCAGCAACGGGTTCCGCGGCAGCATCCGGTTCCACGAACCGACCCTGCGAACGGTTGCCCACCTTGGCGAACTCGCCATTGCGGATGTACCAGATGACGCCGCGCTCATCCACGATCCGGGTGATACGGATTCCCACGGACTGGACGGTTCCGGTGGTGTCCCCGACTTCGATGACATCCCCGATCCCGTACTGGTCTTCGATGGTGATGAAGAAGCCGGCAAGAGCGTCGCGGATGAGTTCACGCGCCCCGAAACCGAGGGCGATGCCGACAATACCCACGCTGGCCAGCAGCGGAGCGATGTTGATACCGACGGCATCGAGAACCATGATGATGACGACGGTCCAGATACCTACCGTGACCGAACTGCGCAGCAGGGCGCCGATGGTGTCAGCCCGCTGTACCCGCCGCTTGTTATCGAGGTTCCGCATCACCGGCTGGGCCCAGCGGAGACGGCCCGTGCGGAACAGCGCCGATCCCTTCTGCGCCCGCTCCACGACCTTGGAAATCAGGTAGCGGGCGACCAGCCAGGCCACGAGTCCGGCCAGGACGATGATCCCGGCTTCGAGGAGCCCGGAGAAATCGAATTCGGTCATCTCGATGGTTGCAGTGTCTGTAGTTGCCGGAAAGCGCACGGGTATGGGTTGTCCTTTGCAGTCGGGGAGGGGTCCACTCCCAGATTACCCGCTGGCATCAGGCCTTGATCGAGCCTTCGTGCCGGACGGGGAAGTTTACGCTGCGGGCGATGAAACACACACGGTTCGCTTCCTCGTGCAGGGTATTCGCCAGCTCCGGGTCACCCGATGCGATGCGGACCCGGGGCCGCAGCAGCACGGATGTGAACTCGCCGCTGCCGTCACGGTTCAGCCGCAGCGTCCCCTCCGCATCGTCTTCGTAGGACACAACGCTGATTCCGTGCTTCACCGCCACGTGCAGGTAGGAGAGCATATGGCACTGGGAAAGCGCCGAGAGCAGCAGCTGCTCCGGGTTCCACCGGTCCCGGTCACCGTGGAAGGTCGGGTCCGCGGTCCCGGCCAGATCGGGCAGCCCCGCAGCACGCAGCACATGGTCGCGCCCGTAGCCGCGGTAGGTCTGCGTGCCGGTGCCGCGGTTGCCGGTCCATTCCAGGGAGACACCGTAGCGGTGTTCAGAGAGATTCACAGCTCCAAACTACCGTGCGGGGCCCCTGGCCGGGACAGGCAGCCGCGGCACCAGGACAACGGACAGGGATCCTAGCGGTCTACGGCCTGCGCCTTCAACGCGCGGACAACGCCGTCGCGGCTTTCGAGCAGCAGCCTGCGAAGGGCCGGCGCGTCATCCCCGAGGGAGTCCAGGAACGCGTCGGTGCGGTCCACCGTTTCCTGGGTGGTCAGTCGGGACGGGTAGAGCCCGACGACGATCTGCTGCGCGATCTCGTGGGTGCGGGAGGCCCACACCTCGCGGAGGGCCCCGAAGTACCGGTCCGCATAGGGCTCCAGGAGGGAGGTGTCATGGACCCGGCTGAACCCGCCGATCGCTGCGCGCTGGGCTGCGTTGGGCAGATCGGAGCGGACCACGATCGTGTCCCAGGCCGCCGCCTTCGCATCAGCGCTGGGCAGGGCCGCGCGGGCACCGGCCGCTGCCAGCTGACCTGTGGCAGTGGCATCGCGTTCCAGCTCTGCGGTGATATCGGCTTCTGCCATCCGTCCTCCGGCCACCAGAGCCGTGAGCAGCTCCCAGCGCAGGTCGGAATCGACTTCCAGCCCGTCCAGGGTGAGATCGCCGGAGAGGAGCGCTGCCACCGTGTCCAGCTGTTCCGGAGATTCAGCGTGGGAGGCGAAAGCCTTGACGAACTGGAGCTGCGAATCGGATCCGGGGGCAGCTTCGCGGCTGAGCTCCCACAGGCTGTCAGCTGCGGCAGCGGTCATCGGCTGCCGGTCCTCCGGCGCCACGTAGAACGTGAGCGTGGTGGCCAGCTGCCGCAGCAGCACCTGCACCACCGAGGAATCCGATTCGGAGGCGATGTTCTGCAGCACCAGTTCCACATAGTTGCGGGCGGGGATTTCACCGTCGCGCGCAGCATCCCACGCAGAGGCCCACACGAGGGTGCGCGGCAGGGAATCCGCAATGTCGCGGAGCCTGCGGGTAGCCAGCCGCCAGGAGGCGTCATCAAGGCGGATCTTGGCGTAGGCCAGGTCGTCGTCGTTCAGCAGCAGCAGGTCCGGGCGGGCGCGTCCGGCCAGTTCCGGCACGTCGGTGAGTTCGCCGTCGACGTCCAGTTCAATGCGGTGGCTGCGGCGCAGCTTTCCATCTTCATCCGCGTCATAGAACCCAATGGCCAGGCGGTGCGGTCGCAGGGTGGGGTAATCAGCGACGGCGGTCTGGCGGACCGCGAAGGACGTGATGACGCCGTCGTCGTTTACTTCCAGCTCCGGACGCAGGGTGTTGACCCCGGCCGTTTCCAGCCACTTGGCGGACCACTCGCCCAGGTCACGGCCGCTGGCTGCCTCAAGCTCGGAGAGGAGGTCCGCGAGCTCGGTATTGGCCCAGGCATGCTTCCCGAAGTACTCCCGCACTCCCTGCATGAATTTGTCCTGGCCCACCCAGGCCACCAGCTGCTTCAGGACGGAGGCGCCCTTGGCATAGGTGATGCCGTCGAAATTAACCAGGACATCTTCCAGGTCGCGGATCTCTGCGACGATCGGATGGGTCGTGGGCAGCTGGTCCTGGCGGTAAGCCCAGGCCTTCTCCATGGACGCGAACGTGGTCCACGCCTGCTTGAACTCGGTTGCTTCGGCAGCGGCAAGGGCGGACATGAACTCGGCGAAAGATTCATTCAGCCAGAGGTCGTTCCACCAGCGCATCGTGACCAGGTCCCCGAACCACATGTGGGCCAGTTCGTGGAGGATCGTGGTGGCGCGCCGTTCCACCGTGGCATCCGGTACGCGGGAGCGGAAGACGTAGCTTTCCAGGAAGGTGACAGCCCCGGCGTTCTCCATGGCTCCGGCGTTGAACTCCGGCACAAACAGCTGGTCGTACTTCTCGAAGGGGTACGGCGTGCCGAACTGCGCCTCGTAGAATGCAAAGCCCTGCCGGGTGAGTTCGAAGATGTTCTCCGCGTCGAGGTATTCCATCAGGGAACGGCGGGCGAACACACCCAGCGCGATGGTGCGGCCGTCGGAGCTGGTGAGCTCGGACCGGACGGACTGGTACGGGCCGGCGATCAGCGCGGTGATGTAGGAAGAAATCCGCGGAGTCGGCTCGAAGGACCAGGTGGCACGCGGGTGCTCGGTGTCGGTGGCGTCGGCGGCAACCGGTTCCGGCGTGGGGGAGTTGGAGATGACATCCCAGTGCGCGGGGGCGGTGACAGTGAACCGGAAGCTGGCCTTGAGGTCGGGCTGCTCGAAGACGGCGAAGACGCGCCGCGAATCCGGGACCTCGAACTGTGAATAGAGGTAAACCTCGTTATCCACCGGGTCCACGAAGCGGTGCAGCCCTTCGCCGGTGTTCATGTAGGACGCGTCGGCTTCCACCACGAGCTCGTTGGCAGCGGCCAGGTTGGGCAGCTGGATCCGCACGCCGTCGGACACCGTTTCCGGATCCAGGCCGACGCCGTTGAGCGTGATCCGGTGGACGTTAGCCGTGACAGCGTCGATAAAAGTGGAGGCGCCCTGGGCCGCCGAGAACCGCACCACGGTGGTGCTTCCGAAGACTTCGTCGCCGCGGGTCAGATCGAGGTTGATGTCGTATGACTCGACATCGATCAGTTCTGCCCGTTCACGCGCTTCAGTGCGGGTGAGATTCATACCTGGCAAGGTAGAGCCTTTCGAAGTGGAGAGTGCAGCCGGCGGTCCGTTCAGAACCGCACGGCGTCAAGTGAATAACTGCAACATTCTCGCACTTTGCGCCATTCTGCCAAGTAGGAGCGGATGTTGGAACCTCTATCGGGCCACACCTACACCCGTTCCGCCATTCCGAGCCCATCGCCCTGTCAACGGCTTGTCGCCGAGATCTCCGAACATGAAGGATTGATGTGCTATTACGCGAATGTTGCTGTTACTCAAATGCCAGTAATTTCCGCGCTGGACCCCAACGGTGCTGTAACCATCCCTGTCCCAGTCTCCAGCGACCGGGGTGTCAGAAGCATTGCCGTACAGGAAAGTGCCTTCAGCCACCGGTCGAATATTGCTGTTTGTTAGGAAGAAGCGCTTCGCGATGCCCTCTCCGCGAGCAACCCCGAGAGTGTCGTAGCCGTCTCCGTTCCAGTCTCCGATGACGGCTGTATCACCGCGGTTACCAAAGGGAACGATGCCGTCAGCCATACCCGAGCTGTTCGTGTTTTTGAGATACGCCGTCCCGTTGCGGTAGACGCCAATGGTGTCTTTGCCGTCCCCATCCCAATCACCGCAGATCGGCTGGTCACCGGGGTCGCCGAAGACGATGCGCGTGGTCGACGTTCCGGAGGCGTTGTTACTGATTGTCCAGATTCCGCGGAAGAAAGTCGCGGGTGTCGCCTGGCCATCTCCGTCCCAGTCGCAAGTCAGAAACTGATCCGTCGGTACACCGAAGGTCGTCCCTGTGACAGGATTTCCGTTGAAATACAAGGATCCGCGTTTTGCGCCGGCAGAAATGGTGATCGACGCTGAGGTGGAGCTGACCGAGTTGATTTTTACGCTCACCCCGGTATGGGTACTGAAGGTCTGGCCTGCCTGCCATGCATGGTTGGTGTTGTAGTAGCCGGCGAACGGTTTGGTAGAGGGCGGAATGATGAGTGAATTTACAGCCCAGGAGTTGGCTGCATCTGCCTTGACGATCTTGATTCCGCGATTGCCCGCGGAGCCCCACTGAAGATGCTCGTCGTAGCCGACAGGCTGACGCAGCTCAATATAGTAGGTCTCACCGGATTGAGGGTCTCTGAATTTCACGGCCCGGTTTGCTGCAGTGCCACCCCAGGGCGTCAAAGTGTAGGTCTTGGAGCCGTCGGCATTGCCGGCGTTCAGAATTTCGTTGCCCCTGCCAAATCCGCCGGCGTCCCAGAAATAGGCGTTTATAACCGGGTGGTAGTACTGGGCTGAACCCATCAGGTCGGTGGTGTCGCCGTACTCACGACTGCTGCAGGCGCCGTCAGTCCATCGGCCGTTCGCCGCACTGACATCCGACCGGCCGTTGGTGCATTGCAGGCTGTTGGCGTGCAGCAGCCCCAAAACGTGCCCGACCTCGTGCGTGACTACGTTGTTAGTGAACGAGGAAGGCGCGGGCATCAGGATCCGGCCCGCAGTACCACCTGTCGTCCACCCACCGCCGAGGATGCCGCCGTAGCCGCCGGATTTAAGATCTGCGGTTGGCACAAACACGACGAGGGCGGTGTAGGGGCTATCCACCCACTTCAGCTCGCGTGCGATTTTGTTCATCATCGTGGCGTAGTCGTCGTTTGCATGTGCGGAGGCGCTGTAGTGCACCTTTTCGGAGACGATCGACATGGAGAGCCGGTTGTTGGACATGGCCTTCCAGTAGGAGTTGGCACTGGACACGGAGTTTCGAGCCGCAGCCAGATTCACCAGGTTGCCGTTGCCCTGCACCGTCGCCCGCACCAAGGTGACCTTGATGTTCCCGGCGCGGGCAGCGGCGGACAGCATGCTCGCGGCACCACCCCTGGCTTGAGTGGAAGCTGCCTGCTCGTGTTCTTCGGTCTCCACGGCGGACCGGACGCTTCCATCTGCTTCGGTAATCAAAGGAGTGTCCGGCCCGGGAACGACGTGGCCTTCGCCAACAGGCACGTAAACGAAGCCGTCGTCGTCCGGTTCGCTGGTTTCTTCGTCTGCTGGTGGCTGGGTGGTGGCTGCAGCCACGTCGGAGGTCGGGGCTGCCGCAGGCGGGACCGGCACCTCCGGCGACGGAACGATCGTTTCAGCAGACCCGCCGTCCGGCTCGCCTTCGCCCGCGGCTGGCGGCGACGGAGCCGGGAATGCAGGATCCACGGCTATTTCAGAGCCGTCAGCCGGGTCCGTCGCCTGAACTGTGGGTGCCAGCGCGGCAGCAGGCGCGGCCAGGCCGCCCAGCGTCAGCGCGGACATCAGTGCCGCAAGAAGGGCGAGTTTTCCGGTTTTCATGGCGGTCCTTGCATAGCGTGTCGACTCCGGTTCCGGGGCTGCGGTCCTGCCGGGACTCTCCGTTGACCGGAGCTGCCGGGTGGATTTCCGGTCCCAGCGAAACCGCCTGCACTCTCTGCTATCGGCCGCCATCGCGTCAGCGTTACCGGTTTGGAAGTGGCAGCGCCAAAAAAGTTAGGCTTGACGTGGCAGTCCTTCCACCTTCCAATGAACGGAAACCAATGCGCGTCCACATCGCAACCGACCATGCCGGGCTCGAGCTTTCAGCACATCTGCAGGAACACCTCGCCGCGAAGGGCTACGACGTCGTAGACCACGGGCCGCAGGAATACGATGCCGAGGACGATTACCCGGCATTCTGCATCAATGCCGCTGCAGCCGTCATCGTGGACCAGGAATCGGGGCTCAGCGCGCTGGGTATCGTCCTGGGCGGTTCGGGCAACGGCGAGCAGATCGCCGCGAACAAGGTCCGCGGCGTCCGTGCGGCGCTGGCATGGAACCTGGACACAGCCCGCCTGGCACGCCAGCATAACGATGCCAACGTCGTGGCGGTGGGCGGCCGCCAGCATTCCCTGGCGGAGGCAACGGAGATCATTGACGCGTTCCTGGAAGAGCCTTTCAGCGATGCTGAGCGGCACATCCGCCGCATCGCGCAGATTGCCGAGTATGAAGTCACCGGAAGCATCGCCGCCAGCTGATGCCTGAAGGCCACTCCATCCACCGCCTCGCCCGGCAATTCACCTCGGTGTTTGCCGGGCAGCGGCTTTCTGTCTCCAGCCCCCAGGGCAGGTTCGCCGCGGGCGCCGCCCGGCTGGATGGGCAGACCCTGGTGGCAGCCGCAGCCCACGGCAAGCAGCTGTTCCTGGAATTCGACAATGAACTGTTCCTGCGGATCCATCTGGGGCTCTACGGAGCGTTCGACTTCGGCGGGGACGAGACTTTCCGCGGTGCCTCCAGCATCGGTGCCCCGCGCAGGGTGGGGGAGCGGGAGCTGGCTGACGACGACGGCGGCAGCGGCGGCACTTACGCCGGCCCGCCGCCGCCCAAGGGCGCGGTCCGGGTGCGACTGGTCTCCGAACACGGGTGGGCCGATCTCCGCGGTCCGACGGCGTGCGAGGTCATTACACCCGGGGAGCAGCGGGCTGCGCTGGCGAAGCTGGGGCCGGATCCGCTGCAGCCGAACGCCGATCCGGAGGAATTCGTGCGGCGTCTGACCACGCGGGCCTCACCCGTTGGCCTGCTGCTTATGAACCAGGAAGTGCTGGCCGGGGTTGGAAATGTCTACCGTGCGGAAGTTCTTTTCCGCCAGCGGCTTTCCCCCTGGCGGACGGGGAAAGCGCTGTGCAGCGAACAGGCGCTGGAACTCTGGAACGACGTCGTGTCTGTCATGGGTGACGGCGTGGCCGCAGGTCGAATTGTTACGACGCGCCAGGAACACCGCGGCGACCGTGCCGTGCCCGTTCCCACGGGGGAGGCGCACTACGTCTACAAACGCCAGGGTCTTCCGTGCCGGATCTGCGGCTGCGAGATAGCCATGACGGAGATGGCTGCCCGGAAACTCTACTGGTGTCCGGCCTGCCAGCAGGATTAGGCGTCAAAGACGCACAAAAACGACGCACAAAAAAGTCCCTGTTCCTCCTGCGGGCAGTTGCTCGCGGGGAGGGACAGGGACCACTTTGAAAGGATTTTCTGATGGAGGGGATGACGGGAATCGAACCCGCGTAATCAGTTTGGAAGACTGAGGCTCTACCATTGAGCTACATCCCCGGCGCCGTAAGGCAGAATTTACCTTAGCACGGCTTTTCGGCGGATGAATAATCGGTGGTGTCCCCACCGGGATCAGGCGTTCAACAGGGGTTCGGCATCCCGGAATTGTGCATCGGACTTGCAATGCCGGTAGGCTGTCAGGTGCACTGACGGGGTGTAGCTCAGCTTGGAAGAGCGCCTGCTTTGGGAGCAGGAAGTCGCAGGTTCAAATCCTGTCACCCCGACTCTGTATAAACGACGGTGCAGATCAACCCCAGACCCCTCAGGAGAACTAACGCTGTGAAGAGCGCTGTAGAAAACCTCACACCCACGCGGGTAAAGCTCAACGTCGAAGTTCCGCTTGAGGAACTGAAGCCGAGCATCGACGAGGCCTACAAGACCATCGCCACCCAGGTGCAGGTCCCGGGCTTCCGCAAGGGCAAGGTCCCCAACCAGCTCATCGATCAGCGCGTTGGCCGTGGCTATGTCCTGGAAACCGCCATCAATGAGGGCCTCAACGGCTTCTACCAGGCAGCGGTCCAGGAAACGGGCATCCGCCCGCTCAGCCGCCCTGAGGTGGAAATCAGCGAAGTGCCGGATCCGACCTCCAACGAAGGCCAGCTGGTCTTCAACGTCGAGCTGGATATCCGCCCCGAAATCGAGCTCCCGGATTACGCCGGCATTGAGGTCACCGTCGAGGCTGCAGAAGCCGGCGACGCGGACATCGAGAAGGCACTGGACGAGCTGCGTGGCCGCTTCGGCACACTGAAGTCCGTCGACCGCCCGGCCGCAGACAACGATTTCCTCACCATGGACCTGGTCGCCAAGGTTGACGGTGAAGAGGTCGATTCGGCCGCAGACCTGTCCTACCAGGTTGGCGCCGGCACCATGCTTGAAGGCATGGACGAAGCAGTTACCGGCCTGTCCACGGACGAGTCCGCAACGTTCAACACCAAGCTTGCCGGCGGCGAGCACGCAGGATCCGACGCCGAGGTGACCGTTACGGTCAAGGCCGTCAAGGAGCGCGAGCTGCCCGAGGCCAATGACGATTTCGCCCAGCTTGCCAGCGAATTCGACACCATCGCTGAACTCCGCGAAGACCTGGCCAAGCGCGCTGCCGAGTCTAAGGTCATGGAGCAGGGCGTAGAAGCCCGCGACAAGGTCCTGGAGAAGCTCCTGGAAATGGTCGAGGTTCCGGTTCCGGAATCCGTCATCGAAGAGCAGCTGGAGCAGCACTTCAACTCTGACACCGAGCACGCTGCAGGCGAGGATCACGACACGGAAGAACACCGTGCCGAGATCCGCACCAACACCGAGCAGGCGTTCAAGAACGAAATCATCCTTGACGCCGTGGCGGACAAGGAAGAGGTCGGGGTCAACCAGAACGAGCTCATCGACTACATCGTCTCCATGGCCGGCCAGTACGGCATGGACCCGAACCAGTTCGCCCAGCTGATCGACCAGGGTGGACAGGTACCGATGATGGTTGGCGAAGTCCGCCGCCGCAAGGCCCTCGCAAAGGTCCTGGAACTAGCCAAGGTCACCGACACCACCGGTGCCGAGGTTGACCTCAGCGCATTCGTCCGCCCGGAAGGCGAAGAAGCAGCTGCCGAGTCCAGCGACGAAGCAGCAGAAGAGACCACCGGGGATAAGGCCTAGCCTTTTCCCGCCCGGCTTGTCCGGACACGAAGCGCCGCAGCCTTTTGGGCTGCGGCGCTTCCTGCTTTTAACCGGGTCCGTGCTTTACCCCCTCCGGCTGCTTAACCCGCAGGCCGGAGCCGTGCCGTTGCGGTCCACCAGCCGCACCGCCCACCGTGCGCCGTCAGCGAACAGCGCACGTAACGGGAGCAAAAGCCGCGTTGGAGAGGTTAGTGTCCAAGGAGAGATAAACGGCGGAGGCCGGTCCGGTGCAAAGCGGACCCGTTTACCGCCAGAGCGAGAGGTCACTCAGTATGGCAAATGCACCCAGCACACCCACTATGGCTACTGTGGACCCGGCCAGCCGGGATGACTACATCTACAACCGGCTGCTGAAGGAACGGATCATCTGGCTCGGCTCGGAAGTCCGGGACGACAACGCCAACGCGATCTGCTCCCAGCTCCTGCTCCTCTCCGCGGAGGATCCCGAGAAGGATATCTACCTCTACATCAACTCTCCCGGCGGCTCCGTGACCGCCGGTATGGCCATCTACGACACGATGCAGTTCATTCCGAACGACGTCGTGACCGTTGCCACCGGCCTGGCCGCCTCGATGGGACAGTTCCTGCTGTCCTCCGGCACCAAGGGCAAGCGTTACGCCACCCCGCACGCCCGCATCCTGATGCACCAGCCGTCCGGCGGCATCGGCGGCACCGCTTCTGACATCCGCATCCAGGCCGAGCTGATCCTGCACATGAAGCAGGTTATGGCCGAGCTGACTGCAGAGCAGACCGGACAGAGCGTCGAGACGATCCTGAAGGACAACGACCGCGACAAGTGGTTCACCGCTGAAGAGGGCCTCGCCTACGGCTTCTTCGACAAGATCTCTGCCCACGCCGGCGGCGTCACCGGCGGCGGCGGAACCAACCAGGACCTGGATGGCGAGCAGGAATAACCACCCGCGGCCGGCCAGCGCACCACAGACTTCAGGAGTAAAGCAATGAACCACAATTTCGGAACCCCGGGCAGCATGGCACCGCAGATGCCGTCCAGCCGCTATGTCCTGCCTCAGTTCGAAGAGCGCACGCCTTACGGCTTCAAGCGCCAGGACCCTTACACCAAGCTCTTTGAGGACCGCATCATCTTCCTCGGCGTCCAGGTTGACGACGCGTCGGCAGATGACGTTATGGCCCAGCTCCTGGTCCTGGAATCCACGGATCCGGACCGGGACATCACCCTGTACATCAACTCTCCCGGCGGATCGTTCACGGCCATGACGGCCATCTACGACACCATGCAGTACATCCGCCCGGAGATCCAGACGGTCTGCCTCGGCCAGGCAGCCAGCGCTGCCGCCGTGCTGCTCGCTGCCGGCACCCCCGGCAAGCGGCTCGCCCTTCCCAACGCCCGTGTGCTCATCCACCAGCCGGCGCTTGGCGGCGGCGAACGCGGGCAGGCATCGGACCTGGAAATCCAGGCCGCAGAAGTCATGCGGATGCGTACCTGGCTGGAGGATACCCTGGCACTGCACTCCAACAAGTCCTCTGAGGAAGTGAACCGGGACATTGAGCGCGACAAGATCCTCACCGCGGCGGGTGCCCTGGAGTACGGCCTGATCGACCAGGTCCTCGACTCCCGCAAGATCAAGACCCCCGCAATCAACAAGGCCTGATGGGGTTTGCTGCCGCACCGCCTGCCGGCTGAGCCGACGGAGGTGCGGCACCGGCCCCGTCGGCGCCAGGAAGCCCGTGGAGCGGAAAATCCGCACCACGGGCTTCTGGTTGCTGATTACCGCACCCAAGTGTCCTAGAGTGGATCATGGTGACTGGCACGCTTTTCCTTCCGGCACGTATTTGCACCGATACCTAAACCGCTGACGAAGGACCATCTAAAGGGGACAGAATTATGGCTCGCATTGGTGAGAGCGCAGATCTGCTCAAGTGCTCTTTCTGCGGAAAGAGCCAGAAGCAGGTGCGCAAGCTCATAGCCGGCCCCGGCGTCTACATCTGCGATGAGTGCATCGAACTTTGCAATGAGATCATCGAGGAAGAGCTCTCTGAAGTAGCCGAGGGCGATTCGTTTGTCCTGCCCAAGCCCCGCGAGATCTTTGACTCGCTGCAGGAGTACGTTATTGGCCAGGAACCGGCCAAGCGTTCCCTCGCCGTCGCCGTGTACAACCACTACAAGCGCATTCAGTCTGGCCATGCCAGCCGCGGTCCAGGCAGCCTGGCGGATACCGTCGGCACCGAAGACGTCGAAATTGGCAAGTCCAACATCCTGCTGATTGGTCCGACCGGCTGCGGCAAGACGTACCTGGCCCAGACTCTGGCACGCCGCCTGAATGTGCCGTTTGCCGTCGCCGATGCGACCGCCCTGACCGAAGCCGGTTATGTTGGCGAGGACGTCGAGAACATCCTGCTCAAGCTCATTCAGGCCGCCGACTACGACGTCAAGAAGGCCGAGCAGGGGATCATCTACATCGACGAGATCGACAAGATCTCGCGGAAGAGCGAAAACCCCTCCATCACGCGGGATGTCTCCGGTGAAGGCGTGCAGCAGGCGCTGCTGAAAATCCTGGAAGGCACCGTGGCCTCCGTTCCGCCGCAGGGCGGCCGGAAGCATCCGCACCAGGAATTCATCCAGATTGACACCACCAACGTGCTCTTCATCGTCGCCGGAGCCTTTGCGGGACTGGAAGAGATCATTGGCTCGCGCTCCGGACGGAAGGGGATCGGCTTCGGCGCACCCCTGAACGAGACCAGCAAGGGTACCGATTCCTACGCGGATGTTATGCCCGAGGACCTGCTGAAATTTGGGCTGATTCCTGAATTCATCGGCCGGCTGCCGGTGATCACCACCGTGTCCAACCTGGACCGCACCGCGCTGATCCAAATCCTTACGGAACCCAAAAACTCCCTGGTCAAGCAGTTCCAGAAGATGTTCCAGCTGGACGGTATCGAACTTGCCTTCGACACCGAAGCGCTGGAAGCCATCGCGGACCAGGCGCTGGAGCGGGGCACCGGTGCCCGCGGCCTGCGGGCGATCCTCGAAGAGGTGCTCCTGCCGGTTATGTTCGACCTCCCGAGCCGCGAGGACATCGCCCGCGTGGTGATCAGCCGCGAAGCCGTGACGGAGAAAGCCGATCCCACCCTGATTTCGCACGATGTCATCGCCAAGCGGCGCAACAAGTCCGCCTAGCGATCACAGCACCAACCCCAGTACGACCATGCCTAGGAGTGTCCACGTGCCCGAAAATACCGCGACAGCCGACTTTTGGTTCGACCCGACCTGTCCCTTCGCCTGGATCACGTCCCGCTGGATGGGCGAGGTGGAGAAGGTCCGGGATGTGCAGACCGAATGGCACGTGATGAGCCTGTCGGTCCTCAACGAGGGCCGCGAGCTTCCGGAAGCCTACCGGGAACGCATCGACCGGGCCTGGGGTCCGGTGCGCGTGATCATCGCGGCCGCTGAGCTGCACGGATCGGAATACATCAAGAAGCTCTACGATGCCATGGGTACCCGGATCCACGACCAGGGCATCAAAGACTTCGACGAAGTGATCTCCAAGTCCCTGGCTGAAGTGGAACTTCCCGCGGACCTGGCCCGCTTTGCTGCCAGCGATACGTACGATACCCAGCTTCGCGCTTCCCACCAGGAAGCCATCGACAAGGTGGGCGACGACGTCGGAACGCCCGTGGTGGCGTTCAACGGCACCGCGTTCTTCGGCCCGGTCCTCACCCGCATCCCGCGCGGGGAAGAGGCAGGCAAGATGTTCGACGGCGCCCTGCTGCTGGCTTCCAACCCGCATTTCTTCGAAATCAAGCGCAGCCGCACCGAGGACCCCGCCTTCAACTAGTCACTGGGCCGGGCGGGTTTCCGCCCGGATGATCTCCGCCAGCTGAGTGAATCCCAGCCGTTCCGCGTTCTCCAGCGCCGTCCGGCCTTGGGGATCACGGATACCTGGATCGGCTCCGGCTGCCAGGAGCTGGCTGAGGATGTCCTGCAGGGCGGGGACCGCCGCTGTTGAGCAGCACGGCTTCCTGCAGTGCTGTCCAGCCCAGGTTGTTGACGTGGCTCACCGGCACACACGGCGTTGATGAGGATCCGCGGTGAACCGCGGGAAATTGGTGCCGTCGTCCGGCATGCCCTGCTGCGGATGGTCCAGAGTGCTGCCGCCAATACGCCGCTGCACACCTCTGCGGCCAGCGCCACCGTCACCCGGGGTTTCCTGCCGGAAACTTTCACGCTGGATTTCCATGACGACGGCGCTGCCGGACCCATGGGATACCTGCTCAAGGTCGCGTCTCCGGAAGAGATCTTTGCGGCGGTGCGGGGGCGCGGTGCAGGGCCGGCGTCTGTCTATCTCAGAGGCCACGGTGAAGACCCACCTGGCGCACATTTACGTGAAGCTGGGAGTGGAGAGCCGGGCAGCCGCGATCTCCACTGCCATCCGCCGGGAGGGTATGCGCTGACATCCCTCCCGGCGTAGAGCCTGCGCTGTCCGCCGGCGGGGCTAGCCGGCGAGGGCAGCCAGTGCCGGGTAGGAGGACTGCGCGCCCGGAAGCGTCGCTGCCAGCGCACCGGCCTTGGCGGCAAACCCGGCAGCCGCGGGCAGCGTCTCGCCGGCCGCGAGCCGGGCGGCGGTGGCCGCCGTGAACGCGTCGCCGCAGCCTGTGGTGTCCACCGCGCTCACCCGGACGGGAGCTATCTGCACAATGCGGTCTTCACCGGCAGCGGTGCCGTCCAGAACGACGGCGCCGTCCCCGCCCAGTGTGATGACGGCGCGGTTAACGCCCAGGCCGGCGAAGGCCTCGATGACGGCTTCCCAATCCGCTGCAGGATCAGCCACGCCGGAGACCTGGGCGGCCTCATGCGCGTTGACCAGCAGCACATCGGTGAGCGCCAGCAACTCGGCGGGAACCTCACGGTACGGCGAGAGGTTCAGCAGGACGGCGGCGCCCGCCTGGTGCCCGGCCTTCGCTGCGGCGGCCACCGTTTCCAGCGGCACCTCCAGGCTTAGGCAGAGCACGGCCGCGTCGTCGAACAAGCCGGCCGGCAGATCGGCTCCGCTGAGTGTGCCGTTGGCGCCGGGGGAAACAATGATGGTGTTTTCCCCGGCGGCGTCCACCACGATCATGGCTGTGCCCGTGGCTGTGTCCGGGCGCCGCAGGACCCGAGAGGCATCAACACCGGCCTCGGCAGCCGCCTTCAGCAGCAGGTCGCCGTGCCCGTCGGCCCCGACCGCACCGAAAAGCCGGACCTTGGCGCCCAGGATGGCCGCTGCGGCCGCCTGATTGGCGCTCTTGCCGCCAGGGACAATAACCAGCTCCGAGCCGCCCAGCGTTTCGCCCGGGGAGGGGAAACGCTCAGTGCGGACAGTGAGGTCAGCGTTCAGCGAGCCAACAACTACAACTTTTCCGGCGGACATGCGCAGGACTCTCCTTTGAGGGGGATCAGCGGGTGGCGGTGGCGGTCTCGGCGTGAACTTCAGCGTCGACCGGTTTCGGAATCAGGAAGGACGCGGCCAGGGCCAGCACCAGAATCACCAGACCGGTAATAATACCGCCGTAGTAGCCTTCGGTGCCGGAGCCGTCCGCAGCGGTGGTTGCCGTCTTGACCGCGTAGATCACCGCGAAGCTCAGTCCTGCACCCAGGTTGAAGGCGCCGGCGTTCAGGCCCGGCAGGAAGCCGGGGTTCTCCTTGGGGGAGAGCACAATGCCCAGGCCGTTGAGCATGATGTTGCCAATGCCGGCGTAGGTGATGCCGACCAGCAGGGACACACCCAGCAGCCCGAGCTTCGAGTCGCTGCCGACTACCAGGAGCATCAGCGCCAGGGCGATCACGGATCCGATCATGCCGATCCGGAGTACCTTGCCGTAGCCCCACGTAGCGGCGAGGCGGCCGGCGATCGGACCCATCACCAGTCCGGCGATGGCGTACGGGGTCAGTGTCCACCACGCGGACTCTTCGGCGCCCATGCCGAAGCCCACGGCGCCGTCCTGTGCGAGTGCAGGAATGATGCCGTTCATCACGGCAAACACGCCGGTCATGGTCAGCAGCGTCGTCAGCAGCAGCGACCAGGTGGAGCGCTGCTTGAGCAGATGGGTGGCCACCAGCGGATGGTCGCTGCGGTTTTCCACCTTCCAGAAGACCGCAAAGGCGATGACGGCGATAACGATGAGCCCGGTGACGAGCGGCCAGTTGGCCGCTGCGAGCTTGCCGGCCTCGTTGAAGGCGGTGAGCAGGGTGCCAACAGAGATGACCAGGGGAACCACACCCACCCAGTCCATCTTTTCCTTCTTCTCTGCGGTGGACTCCGGAGCCAGCGCCAGCAGCAGTACCGATGCGATGGCACCGACCGCTGCCATGGCCCAGAAGACCGAGGCGAAGCCGTGGTTCTGCGCCAGGTAGCCGCCGGCCAGGGCGTCAACTCCGGCGATGCCGCCGTTGACGGCGGTGATAACGCCCATGAGGGTGCCGTAGAGCTTCGGTTCGCGGATTTCCACCCGGAGCATGATCAGTGCCAGTGGAACCACCGGACCGGACACGCCCTGGATCAGGCGGGCGATGAACAGGACTTCGATGCTCGGTGCCAGGGCGGCAACCACTGAGCCGATGGTCAGGATCACCAGCATCCCGCCGAGGACCTTCTTGCGGCCGATGATGTCACCGAGCCGGGGGAGGAACAGGGAGAACAATGCTGCGGAGGTGAAGAACGCCGTCTGGCTCAGGCCAACTGCCGCCGAGGTGGTGTTCAGCTCTTCCTCGATGGTGACCAGGGCGGGGGACAGCATGGAAGCGTTCAGCTGGAAGGCTACGCAGGCGGCCAGCAGTGCTGTCATCAGCACGGCCACGTTTACGCGGCGCTGGGATGTTTTGCTCACAGGTCTACCTCGCCAATCCGCTCCAGCGCGTCCACAATCAGGTCCCAGAACTTCTGGTGGTCCAGGTCGACGGCGACGGAGGTGGTGCAGTCATCGGGCGCAGGGGCACGGAAGTCCGCTACCGTCATGCCCAGTGTCAGCGTGCCGGTCAGCTCCACATCCAGGGGAACGCGCCGGGTGGTCATAACGGAGGGGTCAATCACGTAGGCAACGGCGCACGGGTCATGGACCGGCGGGAAGTCGAAGCCCTGCGCGTCCTTGTAGGTCTTGCCGAAGAACTCCAGGAGCTCACCGACGAACTTCGCGGGCTTGGTGCCAACGGCGGCGATGCGGCCGGCTACCTCGTCCGTGGCCAGCGCCTGGTGGGTCAGGTCCAGGCCGACCATGGTCAGCGGCCACTTTTCGTTGAAAACGATGTGCGCGGCCTCGGGGTCGATGATGATGTTGAATTCGGCCACCGCGGACCAGTTGCCCACGTGGTAGCCGCCGCCCATGAGGACAACTTCCTTCACGCGTTCGGCGATGCGCGGTTCCTTGCGCACGGCCAGGGCGATGTTGGTCAGCCCGCCGGTGGGCACCAGCGTGACGGTGCCGGGTTCGTGGGCCATCACGGTGTCGATGATCAGGTCGACGGCGTGCCGCGGATCCAGCTCGATGGCCGGTTCGGGCAGTTCGGGGCCGTCCATGCCGGATTCGCCGTGGATGTCCGGAGCGTTTTCGATCGTCCGCACCAGCGGACGCGGGCTGCCTGCAGCGAAGGGGACACCTGTGATATTTGCGACACGGGCAATTGCCAGCGCGTTGCGGGTCACCTTTTCCAGGGTCTGGTTTCCGACGACGGTGGTCACCGCCAGGAGCTCGATCTCCGGGCTGCCGTGTGCCAGCAGCAGGGCGACCGCATCATCATGACCGGGGTCGCAGTCCAGGATGATTTTGGTGGGCATAACTTCTCCGCTTCGTTGAGGTTCCAGCTGGGGGACCGTGGGTCCCGTGGTGCAGTGCCCCGTCCTGGCTGTCCGGTCCGTGGTTCGCAGCGGTGCGGATACGGGCCGGGCCACGGCGGAGTGCAGCACAAGCGGAACGGGATCAGGCGGGGCCGGAAGACGGTTCGAAGGGCGGCACTGGCCCCTGAAGGGGCGGGCACTGTCTTAAAGATAGCGACGTTTCCTGTGCCGTATTTCGCGGTGCTTCTCCGGGGCGAGCGCCGATTTGCCTCCGGGCCGGAGGATGCTTAACCTGTGCGCTGCAGGCGGTGTGAACCGGTTCTTCAGGCCCGGTCCCGGCTGCGTTTGCGGCCGGTGAACCGCGGGCCGGAGCGCAAAAACACCCGGCCGGATTTCTCCGGCCGGGTGTTTTTGCGTTCGGGCGCTGGTGTTATTCCGCGGGAGCCAGCTCGACGCCGCTAACGGTAAGTTCGCCGTCGCCGGCCACCAGGTCCAGGTTGCGGACATTGCCCGCAGCCAGGAGGTCCGGCAGGCCTGCCCGGAGGCGTTCCACCTGCGGTGCGGATGCCGTCACCGTGGCGGTCAGCACCTCGGTGCGCTGTTTGACCTTGGCTTCGGACTTCGCCTTCCGGATGCCGCCCAGGGCCTGGGCAACGGTTCCGAGGATAGCTGCGTCCGCGCCGGCTGCCCCACCGGCCAGGCCGTCAGCAGACGGCCAGGCAGCGCGGTGCACGGAACCGGCACGCCACCAGCTCCAGACCTCTTCGGTTGCGAAGGGCAGGAAGGGGGCAAACAGGCGCAGCAGGGAGTCCAGCGTCGTCGCGAGCGTCGCGAGGACGGAAGTCTGCTCGGCTTCCCCGGCGGCCCCGTAGGCGCGGTCCTTGATCAGCTCCACGTAGTCGTCCGTGAAGGACCAGAAGAAGGACTCGGTGATCTGCAGGGCCCGCGCGTAGTCGTAGCTCTCGAACGCCTTGGTGGCGTTGTTGATGACGTCCACCAGCTGGATGAGCAGCGACTTGTCCAGCGGGTTCGTGATCACGGAGGTGTCACCTGTGACCACGTTGGCCTCGGTGGCACCCAGGTTCAGCACGAACTTGGAGGCGTTCAGCAGCTTGATGGCCAGACGGCGGCCAATCTTCATCTGGGCAATCTCATACGCGGTGTCCGCACCGAGCTTGGCTGAGGCAGCCCAGTACCGGACGGCGTCGGACCCGTAGTCGTTGAGCACATCGGTGGGGACCACCACGTTGCCCTTGGACTTGGACATTTTCTTGCGGTCCGGGTCCAGGATCCAGCCGGAGATTGCAGCGTGCTTCCAGGGCGCGGCGTGCTGCAGCGCATCGGCGCGGACCACGGAGGAGAACAGCCAGGTCCGGATGATGTCGTGGCCCTGCGGGCGCAGATCGAACGGGAAGACCTTGGCGAAGAGATCCTCATCAACACCCCAGCCGCCCACGATCTGCGGGGTCAGGGAGGAGGTGGCCCAGGTGTCCAGCACATCGGCGTCGCCGATGAATCCGCCGGGCTGATTGCGCTGGGACTCCTCGTAGCCCGGTGCCGGGTCCGCGGCCGGATCGGCCGGCAGGGACTCGAACGCCGGAAGGATCGGGTTGTCGTAGTCCGGGTTGCCGGAGGCATCCAGCGGGTACCAGACCGGGACCGGAACGCCGAAGAACCGCTGGCGGGAGACCAGCCAGTCACCGTTCAGGCCTTCAATCCAGTTTTCGTAGCGGGAGCGCATAAAGGCCGGGTGGAAGTCGATTTCCTTGCCGCGGGCAATCAGCCGTTCCCGGCGGTCGGCGTCGCGGCCGCCGTTGCGGATGTACCACTGGCGGCTTGTGACGACCTCAAGCGGCTTGTCGCCCTTTTCAAAGAAGTTCACCGGGTGGGTGATCTTTTTCGGCTCGCCGTCCAGGTCGCCGCTGGCGCGCAGCAGCTCAACCGCGGTTTCCTTGGCGCTGAAGACGGTCTTGCCGGCGAGGGCAGCGTAGTTCTCCTTGGCGGACGGCGTCTTGATCCATTCCGGGGTGTCGGCCAGGATCCGGCCGTCACGGCCGATCACGGCGCGGGTGGGAAGGTTCAGCTCGCGCCACCAGGTCACGTCGGTCAGGTCGCCGAAAGTACAGATCATGGCGATGCCCGAGCCCTTGTCCGGCTTCGCCAGGGGGTGGGCCTTAACCTCAACCTCAACGTCGAAGAGCGGGGACTTCACCGTGGTGCCGAACAGGCGCTGGTACCGCTCGTCGTCGGGGTGTGCCACCAGCGCCACGCAGGCGGGCAGCAGTTCCGGGCGGGTGGTTTCGATCAGAATCTTCTCGCCGTCCGGGGCGTGGAAGCTGATCCGGTGGTACGCACCGGGCTGCTCGCGGTCCTCGAGCTCAGCCTGCGCGACGGCGGTGCGGAAGGTAACGTCCCAGAGCGTCGGGGCTTCGGCCATGTAGGCGTCGCCGGCCTTCAGATTCTCAAGGAAGGCACGCTGGCTGACGGCGCGGGAATGGTCATCAATGGTCCGGTAGGTCCGGTTCCAGTCCACGGAGAGGCCCAGCGTACTGAAGAGGTTCTCGAAGACCTTTTCATCTTCGACTGCCAGCTCTTCGCAGAGTTCGATGAAGTTGCGGCGGGAGACGACGTCGAAGTCGCGCTGGTTCTTCGGCGCGGTGGCCGGCGGCTGGTAGGCCGGATCGTACGGCTTGGTCGGGTCGCAGCGGACACCGTAGTAGTTCTGCACGCGGCGCTCGGTGGGCAGGCCGTTGTCATCCCAGCCCATCGGATAGAAGACGTTCTTGCCCTTCATCCGCTGGTAGCGGGCCAGCACATCGGTCTGCGTGTAGGAGAACATGTGTCCCACGTGCAGCGAGCCGGACGCCGTCGGCGGGGGAGTGTCGATCGAGTAGACCTCGTCCCGGACCGTGTCCGGGTTGAAGGCATAGGTTCCCTCTTCCCGCCAGCGGCGGCTCAGGGACTCTTCCAGCCCCTCCAGGGCGGGCTTGTCAGGAACGGAAACGGTGACGGGTGCGGGCGTGTCTGTGCCCGGGGTATTTTCAGCCATGCTCCCTATTGTCCCATGTGCGGCCTTTGGTTCAGCATCTGTGTCGGCCGTTGTGGACGCTGCTGGGCGGGCTTCCTTTGCGGCTGAGCGGGGGTTAGCATCCGGCGTATGGCGGCAGAATCTCCCACCGTGCGGATCCGGCGGATCTATGCGGAGCCCGACGGCGGTTTCCGGGTCCTGGTGGACCGGCTCTGGCCGCGCGGGGTATCGAAGGAACGTGCCCAGCTGGACGACTGGCTGAAGGACGTGGCACCCAGCACCGGTCTGCGCCAGTGGTTTGGGCACCGGCCGGAACGCTGGCAAGGGTTTACCGGGCGCTATCTGCAGGAGCTGTCGGACAATCCGGCGGCTGCTTCTTTCGCTGAGCAGTGCCGGTCCCGGCCGGACACCGTCCTGCTCTTCGCTGCCCGGAATGAGCAGCAGAACGAGGCCGTGGTGATTCGGGACTATGTGCTGGGGAGGTTGGGGGAGTAGCGGGCTGGGGCTTGTGCTGGGGCCGGCGTGTAGCTGGAAACAACCAGTGCGATCGCTATGCCGCCGGAGAGGATGAGTGCGCCCCGGCGATCCATCCACGCGGGAGCCACCAGTTGTCCGCTAAGGCCCACCAGGCAGGAATTCTGTCGATGCGTGCCACGGAACTACCTCCGCATAGCGCCCCGCCCGGTCCGACACCGGCGGTCTGGTCCGTGCCGAGGTTCGCATCGTTTCCCCTGCCGTGGCGTTTCTTGGAACCACCGCTGCCGCAGCCGGCCCGTAGGGTGAACCGGCGACCGGCGACCGGTAACTGCGATGCGATGGCCCAGAGTTCCCACCTGATGTGACAGGTGGGACCAATGTGATCACATCGCTGAACATCAGTCACAGAGTGTGGGAAGGCCGGTACACAGGACATGCACACGGTCTATGGTTCCAGCCAAAAGTCGGCTTAGGATGAACTGCTGGTCAGGGCCTGGGGTCCGCCAGGGCGTTCCGAACCAGCTGGATGAACCCTTCAGGGTCGCCGAGGACAAGCTCAGCCGTGATGCGCAGGGTGTGGTAACCCTGTGCGGTTGCGGCGTTCCACCGGGCCCGGTCCTGGCGGTACTGCTTCCGGTTGCTGTGGAACTCGAAGCCGTCAATCTCAATGATGAGCCGTCCCGCAACCAGAAAGTCCACCCGGCCGACGCCCGGCACCAGGACTTCCTCCTGGACCGCCAGCCCGGCGGCCAACAGATGGTAACGGGCACAGACCTCCAGCGGGGATGCCTTGGGCCGGCCCATACCAGCCAGCAGTCCTTGGGCTTGCCAATCCCGTGTTCGTCCCAGGGTCCGCTGGAGCGTCGGCAGGGAAACGGCATTGCGCGCCACTGCGGATTCTGCGAGGACCAGGGCCTGCAGCGGCGGCAGGCACCGGAATGCGTCCCGAATAATCTCGACCGGGGACGCAATGAGCCGGCCCCTTGTCCTCCTGCCCCGGTGCAGGCAGATGCCGGGATGCTGGATTGACCTGTCCGCACGGACGTGCGCATGCTCTGGTTTTTCCAGGAGCCACCACCCCTTTACCTCCGCTGACGAGGCACAGGTCAGCGACGAGGACAGGGACGCGGCGAGCAGCAGTTCTTCGGGACAGTCAGGCAGGCCGTAGTAGCCCGGGAGTTTGTGCTGCAGCACCCCGCGGCGTTCGGCCGCCCGGAGCTGTGACCGGCTGAACCCGTTCGCCTCCCAGGCACCGCGGCTGAGCAGCCCGTGATGAGCTCTGCAGAAGGCCTCCATAGGTTCCACCCGGCCAGTCTGACCGGGTTCCCAGGGATCGGGGCCATATTGGTCCCGACCAGGGGACAGCCGGCCCTCCTGTTCCGCCTGTGGAGGGCCCGTGCGACTTCCGGTCGGAGCCGAAAGAAGCCAGTGGCATGCTCAACGTATCCCTGCGGGCTCCAGCCGCTCGCGGAGCCATGCCAGACATGCAATTCCTTCTGCCCGCTGGAAAGCACGCAGCGTGGGCAGCCCAGGCGGCGGGGGTCGGCGTGCACTGTCGACGAAGTATCCGGCCAGACCTGCGAGCACGGCGTTCACCTTCTCCGGGTCGGAAGCGGCGAAGACTGCATGTTCCCGGAGCGCTGTCTCCGTATTGCATGACGGGTCCGCGCATCGATGAGCACCGACAGGGCATCGAACCAGGGAGCACCGTGAGCTGCCCACGGCCAGTCCACCAGGACCACTTTTCCATCGCTGCCGATGAGAAGGTTGTCGGACCGGAGGTCGCCGTGCACGAGCCGGTTCCCGCTGAGAGCATCTGCGGCGGCAGCAGAAAGAGACTCAAAACGTGCCTGGTTCCTCGCTGCCCATGGGTCAAGTCCTGGGTATGGCGCACTGCGCAGCCTCTCCCAGCCCTGGAAATCCTGACGCAGCTCGTCAGCCAGCGGCGGAAGCACTGCAAGAGTCTGTGCCGGCAGGGGCCGGGCCGACATTGAGTCCAGTGCTGTGAGGACGGCGGCACGATCGGTGCCTGAAAGCCGAGGATGACGACCGTCGACATCGTCGAAGACCAAGGCGACCCACCCGCCGTCGTCATGCATACCCAGGAAGCGGGGGATAGGCAGATCGTCCGGGAGCACGCTCACGATCCGCGCTTCCCTGCGGTGCAGGTGTGGAGATTCAGGGTTTAGTGAGCTGCTGACAGCCTTCACGAAGGCCCGGCGGCCGCTGGCTGTGACGATGCGGTCCGCGCTTCCCGGCGAGTACCCTCCCGCCTCGGAGCTGGTCACGACGACTGGACCGCCGACTATGGACTCAACGGCCGAACGGACCGGCAGGGGCAGGTCCGCCCACTCAATCCGAATACCGTCGTTCATGGAGCAACACTAAGCGGTGCCGGACGTGAAACAACCTGCCCGCCCCTCCCACGGTTTGTGACGGATGGCTACCTATGGGACCTCATCATTCACTCCTGACGCAGAACGTGGGAAGGGCGGGCAGCCGAAAGGCAGGAAGTTCGGCCTGCCCACCCCCACCGCCCCCCAGTCACCCAGCCCAGCCCCCACCCACCCCGCACAGCACGACTCCTGATTCAGGCCACGAAAGGGGAGCCGATAGGGTGGCGCCATGACGAAAAAGCGCGTGGTCGTAACCGGAGCCAGCTCGGGAATTGGTGCAGCGGCAGTGCGCGCGCTGCGGAACACCGGATGGGACGTCGTCGCCGTGGCCCGGCGGGAGGACCGGCTCCGGGAGCTGGCGGAAGAGACCGGCGCGCAGACGGTTACCTGCGACATCACGGACAAAGCATCCGTGGACGCGATGGCCCGGACAGTCCTTGCCGGCGGAGGAGTGGATGCCCTGGTCAACAACGCCGGAGGCGCTTTCGGCATGGACTCCGTCGCTGACGGCAATCCCGAAGACTGGACCCGCATGTACAACGTTAATGTTCTGGGCACGCTGTACGTGACCCAGGCGTTCCTGCCCTCACTCCGGGACAACGGCCGCGGTTCGATCCTGATGCTGACCTCCACTGCGGCACTCGCAGCTTATGAAGGCGGAGCCGGGTACTGCGCCGCAAAGGCGGGCGAAGAGGCCATGGCCCAGGCGCTGCGGCTCGAGGAAGCGGAACACAACGTGCGGGTGATCGAGATCCTGCCGGGAATGGTGAAGACCGAGGAATTCGCTGTGAACCGCCTCGGTGACGCAGCGGCCGCTGCAAAGATCTACGCCGGGGTCAGCAAGCCGCTCACGGCCGAGGACGTCGCGGACGTGATGGCGTACGCCCTCAATGCTCCGCACCACGTCAACCTGGACCAGGTCGTCATCCGTCCCGTCGCCCAGGCCGCTCAGCACAAGGTGATCCGCCGCTAGCGGAAGTCCCGCGCCATCCCGCCCGGGGTGGCTTCGACATCCGCCCCGGGGGTGGCCTAAACTGGCCCAAGCAGCTTAGACCCGGCTATCACCGGTGAGCTTCCGGAAGAAAAGCGCCACCTCCGTCTCACGGACGGGGCGGCGCCCAGTAGAACCGGACGGGTAAGCCCGTCACAGCAGTCAACGAGCGGCAGCCGGCGCGCACCAGGAACACACCAGATCCACAGGCGCACGACGGCGGCAAGCGAGGTGGTACCGCGGTTTCCTCCGGCGTCAGCCAAAGACGGAGACTCGCCCTCGCATCCTGTTTTACACGAGCCAGATTTACTTGCCGCTACCAGGATGACGAATATGCCACAGATCTACCCCAAGGCCTCCACCGGCGATGCCGCCGAAGCTGCAGCGTCCTCACCGAAGTTTCCGGAACTCGAAGAACGGGTTCTGAAGTACTGGGATAAGGACGGCACGTTCCAGGCCTCCATTGACGCCCGGCCCGCCGGGAAGGACGGCTCCAACGAGTTCGT
Source organism: Arthrobacter luteolus NBRC 107841 (assembly GCF_001552075.1). Lineage (GTDB taxonomy): Bacteria > Actinomycetota > Actinomycetes > Actinomycetales > Micrococcaceae > Arthrobacter_B > Arthrobacter_B luteolus. The sequence continues at coordinate 40,482 of NZ_BCQM01000002.1, forward strand.
CTTCTACGACGGTCCGCCCTTCGCCAACGGCCTGCCGCACTACGGACACCTGCTCACCGGCTACGTCAAGGACCTGGTGGCCCGCTACCAGACCCAGCGCGGACACCGCGTGGAGCGCCGCTTCGGCTGGGACACGCACGGCCTGCCGGCCGAGCTGGAAGCCATGAAGCAGCTGGGCATGAGCGACAAGGTCCAGATCGAGAAGATGGGCATCGACAAGTTCAACGATGCCTGCCGCGCCTCGGTCATGAAGTACGCCGGCGAGTGGCAGGACTACGTCACCCGCCAGGCCCGCTGGGTGGACTTCAACAACGACTACAAGACGCTCAACGTCGAGTACATGGAGTCGGTCATCTGGGCCTTCAAGACCCTGCATGAAAAGGGCCTGACCTACAGCGGTTTCCGGGTGCTCCCGTACTGCTGGAAGGACGAGACCCCGCTCTCCAACCACGAGCTGCGCATGGACGACGACGTCTACAAGATGCGCCAGGACCAGACGGTCACGGTCACCTTCCCGCTGCTCGCCGGAGACAACGTGCTCTCCGCCGAGCTTGAGGGCGTCAACGCCGTCGCCTGGACCACCACGCCGTGGACGCTGCCCACCAACATGGCCCTCGCCGTCGGACCGGACGTCCGCTACGCCGTCGTCCCCGCCGGTCCCAACGGCACGATGCTGGATCAGGAAGCGGCAGGCGAGGCCCGCTTCCTCCTCGCCGAGGACCTGGTCGGTTCCTACGCCAAGGACCTGGGGTACGACGACGCCGATTCCGCCCGCGCCGCCGTCACCTCCGTGCACACCGGCAAGGAACTCGAAGGGCTGCGCTACCAGCCGCTGTGGGACTACTACACCGATGCTGAGAAGTGGGGCACCGCCAGCGCCTGGCGTGTGGTGGTGGCCGACTACGTCACTACCACCGACGGCACCGGCATCGTCCACCAGGCTCCGGCCTACGGTGAAGATGACCAGAAGATCTGCGAAGCCAACGGCATCCCGGTGATCCTCTCCGTGGACGAGGGCGGCAAGTTCCTGCCCATGTTCGGCGAAGGCCCGCTGGCCGAAATCGCCGGTCTGCAGGTCTTTGAGGCCAACAAGCCGATCACCCGCGAACTCAAGGCCGAAGGCCGGCTGCTGCGCCAGGCCAGCTACGAGCACAGCTACCCGCACTGCTGGCGCTGCCGGAACCCGCTGATCTACAAGGCGGTCTCCTCCTGGTTCGTGGAGGTCACCAAGATCAAGGACCGTATGGTCGAGCTGAACCAGGAGATCAACTGGATCCCGGAGAACGTCAAGGACGGGCAGTTCGGCAAGTGGCTGGAAAACGCCCGCGACTGGTCGATCAGCCGCAACCGCTACTGGGGCAGCCCTATCCCGGTGTGGGTTTCGGATGACCCCAACTACCCGCGCACCGACGTCTACGGCTCCCTGGCGGAGATGGAGGCGGACTTCGGCCGGCTGCCCCTGAACAAGGAAGGCCAGCCGGACCTGCACCGCCCGTTCATCGACGAGCTGACCCGGCCCAACCCGGACGATCCCCGCACCCCGGAAGAGGGCCAGTCCATCATGCGCCGTGTCGAGGACGTCCTGGACGTCTGGTTCGACTCCGGCTCCATGCCCTACGCCCAGGTGCACTACCCGCATGAGAACGCGGACTGGTTCGAGCACCACAACCCAGGCGACTTCATTGTGGAGTACATCGGCCAGACCCGCGGCTGGTTCTACACGCTGCATGTGCTGGCCACGGCGCTCTTTGACCGGCCGGCGTTCCGCAACGTCATCAGCCACGGCATCGTCCTCGGCTCCGACGGGCAGAAAATGTCCAAGTCGCTGCAGAACTACCCGGATGTCTCCGAGGTGCTGGACCGCGACGGCTCCGACGCCATGCGCTGGTTCCTGATGGCTTCCCCGATCCTGCGCGGCGGCAACCTGGTCGTCACGGAGCAGGGGATCCGCGACGGCGTCCGGCAGGTCATCCTCCCGCTCTGGAACGTCTGGCACTTCTTCACCCTCTACACCAACGCTGCCAACAACGGCGCCGGTTACGAGGCGACGCTGCGCCACGAGTCCACCGAACCCCTTGACCAGTACATGCTGGCCGCCACCGGTGACCTCATCCGGAATATGACGACGGCGCTGGACACCTATGACGTGTCCGTCGCCTGCGAGATGCTGCGCGCTTACATGGACACCCTGACCAACTGGTACGTCCGCCGCAGCCGCAGCCGGTTCTTTGACGAGGACACCCAGGCCTTCGACGTGCTCTACACCTGCCTCGAAAGCGTCTGCCGGGTGGCTGCGCCGCTGCTGCCGCTGGTCTCGGAGGAGATCTGGCGCGGCCTGACCGGCGGGCGTTCCGTGCACCTGACCGACTGGCCCGAAGCCGGAGCGTTCCCGCGGGATGCGGACCTGGTGGCCCGCATGGACCTCACCCGCAAGATCGCTTCCGTTGGCTCGTCGCTGCGCAAGGGCGCCAACCTCCGGGTCCGCCTGCCGCTCTCCGGTATGACGGTTGTGGCGCCGGACGCTGAAAAGCTGGAAGGCCACTTTGCGGCCATCATCGCCGACGAGCTCAACCTGAAGTCGGTCCGGCTGATCGACGCCGGCGCCGCAGACCCGTCCGAGTTCGGCATCACGCAGAAACTGGTGGTCAACGCCCGGGCCGCCGGTCCGCGCCTGGGCAAGAACGTGCAGACCGCCATCAAGGCGGCCAAGTCCGGCGACTGGTCGGTGGCCGACGACGGCGCTGTCACCGCCGGGGGACTGGCCCTGGAACCGCACGAATACACCCTGGAAACCGTGGTGGAGTCCGGCGACGGTGAATCCTCCAAGGCTGTGGCGGTCCTGCCCGGCGGCGGCTTCCTGGTACTGAACACCGAGGTGACTCCCGAGCTCGCTGCCGAAGGCACCGCCCGGGACGCAATCCGCGCGATCCAGCAGGCCCGCCGCGATGCAGGCCTGCACATCAGCGACCGGATCCGCGCCACGGTGTCCACCGGCGCCGGAGAGGCCGCAGCACTGGAAGCCAACGCGGACCTCATCAAGGCCGAAACCCTGACCGATGACCTGGTGCTCACCGCCGCAAGCCGCGGCGGCGACGAATCCTTCGATGTAACCGTGGAGAAAATCTAATGAACAACGCGGACAGCCCCTCGGGGTCCATCGACGGGTTCTCCGTCGAGAGCGTTTATGCGGAACTGCTCAGCCGGGCACCGGAGAACAGGATGGAGCCGCGCATGGCTCCCCTGTTCCGTGCCATGGAGCTCCTGGGCGAGCCGAACAAGGCTTTCCCGATCATCCACATCACCGGCACCAACGGCAAAACGTCGACGGCGCGGCTGATCGAGGGCGGGCTGCAGGCCTATGGGCTGCGCACAGGGCGCTATACGAGCCCGCATCTGAGCAAAGTCACCGAACGCATCAGCATTGACGGTGAACCCGTCTCGGATGAGACCTTCGTGCGGATCTGGGACGAAATCCACCCGTATCTGCAGATGGTCGACGCCGAGCTGGACGCCGCCGGGGAACCCCGGCTGACGTACTTCGAGTGCGTGACCATTCTGGCGTTCGCCGTTTTTGCCGACGAACCCGTTGACGTGGCCGTGATCGAAGTGGGGCTGGGCGGTATTACCGACGCGACCAACGTCGGCGACGGCCAGGTCTCAGTGGTTACGCCGATTTCCCTCGACCACACCGAGCTGCTCGGTGACGACGTCGCGGACATCGCACTGGAAAAAGCCGGCATCATCAAGGAGAATGGCTTCCTGATCAGCGCGGCTCAGCCGGTGGAGGCCGCCCAGGTCCTGCTGGAGAAGGCCAACGAGGTTGGCGTGCCGTTCCGCTTTGAGGGCGTGGAGTTCGGCGTCGAGTCCCGGACTATGGCCGTAGGCGGTCAGATGGTGACCATCAACGGACTGGCGGGCCGTTACGAGGAACTGCTGGTCCCGCTGCACGGGGCGCACCAGGCGGAGAACGCCGCCCTCGCCGTCGCCGCTTTGGAAGCCTTCATTGGCGGCGGAACCAAGGAACTCGATGTTGAACTCCTGCGCACGGGCTTCCAGACGGTGACGTCTCCCGGGCGCCTGGAAGTGGTGCGCACTGCGCCGACCATCATTGTGGACGCCGCACACAATCCTGCCGGGGCAAAAGCCAGCGCCCAGGCGGTGCTGGAGTCCTTCAACCTCTCCTCACTGGTCATTGTTGCCGGCGTTCTGGCGGAGAAAGATTCCGTGGGAATCCTCACCGAGCTCAGGGAAACGCTGGGGGACATTGTCACAGGCATCTGCCTGACGCAGTCCAGCTCGCCCCGGGCCATCCCTGCGGAGGAACTCGTCCAGGACGCAGTTGACGCCGGTTTCGCCGACGCGGATATCCAGGTGGAACCCGCCCTCGACAACGCGATCGAGTGGGCTGTTGCCAAGGCGGAGGAGAACAACGACCTCGCCGGCGGCGTGCTCATCATCGGTTCCATCACGGTGGTCGCGGAAGCGCGCACCCTTCTCGGAAAGTAAGCACATGGCACGAATGACCAAGGCCCAGCGCGAATGGCGTCCCGGCATGCCCAAAAAGCGCCGGTCCATCCGCGTGATGTTTGCGTCCACCGTCCTGAGCCTGGAAGCCTTTGTGGTGCTCTTTGGCACCCTGGCGGTTTTCGGACTGCAGCGGGACCGGGTGGCGCCCGTGGCCATCCTGGCCGGGGGCATCCTGCTGGCCGCCGCACTGGTGGCGGCATGTGCATTCCTGTCCAAGCCCGCAGGCCCGTGGATCGGCTGGATCCTGCAGCTGGCCATCATTGCCACCGGGTTCCTGGAACCGATGATGTTCCTGGTCGGTGCGCTCTTTGCCGGCACCTGGTGGTACGCGCTGCGTACCGGAGCGCGTCTGGACCGGGAAAACCGGCAGCGTGACCGGGAGCAGGCCGAGTGGGATGCCAGCCACGGCGGAGAAACCGGCGGGCAGGAACCCGGCGAAGCCAGCAGTTAGGCTTATGAGCAGGCAACACCGACCAACCCCAACTTCAAGGAGATACCAAGCGTGAGCACCGAGCGCACACTCGTCCTGATCAAGCCCGACGGCGTTAAGCGGAACCTGACCGGCGCCATCCTGGCCCGCGTCGAGGCCAAGGGCTACACCTTGGCCGAGTTGAAGAAGATGGACGCCACCCGGGAACTGCTCGAGGCACACTACGAAGAGCACGTCGGGAAGCCGTTCTACGAACCGCTGGTGGAGTTTATGCTCAGTGGTCCGATCGTGGCTGCGGTCTTCGAAGGCCAGCGGGTCATCGAGGGCTTCCGCTCCCTGGCCGGCACCACCGAACCGACCACTGCCGCTCCGGGAACCATCCGCGGCGACTTCGGCCGGGACTGGGGCACGAAGGTCCAGCAGAACCTGGTCCACGGTTCTGACTCGGCAGAGTCCGCAGAACGCGAGATTGGTATCTGGTTCGGCAACTAGTCCGGATCCGCGTAAGACGGCAGGAAGCCGGCACCCGCAAAGGGTGCCGGCTTCCTGTGTCTTTGCCGCACCCGTGGCCTAGGCTGTGCTTCATGGCACGTATCTACAGCGCCGAGCTGCGCCCCGGAAAAATGGAACTCATCTCCCAATGGCTGCCGAAAGCCTCCTGGTTTCCGGAGGACGGTCCGGTGGAAGCCGAGCCTCTGGGGGCATACCGTTTCGACGACCCGGCGGGCCAGGTAGGCATCGAAACGCATCTGGTGCGGGCAGGTTCCCACACTGTCCAGGTCCCCCTGACCTACCGGGGAGCGCCGCTGGCCGGTGCCGACGACTTCCTGATCGGGACCATGGAACATTCAGTCCTCGGCCGGCGCTGGGTCTACGACGCCTGCGGAGATCCTGTCTATACCCAGGAATTCGCAGCTGCTGTCATTGACGGCAGGGACCAGGCTCCGCTGTACGTCGAGGAAGACGGGGTGCGCAGGGAACTGGAACCCACCGTGGAACTGGTGGGCAGCGGAATGCCGGACGGCGAAGAACTGGTGGAAGCACCCGACCATGAACCCGGGGGCTGGGTAACGTCCACGCTTCGTCAGGGGGACTGGGAACTCTCCGTGGTGCGTCTCCTTGACCTTGGGGGACGGGCAGCGCCGCCGCCCTCCCTGGCCGCTCTCTGGAAGGGGCAGCGGGAACCCGTGGTGCTGGGCTGGGCACTGCCCCTCGGATAGGGCAGGAAGCTGCTTCAGCTGCCGAGCTGAAGCAGCTTAGCCGCCCAGGAACGCATTCATAAAGCGGAAGAAGATCGAGGCCGCCACGGAAACCCAGAACAGGGCAGTGATGGCCCACGCCCACTCCGAAACAAAGTTGACCAAGCTCTTGGGTGCCGGAATGACGCCGTGGGCGAGGTTCCGCACCGTCGTAAAGACGAACAGCGGGATCATCGCCGTCCACACGACAATGCAGTAGAGGCACAGGACGTAGATATCGAAGAGGGCCTGGCTCCAGAGCCAGACCACGAAGCCCATCCCTACGGTGACGCCGGCTTGGACTGCCACCCAGTACCAGCGGGAGAACTGCGCGCCGGCCAGCATTGACATGGCCACCGTGATAGTCACCGCAAAGGCAACGATGCCGATCAGCGGGTTGGGGAAGCCGAAGAGAGCGGCCTGCCAGGTCTGAAAAACGGTCCCGCAGGAGACCCAGGGGCTGATGTCGCAGCTCGTGACATAGTTGGAGTCGGCGTAGACCCGCAGCCGTTCAAGCACCAGGATGCCCGAGGCCGCCCAGCCCACCAGGGATGTGATGAGGAGCAGCAGCGCGTACGGGCGCTGGCGGACGGAACGGGCCAGGCCGGACTCATCGCCGCGGTAGGCGGCCTGGTCTCGGGCGGGCGGGCGAGTGGCGCTGGAAGGCACGCGTTGCTCCTTTGGACAGGTGTCGGTGGTCCGATTCTATGCCGTGTAAAGGTCCGGATTTGACCTCCGTGTGAGATAATGGCTGTGGCTGGTGGCGGAACCACATTCCGTCAACGGTCCAGCGACAGGCTTCCGGTGCTGTCGGCGACGCTTCCCAGGTAGGAAATACCCATCAATCCGGATGGGGCAGGGGAATCCGCCGATCAGCCCTACCACAGCCCAAACGTATAGCCGTTCCGAGCAGGTAGCAGGAAAAGCGCCGCTGGTCTTGCGAGTGATGCCGTGCCCTCACGATGGTGCGACCTCGAATGACATTTAGACGACTTCCGGCTGGCGCAGGCTGCGATGCCCCCGCACAGCCGATACATTGCCCTCCGGGCATTGGAATGTGGCCAGTGCCGCGGGGGCCGGAGCATAGCTTTATATGAATACTGAACGCACAACAGAAGAAGCAGTAGAAGCCGCCCCGGCGGCCGAAGCGGTGCCGGAAACGGTTGCTGCAGCTCCCGGCGCAGCAGGGGAGCCTGCTGCGAAAGCGCCCGTCAAGCGGGCCACCCGGACCAGGCGGAAGCCCGCCGCGGCTTCCGTGACCGAGCCGGAGACCCCCACTGATCCTCCCGCTGCGGATACTTCCTCGCCGGAACCGGTGGAAAAACCCAAACGGACCCGCGCACCCCGGCGCAAGCCGGCTGCGGAAACTTCGCCGGCCGCTGCAGACACCGGTGCCACCGGTGCCGAAGCACCAGCCGCCACAGCTGAAGCAGTGGAAGCCGTACCGGTTGAAGCAGCCGCAGCTGACGCGGCTGAAGCCGCACCGGCCCCCGCAAAGGCCGTCCGGCGCCGTCGCACACCCGTCAAGAAGGCCGCGGCCACTGCTGACGCCGATGCCCCCGCTGCCGCAGCGCCGGATGCACCTGCCCAGGACGCAGCACCTGCAGCCGGCGAAGCACCTGCCGCTGCAACCCCGGCCCCTGAGGCAGCAGATCCGGCGGAAGTCCCGGCCAAGGCCGCCCCGCGCACCCGCCGCCGTTCCACGGCCAAAGCGGGCCAGCCGGGCAAGGCGGAGACTCCCGCCGCAGCAGCTCCGACCGAGGAAACTCCGGCACCGGCTGAAGCACCCGAGGATGGCGAAACAGCGGCAGCGCCGGCTGGGGCCACCGCCGGCGAACCCGCCCCTGCGGTGGAGGAAACTCCCTCAGCGCTGAATCCCTTCGCAATCCCCGAATCCGCGACGTCGGTGCTCTTTCACGCCCCGGACCTCACTGCCGTCAAGCCCGTGGTGGAGGCCAGGACGGACCCGGATACCGAGGACTCCTCCGACGAAACCGACGAAAGCCGGGATGGTGGGCGCTCCCGCCGGAGCCGGCGCCGCAGCCGGGGACGCTCAAAGCCCGAAAACGAAGCCGGCACCGAGGGCGAAGAAGGCAGCGAGACTGCGCCGGCCGATGAGAATGCCGAGGGAGTTACCTCCCGCCGCCGGCGCCGCCGCCGCCGCGGAGACGCCGATCTTGAACTGACCGGCGGCTCGGATGATGATCCGCCCAACACCGTGACCCGTGTCCGCGCGCCGCGCGCCCACGCTGAACCGCCGGTGAACGACCGCGTCACCAGCGTTAAGGGCTCCACCCGTCTCGAGGCAAAGAAGCAGCGGCGCCGCGAATCACGCGAGTCCGGACGCCGCCGCCATGTGATCACCGAGGCCGAGTTCCTGGCCCGCCGTGAATCAGTCGACCGTCAGATGATCGTGCGCCAGCGTGATGACAGGATCCAGATCGGTGTGCTTGAGGACGGCGTCCTGGCCGAGCACTTCGTCTCCAACACGCAGCAGGACTCGCTGATCGGCAACGTGTACGTCGGCAAGGTCCAGAACGTGCTCCCGAGCATGGAAGCTGCCTTCGTTGACATCGGACGCGGCCGCAACGCGGTCCTGTACGCCGGTGAAGTCAACTGGGATGCCGCCGGCCTGGATGGACAGCCGCGCCGCATCGAGCTGGCCCTGAAATCCGGCGACTCTGTCCTGGTTCAGGTCACCAAGGATCCGGTGGGCCATAAGGGTGCACGCCTGACCAGCCAGATCTCCCTGCCGGGCCGTTACCTGGTCTACGTCCCGGGCGGGTCGATGACCGGTATCTCCCGCAAGCTCCCCGATGTGGAGCGGAACCGCCTCAAGAAGATCCTCAAGGACCACCTGCCGCAGAACGCAGGCGTCATTGTCCGCACGGCCGCCGAAGGCGCGTCCGAAGAAGAGCTGATGAACGACATCAACCGGCTCCGGGCGCAGTGGGAGAACATCGAGGCCAAGGCCAAGTCCACCAAAACGCTCCCGCCGGAACTGCTCTACGGTGAGCCGGACCTGACCATCAAGGTGGTCCGCGACGTCTTCAATGAGGACTTCTCCAAGCTGATCGTCTCCGGCGAGGAGGCATGGGACACCATCGAGGCCTACGTAACCTACGTGGCTCCGGACCTGGTGGGCCGCCTGGAAAAGTGGACCAAGGACGAGGACATCTTCGCCGCCAGCCGCATCGACGAGCAGATCGCCAAGGCACTGGACCGCAAGGTCTTCCTGCCCTCCGGCGGCTCCCTGGTCATCGACCGCACCGAAGCCATGACCGTGGTGGACGTCAACACCGGCAAATTCACCGGCAGCGGCGGCAACCTGGAAGAAACCGTTACCAAGAACAACCTGGAAGCGGCGGAGGAAGTCGTCCGCCAGCTGCGCCTGCGGGACATTGGCGGCATCATCGTCATCGACTTCATCGACATGGTGCTCGAAGCCAACCGTGACCTCGTGCTCCGGCGCCTGGTCGAGTGCCTGGGGCGCGACCGCACCAAGCACCAGGTTGCCGAGGTGACGTCGCTGGGCCTGGTCCAGATGACCCGTAAGCGGATGGGCACCGGCCTGCTCGAGGTCTTCGGCGAGAACTGTGAACACTGCGACGGCCGCGGCGTCATCACCCATGACATCCCCGTGGAACACCGCCGCAGCACCAGCCACTCCGGGCATGCCGTCTCTGACGACAACCACCAGCAGCACCTCAAGCAGGAGAAGCAGTCCCGCGGGGAGCGCAAGCGCCGCAACCGGAACCAGAACCAGGCACCGCAGCCGCAGGCAGCTGCACCGGCTGAGCCGGCCAAGGTTGACGAACCACAGCCGGAGGACGCTGAGCGCGCCGCGAAGGCGGAGGCAGCCCGGGCAGCACTGGCCACCATCGCCGCGGCCACGGCCGCAGCGCACGACGCCGAAGGAACTCCGGAAGCCGGGGCTGCTCCTGCTGCTGCCAAGGACGCTCCCGCTGCGCCGGAAGAGAAGCCCCTCATCAAGGAGCCTCACGACGACGTACCCGAAGAGGCCGGTGCCATCCTCCGGATCCAGGGCGAGACGGTAGTTGTTCCCCGCAGGGAGCGCCGCCGCCCGGTCCGCCAGGAGGTCCAGCTGACCCTGGAAAGCCTGACGGAGGCCTTCAACGATGTTTCTCCGGTGGCGTCCGGCGAAACGGATGCCGGGAAGCAGGCTGCAGCCGGTTCAGCGCCGCAGGACAGTGCCAGGACGACATCCGCTGCAGGTCCGGCCGCTGCGGCCGCTCCCAGCGGCGGAGAGGCCCCGCAGCGTCCGCGGCGGCGCCGCGCCGCGCGCAGCCCGCAGGGCTCCGCTGACGCACAGATCATCAAGGCAGAGGCCGCGGAACCCGCTGCCCAGGGGAGCACGACGGCGGTCTCCGCCCAGGTGCCCGCCAAACCGCGCACCGAAGCTGCCGCCCCGGTGATCCTCGGCGTCGGGGTTCCGGCTTCCGACCTGTAAGGCAGCCTCCGGGCCGGCCTTGGGCCCGGAACTGAAGACCAGTGCAGCAGGCTGCCGTCCGGACCGGACGGCAGCCTGCTGCCGTCTCCGGGCATCTCCGGGCAGCTCTGTCCGGCAGATGGGCGCTGGTGCAGCGCAACAGCGCGGAAGTGTTATAAAGTAGTTCCAGCGCAGTGACGTCCGATGATTCCCGAGGTTGGATGGCACGCTGGAGACTACCGTGCATTTGCAGCGAATGGGTCCCTTAGCGTAGCCTTGAACTTCGGTGCGGACGCCTTCGAAGCCATTCTTCGGTAAAGGGCGTGACTGCATGGCGCAAGCCGGACACATATCTGGTCCGGGGTAGTGCGCATCCAAGTATTAAACGTCGAGAGAAGTGAGTTCCCAAGTGGTGTACGCGATTGTCCGCGCTGGCGGCCGCCAAGAAAAGGTTTCCGTTGGAGACCTCGTAACCCTGGACCGCGTCCCCGGTGGAGCCGGCAGCACTTTTGAGCTGCCTGCCCTGCTATTGGTTGATGGCGACAAGGTCACCTCTGCCGCTGCGGACCTGGCAAAGGTTACGGTTACGGCAGAAGTTATCGAGAACTTCCGGGGTCCGAAGATTGTTATCCAGAAGTTCAAGAACAAGACCGGTTACAAGAAGCGTCAGGGCTACCGCTCCTCGCTGACCAAGGTCAAGGTCACCTCCATCAACTCCTGATTCCTACGTGCCGGTTCCATTACTGGAGCCGGAACCGCGGGATTGCCCGCACCTTAGGCATCAAGATCAGTCAGAGCAAAGGCAGGATTAGAAAATGGCACATAAGAAAGGTGCGAGCTCTACTCGCAACGGCCGCGACTCCAACGCACAGTACCTCGGCGTGAAGCGCTTCGGCGGCCAGGTTGTCAAGGCAGGCGAAATCATCGTCCGCCAGCGTGGCACCCACTTCCACCCCGGCGCAGGCGTTGGCCGCGGCGGAGACGACACTCTGTTCGCCCTTGAGGCTGGAGCTGTCGAGTTCGGCAGCCGTCGTGGACGCCGCGTTGTGAACATCGTCGCAGCAGCCGAGTAATTTCCGGCTAAACAGCTTTTCCGGTGGGGCGGGCCATGATGGCCCGCCCCACCGTCTTTTTTAAGCCGAGTAGACTTGGCTTGATCCAAATTTTTCAACAAGGAGAACCATGGCCAGCTTTATAGACCGTGTTGTACTGCATGTTTCGGGCGGTGCCGGCGGCCATGGGTGTGTGTCCGTAAAGCGCGAGAAGTTCAAACCGCTGGGTGGTCCCGACGGCGGGAACGGCGGGGACGGCGGCGACGTCATCCTGCGCGTGGACGGACAGACTACAACCCTTCTGGACTACCACCACGCCCCGCACCGCCACGCCGGCAACGGTGGCCCCGGTATGGGTGACTGGCGCGCAGGCAAGACGGGGGAGACCCTCGTCCTCTCGGTTCCGGAAGGGACCGTGGTCAAGTCCAAGGACGGCGAAGTCCTGGCCGACCTTGTGGGCATGGGCGCCGAATACGTGGCGGCCGCCGGTGGCCAGGGCGGGCTGGGCAACTCCTCGCTCTCCTCGCAGAAGCGCAAGGCCCCCGGCTTTGCGCTGCTCGGCACCCCGGGAGACGAGCGGGACATTGTCCTGGAGCTCAAGTCCATTGCCGACATTGCGCTCGTCGGGTTCCCCTCCGCCGGCAAGTCTTCCCTGATCGCGGCCATGTCAGCTGCCCGGCCGAAGATTGCCGACTACCCCTTCACCACCCTCATCCCCAACCTCGGCGTGGTGCAGGCGGGCGATGTCCGTTTCACCGTGGCCGACGTTCCGGGGCTCATCGAAGGCGCTTCGGAGGGCAAGGGCCTCGGCCACCACTTCCTGCGCCACGTCGAGCGCTGCGCCGCCCTGGTCCATGTCCTGGACTGCGCGGCCCTGGAAACTGACCGTGATCCGCTCAGCGACCTCGACATCATTGAGGCCGAGCTGGAAAAGTACGAAGTTGACATGAGCTACGCGGGCGCCGACGGCGACGTGGTACCCCTGAACCAGCGTCCGCGCCTGGTGGCCCTGAACAAGGTTGACGTCCCCGACGGGCGCGACATGGCCGAATTCGTCCGGCCGGAACTTGAGAAGCGCGGCTATCGGGTCTTCGAGGTCTCGGCCTCCAGCCATGAGGGTCTGCGCGAACTTGGATTCGCCATGGCGGCCATTGTTTCCGAGGCCCGCAAGGCCGTGGAGACCGCTCCGCCGCGGATCGCACCTCCGGTTGTGCGGCCCCGGTCCGTCAACGGCAAGGGTGGATTCACCATCCGCCGCGAAGAGCGCAACCTGGAACCGCTGTTCCGCGTCATCGGTGACAAGCCGGTGCGCTGGGTCCAGCAGACGGACTTCACCAACGACGAGGCCGTGGGCTACCTGGCCGACCGCCTGGCGAAGCTGGGAATCGAGGACCAGCTGTTCAAAGCCGGTGCCAAGCCCGGCGACGCAGTGGTCATCGGCGAAGGCGACGGTGTGGTGTTCGATTGGGAACCGACGATGATCGGCGGCGCTGAACTGCTTGCTGCCTCGCCGCGCGGTTCCGACATCCGCATCGAAGAGTTCGCCCGGCCGACCCGCAACGAAAAGCGGGAAGACCACCAGAAGCGCAAGGACGCCCGTGCAGCGGCCCGCGCAGAGCTGGAAGCTGAGCGCAAGGCCGGAATCTGGACCGAGTCGGTGAACTACAAGCACTCGGCTCCGCCGGCAGCCGAAGAGGACTAATCCCTTAACGGAAGCGGGGCGGGAGTGGACTTGGACATAGGGTAGATCCGTCATGAGTGAAGAAACCGAAGCACAGATCCCTCCCGCCCCCAAACGGCCGCTGAAGTCGCGGGCGGGCCTCGCCCGCGCCCGCCGCATCGTCGTGAAGGTTGGCTCCTCATCGCTGACGTCCGTTGCCGGCGGCATCTCGGATGAGGCCCTGAATTCCCTTGCCGACGTCCTGGCCGCGCGGCGCCGGCAGGGAACCGAAGTCATCCTGGTGTCCTCCGGCGCCATCTCTGCAGGCCTCGCGCCGCTGGGCCTGTCCAAGCGGCCGGCCCAGCTGTCGACCCAGCAGGCCGCCGCCAGCGTGGGCCAGGGGCTGCTGATGGCCCGGTACACCCAGGCGTTCGGAGCCCACGGTGTGACGGTGAGCCAGGTCCTGCTCACTGTGGAAGACCTGATGCGCCGGACCCACCACGCCAACGCACACCGGGCCATGGAGCGGCTGCTGAACTTCGGCGTGGTTCCCATCGTCAACGAAAATGACACCGTCGCCAGCCACGAAATCCGCTTCGGCGACAATGACCGGCTGGCAGCCCTCGTTGCCCACCTGGTCAAAGCCGACGCCCTGATCCTGCTTTCCGACGTCGATGCGCTCTACGACGGCCCGCCGGCTGCCGGCGCGCGGCGCATTCCGGAAGTGACCGGTCTGAAGGATCTTGAAGACGTCCGGATCGGCAAGGTCGGCAAAGCCGGGGTCGGCACCGGCGGCATGGTCACCAAGGTCGAGGCGGCCACCATTGCCGCGCAGTCGGGCATCCCGGCCCTGGTCACCTCCACCGAAAATGCCGCCGCGGCACTGGCCGGAGAGGACGTCGGCACCTGGTTCGCCACGCGCGGCGTCCGCCAGCCGATCCGCCTGCTCTGGCTGGCCCACCTCGCCAGGATCCAGGGCAGCCTGGTGCTCGACGACGGCGCGGCCCGGGCCGTGGGGGAGCGGCGCCGGTCGCTGCTGCCCGCTGGCATTGTTGCTGTGGAAGGGCACTTTGAGCCCGGGGACCCGGTGGCGCTGCGCGATACCTCCGGACGCGTCCTCGCCCACGGGCTGACCAACTATGCCTCCGATGAACTGCCCCAGATGCTGGGACGCTCCACCCGTGAGCTGGCCCGCGAACTGGGCCACGGATATGAACGTTCAGTGGTGCACGTTAATGACCTGGTCATCCTGCAGCCCCGCTCCGCCGGAGCAGGGACGGCACCCGCAGCGTCACGGACCGGGCAGGCCCGCGGGGCCGCCGCTACACTGGGAGCATGACCGCTGTGAACACCACTTCCGTGAGCACGTCCGCCACATCCGCCGGCCGCAACGGGAGCGGTACGCCAACCCCGGAGGAAGTCGAAGCCGGAGTGCACCGCATTGCCGACCGGGCCAGGACTGCCGCCCGGCGGATGGCCCGTGCCAACCGCGCCTGGAAGGATCTTGCCCTGGAGCAGATCGCCCAGGACGTCGTCGCCAAGCGCGACGTCGTACTGGCCGCGAACGCGGAGGATGTTCAGCGGGGCCGGGACAACGGCACATCTGAAGCGCTGCTGGACCGGCTGACACTGACCCCGGAACGCATTGAGGGGCTGGCCGACGCGCTGCGGAACCTGGCCGGCCTGCCGGATCCCGTGGGTTCGGTAGCCCGCGGACAGACCCTGCCCAACGGGCTGCGCCTGCGGCAGGTCCATGTTCCCCTGGGCGTGGTGGGTGCCATCTATGAGGCCCGGCCCAACGTGACCGTGGATATCGCGGGACTGGCGCTCAAGAGCGGAAACGCGGTGATCCTCCGCGGCGGCAGCGCCGCCGCTTCGACCAACACCGTTCTGGTCGATCTGATCCGGGATGCCCTGGAAACTGTGGGGCTGCCTTCGGACGCTGTCCAGACCATCGACGGTTACGGCCGGGCGGGCGCCAACGTCCTCATGAAGGCCCGCGGGCGCGTGGACGTCCTGATTCCCCGTGGCGGCCGGGCACTGATCCAGAACGTGGTAACCAACGCCGCCGTACCGGTCATTGAGACCGGCGAGGGCAACGTCCATATTTTCCTGGACGAGACCGCGCCCGAAGAGATGGCCATCGACATCCTGCTGAATGCCAAGACGCAGCGGCCGAGTGTCTGCAACACCGTGGAAACCCTGCTGGTGCACAGCGGCGGCAAGGCAGCCCGCGAAGTCCTGGCCGCCCTGGCGGCTTCCGGGGTGCGGCTGCACGCCGACGAACGGATCCGGGAAATTCTGCCTGACGGCGTAACAGCCACGGCTGCCACGGACGAGGACTGGGGCCGCGAGTACATGGATCTGGACCTGGCCGTGGCGATGGTGGATTCCATGGATGAAGCGCTGGAGCACATCCGCCGCTGGACCACCGGGCACACCGAGGCCATCATCACCAACGACCTCGCCAACGCAGAGCGCTTCATTGCCGAAATCGACTCCGCTGCCGTGATCGTCAATGCCTCCACCCGTTTTACCGACGGCGGTGAACTCGGCCTCGGCGCAGAGGTAGGCATCTCCACCCAGAAGATGCATGCGCGGGGTCCGATGGGCCTGAAGGAATTGACGACCACCAAATGGATCATCCAGGGCGAGGGGCAGGTGCGGGGCTAACCCCCTTCACCCCCGGGCCCGAACTGCGTTGTTCGGGCCACAGACGCGTACCATTGATCTAGAAACGTTGCTCTGCCGGGTTCTCCGGCGGTTGATTTAGGGAGATTCATGCTGATCCAGCTTTCCAGTGCTGCAATGATGGCGGCCGAAGTTGCTGAAGAACACGCCGAGGGCACTCCTGCGCTCGTTTACGGTGCCGTCATTTTTGGCATTTTCATGGTCCTGATGTTCGCCACCATGGCGTTCACCAGCCTGGGGCACCGTCACGAAGCAGCCCCCGAGCACGTGGATCCGCAGCGTCAGCACCCTAACAAGCACGATCACGGCCAGGGTATCGCCGAGTAGGCTTCCGCCTCAGGTGGAGCCGCTGGAACCGCACGCATGAACGCACGCATCGACACCGCAGACGGCACAGCGAACGGGAACCGCCCTTATCGCCTTGGCGTTATGGGCGGCACGTTTGACCCCATCCACCACGGTCACCTGGTGGCTGCGAGTGAAGTGGCGTCGGTATTCGACCTTGACGAAGTGGTCTTCGTGCCCACCGGCGAACCGTGGCATAAGTCCGCCCAAACGGTCACACCGGCGGAGCACCGCTATCTGATGACTGTCATCGCGACTGCTTCGAACCCGCGCTTCAAGGTCAGCCGGGTGGATATCGACCGCCCGGGCCCCACCTACACAATTGATACGCTTAGGGATCTGCGCCGCGCGCGTCCGGACGCCGAACTGTTCTTCATCACCGGAGCGGACGCACTGGCGCAGATCCTTTCGTGGAAGGACGTGCAGGAACTGTGGACGCTGGCCCACTTTGTGGGCGTGACCCGGCCGGGGCATGAACTGCAGAACATGGGCCGGGATGACATCAAGCTCCTGGAGGTCCCGGCGATGGCGATCTCCTCGACCGACTGCCGCCAGCGGGTCGCGGCATCCGAGCCGGTCTGGTACCTGGTACCGGACGGAGTGGTGCAGTACATCGCCAAGCACAACCTGTACACACCTTCACAGCAGCAGGTTCCGGCTGCCACGACTGAACCAGTAGCCTGAGCGATCAACACCGGATGGGTAGGAAATGACTAACGGTCCAGAGTCCGCAGACGCACCTCGACGCAGCCGCCGCGCGGCCGGCTCGACGGCGGATGCGGGGCACCAGGAACGGGAGTCCCAGCAGCGGGCACGGGACCGGGAAGCCCTTCGTGCCTACAAGGCGCTCACCGACAGCCCGAAACGTCCTGAAGAGTCAAGCGCCAACCCGCCCACCCGCCGCCAGCTGCGGATAGCCCAGCAGCAGGCCCAGCAGGCTGCCCGGGAAAAAGCCGGCAGCGGACAGCAGGAGAAGGAACCGGAACAGGACGCATCCGCTCCGGTCCGGGCCGAGTCCTCCGGGCCGGCTGCTGCGGCAGAAGCGCCCGCAAAGACTCCGCAGGCGCAGGCCCCCGCGCCCGGTTCCGGCCGCCGGTCCGGCCCGGCCGCAGCGCCCAGCCGGACCACCGAACCCGCACCCCAGGGAGCGAGCCGCAGGGAACGCCGGCGCCGGGCAGCGGAGGAACAGCCTGCCCCCGTCATCCAGCCGGTAACTCCGGCGCCGAACCGCGCGCCCTCAGTTCAGGCGTCGCCGTCTGTTCAAGCTTCCCAACCAGGTCAGGCTTCCTCTTCGCTCCCGGGCCAGGCGCCAGCACAGGCACCCGCCGGTTCCGATGGCCGGGCGGATGCGCGCAGAACGCCGGGCGGCAAGCCGTCGCCTGAAGTGCAGTCATCCCCTGGAGTTCAGCCGTCCTCTGGAGTCCAGCCTTCATCTGAGTCCGAGCCGTCTCCGGACGTCCAGCGCTCCGCTGGTCCTGAAAAGCGCCCGGTTTCCACCCCGGAACCCAACGCCGACATCGCGGACATGTCCGTGGAACAGGCCCTGGCGGCACGGGAAGCGCTGAAGCACCAGGCCCGCAACCAGGTGGCAGCCATGGAAGCCCTGCAGCGGGCCGATCCGCACGCTGTTGACCTGGAGCTGCTGGCACAGCAGCGGGCACTGGCCGAACGGGCCGCCGTCCTCAACCGCAGGACCCAGAACATCCAGCGCCTGGCCCAGGAAAACGAGCAGCGCCGCTCGCCCCAGTCGGACCCAACCACCGCCCACAACCTGGCTATGGTTACCCCGCTCGAGTTCGTAGAGGTCCCCGGCCTGGAACGGCCGGTCATGAAACGGCCGGCCACGTCCCACGTGCCGGTTGTCACGTCGTCGAACCCCGCTGCACCCATGAATTCTGCTGTACCGTCGAATCCTGCTGCACCGCAGGCGACGGGTGCCGGCAGGAAGGCCTCCGGCCGGCAGCAGGCGAAGGAGCACCGCCCGGGCGGCGCGCCGGCACGGGGCCAGGAGCCGTCGGATGTCCGGCATTCCAGGATCCTGGCGCGCGCCGACGCACTGGTGAACGCCCCGCTGGAGGCCGACCAAGGTGCCAAGCCGATCGGTGCGCGAAGCGCGTTCGGACTGGACCCCCTGGATGTTATGACTGCGGGCCTCGGCCGCAGCCGGAGGATACGAGCCGTATCCCTGGGAATTGTGGGTGTGGGCCTATCGGCCCTCATCCTCGGAATAATACTGATCGTCGGCGGCCTTGGCAGCTGATACCACACAAGGAGACACGTTGAGCGCCACCGAATCATCCATAGATATCGCCCGTACTGCGGCCAGGGCCGCATCGGCCAAGCTGGCGGATGACATCGTCGCGATCGACGTGAGCGAACGGCTGGCCATCACCGACGTTTTCCTCATCGCGTCCGCGTCGAATGAACGCCAGGTCAACGCCATTGTTGACGGCGTGGAAGAAGAACTCGCTAAGTCGGGCCTGAAGCCGGTGCGCCGTGAAGGCCGCAGCGAGGGCCGCTGGGTCCTGCTGGACTACGCCACGGTTGTGGTGCACGTCCAGCATGAGGAGGACCGGGTGTTCTACGCCCTGGAGCGCCTGTGGAAGGACTGCCCCGCGGTTGACCTGCAGCTTCCCGAAGAGCCTGCTACCGACGCCGGATAACGTTGTTCTGTGGGGGGCGGGGGCGTCCTGGCCCCGCCCCTCCCACAGCGCGAATACCAACGGTGTAGTTTGATTTTGCACTGCCGCGCTTCTGTACTAAAGTAGAGGAGTTGCTTCGGCCCGGGCGCAGGAAACCGGAACCGAAACAACAGGAAAAACCAGAGAAATACACTGAATTATGCTGTCATTGACAGTAGTTCGGGGCTGTGGCGCAGCTGGTAGCGCACCTGCATGGCATGCAGGGGGTCAGGGGTTCGAGTCCCCTCAGCTCCACCGATAAACCTACGGGCAGCCGTGGTTTAGGGTTGGATCGAAGGGTCCAGTGGAATCAACAACTGAATTGGGGCTGTGGCGCAGCTGGTAGCGCACCTGCATGGCATGCAGGGGGTCAGGGGTTCGAGTCCCCTCAGCTCCACCAATTCAAAGTCAGTATCACCAACGTAAAACCTGTTCCGCATCTGCGGGGCAGGTTTTTTGTTGTCGTGGTGCCGGGTTTTTTATCCTCCTGACGCTGGGCCGTGTGCCTCACGGCCACCAGGCGCCGGGATATGAAAAGGTGGGCGCGTGAGGATTGAACAACCTGCCGAAGGAGAACCCCGCCGTCCGCATGGTCCGCGGGACCCCGGCGATGCCTGGGTGGTCGCGGAATCCGGCGAGCGGTACTGGGGGCGCTTCGGTGCTGCCGGCCTGCTCGCGTTCGACCCGGCGCGGGGGATCCTGCTGCAGCACCGGGTCTCCTGGAGCCACCACGGCGACACCTGGGCGCTCCCGGGCGGTGCGCGGCATGAGCATGAGCCGGCGCTGGCTGCGGCCCTCCGGGAGTCTGCCGAGGAAGCCGGTGTTCCGGAATCAGCCATCCGGCCCCGGCTGATGAGCGTGCTGGACCTCGGTGTCTGGTCCTACGCCACGATCGTCGGAGACGTCACCGAGCCGTTTGAAGCCGTCATCAGTGATCCCGAAAGCCATGAGCTCGCCTGGGTGAGGCCCGACGACGTTGCCGGGCTGCCCCTGCACCCCGGGTTCGCGGAATCCTGGCTCCGGCTGCAGCCGCTGCTCCAGGTCCGCCCCGCCGTCGTCATTGACGCGGCGAACGTCATCGGCTCGGTGCCGGACGGCTGGTGGAAGGACCGGGCGGGAGCTGCGGCCCGGCTGCTGGACGCCGTTGCCGCTGCCTCGGTCCGCGGGCTGCCGGCGCCGCTGCTCGGCCTGCCGGAAGATACCTGGTATCCCGAACTGGTGGTTGTGCTGGAGGGCCAGGCCCGCTCCGTTCCGGACCCCGCTGCTCCGAACCCTGCCGGCCGCGTCAGGGTTATCCGGGCCGGCAGCTCCGGGGATGACGCTGTGGCAGCAGCTGCCGAGCAGCTGGCTGCCGGGGGATACCGGGTCACGGTGGCCACGAGCGACCGGGAGCTCGCGGACCGCAGCCGCAGCGCCGGTGCAGCGGTTATTGGTTCCGGTAGGCTCCGGGACGAGCTCGGCTACTGAGCAGACCGGCAACGATCAGGCCCTGGCCGGCGCAGTAGGTGAGCATTACCAGTGCGCTGGTCCAGGCGGGCATCGCCTCCGGGAGGAAGATTCGCAGGGCCAGCACGGTGTCCGAGGCCAGGAAGAGGATACCGCCCGCGGCGATGACGGGGTTGCAGCGGGCAGCCGTTGCCGCCGTCCCGCCCAGCACGAGTCCGTACACCACCACCGCGGGAGCGAGGGTCCCCAGCGCTGGCCAGAGAACCAGGAGCATCAGCACCCACCACAGCGGAAAAACCAGCGCCCAGCGCGGGAATGGCCGTACGGCGGCGTACCTCCACAGCAGCCGGATGTAGCAGAGATGGGCGATGCCGAAGGAAGCGAGCATCACCGGAAGCTCAGGGGCCTGCGGGAAGAAAGCCCCGGCGCCGTCGCCGATCCAGGAGAAGAAGAGCGCGGCCAGCAGCAGGATGGCTGGTGCCTGCCGCCAGCCCTGTCCGCGCAGTGCCCAAACGGCCGCTGCGGCCAGCAGCGGCATCAGCACGAGTTTTGTTGGTCCGGCAACGGCGTCAGCCTCGGCCAGGCGCGCACCCACATGGACGGCGGAGAGCGCAGCGAACGGAATGAACCCCCACCACCAGCTGCGGGGCAGGGCTGCTGTCCGGGCAGCAAGTGATTCAGTGGTCACGGACTCTCCTTCGGGCCGGGCCGGGCCGGGCTGGGCCGGGCATCGGCTCATCGTACGGCGTGCAGGGCAGGTCAGGGTGCAACGCCACGGCGGTCCTACGGCCGGAGGGCCCACAGCAGCGGCGGGAACGGGCGGGCGCTTAGGTCCCCAGCACCCGGTCCAGGTAGGGATTGGCAAACACCCGGTCCGGATCGAGCCGGTCCCGCAGGGCCAGGAAATCCCCAAAGCGGGGATAACGCGGCTCCAGCATCGCTGCACCGAGGCTGTGCAGCTTGCCCCAGTGCGGCCGGCCCTCATGCGCGAGCATCACTTCCTCCACCGCATCGAAGTATTCGGCCGGATCCTCACGGTGGTACCGGTGTACGGCGATGTAAGCGGTGTCCCGGCCGTAAGCAGTGGAGAGCCAGCGGTCGTCAGCGGCGGCCCAGCGCACCTCCACCGGAAAGGAAATCCGCCAGCGGTGTGCCTGGATCAGTCCCTGCAGCGCCTCGAACGCGGAAGGCAGCAGATCTGCCGGCACGGCGTACTCCATTTCCCGGAAGCGCACCGTGCGCCGCTGCGTGAAGACCTCCGGTGACAGGTCGGCATAGCTCCTGCCGCCAAGCAGCCGGGCCGCTGCCCGGTTGACCGGGGGAACCAGCGCGGGAGCGGCGGTGCCGGCGGCGCAGGTCAGCCGGTACAGCGTGTTGGAGAGCAGGGATTCATCGATCCAGCGGCCAAATGCCGGGAGCGGATTCCGCTCCGCAGTGCCTGGCAGCCGGGTATTGGATTTGGTGGCTGCCCGGTCGGTGTGCGGAAACCAGTAGAACTCAAAGTGGTCGGTTCCCTTGACCCGGCCGGTCAGGTTTTCGAAGACCCCGGCAAGGGCTTCGGAGCGTTCTTCCGCGCGCAGCACGAAGGCAGGAACGCACTGCAGGGTCACCTCGGTGATGATGCCGAGCGCGCCGAGGCTCAGGGCAGCTGCCGGCAGCAGCGGGTCCCCGGCTTCCAGGGTGAGCAGACCGCCGTCGGGCTGCACCAGGGTCAGGCCCGCCACCTGCGTGGCCAGGCCGCCGAACGCGGCACCGGTGCCGTGGGTCCCGGTGGAGATCGCCCCGGCAATGGACTGGCGGTCAATGTCACCGAGGTTTGGCATCGCCAGGCCGTACGGTGCCAGGAGTCCCGGAATCCGATGCAGGCGGGTTCCTGCCAGCAGCCGGACCTGGCCGCGGGCCGTGTCCACACCGAGCAGGCCCTGCAGCCGGGCCAGGTCCAGCAGGAGACCGGGAGCTTCGGCAATGCCGGTGAAACTGTGCCCGGCGCCGACGGCCTTGACCCGCTGTCCGGCAGCCGCTGCAGCTGCCACTGCCCGCTGCAGGTCCGGGACGGTGGCAGGGGCCTCGATCCGTTCCGGACGGACGCTGACGGTCCGGCCCCAGTTCCGCCACTGCTGCCGCTGGTGGGGTTGGTGCGGGATTTTGACCTGCCGGTTCACAGAAATGCCTTTCCCTCGCCGCGGTAGGTGGGCAGCGCGGCAACCACAGCGCCGTCCTGGACCACCTGGAAGTGGTTGACCCGCTCGGACAGCTCGCCGCTCTTGGCGTGCCGGAGCCAGACCCGGTCTCCGACGGCGAGGTCTCCTGCTGCGCGGCCGGTGAGCGGTGTCTGTACTTCACCGGCGCCCTCCCGCGGCAGCAGCTTCAGGCCCGGCGGCCAGGCCACCTGGGGAACGCGGCTGGTGCCGGGCGGGCCGGAGGCGATCCAGCCGCCGCCCAGGATGGTGGCAGTGTTCCGGTTGGGGCGGCGCACCACATCGAGTGCGACGGCGGCAGCGGGGGCGGGGGAGAAGGCCCGGTAGGCGTCAAAAAGGTGCCCGGCGAACAGCCCTGAGCCAACCGTAATCTCAGTGACCGAAGGATCCCGGCCCGTTGCCTCGATGGATCCGGTGCCGCCGCCGTTGACAAACTCCAGGTCCGCCAGCTGCCTCAGCCCGTGGACGATCGATCCGCGGCGCTCCGTCAGTTCAGCCATGGACCGGCCCTGGATCCAGCGCATCAGCTGGTTGGCCGGCAGGGCACCGGGAACCGCATCCCCTACGCCGGCGACCTGTCCCTCGTACATCATCAGGCCCACCAGGGTGAATCCCGGGCGGTCGAGGACACGGCGGGCCAGCCCAAGTGCCTGGTCCGGGGTGTGCAGGGGGGAGCGGCGGGTGCCGATGAAACCGAGCACCGGTGCCTGCCAGGAGGCATCCGCGTCCAGGCAGACGCGCACCGGAGGCCGCCGCCCCGGGGATGCCAGGGAATCAATCAGGTCCAGCTGCGCTTCGTCGTCGACCATCAGCGTGACCCGGGCGGCCAGCCGCTCATCGGAGAGCAGCTGTGCCAGTGCCTTCCGGTCGGCGGTGGGATACCCGACGACGACGTCGCTGCAGCGCTCCGCCAGCCACAGGGCTTCGGGCAGGGTGAAGGCAAAAATACCCTGGAATCCCGGCAGCTCGAGCAGCGCATCCAGCACGGCCCGGACCCGGATGGACTTGCTGGCCACGCGGAGCGGGATACCGCCGGCGCGCCGGAGCAGGTCGTGGGCATTAAACCGCAGGGCCTCCAGGCCCAGTACCGCGGCCGGCGCAGCCAGATGCGCCACGGCACTGCTCAATGAGGGCCAGTAGGCAGCCGGGTTGCGCCAGGGTTCCGCGCTGGGCGGTATGCCGAGATTAAGGGCAGAGCGCCGGGCGCCGGTTCCGCGTTCCGGGGTGCAGGCCGCGCCCGGTTCGGGCACCGGGTCAGTGAGTCTCATGCATGGATACTAGCCATGCACAGGCCGCTGCGCCCGGAACCGGACCGGAGAGGCTAGCTCTTCAAGCCACCTTCCAGATAGGCCAGCAGCGCCGCGCGGACGAAGGCCGCTCCGTCGGCTCCGCCGTAGTTAGCAGCAAACCGGGGATCGGCCACGTACATGTCCGCCAGCCCACGCACATACCCGGACAGGTTTGCCGGATCTGTCGGAGCGCCGGGAACGCTCTTCAACCAGTCGATGTGGCGGGCCGCCAGCCCCTTGGCAGCAGGCCCGGTGGGGTCCGTGCCCTGAGCTGCCGCTTCGGTCCAGGCCTTTCCCAGCGCTTCCGTCCCCGCCCGCCAGCCGGTGCGCTCGCCGTCGCTCATGTTCCGCCACCACTCGTCCGAGCGGGCATACGCCTCCCTGCCCCATTTCTGTTCAACTTCGTCCTTGTACTCCGTATGGTCAAAGCCATCGAACGCTTTGTCCGCCATGATGTCCTGCCCTTCTTCCAATGCTGTGATGGTCCGCTGCACAGCGGCAATCTGCCGCCCCAGCCGTTCCCTGTCATTCCTGAGCCACGCCAGGTGGGTGCGCAGCGCGGCGGCCGCGTCCCCTTCCCGTTCCAGGACACCGGCAATGCCGTCCAGGCCCAGCCCCATCCAGCGCAGAAGCAGAATCCGCTGCAGCCGGACAAGGGCGTCCTGGTCGTAGTACCGGTAGCCGTTGGAGCCAAGGCGCGACGGCGGCAGGAGGCCAACGGCGTCGTAATGGCGCAGGGTCCGGCTGGTTGTACCGGCCAGCCGGGCAACCTCCTGCACGGACCATTCACGGGGTTCCTGTGGGTTCACGCTTCCACGCTAGAGGTTGACGCTGCGTCAATGTCAATCAATCACGGTCCGCCCACGGTCCGCCCGGACACGTCTTAGCCCACTGTCAGCTTCGCGGCGAGTTCCTGGAGCCGCGGCCCGTCTGCCGCCAGCAGGGCATCAGCGGTTTCCAGCAGCCCGCGGATGTTGTCCGGACCGGCATTGTCCAGGGCGTGGTCCACGCCGGGGAGCAGCCGGGTTTGTATCCGGACATATCCGGCACCGAGGGCGGCGGCGAGCAGGTGGCGGGTGAGCAGTCCGGGTGCGCCGTACAGCGATTCGACCACAGGTTCCAGGGCCGCCAGCTGTTCGGGATGGGCCAGCTGTGCCAGCGAGCCCGCTTCCAGCGAACCACCGCCCGCCTGGAGGCCGGTGCCCAGGGAGACCAGAAGGATCTCCTCATTTCCGCCGGCGCGCCGCTGCTGCACCAGGGCCAGTGCCAGTGCCACGAACGCCGGATCGTTGGCCGCCAACCCTCCGTCCACCAGGAGGCGGTCGACGCCGTCCGGTCCGGCATGGTGCACCGGTTCGAAATACGTGGGCGCTGACGACGTCGCCAGGGCCGCCAGCGACATCCGCGCGTCGCCGAGGGGATGCTGGCCCAGCCCTCCGCCGCTGAACAGCAGGCCGGCAAAGTGGGCCAGGTCCACCGTCACCACCGCAACCGGCTTCAGGGCCTGGGAGAGCCGCCGGTCACTGAAATACTGGTCCAGGTACCGGCGCAGCGGCTCAGAGGAATAGCGCGCCGCCCGCTGCGTGTCAGTGGATGCCTGTCCCGCGGCACATGTGTCCAGGCGGCGTCCATGGCCGGAGAATATTTCCGCACCGTGGTCAACATAGAGCCTGCGCACCGCCGCCGCGCTGTGCGGGGTCTTTCCCTGGGCAGGGCAGGCGAGCCCCAGAGCCAGGATGCCCCCGGTGGAGGTGCCCACCATGATGTCAAAGAGATCGGCAGTATGCCGGCCCGTCAGTTCTTCGATCTTCATCAGCCAGGTTGCAGGAATGATGCCGCGGATTCCTCCGCCGTCAATGGACAGGACTCGGATCACGGCTGCTCCTGGGCGCTGGCGTTGCGGACCGGTTCTGCCAGCAATGCTCCGCCCGGATGCCGGACCGGTCAACCCGGGCGGAGCAGCAGCGGACGGAAACCTGACCTAAACCTGACTTATCAGGAGTTGCCAGGAGCTATTAGGTTCATCCGGAACCCCCGGGGCCCGCCCGGCGGCGTCACATAGCAGCACCGGCCGCGCCCCGGAGGCCCCGCTCAGGCTTTTGCCAGCAAGTCGGGTTAGGCTGGTCACATCTGCAGAGCACATGCTCTATTTCGCGGCTGGGAAGTCGAAGACCTCCAGAGGCACTATGAGCATTGCTGCACAGTCCCGTTCGGCCGGTAACACGGGCCGTACCCCCAGAAACCGGGACAATCCGGTCACCAGCAGCTACTCGGCGCTGCTGAAAATTATCCGGGATGAGGGACTGCTGAAGCGGCGCCGGGCCTTCTACATCACCACCTTCGCCTTCCTCTGCGCCGGCCTCATCGCCGCAGGCACCGGCTTCTTCCTGATCGGGGAAAGCTGGTTCCAGCTGCTGATCGCTGCCGCGCTGGGCATCCTGTTTACCCAGATTGCGTTCATCACCCACGAAGCCTCACACCGCCAGGTGTTCGAGTCCGGTCCCGCTAACGACCGTGCCGGCCGGTTCCTGGCCAACGCCGTCGTCGGTATCAGCTACCAGTGGTGGATGAACAAGCACAACCGGCACCACGCCAACCCCAATACGGTTGGCAAGGATCCGGACATCGAGATGGACACCATTTCCTTCCAGGTCGAGCAGGCAGAGACGCGGACCGGCCTGATGGCCTGGCTGACCCGCCGGCAGGGCTGGCTGTTTTTCCCGCTGCTGCTCCTTGAAGGCGTGAACCTGCACGCGACGTCGATCCGGCACCTGTTCTCCAAGAACAAGGTCAAGGGCCGCTACACGGAGATCACCATGGTGTTCCTGCGCCTGGGCCTCTATGTCGGCGCCGTGTTCTTCTTCCTCCCCGTCGGAATGGCATTCGCCTTCCTCGGCGTCCAGCTGGGCGTTTTTGGTGTGTACATGGGCGCGTCCTTCGCACCCAACCACAAGGGCATGCCGCTGATTCCGCGGGATTCAAAGGTGGACTTCCTGAGCCGGCAGGTCCTGACCTCCCGCAACGTCACCGGCCGCGGCATGAACACCTTCATGGGCGGGCTGAACTACCAGGTGGAACACCACCTTTTCCCGAGCATGCCCCGCCCGCATCTGGCGCGGGCCAGCGAGATCGTCAAAGAACACTGCGCCAAGCACAAGATTCCTTACACGGAAGCCACCCTCACCGAGTCCTACGGCATTGTGGTGCGCTACCTGAACCGGGTTGGGCTGGCCGCAAGGGACCCGTTCGACTGCCCTGTCCGGTCCCAGTACCGGTAGCCCCGGCTTGAGCATCTGACAGACTGGAATTATGTCTTCGACTCCCCTCCCAGGCCTCCCCGCAGTCAAGCGGACCAAGGACCAGGCGATCCATATCGGTGCCCGGCTTGAGGACAAGCTGCATGCCTACCGGATGGAAGCGGCCCGCAAACGCGGGGGAGTCCAGACGGTGCTTTCCTTTACCGGTTACGGATCCACCACCTGGGTGCGGGTCCTGGGCCGGGTCGTCCTCGCCAAGCCGGGAAAACTCGCAGCCCGCAGCGGTGAATCCGCCAAGGCGCTGCGCGACGGCGTGCGCGGCTGGCGCAACTTCACCAGCCCTCCGGTCAATGACGCCGTCGTATGCATCGAAGTCGGCACCGAGAAGCACCTGGTGACGGCAGACCGCGGCGGCGTGATCGATGTTGTGCTGCCCGCGTCCCTGGCTCCGGGCTGGACCACCGTAACGCTGCGTCCCGAGGCTGAACCGGAGGCCGCCGCGGCGGTCTCACCGGTTTTCATCGTGGACCCCGGAGCCCGCACCGGAGTCATCTCGGATATTGATGACACCATCATGGTGACAGCGCTGCCGCGGCCGCTGCTCGCAGCCTGGAACACCTTTGTGCTGGATGAGCATGCACGCACCCCCACGCCCGGGATGGCCGTGATGATGGACCGGCTGGCGCGGGAAAACGAAGGCAACCCGGTGTTCTACCTTTCCACCGGGGCCTGGAACGTCGCCCCGGCCCTCACCCGCTTTATCACCCGCAACCTGTATCCGGCGGGCCCGCTCCTGCTCACCGACTGGGGGCCGACACGGGACCGCTGGTTCCGCAGCGGCCCGGAGCACAAACGGACCCAGCTCGAACGGCTGGCCGTTGAGTTTCCCGAGATCAGCTGGCTCTTGATTGGGGACAACGGGCAGCACGACGAGCAGATCTATGCAGCCTTCAGCCGGAGCCACCCGGAGAACGTGCGGGCCGTTGCTATCCGGGAACTGTCACCGGGTGAGGCTGTACTGGCCGGCGGGCGTTCGGCTGGCCGGGCCGGCGAACAGCCCCGGGACATTCCGTGGATCTACGCACCGGACGGCGCCGGGATGTCCCGGCAGCTTTCGGAGCTTGGTCTGCTGCCGGACGCGGTCTAGCCTTAGCATTCTCCTCGATGAAGCTATTGAAAAACGATAGCTAAGCGCCGATACTCGATCCATGGATCAATCGGGTTCCCGAAATCAAACGGCACGTCCGAATCGAACGGTGTCCCTGACGCGAACGGTGCGGGTGCAGCTCCGGGTCCTGCTGATCCTGGCCTTCGTGCTGATTCTCGTGGCCCAGACCGTCCTCGTGCCGGCGGTGGGCGGGGACCTGGCTGTGTCGTTCCCGGAGTATGCGTACCTGCTGCGGCCGTACGCTGCGGTGGTGATCAGCGGGTTCGCCTGTGTTCAGATCGCTGCGGGCGCCGCCTGGCTCCTGGCCGGGCTGACTGCCCCGGGCAATACCCGCCGGGCGGGAGCCTGCGCCACCGTGCTGGCCGCCGCCTGCGGAGCGGCAACCCTCCTGGCCGTCCTGCTGGCCTGGCATCTGTTCTTTGTGGTGCAGCAAGGGAATCCTGCCACCCTGTTTGCCCTGGGGGCCGCCGTCGTCACCGGCGCCGTGCTGACGGTGCTGGCAGTCAACCTCCGCAGGCGGCTGCGCCCGTCAGAGGGGACCGCACTGCGGAGCGCGGGCAGGGCCGGCGGCGTCCGGCCCTGAGCGTTCTAGGGCTGATCTTCCTCGGTGCGGATGGTGCGCATGATCCGGCGGAGACTCATGGCGAGGGACGCCGTGGCATCAATGGGTGAGTCCGGTGAAGCGGAACTGTTCATCTGCCGCACCAGCTCCTGGACAGCGTCCACCGCTTCCTGGTATTCCTCGGTATCAGCGTCCCAGGTCTCCACCGCTTCCGCGCTGGCGAGCATGGCACGCTCCAGTGCTCTCGCGACGTCATCCTGGACAGGAGTGTCCTCCGGCGTATGCCAGATGGCGGTCGCCAGGACCTCCGTCATGTCCTCGACATAGAGGGTGACGCGTTCCATGGCGCGCAGGGCACGGAAGTCGGCGCTCAGGTCCCGTTGGTGGCGCCGTCTGCGCAGATTGCCATGCCGGCTGGAATCGGCCAGCTGAACGGCTTCGCGCACTTCGCGGCTAAAGGCCACCAGTTCGGTGCGGCGATTGGACCAGTCCTCGTGCTCCGGCGGCCAGCTTTCGCCGACGGCCATGCCCATTTCCCGCAGCTGCTTCGCCAGGTTCAGGCGCAGTGCCGCCAGGCCGTCCACGGCGCCGTTCAGGTGCAGCGGCGGGAAAACCACGGCGTTCACTGTCAGTCCCACGAGCACGCCCACCAGCATCTGCACTCCGTAGCCGAATGAGTAGCCATCGGCGTCGTCTCCGCCCAGGACGAGTACGAACAGGGCCGCCATGGGGAGATAATCCCGGCCGGCCCCCAGGCGGGGGATCCCGGCCAGCAGGACGCCCAGTCCCACGATCAGGGCGATCGTCCAGACAGTTGGCCCGCCGAACAACAGGGCGAGCAGGGCGAGGCCCATTCCCGTAGCCAGGCCGATCAGCGTTTGGATCCCCGCCCGTGCCGAACCGGAAACCGTTGGGTACATACTCACCAATGCGCCCAGGGGTGCATAGTACGGGTACTGCGCCGCCACCCCGGGAACCAGCGGGGCGATCGTCCAGGCGATTCCCACGGCCACCGCTGCCTTGATGGCGAGCTGGAGCCGGGTGTAGCGCAGCATGCCGGTGAGTCGGTTGGAGACAGCTGCAACGGACGGTTTGGGCAGGGGCTTACCTCGCAGTTGCATGTCGTTAGTATCCCCCGTGGCCCACGGGGCGTCGATTTATGCGAGATGGCCCACAAGGGTCCGCTGCATCGACTGCACCGGCTGCACCGGCCGGGGCAGCGGGGGCTCAGCGGCGGAGCTGGCCTTCCTGGCCGGGGGAGATGCTGATTTCCTGCAGGACCTCCGCGAGCCGGTCGAGAAAGACCCGGGTGCGCGGCAGCTGCCTGTCATTGATGAGCAGGGCAAAAATGCTCCGCGCCAGCCGGATTTCGGGAACATCCAGGACAACGATGCCGTCCTGCCGGCCCAGCATCGCGAGTTCCGGTACCAGCGCCGCCCCGATTCCGGCGGCGGCCATCTCCAGGCTGGCGTTGAAGTCGTCGCAGTAGGCGGAGACCCGCGGGTGCAGGCTGCAGCTGGCGAACAGCCGTTCAATGACCATTGCGTCCGGGGTGCCGGGATGGTGCATGATCCACGGCATGTCGGAGAGCTGTTCAGCGGTGACCTTGGCGCCGGGCCGGATGCCCCATTGGGCGGGCAGGACAACACGGAAGTTATCGTCGCCGAGCCACTGGCGGGTCACTGTGGCCGGCCAGGCCAGGCCGCCCTGCCCCACCTGGAAGACCAGTGCCACGTCGAGTTCCCCGCCTGAGCGCAGGCCCTGGATGGTTTGCCCCGGCTCCGCCACGAAGATTTTGAGATTGATGCCGAGATCCGGCCAGTCGGGGGAACCCACCAGACGGGGGAGGGCGAAGGTGGCGAGGCTGGGGAAGATCCCCAGGCGCAGTTCGTGCTCCGTGCCGGCTTCGGCCCGCGCCGCGGCGGCGAGGAGGGCATCCAGGTCGGTCAGCACCTTCGCCGCATGGCGGGACATCACCACGGCGGCTTCGGTGGGTACGGCGGCCCGGGCTGAGCGCGCAAAGAGCGTGGTGCCGGTTTCGCGTTCCAAAGCGGACATTTGCTGGGACACGGCTGAGGGTGTGTAGCCCAGGTGCACCGCTGCGGACGCAAAGGATCCGGAACGGATGACTTCCAGGAGCGTTTTGAGATGGATCGGATTGACCACGATGCCTTACACCCTCTCCTTGGTACCCTGGGCCGCCGTCGACCACCATATCTAGTGGTAGCAGCTACTACGGGCGACACGCCCACGGCAGGCGACACGCAATCTTTAAGCCGGCCCCACAGCCTGTGCATCCACTCTCCACAGGCTGTGGAGAAACCCCGTCCGCGGAGCGGAAAACCACGTAAATCAAGGGGCCGCCCCTGTGCAGAAACTGTGGACGAACAGCGTGTGGAATGACATACTTGTAATACATCATCTAGGGGTGGGACCCATGGCAGCGCACTAGATGTAGTGGCCGGATGTAGTATCAAGGAACAGACTTCAAAGGCATCATCATGCATCATCAAGGGGAGACCACCATGACCGTCACGGTTTACACCAAGCCTTCGTGCGTTCAGTGCAACGCAACATACCGCGCCTTGGACAAGAAGGGCATCGCCTACCAGAGCGTGGACATGTCCCAGGATCCTGAAGCTCTTGAGCGCGTCCGGGCCCTCGGCTTTATGCAGGCCCCCGTGGTCATCACCGAGCAGGACTCCTGGTCCGGCTTCCGCCCGGACAAGATCGAGGAACTGGCCCAGGCCAGCGTTACTTCAGTCGCTTAATCAGGACTGACCGCCGCGGCGGGGAAGCCGCAGCAGGGACGTACACCAGCACAGCAGGACAAGAGTTGCAGCAGTACAGATAAATCAGCAGTACAGAAACCGCAGCAGAGAAGCAGGACGCAATGACTTTGGGAATCGCGATGCTGACAGCCGGGGCCGCTAACGGCACCCGGCAGCGGCATCCGGCTGCCGAATCCAACCCGGTGACGCACGCGGATCTCGTGTTCTTCACCTCGGCCTCGGGCTACACCGGACGTTTCGTGGAGAAGCTCGGGCGGGAGGCTGGCCGGATTCCGCTGCACACCGGCGAACCCACCCTCCTGGCACGCCGGCCGTTCGTCCTGGTGCTGCCAACGTACGGCGGTACGGCGGCCCAGCCCGGAGCCGCCGCCAAGGGTGCGGTGCCCAAGCAGGTCATCAAGTTTCTGAACGTCGAGGGCAACAGGGCCCTCATCCGCGGCGTCATCGGCGCGGGCAACACGAATTTCGGGGAAAACTACTGCCTGGCGGCGGACATCATCTCGGTCAAATGCCAGGTCCCCGTGCTTTATCGATTTGAACTCATGGGCACGTCCGAGGACGTCGCCACTGTAAACCAAGGATTGGAAGAGTTTTGGACACATCAGTCGCAGAAGCCGGCATGACGGACTCCAAGGAGCTGCCGGAAGCCTATAAGGGCCTGGGCTATCACGAGCTCAACGCCATGCTGAACCTCTACGGCAAGAACGGTGAAATCCAGTTCGACGCCGACCGTGCGGCTGCACGCCAGTACTTCCTCCAGCACGTGAATAACAACACCGTGTTCTTCCATGACCTGGAAGAGAAGCTGGATTACCTGGTCAAGAACGAGTACTACGAGCGCGAGACGCTGGACCAGTACACGATGAACTTCATCCGCGAGCTCTACCAGCGCGCCTACAAGAAGAAGTTCCGCTTCGAGACCTTCCTCGGTGCGTTCAAGTTCTACACCTCGTACACACTGAAGACCTTCGACGGCAAGCGGTACCTGGAGCGCTACGAAGACCGCGTCTGCATGGTCGCCCTGCACCTGGCCCGCGGCAACGAGCAGCTGGCCGAGCAGATCGTGGATGAAATCATCGAGGGCCGCTTCCAGCCGGCCACTCCCACCTTCCTGAACGCAGGCAAGAAGCAGCGCGGCGAGCTGGTCTCCTGCTTCCTGCTTCGCATCGAAGACAACATGGAGTCGATCGGCCGGTCCATCAACTCCGCCCTGCAGCTCTCCAAGCGCGGCGGCGGCGTCGCCTTCGCTCTGACGAACATCCGCGAGGTCGGCGCGCCGATCAAGCAGATCGAGAACCAGTCCTCCGGCGTTATCCCCGTGATGAAGCTCCTCGAGGATTCCTTCTCCTACGCCAACCAGCTCGGTGCCCGCCAGGGTGCCGGTGCCGTGTACCTGCACGCCCACCACCCGGACATCAACCGGTTCCTGGACACCAAGCGGGAAAACGCTGACGAGAAGATCCGCATCAAGACCCTCTCCCTCGGCGTCGTTATTCCGGACATCACCTTCGAGCTGGCCAAGCGGGACGAGGACATGTACCTGTTCTCCCCGTACGACGTCGAGAAGGTCTACGGCATGCCGTTCTCCGATGTCTCGGTCACCGAGAAGTACTACGAGATGGTTGACGATTCCCGGATCAAGAAGACCAAGATCAAGGCCCGCGAGTTCTTCCAGACCCTCGCCGAGATCCAGTTCGAATCCGGTTACCCGTACATCATGTTCGAGGACACCGTGAACCGGGAAAACCCGATTGACGGCAAGATCATCATGTCCAACCTGTGCTCGGAGATCCTCCAGGTTTCCCAGCCCACCACGTACCACGACGATCTCTCCTACGACGAGACCGGCAAGGACATCTCCTGCAACTTGGGTTCGCTGAACATCGCGAAGACCATGGACTCGCCGGACTTCGGCCGGACCATTGAGACAGCCATCCGGACCCTGACCGCGGTCTCGGACATGAGCCACATCGGCTCGGTTCCGTCCATCGCCCGGGGCAACGACCAGTCCCACGCCATTGGCCTGGGCCAGATGAACCTGCACGGCTACCTGGCCCGTGAGCGGGTGCATTACGGTTCAGAAGAGGGCATCGACTTCACGAACATCTACTTCTACACGGTGGTGTACCACGCCGTGCGGGCCTCGAACCTGCTGGCCATCGAAACCGGCCGTACCTTTGCCGGCTTCGAGAAGTCAAAGTACGCAACAGGTGAGTTCTTCGACAAGTACGTGAACCAGGAATGGGTTCCGCAGACCGGCCGTGTCCGCGAGCTGTTCGAGAACGTCACCATCCCCACCCAGGAGGACTGGGCCGCCCTGCGTGAATCGGTCATGGCACACGGTATCTACAACCAGAACCTGCAGGCTGTGCCGCCGACCGGTTCGATCTCCTACATCAACAACTCCACCTCCTCCATCCACCCGGTGGCGTCGAAGATCGAGATCCGCAAGGAAGGCAAGCTGGGCCGCGTGTACTACCCGGCTCCGTACCTGACGAACGACAACCTGGAGTACTACCAGGATGCGTACGAAATCGGTTACGAGAAGATCATCGACACCTATGCCGCTGCCACGCAGCACGTGGACCAGGGCCTGTCCCTGACGCTGTTCTTCAAGGACACTGCCACCACGCGTGACATCAACAAGGCGCAGATCTACGCCTGGCGCAAGGGCATCAAGACCATCTACTACATCCGCCTGCGCCAGCTGGCCCTGGAAGGCACCGAAGTTGAGGGCTGCGTCTCCTGCATGCTGTAGGCGCTTCCCCCTCAATTACTTCAAGAGTTCAAGACAAGGATTTCAATGACCGAGAAGCTTAAGCTGATCGACCAAGTGCAGGCGATCAACTGGAACCGCATCCAGGACGATAAGGACGTAGAAGTCTGGAACCGCCTGGTCAACAACTTCTGGCTGCCGGAGAAGGTGCCGCTGTCCAACGACGTCCAGTCCTGGAACACGCTGACGCCGGAAGAGCAGCAGCTCACCATGCGTGTGTTCACCGGCCTGACGCTGCTGGACACCGTGCAGGCCACCGTTGGTGCCGTCTCGCTGATTCCGGATGCCCTCACCCCGCATGAGGAAGCCGTCTACACCAACATCGCGTTTATGGAGTCGGTGCACGCCAAGAGCTACTCATCGATCTTCTCCACGCTGGCCTCCACCAAGGAGATCGACGAGGCGTTCCGCTGGTCCACCGAGAACGAGAACCTGCAGAAGAAGGCGCAGATCATCACCAAGTACTACCGCGGTGACGATCCCCAGAAGCGCAAGGTGGCTTCCACCCTGCTGGAATCCTTCCTGTTCTACTCCGGCTTCTACCTGCCGATGTACTGGTCTTCCCGGGCCAAGCTCACAAACACGGCTGACCTGATCCGCCTGATCATCCGTGACGAGGCTGTGCACGGCTACTACATCGGTTACAAGTTCCAGCGCAACCTGGATGGTGCCTCCGAGGAGCGCCGTGCGGAGCTGAAGGACTACACGTACGAGCTGCTCTACGAGCTGTACGAGAACGAAGTCCAGTACACGCACGACCTGTACGACGGCGTCGGGCTGGCTGAGGACGTCAAGAAGTTCCTGCACTACAACGCCAACAAGGCACTGATGAACCTGGGCTACGAAGCCATGTTCCCCTCCACCCTGACGGACGTGAACCCGGCGATCCTGTCGGCTCTGTCGCCGAACGCTGACGAGAACCACGACTTCTTCTCCGGGTCGGGCTCGTCCTACGTGATCGGCAAGGCCGTGAACACGGAAGACGACGACTGGGACTTCTAAACGTCTCTTTCCGAAGAGCCAGCTAAGAAACCTGGACAAAGGCCCGGACCCGCGGAATCTCGCGGGTCCGGGCCTTTCGCGTGCGTCCACTAGTGTGAGCATCGAGGGTTTCCCATCATCTGAAAAGCGGGTTGAACGTGGATTTACGCAGGGGGCAATTCGACACCATCGTTGTGGGGGCAGGTGTGTCGGGGCTCAGCGCTGCCCGGGTGCTCGCCGGTGCGGGGCAGAGCGTCGTGGTGCTGGAGGCACGCGGCCGGACCGGAGGCCGCCTGCACACCGAGCGCGTCGATGGCCGGGTCACTGACCTCGGTGCCTCCTGGATTCACGGGATCGACGGGGGACCGCTGCACCAGTTGACCCGCTCCTTCGGTATGCCCGATGTTGAGTTCACCGTCGGAAGCTACCAGGCCGGCGGGCGGCCCATTGCCTATTACGGTCCGGAGGGAACACGCCTGGTCGACGCCGCTGCGGAGCGGTTCATCGCCGACGCCGAACGCGTGGAAGTGCGGCTGGCCAAGGTGATCGAGGCCCTGGATCCGGGTGCCAGCTATGCTGATGCGGCGCGCACCGCCGTCGGGGAAGTGGCGGCAGCAGAGGGCTGGGACGCGGAACGCGCGGAGCGGATCGTGGAGTACCTGGACCACCGCAGCGAGGAGCAGTACGGTGCCGACTCCCGCCTGCTCGATGCGCACGGCCTGGAGGACGAAGTCATCATCGGCGACGAGGTGGTTTTCCCGGAGGGCTACGATTCGCTGGCGTCGAACCTTGCAGCGGGGATCGATGTGCGGCTTGAACACGTGGTGACCCGGGTCGCCCGGGCGGGAGCCGCGGGGGTGGAGTCCGGCGTCGTTGTGAAGACGAACCAGGGCGTCTTCACCGCCGCCCAGGCAGTGGTCACCGTCCCGATCGGTCTCCTCCAGTCGGAGCGCATCACCTTCGACCCGCCGCTGCCTGAGCTGGTCGCCGGCGCGGTCTCCCGTTTTCGGATGAACGCCTTCGAGAAGATCTTCCTGCGCTTTCCCGAGCGCTTCTGGGACGAGGGTGTGTATGCCATCCGCCGCCAGGGCGACGCCGCGAAGTGGTGGCACTCCTGGTACGACCTCACAGATCTTCACAGCGAGCCCACACTGCTCACATTCGCGGCAGGGGAATGCGCCCAGGAGATCCGGGGGTGGTCCGATAAATGGGTGGTGGACTCGGTCATGGCTTCCCTGCGGGACATTTACGGATCCCGGACGCAGAATCCGGTACACGCCACGATCACCGACTGGCAGGGTGATGCGTGGGCCGGCGGGGCCTACGCGTACATGATGCGGGGGTGCACCGGTGAGGACCACAGCCGCATCGCAACGCCCATCGACGGGGTGCTGCATCTGGCCGGCGAAGCTACCTGGGAGCCGGACCCCGCCACGGTTAACGCGGCCTTCTGCTCAGGGCACCGTGCCGCTGAGCGCATCCTGGGAAAGACGATGCCCTACCAGCCCAAGACATAGGACGAAGAGCCGCGGGTGGGCTAGTCCCTCGCAGGCTCCTGCGCCGCCTTTCGGAGCCGGACGGCGCCGATAAACCCGAGGACGAGGAACACCGTCGCGATCAGGAGCGCCCAGCGTGTCGCGTCGGTGAAGCCGCCCGTCAAGGCGTCGACGGCCTTAGTGGTCTCATCCCCGAGAGGGCTCTGGCTTCCCTGGGCCCGCAGTTGGGTGATCGTGGTCCCGGCGGACTGCCGCGTGGCATCCGCGAGCCTGTCCGCGGCCGTGCCGGTGAGGCCTGCGTCGCCGAGAGCTGCCGGAAGGGTGAGCGCGAGTGAGATCGAGAGCGCGGTTCCGGCGAACGCCGTGCCGAGCGCGGAACCGATCTGCCGGACGGTGCTCTGGGTGGCCGACCCCTGACCCGAGACTCCCACCGGAATGTCCCGCAGTACGGTGCCGGTAAGCTGCGCGGATGCGAGGCCGAGACCGAGGCCGTATACCGTCAGTGGGATCGCGATGAGCCAGCCGGATGTAGCAGGTCCAAGGAGCAACGCCAGGGCGAGGACGCCTGCGACCTCAAGGCCCAGCCCAATGAGCACCGTGCCCGGAGAGCCGAACTTCGCCGCGAGGTGCCGCGCAGCGGCACCGGACAGGAACGCGCCGACGGCCATCGCCGCCAGCACGAGGCCCGCGCCCATCACATCGAGGCCGAGGGCGTTAATGAGATAGAGCGGGAGGACGAAGATGATCGAGAACTCTCCGACGGCGACCATCGCGGCGGTGAGGTTCCCCCAGGAGAAGGTCACGAAGGAGAAGAGGCTGAGGTCGAGGAGGGCAGCGCGCTGCACCTTTTCGCGGTGGCGTTCCCAGATCACGAACAGGACGAGCGCGATCGCAGCGATCAGGAAAGCGACGGGCACAACCGAGATCGTGGCGTCCTTAGGCCATACCCAGCCAAACACCGTCAGATCGTTCTTCGGGGTCCACCAGCCGAGGTCGGGGCCTTCGATGACCGCGAAAACGAGCGCCCCGAACCCGATGGCGCTGAGCAGTGCTCCGTCGACGTCGACGCCGGGTCGTTTTTTCTCGCCGCGGGTCTCGGGGACTGTGAAGATGGCGGCGATGAAGACGAGCGCGCCGAGCGGGAGGTTCACAAGGAAGATCCAGTGCCACGACGTCCATTGGGTGAGTGCACCTCCGGCGAGCGGGCCGACGGCCGCCGCGCCGGAGATCACGGCACCCCACACGCCAAACGCTGCGGCCCGATACTTCCCGCGGAACACGGCGTTGACGGTGGAGAGCGTGGACGGCATGATGAACGCCGCCCCGACCGCCTGCACCGCACGCGCTCCGATCAGTACAGCCGCCGTGGAGGCGGCAGCGGCGAGGAGACTACCGCCGGCGAACACGATCAGGCCGACGAGGAAAAGCCGTTTGCGTCCCTACCGGTCCGCGAGGTTCCCGGTGGAGAGGAGCAGTGCAGCGAGCAGGACGGCGTAGAGG
This sequence comes from Arthrobacter luteolus NBRC 107841, assembly GCF_001552075.1. Classification (GTDB taxonomy): domain Bacteria; phylum Actinomycetota; class Actinomycetes; order Actinomycetales; family Micrococcaceae; genus Arthrobacter_B; species Arthrobacter_B luteolus. The sequence goes on from NZ_BCQM01000002.1 coordinate 79,021, forward strand.
CTGTTCACCCATTGGGCGTCGGTGAGATCAAGATGCAGGTCTTCTATGATGGCGGGCAGTGCGACGCCGACAATGGTGCCGTCGAGCACAATCAGGCCGAGACCGAGGGACAGGACGGCGAGGCCGAGCCAGTCCCTCCTGCTTGGTGCGGAGGGTTCGGTGCCGGTTCTCATCGGGGTCCTTTCATTGTGATCGGGTCGGGTCTGCGGCGCAGCACATCGAAGGGCGCAGCACATCGAAGAGGGTGCGCAGGGTGAGGATTCCGGCAACCTCCCGGCGAAGCCCGGTCTCTTCCACGACACCGCTCAGATCGACGAATTAGAACAGGGCATCGGTGAATGCGCTGGCGTCACGCTGTGATTTCCCGGAGCGGGCAGGACTATGCATCCGCTGTCGTCGTCGCAGGCGCCGGCATGGATCCGCGCTCTGCGACCGCACGGCGGAGCGCTGCGAAGAACACGATCATGCCCGCGGTCACGAGGATATGGCCCAGGCCTGCGATGCCCGCGATCATGTTGTTGGATTCCTGTCCGAGAACCGTGAGGGAGCCGTGCCAGATCATCATCCCTGAGGTGAGAGCGACGCCGACGTTATAGAGCCAGAAGAACCAGGCGAACAGCTTAGGGGTACGGGAGATCGTGAAGACCTTCTCGATGACGAGCACGATGAGCAGCACGATGAACCCAAGGGTCAGCAGGTGGGTGTGTGCGAGACCGAGCTGAGTGAACTCTCCCTCGGGGAAGTCGTTGAGCTTCGTGAACTCGCGGTAGAACAGACCGGATGCCACGCCAACGAGCATGTAGATAAACGCAGCGTTGAGCAGTTTCTTCACAGCGGAGGGTTCCTTTCGAACGGTGAGGAGTCGGATGATGCCCGTTCATCAAGTCCACCACTGATCACCCCGCGGAACATCGCGAACAGTATTGACCTCAGCGTCAACCTTTTGGATGACGCCGAAGGACGCACACATCGCCGGCTTACTAGTCCCGCGAGGGCTTCTGCCGTTGCTGCTTTGTTGCTGACCTCTGCTTCTTTGCATCGAGGCGCCTGAAGTTGGAACCCCGCGTAGGTTTGGTCCGGCGGCGCGCTGCCGGTGCAGGCGCGAGCCCGTCAGCCACCAGTTCGGCGAGCCTGGCCAGGGCGGTCTCCCGGTTGCGCAGCTGGGAGCGCTGTTCGGACGCGGTCACAACCAGTGCTCCGGCAATCATGCGGCGTTTGAGGCGCTGGAACAGTTTGGCGCGCTGCTCTTCCGACAGCGCCGCTGAGTCCGCCACGTTCCAGGACAGGGCAACACGGCTGTCCGTGGTGTTGACGTGCTGGCCCCCTGGACCGGAGGAACGGGAGAACCGCCACTCAAGTTCCTTGGCGGGAATCGTCAGCTCCGGCGATACCAATAGATCCATGGTTCCAGCGTCGCATGAAAGTGCTGGGCCGGTGGCCGCTACGACGGGCTCAGCGACGCCGGCTGAGCCGGGTCAGCAGGGTCCCTCCTCCTGATGCAGCCGGTCCGTCGGCAGCAGAAGCTCCACTGTGGCCCGCATGTCCGCCGACTTGGCGATGGCTCCGGCCAGCGACGGCGCGACGTGCACCCGGTCCCGCCGCACCTCCTGAATGAGGACCTGCAAGCGTTCGCCGTCGACGTCGAGCCACCAGTTCCCGGTGAACATCCGCAGTCCGAGCTCATCCAGCAGAGCCTCGGCGTCCTCCAGTTCCATGGGCTCGGCCCGCTGCCGGTGCAGCAGGTCGTAGGGGATAAAGCCGCCCGCCGGTGTCATGTGGATGTATCCAACGTGCTCGCCGTCGAGCGGCCGCAGATGGTCGAAGGTGTTCTCTTCCGGCAGGGGTTTGGACATAGCAGGACCCTAGCCTGTTGGGGCCGCTGCCGCAGCGGCGAACCGCGCCGCAAGCGTTTCAAACGCCGCCGTGAGCTGCGGCGGGCTGACCGCCTCGATGGCGGCGTCGAACCGTCCGAACGATGCTGCCAGCGACACCCAGGACCAGGACCCCGCGGTCAGCCGGCATCGGCCGGAGCCGAGATCTTCAACCACGCCGCCGGCGGCGAAGGGCAGCACCTCCACGGCAGGCAGATTCAGCAGCACGCTGCCGCTGCAGGGCCACGCATTTGCCTGATCGGAGCCCTTGAACCGTGCGGACACGAACTGCTGGACATCCCCGCCCGGAGGTTCCCGCGGGGTGAAGCGCGGTCCGGAGGGTGTGCGGGGGAGCATCCGGTCGGCCCGGAAGATCCGCCAGTCTTCGCGTTCCAAATCCCATGCCACCAGATACCAGCGCCCCCGTACGGTGACCAGATGATGCGGTTCAACCCGGCGGACAGGCGCGGGGGTGTCCGCGGCCTCCGCCGGTGCTGTCGTGTAGTCGAAGCGCAGGACGTCCCGCGCGCGGACAGCGCCGGACAGGGTTAGGAGCACCTCCGGTACCACCGGCGCTGTGCGTCCTGCGGGAATCGCCGTGAACTCAAGGGCATCAAGCCGGTGGCGCAGCCGCGAAGGAAGAACCTGCCGCACAGTGGTCAGGGCACGCAGCGCTGCCTCCTCGATCCCCGCCCCGCTGACGGCTGCGGTCTGCAGTGCGACGGCGAGGGCCACCGCCTGGTCGTCGTCGAACAGCAGGGGCGGCAGCTCAGAGCCTGCCTCCAGGCGGTAGCCGCCGTCCGGTCCTTTGACCGCGCTGATGCGGTAGCCCATGTCCCGCAGCCGGTCGACGTCGCGGCGAACGGTCCGGTGACTGACCTCCAGCCGGCCTGCAAGAACCTCGCCCGGCCAGTCCCGCCGGGTCTGGAGCAGGGACAGCAGATGAAGGAGCCGGGCGGTTGTGGTCATGTTTCTGATCGTAGGAGCAGTAGAGGACAAAAACTGACCTCTACTGCTGTGAGAGTGGTGCATATCCGGAAAACCCGGGCACTCCGCACCTCAGAGGTGCACCTCAGCCAAGGAGCAGTCATGTCTGTATCAACCACCCCGCATCTCAACTTCCGCGGCAGCGCCGGCAAGGCGCTGGAGTTTTACCACTCCGTATTTGGCGGCCAGCTGGTCCTCATCACCAACCAGGACGCACACTCCGTGGAGACGCCCGAGGAGGCGAAGCAGATCAAGTTCGGCCAGGTCATCGGCGCCAACGGCTTCCAGATCATGGCCTACGACGTGCCGTCGGGCACCCCCTATGACCAGGGAGAGAAATCCGTCTACGTATCCGTGCGTGGAGATTCAGCCGACGAAATCACCGAACTGTGGAACAAACTTTCCGCAGGATCGGCCATCGTCGAAGACCTCGGCCCCTCCGGCTTTGCCCCGCTGTACGGCATGCTCAAGGATCCCTTCGGAGTGGTCTGGGTGCTCGACGTCGCGGTGGAATGGGCCGCATGAGCTGACGGTATGCGGGGCAGCAGGGCCACTGCATGGTGGCATCCCTCCACTGCACTGGAGACGACAGGCTTGTGGAACAGCCTCTCCAGTGTGTAGGTGGCAGCTTCCGTCCGCAGTCCACCGCAGGAAATCAGCATTCCGTCGCAGCCGGGCTGGGAGCGGAAGAGTTCTTCTCCCAGTACCTGCAGTGCCTTGGTATCCACAGACCTGAGGTCTGCAATCTCACTGATCTCCAGGTGGTTTTCAGCCAGAACCCGGAAGCCCGCGCCTCGCAGATACTCCACCAGGGCCGTTGACACCGGAGGAGTGTAGGCGCTGGCGACCACGATGTTTTGCACGTTCCGTTTCCTGAGTCCATGGATGACGGCGTCGGTCATGGTCGAAACCGGAACGTCACCGGCGAGGGAACGCATCTGTGCCAGCAGCTCCGCATGCTTCTGCGGGCCCAGATAGAAACTGATGGAAGTTCCCATCAGGCAGATTGCTTCAGCGCCCTGCGAGATCAAGGAATCGATTGCGTCTGGAAGCCGTTCCAAGGCTGCCGCAAAGGCGCCCGGTGCCATGACTTCCAGTCCCAGTCCGGCGGCCACAAAATCAATTCCTTCCGGATAAAGATCATATGCTTCGGGTGGTACCGCATCTTTCCTTGGAGGCACAATGAGGCCTACGGTCCGTCGTAATCCTTCTGGAAACTGTTTATCAGAGCGCATGAGCTATGTTCCTTGCAGCTTCCGTGACCAGCGCGGCCAGTTCCGGAACCTTGGTTTCCGGCAGGCGGTGATCAGGTATGGACAGACTGACAGCAAACCGTGGGGTTCCGTGCTTTTCATGGATGGGAGCAGCGATTCCCTTGATTTCTGAGCGCCATTCACCACGGTTGTAGGAGTAACCGCTCTCCCGGATGTGCTGAAGTTCGGTCCGTAGTGAATCAGGATCGGTAATCGTATCCGCCGTAAAATGAGTTGCTAGGCAATGATTTAGGTAATCTTCGATTGAGTCGTCTCCCGACCAGGCAAGAATGGCTTTGCCTGATGCGCTGGCATGGAGCGGAATTGTGGTTCCCAGGGGATCGAATACGCGTACAGGATGAGATGAATCGACCTTATCGAGGACGACCACGTCATCATTCTGTCGCACCGTCAAGTGCACATTTTCATTGACTGCTTCCAGCAGTTTTTTCATGACTGGCATGGCAATGTCACGTATTCCAGCACCGCGCCCCCTGCTTGCTAAAGCGAGTATTTTTGGTGTTTGAATCCAGGTTTTGGATCCTTCTGGATCCGGCTGGATCCACCCCTCGTCGGCCAGTGTCAGCAGGGCGCGCTGCACAGTACTTTTCGGCATCCGGGTCCGCCGGGCAAGTTCACTGACACCCAACGGCTGCCCCGTGATCACTTCTTCCAGTACGCGCAGTGCCGTGGCAACTACCTGCATTGGTTGTTCCTTTCCACGTGAAAACTGATGGTTGACAGGGCTTTGTGTTGTGAGTCACTCTTCATTCATACCGTAACGTAGCACACCGTGCCGTCAGATGGCACACGGTGGCACAAGGAGGACTTGAATGTCGCAGCTTGTACTTGAAGGCCTAACCAAATCATTTGGCGTCTCGAATGCAGTGGAGGATTTGTCTCTCACGGTGGAAAGTGGGGAATCAGTCGTTTTACTGGGCCCCAGCGGCTGCGGGAAGACCACCACCCTGCGGATGATCGCAGGGTTTGAGACCCCGACCTCGGGCAGCATCCGCATTGGCGACCGGCTGGTGGCCGGGCCTGGTGTCTCCGTCCCACCGGAGAGCCGGGAAGTGGGAGTGGTTTTCCAGAGCTACGCCCTCTGGCCTCACATGACGGTTGCTGAGAATGTCTGCTTTGGGCTCACGACCAGAGGTGCCCGGAAAACGAGGAAATACGGCAAGGCAGAACTGGCTGAGTCTGCTGCCAATGCTCTGGCCCAGGTCCAGCTCGATGGCCTCGGCCTGCGGTATCCGCACGAGCTCTCGGGTGGGCAGCAGCAGCGGGTGGCGCTGGCCCGTGCGCTTGTTATCAATCCAGATGTTCTTCTGATGGACGAGCCGTTGTCCAACCTGGACACCCGGCTGCGGGAGGATATGCGCCTTGAGATCCGCAGGCTGCAGCAGGAATCAGGCATCACCATGGTCTACATCACGCATGACCGGACTGAAGCCCTGGGCCTCGCCGATCGAATCGTGGCGCTTCGTGCCGGCCGGTCACAGCAGATTGGTCCGCCTGAGGAGCTGTACCAGCGGCCCCTTTCGAAGTTTGTGGCACAGTCCCTGGGTCCGGCGAATGTACTGCCGGCGACCGTGCTGGGAAGTGATTTCACCGAAGCGGAGCTCGAACTCATTACCGGCCAGCGCGTCACGGTAGGGCATCCGGTCGGCGCCGCCGTGCCGACCGCCGGCGAGCAGGTCCAGGTGTGTATCCGGCCCCACGATCTCTCCATTTGCGCGGACGGCGGAGAGACTAACGGCGTCGTTACCAATCGTTCCTTTTTGGGGGATGAGAACCACTATCTTGTCGCCGTGGACGGGGTGGAGGAAGTATGCAGGATTTTCGACCGCGAATTGACGAATCATGAACCAGGCACCCGGGTCCGGGTGGAGGCACTCGAATACAAGCTAAGCATCCTGGCACACGAACCGGCCGGCGGCACTACCGGCATCCCAGCACGAGCAGTCGCTTAAGAACTCAACGAAGAGGATTTAGGACATGTCGCACAACAAACTCACCACCCGCATCCTGCTGGGAACCGCCATCCTCAGCATGGGACTGCTAACCGCCTGTAATCCCCCTTCGAGCGAAGCAAGCGGCAGCGCCGATTTGCCGTCCAGCCAGGAAGAGTTGATTCAACTCGCACAGGAAGAGGGGAAAGTCCGCCTGGGCGCCGGGGGACACACCCAGGCGCAGGCTCAGCTGCTGGCCAAGGAATTTGAGGCCGCATACGGAATTGAAGTGGAGTTCATTCGGGAGAACTCCGGCCAAATCGCGCAAAAGCTGGAGGCGCAGCTCTCAGGCGGCAACGTGTCGTTCGACGTCGTCAGCCTCAACGATTCCTCGACGCTGTCTGCGTGGGCGGAGGAAGGCACAGTGGCCGATGCAGCTGTGCCCAATGCCGCTGACATCATTGGTCCGCTGTCCACGGAAGGGGAGAGTTACTATCCGTTCACCTGGGCAGCACTTGGGTATTCGTACAACTCCGCCAAGCTGGATCCGGCCAAGGCGCCCGGCACGTGGGCGGATCTGGCCGCTGCCGAGGGCACCAAGGCCGTGGCAGACCCCGGCTCCTCCGGCGCTGCGCTGACTTTCGCCGCGATCATGGCTGAGGTCGACAAGGACTTCTTTGAGGCACTGGGGCAGAGCAATGTGCTGACATCCGACTCGGCCCTCGCCTTGGGGCAAATGGTGGCCACCGGTGAAGCGTCCTTCGGCATTCCAGGCATTGAACATGACATTGCTTCCGCGCAGCTGGCCGGTGAACCCCTGACAATGGGATACCCCAGCGGCAGAATCGGTGCGATGGCCTCCTACATGGCCAGCCTGGAGTCCGCATCCAGCCCTGCGGCTGCCCGCTTGCTGGTGCAGTTCGCGATGAGTCCGGAATTCCAGGCGGCGCAGCTTGAAATCGGCTCCCGCTCGAGCTTGGCGGGGATTCCGGCGCCGAAGACTGCGGAGGAAATCTCCGAAGACCGGATCAGCGTCGTGGACCAGCAGGACCTGGCCGAAAACCGTGAAGCCGTTATCGAGAGCTTCAAACAGGCGATTCGATGAATGGCTCTGACACGCTTACCGAGGGGAAGCCGCTGCCGGTTCAGCAAGGCGTATCCCCGCGTACTGTCCAAACAGAGAAAATCGCCCCCTGGGTATGGGTCGCAATCGTCGTTTTCCTGGTGGTTATCCCGGTAACAGCGCTTTTCTGGCAAAGCCTGGCACTTCCTGACGGGGGGCGGGGAGTCCAGAACTATGTTGAGGTCCTCTCCCGCGGTGATATCTGGGAAGCCATCCGCAACTCTTTTGTGATTGCCTTTGGATCAACGGCGGCTGCACTGCTCATCGCGGTGCCCTTCGCATACCTTGTCAGCCGCACGGACCTTCCGGGCAGAGGGTTTTTCCGCTCCGTAGCAGTCCTCACCTTCGCCGCCCCCGGATTCATCGCAGCCATGGGGTGGATCCTCCTCCTCGGACCTCAGAGCGGTTTGATCAACCAGTACCTCTTCGCGCCACTGGGCCTGCCGGCATTCAACATCTTCAGTCCCCAGGGAATCGTGTTTGTCCTGGCGTTCTTTCTCTATCCATTGATCTTCCTCCCCGTCGCAGACGCGCTGGACAATATGGACACCCGGTTGGAGGAGGCGGCGGAGTCTCTCGGAGCCTCGCGGCTCCAGACCCTGAGGCGCATTACGCTGCCGCTTATCCTGCCACCGATTTTCTCCGGCAGTCTGCTGGTGTTCATCAGCGCCTTCACCATATTTGGACCGGTTGCCCTGCTGGGCGGCCCGGTCGGATTCCAGACGATTCCAACCGCGATGTTCCAGCTCATGAGCTTCCCGCCACGGATCGAATATGCGGCTGTCCTCGGGCTGCCCGTCATAGTCGTCCTGGCCCTGCTGGTCTATCTGCAAAAGAAACTCTACGGACGGCGGCGTTACACCACCGTGGGCGGTAAACCCGGACTGCGGCGGCAGATCACCCTGGGGAATGCCCGCTGGGCGTATTTTGCCGGCGGTCTCGCGGTCTTCACAATCTCAGTGATCCTTCCCTTTGGTGTTCTGGTCCTCACTTCGTTCCGAAAAGCCATCGGGCTGCCGCTGACGTGGGAGAACTTTGTTCTTTGGGACAACTATGCCGCCCTGTTGGAGCAGGACAGCATTGCCCGCTCCTTCTTCAACAGCATGTGGATCGCCGTAGGCGCAACAGTCTTGAGCCTGTTCATTGCCTTCCTGGCCGGTTGGCTCCTGGAACGTACACGCTGGGCAGGGCGGTTCGGGGTTCAACCGATGATGCTGGCGCCACTGGCTTTCCCCGGAGCGATTTTGGGCATCGCGATGATCATCGCGTTCTCCGGAGGACCGTGGTGGCTGGGCGGGACGTTGACGATCATGTTCCTGGCCTACCTGATCCGGGTTGTTCCGCAGTCCTTCACGTACGTGCAGGCCGGATTCAAACAAATCAATGTTGAAACGGAGGAAGCAGCGCGCAGCCTGGGAGCGTCCTGGGGCGAAACCATCACAAGGGTGACAGTCCCTCTTCTGCGGGGACCGCTCCTGTCAGTCGGAGTCCTCAATTTCGTCATCCTCTTCCGGGAACTCGATGTTTCCATCTTCCTGTACACCGGGGCCAATGAGGTTGCTCCCGTCATCCTCTACAACCTCGCCTCGCAGTCCCAGTTCCAGGTAATGGGAGCGCTCGCTGTTGTCATGCTGCTGGTCAATCTGGGAGTGGTCCTCCTTGCGCGCAGGCTCTTCGGCGTCAAGATTTCCGGCTAATTTCCGCAATCAAAGGTAGTCAAAATGAAGATCATTAGTGCCGATTCCTGGATTCTCCGGGTTCCATTTATTCGCACAAGCGCAGATTTCGAAGGCGCTCACCATGAACTGATCGGTGTCACACTGCGAACCGAGTCCCACTCCGGCATGGGCTACAGCTTCATCACGGACACGGCTGGGGGCGTGGCGGTCAAGGCGCTGCTGGACAGCTTGCTGCTGCCCCGGGTTATTGGACGTGATGCCAGGGAAGTTGAGAAAATCTGGCACGAGTTCTTCCTGCTGACCCACCGGATGGGCAACGGGATCAACCGCTTCGCGATGGCTGCCATCGACATTGCGATGTGGGATGTGAAGTCAAAATCGCACGGGAATTCCCTGGCGGTGGAGCTGGGGCAGCTCAGCGACTCCGTTCCCGTCTACGGGTCCGGCAAAGCCGGGACACGGCTCTCCACCGATGAGCTGGTCGAGCTATCCGTCGGATATGTCGAAGACGGATTCGATGCGGTCAAGATCCGTGTGGGACTGGACGTCGGAGCGGACCCCAGCCGGCTGAAGCAGGTAAGAGACGCCGTGGGGCCGGACATCCGTATCATGTGCGATGCCAATGAACGCCTGGACCTGCCCACTGCCCTGTATCTGGGGGAGCAGCTCGCCGATCAGAACATCTTCTGGTTCGAGGAACCAGTTCTCAGCACCGACATCCAGGCCCACGAGATCTTGTCGCAGAAGCTCCCCATGCCCATCGTCGGCGGTGAGCATCATTGCAGCGCAGCGGAATTCGTACCGTATGTCCGGTCCCAGGCATTCCGGATCCTGCAACCGAACGTGTGCATGGTTGGAGGCATCACGGAAATTATGCGGATTGCCCGGCTCGCCGAACTTCACGGGCTCGGTTTCGCTCCCCACCTGATGAGTGACCTGAACGTCCACATCTCCGCCGCGACCACCAGCACAACCTATGTTGAGTACTTTCCCTTCCTGGAGCCATACACAACGAACCGGCTGAATGTGACCAAGGGCCGGGCCGAGGTACCGACGGCGCCGGGCCACGGTATTGAGTTCACTGCGGAAACCTTTGAGCGGTACCAAATTGCCTAGCCGGGCCCCTGCAATGCAAGGCCAGGCCGCAGTGCCAGTGCCCATGGGCACACGAATCAAGAGGATGGACATATGAAGAGCAGCAGTGTTCTGACGGATGAAGCGGGGCACGCGGAGGCAAGCGTGCGATGGCCGGACTCCATAGCGGTCATCGGTGCGGCGGGGCTGGTCGGATCCAGTGTTGTGTACCAGCTTGGCCTCGAGGGGATTGGCCGCATCGTGCACATGGTTGATGTAAAGGAAAATCTCTCGCGGGCCCATGCCCTCGACATTGCTGAGGCTCAGGCGCTCGCCGGCGTCAGCGGTCCGGAGCTGCACGTTGTTCCGGCGGCCGAAGTATCCGAGGTCGGCTCCGTTGACCTGGTTATCCTCGCGGCCTCAGCTCCCGAGATCCCAGGCGGTGACCGCAGGGAGTTCCTGGCGGCCAACCTGCAGCTACTCGGTGTGCTTGCACCTGCGGTGCAAGCACTGGCGGGGTCTGCAGGCGTGGTCTTGGTTCTTTCCAACCCTGTTGATGTGATGGCTGACTGCCTGCATCGGATGACGGACATCGAACCCCAACGAATCCTGGGCTACAGCCTCAACGATTCCGTCCGATTTCAGCTCGCGGTTGCGAGAGAGCTTCAGGTGATGCCTGAACAGGTCGAAGCCCTGGTGCTGGGTGAACACGGGGGCGGTCAGGTATTGATGTTCAGCCGGCTGAGGGTCGACGGGCAGCCGGTGGAACTCTCCGAACTCCAGCAGACGCGGATTCGTTCGGATGTCGACGGGTGGTTTGCCCGCTGGTCAGGCCTGGAACCGGGCCGAAGCACAGGATGGACGACGTCGTTCGGCACGATGAGTACCATTCGGTCCATGGGCAGTGGCGGCCTCTTCCCTGCTGCGGCCTGGACCGGCGGTCTGTCAGGGATGCCTGAGACTTTTGTGGCACTGCCCGTTCGCTGCCTGAACGGCACGGTTGCGGTTCAGCCGTGGGAAGGCAGCGCCGAAGAGCGAAAAGAAATCCTCGATGCTGCCGTTTCCGTGCGGTCCGCGGCGGATACGGGCTTGCGGGGCCACCGGACCGTGAGCTGAGCAGACGCTCCGTCCGCCTTTCCCACCTCCGCGTCGGTACTGACGCGCACGGCGCGGTTGTGGGAAAGTTGCGGTGGAGGAAAAGCATGCCGCGCCAGCACGTCAACACACACATCGCCATTATCGCGTGTGTATGCCTGTGCCTGCTGGCGTACCTGTCCTGGTCTGCTCCGGACCCTGATATCAATGCCAGCGCGCCTGCCTCGGATGCTGACGCGACGTCCAGTGCGGCTGCACCGGACCCGGGAACCGGGGCCACGACCAGTGCAGCCCCGGACTACGACTCACCGCACAGCATCACCGTGGTGGTGAACAAACACCGCCCGCTGGCGGACCGCGCCTACGTCCCCGCCGACCTGGCGGACACCGCAGGGGTGCCGCTGCGCGCCGAAGCAGCCTCCGCGTACCTGCAGATGAGCGCAGACGCCGCAGCGGCAGGCATCGGCCTGGCTGCAGTCAGCGGCTTCCGGGCCGCAGATGCCCAGGGACTGCTCCACGATTCCTACACCGAGAGTTACGGGGTGAGCGCTGCCGAAGCCATCTCCGCACGCGCTGGATTCAGCGAACACCAGACCGGGCTGGCAGTGGACATTGGCAACAACGACGGCGCCTGCTCGCTCAAGTCCTGCTTCGCCACCACCCCGGCCGGTGCCTGGGCCGCGGCCAATGCCCACCGGTTCGGGTTCATCATCCGCTATCCGGAGGGAGCGGAACACATCACAGGATTTACCTACGAACCGTGGCACCTGCGCTATGTGGGTACGGGCCTGGCACAGAAACTGTTCGACGCCGGCATCACCCTGGAAGAGCACGCCGGCCTTCCGCCCGCGCCCGGCTACTGAGCAGGCAAGCCTGCCAGCCCTCCCCGGGGCCGGCAGCTACCCAGCCTCCCGCCCCCACCGGCCGGCGTCGAGCGCAGCTACAACACCGCCGTCGACCAGCAGGTCAATACCGGTGATGAAGCTGGCATCGCTGCTGAGCAGGAAGGCCGCGGCGTTGGCGATGTCACCCGGTGTGCCGAGGCGTCCCGTTCCGGAGCCTTCGATCATGGCCCGCATCTGCGCGCCCGACCCTCCGGCGAGCTCCTGCTGGCCCATCGGCGTGGAAATCACTCCGGGACTGATGCTGTTCAGCCGCGCACCGCGCCCGCCCCACCGCACGCTCTCCGCCTGGACCCGGGCCTGATTGGCGCGTTTGGCCACACTGTAGGCGTACCCCGGATCGTCGATGCCCGTGACGAACGGCAGCCCGAGCAGGTCATCAGCCGGTTTCGCGGCGAGGTCCGCGAGCGCGTCCGGGGGAATCCGGCCACCCGCCATGTACGCGGACATGCTGGAGATGACGACGCCGGCACCGCCGCGGGCGATCACCTTCTCGAATTCGTCCAGCACCAGGGCGACGCCGTAGAGGTCGACCCGCCAGATGGCATCCACCGGTGCCTGCACGGGGGAAAGCCCGGCAGTATGAACGACGCCGGTGACCGTACCCAGTTCCCGGGCCGTGGCTGCCAGGGCCGCTGTGGAGTCCCGCGAGGAAACGTCCACCACCTGGGAGGCGACGTCGTACCCCTCAGCAAGGGCCTTATCCACGGCATCCTCGAGGAGCGCTTCGTTGAAGTCCGCGAGGAGCACCTTCCTGCCCGCACCGGACCGGCGCACCACGGCCAGCCCCATACCGCCCACTCCGATTACTGCCAATACGTCCGCTGTCATGTCCGCTCCAGTCCTCTGCACGGTTGGGGTGCGCTGTGCCTCCGCCGCGAAGCTCACGGGGTGCCGGCCGGAGCACCAGGTCCCGGCCACCTGCCCAGTCTGGCGCGGGCAGCGGCGCTTCACAACAGTCGACGCCGGGTGCCTTGGCCCGCTGATCGGCGGGCGGGCTATCCGCAGGCGGGCGCATCCGCCAGGTCATCCATGTCCGCCGCGGGGCTGCCGGCCAACCCTCCCGCCCCGCCGGCGGGCCGGCTGAGCGGGGATGCAGGCAGCCAGGAACCGGGGTCGCTGAGTTCTACGCGGTAAGCCCCGCAGCGGACGCATTTTCGGTAGGAGATTGTCCCCATGGATGAGCGATGCCGGGAGGCCGTAACCCATCCGTGTTCGCACTCCTGGCTGATTCCGTGGCTGGCCGGCTGTTTCTGCGTTTCCATGTTCTGAGCATGATGTAATGGCGTTATGCATCTCAACCCTTACGGGGAGTACGCCGTCCTGCTGGCGGCGTCGCTGGCCAATGACTGGCCCCTGACCCGCGGCGGCATTGTGGCCAGGACACGCAGCTTCGGTATGACAATGGCCTTCTCGGAGTCGCCGGCTGACCACCAGGAGGTCAGGGCGGTCGTGGACCGGTGGCTTGCGATCGTGGATGCGTCAGCCGCGGACCAGCGTGCCGGCCTGCTGAACGGGTTGATGAAGGACGCCGCAGCGTACCCCCGGCTCACTGATCACGACGGCGAAGGCTGGCATCTGCATTACCGGGACGATGGGCAGTCGCTGGCCGAGGTGCTGCTGGCCGTCATCAGTGTGGGCACCGCCCTGCACCTGACCACCCGTGGAATGACCCGCCTGCGCCGGTGCGAAGCCGGGCTCACACCGGGAGACTCCTGCCGGAACGTGGTGGTTGATGTCACCCGCAACGGCCGGCAGCGGTACTGCTCAGTGCGGTGCGGCAACCGGGCGGCCGTGCGCCGGCACCGGGCCCTGCACCCGTAGGCCCCGCGGTTGCGTTCCCTGCAGCGGAAGTCGGAGCCGGACCCTGTGCAGCCGGGCGGCCAGTGCGGGACACTGGGGGACTAGCTCTGGCCGAATCGGAGACCTGCCATGACCGGAATCATGCCGATGCTGACCCTGAACAACGACGCCGAGGTCCCCGCCTTGGGATTTGGGGTGTACCGCAACCCGCCCGCCCGGACCACCGTGTCCGTGGAGACCGCTCTGGCCAACGGATACCGGCTGATCGATACTGCGGCCGCTTACCAGAATGAGGCGGAGGTTGGTTCGGCCCTGAGCCAGACCGGCGTCGACCGGGCCGGGCTGTTCATCACCACCAAACTGTGGGTGGATGACTACGGCTATGATTCGGCGCTGCGGGCCTTCGACGACAGCCTGGCGAGACTGGGCCTCGACTATTTGGACCTGTACCTGCTGCACCAGCCGCTGCCCTCAGATTTCGATGCCACGGTGGCCGCGTACCAGGCGCTCCAGACCCTTTACGAACAGGGCAGGGTCCGGGCGATCGGGGTCTGCAATTTTGACACCGGGGAGCTGGCCGAACTGCTGGCCCGCACCGACGTCGTACCTGCGGTAAACCAGATCCAGGTGCATCCCTACTTCAGCCAGCCCGAAGTCAGGGCCTTCAACCTGGAACACGGGATCCTCACGGAAGCATGGTCACCGATCGGGGGCGTCAACCGGTACTGGTCCGATGCCGGGCAGATGAAGGACCCGCTGCAGGATCCGGTGATCACGGCCCTGGCCGCCAAATATCATAAGACCCCGGCGCAGGTGATTCTGCGCTGGCATGTCCAGCTGGGGATCTGCGCTATCCCGAAATCGGTCACCCCAAAGCGGATCGCGGAGAACATTAACATTTTCGATTTCTCCCTCACCCTGCCGGAACTTTCCGACATCACCTCGCTGGACACCGGAATCCGTGGAGGCCCCAATCCGCAGGAGATCACCCGGTCCTGAAGCGTCTTGTGCGGCCCCGCTGGGCGGCCGGCGGCCGCTGGAGCTTCAGGGAGTGGCGCTTCCCGAACCGCGGTGTTCCGCTTTGCTAGGGTCACTGCATGCTCTCTTCCCATCTGCCCCCAACTGCTGCCCGGGTGCAGCAGGCCCTCGCGGACAAAGGCTCCGCCGCCCGCGTCATTGAACTCGATGCCTCGGCGCGGACCGCCGCGGAAGCCGCCCATGCGCTGGGATGCGAGGTGGGCGCCATCGGCAACAGCCTCGTGTTTATGGCCGACGGCGCGCCCCTCCTGGTGATCACCAGCGGCGCCCACCGGGTGGACACAGCAGCGCTCGCGGACCGGTTAGGCAGGGCGAAGATCAAACGGGCCGCACCCGAGCAGGTTCGGTCTGCCACGGGCCAGGCCATTGGCGGGGTGGCTCCGCTGGGGCACCCGGAGCCAGTCCGCACAGTGATCGACCGCGACCTGGCGCAATATGCGGACGTCTGGGTCTCCGCCGGGACGCCGTACACGGTATTCCGGACGGACTTTGCCGAGCTGGTCCTGCTCACGGGCGGCCAGACGCTGCAGGTGGACTGACTACGGGTGGACTGGGTGAACTGGACGGGCCGGGGAACCGGGTGGGCCGGGGTACCGGAGCGTGGGTGGTCCGGGCGAACCGGCGGACGGGCTGGGCGGGCCGGGCGAACCGGCGTGCGGCGGCAACGGTTGACGGTCCCGCTCCCTGCGCGCAGGGTGGAGGAAACCACCGGGTGCGGTGAACCACGGCCAGCCAGCCGCCGTCGTTCCCGGCCCTGCCACAGCCGGAACCCAACGAACGGGAGAAACGGATGAAAGCGCGTGAACTAGGGATGGCCGGGCTGCGGGTATCGGAGCTGGGACTGGGGTGCATGGGCTTCAGCCAGGGCTACGGTCCGTCAGCCAGCCGTGAAGCTGCCATTACCCTCATCCGCACTGCCGTGGACCGGGGTGTGACCTTCTTCGACACGGCGGAAGTCTACGGCCCGTACAGCAACGAGGAGCTGGTGGGCGAGGCGCTGGCACCCTATCGGGGGCGGGTCACCATTGCCACCAAGTTCGGGTTCAAGATCAACGCCGACGGGCGCCAGGTCGGACTGGACAGCCGCCCCAAGCACATTCGTGAGGCCGTCGACGGTTCACTCCGGCGGCTCGGGATGGAGTCCATTGACCTGCTGTATCAGCACCGGGTGGATCCCGGAGTTCCGATTGAGGATGTCGCCGGAACCGTCAAAGACCTGATCACCGAGGGGAAGGTCAAGCACTTCGGGCTGTCCGAGGCTTCAGAGGCAACCATCCGGGCAGCGAATGCCGTGCAGCCGGTGACGGCCGTGCAGAGCGAATACTCGCTGTGGTGGCGGGAACCAGAGCGCCGTGTGTTGCCGGCCTGCCAGGAACTGGGAATCGGCTTTGTTCCGTTCAGCCCGCTCGGACGCGGATTCCTCACCGGCAAGATCACGCCGTCCACAGAGTTCGCTGCCGGAGACATGCGCGGCCGTCTCCCGCGGTTCGCGGCCGACGCCCGGGAAGCGAACCAGGCGGTGGTTGAGCAGCTGGAAAGGATCGCGGGGGCCAAGGATGCGACTCCGGCGCAGATCGCACTGGCCTGGCTGCTGGCGCAGAAACCATGGATTGTGCCGATTCCGGGGACACGGAAACTGGAGCGGCTGGAAGAGAACCTGGAGACAACGGCGGTGGAGCTCTCCGACCACGACCTTCGGGAAATCGAGAACGCCGTCCTGCGGATCCCGGTCCAGGGTGCGCGCTATCCCGAGGAACTGGAAAAGACGATCGACAAATAAGGCCGGGGGCACGGGTCCCGGCGGTTGCCGGGGCTGGTGAGGTGGCGTCTGGGGCGGGCGGAGCGGTTCGTGAGGTGGCGCCGTCGTACTTTGAATGCCGCCGCCGGTGGGTTGGTCGCACACCGGGTTCAGGTGCGTAGCCCGGCGGTAGGAATGGAGGAACGGGCAGGATGGGCAACCGGGGAGCTGACGCGTACCGCCGCCGGATGGAGCAGGCCGCAAGGTTGCGTGCGTCCGGGGTTCCGGAGCAGCAGGAGGCTGCGGAGACCCCGGAAGAGGCGGAGCTGCGGCGCAGGAAGGCCATGATCGACCCGGGGGACAGGGCGGATTACCTGATCCGGGACGCCATGCAGCGAGGCGAGTTCGACAACCTCAAATATGCGGGCAAACCGCTGCCCGGAACGGGTGAGGGGCACGATCCGGACTGGTGGATCAAGGGACTCATCCAGCGCGAAAACCTTAGCGGCCTGGGTCCTCCTGCGCTGTTGCTGCGGGTCGAGGACGCCGAACTGGACAGCCGTCTCGATGCGAAACCGTCCGCAGCCCTGGTCCGGGCGGCTGTGGAGGACTTCAACGCCCGCATCGTCGAGGCCCGACGGCAGCTGCTCGGTGGTCCTCCGGTTATCACGAAATTGCGCGACGTCGACACGGAGGTCCGGCGCTGGCGGGAACGCAGGGCTGCGGCAGGACCTCCGGAAGCGGCGCCGGAACCGCCGAGGCCTTGGTGGCGGCGGGTGGGGCGGAGAAGCGGAAGGAACCGCAGCTGACTGGCAGCCCGGAAGCCGGGCGGCTGGCTGGTTGGGTGGTTGGGTGGAGGCGGGCTGGTTGGGTGGGCCGTGAGGCCGTGAGGCCGTGAGGCCGTGGGGCCGTGGGGCGTGGCTGCCGTGGCTGCCGGGGACGGAACCCGAGCATGCGCGTGGGCGGCGCCCCCGAAGGCGACGTGACGCCGTCGGACGCTCCTGGGTGCATGCGCCGATTGGCTGGACAGCAGGGGTGGGTTCTCGCCTCAATCCCGCCCGAAGACACTACTCGATTCCGGTCCTTCCGACACCAAAAAGAACGAGTATTTGATCGCAAATGTCCCGTATCCGGCCGCGCCAAAATCGCCCATTTTAGGGCTCGAAATGTCGGTGGCGGGTGAAAGCCTTGAGCTATGAACAGCTTTCCGGAGACCAGGCCATCGAGCGCCGGTGCCCCGGCTAAGCCGGCTACTCCGGCTACTCCGGATGCCGGGGACGCCCGGGACGACTCTGATGCCCCGGGGTCTTCGGGTTCGCATTCGGATGTCAGCAGTGGGCTCTCGGTCTTCTGCGCGGACGGTGAAGCCCCGGCCCCAGCCGGTGACGCGTTGCCAGACGGTTTCGACGGCAGGTTGTCCCTCAAAGACCCCGGTTTCCTGACGGATGCGGAGGCCGGGAGAACCCTGGCCAGGCTGGGTGCCCTGGTTTCCTGGGCTCAGGCTCAGCAGGCACTTGTTGTGGCCCGGATCGAGGAGCTGTTCGCCCGCGACATCTCCCAAGCCGCTGGCCGGGAGGATCCGGCGTGGGCACAGAGCCTGGCGGCGGCTGAGGTTGGTGCCATCCTGAACCTGCCACATATGAGCGCGATGCGCCTGGTCAACGAATCCAACAGCCTCTGCACCGAGCACATTGGGACCCTGCAGAGGCTTTCGGACGGCAGAATTAGTTACCAGCATGCCAGGGTGGTCCTGGACGAGGTGCAGTGCATACCCGACGGGATTGCCGATGAACCTGCGCCTCCTCCCGCTGGTGCGGAGCCACTCGACCTACACGATGCCGGCTCGGCCCGCAGCACGCGTGCCCGGTTTGAACGGGATCTGCTCACGCACGCGGAAGGGATCACGGCCGCACGGTTCACAGCGAAAGCCCGCAGGCTCAGGGAATCTCTGTTCCCGGAAACAATCCCCGTGCGCCACAAGGACGCCTTCGCGAAGCGGCGAGTCTGTTTTGAGGCCCTGCCAGATGGAATGTCCTGTATTTCCGCTTTTCTCGCCGCAGAAAAAGGCCTGGCGATCCACTCGGCCCTCTCTGCTGCGGCCCGCGGCGAGAAGTCAGCCGGAGACAAGCGTTCCATGGACCAGCTCCGGGCTGACATCCTTCAGTCCCTGCTGCTTGATGGGGGTATTCCTATCAGCTGGCTGGTTGAAGAACGGGTATCGGCCGGGGGAGTGACAGACCTGGACGGAGCGGCGACGGCAGGGCCTGGTGCGATGACGACCGAGCCTGGTGCTCCGGGAGGTGATGCTGCATTTGGGAATGACCCGGTTCGGGGTGCAGCCGCTCCTGCGGCACCCGATGATCAGGGATGTGGAGTCAGCCCTCGGCCCGCTGCTGTCCCTGGGAATGACCCGGTTCGGGGTGCAGCCGCTCCTGCGGCACCCGAAGATCAGGGTATTGCCGGGATGCCGGCGGCGGCTGACCAGCGGTCCGATGATGCGGGGAGGCCCCGAAAAGACCGCACTCCCCGGAAGTCAAAGGCACGACGGGCACGCAGAAACGGTTTGAGGACGGAGGTGATGGTCCTGATCAACGCCGATACGCTCGCAGGACTGGACGAGTCACCGGCGGAGCTCAACGGCTACGGCCCGCTGAGCCCGGAAGCCGGCCGGCAAATGATCGCTCAGGCGCTGAGCTGGACTCCGTTGGTACAGGACCCGGCGACCGGTGAGGTTCTCGGAGTCGGCCGCCGCCGGCGAATCCCCGCTGGGCTGAAGCGCTGGCTCCAGGCCAGGGACGGCACCTGCAGGTTTCCTGGCTGCGGCGTCAATGTGCAGAGTTCGCAGATCGACCACACCCGGCCGTGGGCTCACGGCGGCAACACCGAGCACTCAAACCTGGAACATCTGTGCCCAAAGCACCACCGGTTCAAGACACTCGGACATTGGAAGGCCCGGCAGCCGGAGGCAGGCACCATCGAATGGACTTCGCCTTTGGGCCGCAGCTACCGCACCACACCCATGCTTGCCTATGGGACCCGGGAAACTCCGGGTGAGCATTGGACCTTACCGGATTCTGGTGCCCGGCTGAGGAACGGGGAGGGGGTAAACGGTACGGATCAGGCCCAGGGCGCGGCCAGCTCGCACGGGATGGGCGGCGTCAGGGATATGGGCAGAACGAAGGGTGTGGACGGCCTTAACGGTATGGGCGGCGTCAGGGATATGGGCAGAACGAAGGGTGTGGGCGGCCTTAACGGTAGGGGCGTCGTACACGCCATGAATGAGAAACTTTACGATCTGGACCCGCCGCCATTCTGAGCATGCTCCGCGTGGTCCATGCAGTCCATGCAGTCCATGCAGTCCGCGTGGTCCGCGTGGTCCGCAAAATAGTCCGTTGAAAAAGTCCGTAAAGAGTCCGTCAGAACCTCAGCAGTCTTCCCCGATCCGGGCAGACCCTTTCCGAACCCCGCAAACAAACGCAAACAAACGCATACAAAGGAGCAGCATGGCAATCCGCCGGCTGGCGCAAGCATCTCCGGCCGAGATTACCGCCCTCGCCGCAACCCTGGCCGAGGCCTTCGGCAACTACCCCTGGACCCGCTGGACCGTGGACAGCGAGCGCCACGAGGCCCGTCTGGCAGCCATCCAGCGCCTCTATCTGGAACATGTGGGGCTCCCGCAAGGAGAGGTGTGGACCGATGACCTCTTTGACTGCGCCGCCGTTCTGGTTCAGCCCGGACCCGTCGAGCTGGATTCGGGCCTCCAACGCAAGTTGTCCGAACTGCACGGAGAAGCAGGGCATCGCCTGCAAGTCCGTCTGCCGCAGCCGCCCCCGGATGCCTGGACGCTGGCGACCATCGGCGTCGCCCCCGACATCCAGGGCAGCGGGCTCGGCTCCATACTCTTGGAAACCGTGCTGCAGCACGCGGACGCGCACGGGCGCTCCATCGCCCTTGAAACTTCCTCCGACCGGAACCTCGCCTTTTACAGCCGGCACGGATTCGTGGTCTGGGCGGTGACGGAGATGCCCGACGGCGGCCCAATGGTCTGGTCCATGCTCCGGCAACCTGTTCCCGTCGCCGTTTCGTAAGTCATCGTCATAGGTCAGCTGGAGGAGTCAGTTGTACCGGCCCGGTAAACCGGGAACAGCACCTCAGTAGGCCGGAGACCTCGACGCACCCGGCCCCGGTTGCCAGACTGAAAAAGCGCCGGAAGACACAATCCGTTCCGGCCGGATGAAATAACCCGGAGGTCGCCCGTGCTCGGTCTGGAACTCCTCGTCGGCCTGGGAATAGCAATCCTCGTATGTTCCCTTGCCGCTCCGCACCTTCGGATAGGTGCCCCGCTGCTGCTGCTGGGCTGGGGCGTCCTGCTGGGGTTCGTTCCGGCCTTCCGGAACGTCGAGCTGCCTTCCGAGGTTGTGCTGCTGCTCTTCCTGCCGGCCCTCCTGTACTGGGAAAGCCTGACGACGTCGCTCCGGGAAATCCGGACCCACCAGCGGCGGATCATCCTGTTGAGCACAGTCCTGGTAGTCCTCACCGCAGCAGGGGTGGCCGCCGCCGCCCACGCATTGGGAATGCCGTGGGGGCCCGCCTGGGTCCTGGGCGCCGCCGTCGCACCCACCGACGCCACCGCCGTCGCAGCCCTGGCGAGAATGCTGCCCCACCGCAGCGTTACCCTGCTGCGCGCAGAGAGCCTGATTAACGATGGAACCGCGCTTGTTGTGTATGCCGTAGCGGTGGGAATAGTCGCCGGAGACCGGGACTATACGCCCCTGGTTGTGTCGGGGCTGCTGGTCCTGTCCTACGCCGGGGGTATAGCCGCCGGAGTCCTGGTGGCCTGGGCGGGAATCTGGCTGCGCCGCCGGGTCGACGACGCCCTGCTGAGTACCGTCATCAGCTTCCTGACGCCGTTCACCGCTTTCCTGCTCGCCGAAGAGTTCGGCGGATCGGGTGTGCTGGCGGTGGTGGTCTGCGGCCTGATGATGAGCCAGGCTGGACCCCGGATTAACTCTGCGCTGGCCCGGAGGCAGGCCCGGACGTTCTGGTCATTCTCTACTTTCCTGCTCAACGGGGCGCTGTTCGCCCTCATCGGAATTGAACTGCACGCTGTTGTGCGGATCCTCAGCGGAGGAGAGATCGCGCTGGGACTCCTCGGCGTCGCCGTCGTCTCCGCAGCGATCCTCGCGATTCGTTTCGCCTTTCTGTTCCTCACCAGCTTCCGCATCCCTCTGCGGAACAGGGCCACCACCCAGAAGCTGCGGCAGGTCAGCAACCGTTCCTGGGTAGTCAGCGGTGTCGCCGGATTCCGGGGTGCTGTCTCCCTCGCTGCTGCCCTGGGCGTTCCGGTCCTCACCGCGGCAGGGACCCCTTTTCCAAACCGCGGGATGATTATCTTTGTGACCGCGGGTGTGATTGTTGTGACCCTGACGGTCCAGGGCCCGCTGCTGCCCCTCGTGGCCCGCTGGGCCCGGCTGCCGCAGGACACCGCGATGGAGAAGGAACGCCAGCTCGCCGAAGTCCGGGCCACCGAGGACGGGCTCCTGGCCATTCCTCGGCTGGCGGCGCAGCTGGGCACGGAGCGGGACGTCGTGGACCGGATCACCCGGGAACACCGGCACCACCTCGACGTCCTGCGTGCCACCGGGGCCGGGGCCGGACCGCAGGAGGATCTTCCTGCGGTCCGGAGATATCAGCAGGACTCGGAGCTGCGGCTGGCGCTGCTCGGACGCAAACGTACCGTGCTTCTGCAGCTGCGGGACGACAAGGTCATCGACGACAGAGTGCTGCGACTCCTGGAGGTACGGCTCGACGTCGAGGAGCTGCGCCTGACCAGGCCCGACGTCGAGGAGTAGGCGCCAAGGAGTGCGCACGGACGCGGGTGGGGAAGCGCAAGCGGCTGGGCGGGGAGGGGGGTGCAATCGGCGGAGGGGCGGCCAAGCAGAATGCGCCTGCGAAGGCGGTGCTCAGAAAAGGAAACGCAGAACCCGGCCGGGGAGTATCAGTTCGGAATATCTGCCTGCGGGGTGGTCCGGTAGTCCGTGTCAGTGACATGGCCGCCCCACTCAGCCTCCGGGCCGTCGTCCGGGCCGGCAGCATCCCACATGGCCAGATGCGTCATGAAGCTGTCCGGCGCGGCACCATGCCAATGCCACTCCCCGGGAGGGGTGTAGATGGTGTCCCCGGCGCGCACATGAGTAATATCGCCGCTTCGGGACTGGACCAGACCTCGACCCTCCGTAATATGCAGTGTCTGGCCGTAAAGGTGGCTGTGCCAGGCAGTTCGTGCACCCGGGGCGAAACGCACCACGTTTACGCGCAGCCGCGACGGTTCGATTCCCTCGGCTAAGACATCGAACCAGACATCTCCGGTGAACATGGTGTCTGGGCCCTTGACGCTCGGTGTTGCTGGTCGGATTTCCACGACTGTCCTCCTGCACGGCAGATTCCGCGCCTGCTGCGCGGCCGGCTGCCGGGTGATGGGATTTCCTCCAGACGCTACGCCGCCGGATCCGGGCTGCACAACACCGCTGGGTAGGTCAGTGGAAAAAAGGCTGATTCCATCACCGGGTTCTAAGGCAAGTCCCCGGCAGGGTTCCACCGCCGGGTGCAAAAACTGCTCAGCAGGCCTTCACGACCGGCAGTTCATCCCACTCGGTGGTGTACCGGGGGGAGGAAAACTTCCGGGACATGGTCCAGTCCGGTTTCGCGCTGGAGAGACCGGCCAGGCCCAAACCGATGCTGGCAGCACCGTATTTGTCCGCAACCTTCCCCAGGAGTTCGCCGATATGCCGGTGTTCATGGGCGGAGACGAATTCGTCGAACACCGGCTGCGCACCGGCGTCGGACAGGCCGCTGAGCATTACTCCGGCCTTGGTGTAGGGGACGCCCTCAACGATGGAGTCCTCCAGTGCACCGACAGCGGCGCGGGTAAGCACCACGGGATCCGACGTGGGGCTTTGCAGCCGCACCGTGACGGAGGGGAATGATGCCGCCTTCTGGCTGAAATGCGAGGTGCCGGCATAAGCGGTGAGCACCCGGGCATGCTGCCCCTCGCGTTCCAGCCGGGCTGCAGCCTGCTGGGCGTAGATGCTCATCACCTGCCGCATTTCCGCCGCCGTCGTCACGGGCACCGAAAAGCTGCGGGAGAAGATCAGCTGCTGCCGGTCTGCGCGCTCTTCCTCCAGCGGCAGGCAGGAGGTCCCGTTCAGTTCCAGGACGGTGCGCTGCAAGGTGACGGAAAAGCGGCTGCGGATCAGTGCCGGATCGGCCGCCTTCAGGTCCGCGACGCTGCGGATGCCCAGCGCGTGGAGGCGCTTGCCCAGCTTGGCTCCCACGCCCCAGAGGCCGGTCACCGGGACGCGCGACATGATGGTTTCCACCACGTCCGGATCCATGGTGTCCAGGTTACAGACTCCGCCCAGATGCTTGTTCTGCTTGGCGATCCGGTTGGCGAACTTCGCCAAGGTCTTTGTGGTGCCGATGCCTACGCAGACCGGCAGACCGGTGTGGCGGGCGACGGCGGCACGGATGTCCGCGCCCTGGGTATCCAGTTCTTCTGCCGTCCCGGCCAGGCCCAGGAACGATTCGTCGATGGAGTAGACCTCCTGCCAGAGCGCGTACCGGCCGAGCAGCTCCATGACCCGGGAGCTGAGATCGCCGTAGAGCTCGTAGTTGCTTGAACGCTGGACCAGTCCAAGCCGCGGTGCGGCGTCGGCCAGCTTGAACCACGGTTCTCCAGTCTTGATGCCCAGGGCCTTGGCTTCGTCCGACCGGGCCACCACACAGCCGTCATTGTTGGAGAGCACCACCACCGGAATGCCTGCGAGCGCCGGATCGAACGCGCGCTCGCAGGAGACGTAGAAACTGTTGACGTCCACCAGGGCGATCCGGTGCAGCCGC
Source organism: Arthrobacter luteolus NBRC 107841 (assembly GCF_001552075.1). GTDB lineage: Bacteria > Actinomycetota > Actinomycetes > Actinomycetales > Micrococcaceae > Arthrobacter_B > Arthrobacter_B luteolus. Next base: position 103,435 of record NZ_BCQM01000002.1, read on the forward strand.
GGTGCCACTGGAGTGGGCGCTGGACCCGGCGCTGGCGCTGGCACGCGAGCTGGGCCGGGCAGGTTGGCGCTGATAACAGCGTCAGCACGGAGCCCGGGCCGTGACACCACCGCCTCGGAGCTGCCCGCGTCCGAGAGGTCAGCCTCAGACATGGTGCAGGCACCGGGTCACAACGCCCCAGATGGAAAGCTCCGCCGGGTCCGGCACCGGAATGTCCTCATAGTGGGGATTCTCCGCGGCCAGCACGATGCCACGGCCGGTCAGCCGGAGCCGGCGGACCGCCAGCTCGCCATTGAGGACGGCGACGACGACGGTGCCGTCCCGCGGCGTGAGGGAACGGTCAACGATCAGTTCGTCGCCGTCGCTGATTCCAGTGCCGGTCATGGAGTCCCCGGATACCCGCACGATGTATGTGGAGGTGATGTCGCGGATCAGGTGCCGGTTCAGGTCGATCCGGCCATCGAAGTAATCGCGGGACGGGCTGGGAAAGCCCGAGGCGGCATCGGCGTCGGACAGCGCCTGGCTGCGCGGCGAGGAGCCGGGAACATTCCCCGAAAACACTGGCATCCGCAGCCTTTCTTAGAACATACTTTCGAGTCCTCCCAGATTAGCACTGCGGAGCCCCAAAGCCGGGCCTCATTGGCAGGATGTGCGGGGCGCCCAACCGAAGACGCCCGGCCTGCGGTGCCCGCTGCGGTGTGGTCACCGGAGGGCCTCCGTCAGGGATACCGTTTAACCCATGAATGTCGAGGTGCACATTCCGCCGAAACTTGGGCGGGAGCTGGAAGAACTGGCCGCGGAACAGGATGTTCCCGTGGAAACGCTGATTCTCAACGGGGCCAGGCTGCTTCTGGAGCACCGTCACCGGCGCAACCACGTGCAGTCCTGATGGCCGTCCCGGGATAGTATCCGGCCATCCGCACAGGCGCGGTGGTGCAGAAAGGCAACAGCCATGAAAATCACCCTGGCAAGCATCTTTGTGAACGACCAGGCCAAGGCGCTGGACTTCTATACCCGGGTCCTCGGCTTCGAGAAGCGGGCCGATGAGCCCGCCGGCGGCGCCCGTTGGCTCACCGTCGGGAACCCCGGAGAGGAAGGCGGCGTCGAACTGCTGCTGGAACCGAGCGGACACCCGGCGGTGCCGCAGTTCAAGGAAGCGCTGGTCCGAGACGGAATTCCGTTCAACTCCTTCACTGTTGAGGACGTCCAGGCGGAGTATGAACGACTCCTGGGCCTCGGGGTGGAATTCACCCAGCCGCCGGCCCAAATGGGCCCGGTGACCACGGCGGTCTTCTCCGACACCTGCGGCAACCTCCTGCAGATCGCGGCAATGGAGTCCTGACCGGACAGCGCTGAATCCTGCCGTCACTCTCACCGGGGATCGCTGAATCCTCCACTCGCTGAATCATGTCCTGCCCTGGCCGTCCGGCTGATGTGACTCAGCCCACGGCGCCAGCTGGTGACGACGCACCGGCTTTCGCCGACAGTCCTGCGGGGGAGAAAAGCGAGAACAGTGAGGGTATTAGTTGACAGTCCTGCATGAGACGATCCGGCACGAGGCAGCGCATGGAATGCCCGGCCGCATGAGCCCCGGCAACCGTGCCCGCGGCTATCTGGGTGCCGTGATGTTCGCCAGCCGCTGGCTCCAGGCCCCCCTCTATCTCGGCCTGATCGTCGCCCAGCTGCTCTACGTTGTGACCTTCATGCGGGAGCTGTGGCACCTGGCCACGCACATCACCACCCTGAACGAGGCGGAGATGATGCTGATGGTCCTGGGTTTGGTGGACGTGGTGATGGTGGCCAACCTCATCATCATGGTCACCATCGGCGGCTACGAGACCTTTGTCTCACGCTTGTCCGTGGATGGACACCCCGACCAGCCCGAGTGGCTCTCCCAAGTCAACGCCAACATCCTCAAGGTGAAACTGGCCATGGCGATCATTGGGATCTCCTCGGTGCACCTGCTGAAGTCCTTCGTTGAGGCGCGCACCTACTTTGAGGATCCGGAGCTCGGCGCTCACGCCGGGGACGTCCTGCTGTGGCAGACCGTGATCCACATTGCCTTCATCCTCTCGGCCATGGCCCTGGCCTGGATCGATAAGCTCAGTATCGCCTCCCACGCCGCAGCAGCAGCACGTCACGCCTGAGTCCGGGGACCGCCAGGGAGTGTTTCACCGGGCGTTAGCGCCGGGCGTCGTAACTGCTCTCACAAAGAGTGGAGCCGCTGATGCGGTGTATGCGCTGGAGGCAGAAGGGATCGTAGACGGTGATGCCGATCCGGCCGGACAGGGGATCGGCAGACCGGATGCAGGTGCACGGTGCGAACACGGGCGCTGTGCCTTTCTGGGCCGGAAATACCTATCCCTTTAATTTTTACTCTTCCGTGCCGGGGTCCGGTCGCCAAGGGTGCTCCGCCGGCCGTCCGCAGGACGCCGGGATACCGCAGATGCCCACACCCAGGTTGAACGCCGGATACCGGCGTCCTCCCACAGCACCTGCACCGCTTTTGCAGACCAGGTGCAGGTTTCGCCTTCCACCAGCTCTGCGCAGCCCGGGAATCTGATCCACGCCCGGACGGGAATTGCGGGCAGAGAGGTGGTGACCGGGTTGTGGTCAAAATCAAGTTCTTCGGGCGTCAGTCCGATGGGTTCGGCCCGCCTGGCGTAGCGGGCCGCCAACCGTCCGGCAGCCTCCTGATCCATCCTTCCAGTAGAACATATGTTCGAATAAAGTTCGACGGCGGCGCCAGGTTCTGCTGCTGTGTTCCGGCAGGGTTTTGGGGCACAATGTTGGCCATGTGCGGACGATACGTGATGGCCAGGGCGACGTCGGATCTGGTGTCGGCCTTCGCGGCGGACCAGGTGGTGGGGGAAGACGTCAATCCCTCATGGAACGTGGCGCCCACCGACGACGTGCGGATTATCACCGAACGCCGCGGACCGGACGGAACCGTGCGGCGCCTGGCGACTGCAAAGTGGGGACTGGTGCCGGTCTGGGCGAAGGACCCGAAAATTGGGGCGCGGCTGATTAATGCCCGGCGGGAGACCATCCTGGAAAAACCCGCGTTCCGCAAGGCAGCGGTTAAACGCAGGGCGCTGGTGCCCGCCGACGGCTACTACGAATGGGAGAAGACGGAAGAGGGCAAGGTTCCGACCTATCTGCATCCCCCTGTTCCGGACCCGCTGGCGTTCGCCGGACTGTACGAATTCTGGCCCGATCCGAACCTGCCCGAAGACCACGAACATAAGTGGCTGCTCAGCGTCACGATCATCACCACGAAAGCGGCGGACGAGCTCGGCCACATCCACGACCGGACCCCGCTGGTGGTGCCGCCGGACATGTACGCCGAATGGCTGGACCCGGCGTTGACGGACGCGGAAGCCATCGCCCGCGTGCTGGAGGCGATTCCCGACCCGGTGCTCAGTCCGAGGGTGGTTTCCACCGAGGTGAACTCCGTCCGCAACAACGGCCCGCAGCTGATCGAGCCGGCCGGACTGGAGTCTTAGATAACCAAGTGCCAGCCAACCAGATCCTGAGCGCGAACTAACCAGCCGAGTTCCGCCCCGGCTCACCAGGCATAGTCCTCCGGCGCCGGACTGTGGCCCGGAAAGATGGTGTCCAGGGCCGCCAGCGTGTCCTCGTCAAGCTCGAGGTCCAGGGCGGCGAGCGCGTCGTCCAGCTGGCCGGAGGTCCGGGGCCCAATAATCGGAGCACTCACCGCGGGCTGGTGCAGCAGCCAGGCCAGAGCCAGGATTCCCGGTTCGATCTGCAGTTCCGCAGCCAGGTCCTCATATGCCTGGATCTGGTCCCGGTGCTTGGCGAGCAGATCCTGGACCCGCTTCTCGGCCCGCCGGCCGCCGTCGTCCTGGGCTTTCAGCACACCGCCGAGCAGCCCGCCCTGCAAAGGGGACCAGGGAATCAGCCCCAGGCCGTACTTCTGCGCGGCAGGAATCACTTCCAGTTCCACGGTGCGTCTGAGCAGGTTGTAGATGGACTGCTCGCTGATCAGCCCGTTGAACCGGCGCCGGCGGGCGCTCTCCTGAGCCTGGGCGAGATGCCAGCCGGCGAAGTTGCTGCTCCCGTTGTAGATGATCTTCCCCTGCGCGACGGCGGTTTCCATGGCCTGCCAGATCTCGTCCCAGGGAGTGTTCCGGTCCACGTGATGGAACTGATAGAGGTCGATGTGGTCGGTTTGGAGGCGTTTCAGGCTGGCATCGAGGGCCTGGCGGATATTCAGAGCCGAGAGGAATGTGTCATTCGGGCCCGGGCCCATCGAGCCGTAGAGTTTCGTGGCGATCACGGTGCTCCCGCGACGGCCGCCGCCCTTGGCGAACCAGCGGCCCACGATCTCCTCCGTCAGTCCCTTGTTCTCCCAGCCGTAGACGTTGGCGGTGTCGAAGAAATTGATTCCGGCTTCCCGGGCAGCATCCATGACCGTGTGGGCGTCCGGCTCGGAGGTTTTCGGCCCGAAGTTCATGGTGCCCAGGCACAGCCGGGAAACCTGCAGTCCGGACCGGCCCAAATGTGTGTACTTCATGCTGCCTCGGTTTCGTCCGGGATCCAGTGAAATCCGGGATCCGATGAATACGCTCCACTGAACACCCTCCGGGGAACGCGGACCCCCTCCGGGACCATGATCCAGCGCGCGTGAAGGAAGGCAGCGGAGTGTCCCGGGGGGCTGCGCCGCCACCCATTCTGCCGCCGGCACGGATGGCTAGGAAGGGGCAGCCGCAAAGCCTGCTGCTGCGGCCCCGAAGCCGCCGCTGTGCAGCGGCTCCTGTAGCCTGAGAGCGCATCTTTGGAGGACCTGCCAGGAGGATTTGTGCCGGAATCGTATTACCGCCCGCTGGGTGAGGGAACGTTTGAGTCGACACCCCACACGCAGGGGGCCTGGAACGAGCACGAACAGCACATGGCTCCGGCCGCCGGCCTGTTGATCCACTGCCTGGAACAGGAGAGTCCCCGCCCGGACATGCGGCTGGCCCGGGTCAGCTTCGAAATCCTGGGCATCATTGCGCAGGGCACCTTCGATGTGCGGACCAAGGTCATCCGGGCCGGCCGCACCATCGAACTGCTTGAAGCCGAGCTTGTAGCCGGCGGGCGCACCGCCATCCGGGCAACGGCCTGGCGGCTGGCGATGGGTGATTCCACCGAAGTGGCCGCCGTCGAAGATGAGCAGATGCCCGGCCCCCTGGATGTGCCCGGTTTTACCGGGATGACTGCCTGGCCGGGGAACTTCATCAACTCCCTGGAATTCCGGGCGGTGCCCGGCCTGCGTCCCGGCCGCGGGCAGGTCTGGATGCGCTCGCCGTTTGGGATGGTCGACGGCGAGGACACCCCCGATCTGGTCAGCCTGCTCGGCCTCGTGGATGCAGCCAACGGAATAGCCGCCCGGGTCCCGCCGGGCGGAGACAGCTGGATGTTCCCCAACGTGGACCTGCAGATGCACCTGTACCGCCAGCCGGAAGGCCGCTGGCTCGGCCTCGACACGCGCGTCTCCTTCGGTACGGACGGAATCGGCCTGACCTCCTCGGTCCTGCACGACCAGACCGGTCCCTTCGGGCGCAGCGAACAAATCCTCACCGTCCGCCCGCTGGGCAGGGGATAGCCGGTGGAGGCACCCGCCAGGGTCCTGGACGTTTACCGCCAGCAGCAGTCGTCCGGGGCCGCTGCGGACCTTGAAGGTGCGCTGGCGATGCTGGCCTCCGCCCGGGACGGGAGGCTTGGTCCGGCGCTGCGGATCTACCGGCCGCAGCCGACGGTCGCTTTTGGCCAGCGGGACGCACGGCTGCCGGGGTTCGCGGCGGCCGCCGCCGCGTGCCGCGAGCAGGGCTTCGAACCCCTGGTCCGCAAGGCCGGCGGACGGGCGGCTGCCTACCACGGGGGCTGCCTGATCCTGGACCACATCGAACCCGAGCCCAACGCCGTCGCCCGTTCCCTGGCCCGCTTTGCCGGTTTTGCCGAACTCCTGGCCGCAGCCCTGCAGGACGCCGGAGTACCGGCCGCAGTGGGGGAAATTCCCGGAGAGTACTGTCCCGGGGAGTACACCGTGCACGGCGGAACCGGAGACGCGCGCATCAAACTGGTGGGAACAGCACAGCGCGTGGTGTCCGGAGCCTGGCTCTTTTCCTCGGTGGTAGTGGTCCGGAACGCTGATCCGCTGCGCCGCGTGCTGACGTCCGTGTACGCTGCTCTGGGCCTTGACTGGGACCCCAAGACGGCAGGAGCTGCCGAGGACCTGGTGCCTGGACTCACCATGGACGATGCCGAAACAGCACTGCTGGGCGGCTATCGCAGGTACGCGGGCCTGCGTCAAGGGGATGTCTCGCTCTTGGAGGAAATCACCGGCGGACCGGTTCCTGTCCTTCCAACCACCGCCCGCTGCCCATAGCATCGGGCGCGAAAACCCGTGCAGCCGTCCGGTCTGCGCCCCCCCCCCCCCGATCAGAAGGATTCCGCCTTGCCTAAGAAGAGTGTTGAGAACACCGCCATCCGGCTGAAAGCCATCCTGGAGATCCTGGCCACCCAGGACCCGTCCAATCCGGGCAGGGCAGGCCGTGCCGACGTGCTGCGCCGAGCCCTGGAACAGGTGCCGCTGGAAGGACCTGAAGCCGATTTCCTGGCCAGCGGAGTGGCCCGCGGCGAGCGCTCCCTGGTGACGGCCACCACCAAGCTGGTCAAAGCGGGCTGGATCCTCAAGGAGGGCCGCGCCGGGTGGAGCATCACCGCTGCGGGCCGTGCCGCCCTGGCCGATTTCCCCGATGTGGAGCAGATGCAGGCTGCACTGGCCGGAACCGGGACGTCCCGCGGTGCCACGACCCCGGCGGAAACCCGCAGCGAGGCAGTGCTGGAGGACGCGCTGCGCGAACCCGCGTCCGGCGGGCCGGGCGGGCAGCCCCACGGGTCGCATCCGGAAGACCGCTACGAAGGCCCCTCGTTTCCGCAGCCCCAGGCAGTGGCGGTGGCCGGAGACTTCGGTGCCCCGCTCGGCGGAGAGAACTGGGAGCCGGCGGACCCAGCCGTCCAGCTGGGCTTTGACCGCAGCGACGAACTCTGGAAACTCAGCGTGGACCTCCCGGCCGGTGACTACGAATTCAAGGCCGCGCTGAACGGTTCCTGGGCGGAGAACTACGGCCGCGGCGCCCATTTCGACGGCGTGAACTACAGCTTCCACCACGCCGGAGGGCCGGTGACGTTCCTGTACGACCACGCCACACATACGGTGGTGACCAAACCGGACGGGACCTGAACCCAGGGGAAGGCTTGAACCTGACGGATCAGCCCTCGCCGCGGTGCCGCTGCGCGCCGCGCTGGTCAGTGCAGGTTAGTGCAGTGCAGTGCAGTGCAGTGCAGAGCCGGTCAGTTCTGGTCAGTTCCGGTCAGGCACCCCGGTCCCGGCGCTGGACCGGATCCACCAGCACACCGGCCGGTTCCCGGACCCACCAGATACCTTCGGTGCGCAGTTCCTTCGAAGTGGAGAACCGGTACCGGAAGACCCTTGCACGGATCCAGCGCGGCGGGGCCCCGTCAAACGGATCGGTCCGCAGGAGCCTGAGGGTCTGCGGATCGGCCGCCAACAGCCGCTGCAGCAGCACCGGAAACCAGTTCCCGCCCGAGGCACCCAGACCCAGAAACCACATCAGCCAGTCCAGCCGCAGGTGGTAGGGAGCGAACTGGCGCGGCATCCGGCCGGGGTCTCCGGGCTTGCCATGGAAGCCGTACTCCTGCCAGTGGGCCTCCGGCCCCGGCTCGTCCATGGTTCCCTCGATAACTACTTCGTTCCGCCGCCGGGTGATGCTGCCGAACGCGCCGTAGGCGTTGGAAAGATGCCAGCGGTTGAAGGACGCGTTCATCAGCTGGTCGCGGCTGAAGAGGTTCCGCAGCGGCTCCCAGGCCCAGTAGAGCATGGCCGCCGTCAGCATCAGCACCACCACCACGAACCACAGCGGAGTGCCGGCCGGGTCCGGTGAACCGAAGGACGCCCACGGCAGAACGGTCCGTACGGCTGCATCGTCCACGGCGCTGAAAGCCACCAAAATCGTCAGGACGTTGAGCCAGGCAAAGTTTCCGGAAAGCACCAGCCACAGCTGTGTCAGAATCACCAGGGCAGCCGCGATGGAGGCCACCGGCTGCGGAAAGAAGAGGAAAACCGGAACCACCAGCTGGGCGAAATGGTTACCCAGCACCTCGGCCTTATGCAGTGGTTTAGGCAGGTGGTGGAAGAACCAGCTGGCAGGATTCGGCATCGGCTGGGTCTCATGGTGGTAGTACAGGGCTGTCAGGTCCCGCCATACCCGGTCTCCGCGCATCTTGATCAGCCCGGCGCCGAACTCCAGCCGGAACACCAGCCAGCGGAACAGGAAGAGCACCGTGACCGGAGGTGCAACCTCGTTGGAGCCCAGGAAGGCCGCCAGGAAGCCGGCCTCCAGCAGCAGTGACTCCCAGCCAAAGGCGTAAAACACCTGACCGGCGTTCACTATCGAGAGGTAGAGGAACCAGACCAGGCCGAACACCAGCAGGGGTACCCACGGCGGTCCCTGCTGCGGCAGCCCTGCCACCAGAAGGGGGGAGGCCACGGCCCCGGTCCAGGCCACCACCCGCAGGAGCCGGTCCGAATAGTGCAGCCGGAAGAGGGTGGGAATCCTCCGGCCGGCGGATCGTTCCAGGTACCGCGGAGCCGGCAGCAGGCCATGCTCGCCCAGCAGGGCCGGGAACTGAGCGGCGGCGTTGAGGAACGCGATCAGGAACACGGCCGCAATACCGCGCTGCAGCACCTGCCGCGCCAGCTCATATCCCTCTGCGCTGAAATATTCCATGGCGCCACCACCCTAGCCCCGAAGCTCCTAAGCTGGGACTGGCCGCAAAAACTCTCCAGCATTGCGGAGGTGCCCAAATGACCGCCCCGCGCGTCCTGGCCCTGGTGGTCGCGCACCCTGATGACGACGCCTACGGGCTGGCCGGAACAGTGGCGCTCCATGAACATGATCCCGGGTTCCGGTTTATCCTGGTCCACGCCACGGACGGCGGTGCCGGACAGGTTGATCCCGCCTACCCGCCACTGCAGGAGCCGCTCGGCACGGTTCGTCGGCGGGAACTGGACGCCGCCTGGACGGCGCACGGCCGCCCTCCCGACCGGCACGAGTGGCTGGAATACGACGACGGCGGGCTCGCCGGGGTGCCCCAGATGGAACTCACGGACCGGATCGGCGGGATCCTCGCGGAGGAGCGGCCCGACGTCGTCGCCACCTTTGGTCCAGACGGGGTGACCGGGCACCCGGACCATATTGCCGTGGGTGCCGCAACCGACGCTGCCTTCGCGGAGCTGCAGGCCGACGGCGGCCCAGGCCTGCTGCGGCTGGTGCACGGCGCAATGCGCCGGTCCACCTGGGAGCGCTGGAACCGGAGCCGGATCCTGCACGGCCTGGATCCCTGGGACGCCGGCCGGATGTATGACCTGCATCCGGTGCCGGATGAGCAGATAGGGATTGAAGTAGACGTCAGCACCGTGGCCCACCGGGTGGTTGCCGGCCTTATGGAGCACCGGACCCAGCGCCACGTTGTTTCCCCCGGTGTTCCGCCCGGTGCAGAGGACGATGCCCGGTGGACACGCGCCGTCGGCACCGAAGCGCTGGTTATTGCCTGGCCGCCCCGGCCGGCAGGAGCAGCAGTGCTTGGCGATGTTTTTGAAGGCCTGTCCGGCCGTCCGTGAACCCGGCGCCCGGTGCCCGGGACGGAGCCCCGGGTTTATTATCGAGGGGCACGGCAAGGCAAAGGAGTGCCACCATGTTCGATGACGGCAGGGTCTTCACCAGAGCCGCAGCGGAGGGCCGGAAGCCCGCCGGTGACTCCGTCCGGCCGGCCCGGCCCCCGGCGCCTCCGAGCCATTTCCTGACAGCGCCGGAACAGGGCTAGAACTCTTCGTGGCTGGGTGGCGGGATGCCTTCGGGCACGCAGGCAGGCCGTACCGGCGGGCACTGGGCGCAGCGGCCGCGGCCGGGTCCGCCGCGGGGATTACCCTCCGGGTTCTTCAGCACCGCAGGATGCATCGGGCCATGCCTCCGCCTGGACTGAGAATGCCCGGTGACGCGGTGCTTTCCGGCCGCGTGCGCCAGCACACGCGAAGCATCCTGATTTCCGCGTCCACACCGGATGTGTGGACCTTTCTGAACCTGGTGGGTCACGGCCGCGCCGGCTGGTATCTCCTGGACCGGCTCAATATTGGTGATTCCAGTTCCGGGGATTCCAGCGGGCGTGGCCCAGCTGCCCCGGACGGCCGGTTCCCGGGTTCCACTATTCCGGACGGCCGGTTCCCGGACGGCAGCTTCCCGGACCTCAACGCTCCGGACACCAGCTTCCCGGACCCCAGCGCCATCGGACGCCGCCTGCCGGGCCGGGCGGAAATGCCGCTGCCGGATGTTGACATCGGGGAAGGGATAGCAGCTGACATCGGGGACGACATTGCGGACCTGCTGGGCTCTGGCTCTGGCCCTGGCCCTGGCACCGGCACCGGCGCCGGCCGCCGGCTGCGGATCAAGGAGGTCCAGCCCAACGAATGGATGCTGTGGGCCGACGGGAACGGGCGGTCCACCTGGCTGTGGCTGCTGCAGCCGGTCCGCGCCGGCCAGACGAGGCTCCTGGTGCGCGGCCGGTTCCGGTATGGGCTGCGCCGGGCAGGGGTGGCCGCCCTGCCGCTCGATGCGGTGGACTGGGCTACTATGCGCCGCTGCCTTCTCGGGATCAGGGACCGCGCGGTGCTGCGGTCCGCGACCCGGCCCGATGCAGGCTGACTGAAGGGTGAACCCCGAATGGTGAACCCTGAATGGTAAACGTCCCCCGGCCCGGTGCACACACGAGGCGGCCGGCCCGGGCGGACAGTGAGCGCTGAGGGGAATGAGGACACTGGCCGGAATTATTGGTCCGGGGTCATTATTGGCCGGGGGCCACCGGACCGGCTGGTACGTTTGATCGATGGATTTCACATCCACCACGGCCCTGCTCGCTGCTCCCCGGGGGCGGGAGCTCTGCCTTGAACTGGCACGGCTCACAGCGCCCCGGCGCCCCGGCGAGTCCTACGGGAGCGGAGTGCTGCCGGCTCCGGGCCTGTCCCGGGCCAGTGAGCAGGTGCTGCGTATCCTGGCCGGTCTCCCGGAGCGGCCTGTGTTCAGCGGCGCGGACCTGCACCGCAGCCTGGCACGGGTGGTCCGGCAGGCAAACTACTGGCAGCCCCCGGACGAAACGGCGCAGCTGCTGGCTGAGCCCGAACCCTGCCGGATGCTGCTTCCCGTGGCCGCCGCCGTCGTCCGCTCACCGGCCGCAGCCTGGTGGAGCGGGCCAGCCGCACCGGTGACCCACTGCGTTCAGTGGATCCAGACCAGCACCATTCCCGGGACGCAGCCTCCCGCACTGCACGACGCCGGACCGGCCCTCGACCGGTGGCGGTCCAGCATCACCGCACAGGAGGCCAACACACCGTTCTCCGCGGGGTGGACCGCGCGCTGGTGGTCGTCTCCGTCCCTGTCCGGCCTGGTCAGCAGCACTCCTGCGGTGCCAGGCAACGGTCCGGCCGGGCTGGAGCTGGTGGAGGACGCATTGGAGTGGACCCATGCCCGGTCCTATCCGGTGCGGCCGGCTTCCGGTGCCCGTATCTGGGAGATCCATGGTCCCGCAGACTGGCAGGACCTGGCGGTGCGCTACCCGCTGGAGGTCACCCGGTCGCGGGGCAGCAGCTGGAACCTGGCAGTTCCGCAGTCCGGAGAGTGGACCTGGGTCATACCGGACTTCCGCGCCGTGGCCGGCGAGTATGACGCCGTCCACCTGACCGTCTCGGGCTATCTCAGCACCGCAGGGACAGTGCTGGCAGCCGGCGATGCGAAAACCATGCTGGCAGGCTGGGCACCCGGCGAAACCTGGTGGCTGAACGACGTGCTGGAACCCGCCGGTGAACCGGCGCAGTGGCAGAAAGTCCCCCGGCACGGGACTGGTACCGGGGCAGGCACTGGTACCAGTGCAGGTGCCGAGGCCGGGCAGGATGGTGTGGGCTGGCAGGTGCAGGCCGGGAAATGAAAACCGGGCAGCGAAAGTGAAAGGCGCTGCTTCCGAAGCCGGAAGCAGCGCCTTTCACTCATATCAGCGCGGGGTATCAGGGGAGCTTAGTGCCCCCGGGCGATCCATTCGTCCAGATGCGGTGCCTCGGCGCCGATCGTCGTCGAATCCCCGTGTCCGGTGTTCACGATGGTTTCCGCAGGCAGAGGCAGCAGCCGTTCGCGGATCGACTCGATGATGGTGCCGAAGTCGCTGAAGGAGCGGCCGGTGGCACCGGGACCGCCGTTGAACAGCGTGTCGCCGCTGAACAGCACCGGAGCTTCACCGCCGCCGTCCTCGCCCTCCAGCAGGAAGCAGACCGAGCCGGGGGAGTGGCCCGGAGTGTGCAGCGCCTGCAGCGTCTGGCCGGCGATCTCGAAGCTGTCTTCGTCCTCAATCACGTCATCCGGCGCCTCATCCGGGAACACAGCGTCCCAGAGCATCCGGTCCGCCTCGTGCAGGAGCACCGGAGCGCTGAACCGGTCCCGTGCCTCGACGACGGCACGGATGTGGTCGTCATGGCCGTGCGTGAGCAGGATGCCCATCACCTCCCGGTCACCGACGGCGGCCGCAATGGCGTCGACGTCGTGGGCCGGGTCGATGATGATCACTTCCAGGTCATCGCCGACGATCCAGACGTTGTTGTCCACGTCCCAGGTGCCGCCGTCGAGGCTGAAGGTGCCGGAGGTGACGACCTTGTCGATGCGCGCCGCCATTAGAGCTCCACCACGGAACGCAGGACCTTGCCGTCGTGCATCTTCGTGAACGCTTCCTCAATGTCGCCGAGGCCGATCCGCTCGGAAACGAAGGCATCCAGGTCCAGCCGGCCCAGCTTGTACTGTTCCACGAGCATCGGGAAATCGCGGGAGGGCAGGCAGTCGCCATACCAGGAGGACTTCAGCGATCCGCCGCGGCCGAAGACATCGGCCAGCGGCAGGTCGATCTGCATGTCCGGAGTGGGCACACCCACCAGGACAACGCGGCCGGCGAGGTCGCGGGCGTAGAAGGCCTGCTTGTAGGTTTCCGGACGGCCTACGGCTTCGATAACGACGTCGGCGCCGTTGCCGCCGGTGAGCGCGCGGATGGCCTCGACCGGATCCTCCTCACGGGAGTTGATGCCGTGCGTCGCGCCCAGGGACAGTGCCAGGTCCACCTTCGCCTGATCAATGTCCACGGCGATGATGGTGGTGGCGCCCGCGAGCTTGGCCCCGGCAATGGCAGCGATGCCAACGCCGCCGCAGCCGATCACGGCTACGGATTCGCCGCGCTGGACCTCACCGGTGTTGATGGCGGCGCCAATGCCGGCCATCACGCCGCAGCCGAGCAGGCCCACAGCGGCGGGATCGACGTCGTCGTCCACCTTGGTGCACTGGCCGGCTGCCACGAGGGTCTTCTCGGCGAACGCTCCGATGCCCAGGGCGGGGGAGAGCTCCGTACCGTCTTCCAGCGTCATCTTCTGGGTGGCGTTATGGGTGTTGAAGCAGTACTGCGGCTGGCCCTTGCGGCACGCACGGCACTCGCCGCACACAGCGCGCCAGTTCAGGATGACGCGGTCGCCGGGAGCGACTTCGGTGACGCCGGGGCCAACGGCGGAGACGACGCCGGTGGCTTCGTGTCCGAGGAGGAAGGGGTAGTCGTCGCTGATGCCGCCCTGCTTGTAATGCAGGTCAGTGTGACAGACGCCGCAGGTGAGGATGTCCACCAGGGCCTCGCCGGGACCGGGATCCGGAACGAGGATCGTCTCCAGCGTGACGGGGGCGTTCTTTTCCTTGACTACTACCGCTTGGACCTTGTGAACCATGGGGAAGGACTGCCTCTCGGGAGATTGCTCAGGGCACCCCGCAGCAATGGGGGCATCTCCATCCTAGGGAGGCCGCTGCCGGGAGTCACTTTTAGGTCTTCTGTCTGCGGCCTGCGTCAGCGCAGGCCGCAGGCAGATTACCCTGGTGCCTGCAGGCCCCGGCCGGTTCAGTCAGAGACCCAGACGGGACTTAACCTCGGCTGCGGAAGGGTTCGTTGCCGAAGAGCCGTCCGGGAAGATCACGGTGGGAACGGTCTGGTTACCGCCGTTCAGGGATTCCACCAGGTCCGCGGTACCCTCAACATCCTCGATGTTGACCTCCGTGTAGCCGATGCCCTGGGAATCGAGCTGCGACTTCAGCCGCCGGCAGTAACCGCACCAGGTGGTCGAGAACATGGTGATGGTTCCGGCCTCGGGGGTGAAGGCTTCGGCGGTTGCTGGCATTGGGTACTCCTTGCTGGTTCGTTTGTGCGCTCATCTACTGCTGCTGCCATAGGAACACCGGGCCCGGGCTTTCCATTCCCGGAAGGTTTTATTCCAGGCAATGAAAAGCACCGGTATCGGCGGGATGGGCTTTGGTGCAGTGGGTTTGGCGCGGCGGGGACATCGCCGCGATCCCGTCCGGTAATTCACCCCGCGTTAAACCGGTGTCCCCCTGCGGGCCGTCCGGGGCTGCCAGCGTGGGCGGGGTCAGCACCCCACGGGAGGAAGACCAGATATGACTGAGCCGATGAATGAACTCCGTCCAGCCGAGGCAAGCCCGGCAGTTCAACGGAAGCGGCTGCTGCCCATGCTTGGGCATACCCGCGGAAAGCGGAGCGCGGTGACCTGCTCTCTGAAATGTGACAACGCCTGCAGCAAGGCGGTGTGCAACACCTCCTCCAACAGCTATTTCCGGGACATTGTTTCGGCTGAACTTTCCCGGCGTTCGGCACTGGGTGCCGGTGCGGCCGGAGTCCTGGGCGCGGCGGTGCTGACGCTGGGCGGCCGGCCGCCCGCAGCGGCAGCTGATTCCGGACGCCGCGGGCCTAAGCCGGGACGGCTGGCGTTCGCCCCGATATCCCCCGTGGACGCCTCAGTTGACCGGCTGGATGTCCCCGAAGGCTACGATTGGCAGCCCCTGCTGCGGTGGGGCGACCCGCTGTTTGCCGACTCACCGGAGTTCGACTTTTCTGCGCAGAGTGCCGCTGCCCAGGCCCGCCAATTCGGATACAACAACGACTACCTGGAGATCCTCCGCCAGCCCAACGGCAAGAAAGGGCTGCTGGTCTGCAACCACGAATACGTCAACCCGCAGATCATGTTCCCGGAGCCGCCGGCAACGTCGGCCGAAGAAGCGCAGCGGCGCGGGATCTTCCGCAACGCCGTCGGCCTCTCCGTGGTGGAACTGGAACGCAGTTCACGCGGCACGCCCTGGTCCTCTGTCCGCGGCGCCCGGCTGAACCGGCGTATCACCCTGGACACCGTCTTTGAGCTCACCGGGCCTGCCGCCGGTTCCGAACTGCTGAAGACCGCTGCGGATCCGCAGGGCCGGTATGTGCTGGGAACGCTGGGCAACTGCGCCGGCGGGAGCACGCCCTGGGGGACGGTGCTCTCCGGCGAGGAGAACTTTAATGGCTTCTTCCGGACCGGCGGGACCAGTGCCGAGGACCGCCGCTACGGACTCGGCAGCGATCCCACGGCCATGGGATGGGAGCAGGAAGACCCGCGGTTTGACGCCCGCTCAGCGCAGACCCGGAACGAGCCAAACCGGTTCGGCTACGTCGTCGAACTGGATCCCGAGGACCCGGAATCGACGCCGCGCAAGCACACCAGCCTGGGCCGGTTCAAACATGAGGGCGCCAACGTCATCATTGCCCGGAACGGCAAAGCGGTGGCGTATTCCGGCGACGACGAGCGGTTCGACTACCTGTACAAGTTTGTCTCGAAGCACAAGTACCGGAAGAACGATAAGCGGCACAACATGACCCTGCTGACCGAGGGAGACCTATACGCCGCCCGCTTTACCGGTAACTCGCCGGCTGGTGAAATCGACGGCTCCGGGAGCGTTCCGGCCGACGGCGGTTTTGACGGACGAGGCACCTGGCTTCCCCTGGTGGTGCGTGGGAAGTCGGCTGTTGCCGGCATGAGTGTGGAAGAGGTGCTGGTCTATACGCGGCTCGCAGCCGACAAGGCCGGTGCCACCAAGATGGACCGCTGCGAGGACGTGGAGCCGAGCCCATCCAGCGGACGCGTCTACGTTGCCTGCACCAACAACTCCAACCGCGGAAAAGGCAGCAGCGCGCCGGTCGATGAGGCCAACCCGCGGCGGGAAAACCGCGACGGCCACATCGTGGAAATCACGGAGGACCGCTCCGATGCCACGGCTGTGGATTTCAGCTGGAACCTGCTGATGCTGTGCGGTGATCCCGCGCAGGGAGACGCGACCTACTTCAGCGGCTACCCGCGGGAGTTGGTGAGTCCTATTTCCTGCCCCGACAACCTCGCCTTCGACTCGGCCGGCAACCTCTGGATCTCCACAGACGGCGCGCCGTCGGGCATCGGCTACAACGACGGACTGTTCAAGGTCGCCCTGGACGGGCGGGACCGCGGCAAGGTGGAGCAGTTCCTCTCCGTTCCCCGAGACGGTGAAACGTGCGGACCGGTGATCCACGACGAGGAATCCATGGTGTTCGTCGCTGTCCAGCACCCGGGCGAGGACGGCAGCTACGGTGCGCACACCTCCTACTTTCCCGACTACGTGCCAGACGGCGGCCAGCCGGCTCCCGGCGAGGTCCGGGCGCCCCGCCCCTCCGTGGTTCAGGTATTCCGCCGGGAGACCAAGCCCGGGACCGGGAACGGCGGGACCGGGAACGGGAACTCTGGAAACTCCTGAAATCCAGGAAGCCAGGAAGCCAGGAAGCCAGGAAGCCAGGAAGCCAGGACAGCTAAACGCTAAACACCAGGACAGTCAGACAGCCTGATAGCCAGACATCCAGCACAGCCAGACAGCAGGACAGACCGGACCCGGGGGAAGCCAGGCAGCGGCGCACCCCGGATTCCGTCCTCCCCTCCGCAGCAGGCAGACTGGGGGCATGTGCGGACGATACGTCATGGCTAAGGCCATCGGAGACCTGGTGGCGGAGGCCGAGGCCGAAGCGGATGCGAACCTGGAGCTTCGCCAGTCCTGGAACGTGGCGCCGACATCTGACGTTCCGGTGGTCCTGGAACGGCTGATCGGTGCCGGGCATCAGGGGAGTGCGCGGGCAGAGACTGCACCGAAGAACGGTGCAGGGCCGGTTCAGGCAGAGCAGATCCAGGCTGGGCGGATCGGGGCGGCGCAGGCTCAGGAAACGCAGGCCCTGGCCGTCCGGCAGGTCCACGTTGCCAGGTGGGGCCTGGTGCCAGGCTGGGCGAAGGACATTTCCGTGGGCGTGCGGGCGTTCAACGCGCGCAGCGAAACCCTGCTGGAAAAGCCGACCTTCCGGGACGCTGCCCTCTCACGCCGGTGCGCGGTTCCGATGGAAGGGTACTACGAGTGGAAAACCGGCCCGGGGAACAGTAAACAGCCGTATTTTGTGCATCGGCCGGACGGAAAGCTGAGCTGGTTCGCGGGACTGTACGAATGGTGGGCGGACCCTGCGGTGCCGGCATCAGACCCCGGCCGGTGGCTGCTCTCCACCACCGTCATCACCCTGGCTTCCCCCGATCCGCAGGATCCCGACCCGGTGCTGGCCAGCCTCGGCTCCCTGCATAACCGGCTTCCGCTGCCGCTGTCTCCCGCAGCGCTCGCGGCCTGGACCGCGCCGGGAACCCTCAGCAACACGGCAGCTCTGGAGTTACTGGCGCGGATCCTGGACCAGGCTTACTCCACGGCATCGAACTGGCAGATCAATGCGGCGGACCCTGCGGTGGGCAGCGTCCGCAATGACGGTCCCTGGTTGCTTCAGTCCCCGGGGCTGGACGTCACGCCCGGCGGCACACCGGGCGGTGGGTCAGGCGGGGACCCGGAACCTGTGCCCGGGAACGTCCTGTTCTAGCTCATTACAGGTCCAGCCCAGTACAGATCCAGCACCGGTCCAGCTCAGTTCAGTACAGATTCGGTCCAGTTCAGTACAGGTCCAGCTCAGTTCAGTACAGGTCCAACCCGGATCAGGTACTGCCCGGTTCCGGTTACAGTCCGTTCGACGAGAGCCTGATCTGCGCCTCGGCGGATTCCGGGACGGTGAGCGCAGCCTCCATCCCAGTACCCTCCCCGCCCATCGGTTCCAGGACGGTGAGAGTGACCTTCCCATCCGCGCCCACTGACAGACCGGGGTTGTGGCATACCTCCCAGCGGAAGCCATCCGGATCGGTGAAATACCCCGAATACCCTCCCCAGCTCATCTGCGTTCCGGGGGCGGCAATGGATCCGCCCGCCGCGGCAGCTTCATGCAGGATGAGGTCGACGTCGTTCGGCGAGTCCACGTTGTGGGCCAGAGTGACAGGGGCCAGGCTGGCAGCGCCGGTGGCTCCGGACTCCGCGGCGAGATGGTCGCTGCGGAAAAATGACAGCAGCACCCCATGTCCCACCTGGAAGAACACCACTTCTCCGGCCACGTACTGCAGCGGGTCCCAACCCAGCCGGCCATAGAACGCATAGGTAACTTCGACATCACGCACACCAAGGGTGACGACGCTCAACTGGGGCAACATGCTCCGATCCTGCCACTGAACCGCCACCATTCCCAGAACCTTCCAGGCATGGGTTTCGTGCCGCACATCCTCCCATACGCCTGGAGTGTTGACGCGAGGGGCCGGAAGAGGCTGTCATGGGAAGTCCAGCAGTGCATGTCCACCGGCGGGGAACTGGCCCGGTTGCGGGCCGCCACGCCTCTCGCCAGAATGCGACGAGACCCATGAGCACAGCGATCCCCCCAGCCTCCGACCCGCAGGACGGTCAGCCTTCCGGCAGCGGCGGTGACGGCCGCAGCGACGGCAGCAACAGCAGCAGCAACAACAATGGCGGCAGCGGCACGGGCACAGACAGCACGGGCAGGAACGGGCCGCCGGTCTGGCTGCGGATCCTCATTCCGGTGGTGCTGATCATCGTCTGGTTTGTGGTCGGTGGGATCGGCGGTCCGTACTTCGGAAAGATCAGCGAAGTCACCGAGAATGACCAGGCCTCCTATCTGCCGGCCAGTTCTGCCTCCACACAGGTTGCTGACCTGCAGGAACAGTTCAGCGACAGCAACGCCGTTCCCGCCGTCGTGGTGTTCGTCAACGACGGCGGGCTGACCGATGCGGACCGCACCTTCATCGAGGGCCGGGCACAGGCCCTGGAGGGAGCCAGCGGGGTGGACGGTGAGATCTCTCCCGTCCAGTATTCGGAGGACGGCAAGGCTGCCGAGTTCTTTGTGCCCGTGGCGGATGATTCCGAGTCCACGGCCACTGTGGAGAACCTTCGCAATGTCATCGCGGACGGCCAGCCCCAGGACCTCTCCGGATACGTCACCGGTCCCGCCGGGCAGCTGGCCGACATCTCCGAGGCATTCAGCGGAATCGACGGAACGCTGCTCTTTGTGGCCGTGGGAGCGGTCCTGATCATCCTGATCATCGTCTACCGCTCCCCGCTGCTGCCCATCCTGGTGCTGCTGACCTCAATTTTTGCCCTGTCCGCCGCCATCCTGGTGGTGTACTGGCTGGCCAAGGCAGATCTGGTGAGCATCAACGGACAGGTCCAGGGCATCCTCTTTATCCTCGGCATCGGAGCCGCCACCGACTATTCGCTGCTCTACGTTGCGCGCTACCGGGAAAGCCTGCGCGACCACCGGGACCGCTGGGCAGCAACCTGGGCTGCGCTGAGGGGAACTTTCGAGCCCGTCCTGGCGTCCGCGGCCACGGTTATCGCCGGCCTGCTGTGCCTGCTCCTGAGCGACCTCAACTCCAACAAGGCACTCGCCCCGGTGGCGGCAATCGGCATCGGCTTTTCCTTCCTCGCCGCCATGACGCTGCTGCCTGCACTGCTGTTCGCCGTCGGCCGGGCCGCTTTCTGGCCGCGCCGGCCAATGTTCGGCTCAGCCCATGCGGAGCTGGACCACGAGTCCAACGGCCTCTGGGCGCGGACTGCCCGGACCATCAGGTCCCACCCGCGCCGCACCTGGCTGATCTGCGCCGCGGTCCTGGCGGCAGCCGCCGTCGGCATCCTGCAGTTCCGGGCCAGCGGGATTCCGCAAAGTGACTTTGTGCTGGGGGAGACGCAGTCGGCCGAGGGACAGGAAGTCCTCGGCGAACACTTCCCCTCCGGTTCCGGTGCGCCGGTGCTGATCATCGCGCCGCAGGATGAACTGCAGGCGGTGGCCAACACCGTCCTGGCGAACGAACACATCGCCTCGGTAGCCGTGGCGGCCACGGGAACTCCGGCCGGCCAGCTCCCGGTGACAGCCGACGGCGTGCAGGTACCGCCGATTCCCGGTTCCGGGGCACCGGCCCCCAAGACCGTGGACGGCCAGGTGCTGCTTGAAGCGACCCTGACCCAGGACCCGGATTCCGATGCGGCGCAGGACACCGTCCGTGATCTGCGCTCGGACCTGGCCGGTTACGACGGCGTCCTGGTGGGCGGCACCACGGCCACCAGCGTCGATACCAACGTGGCCGCCACCCACGACCGGAACCTGATCATTCCAGTGGTGCTGGTGGTCATCCTGTTCCTGCTGATGTTGCTGCTGCGTTCGATCCTGGCCCCGGTGCTGCTGATCCTGACGGTGATGCTCTCCTTCGGGGCAACACTGGGAATCTCGGCCCTGGTCTTCAACTACGTACTGGATTTCCCGGGCGCGGATCCGGCCGTGCCGCTCTACGGGTTCATCTTCCTGGTGGCCCTGGGCGTGGACTACAACATCTTCCTGATGACCCGCGTCCGCGAGGAAAGCCTGATTCACGGCACCCGCAACGGAGTGATCCGAGGCCTGATGATCACCGGCGGCGTGATTACCTCGGCCGGCATCGTGCTGGCAGCGACTTTCGCGGCCCTGGGCGTGATCCCAGTGCTGTTCCTGGCACAGATCGCGTTCATCGTTTCCTTCGGGGTGCTGCTGGACACGCTGGTGGTGCGCTCGCTGCTGGTTCCCGCACTGTCCTACGACATCGGCCAGCGGATCTGGTGGCCTTCCAAACTGGCTAGACTCTCCACACCCGATACGCCGGACAAGACCACCGCCGACTCCCGATAAGCTGGAACACATGGCCGAAACAGCAGAAACAGACCCCATGACCGAACAGCTCGACGCCGTGCGCACTGCGATAGACGAGATTGACGAAGAGATTGTGGCGCTGATCTGGCGCCGGGAAAGGCTGGTCCGGCTCGCCGGAGGACTCAAGGACGACGACGCCCAGGTCCTGGCCAGGGACCGGGTCGACGAAGTTATCACCCACGTCCGCCAGGCCGCCGAAGCGCAGGACCAGGACTCCACAGTGGTGGAGCGGACCTACCGGGCGATGATCGATGCCTTCATCGAATACGAGCTGCGGACCCGCCGCGAAGACGAGGCCCAGGCGCGTCTGGACGCGTTCAGCCGCAGCTAGCGGGAAAGCCCTTCTGGGGAGGCTGGGGGAGCACCCTGCCTCCCCAGCGGCTTGTCTACTGCCATTCCGGAAGTGCTGAACCCAGCGGCGCGGCCGGAACATCCCAGCCCATTTGCGGGCTGCCGCCCTTCGGTTCGAACACCAGCGGCGGGTAGAGCCGCTGACCGGGACCCCAATGGGTCTGTTCGGCAGCCAGAGGCAGATTCATCGCCGGGGATGAATCTGCTGCGCCGTACGCAGTCCGGCGGGTCTTCCAGGGTGGAGGAACGGGCGGACGCCCGTCGGCTGCCCGCTGCAGCTCCACAGCCGTCCGGGCCAGGGAAAGCCGAGCCGCGTGCACCTCACCGTTCAGCCGCCTCGTCCAGGACCGCACAGCGGCGGCTGCGGCGAGGTATCCGGTGGCGTGATCCAGTGCCTGGACCGGAAGCGGCCGGGGCGCATCCGCCGCAGCCCAGGCCATCCCGGCGTCGGCAATTCCGGAACTCATCTGCACCAGCGAATCGAACCCCCGCCGGCTCCGCCACGGTCCCGTCCAGCCATAAGCATTAACCGCTACGGTGACAATCCCGGGATGCAGCTGCTGGATCCGGTGCTCGTCCAGGCCGAGTCCGGCGAGCGCACCGGGGCGGTAACCGTGCACCACGATGTCTGCCCCGGCAAGCAGTTCACGGATCTTCGCGGCTCCCTGGGGGCTGCGGAGGTCCAGCCGGGCACAGTGTTTACCCACGGTCATTTCAGGTTCCAGGGCCGGTTCATTCCAGCCCGGCGGGTCGATCCGCAGCACGTCGGCACCGAAACCGGCCAGGAACCGGGTGGCGACCGGCCCGGCAATCACCCGCGTCAGGTCCAGGACCCGGACGCCCCGCAGCGGCCGCTCTACGGTACCCGCGGAGCTCACCGGTGCCGCCGGCCGCCGCCGCGACCAGCCGACCAGGGGCTCACCCGCCACCGCCTGGCCCTGCGGATGGCCCAGCCACTGCTCTGCGGTGAGCATCCTGGCGGCACAGCCTCCGGCCTCCACAACGGCGTCTTCCAGTTCTTCGCCCTTCCAAGGCCGGACCGCGAGTTCGGCGGCACCGGCGTCGGCCCCGTCCGGCAGACCCAGCACTGCGAGCGCCGCCGCCCGGTGATGCGGGGCGTTCGTATGCAGCCGGATCCAGCCGTCGGCGCAGGGATAGTCGCGGGACAGGGCATCCCAGGGTGAGGGGAGGTCCCAGCCGGCCGGCTGGAACGAGCCAGCGAACCACGCCCGGGACAGAGCTGGATCAGCTGAGACGGATACCGGAGCGCCGGTCATCGATTCCGCCAGTTCAGCTACCGCACTTCCGGCCGCAGCCACAGCGGCCGCGGCGAAGGAACGCACCGGATAGCACGATTCCATAAGCCCGCTCCGCTCGGTTTTTGAGGTGGTGCCAGGGTTTTGAGCCAGTGCCAGTAGGCTACGTCACGGGTCCGACGACGGACAGCCGTAAGCGGCGGGTGATACCGGCCCGCAAACCGCGGCGGGCACCAACCCGCGGCCACGCTGAGCGTGGCCGGACGGGTGAAGACTGGAGGGGGCAACGGTGGCGGCAGGGAAGGTCCCGGGTACGGGACAGGGAACGGATACAGGTACGGGTACGGGTACAGGTACGGGAACGGGCGACGGCGGTGCCTCCAACCGGTGGAAGGCCGTGGCAGCGGCGCTCGCCGATGACCGGAGGCTGGGGCTGTACGCTCGGATCATCACCGCGGCGAACACCGGTGTTCCCCTGCAGGGTGCCGGTCTGGACCGTGCGGAGGCCAAATCCCTGGCCGCGCTGGAAAAGGCCGGACTGGTATCCACCGCTGAAGACGGATCCCTCCGGGCGGATTCCGTCATTTACCGGAATCTTTTGGCCACGGGCCGGCAACCTGCGGTTTCCTCGCCGCTGCGCCTGCTCACTCCCGGCCGTGCGGGCAGTCTTCCGGCCCGGCGGACGGACCGGCTGGAGCTGCTGCATCATCTGGCCGGGGAAGTATTCTCGCGCCACGGCTCACTGGGGGCGGGGGCTGACGAACCTGCCCCGTCCGAGGACGCTCCGGCCACATCTTCCGGAGCTGGCCCTGCTGAGGCTGGCCCTGCTGGCGCTGATCTGCCCCGGGCTGATCCTGCCGGTTCACCCGCACGGCTGACCGAGGCGGAAGTTACCTCCCGCCTGGCCGAATACTCAGAGGACCCGGCGATGGTGCGCCGGGCGATGGTGGATGAGGGAATCGTCCGCCGCAGCCCCGACGGTTCGCGGTATTGGCTGGCACGCCCCCGCCCGGCGGACGGAATGGAATTCGCTTAATCTGACCGGCACGGCGCATCCCTCAGGCTTGATTGGGTGCGCCGTTGACTCTGGCGGGCTGCGGGCTTCTGATGGAAGGTGCGTCCTGTTCCAGATAGCGGCTCGGCTCCCAGGAGGCGTCCATGACACGGTTTTTCGCCCACAACACGGACCCGGCCCATCCAGCGACCAAAACTGCCACGGATCTAGGCTCTCCCGCGCCCTGCGACCGCGACCCACACGCTCCCTACGCCCAGGCAGGCACCGCAACCGCAACCGAAGTGCGGCCGGAAGCCAAGGGGCCGCCCGCTGCGCCCGAACAGGCTGCGCCCGAACAGGCTGCCCCCGATCAGGCTGCCCCCGATCAGGCTGCCCCCGATCAGGTGGCGCCCGAACATGCGGCTCCACCAGAGCCCCCCGCCTCCACAGCGCCGTCCGGAAGCGCCCAGGCTCCGCATTCGCGGCGGCAGCTGGCCCTGATCTTCAGCGGACTGATCATGGCAGTGCTGATTTCCTCCCTGGACCAGACGATCGTTTCCACGGCACTGCCAACGATCGTCGGGGACCTGCACGGGCTGGACCACCTGTCCTGGGTGATCACCGCCTACCTGCTGACCTCCACCATCGGGTTACCGATCTACGGGAAGCTCGGAGACCTGCTGGGACGCAAGAGTATTTTCGTGTTCGCGATCATTGTTTTCCTGCTGGGGTCCGCGTTGTCCGGGCAGGCGAACAGCATGGCGGAACTTATTACCTACCGGGCCCTGCAGGGTGTCGGCGGCGGCGGCCTGATGATCGGAGCGCAGGCCATCATCGGTGACATCGTTCCGGCCCGCCAGCGCGGTCGGTACATGGGTTTGATCGGCGCAGCGTTCGGCGTCGCTTCCGTCAGCGGACCGTTGCTGGGCGGCTACCTGACCGAATACTGGTCCTGGCGCTGGGTCTTCTACATCAACCTGCCGCTTGGCGCCATCGCCCTGGCCCTGATCATCACCTCGCTGCACCTGCCCAAGCGCAGCGTTTCGGAGGTCAAGCTGGATTATGCGGGAGCTGCGCTGCTGGCAGTCGCCAGTGCCGCGCTGGTGGCTATTACCAGCTGGGGCGGCACCACCTACGCCTGGACCTCACCGACCATCCTGGGCCTAGGCGCCGCTGCCGCTGCCGCCATTGCCGCGTTCATCCCGGTGGAGCTCCGGGCCGCGGAACCGATCCTGCCGCTGCGGCTGTTCAGGATCCGTAACTTTGTGATCTGCACACTCGTGGGCCTGGCAGTGGGCCTGGCGATGTTCGGCAGCATTTCCTATTTGCCAACCTTCCTGCAGATGGTCAACGGAGCCAGCGCCACGATGTCCGGCCTGATGATGCTGCCTATGACGGCGGGCCTTTTGGCCACTTCGATCGGCACCGGGCAGCTGATTTCCCGGACCGGGCGGTACAAGATCTATCCGATCCTGGGAGCGGCCGTGATGATCATTGGCCTGCTGCTGCTCTCCCGCATTTCCGCCACCAGCCCGTACTGGTTCACTGCCGTCGGAATGTTCGTGCTGGGCCTGGGGATTGGAGCCCTGATGCAGAACGTGGTGCTGATCGTGCAGAACAGCGTGCCGGCCCGGGACATGGGCACCGGAGTCTCTTCGGCCAACTATTTCCGGCAGATCGGCGGGACCCTCGGCATCGCGGTATACGGGTCGGTGTTTATTTCCCGGCTCAACAGCCATCTGGCGGATGCTCCGGAGTCCGCCCGGAGCGTGACCAGCCAGGGGCTGAACTCAATCAGTCCCGAGCAGCTGAAGGCGCTGCCGGTCCCGGTGCGGGAGTTTATTGCCGGCGCGTTTGGGAGCGCACTGCCCCCGGTCTTCCTGCTGGGCATCCCCGCGCTGGGCGCCGCGTTTGTGCTGGCGCTGTTTATCCGGGCGATTCCGCTTTCAACCGAGGCGCACGTACAGCTGGACAAGGAGGCAGGAAACTGATGGCCAAACGGGTATCCGGGGTACATCGGGCAGCGCCCGTCCCCAAGAGCAGTGTCAGGTTTCCCGGCCAGCGGACCACGCGGCGGTCGGCTCCGGCTCATGCCGCGCCCGCTCCCCGCGGGTCCGCCGACCGCCTGCCCCCGCCGTATCCGCATCCGGAGCCAGCGGCCGCGGCCGGACAGCTGCGTTCCGGAGCCGCCGCTGTTTCCTGGCGGACTGCACCGGCCAAAACGCCCCGGCACCGCAAAACACCGGAGGAGCTGCAGGTTGAGGCCAGCGGGTCCGTGGTCCAGGCCGGTATGTCCCCGGGGAGCGGCGTGTCTTCAGGCAGCGCACTGGCTTCAAGGAATGCAGCGGCTTCAGGCAGCGCACTGGCTTCCGGCAGTACAGCCACAGCCCGGACAGCCCGTACTGCCCGCACCGCCGGCACTCCCAAAGGGCCGCAGGGGCCGGGAGATCCGGCAGGGGACACCGGGGCAAACCGCGGCCGGACCCTTGCCTTTACCGGACTGCTGCTCTCGGTTCTGCTCGCTGCCCTGGACCAGACGATCGTCGCAACCGCCCTTCCGACCATCGTGGGCGACCTCAACGGGCTGGAGCACCTGTCCTGGGTGGTGACGGCCTACATCCTCGCCGCCACCATCGGGCTGCCGATCTACGGCAAGCTCGGTGACCTCTACGGGCGCAAGAACATCTTCATCTTTGCGATCGCGGTGTTCCTGCTTGGCTCCGTGCTGTCCGGGCTGGCGCAGAACATGGGCCAGCTGATCGCCTTCCGGGCACTGCAGGGCATCGGCGGCGGCGGGCTGATGATCGGAGCGCAGGCGATCATCGGTGACCTGGTCTCCCCGCGGGAACGCGGCCGCTACATGGGGCTGATCGGCGCGGCGTTCGGCATCGCTTCGGTCGGCGGACCGCTGCTGGGCGGGTGGATCACCGATTCCTGGTCCTGGCGCTGGGTCTTCTACATCAACGTGCCGATCGGCGCAGTGGCGCTCGCCGTCGTCATCTCCTCCCTGCACCTGCCCAAACAGCAGGGACGGCGGCCGCGGCTGGACTACCCGGGCGCCGTGCTGCTGGCGGCGGCATCGGCGGCGCTGGTGCTGGTCACCAGCTGGGGAGGAACCACCTACGAGTGGTCCAGTCCGCAGATCCTCGGGCTTTCCGCGCTCGCCGTCATCGCCGCAGGCCTGTTCGTCTGGCAGGAAACCCGCGCTGCCGAACCGATCCTGCCGCTGCGGCTATTCCGGCTGCGGAACTTCCTGGTTCCCGTGCTGGCGGGCATCGGCGTCGGAATCGCCATGTTCTCCACGATTTCCTACCTGCCCACCTTCCTGCAGATGGTCAACGGGGCCAGCGCCACGCAGTCGGGGCTGATGATGCTGCCGATGATGGGCGGGCTGCTGCTGACCTCGATCGGCACCGGGCAGCTGATTTCCCGCACGGGCCGGTACAAGGCCTATCCCGTGGCGGGGTTCGCGGTGGTGGTGGCCGGGCTGCTGCTGCTGTCCCGGATTTCGGATACGACGCCGTACTGGTTCACCGCAGTGGGTATGGCGGTGCTGGGCATGGGCATCGGAGCCCTGCTGCAGAACCTGGTGCTGATTGTGCAGAACAGTGTTCCCGGGCAGGACATGGGGACGGCGATCTCCGCGGCGAACTACTTCCGGCAGATTGCGGCGTCCTTTGGAATCGCCGCATTTGGCTCGATCTTCATCAACCGGCTGACTGACCAGCTGGCCGCAGTGCCGGGCGGGGCAGCTGCGGTAGTTCCAGGCGGGAGCATCAACTCCCTGAGCCCGGACCTGCTCCGCAGCCTGCCGCCGCCGGTCCAGGAGGCCATCGCAGCGGCATTCGGTCAGGCAATGCCCCCGATTTTCCTGCTGAGCGTACCGATTGCGGCAGCAGGCGCTGTGCTGTGCCTGTTTGTCCGGGAGATCCCGCTCTCCTCCCAGTCACGTGTGGAAGCGGCTGCGGAGTAGCGGGGCCGGGCAGTTTCCCCTGATCAGCCCGGAAGGCATCCTCAGGCATCGGGCAGGTTCCCACCAGGTTCCTAGGGGGCGCCGTGCCGATTGTCAGACTGCAGTCGTACACTGGAGATTCGAATATATGTTCGAATACATCATGTTCCCGTTTATGCTCCTGGCCTCCGGCAGATCCGGCCGATCCGGCCGATCCGGCCGATCAGGCTGTCGGGGCGGGCATGGACAGGACGGGCAAAGTGACGGGCAAAGTGACTGGCATATTGACGGACATAGTGGCCGGCAATGCGACGGGCACAGTAATTGACAGGCACAGTGAGGGGCAGCCGTGGGACTTTTCAGTGAATCGATAGAGGTGGTGTGCTCGCCTGCGGGTATTCCGCTGCGGCTTTCCTGGCAGGGAAGGACCTACAAGGTAGCCGCCCATCCGGTGCGCTGGTACGAACGGCGCAGCTGGTGGGAGGAGGAACCCCGGGCAGAGCGCGGACACGGGCCCGGCCTGGTGGACTCGGAGATCTGGCGGGTCCAGGCACGGCTGAACCACCGCTCAGCCCTGCGCACCCTGGATATCTCCCGGCAGGTTGCCTCGGATACCTGGCGGCTGATCCGCGTCCACGACGCCCTGCGGGAAAGCGCCTAGCGTCCCCGTGCCATGAGCTTTACCCACCTGCACGTGGCGACGGCGTTCAGCGCACACTACGGCACGTCCTGGCCGGAGGAACTGGCCCGGGCTGCCGCAGCGGACGGCGCGGACGCACTGGCCTGCACCGACCGTGACGGACTGTACGGCACGGTCAAACACCTGCGCGCCTGCATGGACGCCGGAATCGATCCCATTGTCGGAGTGGACCTGGCCGTTCTCGATGGTGACGGCAAAGACGCCGCAGGTAAGGATGCCACTGTCACCGGACGGGTGGTCATCCTGGCCCATGGCCACAACGGGGGAGCCGGGTACCACGCCCTGTGCCGGCTGATCTCCGATGCGCACACCGGTACCTCTCCGTCCCGCGGCAGGGCCGGCCGGCCGGCAGGCATCACCCTGGAACAGCTTGCCGCCCGGATACCGGGAGCGGACGGGGAACCGGTCCTCACCGTGCTGGTGGGCCCGTACTCCGACGTCGGCCGTTCCATGCGCAGCCGCAGCTACGCCGTCGCCCGCACCCTCTTCCGCCGCTGGCAGGCCGTTATTCCCCGTGCGGCGCTCGCCGTCGAGGTGGTCACCCACCTGAGTGCGCCCGGCGCGAACCTCAGCCTGGCCCACGCGGTGCGTATGTACCGGCTCGCGGATGAGATGAGCCTCCCGGCGGTCCTCACCAACGCGGTCCGCTACGTGGACGACGACGGCGCCGCGACCGCAGACGTGCTCGACGCCGCGCGGGCGCTGACCTCCATGGCCCAGCTGCCGGACCTGCAGCCCAACGGGCAGGGCTGGCTCAAGAGCGGAACCCGGATGGCTGCGCTCGCCGCGGAGATCAGCAGCGAAGCCGGATACGGCCGCTCCGGTGCGGCGAAACTGCTGGCCAACACCCAGGCGCTCGCGGACACCTGCCGGATCGACCCGGCCGCGGACATGGGCTGGAAGCAGCCGGTGGTCCCGGAAGCCTCGGTCATCGGAATCGCCGGTGAACCCGCGGCGGAACTGCGCCTGCGCTGCGAAGCCGGAATCGGCCGGCGCTTCGGCCAGCTCCGCGGATCCGAAGAGGCAGCCATGCGCAACCGGCTTGAGCATGAGCTGGGCATTATTGAACGGCTGGGGTTCGCGTCCTACTTCCTGACGGTCGCCGAAGTCTCCGCCATGATCAAGGAGATGGGGGTGCGCGCCGCAGCCCGCGGATCGGGCGCGTCCTCCCTGGTCAACTATCTGCTCGGCATCAGCCACGTAAACCCGCTGGCGCACGAGCTGATCTTTGAGCGCTTCCTCTCCCAGGACCGTTCCACCCTGCCGGACATCGACATCGACGTCGAAAGCGCCGAGCGGCACAACGTATACCGGCGGATCTTCGACCGCTTCGGTTCCCGCCGGGTCACGCTGATGAGTATGCAGAACGGTTACCGGGCCCGCGGAGCGGTGCGCGACGCCGGGATGGCCCTGGGCTTGCCCGAAGAGGAGGTCGGCGCCGTGGCCAAGGCCCTGTGGCGCTTCTCCGCCAGCCACTTCCGTGAGGCGCTCGCAGAGAAACCCGAACTTCGGAATGTCGCCGAAGCCGTGCAGCAGAACCGGCAGCTGGATCTGCTGGTGGACCTGACCGAGCGGCTGGACCGGCTGCCCCGGCACATTTCCATGCACCCCTGCGGAGTGATCCTGGGGGACACCTCCCTACTGGACCGCACCCCGGTGCAGCCCAGCGGCCTGGGCCTGCCTATGTCCCAGTTCGACAAGCACGACATGGATCCGATGGGCATGCTCAAACTGGATGTCCTGGGGGTACGCATGCAGTCGGCCATGGCCTTTGCCCTGAACGAAGTCATCCGGATCCACCCGTCCAAGGAAGACGTTGCCCGGGCAGGAAACCACCCTTTGGACACCGCCGGAAATCCGCCGGCCTGGATCGGTGAAGACGGGCGGATCGAACTGGACGCCGTGCCGCTGGATGACGAACCCACGTACGAACTGATCCGCAGCACCCACACCCTCGGCTGCTTCCAGATCGAATCCCCGGGCCAGCGGGAGCTGGTCGGCAAAATGGCACCGCGGGATTTCAACGACCTGATTATCGACATTTCCCTCTTCCGTCCCGGGCCGATGAAGTCGGACATGGTGCGCCCGTTCCTGGAACACCGGCATGGCTGGTCCCCGGAGGTGTATCCGCACGAATCGCTGCGCCCGGTGCTGGCCGAAACCCACGGAGTCACCGTTTTTCACGAACAGGTGCTGCGGACTTTCCATGTGTTCACCGGCTGCGGACTGGCGAAGGCCGATGAACTCCGCCGGCTGCTCGGCAACCCGGACGCCGAAGCCGGAGTGGAGGACTTCTTCCGCCGGGCAGCCGGGCAGCGCGGCTACGACGCACAGACGATCGACAAGGTCTGGGAGACGCTGAAGGCCTTCGGCAGCTTCGGATTCTGCAAGGCCCACGGAGCGGCGTTCGCCGTGCCGACCTATCAGTCCGCCTGGCTGAAGACCCACCACCCCGAAGCGTTCCTGGCCGGCATCTTCGAACACGATCCGGGAATGTACCCGCGGCGGCTGCTGGTGGCCGAAGCCCGCAGGATGGGCATCCCGATCCTGCCATTGGACATCAACCGCAGCGGCGCACAGTACCGGGTGGAACGGGTGCCTGCGGTTCCGGCCGGGCCAGGGCAGAAGGCCCTCCCGGAACGTCTGGGCATCCGGCTCAGCTTCGCCGGGATCTACGGGCTCTCCGCCGCCGAGGTCCGCCGGATCGCCGCCGGGCAGCCCTACGATTCGCTGGCGGATCTGCGCGCCCGGGCCCGGCTGTCGCGGCCCTCGCTGCAGCGGCTGGCGCAGCTGGGTGCCTTTGACACCCTGGCCCGGGAAACAGGTTCCCGGGGCAGCCGGGCCGATCTGCTGCAGCACCTGGCTGCGGTCCCGGGGAAAGCAGGATCACGGAAATATGATCCCATTCCGGGCCAGCTGGCCCTGCCGCTGGGGGACACCGAACTGGAAAACCTCGTCCCCACCCTGCCGGAGCCCACCCTGCCGGAAAAGGTCCGCACCGAACTGGACCTGCTCGCCGTCGACGTCAGCGCCCACCTCATCGAGAGCTACGGACCGCTGCTCGCCAGCCTGGGCGTCACCAAGGCCGAAGCCCTGATGGACCTGCGGGGCGGCACCGAGGTGCTGGTTGCCGGGATCCGCGTAGCCACCCAGACTCCGCCCATGCGCGGCGGACGGCGGGTGGTGTTCATCAGCCTGGACGACGGCACCGGATGCGTAGACTGCACGTTCTTCCACGAGGCGCAGGAAAAGTCCGGGCCGCTGCTGTTCGGCACGGAACTGCTGCTGGTCCGCGGCGTAACGCGCCGCACCGGCCCGCGCGGAATCAGCATGCAGGCACTGGAAGCCTGGGACCTGACCGATACCGCCTCGCTGCCGCTGGCGGGCCGCGGGCATGGGGCGCAGCCGGGCCAGGGTGCAGGCGAACCAGCGCGGCAGGTTGGTAGGGCTCCGGCACAGCGGATAACATCGTAAAGGCGCGGTGCACGGGCAAACCCGTGCGGAGGCGCCAGTACAAACGAATCTAGGAGACAACGTGTCAGTGCCGGAACAGTTCACCCTCATCGTCAACGGCGAAGAGACCACGGTGGATACTGGCACCACCGGTGCGCAGCTCTTCTTCGAGCGGCGCGAAGTAGTCGTAATGCGGGTCGACGGCGTCCTGAAGGACCTTGACACCCCGCTGGCCCCGGGCCAGAGCATCGAAGCCGTGACCATCGATTCCGAAGACGGCCTGAACGTGCTGCGCCACTCCACCGCCCACGTGATGGCCCAGGCCGTGCAGCAGCTGCGTCCCGACGCCAAGCTCGGCATCGGCCCGTACATCAAGGACGGCTTCTACTTCGACTTCGACGTCGCGGAGCCCTTCACCCCTGAAGACCTCAAGACGCTCGAGAAGATGATGCAGAAGATCGTCAACTCGAACCAAAAGTTCGTCCGCCGCGTGGTGTCCGAAGAAGAAGCCCGCGAAGCCATGGCCAACGAGCCGTACAAGCTGGAGCTGCTCGGCAAAAAGGATGGCGCGGAGGAAGCCGGCGAAGGCGCGAACATTGAGGTTGGCGCCGGCGAAATCACCATTTACGACAACGTGGACCGCAAGTCCGGCGAAACCGTGTGGTGCGACCTCTGCCGCGGCCCGCACCTGCCGAACACCAAGCTCATCTCCAACGCCTTCGCGCTGACCCGTTCCGCAGCGGCCTACTGGCTGGGCAACCAGAACAACCAGCAGCTGCAGCGCATCTACGGCACTGCCTGGCCCACCAAGGATGACCTCAAGGCCTACCAGGAGCGCCTGGCCGAAGCCGAGCGCCGCGACCACCGCAAGCTCGGCACCGAGCTGGACCTGTTCTCCTTCCCGGATGAGCTGGGCTCCGGCCTGCCGGTGTTCCACCCCAAGGGCGGCATCATCCGCAAGGCCATGGAGGACTACTCCCGCCAGCGCCACACCGAAGCCGGCTACGAGTTTGTCTACACCCCGCACATCACCAAGGGCCACCTGTACGAGGTTTCCGGCCACCTGGACTGGTACCGCGACGGGATGTTCCCTCCCATGCACGTGGATGAGGTCACGGATCCGGAAACCGGCGAGGTCACCAAGCCGGGCCAGGACTACTACCTGAAGCCGATGAACTGCCCCATGCACAACCTGATCTTCCGCTCCCGCGGACGGTCCTACCGCGAACTGCCGCTGCGGCTGTTCGAATTCGGCTCGGTCTACCGCTACGAGAAGTCCGGCGTGATCCACGGCCTGACCCGCGTGCGCGGCATGACCCAGGACGACGCCCACATCTACTGCACCCGCGAGCAGATGAAGGACGAGCTGACCACCACGCTGAACTTCGTGCTGGACCTGCTCAAGGACTACGGTCTGGACGACTTCTACCTTGAACTCTCCACCAAGGACCCGGAGAAGTACGTCGGCTCCGACGACGCCTGGGAAGAAGCCACCCGCACGCTGGCCGAGGTTGCCGAGGCCTCCGGCCTGGACCTGGTCCCGGACCCCGGGGGAGCGGCGTTCTACGGCCCGAAGATCTCCGTGCAGGCCCGCGATGCAATCGGCCGCACCTGGCAGATGTCCACCATCCAGCTGGACTTCAACCTGCCCGAGCGCTTCGAACTCGAGTACCAGGCCGCCGACGGCACCCGCCAGCGTCCCGTCATGATCCACCGTGCCCTGTTCGGGTCCGTTGAGCGCTTTATGGCGGTGCTCACCGAGCACTACGCCGGCGCGTTCCCCGCCTGGCTGGCACCCGTCCAGGTCGTCGGCATCCCCGTCGCCGAAGCGTTCAACGACTACATGTACGACGTGATCGGCAAGCTCAAGGAAGCCGGTATCCGCGCCGAGGTTGACGCCGGCACCGACCGCTTCCCGAAGAAGATCCGCACCGCGTCCAAGGAGAAGGTGCCGTTCGTCCTGATCGCCGGCGGCGAGGACGCAGAAGCCGGGGCGGTTTCCTTCCGCTTCCGCGACGGCAGCCAGGACAACGGCGTGCCGGTCGAGGAAGCCGTCAAGCGGATTGTCGAAGCTGTCCGGAACCGGGACAAGTAAGGCACGGGGGACAGGCCGCATGGAAAGCCAGGAGCAGTACCCGCACGACGGCGAAGTCACCGACAACTTCGAACTTGCGGGGGTGCCGGATGCCTTCCAGCGGCTCTGGACCCCGCACCGGCTGGCGTACATCAAGGGCGGGCAGGAACAGGTCTCCTCGGAGGGCAACTGCCCGTTCTGCGCGGCTCCGTCCCACTCGGACGAGGAAGCGCTGATCGTGCACCGCGGTAAGCATGCGTTCGTGATCCTGAACCTGTTTCCGTACAACGCCGGCCATCTGCTGGTCTGCCCCTACCGGCATGTTCCGGACTACACGGACATCGATGTGGAGGAGACCGCTGAGATCGCGGCCCTGACCCAGACAGCGATGCGGGTGCTGCGCAAGGTTTCGGCACCGGCCGGGTTCAACCTCGGCATGAACCAGGGCGCGGCCGGGGGCGCCGGAATCGCCGCGCACCTCCACCAGCACATCGTTCCGCGGTGGAGCGGGGACGGAAACTTCCTGCCGATCATTGCCCAGACCAAGGCCATTACGCAGACGCTGGGCGAGGTCCGCCGGCAGGTTGCCGAGGCCTGGCCAGCGGAGGCCGCTGACTCCGCGTCCGCTTCCGGAACCGGCGAGGCATAGGGTGCTCAACAAATATGCCCGCGGCTTTTTCACCGCGCTGTTCACTCCGCTGGCCTCCTGGCTGATCCGCCGCCGGGTAAGCCCGGACGCAGTCACCATCATCGGAACGCTCGGCGTGATGATCGGCGGCCTGGTTTTCTACCCGCTGGGCCAGCTGTTCTGGGGCACGATCTTCGTGGTCCTCTTCGTATTCTCCGATGTGGTCGACGGAATCATGGCCCGGCAGCAGGAACGCAAGGGCAAATGGGGTGCCTTCCTGGACTCCACCCTTGACCGCTTCGCAGACGGAGCCCTGTTCGCGGGGGTCAGCATCTGGTTCTTCACCGGCGGGGATAACGACGCCATCGGTATTACCGCGCTGATCTGCCTGGTTCTGGGCATGCTGGTTTCCTACATCCGGGCCAAGGCCGAGTCCCTTGGCTTCGATGCCAATGTGGGCCTTGCCGAACGTGCTGAACGTCTGGTCTTCCTGCTGACTGCCACCGGCCTGGTGGGCCTGGGCGTACCGGAAATGGTGCTCCTGGTGGTGCTGGTGCTGCTGAGCCTGGCCAGCTGCGTGACGATTGTGCAGCGGATGGCCACCGTGCGCCGGCAGGCGACAACCGAAGTTCTGGGTAAAGATACGTAGCAGATCGCTTGGGCCGCGGGCCGCGGGCATACCATAGCCTTTACAGCCCGTTCTACGAGAGAGCCTTGTCATGCCTACAGAATTCCCGTCCGCCTCCGGAAACACCGCTTCGACCGGCAGCAGCCGCGTAAAGCGCGGAATGGCGGAGATGCTCAAGGGCGGCGTCATCATGGACGTCGTGACGGCTGAGCAGGCCCGCATCGCCGAGGACGCCGGCGCGGTTGCAGTCATGGCCCTTGAGCGGGTTCCTGCCGACATCCGTGCCCAGGGTGGTGTCTCGCGGATGAGCGACCCGGACATGATCGACAGCATCATCGACGCGGTCTCCATCCCCGTGATGGCCAAGGCCCGGATCGGGCACTTCGTTGAAGCGCAGATCCTCCAGTCCCTCGGCGTTGACTACATCGACGAGTCCGAGGTGCTGACGCCCGCGGACTATGCCAACCACATCGACAAGTGGAAGTTCACGGTTCCCTTCGTCTGCGGTGCCACCAACCTGGGTGAGGCACTGCGCCGGATCAACGAAGGCGCTGCCATGATCCGCTCCAAGGGCGAAGCCGGCACCGGCGATGTTTCCAACGCCACCATGCACATGCGCCAGATCCGCACCGAAATCGCCCGCCTGTCCTCGCTGCCCGAAGACGAGCTCTACGTCGCGGCCAAGGAACTGCAGGCTCCGTACGAACTGGTCAAGGAAGTCGCCGCCTCCGGCAAGCTCCCCGTGGTGCTGTTCACCGCCGGCGGCATCGCCACACCGGCCGACGCAGCCATGATGATGCAGCTCGGTGCTGACGGCGTGTTCGTCGGCTCCGGTATCTTCAAGTCCGGCAACCCTGCCGAGCGGGCCGCCGCGATCGTCAAGGCCACCACCTTCCACGACGATCCCGACGAAATCGCCAAGGCCTCACGCGGCCTCGGCGAAGCCATGGTCGGCATCAACGTCGACGAGATCCCGCAGCCGCACCGTCTTGCCGAGCGCGGCTGGTAGCAGCAAGGCATACCCGAGGGAAAAGTTCCCAAAAGACAACGGCCGGACCAGGGAGAGTATCCCGGTCCGGCCGTTGTGTTTGAACCGGAGAACCGGCCCGGATCTAACCGATCGCCATGGAGTAGGTCTGCCCCCGGCCGACCAGGGAGAAGCCCCGCGCAGCGCACAGGTCCTGGCCCGGAGCGGTCGCGTTGACGATCAGGTGCTCGGCACCCGCAGCCTCAGCAGCCGCAGCGGCCGAGCTCAGCAGGGCAGTGCCGAAGCCGCGCCGCCGGCTGGAGGCTCCGACGGCAAGATGGAAGATGCCGCCCACCTTGGACAGCCCGGCGGTTCCGTTCGGATAAAACGCGTAGGCCCGCCCGGTGAGCCGGGCCGCGTCCCGCGAGGCGATATGCCAGGCCTGCCGGGGCATCGAGTGCCCGATCCGCAGTTCCTCGGCGTCGGCTCCGGAAATTTCCGGAGGCTGGACCTCCACCGAAGCTGCCGTCCCGGGCCAGGCCTGCGGTGCGTGGACCGGTGCGGTCATCCAGCAGGTCTGCGGACCGCGGCGGAAGCCGAATGATTCCAACGGGGTGGGATCCACGGATCCGCCCAGCCAGACCCCCACGGTCGAGGCACCAAGCCGTGACCCCTCGGCCAGGCCGGGGCGGATACCCGCCGGTGAAATGACATCCGGGAACATCAGCATGAGCTGCCGCCGGGCCGGAAGCCAGACCCAGCGGGACTCATGGGTGCCGAAGGACCGCCCTCCCGTTGCTGCTGCGAGGGCGGTGAACCAGGCGTGCTGCATGCGCTGGCAGGAGGCGATGGTGGCCATGGCGGTTAGGCGAGCCCGCGGCGTGCCAGCAGGGGAGCGATTTCCGCGGTCCGGCCGCGCAGGTTCCGGAACGATTCCAGGGGATCGGCAGCGTAACCGCGGGAGAGCAGTTTGGTCCGGAAGGCCTCGCCATTGGCCCGGGTCAGCCCGCCGTTTTCCGTGAACCACTGAACCGTATCGGCGTCGAGCACTTCACTCCAGATGTAGGAGTAGTAGGCGGCGGAGTACCCGCCGGCGAAAATGTGCTTGAAATACCCGGTGCGGTAGCGCGGGGGAACCAGGGCCGGGTCGATTCCGGCCCGGGTCAGCGCCTCCTTCTCGAAGGCGGCTGGATCCGTCACCGTTTCTCCGGGCGGAAGTTCATGCCAGGCCAGGTCCAGCAGCGTGGCGCCCAGGTACTCCGCAGTCCGGAAACCTTCGCCCCACACCGACGCAGCCCGGATCCGGTCCAGGGTTTCCTGCGGCAGCGGCTCGCCGGTCTGGTAGTGCCGGGCGAAGTTGTCTGCCACCTCCGGCCAAAGCATCCACATTTCATTGACCTGGGAGGGGTACTCGACGAAGTCACGCGGAACGGCCGTCCCGGAAAACAGCGGGAATTCGACGTCGGAAAACAGTCCGTGCAGTGCGTGGCCGAACTCGTGGAACGCAGTCACCACTTCATCGAAGGTCAGCAGGGCCGGTTCGCCGTCGGCCGGCTTGGAGATGTTCAGGTTGTTCACCACCACCGGCAGCCTGCCCAGGAGCCGGGACTGGGACACCAGTTCGTTCATCCAGGCGCCGCCGCTCTTGGTGTCCCGGGAAAAATAGTCGCCCAGGAACAGGCCCAGCGCGGATCCGTCTTCATTCCGGACTTCCCAGACCCGGACGTCGGGGTGGTAGCCGGCCAGGTCGGGGCGTTCCGTGAAGGTAATCCCGTAGAGGCGGCTGGCAGCGTGGAAAACGCCGTCGTTCAGCACCCGTTCCAGCTCGAACCAGGGACGCAGGGCCTCCAGATCCACGGCGTACTCCTCACGGCGGACCTGCTCGGAGTAGAACGCCCAGTCCCAGGGCTGCAGGTCCTTGATCCCGTCGCGGGCCGCCGCGGCACGCAGTTTCAGCGCCTCAGCTTCGGCGTTGAGGACCGCCGGCGGAACCAGCCGGGCAAGCATCTGGCGCACCGCGCCGATGTCCGGGGCGGTCTGATCCTCGACGGCGTACTCGGCGTGGCTGCCGTAACCCAGAAGGGCGGCGCGTTCGGCGCGGAGCGCTGCCATCTCCGCGGCGATGGCCAGGGTGTTGTGTTCGTTGTTCCGGAATCCGCGGTTAGCCGATGCTTCGAACAGCCGCTGACGCGTCCCGCGGTTGGTCAGCCGGGACAGGGCCGGCTGCGGAGTCGGCAGGATCAGGGACAGCAGATATTCCGCATCGGACCCGGCGTCCCTGGCAGCGGCAGCAGCGGCCGCCAGGTCATCCGGGGAGAGGCCCTGCAACTCTGCGGCGCCGCCTACCTCCAGGGCCGAATCATTGGTGTCGGCCAGCAGCTTCTGCGAGAACGCCGTTCCCAGTTCGGAGAGCCGGGTGTTCAGCTCCCGCATCCGGGCCTTCCCGGCGTCGTCCAGCCCGGCACCGGCACGCAGGAACCGTCGGCGGTACTCAGCCAGGAGCCTGCGCTGTTCCTCCTCCAGACCGGTTTCCGGCACCCTGCTGACCCGCTCAAAGAGCGCCTGGTCCTGGAAGATGCCGTCCTGGTGGGCAGCGAGCCGCGGACCGATCTGCTGTTCGATGGCCTGGACGGCTTCGGTGGCGTGGGACATCACCAGGTTGAAAAAGACCGCAGAGACCCGGGCCAGGGCCTGGCCGGACAGCTCCAGTGCGGCGATGGTGTTCGTGAAGCCGGCTGGTTCGGGATTGGCGGTAATTCCGCGGATTTCTGCCAGGTGATCCTGCATCCCGGCTTCGAAGGCGGGAAGGTAACCATCGTCGGAAAAAGCGGCGAAATCAGGGAGATCGTACGGGAGGGTGCTCGCGGAAAGAAGGGCGTTGCTCATGGTCATCAACACTTTCACACGAGCCGCCGCCCAACCAGCCGACGGGCCGCGTATGCTCATCCCTGATCACCACATCACCGCCGCGCGGGCCGCCTGCTGCCGGGGCGTTCACAATAGGTTGCGTTCACAATACGTTCCGGGGGGAACCATGAAGATCAGGTCCGAAGCCACAGTCCGCAGCGGGGCGGCGGTGCTGCTGTCCGTGCTGACAGCGCTGCTGATAGTCACCGGCTGCACGGCGTCACCGGTTGCTCCGGACGCCTCCGGGCCCGCTTCAGCGGGTGCTGGCGAATCCGCCAGCCAGACTTCGGTTCCCACGCCGACGGCGACACCCGGCGTGGGCGTGGCGTGTCCGGGTCTGCGCTGCAGCACGGTGATGCTCGCCGGGGACCTGCTGGTGCATCCGCAGCTGTGGGATCAGGCCGCAGCAGACGCCGCCGCCGGCGGTAAACAGCCCCTGGACTTCGAACCGCTGCTGGAGGGAATGCGCACCTACATATCCGGCTCCGACCTGGCTGTCTGCCATATGGAAACCCCGGTCGCCGACGCCGGCGGCCCGTATGCCGGCTACCCCATGTTCAACGTGCCGCCGCAGATCCTCACCGCGGCCGCGGCAGTGGGATACCAGGCGTGCACAACGGCGAGCAACCACACCATAGACGCCGGAACGGAAGGGCTGAACCGGACCCTCGCGGTGCTGGACTCCCTGGGCCTGGAACACACCGGTTCCTACACCTCCGAAGCCGAGTCAGCAGTGCCGCTCATCATGGACACTTCCGGGGCCCGGATCGGGATCATCGAATCAACCTACGGACTCAACGGCCTGACCGCCGACTATCCCTGGCAGGTGGACCTGCTCGATTCCGAGGACATGATCCTGCGGGCGAAAGCCGCCCGGGCGCAGGGTGCGGACCTGGTCGTGGGCGGCGTGCACGCCGGAGACGAATACGCGTCGCTGCCCAACAGCCAGCAGATCGAAACCGCGCATGCCCTGGCGGACAGCGGCGAGTTCGACCTCATCTACGGCCACCACACGCACTCGGTACTGCCGATCGAGAACTACAACGGCACCTGGATCGTCTACGGTCTCGGCAACGCCGTCACCGAACTTTCGCCGTGGTATCCGGTCAACAACGAGGGGCTCATCGTCCGCGCCCAGTTTGTCCAGGACGGCGACGGCGGCGCCTGGCGGGTCAACGACCTCGCGTGGGCGCCCTCGGTGATCGTTCGGGATCCCTACCGCTGGTGCTCCGTGGCAGCGGACCTGCCCCAGGGGCAGTGTGCCTCCGGCGCCCAGCAGGCTGAGGTGCGGCAGCGGACCATTTCGGTCGTCGAGTCCATGGGCGCGGCCGGCGCCGGGGCACACGAGTGGCTGGTGACGCAGGACGTTTCCGCGCGGTAGCTGTGTCGGTTCAAGCCCGTCCGGACCCGTTTGCCACGGTGGGGATTGCTGCCAGTTTGGGACATCGCTCCGCCGCGGACCGGCCGGTTTTTCACAAAGCGGCAGCAGAATTGATGCCTGGCGGAGCGCCCAGCGGAAGAAGCTACCGCGGACGGTCGGAAGCGTGCTTTCGGGCCAGCTCGGAAAGCCGGGCGAGGCCGGCAAGGTCAGCGTCCGGAAGCGGAGCCGGATCGAAGCTGCCGTAGCGGCGGGTCACGGCCTTTTCGATGAGGAAGTCCGCGATCGCCGGGTTTTTCGGCAGCAGCGACCCGTGCAGGTAGCTGGCCACGACGTTCCGGTAACGCGCACCCTCGGTGTCGTCCTTGGAGTTGTTGCCCTCGCCCTTGCGCACATGCGCCAGCGGCTGGGCGTCCGTGCCCAGGAAGGTCTGGCCGCTGTGGTTCTCGTAGCCGTGGATCTCGCCGAACTCGTCGCTCACGGAGAGCACATTGCCGATCAGCCGCTCCGGACCGCCGTGGGTCTCAATGTCCAGCACACCGATGCCGGGGATGAGAACGCCGTCGTGCGTCTTGAAGAACCGGCCGAAGAGCTGGTACAGGCCGCAGATGGCCAGCATCGGCAGCTCGTCGTCGGCCAGGGCACGCAGGGTGGGCGCGAGCTGCTGCAGGTCCTGCTGGATGACCACCTGGCCGCTGTCCTGGCCACCGCCGCCAACAATCAGGTCTGTGTCGGCGGGGAACTCGTCGCCCGGGTTGTACTCAGTGACAACCGGGTTGTAGCCCTGCCACTTCAGGCGCTGCTTCAGGACCAGGACGTTGCCCCAGTCCCCGTAAATGTTCATGTCCCGCGGGTACAGCTGCAGGATGTGGATGTCGCGGCTCAAGAGACCACCTCCACCTTCGTGATTTTGGAGAGCTCCCGGCGGACGGAAAGCATGGCTGTGTAGGTGCAGAAAATGCGCATCGGCTGCGTGCCGGCCGCGGCAATGAACTTTGCCAGCGCGGCCGGAATGTCGGTCTCAACATCCCGGACCGGTACGTCGTCGTACTTGAGCCGGAGCGCCATGTCGTAGGCGCGGACGCCGCTGACCATGTCCACGCCGCCGGAAAGCGTCTCAAAGTCCACGTCCCAGAGCCAGGACATGTCCCGGCCGTCGGCGTAGTTGTCATTGATCGCGATCATGGTGGCGTAGCCGTGCGCCGCGAAGGACTTCAGGCCCAACCGGAAGCCGGACGGGTTCTTCACCAGGACCAGTTCCAGCGGTGCGCCGTTGACGGTCAGGGATTCGCCGCGGCCAAAAGCCGGCTGCACGTTGGCCAGGGACTCAAACAGCGCCGCCCGGTCAGCCCTGCCACCAAGGATCTGCCGCGCGAACGTCAGCGCCGCAGCGGCATTAAAGATGTTGTAGACGCCGCGGAGCTTGAGCGAGGTGGTGGTGACCTCATCGTCGACCCGGAAATCAGCCTCATCTTCGGCAACGCGCTCCAGCACGACGTCGGCGGGCTGGGCGGCGGCGATGGCTTCGGAGCGCGATCCGCGCATTTCATCGTCGTTGGGGAAGGTGCTGCGCAGTGAGGCATCCAGGCCGAAGTAGACGGCCTTCGGGCCGGAGAGCGAGCCGGCAATGGACGCGACCCGCGGATCCTCACGGTTCAGGACCACGGTGTCAGTGGTAGCCAGGGCGATCTGCTCCAGCAGCCGGGTGGTCTTGTCGATTTCACCGAAACGGTCCAGCTGGTCGCGCAGGACGTTCAGGAGCAGCGAATAGCGCGGCTGGATCAGCTTCACGAAGTGCACGGCATGGGCTTCATCCAGCTCCAGCACGGCAATATCGGCATCGAGCCGGCCGCGCAGGTTCACTTCCCCGATCAGGGCTGCGGCTACACCGCGGGTGAAGTTGCTGCCGGTGCGGTTCGTGAACACCTTCAGCCCCTGGCCTTCGAGGAGCTCCACCACCATCTTGGTGGTGGTGGTCTTGCCGTTCGTACCGGAGACGACGGCGACGCCGAGGGGGAGGGTGGAGAGGGTGCGGCGGATGAAATCGGGGTCGATCTTCTCCACCACCAGGCCGGGAAGGGCGGACCCGCCGCCGCGCAGCCGTGAGGCGGCGCGGACCAGCTTGCCTACCAGGATGGAGAAGGAACTCATGGATACCGAATATATCCCACCGCCCTGTCCGGCCCCGTGCACCGCCCGGCCACCTAGAATGGTCCAATGACGGAAATCACTGCCCGCCGCTCGTCCGGGCACAGCTCTTCTGGACCGGACCACCCGGCTGCTCCGCTGGTCGGGGTGCTCGCGCTGCAGGGCGGGGTGCGGGAACACATACGGGCACTGGAAGCTGCCGGAGCCCGCACGATGCTGGTCCGGCGGCCTGCCGAACTGGATGCCCTGGACGGGCTTGTCCTGCCCGGCGGCGAATCCACCACCATTGACAAGCTGATGCGGCTCTTTGGGATGGCGGAGCCGCTGAAAGCGAAAATCGCCACAGGCTTCCCGGTCTACGGATCCTGCGCCGGCCTGATTCTGCTGGCAGACCGGATCACCGACCCCGCAGTGGATGCCGCCGGTGAACCGCAGCAGACGCTCGGCGGCCTGGACATTGTGGTGCGGCGCAACGCCTTTGGCCGCCAGCGCGACTCTTTCGAAACCGAATTGGTTTTCGACGGACTCCAGGCGCTGCCGTCACAGGATCCCGGCCAGCCGGTGGCTGGTGTGCACGCCGTGTTTATCCGCGCACCCTGGGTGGAAAAGGTAGGCTCCACCGTGCAGGTGCTGGCGCAGGTTATCCCGGCGGAGTCCGCTTCGGAGGCGGAAAAGGATTCAGTCGCTAGAATTGTGGCAGTGCGTTCGGGAAAGCTGCTGGCTACCTCGTTCCATCCGGAGGTCACGGGGGAGAGCCGCATCCACGAACTATTTATTCAAATGATCAGAGGAGACGCGTAAAGCATGTCGGGCCACTCGAAATGGGCAACCACCAAGCACAAAAAGGCCGTCATTGATGCCAAGCGTGCCAAGTCCTTTGCCAAGCTGATCAAGAACATTGAAGTTGCGGCCCGCGCAGGCGGCGCCGACATGGCCGGCAACCCCGGCCTGGAACTGGCCGTCCAGAAGGCCAAAAAGACCTCTGTTCCCATTGACAACATCAACCGGGCAGTGAAGCGCGGCGCCGGCCTGCTCGGTGAAGCCGTCGACTACCAGACGATCATGTACGAGGGCTACGGACCGCAGGGCACCGCACTGCTGATCGAGTGCCTCACGGACAACAAGAACCGCGCCGCCTCCGAGGTCCGGCTCGCCGTGACCCGCAACGGCGGCAACATGGGCGACCCCGGTTCCGTGGCGTACATGTTCACCCGCAAGGGCGTTGTCACACTGCCGAAGAAGGACCTCACCGAGGATGACCTGCTGATGGCGGTGCTCGACGCCGGTGCTGACGAGGTCAAGGAGGCCGGGGACAACTTCGAGAT
The DNA here is from genome assembly GCF_001552075.1 of Arthrobacter luteolus NBRC 107841. GTDB lineage: Bacteria > Actinomycetota > Actinomycetes > Actinomycetales > Micrococcaceae > Arthrobacter_B > Arthrobacter_B luteolus. The sequence continues at coordinate 147,289 of NZ_BCQM01000002.1, forward strand.
CATCTCCGAAGCTGCGGACCTGCGGGCCGTCGTCGCCGCCCTTGAGGAAGCCGGAATCGAATACGACACCGATGAGGCAGAGTTCCTGCCCTCCATGCACGTGGAGCTCGACGCAGACAACGCGCGGAAGTTCATGAAGCTGGTCGACGCGGTGGAGGACCTGGACGACGTCCAGAACGTCTACTCCAACGCCGATATCTCCGCGGACGTCCTCGCGCAGCTCGAAGAAGACTGAGCACCCCGCCGTGCCGATCCGGGTCCTGGGGGTGGACCCGGGCCTCACCCGCTGCGGGCTGGGCGTGGTGGACGTGGAAGGTAACCGGCGGGCCACCCTCGTGGCCGTCGGGGTCGCCGGTACGGTAGCGGGCACCGCACTGGACGCCCGCCTGCTGGCGATTTCCGAGGCGATTGAACTGTGGCTGGACACCCATACTCCTGATGTTCTAGCGGTGGAACGGGTGTTCAGCCAGCTCAACGTCAGTACCGTGATGGGCACCGCCCAGGCCTCCGGCGTCGTGATAGCTGCCGCCGCGCGCCGCGGCATTCCGGTGGCCCTGCATACCCCCACCGAGGTGAAAGCCGCGGTGACAGGTTCCGGTTCGGCGAACAAGGAAGCCGTGGGACGCATGGTCACCAAGATCCTGCGTCTGGACGAGATGCCGCGGCCTGCCGACGCGGCAGATGCGCTGGCACTGGCCATCACCCATGCCTGGCGCCGTGGCGCGCTGGGGCCTGGCCAGGCTTCGACAGCCGGTTCAGCTTCCTCCGGAGGCGGCCCGGTGCAGGGCGGCCTGACCGGGGCGCAGCGGATGTGGGCCGAGGCTGAGGCCAAGGCAAAACGCGCCCGCCGCTGAAGTGCCGGGAAATCCGGAGCGGACCAGTAGGCTGTTCGTAGATATGTTCTATTCAGTTCACGGATTATTTTCAGTTCCCGGATTATTGCTCGGAGTTCCCACATGATCGCCTCCCTTCGCGGCGTTGTAGCGCACGTTGGCATCTCATCTGCCGTTATTGACGTCAACGGCATCGGCATGCTTATCCAGGCGACGCCGCAGACCCTCGCGTCGCTGCGGACCGGTACCGAAGCGCAGGTTCATACCGCGCTGATCGTGCGGGAGGACTCCATGACCCTGTTTGGCTTCGCGGACCCGGGGGAGCGGGAAGTATTCGAGATTCTGCTCAGCGTCAGCGGCGTCGGCCCGCGCCTGGCCCTCGCGGTCCTGGCTGTGCACAGCCCCGAGGCTGTGCGCGTCGCAGCGTCCAGCGGAGATGACAAGGCATTCAGCAAGGTTTCCGGCATCGGACCGAAGGGCGCGCGCCGCATCGTGCTGGAACTCGCCGACAAACTCGTGCCGCTGGGGACCGCTGAAGCACCGGCCGGAGCCCCGGCCTGGAATGACCAGGTGCTGGCAGCCATGACCGGTCTCGGGTGGTCCGAAAAGGACGCTGCCGCCGCCATCGAGGCCACCGCTGCCGAGCATCCGGACACGGCGAAGGGCGGCAACGTCGCCGAAATCCTGCGCCTGACGCTGCGCCGCCTCGGCCAGGACGGCGCCCGCTCCCGCGCACCGCAGAAGCAGGCCGGCTAGCGTGGCCGCCGCCGAACCGCTCACCACGGCCGCTCCGGATCCGGACGATAAGGCCATTGAAGCCGCCCTGCGCCCGAAGAACCTCGATGACTTCGTGGGTCAGAAGCGGGTCCGCGAACAGCTCTCCCTGGTCCTGGAAGCCTCGCGGCTCCGGGGCCGCAGTGCGGACCATGTGCTGCTCTCCGGTCCTCCCGGCCTCGGTAAAACCACTTTGTCCATGATCATCGCCGCGGAAATGAACGCTCCGCTGCGCATCAGTTCCGGCCCTGCCATCCAGCATGCCGGAGACCTGGCAGCCATTCTCTCCTCCCTCACGGAAGGCGAGGTGCTGTTCCTGGACGAAATCCACCGGATGTCCCGTCCGGCGGAGGAAATGCTGTACATGGCCATGGAGGATTTCCGGGTGGACATCGTCGTGGGCAAGGGTGCCGGGGCAACGGCCATTCCGCTGGACCTTCCACCCTTCACCCTGGTGGGCGCCACCACCCGCGCCGGGCTGCTGCCCGGACCCCTGCGTGACCGGTTCGGCTTCACCGGGCACCTGGAGTTCTACTCCACCGCGGAACTGGAGCTGGTCCTGCGGCGCTCGGCCATGCTGATGGACATGAAGGTCAACTCGGCCGGCTTTTCCGAAGTCGCCGGACGGTCCCGCGGAACACCGCGGATCGCCAACAGGCTCCTGCGCCGGGTCCGCGACTGGGCGCTGGTCCACGGAGTCGACCAGATTGACGCCCGGACGGCCGGAGCGGCACTTGATATGTATGAGGTGGACGAACGCGGGCTGGACCGGCTGGACCGGGCCGTGCTCCACGCCCTGGTGACCAAATTCAACGGCGGGCCGGTCGGGCTGTCGACGCTCGCGATCGCCGTCGGCGAGGAGCCGGAGACGGTGGAAACAGTCGCGGAACCGTACCTCGTCCGGGAAGGCCTGCTGGGCCGCACACCCCGCGGACGCATCGCGACCCGGGCCGCCTGGGAGCACCTCGGACTCGAGATGCCGGAGTCAGCCGCGCAGGCCGTCCCCGATGCCATGTTCTCCGGACCCGGAGCCCGGGCTGCGGACAGCGGCACCGGCGCCTGAGCCGGGAAGTCAGCCGGACCGGCTGCGCGGAGCACTGGCAGGGCGAGCAGCGAAGTGACGCCGGACACCGTGGGTGACTTACACTGCACAATGAAACTTAAAGGGATGCAGATCCGTTTTCCCCTTAGACTGATCTGACGCTTACGCATGCCGGCGCGTCAGACCCGGTGCCCTGAGTGAACTGATAACGCATCCCGATAAATTTCGCATCCCGATAAACAGCAACAGAAACGGAACCCTTCGTGTTCTTGAATGTCTTGGCCCAGACGACCACTGATACCGGCAACGGAGGTGGATTCGCTCTCTCGAACCTCCTCCTTCCGATCCTGCTGGCACTCTTCATCTTCATGATGTTCCGCAAGCAGAAGAAGACCCAGAAGACCGTCCAGGAGCAGCGCACCCAGATGGTCCCCGGAACCGAGGTCATGACCCAGTTCGGACTGTTCGGCACGATCGTGTCCGTTGACCAGGAAGAGAACAAGGCTGTCCTCGAACTCTCACCGGGCAACACCGCCACCATCCACCTGCAGGCGCTGACCAAGGTTGTCACCACCACGCCGGCCGAAGAAGAGACGCCGGATCCCGTGGTTCCGGACGACGCTTCCTCCCTCACCAGCGAGGCGCCGCGCACGGAAAACACCGATGCTGCCGATTCGGCGCTCCGGGACGAGACGCCCGAGGAAACACTCCGGCGCCTGGACCGTGAGAACAAGAAAGACAACTAGACTCTCCGAGGGCCTGCGGGGTGGACTGAGTCCGCAGGCCCGCCGGATCACTCTGTCTCCGGCGATTACGCCCTAAAGGAAAACCTCTATGCCTCGAACCGGCTCCGGCCCCGCCGCGAAAAAGACGCTCATTTGGCTGGGCGTTATGTTCGCTGCCCTGGCCCTCCTGCTTGGCGGCGGCTCCATGTTGAGCAACGCCAGCTGGGCCCCCAAACTGGCCCTCGACCTCGAGGGCGGCACCCAGATGATCCTGTCCCCGAAGGTACAGGGCGGCAACTCTGAAATCAGTCAGGAACAGCTCGACCAGGCGGTGGAGATCATCCGCCAGCGTGTTGACGGCAGCGGTGTTTCCGAAGCGGAGATCACCACGCAGTCCGGCCGCAATGTTGTGGTCTCCCTGCCGGGTACGCCGTCCGCCGAAACCCGTGCGCTGATCCAGGCCTCTGCTGCCATGGAGTTCCGGGCCGTCATCCTGGGCGGTGCAGGGCAGGCTCCGGCCGCCGAGACGCCGACGCCGGACGACCAGCTGCCGCAGCCGACAGCCGAGCCGGAGAACGGATCCGACTTCAATTGGGTCACCCCGGAGCTGTACAAGGAATTCGAAACCACCAACTGCCTGGACCCGGCGACGCTGGAAGCCTCGATTGAACCGGCTCCGGCGGATCAGCCGATGGTTGCCTGCGAACCGGAGACAGCCGGCAAGTACATCCTCGGCCCCGTCGAGGTGCCGGGCGCACTGCTTGAGGACGCCAGCTTCGGACTGTCCCAGACCGGTCAGGGCCAGTCCCTGAACCAGTGGGCCGTGAACCTTGACTTCAACGGTGAAGGCACCGAGAAGTTCCGCGAAGTTTCCGAACGCCTTGTCGGTTTCGGTGCGGGAACCCCGCAGAACCAGTTCGCCATCGTCCTGGACGGGCAGATTATCTCCGCGCCGTCCATGAACGTGCCGATCACCGACGGCAACGCCCAGATCACCGGCAGCTACACGCAGGAGAGCGCCAAGGCGCTTTCCGAACAGCTGAAGTACGGTGCCCTGCCGATCAGCTTCGATATCCAGAGCGAGCAGCAGGTCTCCGCCACCCTGGGTGCAGACCAGTTGCGCATGGGCCTGATCGCCGGCGTTATCGGCCTGATCCTGGTGGCTGTCTACTCCCTGTTCCAGTACCGCGCCCTCGGGTTCGTCACGATCGCCTCCCTGGTCGTCGCCGGTGTGCTGACCTACCTGGCCATCGCGATCCTCGGCTGGTCGCACAACTACCGGCTCTCCCTTGCCGGTGTGGCAGGCCTGATTGTCGCGATCGGCCTCACCGCAGATTCGTTCATCGTCTACTTCGAACGAATCCGTGATGAACTGCGCGACGGCAGGGGACTGGTCTCCGCCGTCGACACCGGCTGGAAGCGGGCCAAGCGCACCGTCCTGGCGTCCAAGGCAGTGAACCTGCTTGCCGCCGTCGTGCTGTATTTCGTTGCGGTCGGCAACGTCCGTGGTTTTGCCTTCACGCTCGGCCTCACGGCCATCGCCGACCTGATCGTGGTCTTTATGTTTACGCACCCCGTCATGGTGCTGCTGGCCAAGACCAAGTTCTTCGGCCAGGGCCACAAGTGGTCCGGCCTGGATGCGACCCGCCTTGGCGCTGTGCCGGTGTACCGCGGAGCTGGACGCCTGCGGGAACCTGCCATGGCAGGTGCCGCAGCCGCAGGGCAGGGCACGGACGCGCAGGACGCATCGGCGCCCGGGTCCTCGAAGCCCGTCTCCCCGAAGAACAAGGGAGCTGCCAAGGAAGCTGAGCGCCGTATGACGATCGCTGAGCGGCGGCAGGCTGAGGCCGAAGCGCTGAAAGAAAAGCAGGGCGGTAAGAAGCCCGGTTCCGTCGGGGAATCCGACGGGAAACAAGGTTCGATGGCAAGCACCGGCCGCGACGCGGAGAAGGAGGGCAACTGATGAGTAAGCTCCCCAGATTCGCCACATTCGGCAATGAGCTCTACACCGGGAAACGGTCCTACAACTTCGTTGGCCGGTACAGGCTGTGGTTCCTGATCGCAGCCGCCGCGATTCTCCTGTCCATCCTGATCCCCGTGGCCAAGGGTGGATTCAACCTCGGAATCGACTTCCGCGGAGGGTCCGAGTTCACCGTCTCCGGCGTGGAAAACACGCAGGTTTCAGTGGGTGAACAGGCCGTAGCTGAAGTTGTCTCCGGTTCCGATCCGCGGGTTACCAACATTTCCCCCGGCACCATGCGGATCCAGACTGAAGAGCTCAGCGACGACGAGACCCTTGAGGTTAAGGCCGCGCTGGCGCAGGACTACGGCGTCTCCGAGGAGCAGGTCACCTCGACGTTCATCGGCCCCACCTGGGGGAGCGATGTCAGCCGTCAGGCGCTGATCGGCCTGCTGGTCTTTGTTGGCCTGGCCGCCGTCCTGATGGCCCTGTACTTCCGGACCTGGAAAATGTCGGTCGCGGCTATCACCGGTCTGCTCGCCGTGATGGTGACAACCGCGGGACTGTACGCACTCAGCGGATTCGAAGTGACGCCGTCGGCGATCATCGGCTTCCTGACCGTGCTCAGCTACTCGCTGTATGACACGGTGGTGGTTTTTGACAAGATCCGTGAGAACACAGCCAACCTGGACAAACAGACCAAGCGCACGTTCGCCGAACAGGTGAACCTGGCCGTCAACCAGACTCTGGTGCGTTCCATCAACACCTCCGTGGTCGCCGTCCTGCCGGTCGCGTCCGTGCTTTTCATCGGCGCCTACCTGCTGGGAGCCGGCACGCTGAAGGACCTCTCCCTGGCGCTGTTCATCGGCATCATCCTGGGTACCCTCGGCACCTTGTTCGTGGCGGCACCGCTGTACGCCTGGCTGCGCCGGAAGGAACCGGACATCGTCAAGCAGGCCAAGCGCGTGCTTGACCGCCGCGAACAGCAGGCGCGTGCAGCCTCGGCACCTGAGGCCGCGTCCGCGGCCACGTAGTTCGCCAGAAGCACTAAACACCGCCGGTTCCGTTCCTTTCCCCCGGGGAAGAACGGAACCGGTGGTGTAAGTGCAGCAGCCGGGGGGCATAGACTGGGCAGATATCTGGAAAGAAAGGGCAGCAGTTGGCCGATAGCGCTACGCCTGCCGACAGCGCAGGGAAAGACCGGGGACCAGCAGCAGCCCCCGGTACCGTGAACTCCCAGGAAACAAGCCCCGGGAACAACGGGTCCGCCGGAGTCCAGGTCAAACGGGAACCGGAGGAACCGGCATCGAAGCCTGCCCCGAAGGCAGCCGCCAAGCCGGTGCCGGCACGCCGCCAGGGCACCCGGGCCCGATTGGCCCGCCTGGCCGGACGCGGAGGCACGGCGTACTCGCCGATGCTGGAACCGCTGCTGCGCACTGTCCGCGCCAACAACCCGCGCGAAGACCTCGACCTGATCCAGCGCGCCTATCTGGTAGCCGAACGCAGCCATGAAGGCCAGAAGCGCAAGAGCGGCGACCCTTACATCACGCATCCGGTCGCCGTGGCGACCATCCTCGCCGAACTGGGCATGACCGGAACCACCCTGGCTGCCGCGCTGCTCCACGACACGGTGGAGGACACCTCCTACACGCTGGACGAGCTCCGCAGCGAGTTCGGACCGGAAGTCGCCATGCTGGTGGACGGCGTGACCAAGCTGGACAAGGTGACCTTCGGGGACGCAGCCCAGTCAGAGACCGTCCGCAAAATGGTCGTGGCCATGGCCAAGGACATCCGCGTCCTCGTGATCAAACTTGCCGACCGGCTGCATAACGCGCGGACCTGGCGTTTCGTTTCCCCGGAGTCCTCCGCCCGCAAGGCGCGGGAAACGCTGGAAATCTTCGCCCCGCTGGCCCACCGGCTCGGCATGAACACGATCAAGTGGGAACTTGAGGACCTGTCCTTCGCCGCGCTGCACCCCAAGGTGTACGACGAAATTGTCCGGATGGTCGGCGACCGCACCCCGGAGCGGGAAAAGTACCTCACCACCGTCCGCAGCCAGATCGCTGAAGACCTGCACAACGTGAAGATCAAGGCCACGATCACCGGCCGCCCCAAGCACTATTACTCGATCTACCAGAAGATGATCGTGCGGGGTAAGGACTTCGACGACATCCATGACCTCATGGGCGTCCGCGTCCTGGTGGACTCCGTGCGCGACTGTTACGCCACCCTCGGCGCGCTGCATGCCCGCTGGAACCCCCTGCCCGGGCGGTTCAAGGACTACATCGCGATGCCGAAGTTCAATATGTACCAGTCGCTGCACACCACAGTGATCGGTCCCGGCGGCAAACCGGTGGAAATCCAGATCCGCACCCATGACATGCACCGCCGTGCCGAATACGGTGTGGCTGCGCACTGGAAGTACAAAGACGGCGCCAAGAACGGCGGAACGGTTCCGGACAACAGCGACATGGGCTGGCTCCGGTCCCTGGTCGACTGGCAGCAGGAAACCTCGGATCCGGATGAGTTCCTGGACTCGCTGCGCTTTGAAATCAACGCCCGCGAAGTCTTTGTTTTCACCCCCAAGGGTGAGGTCATGGCCCTGCCGGCCGGTTCAACTCCCGTTGACTTCGCCTACGCCGTGCACACGGAAGTGGGCCACCGGACCATTGGTGCCAGGGTCAACGGAAAGCTGGTCCCGCTCAACAGCGAGCTCCAGCACGGTGACTGGGTGGAAATCTTCACCTCCAAGGCCGAAGGCGCCGGCCCCAGCCAGGACTGGCAGGGCTTCGTCAAGAGCCCCCGGGCCCGGAACAAGATCCGCCAGTGGTTCACCAAGGAACGCCGCGAAGAGGCGATCGAAAAGGGCAAGGACCTGCTCACCCGCGGCATGCGGAAGCAGAACCTTCCGCTGCAGCGCCTGATGAGCCACGACGCCCTCGTGGCAGTGGCGCAGGAACTGCACCACCAGGACATCTCCGCCCTGTATGCGGCGGTGGGCGACGGCCACACCTCGGCGCAGAACGTCATTGAACACCTGGTCAACCTCATGGGCGGCCACCAAGGCGCCGAAGAGGATCTGGCCGAGACTCCGGTAACCACGGCAGCGCGGCGGCCCAAGTTCTCCGACTCCGGCGTCACCGTCCGCGGTGTCGGCGATGTCTGGGTCAAGCTGGCCCGCTGCTGCACTCCGGTTCCCCCGGATCCCATCATTGGCTTCGTGACGCGCGGTTCGGGCGTCTCGGTGCACCGCACCGACTGCCGGAACGTGCAGGAACTGCGCGACCAGCCGGACCGGATCGTACCGGTGGACTGGGCTCCCACACAGTCCTCGGTGTTCCTGGTGGAAATCCAGGTTGAGGCACTGGACCGCAAGAGCCTGCTGTCCGACGTCACGCGGGTCCTCTCGGAGAACCACGTCAATATCCTCTCGGCAAGCGTCAACACCTCCAGTGACCGGGTGGCCATGTCCAAGTTCGTCTTCGAGATGGGCGATCCGAAGTACCTCAGCCACATCCTGAGCGCGGTCCGCCGGATCGACGGCGTTTACGACGTCTACCGCACCACCGGCAACCAGCGCCGCATCTAAGCTGGCACGCCCTCGGATGGAGCCGTGACGGTGCCGGAACCGGAATGATCCGGTTCCGGCCCCGTTTCTTCCGTCCCGGAAACTTCTTCTGCCCCTGAAACCCCCGCCTCCCCGGCGGATGCCTCGGCCAGTTCCACCGCCTCCAGCGCCTGCCTGGTGCCCGGCACCCGGTGCCCGCTGCGCAGCAGCGTCCGAACATAGTGCAGCGGAGCGTTTAATCCGGGCTCGCGGGACATCTGCACCAGCACCTCCGCGGCTTCCGCCAGCGGGGTGTGGAGTGCGACGTCGAGGGCGGTCCGCAGCGGCTGCGTCACCGGCACCCCTCCCAGTTCCAGCCGGTCCGCGGGGCCCAGCGTCACTTCGTGCAGCACCGCTCCGCTGAACGGCGGCAGCGAGGTGCTGCGCCGCCGGGTATCGACCAGCAGTGTCAGGCGCCGTGGAGGGGGAGCGCAGCCGTAGATCCAGGCGGCGCTCAGCCGCCCGAAAACGTAGCGCCCCTGCAGGGATGCCGGAAGATGGTGATGGGCCGCCAGGGCGCGGGCCAGGGGTCCGGGGCGGACATCCCAGCGCAGATACGTGGAACCGTAAACCCGGGTCACCAGAAGGTCCCGGCACATCCCCTGCAGTTCTTCCTCAGTGAAGGGGCCGCCCGGATGGAAAATGGCGCCCCCGGTGGAGGTGACTGCCGGAATTGCACCCGGCATCGGGCTGGACAATGACATTCGCCAAGACTGACCTGCCGGCAGGAAATGCGAAAGGGCCCGGACGCCGCCTGTGGAAAAGCGGAATCCGGGCCCTCACGGGGTTCGCCCCTTCGCCGGCGGAATAGCCAGCTGGGCGGGCTGGTGGCTTAGGAGAAGTCCTGAGCCGAGCGGCGGAGAGTTTCCAGCCACTGCTGGCGGGCTTCCAGTGCCTCGCGGGCATCGGCGATCTTCTTCGCGTTGCCGTCCTTCTCGGCGGCAGCCAGTTCCTCCTCGAGGGAGGTAATGGCTGCTTCGAGCTGGCTGAGGGCGCTGTTGGTGCGGGCCTTGGTTTCCGGATTGCTCCGCTGCCAGTGCTCGTCCTCGGCAGCCTTGACGGCTTCCTCAACCTTCCGGATACCGGCTTCCATCCGGCCCATATCGGCGCGCGGAACCTTGCCGGCTTCCTCCCAGCGGTCGCGGATGGACTGCAGTGCCTTGCGGGCAGCATTCAGGTCCGTGACAGGGAGGATGGCCTGGGCTTCCTTCAGCAGCGCTTCCTTGACCACGAGGTTGGAGGCGAATTCCTCGTCAATAACTTCGTTGGCGGCCTGGCGGGCAGCGAAGAACTTGTCCTGGGCCGCACGGAAGCGGGCCCAGAGGGCGTCGTCATCCTTGCGGCTGGCCCGCTTGGAGGCCTTCCACTCGTCCATGAGGCTGCGGTACTCGGAGGCGGTGTTGCCCCAGTCGGTGGACGTGGACAGCGCCTCGGCCCGGGCAATGAGGTCTTCCTTGGCGCGTTTGGCCTCGGCGTTCTCATTGTCCAGCTGCGAGAAGTAGGCGCGGCGGTGCCGGTCGAAGACGGTCCGGGCGGAGCGGAAGCGCTTCCACAGGGCATCTTCGTTGCTGCGGCCCAGACGCGGCCCGTTCTTCTGCGCGGCCTTCCACGCTTCGAACAGTTCGTTCATCCGGTTGCTGCTGGTTTTCCACTGAATCGAGGCCGGGTCCTTGGCGGAAATTTCCTCCGCCTCGGCGACGATCGCTTCGCGTGCGGCGAGCTCGCGGGCACGGACGGCCTCGGCCTCGGCGCGCTCAGCTGCCTCGGCTTCCTTGATGCCTGCGCCCAGTGCCTCGATGCGGGCATCGAGAGCCAGCACATCGCCTACCATTTTGCGTTCGGCGACCTGCTCGGCCAGATGTTTGAGGGTCTTGTGCATGTCACCGGCCGGAGCCTTGGCAGCAAGGCGCGCCTCCAGCAGCATGACCTGGCTGACGGCGTCGTCGTACTTACGCACAAAGTAGGCCAGGGCTTCATCCCGCGTTGCATCCGGATACTGGCCCACGGGGAACTCTTCGCTGCCGACGAGCAGGAAGACGTGGCCGTCTTCCTCGACGCGGGCAAAGCGGGCGGCTTCTTCCAGCGGCGTGGTGTGGGCTGCCGGAGCGGCTACTGCCGGTGCTGGCGCAGCGGCTCCGGGACGGGGTGCCGCCGGGGCGGGAGCCGGACGCCGCGCCGCGAAGGCGGCTGGGCTGGGCGCGGGGGTGCGCTGATTGTCCGGAGCAGTCCCGGTGGCTGTTTCGTCGGATTTCTGACTGTCTGTCACCGCTAAAAGTCTTTCACTCGATGGATGGCCGCCTGCGAAGCCGCTGTGCCATGTAATTGCCGTGCCATTTACTTCAGGGTAAACGAATCTATCGTCACCGGTGCTAGGGGTTCTCCGTCCTGGACGCCGCCTGCCGTCCCGGCTGCAGCGATGGATTCCAGAACATCAAGCCCTGACGTTACCTTACCCATTATCGTGTACCCGCCGGTCTCCTGCGTTATGACTGAGTCCTTGTAGACGATGAAGAACTGCGTACCGTGCGAATCCGTGGTCCCGGCGCGGGCCACGGCAACAGAGCCGGCCGGATAGACCCCGTCAGCGGGCGTGTTTTCCACCGGGCCCCACTGGTAGCCGGGGTCCGAAGCTCCGGTGCCGTCCGCCGACCCGCACTGGAGCACTCCCATGGTCTCCGCAGTGGTCAGCCGGTGGCAGTTCTTACCGTCGAAGAAACCCGAGTCCGCCAGGGACTTAAAGACGGAAACGGCCTGCGGCGCGGCGCTGCCGTCCAGTTCAATTCCCAGTTCAGAGCCGTTGAGCGAGAGTGCGCCGCTGAGGACCTGCCCGCCGGCCAGCGACGGATCCGGGACGGTTAGATCGCTGCCGGTTTCTTCCGCTGGGGCCTTCGCCTGGCTTTCCAGCAGCGCCAGGTCCGCGGCGGTGGGATTGGAGGAGAACCAGAAAACCTGGAGCGCGACGGCTAAAACCAGGACCAGGACCCCGGCGATCCCGGCGTAGACATTGTCCTTCAGCCGCCGCCGGCTCTGCTCGCGTGCCAGGGCCTGCCGGGCTTCCATCCGGGCCACACGACGGCGGGTTTCACGCTCGGTACGGCTGGTGACCTTCACCGCTGCCTCCTTTGAGGGGAACTGGGTCCGGGCGCCGCGGCGGCGCCGGGGGTGCTCTGCGGCACCCATGGGAGCGGAAGAGGCTAAAATGAGTGCCGCACACAGTTTATGCATGCAGCAGCTGTGTTTTCCCAGTATCCGGACCCGGGCGCTCCCATTCGCCCACCGCCGGATCCGATCCACCCTAAGGAGTTCTCCCGCATGGCACGCAAGGCCTCACTGTCCGGTTTCCCCGAATGGCTACCGCAGGAGCGCCTGGTTGAACTCCATGTCCTGGACGTGCTGCGCCGGACCTTTGAACTCCACGGCTTCTCCAACATCGAGACCCGCGCGGTGGAAACCGTCGGGCAGCTGCTGCGCAAGGGCGAAATCGACAAGGAAGTCTACGCGCTCAGCCGGCTGCAGGCCGAGGAAGGCGAAAGCAGCGGCAAGCAGGACCCGAACCAGCTCGCACTGCACTTCGACCTGACCGTTCCGTTCGCCCGGTACGTGGTGGAGAACGCGGGCCACCTGGCCTTCCCGTTCCGCCGCTACCAGATCCAGAAGGTGTGGCGCGGAGAGCGCCCGCAGGAGGGCCGCGCCCGCGAGTTCACCCAGGCGGACATCGATGTGGTGGGCGACGGCGACCTGCCGTTCCGGTACGACGTCGAGCTGGCGCTGGTCATCGCCGAAGCGCTCGGTGCCCTGCCCATCCCGGATTTCCGCATCCGGGTCAACAACCGCAAACTGGCCGAGGGCTTTTACCGGGGCATCGGGCTGGAAGACACCGCAGGGGTGCTGCGCAGCATCGACAAGCTTGAGAAGGTTGGCCCGGCACGTGTTGCCGAGCTGCTGCAGGAAGAACTGGGCGCCACCGCGGAGCAGGCGGACCTCGCACTGAAGCTCGCCTCCATCCGCACCGACGACGTGAGCTTTGCTGCCCAGGTCCGGGCGCTGGGGGTCACGAACGAGCTGCTGGAAACCGGCCTCGATGAGCTGGAGCAGGTGATCGCAGAGGCAGCCAAGCGCGCTCCGGGCAAGGTCGTGGCGGACCTGTCCATCGCCCGCGGCCTGGACTACTACACCGGCACCGTCTACGAAACGGTCCTGGTGGGACACGAGCAGCTGGGTTCCATCTGCTCCGGCGGCCGCTACGACGCACTGGCTGCCAAGGGCAGCCGGACGTTCCCCGGCGTCGGGCTCTCCATCGGAGTGACCCGCCTGGTGATGCGCATCCTCAGTCAGGAATTCGCCCAGGCTTCCCGTGCGGTTCCCACCGCAGTGCTGGTCACCCTGGCCGACGACGATTCCTGGTCCGCGGCGCAGGACGTCGCCGCGGCCCTGCGCGGACGCGGTATCTCCGTGGAGGTGGCAGCGAAGGCAGATAAGTTCGGCAAGCAGATCAAGTACGCTGACCGGCGCGGCATTCCCTTTGTCTGGTTCACCGCCGAAGACGGCAGCCACGAGGTAAAGGACATCCGTTCCGGGGACCAGGTGTCCGCGGACCCGGCTGTCTGGACCCCGCCGGCCGAGGACCTCCTTCCGCAGGTCACCGCCCGCAGCTGATTCCTTCCCAGGCTGATTCCTTCTTTAACTGATTCGTTGCACGGCTGAAACACGCCGCTTCCGGGTTGTGCCTGGCCGCTGGCCTATAGTGGCTGCATGAAAACCCCACTCCGGATCGGTTACGCGGCCATGCTGGAACAATTCCATCCGACGGAGGCCGTGGCTCTTTCCGCTTATGCGGAAGAGCGCGGCTTCTCCGGTGTGATGGCTGCGGACCATTTCCAGCCCTGGGTGCCGGCGCAGGGGCAGTCCGCTTTCGTCTGGAACGTCCTTTCCGCTTTGGGGGAGCGGACCAAAGGCGATATTGGCCCAGGGGTCACCGCCCCCACTTTCCGCTGGCACCCGGCGATGGTGGCGCAGGCTTCGGCCACCCTGGCTGCCATGTACCCAGGGCGGCACTGGCTGGGACTGGGGTCCGGTGAGGCACTGAATGAGCACGTCACGGCTCAGTACTGGCCCGAGGCGCCGGAGCGGATCAACCGGATGTTCGAGGCCATCGAGATCATCTCCAAGCTCTTCGCCGCGTCCTTGGCCGGCAAGGACGTGCGGCACAGCGGGACCTTCTACAAGATGGAATCCACCCGCCTGTGGACCATGCCGGAGGTTGCCCCGGAAATCCTCGTCGCCACCGCCGGTCCCGTGACGGCCAAACGCGCCGGAAAGCACGCGGACGGCCTCATCACCGTGGGCGCACCGCTGGAGAAGATCGAGGGCCTGTTTGCACGTTTCGACGCCGGTGCCCGTGAGGCCGGCAAGGATCCGGACACCATGCCCAAGGTCCTGCAGCTGCACATGAGCTGGGCGCCCACGTACGAGGAAGCGCTGGCCAACGCCATGACCGAATGGCCCAACGGCGGAATGAAGTTCCCCAAGGCGGACATCCGCTCACCGTTTGAGCTGGAGCAGATGGCCCGCCTGGTCCGCCCGGAGGACTTTGAGGGCCGGCTGCTGATTTCCGAGGACCCCGACGTGCACCGCGCCTACATCCAGAAATTCCTGGACCTGGGCTTCGACCGCGTTTATCTGCACAATGTGGGGCGGAACCAGCGCGACTGGATCGACACGTTCTCCGCCAGCGTGCTGCCGGAGCTGCACCGATGAATCCTGCCTGGACCGGAACCGTCCCCGCTGACCCGGAAACGAAAACCCCCAACGAGGAGCTGCCGGAGGCCCCTGCCTCCGCCCTGGACCCCGCGCTGGACCCTGTCCCCGCACTGGACACAGAACCGCCGACGGCAGAGCGCCTGGTGATCACTCCGGTACACGGCATCGGAGAGGTCCAGGCCGGGGAGAACCTGGTGGAGCTGATCGGACAGGCCTGCGGCCGCGAGCTTCGCAGCGGGGACATCATCGTGGTGACCTCCAAGATCGTGTCCAAGGCCGAAGGCCGCACGCTGCCTGCAGACCGCCGGGATGACGCCGTCGAACAGGAAACGGTCAGGCTGGTCGCTAGCCGCGAGCACGCGGCCGGAACCACCCGGATCGTAGAAAACCGGCTTGGAATCGTTGCCGCCGCCGCCGGAGTGGACGCCAGCAACACTGCCGAGGGCACGGTGCTGCTGCTGCCGCTGGATCCGGACGCGTCTGCCCGCCGGCTCTGCCGGGGCCTGAAGCGGGATTGGGGTGTCGACGTCGGCGTAGTGATCACCGATACCCTGGGCCGGCCCTGGCGGCAGGGCCAGACTGATGCCGCGATCGGCACGGCGGGCCTAAGTGTGCTGCTGGATCTGCGGGGACTTCCGGACAGCTCCGGACGGCCGATGTCCGCGACAGTCACCGCGGTGGCCGACGAGATCGCTGCCGCTGCCGATCTGGTGAAGGGCAAGACTTTTGGGCTGCCCGTGGCCCTGGTCCGCGGACTGGACGCGCTGGTGACGGTGGGCGGAATGGACCGTGATCCCGGCGCCAAGGCCCTGCTCCGCCCGGCCGAAGAGGACATGTTCCGGCAGGGCACCGCCGAAGCGTTTGAAGACGGACGGCGCAGCGGCACCCGGTCCGGCTACAACGCCGGGTACGACGACGGCCACGCAGCCGGATATGAAGACGGCTACGCGGCAGGTTATGCCGCGGCGGCGGCCGAGGCCCGCCGCCGTGCCCGTTCCAGCGGCGGCTGAGCGCGGCTGGCTTGACCCGGCGGCGGCTAAGCGCGGCTGGCTTGACCCGGCGGCGGCTAAGCGCAGGTCGAGTTACCGGCGGCTGAGTGCAACCAGGGGTCGCCCTGTGGCCGGGTGGATCAGCATTGTGGCGCTGACGCCGTAAACCCGGCGGATGAGTTCCGGTGTGAGGATCTCTTCCACCGGTCCAGCCGCGGACATCCGTCCGCCGTGCAGCACCAGCAGGTGCGAGCAGGAGGCGGCCGCATGGTTGATGTCATGCAGCGCAGCCGCAACGGCCAGCCCTTCCGCGGCCAGCCCCTGCAGCAGATCCAGGGTTTCCAGCTGGGCGGCGGCGTCCAGGTGGTTGGTGGGTTCGTCCAGCAGCAGCACTGACGGTTCCTGCGCCAGCGCCCTGGCCAGCTGCACCCGCTGCCGTTCGCCGCCGGAGAGCGTCGGGTACAGGCGTTCCGCCAGGTGCCGCGCACCGGCTGCTGCCAGGGCCCGTTCCACGGCAGCATGATCGCCCGGCCTGTCCGCGGCAAACAGGCTGCGGTGCGGGGTGCGGCCCAGGGCCACCACGCCGCGGACCGGCTGCGCGACGTCGTCAGGCAGCGACTGCTCCACCAAGGCGATGCTGCGGGCACGCACCCTGGTGCCGATCCGGTCCAGGGACCGGCTCCCCAGACGCACCGTTCCGGAATCCGCCGGCAGGACGCCCGCGAGCAGGTGCAGCAAGGTGGACTTCCCGGCGCCGTTGGGACCCAGGATGCCCGTAACCGTCCCCGGGCGGAGAGTGCAGCTGACGCCGTCGAGCAGCAGCTTCCCGCCGCGGGCCACAGTGACGTACTCCGCGGCCAGCGCCTGCGGCTGCGGAACGCTGCTGCCGTCACGGGCCGGGAGCCGGACGGTGGTCATGAGCTGCTCCGCCGACGCAGCAGCAAGACAATAAAGACCGGCGCGCCGATCAGCGCGGTCACGATCCCAACCGGGATTTCCCGCGGCTCGAAGACCGTCCGTGCAGCAGTGTCGGCCAGGACCAGGAAGAGCGCCCCGGCCAGTGCGGAGAGCGGCAGAAGGGCACGGTGCCCGGAGCCGGCAACCAGCCGGACGGCATGGGGAAGCACCAGGCCGACGAATCCGATGGATCCGCTGACGGAGACCATGGCACCGGTGAGCAGCGCGGTGGCTCCCAGCAGGGTCCACCGCACGGCGGGCACCGGGACCCCCAGGGCTGCGGCAGCGGTGTCCCCGAAGGCGAACGCATCCAGGATCCGGCCGCAGAAGAGCAGGGGAATTCCCACCACGGCCAGGACCGGGAAGGTGATGCCGACACTGCTCCAGCCCGCTCCGGCAAGCGATCCCATCAGCCAGCCCAGCACCTCACGGTAGGAATCTCCCTGGGCTGTCCAGAACACGATGAAGGACGCGGCCGCGGCGGCCAGCGAGGAGACTGCCAGCCCCGCCAGGATCGTCCGGGTGGGAGTGATGGTGCCCAGCGCCCCCGCGAGGCTGAGCGTGAGCACCATGGCCAGCATGGCTCCGGCGAAGGCCGCGGCGGGAAGCACGACGGCGAAGCCCAGGAGCAGCACGGAAACCGCCCCCAGTGATGCCCCGGAGCTGAGGCCCAGGAGGTAGGGGTCGGCGAGCGGGTTGCGGGTCAGCGCCTGGATCACTGCTCCGCAGAGGGCCAGCCCGGCGCCGACAGCCGCTGCCGTCAGCAGCCGGGGGAGCCGCAGCTCGCGGATGATCGCCTCCTGGATGGGACTAAGCGCACTGTTGCCCGGTGACACCAGGGCCAGCCAGGCCTCACGGGGGCCCAGACCGGCCGGGCCAACGGTGAGCGCCCAGAGCATCGCCGCTGCCAAGGCGGCGGCCAGGACGACGGCGGTTGGCCAGGCACGGGACCGGGCCTGGCCAACCGCCCGTACGGACCGGCCGGCACTGCCGGCATGTGCCGGGGTTCGCGGGACCCGCACGTCAGTCAAAGGCGGCCACCTGCTCGGTGAGCGACCGGACGGTTTCGACATTGCGCACCCCGGCTTCGGAGGCGGCGAAGGGCACAACCAGGTACTGCTGGTTCCGCACTGCCTGGAGCTGGGAAATCACCGGGTGGGATTCGAGTACGGCCTTCTTCTTTTCGACGCTGCCCCACGCCGAATCCACAAGGACAATCACGTCAGGATCCGCGGCAGCGACCGCCTCCCAGGAGAAGGGACTCCAGCCCTGTTTGATGCCGGCGGCGATGTTCTCCAGGCCGGCGGCCTCCAGCATCAGCTGCGGAGCCCCGCTGCCCGCACCGACATAGGGCGTGTCGGAACCGGAGCTGTACCAGAGGGCAGTGAGCCCCGCCGTCGACGGCACAACCGCATCCAGGTCGGTGCGCTGCGCGTCCACGAGTTCCTGCGCGGCCTCCGGAACACCGAACAGGTCGCCGGCTTCGGTGATCGAGGCGAAAACGTCGTCGAAAGTCAGGGGATCGGGCCGGTAGCCGTCCTGCTGGCACGCGGCAGGAGAGACATAACTGGCGACGCCGAGGTCGGCCAGCTGGGTGCGTTCCCCGGCCCCGTCCGCGGAAAAGTTCGATTCCCATCCGGCGAACACCAGGTCCGGGGCCAGCGCCAGGACCGCCTCGCGGGAAGGAACCTTGTCTGCCAGGACCGGCGGGGCCGTGGCCGGTTCCCAGGCAACGGGCACCGGCCCGTCGGAGAACGCGGTACCCACGATCCGGTCCCCGAGTCCGAGGGCAAGGAGCATCTCCGTGGACGTGGACTTAATCGTGACCACCCGCTCGGGCGCGGCGTCGAGGAGCACCGGGGTTCCGCAGTTATCCAGCTCGAGCGGGTAGGCCGGGGACTCCGGCGCCGTTTCAATGTGGGTTGTTTCGGTGGCTGGTGCCGGCGCCTCTGCCTCGGACGCCAGGGTTGAACAGCCGGAAAGCAGAGCTGCTCCGCAGAACATGGCAGCCCACTGCAGGGAGGACTTCGGCCGAGGGGCTTTTGTCTGTGCGGCCGTTGCGCGTGGAGCGTTTGTGGGTCTGCGGGCGGCTGTGCTGGGGTGGGCGGCGGTGTTGAGCCGGACAGTGGTGCTGGGGCGGGAGGCGGTGCGGGAGCGTGACATGGGACCTCGCTGGTGGGATTTGGACGGGGACCTGCCGGGGCCTTGCGCTGAACCGGCGCGCAGAACCCGGGAATAACCATGGCCATGGCCCAAATCGAGGCCGGCGGATCCCGGCCAGACCGGCCGGAGAAACGATGCCTGCCGCCGGACTGAAAGCGCACCTGGCGGCAATTTCTACACTCTTGCAGAACAGGCGCGCATAGCCAAGGATGGCGGGCACGGAGAAAACAGCTGCCCCGCAGCTTTAATGCCTCCGAAACGCAGGGGAAATCTTTAGCCCAAAGGATGTGGAAAGGCCCGCAGCGGTCTTTCGGAACAGGCGGCAGCAGTGCCGCCGGAAGGTGGAGGCTGTTTTGACAATCGTCCGTACCGCACTGACCCAGACAACGTGGACCGGTGACGAGGAATCCATGGTTGCCAAACATGAGGACTTCGTCCGGAGAGCCGCTGCGGAAGGCGCGGAGGTTATTTGTTTCCAGGAGCTGTTCCACGGGCCCTATTTTGGAATCGTCCAGGACAGTAAGTACTACGAATATGCCCAGTCTGTTCCGGGGCCGCTGACCGAACGCTTCGCCGAGCTGGCTGCCGAACACCATATGGTGATCATTCTTCCGGTGTATGAGGAGGAACAGCCCGGTGTCTACTACAACACCGCCGCCGTGATTGATGCCGACGGAACCTATCTGGGCAAATACCGCAAGAACCATATTCCGCACGTGGAGAAATTCTGGGAGAAGTTCTATTTCCGGCCCGGAAACCTTGGCTGGCCCGTTTTCGACACCGCCGTCGGGAAAGTCGGCGTGACCATCTGCTATGACCGGCATTTCCCCGAGGGATGGCGGGTACTGGGACTGAACGGGGCGCAGCTGGTCTTTAACCCCAATGCTTCCAAGCCCGGACTTTCCAACCGGCTTTGGGACCTTGAGCAGCCCACTGCGGCGGCCGCCAACGGATATTACGTGGTGGTGCCGAACCGGGTGGGGGAAGAAACCAACGAGTTTGGCGAGGAAGCCGTCGACTTTTACGGCACTTCCTATATCGCGGACCCGCAGGGCAACTATGTGGGGGACCGCGGTGCACGGGACCGTGAGGAACTGATGATCCGGGACCTGGACATGGATCTGGTCCGTACTGCCCGCAACAACTGGCAGTTCTACCGGGACCGGCGGCCGGATGCCTACAACCCGATCACTGCCCCGTAGGCAGCAGGCGGATCACCGCAGGCAGCACCGCACCCGGTCCAGTTCAGAGGAAGGCAAGGAAACGTTCTATGGCAACAACACTTATCTCCGGTGGCACCGTCGTCACCGCCACCGGCCGCAGCGCTGCGGACGTCCTGGTGGATGGAGAGAAAATCGCCGCGGTCCTGGCACCAGGCTCCACTCTGCTCGGCCATGATCTCGCCGCGTCGGTGGACACGGTCCTGGATGCCACCGGGAAATACGTGATCCCCGGCGGGATCGATGCCCATACCCACATGCAGATGCCGTTCGGCGGCACCGAAGCCAGCGATACTTTCGAAACCGGCACCCGGGCGGCGGCCTGGGGCGGCACCACCACCATCGTTGACTTCGCGATCCAGCGTTACGGAGAAAGGGTGATGGACGGGCTCGCCGCCTGGCATGACAAAGCCGCCGGAGAATGCGCCATTGACTACGGGTTCCACCAGATCATCGGTGACGTCAACGACGACTCGCTGAAGGCCATGGAATCGCTGGTGGACGAGGGAGTTTCCAGCTACAAGCTCTTTATGGCCTACCCCGGAGTCTTCTACAGCGACGACGCGCAGATCTACAAGGCCATGCGGGTCGGCGCCGAGACCGGGCTGATGACCATGATGCATGCGGAGAACGGCCCGGCTATCGACGCCATGGTCGCCGAGCTGCTGGCACAGGGAAAAACCGACCCGTATTACCACGGTGTGGCCCGCGCCTGGCAGATGGAGGAGGAAGCCACCCACCGGGCGATCATGCTCGCCAACCTGACCGGTGCACCGCTGTACGTGGTGCACGTTTCGGCGAAACAGGCCGTCGAACAGCTGGCGGCCGCACGGGACAACGGGCAGAACGTTTTCGGTGAAACCTGTCCGCAGTACCTGTACCTCTCGCTCGAGGACCAGCTGGGCGCCGGGGGGTTCGAAGGTGCCAAGTGGGTCTGTTCCACTCCGCTGCGCTCCAAGCACGAACATCACCAGGACCACATGTGGCAGTCGCTGCGCACCAACGACATCCAGATGGTCGCCACGGACCACTGCCCGTTCTGCATGAAGGGGCAGAAGGACATGGGAGTGGGCGACTTCTCCAAGATCCCCAACGGCATCGGCTCCGTGGAACACCGGATGGACCTGATGTACCAGGGGGTCGTGGACGGAAAGATCAGCCTCGAACGCTGGGTGGAAATCACCAGCACGACGCCGGCGCGGATGTTCGGCATGTACGGCGCCAAGGGCGTGATCGCTCCCGGAGCCGATGCCGACGTCGTTATTTACGATCCGAACGGCCACACCTCGATCGGGCTGGACAAGACCCACCACATGAACATGGACTACTCGGCGTGGGAGGGCTTCGAGATCGAGGGCCACGTGGACACAGTGATGTCCCGCGGCAGGGTGGTCATTAACAACAACGAGTATCTGGGCAGCAAGGGCCACGGACAGTACGTCCGCCGCTCCACCAGCCAGTACCTGGTTTAGGGGAGAACATGGAATTTGGTGCGGTACTGCAGTGCAACCCTCCCGCCCAGCGGACCGTGGCACTGGCCAAAAAAGCCGAGGAACACGGGTTCGACTACGTGTGGACCTTCGATTCGCACCTGCTGTGGCAGGAGCCCTACGTGATCTACAGCCAGATCCTGGCTGAAACCCGGTCCATCAAGGTGGGGCCCATGGTCACCAACCCGGCCACCCGGGACTGGACGGTGACGGCATCGGTCTACGCAACGCTCAATCAGATGTACGGAAACCGGACCGTGTGCGGGATCGGACGCGGGGATTCCGCGGTGCGGGTGACCAACGGAGCTCCAACCACGCTGAAGACCCTGCGGCAGGCCATCCATGTGATCCGCGAACTCGCGAATTCGCGGCCGGTCGAGTACAACGGGGCCACTTTGCAGTTCCCCTGGAGCAAAGGGTCGGAGCTGGAAGTCTGGGTGGCGGCGTACGGTCCGCTGGCGCTGAAGCTGACCGGCGAAGTCGGTGACGGTTTCATCCTGCAGCTTGCCGACGTCGACATCGCCGAGTGGATGATCCGCACGGTCCGGCAAGCTGCCGCCGACGCCGGACGGGACCCGGACAGCATCTCCTTCTGCGTTGCTGCGCCCATGTACATCGGCACGGACCGGGAGCATATGCGCGACCAGTGCCGCTGGTTCGGGGGCATGGTGGGCAACCACGTGGCGGACATCGTCTCCAAATACGGCTCGGATTCCTCCGTGCCGCAGGCGCTCACCGATTACATTTCCGGACGCCAGGGCTACGACTACAACGAACATGGCCGGGCGGGGAACACCCACGCCGACTTTGTGCCGGATGAGATCGTGGACCGGTTCTGCATCCTCGGCACCGCCGAAGAGCACATGGAAAAACTGGAGAAGCTCAAGGCCCTGGGAGTCACCCAGTTCGCCGGGTACCTCCAGCATGACAATAAGGAAGAGACCCTGCGGGTCTACGGTGAGACCGTTATCCCGGCACTGCGCGAGAACGTGGCTGCGAAGGCATGAAAACGGGGGCGCAACCCGTGCGGATGCTGCCCGCCCGGCTCCTGTGGGGGCTGGGCGGGGTGCTGGTCCCTGTCCTGGCCTGGGAGCTCTACAAAGCGCTCGGGCCCGCGGAAGGCGTGAGCATCGGCGGTGTGCCGCTGCTCCCGCGCACCACGGATCTGGCCATGCCGCATACCTGGACCATGCTCGCCAGGCTGTTCGCCCCGGAATCCTCCGCAGCCGGTGCCGCGCCCATGTGGACAGCGGTGCTGCAGGCAGCGGGCTTCACGCTGGGGATTGCCGGTGCCGGATGGCTGATCGGTGCGGTGGTCGGCCTGGGACTGGCCATGCTGATGCAGCGTTTCCGCAGTGCCAACTCGGCGATGCTTCCCTGGATCATCCTGAGCCAGACGGTGCCCCTGATCGCCATCGCCCCGCTGGTGCGGCGCTGGGGTTCCCAGCTCGAATTCGGACCTTTCGTCTGGGAGAACTGGATGTCGGTGGCGGTGATCGCTGCCTATCTGGCGTTCTTCCCGGTAGCCGTCGGTGCGCTGCGCGGCTTCAGCGCACCGGAGAAGGCCCATGAGGACCTGATGCACACCTACGCGCTGGGCTGGTGGCAGACGTTCCTGCGGCTGAGGCTGCCGGCCAGCGTGCCGTATCTGCTGCCGGCGTTGCGGCTGGCTGCGGCCAGCGCGGTGGTGGGCACCGTGGTGGCTGAGGTGTCGATCGGACTTCGGGGCGGAATCGGCCGCATGATCGTCGAATTCGCAGCAGCTGCCGGAGGGGACCCGGGTAAACCCTGGGCACCCATTTTTGGTGCCGTGGTGCTCGGCCTGGCCGCGGTGGGATTCGTTGCTTTGATCGGCGTCTTGCTGCGCCGTTACCGCAGAGGGGAACAGGCAGTATGAATGAGGCAACTATCCACCCTCCGGCGGCTGCCGCCGTCGAGGTGGCGGGCGTGGACCGGGTTTTCCGGTCAGGCCGGGATGAGGTGCAGGCACTGAGCGGCGTCAGCGTTTCCGTCGCAGCGGGGGAGTTCGTGTCCCTCATCGGGCCCTCGGGCTGCGGCAAGAGCACGCTGATGCGCTTGATCGCGGACCTGGACGCACCCAGCTCCGGAACGATCAGTGTGTTTGGGAAAACCGCCCGGCAGGCCAGGCTGGACCAGGACTACGGCATCGCTTTCCAGCAGGCCGGGCTGCTGCCCTGGCGGAGCGTCCGGGGCAACATCGAATTGCCGCTGCAGACCCACGGCGCCGCGGCGGCTAAGCGCCGGGAGCGTGTTGATGAACTGCTCGCGATGGTGGGCCTCGCTGACTTCGGGGAGCACTATCCGGATCAGCTGTCCGGCGGTATGCAGCAGCGCGTAGCCATCGCCCGGTCACTGGCGGAAAGCCCGAAGCTGCTGCTGATGGATGAACCGTTTGGGGCGCTGGACGAGATGACCAGGGAGAGGATGCAGAACGAGCTGATCCGCATCTGTGCCGAAACCGGCTGCGCGGTCGTGTTTGTCACCCACTCCATCCCGGAAGCGGTGTTCCTATCCGACCGGGTGGTGGTGATGTCTCCGCGGCCCGGTCAAATCCGGGACGTCGTCGACATCACCCTGGGTGCCGCTGCCGGCCGCGGCGCCGGGCTGCGGGAGGAGGCCGGGTTCTATGACGCGATCCGGCTGGTACGCGAAGCCCTGCACGGTGCGGAGCCGGCCGCCGTCCGGGGAGCCGAAACCCGATGAGCGGGATCGTCCAGGATCCGCCGGCGGCACCGGGCACCCGGACACCGCAGCGCACCTCCGCAGCGGCTGGAACACGGGGAGTGGCAGGGATCGATCCCGGCCGGCTGTCCGGCCTGGGCCGGAACCTGGCAGCGCCGCTGCTGCTGGGGGTGGCCGTGCTCCTGCTGTGGCAGGGGGCTGTCTGGCTGCTGCAGATCGAGCCGTTTATTGTGCCGGGGCCGCTGGCGATCGCCGGGGCGTTCTCCGAAAACCTGGCGAATGTCCTGGGGGCCGCCTCCGTGACCGGGGCGAATGCCGGCGTCGGGCTGCTGGTTGGAGGTCTGCTGGGGGTGGGAGCCGCCGTGGCATCCGCTGCGGTGCCGGCGCTGGACCGTTTGGCGGTTCCGATGGTGGTGGCGCTTTCGGTCATCCCGATCGTGGCTCTGGCACCGGTTCTCTACACGATGTACGGAGCGGATCAGCAGGCCACCCGCCAGATCGTGGCAGGAATTGCGGTGTTCATCCCGGTCTACGTGAACTCGCTGCGCGGTTTCCGGCAGGTAGCTCCCGTGCACCGGGACCTGATGCGGTCCTATGCGGCGGGCAAATGGCAGATCACTCGGAGCGTCACGCTCCCCAGTGCTGTGCCGTACATGTTCACCGGCCTGCGCATCGCTTCCTCACTGGCCGTTGTGTCTGCTCTCATCGCGGAGTATTTCGGCGGGCCGGTGGGCGGGCTGGGCAAGTCCGTAACGTCCGCCGCATCCAGCAGCAACTACACCCTTGCCTGGGCCTATGTGGTGGGGGCGGTCCTGCTGGGACTGCTGTTCTACGCGGTGACTGCCGGCCTGGAGAAGTACTTCTCCCGGCACACTGCGCGCACCTGATACACGCTCCATTTCATCCGCATCATCGTCCGCACGAAAAGGGGAATTCCATGAACCGACAGAACAAACCGGGCCAACGGCTCACTACGGTGGCTGCGGCCGTGGCTGTTTCAGCCCTGGTCCTGGCCGGCTGCGGCGGAGGCGGCGGGGACAGCGGTGACAGTGGCGAGGCAGCCGGGGAGCTGACACCGGTGAAGCTCCAGCTGCAGTGGTTCGCGCAGGCCCAGTTTGCGGGGTACTACGCGGCACTGGACCAGGGCTTCTTCGAGGAGGAAGGCCTCGACGTCGAAATCCTGGAGGGCGGTGCGGACATTGTGCCGCAGGATGTCCTGGCCTCCGGCGACGCCGACTACGCCATCTCCTGGGTGCCCAAGGTGCTCGGTTCGATCGAACAGGGCGCGGCTATCACCAACGTCGCCCAGATCTTCGAGCGGAGCGCCACCCTGCAGGTATCCATGGCGGACTCCGGGATCGACGGCCCCGAAGACCTGGCCGGCAAGAAGGTGGGCTCCTGGGGTTACGGCAACGAATGGGAGCTCTTCGCGGGGATGCAGCAGGCCGGCGTCGAAATCGGTGACATCGAGTTGATCCAGCAGGCGTTCGACATGAACGGCTTCCTCGCCGGGGACATCGATGCCGCCCAGGCCATGACCTACAACGAGTACGCGCAGGTGCTGGAGACCGAGAACCCCGAGACGGGGGAGCTCTACCAGCCGGAGGACCTGTCCGTTATCGACTGGAACGAGGAAGGCACCGCCATGCTCCAGGACGCGGTCTGGGCCGATACCCAGCGCCTGGAAGATGACGAGGAGTACCAGGCTACGACTGTCGCCTTTATTAAGGCTGCCATCAAAGGCTGGGCCTACGCGAAGGACAACCCCGAGGAAGCCGCTTCCATTGTGACCGGCGCCGGATCCACGCTTGGACAAAGCCATCAGCTGTGGATGACCAACGAGACGAACAAGCTGATCTGGCCGTCCACGAATGGTGTCGGCAAGATTGACGAGGCCGCCTGGGAACAGACCGTGGAGATAGCTCTGGGGACCAAGAACGAAACAGGTGCCACCATCATCACCGAGGAGCCGCCGGCCTCCGCCTACACCAACGAGTACGTGGAGAAGGCATTGGCGGAGCTGGAGGAAGAGGGCGTGGACACCAAGGGTGCAGACTATGAGCCCATCGAAGTGACGCTCGTGGCCGGGGGCAACTGACCGTTTGTGCGGCAGAACCACTGGAGTCCTGCTTCAACAACTATCCTGCCCGCTGGGAGCCCCTGCGGGCAGGATAGCTGTTAGACGGTTCTGGCGTAGAAGGCGAACAGCTGGCTGAGCGCTGCCTCCACGTAGGCATCGACCCAGTACGTCTCGATGCGGGTGGCACCGTCGATGAGGAACAGGTCCTTATCCTCGGTTCCCGTTGCCTTGGGCAGCGCTTCCTCGCTCAGATAGCGCGTATCGGCCTTGCTGCCCGCGATCATCAGGAGCGGAACATCAATCAGACCCAGCTGGTCTGTCGCATCAAAACTCATTAAATCGAGGAGACTGCTGAGCGTATACCTAGCCGTCGAGCCTGGGCACACATGGCTTTTCCCGTAGTATTCGAAACCCTGCCGGTACAAGTCGAACGGGAGTGCGGCGATCTGTTCATCCGTCAGGACAGAATCGCCGGCATACAGCACCTCTCCTGGCTGTCAAGGTTTACGACTGCTGCGCAGCCGCGCCGCTGCGGCCTGCCCCGCGACGAACCACAAGGCGCGACGTTGACGCGCACGCCACCCCCCTTTACGCGACACGAGTGTGAAGACGGAGGCGAGTGGGGCACTTCCCCTGGATTTCTAGAGTGTATGGGGCGTTGCTTTATCACATTGCAGTGGGATAAGTTGTCTTCACATCGCGGCGACGCAGTCACGGTGAGGTTCGCGAACATGGAGGTTCTCGATTGCGCAGATCAGCTCTCATCGGTGTGACACTTGTTGCCGCCGCGTTGCTCCTTGTTCCCGCCGCACCCGCGGTTTCTCTGGCGGGGGAGGCTCCGCGCGTTGGAGGCGTGGAGCGTCTCGACGCCGCCGCGGAGCCAGCCGGTCCGGCAGTGACCGATCTGGGCCCAGCCTCCTCTGTCACTTCGACTAATGCCGCCGAGCAGATCGGATCTGAGATCTGGACGGCCACCTCCGGGGTATCTCCGGTCAGGATCGGAGCGTTCGATGTTGGAACCCGGCAAGTCGAGCGCACCATCGATCTGCCCAGCGGCACCGGTGTCTGGGCGATGGCCCACATCGGCACCGATCTCTATGTGGGAACCTACGAGCCGGGGGACCTTTACCGGATCGACACCCTGACCGGCGGGCTGACGAAGGTGGCGTCCTTCGGGTCGTTTATCTGGTCGTTGGCTGCGTCCCCGGATGGAACCATCGTTGCCGGCACTTATCCCGACGCCGGTGTCCACAGCTACAACCCTGCAACCGGGGAGACCCGGTCCTACGGGACAGTGGCGCCTGGTGAAATGTATGTTCGCAGCATCGCTGTCGACGAGCACACAATTTATGCGGGCATCGGTTCGCGTGCGCAGCTGATTACCGTCGACCGGGAGAGCGGCGAGACAGCCAACGTCCTGCCGGCGGAGTTTGCGGACCGGACGTTCGTGGCGACTCTCGCCCTGGAAGGAAACCAGCTGGCTGCCGGATTCTCGCCGACAGGCACGATGGTGGTCTTCGATACCGACGATTTCAGCGCCGCGCCGCGGGTTGTGCAGCCCCCCACCGGTGATCAATATGTGACGGCGATCAGCCATGATCCGGCCAGCGACGACATTTTCTTCGGTACGCGGGCGTCAGGCACGCTCTACCGTGTGGCGGGGGGCAGCAGCGTCCCGGAGCCAATGGGTCAGCCCTACGAGGGGGCGTACTTTAACCGGATCCTGTTCGACGGCGGCCAATTGCGCGCGAGCCTGACCAGCCAGATCGTCACCTACGACCGGGCAACCGGGAAGTTCTCCGGCGTCGACCTCGGTCAGGCCGGCCTGCCGCCGGCACCCGAGCTTGCGAACCAGATCGCCGCGACCAATGAAAGCGTCCTGGTCAGCGGCAAGGCCGGGATCCAGGTGCACGATCTCGCGGCCGGCACGAGCAGCCGGCCGTTCCTGCCGGGAGCGGCCAAAACGATGACCCCCGTGGGGGATGAGGTCTATCTGGGCGTCTACACCCTTGCACGCCTCTGGTCCATGAAGCCCGACGGCGCGAATCTCCGGGAACTGGCACAGATTGAGAATGAGCAGACCCGGCCGACGGATGCCTGGTATGACGAAGAGTCCGGCCGCCTGCTGATCTCCACCGAAGCGGACTACGGCAAGCTCGAAGGGGCACTGGCGACGTACGACGTTGCCGCCGAAGAACTGACCGTCAACCGCGGCGTCGTACCGCGGCAGTCGATTCAGTCAGTCGCGGTCGAGGGCGGCATCGCCTACTTGGGCAGCGCCACCCGCAACAGCCTGGGCACAACACCGATTGAGGTGGAGGCAACGGTCTCCCGGGTGGATCTGGCCACGGGAAACGTTCTCGACCAGATCGTTCCAGTGCCTGGTGCGCAGCTGGTGACGGACCTGATGCCCTACGAGGGACATATCTACGGCACGACCGAGACGGGCGACCTGTTCGTTCTTGACGCCGGCGGCCGCGAAGTGATCACCACCACGAAGATCGGCGACGGCGCGGCTACGCTGGTCCGTGCCCGCGGGGGCCTATACGGCACGGACGGCACACGTATCTTCAAGGTCAAGGGAACTGACGAGGTGGAAGTCACCACGGTCCTCGATGGACTGGCCGCACAGACGTTCACCGTCGGGCTGATTGCCGCCTCACCGGACGGCAACACGCTGTACACGATCAAGGAACGAAACCTGATCGCCGTGACTCTGAAGGAGGACGACCCGGTTGCCCCCGAGCCCACGCCAACGCCCGAACCCACTCCCAGCTCTGAGCCCACGGCAGGACCCGGACCAAGTGCGGCACCGACGTCCGAGCCGGCAGTAGAGCCCACTCTCTCGCTGGGAGCGGCCACCGTCGTCGCCGGCGGATCGCTCATGATCAGCGGGACCGGTTTCGCTCCCAATGCCGGCGCCGGCATCGAACTGCACTCCACCCCTGTCACGTTGGCGGCCATAAAGACGGGCGCCGGCGGGGAACTGCGGGCCACGGTGACGATTCCCACCGATACAGCGCCGGGCCGCCACACGATCGTCGTGGAAGACGCGCAAGGCACCAGGGCCTCAGCGGCCATCTCAATCGGCGCCGCGGTGCTGCCTGCCACCGGCGCAGCCGCGGTAACCCCCTGGATGATTGCCGCCGCGCTGACCCTTCTGCTGGCGGGCGGAGTCCTTATCCTCGCCACGCGCCTGCGCCGGCGCCGGGTGTAACCCCCTCCCGGAATGAACTCTTTTTCGATGAAAGGTGAACATGCGAAACGTTTGCGCGGCAGCCGTTACGGCTCCGCCGCTGGTGCTTTCCAAGGACGTGCGTCCGGGCGAGGCCGTCGACCGCATGCGCGGGCATTGGCGCTCACGCATCGAGCGGGTGCTGCCGGACCGGCCGGACATCATCGTGCTCCCGGAGAACTGCGACCGCCCGCACGGCGCTGGATTCCGGGACGCCTGGTACCAGGAATACCTTGAGGCCAGGGGCGATGGCATCCTCGAAATGCTCTCCGAGCTGGCGCGTTCCCACCGTGCTGCCGTGGCCTACCCCGCGCATCGTCGGGATGAGTCCGGACGCTGGTTCAACTCGACTCGGATAATCGACGATCGCGGGGAGGTCGCGGGAACCTACGACAAGGTCTTTTTGACCATCGGGGAGAACGAGGATGACGGACTGGCCTATGGTGACAAACCCGTGGCCGTGGAACTCGGATTCGGCCGGGTCGCCCCGATCATCTGCTTCGACCTGAATTTTGAGGAACTCCTGGCGCAGGTGCGCACACTGGCACCGGACATGGTGCTCTTCAGTTCTGCCTTCCACGGCGGCTACCTGCAGCAGCATTGGGCCTACACACTGGGTGTTCCTTTTGTGGCCTCCGTATACCCGCCTGCTCCATCCGGGGTCCTGTCGGCGACCGGGGAGCACCTGGCACGGACCACCAACTACAACGAGGAAGTGACAGTCCGGTTGAACCTGGACGCCGGCCTCATCCACATGGCGTACAACGAGGAGCGGTTCGGCGAGATCAAGCTACGTTATGGGTCACGCGTGCGAATCCACGATCCCGGCCGCATTGGTGTCGTCCTGATTTCATCGGAAGACGAGAATCTCGCGATCGAGGACGTGATGGCGGAATACGGGCTTGAGCGGGTACGGGACTACTTCGATCGAGTGCGCTCCCACCGCACTCAGGCAGTCGCCGTCCGGGTGCCCTAACGGCCGGGGGATAGGGTCCTCCCCGGGTCAGCCGCGCTCCGCAAACATCGCCGAGGCGTTCCCCGAGACAATGGCCCGGACATCGTCCTCGTCGAGGGTGGATGCCGCCAGCTGAAGTGCCGTGGCCTCCGGAGTCTGGATGGGAAAGCCGGACCCGAACACCCAACGGCCGGGGTCATTGCCTAATCCGTCGGCGACGTGGGTCGGTCCGTTCATGTGCCAGAGGTCAAGCCGGACCTGCCGCGGCACATGGTCTCCGAGGTGCCGTCCGAGCTCCAGCCACTCGGCCAGGTTCAAGCCGCTCAGCAGTACCGGTGTTTCACCGCAGCTCCGGATAACGTCGGCCACCAGATGAAGTTGCGGATCCACTGCGGGAGAAAGCGGATGCCTTACACGAAAGTCGTCGAGCCGGAAAATAAGCTGCAGCGGCAGGTGGTGCTGTTGGCAGGCGTCGAGCACCGGCTGTAACTGTGCCGGCTGGCGTCCGTGGAAGCCTGGGGCGACGCGGATGCCGTGGAACCCGGCCGCTGCCGCCCACTCCAGCTCCGTGTGCCAGGACGGCTGGCCGGGGTCGATGGTCGCAAACAGCCGGAACAGGGGATCGCCTGCGCATGCCGCCAATGCCGCGTCATTGCCCGTCCGTGTGTCGAAACCGAACAGTGACGCCAGATGCGAGACCCAAACAGAGCGGAGTCCGAGCCGGGCGGCATAGGCCCTCAGCCCATCAACGTCGGCCGCGTTGCCCAGGCGGTAGGGCCACTGCCCGAGGAAGCAGCTGGTGTCGGTGGCACCGAGGCCGGCGAAGTTCCGCAGCAGCATCCGTCCACGATCCGTCATACCGCCACCTCGTTGAGCCAGCCCGCCACTGTTGCGCCGAAGATCCGGTGTTCGTCCGCCGGATCGAGGCTCGCGCCGAGTACCTTGCCCACGTTCGCAGCCAGGTCAATGTGGTGCAGGTCCGAACCGAACACCACGCGGTCGGCACCCAGCCGGCGGACGGCCAATTCCACTTCGCCGGCGCCGATGATCGTCCCCGAGGTGTCTACGGCCACGTTCGGCACATCCCGGACCGTATTCATGGCCGACTCAGCCTGCCCGCCCAGGTGCGCCATAAGGAACCGGACGCCGGGGTGACGCCGTGCAGCTGCGGCAATGTTTTCGGCGGTGGATTCGTAGGGGTATTGCTCGACCGTCTTCTTCCACGCGTGGGCCAGCACGATAAGCCGGTGCTCAGCGGCGTACTCGAGGATAGGGTCACACAACGGGTCGTCGGCGAGAGTCGCGATCCAGAGTTTGATGCCGATCATCCCCTCACCCTCAACATTGCGGCGGAGGTCTTCGAGGCTCTGCGCACCGAAGCGCGGGTTCACGTAGCAGTACCCGCGCAGCCGATCCGGGTAGCGGCGCAACTCGCCGGCGAGGCACTCGTTCATCGCACGCACCTCGTCCAGCCCGGGGTGCGGCTGGAAGGCGCCGAGATTGCTGCAGAGATACAGGCCGATTCCCAGGCGGTCGCCGAGATTGAAGACGGCGGGGTCGAAGCGGCCGTCGTCGAGGTGGGTGTGGGCATCTATACCGATCATGAGATCCCCATTTCGTGCAGGGCGGTGCCGACCCGTTGCAGGGTTTCGTTGATGTCGAGATCCGTGTGCGCGGCGTTAACGTAGACGACGCGGTAGAAAGAGAGGCCGTTCCGGAACGCCGCGCGGAAAAACTCCTGGACGAGTGCCTCATCGCCCGTGAACTGAGGGCAGGCAGGATGTCCCACGAGACGGATATCCATCCGTGCCTCTGCGAAGAGGGCGTTCATGCTATCCCGAAGCCGGGCGCCGGAGACGTGGAGCCGCTCGAGGATCGGCTCGTCGCGCATGGCTGTCATGGTGGCGGTAGCAGCTGCCAGCGACAGCGTCTCCCCACCGTGGGTGCTTGTGACCACTACTTCTCCGCGGTCGAGAACCGACAATACGTCCCGGCGTCCACAATAGACCGACAGCGGCATTCCATTGGCGATACCTTTGCCGAAGACCGACAGGTCCGGAATGACTCCCGTGGTCTCCGCGATCCCGCCGAGCGCTATCCGGAAGCCGGTCACTATCTCGTCGTAGGCGAGCAGCGCGCCGTGCCGGGTGGTGAGTTCGCGCAGATAGCGGTAGAACCCAGCGGCATCCGGAATCGACGGATAGTCCGCCGCAACCAGCACGACAGCAATGTCGGCGCCGTAGGCGTCAAACAGCCGGATCAGCTCATCGCGGTCATCCCAGTCCACCGCGTGGTGCAGTGCGGCGAGGGCTGCCGGCACACCGGGAATGGCATCGGCAGCTGCCCCTGGCAGGACACGTGCTCCCGGGGCCAGGGAATTGAGCCAGCCGTTGTAACCGATCTGCACGACGTGGTCACGTCCGGTGTGTGCGCGGGCAACACGGACGACGGCGGCGAGGGCCTCACCGCCTGTCTTCAGGAAGCGCGCGGCTTCGGCGCTCGTCACGAGGGAGCAGAAGAGCTCGGCGGTAGTTGTCTCCAGCGGGTGCGGATGACCAAACAGGATGCCGTCATCGAGCTGGGCACGAATCGCGGCGTCGACCCGCGGATCGCGGTAGCCGAGCGTAACCGGGCCGAGGGCGCACCGAAAGTCGATGAACTCCCGGCCGCGATCGTCCCTGACACGGCATCCGCTGCCCGCGACGATGACCTCGGGCTCCTCCGGGAGCAGGGTCGGTGCCTTCGAATTTGTGCTGGACCCAACGGGCATGACAGCGAGTGCACGCTCTCGCCACCCGCGAAGCTTGACGGGGGTGCTCATATCTGGCCTCTCTGCCGTATGGAGATGCTGCGAAACTGGTGCGGTGCGATCCGCGGTTCAGAGCCGCGCCGCGCCCTCCGTGGCGCAGACGGGCTTGTCATGCGGGAGCGGGACTATGGATGGCACCCGCATTCCCTCGACGCCGTAGATCTCGACCGAGTGACGCTGGAAAGCGTGAATGACGGCACCGTGCGCCGCAGCCTCGGCGCCGAGCCGCGCCCCGGCGATCGGAACTTGGAACGGCAGATCGATGTACCGGGGGAGTGCCTCCCGAAGCGGAGCGAGCAGCTGCTCGTGAGCTTCGGAAAGCCCGCCGCCAATAACGATCATGGCCGGGTCAACGGTCATGGTTAGCATGGCGATGCCGTGAGCGAGCTCGTCGATGAAGGCGTCCAGCTCGGTCTGTGCCTGTCCATCGCCCGCCAGAGCGAGGGCGAAAACCTCGGCTGCAGTTGGCGCTGTGCGCCAGAGGATCTGGCCCGTCGAGGTTCTCAGGCCGCGGAATGCCAAGCGGCCAATGTCGCCGGCGGCGTTGTGGACGCCTCGGCGCGGCCGCCCCCCGAGGATCAGCCCCATTGCGATCCGGTTCCCGACGGACAGATAGATCACGTCTTCGACCAACTGCGCTACCCCGAGGTGGTGCTCGGCAACGGCGGCCAGCCGCACTCCGTTGTCAACGGACACAGGGCGACCGAACGTGTGCCGCAGCTGCGCGCCGATGTCGATGCCGGACCACTCCGGGATCACGACGGACGTAGTCACGAATCCTGCGTCATCCACGATTCCAGGGAGCGAGACACCGATCGCCCGGACGCGGGAGGGGGGTATCGCAGCGGTTGCGAGCGTCGCGCGGATTCCGTCTGCGACAGCGGCAAGCTTTGCGACACCGTCGAAGTGCGCCGAGACCCCGTCATATGTCTGCTGCGAAACGACGTCGCCGCCCCGGTCGGCCACGATCACGCGAATGCTCGCGACGCCGATATCAACGCCGACGACCACTCCGGCGTCCGTGCGAAATGCATACTGCCGAGCGGGGCGCCCGGCGGCCCCGCTGGTCACGACAGGGCTCTCGGCTACAAGACCAGACTCGATCAGAACGCTGATCGCGTTTTCCACTGACGTACGTGAGAGCTCCAGGCAACGGGACAGCTCATTGACCGTCGCCGGCGCCGCGTCACGCAGATGCAGTGCGACACGCGCTGCAATGGGTGGCTGAATCGCCTCCACCTACTTCACCATCCTCTGGGCTCGTTATGCGAATCAAAATACCATAGTGCGTGCGGATAAAGCTGTTCCCGCAGCATGCCTTATTTAGAGGGCGAATAAATTGCCCCTTGACGGATTATCACATGAGCGTGGCATAATGACGCCCGAATAGCTTTCCGCAAACGCAAAGGAGCATTATGCGCGTCAGCAAGTCCATCGCCATCACCGCCGCAGGCATCGCCACCGCGATGATATTGGGCGGATGTTCGGCCGGAAACAGCAGTAATCCACAAGAGCAGGACATCATGGTCTGGCTCTACCCAGTCATCGCCGATGAGGCCGAGAACAAGGCGTTCTGGGACTCGACGGTCGAAGCGTTCGAGAAAGAGAACGAGGGCATCAACGTCTCGTACGAGATTTTCCCCTGGGCGAATCGCGACGAGGCGCTGCAGACTTCGATCGCAGCCGGTAAGGGACCGGATCTTGTGTACCTGATCCCCGATCAGCTGCCCGCCTACCAGCGGTCAATCGCCCCCCTCAACGACCTGCTCAGCGAAGAGCGGCAGAAGGACCTGCTTCCCAACGTCAAGGCATCTGTGACGATCGACGGCGACATTCTGGGCGTGCCGGTGCTGACAAGCGCGACGCCGCTGCTATGCAACGCCGCGGCGTTCGAGGCGGCCGGTGTTACCGAGTACCCGGAGACGTGGGACGACGTTCGCGACATGGCGCCGGCCTTCGCAGAGAAGGGTATGTACGCGCTGAACTACCCGGGCTCGACTGAAGTCGGACTTAACCTCAGCTTCTACCCGCTGCTGTGGCAGGCAGGCGGGGAAGTGTACGACGAGGACGGTGCCGTGGCCTTCGACAGCCCGGAGGCGGAGGACGCACTGACGTTCCTGTCGGACCTCGTCGAGGCCAAGGCTCTCGACCCGGAGGCAATCACCACCAACGCGCCGGTTGAACAGACGGCGGTGGGCCAGGGCAAGACCGGCTGCACCTACAGCAACACTGTGGTCGATATCGAGCCGTTCTGGGGAGCCGAGAACATTGTGGTGCTTCCGGCGCTCAAGAAGGAGACCTCCATCGCCTACGGCACTGTGGGTTCGCTGGCAGTGCTCAAGGACTCCGAGGCCCCGGAGGCAGCAGCCAAGTTCGCCGAGTACGCAACCGGCGCGGAGGCGATTGAGCCCTACCTCAAGACTTCAGGATTCTTCTCGGCACTGAGCACGACCGAGCCGCTCTACGCGGACGATCCACTGCTCGGCGAGGTGGAGAAATATGTGCCTGACACGACGGTCGGTGAGCTTGCTCCGAGTTCGCGGGCGATCATCGGTGTTCTCTCTCCTGAGATCCAAGCGGTACTGCTCGGCCAAAAGTCGCCTGCCGAAGCGCTGAAGACCGCAGCGGATGCCGCGGCCCCGCTGATCAAGTAAGGATCGACGAACGGATGCGGAAGGTGCCCAAGACGCGCCTTCCGCATCCATCCAGACGGTGGAGTGATGTGGGGATGATGACAATGGGGACAAACGACGGCCACGGCTGCGTGAGGTGCAGATGATGACAATGACGACGACGGCCGGCAAGCCGCAAAGCGCTGGGAAGGCGAAGCCAGCTTCGGCGGCGACCCGGGTGCTCGCCCGCCGTGAGTCACGGGTGGCGCTGATGTTCGTGCTCCCCGCGTTCCTTCTCTTCCTCGCGTTCCGTTTCGCACCGACCTTCGCCGGCGTCGCGCTGAGCCTGTTCGAATACGACATCTCGGGGGAGGTCGCCTGGACCGGCATCGCGAACTTCCAGCGGCTCATCGCAGATCCGCTCTTTTGGCGGTCACTGGGAACGACGGTGGCCTACACCGTCTGCGCCGTCCCGCTCTCGCTCGTGCTCTCGACACTCATGGCACTCGGAGTGCGGCGTGCCTTCCGGGGTGCCCGTTTCTTCCGCTCCATCTTTTTCCTCCCCGTGATCACCTCCCTCGTCCTGGCAGGTTCCATCTTCGTTTGGATCTTCTCGGCAAACGGGCCGTGGGCCGCGCTGATGACCCCGCTGGGAATCAGCGGATCCTGGCTGGGCAACACTGCTCTCGTTGTGCCGGCGATCGTCTTGGTCGGCGTGTGGTCCCGTTTCGGCTACGGAATGATGATCATGATCGCCGCCCTGCAGGACGTCCCACGCGAGCTCGAAGAGGCAGCGCTCATGGATGGAGCGAACGCCTGGCAGCGCTTCCGGTGGATCATTCTGCCGTACCTGCGCCCCACGATTTTCTTCCTGGCCGTCATCGAGACGACTTTCGCGATCCAAGTCTTCGACGTCATCTATGTGATGACCCAAGGCGGCCCCGCGCACGCCAGTTATTCACTCGTCTACATGCTTTATGACCAGGGTTTCCGGTACTTCGACTACGGTTATGCCGCCGCAATCGGCGTCGCGCTCTTCGTTATGACCCTGATCGTTGCCCTCATTCAGCGCCTCGTGATCGGAAAGCAGAAATGACCGGAACGACCGAGCGGATCCGCACTGAGAAGGCCCGCCGTGAACCTGCCGCGCCGAGCCGCAACCGCTCATTCCGAGCTCTGGAGCCGACGCGCAAGGGCGTCGTGCTGCGCTGGATCTGGCTTTCGGTGGCCGCTGTCTTCAGCTTCTTCCCGTTCTACGCGATGATCGTGCTGAGCTTGAAGCCGGGCCAGGTCGTCGAGCTTCCCGGGTCCCTGCTGCCGACGGGATTATCCTTCGACGCCTATTCGCAGGTTCTCAGCGGTCAGAACATCCTGGGGTGGCTCGGCAACACGCTGATCTACTCGCTGGTCTCTGTCGTCGTCGTACTGTTCCTGTCGGCTCTCGCCGGATACGCATTCGCCAAGAAGCGCTTCGCGGGCAAAGAGGTGATGTTCTGGTCGTTCATCGCGATGGTCATGGTGCCCTTCCACGTAACGCTCATCCCGACGTTCATCCTGATGGCCGGACTCGGCGGCATCAACACATACTGGGGCTTGATCCTGCCAACCCTTGCGAACGCCCAAGCGGTGTTCCTTATGCGGCAGTTCATCCAGGGGATGCCGGACGACCTCTTCGAGGCGGCCCGCATCGACGGTGCCGGGGAATTCCGAATCTTCCTGCAGATCGTGCTCCCGCTGTGCAGGCCGATCCTGGCCACTCTGGGAATATTCGTCTTCCTTTGGCACTGGAACGACTTCCTGTGGCCCCTCATCATCGCCAAGTCCAATGACATGTTCACCCTGACCGTGGGCATCTCCTCACTCCAACAGCAGACGGTACCGCTGAGCACGATGCTCGCAGGCTCGGTCGTCGCTCTTATCCCCATTTTCTTCGCGTACCTCATCGCTCAGCGGTACGTGCAGGAGGGCGTGACCAGCACCGGAATTAAGGGCTGACGCCTGCCTTGATATCTCCTCACTTTAGGAAGGACCTACACGTGACAGTTCACGCATTCGACGGAGAAGCGGCACTTGAAAACGTGCTCACCACCCCCAGCGAGGCTCTCGTCGCCGACCTTGCCAAAGGAGCCGGCGATCTCGTGATCCTCGGCGCCAGCGGAAAGATGGGCCCGACACTTGCCGTGCTGGCGCGCAGGGGGATGGATGCCGCCGGCCGCGCCGGCGATCGAGTGTTCGCTGTTTCCCGCTTCAGCGACGCCTCCGTCCGCCAGCGCCTGGAGTCTTCGGGCGTTACGGCCATTCCCTTTGACCTCGTCGCGAACGACGACTTCTCCTCGCTCCCCGACGCCCCGAACGTTGTCTTTATGGTTGGTGCGAAGTTCGGTGCCTCCACCGCCCCCTCCTGGGCATGGGAAGTCAACGCTGCCCTTCCCGACCGGATAGCGCGACGCTATCGGAACAGCACGATCGCCGTTATGTCGACCGGTAATGTGTACCCGTTCGTCCCGGCATCTTCGGGCGGCGCCTCCGAGGATATCTTCCCTGCTCCGATCGGCGAGTACGCACAGTCGTGCCTGGGCCGCGAGCGCGTTTTCGAATTCGCAGCGCAGGAGCGCGGGACACGTGTATCGATTATCCGCCTGAACTATGCCATCGACCTCCGGTACGGGGTGCTCGCCGACATCGCGAGCGCCGTGCATGCAGGACTGCCCGTGTCGGTCGCGACGGCAAACGTGAACGTGGTCTGGCAGGGCTACGCGAATGAGGTGGTACTCCGCAGCCTCGAACAGGCATCGTCCGATGTGTTCACCATCAACCTCACCGGCCCGGAGACTCTTAGCGTCGCTGCCGTCGCACGCCGGTTCGGCCAACTTTTTGTGCGCGACGTCGAGCTGATCGATGAGCCAATGCCAACGGCACTGCTGAGCGACTCCAGGCGCTGCATGGCACTGTTTGGCTACCCGCCGATCACGGCTGACGCCTTGATCGAGCTGCAGGCGGCGTGGGTCGAGGCCGGGCATCCAATGTCGGCAAAGCCGACCAAGTGGGCCGTCCGGGATGGCAAGTTCTGATGCCGTCTGTCCTTGGCCTGCGCCCTGAGGCAGCACGCACGCTGGCGCGTGGCGCGGTTATCCCAGCGCATCCACTTGCTCTGACGGCTGAGCGCCGTCTCGACGAACGCCGTCAGCGTGCCTTGACCCGGTACTACCTCGAAGCCGGCGCCGGAGGCGTCGCAGTAGGTGTGCACACCACGCAGTTCGAGATCCGCGACGCCGAGCATGTCCTCTTCGAGCCTGTGCTGGCTCTCGCCGCAGAAGAGCTCGACGCCCACGGTGAAGCAGGCGTTCTGCGCATCGCGGGTGTCGCGGGGGGAACGGCGCAGGCAGTGGCAGAGGCCGAGGTCGCACGGTCGCTCGGATACGACGCCGTCTTGGTGAGCCCGCGCGTCGAAGGCGCGGATAACCGGTTGCTCCTGGACCGGGCGGCGGCCGTGGGAGAAGTGCTCCCCGTAATTGGCTTCTACCTCCAGACGGCGATCGGCGGGCCGGTGCTGGGGCGGGACTTCTGGCGCGACTTCGCGTCGATCCCGTCGGTGGTGGCGGTCAAGGCCGCGCCGTTCGACCGCTATCGTACGCTCGAGCTGGTGAGGGGCGTCGCGGCGTCCGGCCGCGCGGACGAGATCGCGCTCTATACCGGCAACGACGACGCGATCATTACCGATTTGCTGACGGAGTTTCACGTCGACGCGCCTGATGGGCCGTGCACGCTCCGTTTCGCCGGGGGCCTCCTCGGCCAATGGGCGGTGGGGACCAAAGCTGCAGTTGCTCTGCTTGAGAAGGCCCATCAAGCCGCGGCCGGAGACGCCGGCTCACGCCGCGAGATGCTTCGTCTCTCTGCCGACCTTGTCGACTTCAATCAGGCGGTATTTGATCCTGCGAACGATTTCCACGGCGTTATCGCCGGGGTGCATGAAGTGCTCCGCCAGCAGGGCCTCCTCCAGGGCATCTGGTGCCTGAACCCCGAGGAGGGACTGTCGCCGGGGCAAGCGAAGGAGATCGAGCGCGTGCGTCTGGCATACCCCGAACTCAACGATGACAGCTTCATCTCGGAGAACCGGGATCGGTGGCTGCGGTGAGGGCGCTCCGGATTGTGCCTACCAGGATCGGCTAAGCGGATGCGCGTCGCCTTCGTGGGGCTGGCGCACTCGCACCCGTATGCCGATGCCGGCAACCTCCTGGCGCTTGGGGGTGAGGTTGCCGGCGTGCACGACGTAGATGCAGCCGCAGCTGCGGATTTCGCGGATCGCTTTGGCGGGAGACCAGCATCCTCGATCGCCGCGCTCCTGCGCGTGCGCCCCGACGTCGTCATCGCGACGCCGCATCCCCATCAGGTATTGACCGTCGCGTCCGCGCTGCGCGACGCCGGGACGCTCGCTTTCTTCAACAAGACGGTCGCCGCCACAGACGCAGCGATCAAGGGCTGGGAACGCTCGATCGCCGGTGCGGAACACCGAATCGGCACCTGCTCGGTGCTACGCTTCGCCCCGGCGCTCGAGGAGTTCGCCGACACGCTCGCGGGATCCGAGGTGCTCGCCGTGCGGGTCACGGCGCAGCACGATGCCGCAGGCTTCCGAACGGTGGGGCGGCGGTGGCAGGACGACCCAGGCTCAGGTGGAGGTACCGCAGTGACAGTGGGCGTACACGCCTGGGAGCTGATCGACAAGGTGCTGCCCGGTGCCTGGATCGTAGACGGCACGGGCTGGACGTCCACGAAGGAGGACCAGCGAACCCTCTCGGAAGATGTGGCGGGCGTGGGCGTAAAGATGCGGACGCTCCCGGGGCGCTCCGTGCCTGTGCACGCCCTGATCTCCGGACTTCCAGGCAGCGATGCCTACGCGCTCGAGGTGCTTACGGACCGCGGTTACCACAACCTGTCGTTGGACATCACTACCGCTAACACCGCGCTCGGATTCCGGGGGCTCATACAACGCCTTGAAACAGAAGTGCCGCTCGGCCGCGTTCCCGCGCCCTGGACCGAGTCCCACTTTGGGGTGCGCAATACGGTTCGCGCCGCAGCTATCGCCCGCAGCGACCTGTCCTCGAAACGCTGACGGGACCCGGCCCTCTGACCCCGTTGAGTCGAGACCGAACTCCCGGAGTTATGACTGGCAGAGGCGGGCAGCCCACACCGTGCGGCTCCCACGCATCGAAAGGTCCGTGCGCCGGGCCAGGGACTGCGGGCCGTGCGGGTCCAGCAGCTGATCCAGGGTGGCCAGGTCCTCCGCGGACAGGGCCTCCTCGAGTCCGGTGCGCATGCGGGACAGGAAGGCCTGGGCGTTTTGGGCGATCAGTTCCGGTTTGCGCTCCGTGGCGTAGGCAAAGGTGCGCTGTCCGGCGATCGCCATACCGGCCTGCTGTATCGCCGGTGCCCAATCCGGATGTGAGTTCCAGCCGGCAGCCGCGACGGCCGCATGGCAGCGCTGCTCCAGTCCCGGTGTGCCGAATCCCAGATCATCGGGGAGATACCGCGGCAGGGTATCCATTTCCACAACCACCAGCAGGCCCTCCGGTGCCAGTGTCCGGGAGATCCGGTCAAATACGTGCGCAGGGTCGCTCATATGGTGCATTGAGGAGGCTGCCCAGACCAGATCAATGCCGGACAGCTGGGGCCAGCCGGTATCGAGATCCGACTGGAGGGTGGAGACCCGGTCCGAGAGCCCCTGGTTTTCCATCATTGCGGCCACCCGCTGCAGCATAAATTCGGACTGGTCCACTGCTACCACCTGGGCAGCGGGAAAGGTCCGGGCCAGCCCAAGGGTGCCGGTCCCGGTTCCCGCACCCAGGTCCAGGATGGTCGCCGGGTTTGGCTGATGGGCAGCGGTCCACTCGAAGATCTCCTGCAGATGCTCCTTCAATAAGAGGGCATCGAGGTCCAGCACCTCGGCCAGGCCGGACTCGTCACCGTGCTGGTGGTTATGGTGTCCACTCTGCTGC
Organism: Arthrobacter luteolus NBRC 107841; assembly: GCF_001552075.1. Taxonomy (GTDB): domain Bacteria; phylum Actinomycetota; class Actinomycetes; order Actinomycetales; family Micrococcaceae; genus Arthrobacter_B; species Arthrobacter_B luteolus. The sequence continues at coordinate 189,196 of NZ_BCQM01000002.1, forward strand.
TGGCTGTGCTGGCTGTGCTGGCTGTGCTGGTGGGTCTGCCGGGAACCGTGCTGATGCGGGGATGTCATGGGTTAAGCCTAAACAAGACTTGCCATAGTCGAATACACTCTTGCCTATGACGCAAGATCTTCAGGACCTTTCCTTGGATACGGTAATCCGGCAGCGCATCAAGGGCCTGCGTCTGGCGAAGGGCTGGTCGCTGGATGCCCTGGCTGCCCGCTGCTTCCTCAGTCCGTCAACCCTCAGCCGCATCGAGACCGGACACCGCAGGATTGCCCTGGACCAGCTGGTGCCGCTGGCCAAGGCGCTGGGGACCACGCTGGATCAGCTGGTGGAATCAAATGCGGATGACGACGTCGTGATCCGTGCCGAGCCACAACACCAGCGCGGCGTCACGACGTGGCTCCTCTCGCGGGAGCATTCGGCCAGCGGCACCACCGTGGCGAAGATGCGGATCACCGCGGAACGCTCAGCAGACGACGGCGGCCTGAGTGTCCACCCGGGGAGGGAGTGGTTCACTGTCCTGTCCGGCACCGTCAGCCTGATGCTCGGGGAGCGGACCATCCTGGTCCATGAAGGGCAGGCCGCGGAGTTCTCCACGATGGTGCCGCACCATGTCGGCGCGCATGAAGGCCCGGTGGAAATCCTGACGATTTTCGACCATGGCGGGGAAAAAGCACACCTGCACGCGCCCGCACGGTCCTGATGCCCTAGTAAAGCTCACTTTACGTAAAGGTAGCTTGACTGTACAGTTTCCTTGACAGGGCATTTCCGTCTTTTCGAAGGGCAGTCAGATGAGCACCAAGGTTCAGCGGACCAAATGGGGCCGTGCACGTTTTGGGGGCGGTGCCGCGGCATTGCTGAGCGCTTCCCTGATGGCCGGAATCCTCACAGCCGCCGGTTGCGGCGCACTGTTTAGCTGGCTGCGGAACGGTGAGAATCCGCTGATCGAGTTCGCCGTGATGGGGGCTGCTGTCCTACCGGTTGCAGCCGCACTTGCCTGGGCGGTGCTCGTTGACCGCTCGACCCTCGCCGGAGCAGTCGACAAACCTGAGGATTCCGTGGAGTCCTCCTGGTATGACAAAGCAGCGAGTGGTGCCTTTACGGACATTCTGCTGGTTGCCGGGATCAGCTGTGCAGCAGTCGCATTTCTGGGGATTGAAGGCCCCGCCAGTCTGGTCCTTGCAGTCGTGATTCTCTTTTCCATGCTGGATTTCGGTGCACGATACCTCTGGCTGAAAAAACTGGCGGGCGCATGAATAACACGCTGCCCCAGCGCCGCCAGGAAATCGGGTGGTCCCAGCAGCGCCTGGCCGATGAACTCGGAGTCTCGCGCCAGACCATCATCTCCATCGAAAAGGGACGCTACGACCCCTCGTTGCCGTTGGCGTTCCGGCTGGCGGGCGTCTTCCACTGCCGGATCGAAGAGCTGTTCCTGCCGGAGTAGAGCATCCGAGCAGATCCAGTGTTACGGGCGGAAGGACAACACGATCCTCAAGTGAGAGGGTTTTGATATGCAAGAACCGCTGCTGAAGTCCCGCCTGCCGATCGCCGCTGCTCCCATGGCCGGCGGCCCAACGACGACGGCGCTGGCCCTCGCGGTGGCGGAAGCCGGAGGTTTTCCGTTCCTGGCCGGAGGGTACAAAACCCCGGAAGCCCTCGGCATGGAGATCAAACAGCTCCAGGCCAGCGGGCATCCGTTTGGGGTGAACCTCTTCGTACCAACGGACCCCACCGTCGATGAAGGTGCTTTCCGGAGCTACGCACGTGAGCTGCAGCCCGACGCCGGCCGATACGGTTTGACGCTCGACCCGCGGCCCGTGCAGGACGAGGATTTCTGGGACCAGAAGGTGGCCCTGCTGCTCCAGGACCCGGTGCCGGTGATTTCGCTGACCTTCGCCCTGCCCGAGCCGGCTGTCATCGCAGCGCTGCAGCGGGCAGGAAGCCGGATCCTCGCCTCCGTGACCACTGCGGGCGAAGCACAGCAGGCGGAGGCAGCCGGCGTTGACGGGCTGGTGGTGCAGGGTCCGTCCGCGGGAGGGCACAGTGCCACGTTCGCCCCGGAGCGCAGGATCGATCCGATCAGCACCGAAGACCTGGTCCGGACGGTCCGCGCCGGAACCAGGCTGCCGATCATCGCCTCCGGCGGCATCGACGGTCCGGAGGCTCTCCGCGGGCTCCTGGATGCCGGCGCCGAAGCGGCCGCGGTGGGCACCCTGCTGCTCCTCGCCGATGAGGCCGGCACCTCACCAACGCACCGGACCGCACTGGCTGATACCGCCTACACCGAGACCGTCCTGACCCGTGCCTTCACCGGCCGCCCGGCCCGGGCCCTGCGCAACGGCTTCATTGACCGGCACGAGCAGCACGCACTGAATGCCTACCCCGCCGTCCATCACCTCACCCGTGCCCTGCGCCAGGCCGCCGGCAAAGCGGGGGACAGCGGCACACTGCACCTCTGGGCCGGCACCGGGTGGCGCAGCGCTTCGGGCGGGCCGGCCGCCGGCATCCTCGGGTGGCTGGCGGACGAACAGCCGCGGCCACCCGCGGCGGGGCTGCCGGGCACGTGAGGGTGCAGCTTTGCTGACCCGGCCGTAAAACAGCCAGCCGGGCTCGGTCCCCTCAACAGGGGCCCCTACGTGTCCTCAGCGTTGGCGGTTGCCTCGATCCAGTCGATGACTTCATCTGAGTAGTACAGGCCGGCCTGGCCGCCGCCTTCCTCAGCAGGCACCTCGGCGGGCAGGGCTGCCGGTCCTCCCGCACGCAGGACTTCAGCTGCCACGCCGCCGGGCACAGCATCGCCGTTGTTGTTCATCAACCACGCGCGGGTGCCGGGTTCCAACCGTGACCACCACCGTTTGTTCACTGCCTGCTGGCCGCTGCTCATTTCCCCAGTATGGCCTGGTGCTCCGGGCACGGCACAGTGCTTAGCCGAAGGAACCGCCAGCAGCTGGAATGGTCTCCGCGGCGCAGGCGTCTTAGGCTGAAAGGGACGCTGCGGCACGCCGCAGCCGCCGGATCATTTGAAAGGACTCCCTTGAGCAAGCTGCCCTGCGCTGAACTCCACCTCCACATCGAAGGAACCCTGGAGCCGGAGCTGATCTTTGAACTGGCTGCCCGCAACGGCATCGAACTGCCGTATGCGGACCTCGATGAGCTTCGTGCCCGCTACGAGTTCACCGATCTGCAGTCCTTCCTGGACCTGTACTACGCCAATATGGACGTCCTGCGCACCGAAGCAGACTTCGCGGATATGACCCGCGCGTACCTGGCCCGGGCAGCCGCTGCCGGCGTCCGGCACGTGGAAATGATGGTCGATCCGCAGGCGCACCTGATCCGCGGCGTCGCCCTGGAAACCTGCATCAACGGTGTTGCCTCCGTCCTGGCGGTGTCCCAGGAGGAGTTCGGCATCTCCTCGGCCCTGATCGCCGCGTTCCTGCGGGACCGTTCGCCGGAAGAGGCTGCCGGGGTCCTCACCGACCTGCTGGCCATGAACGCCCCGATCATCGGCATCGGCCTGGATTCAGCGGAGCTGGGCAACCCGCCGGAGAACTTTGTGCCGCTGTACGCGCAGGCACGTGCCGCCGGCCTGAAGCTGGTGGCCCACGCGGGCGAAGAAGGCCCGTCGCACTACATCGAGCAGGCGCTGGACCTGCTGCTCGTGGACCGGATTGACCACGGGATCCGCTGCATGGATGACCCGGCTCTGGTCGAACGCCTGGAACGGGACCAGGTTCCGCTGACCATCTGCCCGCTGTCCAACGTCCGCCTGCAGGCTGTGGATGCACTGGAAAGCCACCCGCTGCCGCTGCTGCTGGAACAGGGACTGAACGTCTCCGTCAATTCGGATGATCCTGCCTATTTTGGCGGCTACGTTGACGACAACTTCGCCGTGCTCCGCGAGACCTTCGATCTGAACCCCGCCCAGCTGGCCCAGCTGGCCGGCAACTCGATCACGGGTTCCTTCGCTTCCGCTGAACGCAAGGATGAGCTGCTGGCTGAGCTTGAGGCCTGGCTGCTGGTGCAGGGGACCGCTTAGTCACCGTCCCCGCCGGAAGGTCAGGCGCACGACGGCGCCGGCCACAATGGCCATCAACCCCAGGGAGATGACCAGCAGCGGCAGGGACAGGGCCAGCAGCAGTGCACCGGCCAGCCCCAGCAGGTTCAGCACGCGCGGTGTATACCACCGCCGTGACCGCAGGCTGAAGGCGGTCACGGCGGTGGCGCCGGCGTAAAGCAGGCCAAAGAAGGCTGCCACCCCCAGCAGGGTGCCGGGCGGAAAAGCCGCCACCAGGACAACGACGACGGCGGCTCCCGCGGTGACGCCGGCCCAGTGCGTCTCCGGGCGCCCCTTCAGCGCAGCCCGGGTCCGGCCGAACACCGAGGGCAGCTCGCCTTCTTCCGACATGGCCGAGGCGACGCGGGCGCAGCCCGCATTGAGGGCAGAGAGCGCACCCAGCCCGGCGGCGGCCGCGGCGATCAGCACCGCACCGGTGCCAATGCTGCCGCTGACCTGCGACACCGGACCCAGGACCGGGGCGGCTTCCGCCGCCAGGGCCGGAGCGCCAAAATAGCTCAGCAGTGACTGCCCCACCAGCAGATACAGGCCCAGGACGACGGCGAGGGCGGCGGGCAGCGCCAGCGGAATGTTGCGTGCGGGGGAGCGGACATGCGGTCCCAGCGACGCGAGATAACCGTAGCCAATGAACGCGAAGTAGAGCAGTGCGGCCGACTCCAGGATGCCGGCAAGCCCCGGCTCCGGCAGTGTTGCCAGTTTTACGCTCCCGGGAGGATGGCCGGAATTGAACGCGGCCACCGCCACGAAGGCCAGCACCGCAATCACGAACGCGACAATAAACCGGGACACCCAGTCGCTGCGGGTGATTCCAAAGATATTCAGCACAGCGGTCAAGACCACGGCGCCAACCGCCACCGGAACCGCGAAATCCGGCAGCAGATAGGTACCAAGCATCAGGGCGGCAACAGCGGAGGCCGCCAGCCGGGAACAGAGGAACACCCAGCCGGTGACAAAGGCGGCCGTGGGACCGAGGAGCAGGCGCGCTGCGCGGGTGCCGCCGTCGTCGTAATTAGCTTGATCCGCATCCAGGGCGGCACTGACCTGGAAGATCGACACGCCGCACGCATAGGCGACGACGGCCGCGATGAGCAGCGGCACCGCCAGCCCGCCGCCGTCCGCAGCCACAGCAGCGGGAAAAACCACAAACACCCCGGCGCCAACGATGGATCCGATGCCGGCCATTGTCGCATCGAAGCCGCCAAGGGGCCGGTTCAGGGCAGCGTTGCCGGACACTCATCCTCCGATCAGTCTGCCCTTGGCCGGGAACAGAATGGATCACCGGTAAACTCGAAGAAGATCTCTACTCACAATGGGCGGGAACAGGTGTTTCCGCAAGCAATCAAACTTGAAAGGACTGCTGTGCTGCGCACACACGCCCTTGGTTCCCTGAGGGCCGAGCATATTGGACAGACCGTTACCCTGGCCGGCTGGGTTGCCCGCCGCCGCGACCACGGAGGCGTCGCCTTCCTCGACCTGCGTGACGCCTCCGGCGTGGCCCAGGTGGTTGTCCGGGAAGAAGACGTTTTCCACGGCCTGCGCAACGAGTACGTCCTGCAGATCACCGGCAAGGTCGAGCGCCGTCCCGAAGGCAACGAGAACCCTGCGCTGGCCACCGGCGAGGTTGAGGTCATTGCCGACGAGGTTGTTATCCTCAACACCTCCGATCCGCTGCCCTTCCAGATCGACGAGCACGTGGAAGTTGGCGAGGAAGCCCGCCTGAAGCACCGCTACCTGGACCTGCGCCGCCCGGCTCCGTCCGCGGCACTGCGCCTGCGCTCCGAAGCCAACCGCATTGCCCGCGAGCTGCTGCACGGCGAAGGTTTCGTGGAGATCGAGACGCCGACCCTGACCCGTTCCACCCCCGAAGGTGCCCGCGACTTCGTGGTGCCGGCCCGCCTGGCGCCCGGTTCCTGGTATGCCCTCCCGCAGTCGCCGCAGCTCTTCAAGCAGCTGCTCCAGGTCGGCGGGTTCGAGAAGTACTACCAGATTGCCCGCTGCTACCGTGACGAGGACTTCCGCGCCGACCGGCAGCCGGAGTTCACCCAGCTGGACATCGAAGCCAGCTTCGTCGAGGAAAACGACATCATTGCCCTGGGCGAGGAAATCGTCAAGGCACTCTGGAAGCTGATCGGCGTCGAAATCGAAACGCCGATCCGCCGCATGACCTACGCCGATGCCATGGCCCGCTACGGCTCGGACAAGCCGGACCTGCGCTTCGGCCTGGAACTGACCGAACTGACGGAGTTCTTCAAGGACACCACTTTCCGCGTATTCCAGGCTCCGTACGTCGGTGCCGTGGTGATGCCCGGCGGTGCCTCGCAGGCCCGCCGCACGCTGGACGCCTGGCAGGAATGGGCCAAGCAGCGCGGCGCCAAGGGCCTGGCTTACGTGCTGGTCCAGGAGGACGGCACGCTGACCGGTCCGGTCGCCAAGAACCTGACCGACTTTGAGCGGGAGAACCTCGCTGCGAAGGTTGGCGCCAAGCCCGGCGACTGCATCTTCTTCGCCGCGGGCCAGACCTCCGAAGCACGTGCCCTGCTCGGCGCGGCCCGCGTCGAAATCGGCCACCGCACCGGCCTGATCGATCCCAAGGACTGGGCTTTCGTCTGGATCGTCGACGCCCCGATGTTCGAGCCGGCCGCCGCAGCCGTCGCTGCCGGCGATGTTGCTGCCGGTGAAGGCGAATGGACCGCTGTGCACCACGCGTTCACCTCGCCGAAGCCTGAGTTCATGGACACCTTCGACAAGGATCCCGGCTCCGCCCTGGCCTACGCCTACGACATTGTCTGCAACGGCAACGAAATCGGTGGCGGCTCCATCCGTATCCACCAGCGCGACGTCCAGGAGCGCGTCTTCAAGGTGATGGGCATCTCCGAGGAGACCGCGCAGGAGCAGTTCGGCTTCCTGCTCGAAGGCTTCAAGTACGGTGCTCCGCCCCACGGCGGAATCGCCTTCGGCTGGGACCGGGTGGTAGCCCTGCTGGCCGGTGCCGACTCCATCCGCGACGTCATTGCCTTCCCGAAGTCCGGCGGCGGCTACGATCCGCTGACCTCCGCTCCGGCGCCGATCAGCGCCCAGCAGCGCAAGGAAGCCGGCGTCGATTTCAAGCCGGAGAAGAAGCAGGACAAGCAGCAGGAGAAGCCCGCGGCTGAGTAGCAGCAGCAGCAGTTGAAAGCCCGGCCGTCAAAAAACGGCCGGGCTTTCTGCTGTCCGGATAGCCCCGGAACTAGAGGGTGACGGTCCCGGAAATCCGGGTCCTGCAGTCGCCTCCGACCCAGACATCGGTTCCATCGGAGCGTACATGGACCCGGCCGGCCCGCCCCAGCACGGTTCCCTGGGAAGCCACATAAGATTCCGGCGCCCGCCCGGAGGAGATCAGCCACTGCGCGGCTCCCGCATTGAAGCTCCCGGTGACCGGATCCTCAACCGGAATGTCCCCGGGGATGAACGTGCGCACCTCGAAGTCCACGGATCCGCCTCCGGAATAAGGACCGAGGATTCCAATCTCGAGCCCCGCCATCGCCTGGTAGTTGGGGCGGACGGCAAGGACTTCCTCCGCGGATCCGAGCAGCACGCCGATCCATTCCGGGCCGTTCACCAGCCACGAGGCATCCACCAGCGCTGCACGGGGAAGATCCAGGGCAGCCGCTATCTGCTGCATCTGCGTTTCCGCGACCGGCCCGTACCTCGTCAGCGGAGGCGCTGCGAAAGCGAGGCGTCCCCCGTGATTCTGCAGCCGGACGAGTCCGGCAGCGCACTCCTGGACGATACCTCCCGCGCCGGCCGGGGTGCCGCCGGCTTCGAGCCAGGCATGTGCAGAGCCGAGCGTGGGATGACCGGCGAACGGCAGTTCCCCATCCGGGGTGTAGATCCGCACGCCGTAGTCAGCGGCGGGATCGGCCGGCGGGACAAGGAAGGTGGTTTCGGACAGGTTGGTCCAGGTGGCGAACTGCTGCATCTGCTGATCGGTCAGCCCTCCGGCGTTGTGGACAACGGCCAGCGGGATGCCGCGGAAAGGCTGCGGGCTGAAGACATCGACTTGCCGGAATGGCCGGGGGACTGCTGCGGAGAGCGGTATTTCCTGTTTCACTGTGGCAGGTTATCAGCGGCTGGCGTTTCCGGTCCCAGGCGGGCTTTCCCGGTGTCAATGTTGGCCAGGTTCCATCACCGGATATAAGAAGCATGCTTGCGGTTTATCGGCTGAAGATTAGTTTGCGGAATCGCGTGCGGGTTTGGCCGTTCGCTATTCCAGCGGAGGAATGACGGCCATAGGGTTTTAAAGGCGATTATTTTCTGCCAGCACCTGACAAATATGTCACATCGCCGATTCACCGCAGGCCGACGAGGAACACGAATGCAGCGTCAAGATCCGCGCAACAAGAACCGCAACAAGAAGCGCTACAAGAAATCCGGCAAAAAATCCGGCAGCAGCCACAAACACCCGCTGGCGGCCCGGCTCACCACCGTATCGCTGGGGACGGCCCTGGTCCTGGGGCTCACGGGCTTTACGACGGAGGTACCCCGGACCGGAGAAGGCGGTGCCGCGACATTGGCAGCGGAACCAGCGTCTTCCGTGCTTCCGCTGGACATCCCGGGATTCTACGACACCACGGCGTCGGGGGCGCAGCGGCAGCTCCGCAACGACCTCACCGGAAATCTCGAAGGCCAGGTGCAGTTTGCCCAGAGCCATACAATCAACGCAAAGGGAAACGCTGCGGCGAAAATGCCGTCCCTGGTCGCCGAAAGGGCTGCACTGGTTCTCTTCTCACCGCTTTCCGGAGCCACACGCGTAAGTGTCACGGCTACGGTCAACGGCACCGCGCAGGGGACACTGGAGCTGGCGGCGCCGGCGGATATTCCCCGCTCAGATATGAGCATTACCAATAACAGGCCGGACATCGCATATTCCTCGACGGCCTGGACAGCTGAGCTGCCGTGGAATTGGATGAAACCGGGCCTGGAACTGACGTTCACAACGGATACGGGCAGCGGCGTCCTCGCACGGAACGGGATTGAATTTGCGGCCCCGGCCGAAATGATCATCAGCTCCATCCAGCTCGGCATGCTTACCGACTATCCCAAGACCGACGGTCACTACATGTTCAACGAGCCGGAGAAATCGGGCGCCGACTATTTCCAGACCATTCCTGTCTCCAAACTGACGATGGCCATCTACGAGCCGGTGCGCCTGGACAAAGTGATTGTTGGCTCCGGGGTGATCTACGACCAGAAGAGCGCCGTCAACGGCGACGTCTACTCGGGCGACATGCGCGAAAGCGTTGGCAAGGCGCAGGTGAGCACCGGCATCAACCTCGCGAACTTCGGCACCACCAGCGGGCCGATGGACCAAAAGCAGCCGGGCACCTTCAACCAGCGGATCATCCATCACTCCGCCGGAAACTACGCCAACGGGGTGCAGTCCCACGGCCTCAGCGGCGGCAACGGCATGGCGACCCTGTATGACTCGGTGGGGAACGAACTCAGCCACGAACTCGGGCACTCCTACGGGCTGGGGCACTACCCCGGCATCGACACCTCCAAGCAGGGCGACGAGCGGGTCATTAACGCCAGCCACCACAGCGAGAGCGGCTGGGGCTACATCGCCTACCGGGACCGGATGCGTTCCAACCTCTCCGCAAACACGGCCTTTACCGCGGCCGGCTTCGATCTGAGCGCCGGAAACTTCACCCAGAACTATCAGGGCATCTACAACTACCACCGGGACACCATGTCCGGAGGCAGCAATTCGAGCACCCTCTCCCGTTACACACACCTCACCGGCTACAGCGCCGAGATTGCCCAGCGTTCCTTCCGCACGGTGGTGCCGGATCTGGACTATCCGAGCGGCTACCGCGACTGGGATTCCGCAGCCGGCGGATACGTCGATGCAAAGGTGAAGACGCCTGCCTTCTCGGCCCCCCGGCCCTCCGAGGTCGGTGTGCCGGTGTACACCCTGCTTGGCGGGTACAACCCCGCAGTGCCAGAGCAGACAGTGCTCTACCCGGCCTTCCGCAGCAACTACGGAAACGTCTTCGACCTCCCGCAGGCAGACACCACGGCCACGGACTCCACCCGCAGGTGCTGGATGGAAATCAGCTTCCAGGACGGACGGGTGGACAAAACCGCGCTGCTGGCCACCAACGGGGTGAAGCAGTTCAACATCAACCTGTCCCACGCGGACAAACCAACCGGTGCCTCCATCCACTGCCGGGTGAACGGCACAACCACGAAGCTTGGCAACTCCATCACCATCGCCTCAGACCAGGAGCCGCTGCGGCCCGCCGTCGTCATTGGCCAGGACGCAGGCTACGAAGCCCTGCGCGCCGTCGAACTTCCGGAGCTTGAGGCGAAGCTCCAGGCCGCCGCCAACCAGGCGGTACCGCTGCTGGACACGGACGGCACGGTCCTGCTGGAGAGCTGGAAAGACGATCTGAGCGGCCTCACGCCGGTAGCCCAGGGTGTGGCAGCAGCTGTCCAGAAGCAGTCGGCCGCAGCTGCCTCGGTCGATGCTTTCATCCAGCGCAATCAGGCAAAGCTCGACGCCCAGGACCCGGCCGCCACAGCGGAGCTGTTCACCCTGATGTCTTCCCTCGGACTGGTGGAGAGTCCCACGCAGGTGCTTCCTGCCGGTGGCCGGCTGCTGGTCGACGGCGGGCATTGCCTGGTGCTGGGTGCGGACCTCGGCGTCACAGTCCCGCAGGACAAAACCCTCTGTGCAGACACTGCCGCCCAGCGCTGGGTGATGGACGCACGCGGGGCGGTTCACAGCGAAGAGCGTCCGGACCTGTGCCTGATTCCCGGTACACCGGTGAAGACGGCGGCGTGCGCCACGACCGCAGCGTCCCAGGTGTGGATCGCCGAGGCCGACGGACACCTGAAGAGTGCGGTGTCCAACTACCTCGACTTCTACCGTCACCAGGGAATCGCCGGCATGTACGGCCGGACGTCCGGAGCCAATCAGATCTGGCAGGGACTGGCCGCCTCGCAGAACCCGGGAATGGCAACGCTGAAGGCCAGCAGCATTGCCACCCTCTCCGGGCTGAATTTCGCCACTGCCGCGATCGACACGTTTATCCAGGACAATCAGGCAAAGCTCGATGCGAAGGACGCGGCAACCACGGCGGAACTCGCCGCCCTGATGTCCTCAAACGGCTTCACGGAAAGTTCCACCCGGATACTGCCGGCTGGAAGCCGGCTGCTCGTCAACAACGGCCACTGCCTGGTGCTGGGCGGAAACCTCAGCGTTACTGTCCCGAAAAACAAGGCACTGTGCGCTGACACCGCGGCCCAGCGCTGGTTTATGGATACCCGCGGGGCGGTCCACAGCGAAGCACGGCCCGATATGTGCCTGGTGCCCGGCACCCCGGCCAAGGTCGCTGCCTGCTCTGCCGGCGAAGCAAACCAGGAGTGGCTCCCCGAAGCAGACGGACATCTCAAGAGCGCGGTTTCGAGTTACCTCGACTTCTACCGGGACGAGGGAATCGTGGGGATGTATTCGAAGAACGCCGGAGCGAACCAGATCTGGACCGGACTCACAACATCCGCCAACCCGGGGATGGCCAGCCTGAAAGCCGGCAGCATCGCGACGCTGTTCAGCCTTGGACTGGACGCGTAGCTCGGCAGCAGGGATTTAGCAGCAGGGATCCAGCACCGGAAAGGGTGCACACCCCGGGCCATTTCAGCCCGGGGTGTGCACCCTTTTCCTTGGTACTGAGTCCGGCGGCTGCCTGTCCCGGTCAGGCGAACTCAGGAACCGCCAGATTACGGAACGCTGAACCGTGGAACACCAGCGGTTCATGGGCGTCCTCGTGGGTGGAATAGCCGTGGACCCGCAGGAGCACCACGGCGTGGTCTCCGGCCGGCACCTCATTTTCGATCGAGCAGTCGAGCCACAGGGCGGCTTCGTCCAGGAACAGTGCGCCCTCAGCTTCGTGCAGTTCGAGGCCGGCGAACCGGTCGCCGTCGCGGGAGGCAATCTGGCGGCAGACGCCGTCGTGCCCTGTCCCGAGGACGGACACACCGATCCGCTGCGCGGCGCGCAGCACCGGCCAGGTCCGCGAGGTGTTCTGGACCGCGAACATCACCAGCGGCGGCTCCATGGAGACCCCCACGGTGAAGGACGACGCGACGATGCCCTGCGGTGCGCCGTCAATATCGGCGCACAGGGCCGCGATTCCGGAAGGGAAACGGCCAAACGCGCGGCGGAGGGCAGTGGGCTGCAGATCGGTTTCAAGGGCCATGGGACTTCCTCTGCCTGATGCGCCCGCTGCCCGGAAGGCAGCACGGGGACGCTGTACTTGCCGCACCGGGAGATCCACCGGGACGGCCGAATCGTCACCTGGAGCACCCCGCTATGGCGAGAGGGTTGCCGTCCAACCGGCCAGGGCCTGTGGCTGGAACTCTTGATTCTGCCCATCAATCTAGGGGCGGGGCAGGGGCGGGCGCAAACCCGTGTCACACGCAGTGGCGGATCCGCAACACTTCGTAACCGCCGGGCTGCCAGCCTGCTGCCGGGGGAGCCACTAAAGTGTCCGCATGAGACAACGCTGGTTCAAGCAGGTAGACGTCTTTGGCAGCCGCCCCTTTCAGGGCAATCCGCTGGCGGTGGTGCTGGACGGGGACGGCCTTGACGATGAAGCCATGCTCCAGTTCGCGCGCTGGACAAATCTCTCGGAGACGACGTTCGTGCTCCCGGCCACGCAGGAGGAAGCCGACTACCGGGTCCGGATCTTCACGCCGGGGGGAGAGATTCCGTTCGCGGGCCATCCAACACTCGGCACCTGCCATGCGTGGACCGAGGCCGGGAATACCCCGGTACGGCCGGGGCTGGTGATCCAGGAGTGCGGAATCGGCCTGGTGCCGCTGCGGGTCAATGCCGGGCTGGCCGCGTTCGCTGCGCCGAGGCTCATCCGGACCGGGCCCGTGGAGGAGGACATCCTTGCCCGGGTCACCGCTGCACTGGGGCTCACCCCGAACCAGGTGGACGGCCACCAGTGGGTGGACAACGGCCCGGGGTGGCTGGGGCTGCTGCTGCCCGACGCGGAGACAGTGCTTTCGCTGCGCCCGGACCACGCCGCGCTCGGCAACCTGCGGGTCGGTGTGATCGGCCCGCAGCCCGAAACCGCTGAAACCGACTTCGAGGTGCGCGCCTTCGCCCCCGGCCTTGGCGTCTCCGAGGACCCGGTAACCGGCAGCCTGAACGCCGGCCTGGCCCAGTGGCTGATCGGTGAAGGCCTGGCCGGGGAACGCTACACGGTTACGCAGGGCACCGCAGTGCACCGTTCCGGCCTGGTCCGGGTCTTTATGCGGGAGGGCCGCATCTGGGTGGGTGGAGAGTCCGTAACCTGCATCGACGGTTCGGTTTCGCTCTAACCCGCGGGTTTCCTTCCAGTCCCTGAACTCCGCTGGCCGCCTGGGACTGCATCCGCCGGGGACCGCTGGTCCGCAGAGAGGGAGAGCGCGCGGGTAGCCTTGGGATGTGAGTGACTTGTTCAGCAGCGATGAGGACCTGGACCCCGAAGACAGCGGCGGTTCGGGGGAGCCGGACGCCGACGGCGGTGCCCGCCAGCGCCCGCGCAGCCCCCTGGCGGTCCGCATGCGTCCGCGCAGCGTCGACGAGGTGGTGGGACAGCAGCACCTGCTGGCACCGGGTTCCCCGCTGCGGACCCTCGCCGAAGCCCCCCAGGGCGGGCCTGCCGGCCCGTCCTCGGTGATGCTCTGGGGGCCTCCCGGCACCGGCAAAACCACCCTTGCCCACGTTGTCGCCCGTGGTCCGGGACGGAAGTTCGTTGAACTGTCCGCCATCACCTCCGGGGTAAAGGACGTCCGGCGCGTGATGGATGAAGCACTGACGGCCAGGGACCTGCACGGTGTCACCACGGTGCTTTTCCTGGACGAAATCCACCGGTTCAACAAGGCCCAGCAGGACGCACTGCTTCCCGGGGTGGAGAACCGCTGGGTGGTGCTGATTGCGGCGACCACCGAAAATCCTTCCTTCTCCGTCGTCTCGCCCCTGCTTTCCCGGTCACTGCTCCTGACACTGAAGCCGTTGACCGAGGCTGATATCTCCAGCCTCCTGCTCCGCGCCGTGGCCGATGAGCGTGGCCTCGCCGGGCGGATTCAGCTTCATGATGAAGCACTCGAGCACCTGGTCCGCCTGGCCGCCGGTGACGCCCGCCGGGGGCTGACCGCGCTGGAAGCCGCTGCCGGTGTTGCCTATTCCGAACGTGATCCGGACGAAGAGGTGCCGACCGTCCTGCTCTCCCACGCCGAGCAGGCACTGGACGTGGCCGCCCTGCGCTATGACCGGGCGGGGGACCAGCACTACGACGTCACCAGTGCGTTCATCAAGTCGCTGCGGGGATCCGACGTTGATGCCGCCCTGCATTACCTGGCCAAGATGCTCGAAGCGGGGGAGGACCCGCGCTTTATCTCCCGGCGCCTGATGATTTCCGCTGCCGAGGACGTGGGTATGGCAGACCCGACGGCGCTGCAGACCGCTGTTGCCGCGGCACAGGCGGTCCAGATGATCGGTATGCCGGAGGGCCGGTTGATCCTGGCCGAGGCCGTTGTCCATATTGCGACAGCACCGAAATCCAATGCCGCGTACAAGGCGATCGGCGCTGCGACAGCGGATGTGCGTGCCGGTTACGGCACCGGAGTGCCTTCCCACCTGCGGGACGCCCACTATCCCGGGGCGAAACAGCTGGGCCACGGCAAGGGCTACATCTACTCCCACGACGAACCGCACGGGGTCGCCAAGCAGCAGTATGCCCCCGATGACCTGGTGGGCAAGGACTACTACAAGCCCACCGCCAACGGTGCGGAACGGGATATTTCTGCGCGGCTGGAGCGCCTGCGGGGGATCATCCGGGGGCAGTGACGCCCGGCAGGCAGCCGGCATCCTGGCGCCGCGGCCTCGGGCCGGCCCATGCTAGGATTGATGGTTGACTGGCAAGCGCTCTGCCGGACATTCCAATTCTGATTCAGCCGGGTTCACCCCGGCAGGGCAGAGGCGTGTCATGGCAGCAGCGTTGCAGCGGAAGGCAGCGGTTGGCCGGAGCTCTCCCTAATGGAGGCCAGTGACTACGTATTAGCTGCGGAAACGGTGGGCTTGTCCCGGCGCAGACGCAGCGAAACCGCCAAAACAGTGAAAGGTGAACGTGGCTAATTCAACACGTGCACGCCGTCAGGCCCGCGCTTCGCGCGCCCTCGGCATTGCTTTGACCCCCAAGGCAGCAAAGTACTTCGAGCGTCGGCCTTACCCCCCGGGTGAGCACGGCCGCGCCCGCCGCAAGCAGGACAGCGACTACGCAGTACGTCTGCGTGAAAAGCAGCGCCTGCGTGCACAGTACGGCATCCGCGAAGCACAGATGACCCGTGTCTTCGAAGAAGCCCGCCGCACCGCCGGCCTGACCGGTGAAAACCTGATCGAGCTTCTCGAGATGCGTCTTGACGCCCTCGTGCTGCGTGCCGGCTTCGCCCGGACGATCGCCCAGGCCCGCCAGCTTGTTGTGCACCGCCACATCATGGTTGACGGCGCCCGCGTGGACCGCCCGTCGTTCCGCGTGTCCGAAGGCCAGCTCATCCATGTGCACCAGCGCAGCGAGACCATGACGCCGTTCCAGGTTGCCGCTGCCGGCGCCCACCGCGACGTCCTGCCCGCTGTTCCGGGTTACCTGGATGTCTCCCTGGACAAGCTGCAGGCCCGCCTGGTTCGCCGCCCGAAGCGCTCGGAAGTCCCCGTGACCTGCGAAGAGCAGCTCGTGGTGGAATACTACGCACGCTAATTCGACTGTCTTCCCGGTTCCCGGGAACACAAGGCGAAACCGGAACAGCCCGTGGCCCCGTGCCGCGGGCTGTTTCGTTTGGTACAGCCACACCGGGCTGGATGCAACCGCAGTCCCGCAGTGTTCAAGTGAGTGTCCCGGCCCGCGAATGGGTAAGGTACATAGCGGAAATGTCTTCGAACCGATCCCAAGGAGAACCATGTCAGGTGGAGATATCGCCGGTCTGATCGCAGCCGGTGTGTTTGCCGTGCTGGTTGCGCTGCTGGCCGTACCCATCATCAAACTGGGAAAGGTCTTCGATGAACTTCGCGGATCCATTAAGACCCTCAGCGACGAAACCACTCCGTTGATTGACGAAGTGACCACCACTGTTTCCACCACCAACCTGCAGCTGCAGAAGGTGGACGGCATTTCCTCGAATGTCTCCGACGCGTCCGCGAACGTCTCGGCCCTGACGTCGCTGATCGCGGCTACCGTCGGCTCCCCGCTGATCAAGGTCTCCGCTTTCACCTACGGTGTACGTACCGCACTGGCTGCCCGCCGGCCCGCCGGCCGCGGACGACGCAGCCGCTAGGCCCGACCGCCACACCACCACAGGAGCAGCCATGATTAAGCGTGTGTTTTGGATGTCGATCGGCATCACGATCGGCGTCATCGCCGTCCGCCGTCTTTCAGACGCCAGGGAAACGCTCGGTCCCGCCGGGCTTAACCGGGCCGTCGGCAGCGCCACCGACGCCGTGCACCACTTCACCGACGCGTTCCGCGACGCCATGAACCAGCGGGAGGGCGAGCTCCGCTCAGCCCTGGGGCTGGAAACCACTGACACCGTCGCCGACACCATGTCAGCTGCGCGCCGCTGATTTTCCTCCCGCGTGCAGCTGCCCTGCGCGTGCCTGATTTACCAGAAGGGTAAGAAACACCATGAAGTCCCACGAGATTGCACGCCGCTGGCTGGATTTCTTCAGCCGGAAGGGCCACACGGTCGTTCCCTCCGCGTCGCTCGTTTCCAATGACCCGTCGCTGCTTTTCACGGTCGCCGGCATGGTGCCCTTCATCCCGTACCTGACCGCACGGGAGACGCCGCCGTACAACCGGGCGACCAGCGTCCAGAAGTGCATCCGCACCGCCGATATCGAAGAGGTCGGCAAGACTGCCCGCCACGGCACCTTCTTCCAGATGGCCGGAAACTTCTCCTTCGGTGATTACTTCAAGGAAGAGGCCATCACCTTCGCCTGGGAGCTGCTCACCAGCCCGGTGGAAGACGGCGGTTACGGGCTGGATCCCGAACGTCTCTGGGTCACCGTCTACCAGGACGGCGACGAGCGCGACGACGAGGCCCGCGCCATCTGGCGGGACAAGATTGGTGTGCCGAACGAGCGGATCATCGGCACCGGCAAGGAAGACAACTACTGGACCACCGGCCAGGCCGGTCCGGGCGGGCCCTGCTCCGAGATCTACTATGACCGCGGTCCGGCCTACGGCCAGGAAGGCGGCCCGGCCGTCGACGAGACCCGGTACATCGAAATCTGGAACCTCGTCTTTATGCAGTACCAGCTCTCCGCCGTCCGCTCCAAGACCGACTTCGATGTTGCCGGCGAACTGCCGCAGAAGAACATAGACACCGGCCTCGGCCTGGAACGCCTTGCGATGATCCTGCAGGGCGTGGAAAACATGTACGAGACCGATCAGGTCCGTCCGGTGCTGGACAAGGCCGCAGAGCTCGCCGGCAAGGAGTACACCTCCGCCGAAGACCCGTCGGACCCGCACCACACTGACGACGTCCGGATGCGTGTTGTCGGCGACCACATCCGCTCCGCCCTGATGCTGATTTCCGACGGCGTGACCCCCTCCAACGAAGGCCGCGGCTACGTGCTGCGCCGCCTGATCCGCCGTGCCGTGCGGGCCATGCGCCTGCTCGGCGTCGAAACCGCTGTGCTGCCGGAGCTGCTGCCGGTATCCCGGGACGCGATGAAGGGAACCTACCCCGAGGTTGAAACCGACTTCGCCCGGATCTCCCGCATCGCCTACGCCGAGGAAAAGGCGTTCCTGCGCACCATCGCCTCCGGCACCGAGCGGCTCGACGCCGCTGTGCAGGAGTCCAAGGCAGCCGGCCGTCCGCTCTCCGGCGAGGATGCCTTCGCGCTCCACGACACCTACGGCTTCCCGATCGACCTGACCCTGGAAATGGCAGAAGAGGCCGGGCTCAAGGTGGATGAGGCCGGGTTCCGCTCCCTGATGCAGGAACAGCGCCAGCGCGCCCAGGCCGACGCCCGGGGCAAGAAGCACGGCCACTCCGATGTTTCGGTCTTCAACGAACTCCTCCGTGCCGGACAGACCGTCTTCACCGGCTACGACGAGCTGACCACCGA
Source organism: Arthrobacter luteolus NBRC 107841 (assembly GCF_001552075.1). Taxonomy (GTDB): domain Bacteria; phylum Actinomycetota; class Actinomycetes; order Actinomycetales; family Micrococcaceae; genus Arthrobacter_B; species Arthrobacter_B luteolus. The sequence goes on from NZ_BCQM01000002.1 coordinate 207,432, forward strand.
ATCCGCCGTCCGCGGCATCATCGCCAACGGGGAATCCGTCTCCCACGCCGGCCCGGGCTCCGAAATCCAGCTGGTGCTGAACGAAACACCGTTCTACGCCGAGGCTGGCGGCCAGGCAGCCGACGTCGGGCTCATCACCGGTGACGGCTTTGTGCTTGAGGTCTCCGACGTCCAGCGCCCCGTCAAGGGCCTGACCGTGCACAAGGCGATCGTGCGGGAAGGCGAAATCTCTGCCGGCGCCCTGGCCCTGGCCGCAGTCGACGCCGAGCAGCGGCACGCCGCTGAGCAGGCGCACTCCGGCACGCACATCGTGCATGCCGCCCTGCACCAGATCCTCGGCCCGGAGGCCCTGCAGCGCGGCTCCTTCAACAAGGCCGGCTACCTGCGCTTCGACTTCTCCTGGGGCGAAGGCCTGTCCGATGCCGCGAAGTCGGAAATCGAAGAGGTCTCCAACCTGGCGATCCGCAACAACCACAAGGTCGAAACCAAGGTCATGCCGCTGGCAGAAGCCAAGGCCCTCGGTGCCATGGCGCTGTTCGGTGAAGCCTATGGGGACAACGTCCGCGTGGTGGAGATCGACGGCGACTGGTCCCGTGAACTCTGCGGCGGTACGCATGTGGAGTCGACTTCCCGGATCGGCAGCCTGACCCTGCTCGGCGAACAGTCGGTCGGGTCCGGAAACCGCCGGGTGGAAGCCTTCGTTGGTATGGACGCCTTCCGGCACCTCGCCGCTGAGCGCGCCCTCGTGAACGAGCTCTCCGATCTGCTGAAGGTTCCCTCGGTGCAGCTGCCGGAGCGGGTGGCCGCGACCCTGGCCAAGCTCAAGCAGGTGGAGAAGGAGCTGGAGCGCCTGCGCCGCGAGCAGCTGGCTGCCTCGGCCGCAGCCCTGGTGGGCACCGCCGTCGACATTGACGGCGTCCGTCTCCTGGCGCACGACGCCGGCACCGTCTCCGGTGCCGACGACCTGCGGACGCTGGCGCTGGACCTGCGGTCCCGGCTCGGCAGCGAAGCCGCTGTGGTTGCCGCCGCCGGTGCTGCCAACGGCCGGCCCGTGGTCATCGTGGCCACCAACGAAGCCGCGCGTGCCGCGGGTGTGAAGGCCGGTGCGCTGGTGAAGACCGCTGCCGGTGTCCTCGGCGGCGGCGGCGGAGGCAAGGACGACGTCGCCCAGGGCGGCGGAACCGACGCCTCAAAGGTGTCCGAAGCCCTGACTGCCATCCGCGCCGCGGTGGCGAACCGGGGCTAGCACCGGCGATGGCCGAGTATCCACGCGGACCAAAGCTCGGCGTAGACGTTGGACTGGCGCGCGTCGGGGTCGCTTCCTGCGACCCCGACGGTGTCCTGGCAACCCCAGTCCGGACGCTGAAGCGTGACGCGAAGAAGAACAGCGACATCGCCGTGCTGGTCCGGGAGGCCGCCGAACGGAGTGCAGTAGAGGTTTTTGTGGGCCTGCCGCAGAGCATGCGCGGCACGGAAACCGCTTCAACGGAGATGGCCCGCGGCTACGCGCAGGCCCTTGCCGAAGCACTCGACCGGGCCGGCCTGGACGTCCCGGTGCGCCTGATTGACGAGCGTCTGAGCACGGTCAGTGCCCACCGCTCGCTAAGAGAAGCTGGCTTGGACACCAGAAATCACCGTAGAGTGGTAGACCAAGTGGCCGCTGTGGGTATATTGCAGCAGGCCATTGACATGCAGCGTTCCCTTGGACGCGATGTGGGGGCATCGGTCACATTTCGCCGGAGCACGCGATCCGCGGCTCCGGCCCCAAACGAGGAGCTAACTATTTCCGAGGACAGCCGCCCCGAAAGCGATTCCGCGCCGTGAGCCACAGGTATCCCGAGCATCGTCCGCCGGGGCAGGAACCGGAATCCAGTCCAAGCGCCGGCGGCTACGCCGGCGAAGATGTTCCTGCGCACGAATTTGATCCAGTCCATGGCCACCAGGACGTCTACGCAGACGCCGGTGTCTACGAAGGCGGCCAGCACCGCGGTGCCGACCACGGCTACGAGCCCGCCCCCGTCGTCCAGACCTTCTTCGCCGAGGAACCACCCAGCCGGCGCAGCCGCCGGCCGTCCCGGGACAAGCAGCGCAGGCGCCGCCGCCGCACCCTGGTGATGGTCGTTGTCCTGGCCGTTTTTGCCGGCGTCGTCTTCGGCCTCACGCTCTTCCTGCGGGACCTGCTCGGGATGAACGAGACCAAGGACTACCCGGGACCGGGTGAGGGATCGGTTTCCTTTGTGGTCCATCCGGGTGAAGGGCCGCTGCTGATCGGGGACAACCTTGTTGCCCAGGACATCGTGGCCACCAGCAAAAAGTTCGTTGAAGTCTTCCAGCAGGAAGCCGGCGGGCGCGAAATCCAGCCTGGCACCTATGAGATGCGCCAGCAGATGTCCGCCTCCGGCGCCGTTTCCGCGCTGCTTGGCGACGGCGGATCCGCGGTTCATTATGCAGCGGTCGCCCGGGACCTGCGCCAAAGCGAAACCTTCGACATCCTGGTTTCCTCCACGGGAATCCCGCTGGCGGAGTTTGAGGCCCTCGCCGCCAAACCGCAGGACTTCGGCCTGCCGGAAAAGGCCGTGAGCCTGGAAGGGTACCTGTTCCCGGGCGAATACCGTTTCCCGGTTGATATCACCGCCACGGAAATCGTCACCGAGATGGTGGATAACGCATTCGCCGCCCTCGAAGAAACCGGGGTAAGTGATCCCGCTGCACAGTACGACGTCCTGACCAAGGCCAGCATCATCCAGGCCGAAGCAGGCGAAGCGGATTACGACAAGGTTGCCGGAGCGATCGAAAACCGGCTCCGCGCCGACAACACGGAAACCAACGGGCTGATCCAGTCCGATGCGACCGTGACCTACGGACTGGGCCGCAAGAGCTACAACCTCACGCCGGAAGAGAAGGCAGATACCGCCAACCGGTACAACACGTACGCGAACCGCGGACTGCCCGTGGGGCCGATCGGTTCGCCGAGCGTGGAGGCGATCGACGCGGCTGCCCATCCTGCCGATGTCCCGTTCTTCTACTGGGTCACCGTCAACCTGGACACCGGTGAGACCAAGTTCTCCTCGACCCTGGCCGAACATGCCCGCTATGTCGGCGAGTACCAGGAGTGGTGCGGCACCCAGGAAGCCGGAAGGTGCGAGTAGTTGCCTGCGAACACCCGCCGTGCGGCGGTCCTGGGGCATCCCATCGGACACTCCCGCTCGCCTGAGCTTCACCGGGCTGCCTACCGGTACCTGAAATTCGACTGCGCCTACGATGCAATCGATGTTGAAGAGGGAGCCGCCGCGGACTTCGCGGCGGCGGTCCGGCAGGAGCCGGGATGGAACGGCCTGTCCGTCACCATGCCGCTCAAGAGCGCCATGGCCGCGGCCGTGGACAAACTGGATCCGCTGGCCCAGGCGCTGGGAGTGATCAATACGGTCACGTTTGAACCAGGCCCCGGGGGCCCGGTCCTGACCGGGTGGAACACGGATGTCGCAGGGCTGGTCAACGCCCTGCGGCATGCGGGTGCCGCTCACGCACCCCGGGCGGCTGTTCTCGGTGCCGGCGGCACCGCAACAGCTGCCGTAGCGGCCCTGACGGAATTAGGCTGCAGCAGCGTGGACATTTACGCCCGCAGTTTCCGGGGCGAGGCCGGCGGCCAGCCGGCAGTCCGGGAAGTGGGCGGCCGGCTGGGCACTGAGGTGGTGCTGCACGGCTGGGACGCTGCCGCCGCGGCCTGTGCGGAAGCCGACGTCGTGATCTGCACCCTCCCGCCGCACGGCGCGGACGGGATTGCCGGCGAGTTCGCGGCCCTGGACTGCCGCCGCGGGGGCGCGGTATTGCTGGACGCTGCCTACGATCCCTGGCCCAGTGCCATTGCCGGCGCCTGGCAGGCAGCCGGCGGAACGATCGTGCCCGGGCTGGAAATGCTCCTCTACCAGGCGGTGGAACAGGTGCGCCTTTTCACGGGGGATGCCTTCCGCGACGAAGATGCCGTCATAAACGTGATGTGTGACGCAGTGGGGCTGCCTCCGCGCTGAAGCCCCCTGCCGGACATGGCAGTATTGAAGCCATGTTGCGTTGGTTGACCGCCGGTGAGTCCCATGGGCCTGCACTGGTTGGAATTGTAGAGGGCGTCCCCGCCGGCGTCGAAGTGAGCACGCCGTCCATCCAGGAAGCCCTGGCCCGCCGGCGGCTTGGCTACGGCCGCGGTGCCAGGATGAAGTTCGAACAGGACGAGGTCCGGATCCTCGGTGGTGTGCGCCACGGCCTGACCCAGGGCGGTCCCATTGCCATTGAGATCGCCAACACCGAGTGGCCCAAATGGGAACAGATCATGGCATCTGACCCGGTGGACCCGGAGATCCTGGCCGACCAGGCCCGTAACGCCCCCCTCACGCGTCCCCGCCCCGGCCACGCCGACTTCACCGGTATGCAGAAGTACGGCTTCGATGAGGCACGGCCCGTCCTGGAGCGGGCCAGTGCGCGGGAAACGGCAGCCCGGGTTGCCCTTGGCGCCGTCGCCGCCGCGTTCCTGAAGGAACTCGGCATTGAACTCGTCAGCCACACCGTGGGCATCGCCGCAGTGGCTTCGCCGGAAGGGGCGGCCCTGCCCGTGCCCGCCGACGTCGCTGCCCTGGACGCAAATCCCATGCGCTGCTTCGACCCCGCCGTCACCGAAGCGATGGTTGCCGAGGTGGACGCCGCCCACAAGGAGGGCGAGACCCTCGGCGGCGTGGTGGAGGTCCTTGCCTATGGACTGCCGCCGGGACTTGGCAGCTACGTGCACTGGGACCGCCGCCTGGACGCCAGGATCGCCGGGGCCCTGATGGGCATCCAGGCGATCAAGGGCGTCGAGGTAGGAGACGGTTTCCTGACTGCCACGCGCCGCGGATCGGCCGCCCACGACGAAATCCTGCAGGACGAAAACGGCCAGGTGATCCGCTCCGGCAACCGGGCCGGCGGCATCGAGGGCGGGATGAGCATCGGTGAAGTCCTGCGGGTCCGCGCAGCGATGAAGCCCATCGCCACTGTGCCCCGGGCACTCAAGACCATCGATGTCAGCACCGGTGCACCCGCACGGGCACACCACCAGCGCTCCGATGTCTGCGCCGTGCCGGCAGCCGGCGTCGTCGCCGAGGCGATGGTCGCCCTGGTCCTGGCCGAAGCTGTCACCGAGAAGTTCGGCGGCGATTCCGTGGCCGAAACTGCCCGGAACCTGCGCACGTACCTCGAGAACATTCCGGCATCCCTCGGATCAACCGGCACCGGCACCGGTGCCTGAGAAGCATCTGGTCCTGATCGGGCTGATGGCCGCCGGCAAATCAGTTGTCGGCCGGTCCCTCGCTTCCCGGCATGGACTGCCCTATGTGGACACCGATCAGGTGGTGGTGGAGGAACACGGACCCATCCCGGAGATTTTCGCCAGCCACAGCGAAGCGTACTTCCGTGAGGTGGAGGCCCGCGCCGTCGCCGGCGCGCTGGATTCACCGGTCCGGTCCGTGGTCTCGCTGGGGGGCGGTGCGGTGCTGGACGCCGGAACGCAGCAGCTCCTGCAGCGCGCTACCGTGGTGTTCCTGGACACCGACCTGGATACCGTCCTGCCGCGGATTTCGCGTTCCGGCCACCGGCCGCTCCTGGCCGGAGACCCGGTAGCCCGCTGGTCCGCGCTGGACGAGGCTCGCCGCCCGCTTTATGAAACGCTGGCAGACATTGTTATAGACACCAGGGGACTGGCCGTTCCGGAAGTCGTGGAACGTATCACCGCCGCCCTGGACGAAGGAGAACGCTAATGCCCGCTGAACCCACCATCATCAAGGTCACGGGCGACAAGCCCGCCGAAAACTACGACGTCGTCATCGGCAACGGCCTGCTCGGCCGCCTGCCCGGCATGCTGGGGGAGCGGGTCCGCCGCGTCCTGGTGATCCACCCGCGTGCCCTGCGCACCACGGGTGACACGGTCCGGGACGAACTGGCAGCGGCCGGCCTGACCGCGCTTACTGCGGAAATCCCCGACGCCGAAGAGGGCAAGCACATCCAGGTCGCGTCCTTCTGCTGGCAGGTCCTGGGCCAGAACGACTTCACCCGCTCCGACGCGGTCGTCGCCGTGGGCGGCGGCGCGGTCACCGACGTCGCCGGTTTCGTCGCCGCCACCTGGCTGCGCGGCATCAAGGTAGTGCACGTCCCCACCAGCCTGCTCGGCATGGTGGACGCCTCCGTCGGCGGGAAGACCGGGATCAACACGGCCGAGGGCAAAAACCTGGTCGGCGCGTTCCATCCGCCCGCCGGAGTCCTCGCGGACCTCGATGCCCTGGGTTCCCTGCCGAAGAATGAACTGCTCAGCGGGATGGCTGAAGTCGTCAAGTGCGGCTTCATTGCCGACCCGGAAATCCTGGACCTGATCGAAGCCAACCCCGAAGCAGTTGCCGATGGAAGCTCGGACGTTGTCCGCGAGCTGGTCGAACGCGCTGTCCGGGTCAAGGCCGAGATTGTTTCCGGTGACCTGCGCGAGGCCGGACGGCGGGAATTCCTGAACTACGGCCACACCCTGGGCCATTCGATCGAACTGGCCGAACGCTATCAGTGGCGGCACGGCGCGGCGGTGTCCGTGGGCCTGGTCTTTGCGGCCGAGCTCGGCCGGATGGTCGGCCGGCTGGACGATGCCACGGCGGACCGGCACAAGGCCGTCCTCACCTCCCTCGGCCTGCCGGTCACCTACCGGAAGGACCGCTGGAGCGCCCTGCTGGACGGCATGCGCCGGGACAAGAAATCCCGCGGTGACCTGCTCCGCTTTGTTGTCCTGGACGGACTGGCCAAACCCTCCATCCTGGAAGTGCCGGACACCTCGCTGCTGTTCGCCGCTTACCAGGAGATCGCATCCGAGCCCGACGGCGGGATCCGGCTCAGCCTGTAGCGCTGAGCGTTCCGTCTCCGGCCGCGCCCTGCGGAGCGTGTATGGATTCGCCGAACAGGTAGAATGGTCGACGGACAAGACACGTAGTTACGCGAAACGACGAAAGAGAAACTGTGGCAACGACCAACGACATCAAGAACGGCACGGTGCTGAAGCTTGAAGGCAACCTCTGGAGCATCATTGAGTTCCAGCACGTAAAGCCGGGCAAGGGTGGTGCGTTCGTCCGTACCAAAATGCGCAACGTCCGTTCAGGCAAGGTCGTCGACAAGACGTTCAACGCCGGCATCAAGATCGAGACTGCCACCGTTGACCGCCGCGATTACCAGTATCTGTACAAGGACGGCGACGACTACGTGTTCATGGACACATCGGACTTTGATCAGCTCACCGTACCGGGCGCAATCGTCGGCGACTACGCCAACTTCATGCTCGAGTCCATGATGGTCACCATCGCCATCCACGAGGGTTCCCCCCTCTACATCGAACTGCCGGCTTCGGTGGTCCTGGAAATCACCTACACCGAGCCGGGCCTGCAGGGCGACCGCTCCACCGGCGGCACCAAGCCCGCCACCGTGGAAACCGGCTACGAAATCCAGGTTCCGCTGTTCCTGGAACAGGGCACCAAGGTCAAAGTTGATACCCGCACCGGCGACTACCTGGGACGCGTTAACGAGTGAGTGCACGCAGTAAAGCCCGGACCAGGGCACTCGAAGTGCTCTTCGAAGCGGAACAGCGATCCATGTCTCCGCTTGAGTCCCTCCGCTCCCGCCGGGAGCAGACGGACCAGGTCATTAACCCGTACACCATGGACCTGGTGGAAGGGGTTATTGCCAAGCAGGCTCAGATTGACGAGTTCCTGAGCACCTACTCGCAGGGCTGGGCGCTGGACCGGATGCCGGCCGTTGACCGCATCATCCTGCGGATCGGCAGCTGGGAACTGCTCTACAACGATGACGTTCCGGACAAGGTCGCCATCAGCGAAGCCGTCGAACTGGCCAAGACCCTCTCCACCGATGAATCACCCGCATTCATCAACGGGCTGCTTGGCCGGCTGCACCAGCTCAAGGACTCACTGCTGGCCTAAGCTCCGTTCAGTTAGACCCCAGCATCCTGACTTCCAATGCCCGGCAGGTTCTCCTGCCGGGCATTGTGCTGCCCGGCGGGAGGACGGCCGCACAGCGCATGCCGGGGGACGGTCAGGACGGCCGGGCGGTGCCCGCCGTCTGCAGGAGAACGGCGCGGGTCCGGATCAGCCCCGCCAGGATCCGCTCTTCACGGGCTGCGTTCATGCGGGGGTCGCGCCCGTTGACCAGCTGCTGCCGGGTCAGCGCCAGGTGGGTCGCGTCGCGGATGAAAGTCCGCATGGCAGGCTTGGCCCCGAAGCCACCGGCCCAGCGCAGGGCCTGCCGCCGGCCGGACCGGGTGGCGAGCATCTCCACCTCGGCAGGGGTGAACCAGCCGGCCGCCGCGTATTCGCCCAGCCGTGCCCGCGTCAGCCGCTGCTCCGCACGGCGCAGATAGGCCACGCCGGCCAGGGCCAGGACGAACAGCGGCACCTGGAGCAGGAAGTAGAACAGGAAGAAATCGTCATAAACCAGCGCCATACCGCCGTTCCAGAACATGTGTCCCAGAACCGCTGCGGCCAGGCCGGCGGTGAAGCCCACCACAATCCGCGCTCCGCCCGGCTTCCGGACGGCGAGGCCCAGGGCCAGTCCCACCGCCGCGGTGAAGAGCACATGGGCGAAGGGGGAGAACAGTCCGCGGAGCACGAACACGAAGCCCAGCTGCAGGCTGACACCGCCGGTTTCGAAGAGCGCGGCACTGAAGTAGAGAATGTTCTCCGTGAAGGCGAAACCGGCGCCGATGGTGCCCGCATAAACGATTCCGTCGAGCGGGCCGTCGAAATGGCTGCGCCGCGCAAAAACCAGGATCAGGACCCCCAGGCCTTTGGCAGCCTCTTCGACCAGCGGGGCCTGCACCACTGTGGCAATGACATCCGCCGGGGTCAGCGGCAGCAGCGTCATCAGGACCTCATTCACCATGCTCCCCAGCAGCACGGTGATGGCCACGGAGACCCCTGCGCCCCAAAGGAAAGCGAACAGCAGGGCGGCCCGCGGTTCCGGCTCCCACCGGTCAATCCAATGCAGTCCCAGCAGGCAGATACCCAGCGGAATTAGTGCCAGGAAGCCGCACAGGATGAACGCTTCGCTGCCCAGCGCGGCGAACAGGAAGAACCCGACCAGTACCACCACCACCGCGGCGGCAGTGATGAGCAGCACATTTAGAACAGTGCCGTTCCCGGCCCGGGATCCGGAGGGCACCTGAAGGGGTGCGATGCTGTCAGCAGGCTCCCCGGGCAGGCCCGAGAGCCCCGGTCCGGGCTGGGAAATCATGAACGTTTGCCTGTCATGGACCCAACAATATCCGGGCCCGCCCGCTGTGATAGCTTTGAAGGGCATTCAACCTTTAAGTCCGTCCTGTGAGGCGGGGAAGGAGGAAGCAGAATATGGATCTTAGTGATCCCACGCAGGCCCCCGCGCCTGCCCGCACCGTTCTGGCTTCAGCTGATATTGACCGCGCCCTGACGCGGATCGCCCACGAAATCCTCGAGGCGAACAAGGGCGGCACCGACCTTGTCCTGATGGGTATTCCGCGCCGCGGATATCCACTGGCCCGTCGCCTGGCCGCCAAGATAGCCGCCGCCGATCCGTCCGTGGACGCCGCCGCAATCACCGGGCAGCTCGACGTCACGATGTTCCGTGACGACCTCGCCCACCAGCCCACCCGGCCCCCGTATCCCACCGAGCTGCCGCCCAGCGGCATTGACGGCAAAGTCGTTGTCCTGGTGGACGACGTGCTTTACTCCGGGCGCACCATCCGGGCCGCCCTCGACGCCCTGGTCGACCTGGGACGTCCCCGCGCCGTGCGCCTTGCCGTCCTCGTTGACCGCGGGCACCGGGAACTGCCCATCCGCGCCGACCATGTGGGCAAGAACCTGCCCACCGCCGCCGTGGAAAAGGTCCGGGTCCGGCTGGTCGAAACCGACCTGCCCGCCGCAGACGAAGTCGTGATCGAAGGCACTGTATGAAGCACCTGCTCTCCACCCTGGACCTCTCACACCAGGATGCGATTTCCATCCTGGACACCGCGGAGGCCATGGCCGCAGTAGGGGAGCGGGAAGTGAAGAAGCTCCCCGCACTGCGCGGCCGGACAGTCGTCAACCTGTTCTTCGAAGACTCCACCCGCACCAGGATTTCCTTCGAGGCTGCTGCCAAGCGCCTCTCCGCAGACGTCATCAACTTCTCGGCGAAGGGGTCCTCGGTCTCCAAGGGCGAATCGCTCAAAGACACCGCCCAGACCCTTGCCGCCATCGGTGCGGACGCCGTCGTCATCCGCCACGGCGCGTCCGGTGCTCCGGCACGGCTCGCCAACTCCGGCTGGATCGACGCCGCAGTCCTGAACGCCGGCGACGGGACGCATGAGCATCCCACCCAGGCACTGCTGGACGCCTTCACCATGCGCCGGCACTGGGCCCGGCTGCACGGTACACCGTCCCAGGGCACCGACCTGTCCGGGATGCGCGTGGCGATCGTCGGGGACATCCTGCATTCGCGGGTGGCGCGCTCCGACCTCTGGCTGCTCAAGACCCTCGGTGCCGACGTAACGCTCGTGGCCCCGCCCACCCTGCTGCCCTTCGGCGTGGAATCCTGGCCCTGCAAGGTCAGCTACTCACTCGATGAGACCCTGGAAACCCGACCCGACGCCGTGATGATGCTCCGGGTCCAGGCAGAACGCATGCACTCGGCGTTCTTCCCGACCGTCCGGGAATACTCGCGCCGCTGGGGATTTGACGACGTCCGGCTGGACCGGCTCGATTCCTTTGGCCTGGACGACACGATCCTGCTGCACCCCGGCCCCATGAACCGCGGGCTGGAGATTTCCTCCCGCGCCGCCGATTCACCGCGTTCGACCGTCCTGGCCCAGGTCAGCAACGGCGTTTCCGTCCGGATGGCGGCCCTCTATCTCCTGCTCTCCGGCGAGGGCAGCTCCCAGCGAACACCACAGGAAGTTTCCGCACAGTGAACACCGCAACACACACTGCAACTGCAGCAGCGCCCGCACCGGCCGCACAGCCGACCCTGTCCCCGAACGGCGCCTACCTGATCCGCGGCGCCTCACTGCTGGGGATTGAACGCGCCGACCTCCTGATCCAGGACGGCCTGATCTCCGCCGTCGGCCAGGAGCTCGCTGCCCCCGAGGGCACCCTGGTCATCGACGCCGAGGGCCTCATCGCGCTCCCCGGCATGGTGGACCTGCACACCCACCTGCGCGAACCGGGCCGCGAAGACGCCGAAACGGTGGAGACGGGTACCCGTGCCGCCGCGCTGGGCGGCTTCACCTCCGTGCACGCCATGGCCAACTCCAACCCCGTCGCAGACACTGCCGGCGTCGTGGAACAGGTCTACAGCCTGGGCCTGAAGTCCGGCTGGGTGGACGTCCGCCCGGTCGGAGCCGTCACCGTCGGGCTCAAGGGCGAACGGATGGCCGAACTCGGTGCCATGGCCGACTCCCGGGCCCGGGTCCGGGTCTTCTCCGACGACGGCATGTGCGTCCACGACCCCATCCTGATGCGCCGTGCCCTGGAATACGTCAAGGCGTTCGACGGCGTGATCGCGCAGCACGCCCAGGAACCGCGGATGACCGAGGGCGCCCAGATGCACGAAGGCGACGTCAGCGCGGTGCTGGGCCTGCCCGGCTGGCCCGCCGTGGCCGAGGAATCCATCATTGCCCGCGACGTCCTGCTGGCCCAGCACACCGGGTCCCGCCTGCACGTGTGCCACGTCTCCACCGCCGGTTCCGTGGAAATCATCCGCTGGGCCAAGGAACGCGGCATCAACGTCACGGCTGAGGTCACCCCGCACCACCTGCTCCTGACCGACGAATCCGTGCGAAGCTACGACCCGGTGTACAAGGTCAACCCGCCTCTGCGGACCGAATCCGACGTTGAAGCCCTGCGCCGCGGCCTGGCCGACGGCACCATCGACATCGTCGGCACCGACCACGCTCCGCACCCCAGCGAGCACAAGGAATGCGAGTGGGCGCAGGCCGCCATGGGCATGACCGGGCTGGAAACGGCCCTCTCCGTGGTCCAGGCAACCATGATCGACACCGGCCTGATGACCTGGGCGGACTTCGCCCGGGTCACGTCCGCGGCCCCCGCCGCCATCGGCCGCGTCACGAGCCAGGGCAGGCCGCTGGAAGCGGGCGAACCGGCCAACGTCATATTGGTTGACCCGGCTGCACGCCGGACGGTCGACCCCCATAAGATGGCAACCATGGGCAGGAACAGTCCGTACGCCGGGCTGGAGCTGCCCGGAGTGGTGCGGACCACCTTCTTTGCCGGCCACCCCACCGTCCTTGACGGAGCACTGAACACGCCGCGGGCCGCGGCTGCGGAGGAGACACCATGGATTGGCTGATCTTCCTTCTCTGCGCCCTGGCTGGCGCAGCACTTCTGCTCGGACTGTTTGCCCTCGGCTGGCGGGGACGCCGCCGCCGGCAATCAGATATTCCCCGGCCCCGCCCCCTCCCGGACGACCTGGAAATGCCCCGTTTCCAGGCTGACGGGCAGTACGTCGCCACCACCACGGCAGGCGACTGGCTGGACCGGGTTGCCGTCTACGGCCTGGGGGTGAAGTCAACTGCAACCGTAGCCGTCTTCCCGGAAGGCCTCTTTTTCGCCCGCAGCGGCGCCCCTGACGTCTGGATTGACCGCACTGACCTGCGCGGCGTCCGCCTGGAGCGCGGCATGGCCGGCAAATTCGTTGAAAAGGACGGGCTGGTCATGGTGACCTGGCAGCTCGGCCCCAAAACCGTCGACACCGGGTTCCGCACCCGGTCAGCCGACTCAAAAACCCCCCTGGTTTCGGCCATCAAGGCGCTGCTGCCGGAATCATCTGCAACATCTAGCGAGGAACAACTGTGACAGTGAACCAAACTCCCGCCCCGACCACAGCTGTCCTTATGCTCGAGGACGGCCGCAGCTTCCGCGGCCGCAGCTACGGAGCAACCGGAACGGCCCTGGGCGAGGCCGTCTTCGCCACCGGCATGACCGGGTACCAGGAGACCATCACCGATCCCTCCTACGCCCGCCAGCTGGTCGTCCAGACCGCCCCGCATATCGGCAACACCGGTGTGAACAGTGACGACGCCGAGTCCCGCCGCATCTGGGTCGCCGGCTACATCGTCCGCGACGCCGCCCGGCGGCCCTCCAACTGGCGCTCGGAACGGACGCTGGACGAAGAGCTCGAGGCGCAGGGCGTCGTTGGCATCTCCGGCGTCGATACCCGTGCCATCACCCGGCATCTGCGCGAACGCGGTGCCATGAAGGCCGGCATCTTCTCCGGAGCCACCGCGGCCCGCACCGACGCCGAGCTGCTCGCCGACGTTCGTGCGCAGGAATCCATGGCCGGCGCCCGCCTGGCCGAGGAAGTCAGCATCGATGCCGCCTACACGGTGGAACCGGCTGCGCACGGCTGGGACAAGGAACCGCTGTTCACCGTCGCTGCCCTGGACCTCGGCATCAAGTCGATGACCCCGGTGCGCTTCGCGGAACGCGGCGTGCGCGTCCAGGTCCTGCCCGCCTCCGCCACCCTGGCGGACGTCCAGGCAGTCAACCCGGACGGGGTGTTTATGTCCAACGGACCCGGCGACCCCGCCACCGCGGATGACCAGGTCAAGCTCCTGCGCGATGTCCTGGACACCGGCGTGCCGTTCTTCGGCATCTGCTTCGGCAACCAGATCCTCGGCCGCGCGCTGGGCTTCGGCACCTACAAGCTGCCCTACGGCCACCGCGGCATCAACCAGCCCGTCCTGGACCGCCGCACCGGCAAGGTGGAAATCACCAGCCAGAACCACGGCTTCGCCGTCGACGCCCCGCTCGACGGCCCGGTCACGGCCCCTGAAGCGCGCTTCGGGCAGGTCGAAGTCAGCCACATCAGCCTCAACGACAACGTGGTGGAGGGCCTGGCGTGCCTGGACATCCCCGCGTTCTCCGTCCAGTACCACCCCGAGGCTGCCGCCGGCCCGCACGACTCCGCGTACCTCTTCGACCGCTTCGTCGACCTGATGGCCGCCAGCAAGAACAAGGAATCCAACTAATGCCCCGCAGAACCGACCTCAAGTCCGTCCTGGTGATCGGCTCCGGCCCGATCGTTATTGGCCAGGCAGCCGAATTCGACTACTCAGGCACGCAGGCCCTGCGCGTCCTGAAGGAAGAAGGCCTGCGGGTCATCCTGGTCAACTCCAACCCGGCCACCATCATGACCGACCCGGAGTTCGCCGACGCCACCTACGTTGAGCCGATCACCCCCGAGGTGGTCGAGAAGATCATCGCCAAGGAACGTCCCGACGCCGTCCTGCCGACCCTGGGCGGCCAGACCGCGCTGAACACGGCAATTGCCCTGGATAAAAACGGTGTGCTGGAGAAGTACAACGTGGAACTCATCGGCGCGAACATCGAAGCCATTGAGCTTGGTGAGGACCGGGAGAAGTTCAAGGGTGTCGTCGAGCGCTGCGGTGCCGAATCCGCCGAGTCCATCATTGTGCACAGCATGGATGAGGCCTTCGCAGCCGCCGAGAAGCTCGGCTACCCGATGGTCGTCCGTCCGTCCTTCACCATGGGCGGGCTCGGCTCCGGTCTTGCCTACAACGCGGAAGACCTGCGCCGCATCGCCGGCGCCGGTATCCAGTACAGCCCGACCTCCGAGGTGCTGCTCGAAGAGAGCATCCTCGGCTGGAAGGAATACGAACTGGAGATGATGCGGGACAAGAACGACAACGTGGTTGTCGTCTGCTCCATCGAGAACTTCGACCCGGTGGGCGTGCACACCGGCGACTCCATCACCGTCGCCCCGGCCATGACGCTGACCGACCGCGAATACCAGAAGCTGCGTGACATCGCGATCGCCGTGATCCGTGAAGTCGGCGTCGACACCGGCGGCTGCAACATCCAGTTCGCCATCGAGCCGGACACCGGCCGCGTCGTCGTGATTGAAATGAACCCCCGGGTTTCGCGTTCTTCGGCGCTGGCCTCGAAGGCCACCGGTTTCGCGATCGCCAAGATCGCCACCAAGCTCTCGCTGGGCTACACGCTGGATGAAATCCCCAACGACATCACCAAGAAGACGCCGGCGTCCTTCGAACCGACCCTGGACTACGTCGTCGTGAAGGTGCCGCGGTTCGCGTTCGAGAAGTTCCCGGCAGCGGATCCCACGCTGACCACCACCATGAAGTCGGTCGGCGAAGCCATGGCGATCGGCCGCAACTTCACCGAAGCCCTGCAGAAGGCGCTGCGGTCCCTGGAGCAGAAGGGCGCGCAGCTCACCTTCGACCCGGTGGACCCGGCCGATGTTCCCGGCCTGATCGAGGCGGCCAAGCGGCCCACCACAGACCGCCTGGCCCAGGTCCAGCAGGCACTGCTGGGCGGCGCCACCAACGAACAGCTTTACGCGGCCACCGGCATTGACCCGTGGTACCTGGACCAGCTTGAACTGATCAATGAGGTCGCCGAGGAGATCCGCAGCGCGCCCCAGGTCACCGAGGACGTCCTGCGGCTCGCCAAGCGGCACGGCTTCTCCGACGAACAGATCGGGAAGCTGACCAACCAGTCCGAGTCCGTGATCCGCGGCGTCCGCCATGTGCTGGGCATCCGCCCGGTCTACAAGACCGTGGACACCTGCGCCGCTGAATTCGCTGCCTACACCCCGTACCACTACTCCTCCTACGACGAAGAGGACGAGGTCGCGGAGCACGCCAAGCCGTCGGTGATCATCCTCGGCTCCGGTCCGAACCGGATTGGGCAGGGCATCGAGTTCGACTACTCCTGCGTCCACGCGACCATGGCCCTGCGCGAAGCCGGCCACGAGACCGTGATGATCAACTGCAACCCGGAGACCGTGTCCACGGACTATGACATCTCCGACCGGCTCTACTTCGAGCCGCTCACGCTCGAAGATGTGCTGGAAGTCATCTACGCGGAGCAGCGCACCGGCGGTGTGCTGGGCGTCTTCGTGCAGCTCGGCGGCCAGACCCCGCTGAAGCTGGCACAGGCCCTGGCCGACGCCGGCATCCCGATCCTGGGCACGTCCCCGGAAGCGATCGACCTGGCTGAACACCGCGGCGCCTTCCAGCGCGTGCTCGATGAGGGCGGCCTCATCGCCCCGAAGAACGGCACCGCCGTATCCTTCGACGACGCGAAGAAGATCGCCGACGAGATCGGTTACCCCGTCCTGGTCCGCCCGTCCTACGTGCTTGGCGGCCGCGGCATGGAAATCGTCTATGACGAAGCCAACCTCTCCCGCTACATCATGAACGCCACGGAAATCACCCCGGACCACCCGGTCCTGGTGGACCGTTTCCTGGAAGACGCAATCGAGATCGACGTTGATGCTCTCTTCGACGGCACCGACCTCTACGTCGGCGGCATCATGGAGCACATCGAGGAAGCCGGCATCCACTCCGGCGACTCATCCTGTGTGCTGCCTCCGATCACCTTGGGCACCGATGTCATCGACCGGGTGGTTGACGCAACCCGTGCGATCGCCTCCGGCGTGGGTGTGCGCGGCCTGATCAACATCCAGTTCGCGCTGGCCTCGGACGTGCTCTACGTGATCGAAGCGAACCCGCGTGCCTCCCGCACCGTCCCGTTCGTCTCCAAGGCGACGGGCGTGCAGCTGGCCAAGGCCGCCGCCCTGATCGGCACGGGAACCACCATCGCGGAGCTGCGTGCCGCCGGGAAGCTGAAGGCCACCGGCGACGGTTCGGTCCTGCCGCTGGACGCCCCCGTGGCGGTCAAGGAAGCCGTGCTGCCCTTCAGCCGGTTCCGCACCCCCGAAGGCACTGTCGTCGACTCCCTGCTCGGCCCGGAAATGCGTTCCACCGGTGAAGTCATGGGCATCGACAAGTACTTCGACACCGCGTTCGCGAAGTCCCAGGCCGCAGCCAACTCGGCGCTGCCCACGTCCGGTAAGGTCTTCGTCTCGGTCGCCAACCGGGACAAGCGCTCCATCATCATGCCGGTGAAGCTCATGGTGGACCTCGGCTTCGAGATCCTCTCCACGGGCGGCACCGCTGAGGTGCTGCGCCGCAACGGCATCCAGGCGACCACCGTCCGCAAGGTCGGCGAAGGCAGCGGACCGGACGGCGAGGGCACCGTGGTGGACCTGATCACCGCGGGCGACATCAACATGGTGATCAACACCCCGTCCGGCGGCCAGGCCCGCGGCGACGGCTACGAAATCCGGGCCGCCGCCACCTCGATCGGCTGCCCGGTCATGACTACGGTCTCCGAGTTCGGTGCCGCCGTCCAGGCCATCGAAGCCATGCGTTCCTACGAGTGGGATGTCTGCTCGCTGCAGGAATACGCTGCCAAGCTGCAGGCTTCGGCCGGTGCCTGAACAGCAGGCTGGCGGCAAGGATATCGCCGTCCCCGGGCGCGCACCCTTCGGTGCGCGCCTGCGGGCGGCCATGGACACCCGCGGCCCGCTGTGCGTCGGAATCGATCCGCATCCGGCCCTGCTGGCTGCCTGGGGACTGAACGACGACGCCGCGGGCCTGGAGCGCTTCTCCCTCACGGTGCTGGACGCCGTGGGGGAGCAGGCCGCCGCCCTGAAACCTCAGGTCGCGCTCTTTGAACGGCATGGCTCGTCCGGCATGGCCGTGCTGGAGAAGCTGCTGGCTGCCTGCACGGACGCCGGCGTGCTGTCCATCGCCGACGCCAAGCGCGGGGACATTGGTTCCACCATGGCGGCTTATGCCGATGCATGGCTCCGGGACGGATCCCCGCTGGCGGCCGACTCTGTGACGCTCAGCCCGTACCTGGGATTCGAGTCATTGCGCCCGGCCCTGGACCTGGCGGCCGGAACCGGCCGCGGAGTCTTCGTCCTGGGACTGACCTCCAACCCGGAGGGCGCCTCCGTGCAGCACGTTGGTGCTGACCGTTCGGTGGCAGCCCGCATTGTCGACGCAGCTGCCGTGGAAAACTCCGGCTCGGGAACGCTGGGTTCCACCGGTCTGGTGATCGGCGCAACCGTTGGCTCCGCGCTGGGCGACCTGGGGATTGACCTGGCCGCCGCCAACGCACCGATTCTGGCGCCCGGGCTCGGTGCCCAGGGAGCCACCGGCGCGGATTTGCGGAGCACCTTTGGTGCCGCCTACGCCAACGTGCTGGCGACGTCGAGCCGGGACATCCTCAAAGCCGGCCCGGACCGGGTGTCGCTGCAGGCCGCGGCGGCACGGACGCTGGAAGGACTGCCGCGCGCATAGCGGTGCCGGCGGGGGTTTCCCCGCCGGTATCCGTTGCAAAGCGGGACCCTTGCGGATAGGTTCGGACACTAGCTCAAGTAACCGAAAGACCGCTGGCGGCACCCCGTGCCTAAGCGGTTCGTCTTCGCCCGGGAGAGTCAATTGAACCTCAAACCACTGACTGAAGAAGAGCGCACCAGGGCGCGGGAGAAAGCCACAGCCGCGCGCACCGTGCGGGCCGACATCAAGTCCAAAATCAAGTCGGGCGAACTCTCCGTCGAAGAGGTCATCGTTTCGCGTTCCGGCGAGGAAGCGGTGGGCCGGCTGAAGGTGGTTGATCTGCTGCGCGCGCTGCCTGGTGTGGGGGAGCGCCGCGCAGCTGGAATAATGGCTACCGTGGGTATCGCCCCAACCCGCCGCGTGCGGGGGCTCGGTGTCCACCAGCGCAAGGCGCTGATCGAATTATTGGAGTCCGACTAAAGCTGTTCCGCTTACCGCGGGCGGCGGCGTCGGACCAACCCTAAACAAGTGAGGTCTACGTGTCGCAACCGCGGCTGACAGTTCTGGCAGGTCCCACCGCCGTTGGCAAAGGCACTGTGTCCACCTATATCCGGGACAACTATCCCGAGGTCTGGCTTTCCGTTTCCGCTACCACCCGCGCTCCGCGCCCGGGTGAGGAAAACGGCGTGCACTACTTCTTCGTCACCGCCGAGGAATTTGACGAGCTGGTTGCCGAGGGGCAGATGCTCGAATGGGCCGTGGTCCACGGGCGCAACCGCTACGGTACGCTGCGGCGCACGGTGGAAGCTGCCATGGCAGACGGACGATCGGTGCTGCTGGAAATCGACCTGCAGGGTGCGCGCCAGGTCAAGGAGTCCATGCCGGAGGCGAATTTCGTGTTCCTGGCCCCGCCGTCGTGGGATGAAATGGTCCGCCGTCTGGTCGGCCGCGGCACCGAAACACCCGAAGAGCAGCAGCAACGGCTGGAAACCGCTAAACTGGAACTTGCTGCCGAGTCCGAGTTCAATCACACTGTCATCAACGATGACGTCCAGCGGGCCGCAGCAGAGCTCGTATCACTCATGGGGATCAGTCCCCGCCCACGCTGATCTGCTCTGGCGCAGGCGCAACCTACTGACCCGCACGAATACTTTGGAGATCTTTTGTCTACCCAGCCTGAAGGCATTATCAACCCGCCGATCGACGACCTGCTGACGGCCGCCGACTCGAAGTACGCCCTGGTCATCTACGGTGCCAAGCGTGCCCGCCAGATCAACGCGTACTACTCCCAGCTGCACGAAGGCCTCTTCGAGTACGTTGGCCCGCTGGTGGAAACCAAGCTCAACGAAAAGCCGCTGTCCATCGCCCTGCGCGAGATCAACGACGGCATGCTGGTCTGCCGCGCCAACGAAACCGCCGAGTAACTAACGGCAGAACCGCTGCAGGGGAGGTAGGGCAGGCGTGCGCATTGTCCTGGGGGTAGGCGGCGGCATCGCCGCCTACAAGTCGGCATCGCTGCTGCGCCTGTTCACGGAGGCCGGACACAGCGTCCAGGTCATTCCCACGGAAGCCTCCACCAGGTTCGTTGGCATAGCCACCTGGGAAGCGCTTTCCGGCCACCCGGTCAGCACCTCGGTGTTTGACGCTGTTGACACGGTCAACCACGTCCGGCTGGGGCATGAAGCAGACCTGATCGTGGTGGCCCCGGCCACCGCGGACCTCCTCGCGAAGGCGGCCGCCGGCCTGGCCTCCGATCTGCTGACGAACACGCTGCTGATGGCGCGGGGACCTGTCTTCTTCGCCCCTGCCATGCACACGGAAATGTGGAACCACCCGGCAACCCGGGCCAACGTGGCAACACTGCGTTCACGCGGCGCCATTGTGATGGAGCCGGCCTCGGGGCGGCTCACCGGCAAGGACTCCGGTCCGGGCCGCCTGCCTGACCCTGAGGACATCTTCGCTGCAGCCCTCGCCGCCGCCGGAGCAACTGACGGTGAAGCAACTGACGCCGAAAAGTCCGCCGCTGAAATCATGGACCGGGACACTTCGCTGAACAGCGGCCGGCTCGCCGGCAGGACCGTGACGGTCACAGCCGGCGGCACCCGCGAACCGCTGGACCCGGTGCGTTTCCTGGGCAACCGCTCGTCAGGCAAACAGGGCGCCGCGATCGCCGAAGCCGCCCTCGCTGCCGGCGCCCGGGTGCGCTTCATCGCCGCCCACATGGAGGTTCCGGTACCCGCTGGCGTCGAACTGGTCCAGGTGGAAACCGCCCTGGAACTGCGCGATGCCGTCCACCAGGCCGCCGCCGGGACGGACGTCCTGGTGATGTCCGCCGCGGTGGCCGATTTCCGGCCGGGCGAGAACGCCGATACCAAAATCAAGAAGCGCGACGACGGCACGGACCCCGTGATCACCCTGGTCCGCAACCCGGATATCCTGCGCGAGGCCGTGCTGCACCGGGCCGAAGCGGGCACCGGAGCTTCCGCGCGTCCTTTCGTTATTGTCGGGTTTGCCGCCGAAACCGGAGACGGATCCGCCTCCGTCCTGGAATACGGCCGCCGCAAGCTGGAACGGAAGGGCTGCGACCTGCTGGTGCTGAACCAGGTGGGCCGCTCCCTGGTGTTTGGCCAGGACAACACCGAAGTCCGCATCCTCTCGCCGCAGGATGGTCCCGGCTTTGAGCCGGAGGCAATTTCCGGCAGTAAAGCCGACGTCGCCCGCCGCCTCATGGAGCGGATAGCCGACCACCTCGACGCGGCAGTGCCCTCCATTAAGCAATAAGAAGCCAAATGACGCTGCTGTGTCCTTGTGTTGCCCAGCTCAGCTGGCGCGCGGCACGGCAGGTCCCCGGACAGGGACTGTCCCCGGAACGAAGTAGAGTAAACCCGTGACTTCCAGCAATACGCCTGCCCCCGCCGATCCGCGCTCCCTGCGGCTGTTCACCTCCGAGTCCGTGACCGAAGGCCATCCGGACAAAATCTGTGATCAGATCAGTGACGCCATCCTCGACGGCCTGCTCAAGGCCGATCCCGAGTCCCGCGTCGCCGTGGAAACCCTGGTGACCACCGGGCTGGTCCACGTCGCCGGCGAGGTTACCACCGAGGGCTACGTGGAGATCCCTCAGCTGGTCCGCGACACCATCCTTGAGATCGGCTACGACTCCTCCGCCAACGGCTTCGACGGCGCCCGCTGCGGTGTCTCCGTCTCGATTGGGCAGCAGTCCCCGGAAATCGCGTCACGGGTCTTCAACTCAGTCGAGAACCGCGCCGGCAGCGCCGTTGATCCCCTCGATGCACAGGGCGCCGGTGACCAGGGCATTATGTTCGGATTCGCCAGCGACGAGACCAGCGTGCTGATGCCCACCCCGATCTGGTTGGCGCACCGGCTCTCCGAACGGCTGACGCAGGTCCGCAAGGACGGGACGCTGGACTACCTGCGCCCGGACGGCAAGACCCAGGTCACCATCGGCTACGACGGGGACAGGCCGGTCTCCGTGGACTCCGTGGTGGTTTCCACCCAGCACGCAGCGGACCTCGATCAGGAACAGCTGCACCAGGACATGATCTCCCTGGTTGTTAACCCCGTCCTCGCGGGCACTGAGCTGGACACCTCCAATGTCCGGCACATCATCAACCCGGGCGGCCCGTTCGTGATCGGCGGTCCCGTGGGGGATGCAGGCCTCACCGGACGCAAGATCATCGTCGACACCTACGGCGGCTTCTCCCGGCACGGCGGAGGCGCGTTCAGCGGCAAGGATCCTAGCAAGGTGGACCGGTCCGCTGCCTACGCCATGCGCTGGGTTGCCAAGAACGTGGTTGCAGCCGGCCTGGCGCGCCGCGCGGAAATCCAGATCGCCTACGCCATCGGCATGGCCCGCCCGGTTGGCATCTACGTGGAGACCTTCGGGACCGAAACCGTCGATCCGATGCGGATCGCGGCGGCCATCAACGAGGTCTTCGACCTGCGTCCGCTGGGCATCATCAATGCCCTGGACCTGAAGCGCCCCATCTACCAGAAGACCGCAGCCCACGGCCACTTTGGCCGTGAAGAGGAAGGCTTCACCTGGGAGCGCCTCGATAAGGTCGAGGACCTGCGCAGCTACTTCAGCGCCTGACTCCCATGGGACAGCGGCCGGAAGGAAACGCCCGGGACGGCGAGGCCGTGCAGCTTTCGCTGCTCCACGGCTTCACGCCGCCGGCGGCTCCGGTCGGCAAGACACAGCCGGCCCCTCACCTGCCCATTGGGCGGGTCCTGCTGGACTCGCCGCTGCCGCACCTGGACCGGCCCTTCGACTACCTGGTTCCGGCGGAGTACGACGCCGCTGCCCGCCCCGGCGTCCGGGTCAAGGTACGGTTCGGCGGCCAGGAGCTGGCGGGATATCTCACCGGCCGGCTGGAATCCACAGATACCACCGCACGGCTGATCGCCCTCGGGAAGATTGTGTCGCCGGTTCCGGTCCTGAGCCCGGAGGTCCTGCTGCTGGCCGAGGCAGTCGCTGCCCGGTATGCCGGTTCCGTGCACGACGTGCTCCGCGTCGCCGTCCCGCCGCGGGTGGCGCGGGTGGAAAAGGAGTTCGCCGGACGGGTTACACCGGAATCAGTGGAGGTGCCGGATGCTCCGGGCACACCGGACGCTCCGGGCGCACCGGAAACAGTCGAAACACAGGACGCTCCGGAAACAGCCGAAATACCGGACGTACCGGACGTACCGGCGGCAGCGGACTCTACGCCGGCGGACTCCGGCGAACCCGGCAAGCCCGGCAAGCCCAGCGAAGCCGAAGAACCCACACCCTTCCGGCGTTACCCGCACGGCCCCCGGTTCCTGGGCCATCTGGCTGCCGGGCACAGTCCCCGTGCCGTCCTGTCCTCCCTCCGCGGCTACGGACCCGATGCCTGGCCGGCAGAAATTGCCGCCGCCGTCGAAGCGGCCGTGCGCTCAGGCCGCGGCGCCGTCGTGGTGGTTCCGGACCAGAAGGACCTGGCCCGGGTAATGGCCGCGCTGGAGGACCGCCTGCCGGAGGGCACGGCCGTGCGCCTGACTGCGGAAGACGGTCCAACCCCGCGCTACCGCAGCTTCCTGCAGCTGCTTCACGGTGATGCCACCGTGGCCGTGGGAACGCGTTCCGCAGCCTACGCGCCGGTGGCGAATCTTGGCCTGGTCTGCATCTGGGATGACGGTGATGACCTGCATGCCGAGCAGCGGGCACCGTATCAGCATGCCCGCGACGTCCTGCTGCTGCGGGCAGAAATGGCCGGCGCAGGGATGCTCGTGGCATCCCACACCCGCAGCACCGAGGCACAGCGTCTGGTGGAATCCGGCTGGGCCGCGCCCCTCAACGCCGAACGAACGCTGGTCCGCGAATCGACGCCGCGCGTTATGAGCACCGCCGACACCTTCAATATGGAGCGTGACCCGCTGGCAGCCCGCGCCCGGATTCCGCATGCAGCGTGGAAGGCTGCCCAGGATGGGCTGAAGCGGGGGCCGGTGCTGGTGCAGGTAGCGCGGACCGGTTTTTCACCCGCGCTGTCCTGCCAGGACTGCCGCGAGCCGACCAGGTGCCGCCAATGCCGGGGCCCGATGGCCCAGGCAGGCCGCAACGCCCTGCCTTCCTGCCGCTGGTGCGCCCGGCCCGAACCGCGCTGGCACTGCCCGTCCTGCGGCAGTTTCCGGCTGCGTGCCTCCACCGCCGGGGCTGGACGGACAGCGGAGGAGCTGGGCCGCGCCTTCCCATCAGTGACAGTGGTTTCCTCGGCCGGGGATCACATCCGGCCCGAGGTTCCGGACACCCCGGCATTGGTGGTGGCGACGCCCGGAGCCGAACCGGTCGCGCCATCGGGCTACGCTGCCGCGCTGCTGCTGGACGGTACCGCGATGCTTTCGCGGCAGTCCCTGCACGCGCAGGAAGAAACCCTGCGCCGCTGGTTGACCGCAGCGGCCCTGGTGCGCCCTGCAAGGGACGGGGGAGTGGTGGTGGTGACAGCTGATGATACGGCCACGGTGGGCCACCTGCTGCGCTGGGACCCGGCGGGCGCCGCAGAACGTGAACTTGCCCTGCGCCGCGAGCTCGGACTTCCGCCCGCCGTCCGGTATGCCGAGCTGACCGGTTCACGGGAGGGCCTGGAGGGATTTGTGTCCCGGCTTGGCCTGCCGGAACGCGTCCGGATCGTGGGCCCCGCGCCGGTGGAGGAACCGCCGTCGTCCCGCGGGGATGATCCCGGCACCCTGAACGGCACCGGCCGCTGGCGGACCCTGTGCTTTTTCCCGTACGGTGACGCGCCTGCGGTCACTGCGGCCATGCGGGCCGCGAAGGCCGCGCTTTCAGCCCGCCGCACCGGGGATCCCGTGTATGTCCGGGTGGACGGAACCGGCGTCCTGTAACGGTTTTCCATTACAGTGTGCAGATGGTCATAACCCCTGATACCAAAAACTGGACCTGGGTCCTGGACAAGCCGTGCCCCGAATGCGGGTTCGACGCCGCTGCCACCGCTTTCGATGACGTTCCGGGCCTGCTCCGGGACAGTGCGGACGCGTGGCAGGAAGTCCTCGCCGGCGCGGACGCCGTGCAGCGTCCCGATGACGCGACCTGGTCGCCGCTGGAATACGCGGCCCATGTCCGCGACCTGTGCCGTGTCTACCGGATGCGGCTGAACCTGATGCTGGAGACCGACGGCGCCGGCTTTGCTGACTGGGACCAGGATGCCACCGCGGTGGCCGAACGGTACGGAGAACAGGATCCGGCGGTGGTCGCGGCCGAACTCGCTACCGAAGCTGAGGCGACGGCGGCAGCCTTCGCCGCCGTCGCACCCGGCCAGCTGGCCCGGCGCGGTCTGCGTTCGGACGGCAGCGCCTTCACCGTGGATTCACTGGCCCGCTACTTCCTTCACGACGCGCTCCACCACCTCTGGGACGTCCGTCCCCGGTAAGGATGCGGGCTGAGGGCTCCGGCCGCAGGCTAGGGGGTCCGGCGGCGCAGGGTCACCGAACCCAGCACCAGGAACGCCACGGTGAATGCCGCCAGGATCCCGACTTCCCGCAGGACATCGGGCGCAGCATCCGTTTCGGTGGAGACGTCCTGGAGCGCTGATATTGTGTGCGAGAGCGGAAGCCAGTCGGAGATTGCCGCCAGCACGTCGGGCATCTGGTCGCGGGGAATGAAAATCCCGCCGAGCAGGATCTGCGGAAACACAATGGCCGGCATGAATTGGATGACCTGGAACTCGGTGGCGGCAAAAGCGCTGGCGAACAGGCCCAGGGTGGTCCCCAGGAGGGCATTCATGACCGCTACCAGGACGAGCAGCCACGGTGAGGAACTGACTTCCAGGCCGCAGACCCAGACGGAGAAGCCGGCGGCGATCAGCGACTGGACCGTGCCCAGCAGCCCGAACGCGATGGCATAACCGGCGATCAGGTCGAACTTGCCCACCGGGAGCGTCATCAGCCGCTCCAGCGTGCCCGAACGCCGCTCGCGCAGGGTGGTGATGCTGGTGACGAGGAACATCACCACAAACGGGAAGAGACCCAGCAGCGCCGGCCCCACTTGGCCAAATACCGGAGTGTCCACGAAGATCCAGGACATCAGGCCGATCAGCAGGCTGGGCATGACCAGGAGCAGCACAATGGTGCGGGGATCGTGCCGGACCTGCCGGAGGACCCGGACGGCGGTGGCGAGGGCCAGGCGCGGCTTCACGGGGCACCACCCAGGAGGACCAGGAACGCCCGGTCAGCGTCATGTGCACCGGTTTGTTCCAGCAGCTCAGCGGGCGTGAGATCAGCCAGCAGCTGCCCGTTGTGCAGCAGCAGCAGGCGCCCGCAGCGGCTGGCCTCATCCATCACGTGGCTGCTGACCAGCACGCTGGTGCCGCGCTCGGCGAGCTGCGCGAATAACCGCCACAGCTCCTGGCGCAGCAGCGGATCGAGCCCGACCGTCGGCTCATCCAGGACCAGCAGGTCCGGCGCGCCAACCAGCGCTGCAGCCAGGGACACCCGGCTGCGCTGGCCCCCGCTGAGCCCGGATACCAGCCGATGAGCCTCGGGGCCGAGATTTACCTCACGGACCGCCTGCTCCGCCGCGTCCCGCCCGCGTCCCAGCAGCCGGGCGAAGTACATCAGATTCTCCGTTACCGTGAGGTCCTCGTACACGCTGGGGGACTGGGTCATATAGCCGATCCTGCCCCGCAGCTGGACCGAGCCGGCGGGCTGGCCCAGCACGGTAACCGCTCCGCCGCCGGTCTTCTGGGTGCCCGCCACGGAGCGCAGGAGCGTTGTTTTGCCGCTGCCGCTCGGCCCCATCAGGCCAACCACCTGGCCGCGGGGAACCTCCAGCGACAATCCGCTGAATACCTCCCGCCCGCCGCGGCGCACCGCCAGGTCCTGCACGGAAACCGCTGGTAGTCTTTCCATGGCACTCAGGATAGACAGGGTGCTTATGAAATACCCGGGCGCCCGTCGATAGAAGGCGCCCCACGAAGGAGATCGATGTCCTACCCCCAGACAAGCCGCGAAATCCACCTGGCCTCCCGTCCCGACGGATGGCCCGTTGACGGGAACTTCCGGCTGACCGAGGTCCCCGTTCCAGCACTGCAGGACGGCCAGGTCCTGGTCCAGAACACGGCCATGTCCGTTGACCCCTACATGCGGGGCCGGATGAACGACGTCAAGTCCTATGTGCCGCCCTTCCAGCTCGATCAGCCGCTCGACGGCGGTGCGGTGGGCGAAGTCGTGGAGTCCCGCTCAGCGGACCACAAACCCGGAGATACCGTGCTGCACGGCCTCGGCTGGCGGGACTATGCCGTCCTGGACGGTGCCCGGGCCCGCAGGATCGACACCAGCCTCGCACCGGCCAGCGCCTACCTGGGCGCCCTCGGACTGACCGGGCTGACCGCCTACGCCGGCCTGACCAAGGTGGCCGAATTCAAGGAAGGCGACGCCGTCTTCGTCTCCGGCGCTGCCGGAGCCGTCGGATCCCTGGTGGGCCAGATCGCCAAGGCCCTGGGCGCCAGCCGCGTCATCGGCAGCGCCGGCTCCGCGGACAAGGTGGCGAGGCTGCGTGAACTGGGCTTTGACGCCGCGTTCAACTACCACGATGCCCCGGTCAAGGATCAGCTTCAGGCGGCCGCCGGCGAACAGGGCATCGACGTCTATTTTGACAACGTGGGCGGAGACCATCTCGAAGCCGCGATTTCGGTCCTGAACAAGTACGGACGGATCGCCATGTGCGGCGCGATTTCGCAGTACAACACCACCGCAAAGCCCACCGGACCGCGCAACCTCGCACTTGCCATCGGCAAGGAGCTCACACTTCGCGGGTTCATCGCCAGCAGCTACAACCAGTATGCGGACGAGTTCGCCGGGCTCATGGCCGGCTGGCTGCGTGAGGGCAGCGTCAGCTACGACGAGACCTTCGTGGACGGGCTGGAAAACGCACCCCAGGCCTTCATCGACCTGATGAAGGGTGCCAACAAGGGCAAAATGGTGGTGCGGCTGGACTAGCCCGCACCACCCGGTTCAGCGAACGGCCCGCCTCAGCGGGCCGTTCGGCGTTTCTTCGCCGCGAACAGGCGGGAGGCCTCCGCCGCCGCGTCTACCAGCTGCTTGGCTGACGCATCCCAGTCGTAGTCGCCGGCCCGGCGCAGCCCGGCAGCGGCGGCCTCCTGCCAGCAGCCGGCGTCAGAGAGGGTTTCCACAGCCGCGGCGAACGCTTCCGGGCGGTCCGGATCCACGAGCATCGCCGCGCCGCCGGAAACCTCCCGGAAAATCGGGATGTCACTGGCGATCACGGGGGTGCCCGCAGCCATGGACTCAATCACGGGCAGCCCGTAGCCCTCCGCCTTGGACAGCGTGACCAGCGCGGTGGCGCGGCGCAGCAGGGCGTCGTACTCCGCATCGGTTACTCCGTTGTGGAAGACCAGCCGCGACGGATCCGCGGTGAGTGCCTCCAGCTCCGCCCGCCGGTCCGGGCTGATCCTGCTGAGCAGGTGCAGGGTGTACCCCGGCAGATGCGACATCCCCCGCACGATCGTCTCGACGTTCTTGTACGGCATAAAGGAACCCATGTAGAGCAGGGTCCGGTCGGGTGCGGAACCGGCCTCACGCGGCACGGTTCCGGGCTGGGGTGCGTTGGACACCAGCCGCACCGGGCGGCGGGTCAGGCGGTGCCATTTGATCAGGTCCGCTGTGGTGTGGCTGATGGTGGCGACGGCGTCGGCCCGGTTCAGGAGCACCCGCTGCGGCCAGTAGGCCAGGTGGTAGAGCCGCCACAGCAGGCGCACCGGCAGCGGAAGGAAACCCGGCGGCGTCGGGTTCTGGTAGTAGATCAGGTCATGCAGGGTGAGGATCAGCGGATAGTTCCGCCCCCAGCTGCCCATGGTCTGCATGGGACAGACCACCGCGTCTGCGTCGAGCCGGTTGAGTCTGCGGGCGACGAAAAGCTCCGCGGGGGAGAGCGGGGAGTTGACCTTGACCCAGGGCACGTCCGGAAGCAGGGCCAGCTGCCTCTCATCACTGATCAGTATCTGCACCTGCGCGTGCCGGGACACGGCCTCGATCAGGCTGGCACCGTACCGGCTGATCCCGTCGTGCTGGTCGGTGCGCGTGAACCGGGCATCAAACAGAATCTTCATGCCCGGTGCCTCCGGTCCAGGAAATCGGCGATCAGGGCGGCCGCCACATCCGGGGCTTCATAGTGCACCAGATGCCCGCAGCCCTCGATAATTTCCAGCTCAGCGTCCGGGATCATTCCGGCGAGCCGGCGCTGCGCGGGAACCGACCCCAGATCATCCCGGTCCGCGGCGATCAGCAGGACCGGCATCCGAAGATCGGCGGCGGAATCCCGCACGGTCTCGGAAATCGAGGAGCGGAAGGCTTCCAGTACGACGGCGCGGGAGGCGAAGGCGCTGAAGTAGGCATCGTGCTGGGCATGGATCCAGCGGCGCAGCCCCGGATCGGAGGTCTTCGCCATCATGATGCTCATACCCCGGACGATCAGGGGATTAGCCAGCAGGGCGTGCCCGGCAGCCTCCGGCAGCTTCGCCGCGGCCCGGTAGTACAGTTCGGCTGCTTTGCTGGTGATGCCCTTCGGCCCCTCCAGCGCCGGTTCGCAGATGGGGTTGACGAGGACGAGCTCGCTGATCAGTTCCGGGGACTGCGCTGCAGTGCGTGCCGCGATGATCGAGCCGAAGGAATGGCCCAGGAGGACAGTTTCGGAACCGAGTCCGAGTGCGCGGAAACCGGCATGGACAAAATCCGCGTAGGCGGCGGCGTTGTGGCTGCCCGGCAGGACGGAACCCTGGCCGAAGCCGGGCAGGTCCGGGACGATGACGCGGTGGTTCGGCAGGGCTTCCACAATGCGAAGCAGCCCGTGGTGGTCGCCGCGGAAACCGTGGACCATAAAAACCGGCGGTGCGTCCGGAGCCGCACCGGAAGCCGGGAAGTCCCAGCACCGCTGCGAAGTTCCCTGGACCCGGTAGGTGCGGACATCAGCTTCTCGGGTGAACGGTCCGGGAGCTCCCGTTCCGGCTGTCCCGGGCCGGCGCAGCAGCCGCATTTAGTTCACCTCGCGGGGGTCGGAGCCGGTGCGCTGGCCACGGTCCAGTGCGTCGAGGGCGGCCATCTGGGCGTCGTCGAGCTCGAAGGAGAACACATCGAGGTTCCCGGTGATCCGGTCCTCGCTGCTGGCTTTCGGGATCACGGTGTTCCCGGCCTGGACATGCCAGCGCAGGACCACCTGGGCCGGAGTCCGGCCCAGCTCGGCGGACATCTCCTTGATGACCGGGTCGGCCAGGACAGCGCCCCGGCCCAGCGGGCTCCAGGCAACAGTGCGGATGCCGTGGGCCTCATGGAAGCCGCGCAGTCCGCGCTGCGCCAGCCACGGGTGAAGCTCCACCTGGTTCACCGCGGGCACAATCCCGGTGGCCGCGGCCAGTTCTTCCAGGTGCTCCTGGGTGAAGTTGGAGACGCCAATGGCGCGGACCCGGCCGGAGGCATAAATTTCTTCCAGCGCTCGGTACGTTTCCACGAAGAGCCCACGTCCGGGGCAGGGCCAGTGGATCAGGTACAGGTCCAGATAATCGAATCCCAGCCGGTCCAGCGAGGCATCAAAAGCCCGGAAGGCGGCGTCGTAACCCTGGTCCGCGTTCCACAGCTTGGAGGTGACGAACAGGTCTTCCCGGACCACATGCCCGGCGTCGGTGAAGTTCCGGACCGCCGCGCCGACGCCTTCCTCATTGCCGTACAGGGCAGCAGTGTCGATGTGCCGGTAACCGGCGTCCAGGGCGGACGTAACCAGCGCCGCGGTTTCCTCCGGCGGGACCTTGTACGTGCCGAATCCGGCCTGGTCCATCTCCACGCCGTTGTTCAAGGTCAGTTTCGGTGCCCGTTGCATGCTCAAACTCTACCGAGATCGGGCGCGG
The DNA here is from genome assembly GCF_001552075.1 of Arthrobacter luteolus NBRC 107841. Lineage (GTDB taxonomy): Bacteria > Actinomycetota > Actinomycetes > Actinomycetales > Micrococcaceae > Arthrobacter_B > Arthrobacter_B luteolus. Next base: position 238,044 of record NZ_BCQM01000002.1, read on the forward strand.
GGGTTGTATCGGGGGTCGAGGAGCTCCCCGGACGCAGCTATTGTGGGCTGCTGACCTGCACTTTTAAAGTTTTCATGGCGCTGGAGGTAAAAGCTTGATTGCATAGGGCCTACAGTGCGCCGAGCTGGAAGGCCCCCGACTGCGCTTCACCCAGGTCTATCCCGCTCTCAGAACACGATCAATCCATGAGAACCGCTCAATAAAAACATCAAACTATGGATCGGAGGGAGTCGATGGTGACTCTAGGACAGGTATTCGTCAGCGAAATGCTGGGTACCGCAGCGCTGATCGTCCTGGGCTGCGGCGTCGTCGCAAACGTGGCTCTGGCGAAAACCAAGGGCAACGGCGGCGGCTTCCTGATGGTGAACTGGGGGTGGGGCCTCGGTGTTTTCGCCGGCGTCTACCTGGCAGCCATTTCGGGCGCCCACATTAATCCCGCCGTGACGGTGGGCATCATCACCAGCGGCGCCGAGGAGTTCGTCCCGGGAATCCCCGTGGACATCGGCTCCACGCTGACCTACTTCGCGGGGCAGCTGCTCGGTGCCATGATCGGAGCCTTCGTGGCCTGGCTGGCCTACAAGAAACAGTTCGATGATGAGCCGGACCCGGCCAACATCCTTGGCGTGTTCTCCACCGGGCCTGCCATCCGGTCCTACGGCTGGAACCTCGTCACCGAGATCATCGGTACGTTCATGCTGATGTTCGTGATCGTGGCGTTCGCCGGTTCGGTCACCGGGCTGGGCCCCCTGGCCGTGGCGCTGCTGGTTGTCGGCATCGGTGCGTCGCTCGGCGGTCCGACCGGGTACGCCATCAACCCGGCGCGTGACCTCGGCCCCCGGATCGTTCACGCCCTGCTGCCCATCCGCAACAAGGGAAACAGCGACTGGTCCTACGCCTGGGTGCCCGTCCTCGGGCCCCTGATCGGCGGAGCACTTGGCGGCTGGGTCGGCTCGTTCATCCCGCTGCCGGATATCCTCTAACCGATCCCCGGGCCGCACGATCTACTCACCTCGAAGGAGAGACCAAGTGTCAGACAGCAAGCAGCAGTACGTCATTGCGATCGATCAGGGAACCACGAGCAGCCGGGCGATTGTCTTCGACCACGCCGGCAGCATCGTGTCCTCCGGACAAAAAGAACATGAGCAGATCTTTCCCCGCGCCGGCTGGGTGGAGCACAACCCCGAAGAAATCTGGACCAACGTCCGCGAAGTCGTCGGAACCGCGCTCTCCAAGGCCAACCTCACCCGGCACGACATCGCCGCCGTCGGCATCACCAACCAGCGCGAAACCGCGGTGGTCTGGGACCGCTACACCGGCAAACCCGTCTACAACGCCATCGTCTGGCAGGACACCCGGACCCAGCCGATCGTGGACGCACTGGCCAAGGACGGGGGGATGGACCGGTTCAAGGCCAAGGTGGGCCTGCCGCTGGCAACCTACTTCTCCGGCACCAAGATCAAGTGGATCCTCGACAATGTCGACGGTGCCAGGGAAAAGGCCGAAAAAGGCGAACTGATGTTCGGGAACACGGACTCCTGGGTGGTCTGGAACCTCACCGGCGGGGTGGAAGGCGGGGTCCACATCACCGACGTCAGCAACGCCTCACGGACCATGTTTATGGACCTGGACACGCTGCAGTGGGACGACTCGATCCTTGAGACCTTCACCGTTCCGAAGTCGATGCTCCCCGAGATCCGTTCCTCATCCGAGGTGTATGGAACGGTGCACGGCTCCCAGCTGCTGCGGGAGGTCCCGGTGTCCGGGATCCTCGGCGACCAGCAGGCCGCCACCTTCGGGCAGGCAGCCTTCGGAATCGGGGATGCAAAGAACACCTACGGGACCGGTAACTTCCTGATCTTCAACACCGGCGAAGAGAAGGTGATGTCCCAGAACGGCCTGCTCACCACGGTGGCCTACAAAATCGGGGACAGGCCCCAGGTCTATGCCCTCGAAGGTTCCATCGCCGTCACCGGCTCACTGGTCCAGTGGCTGCGGGACAACCTCGGCATCATCAAGAGCGCCCCGGAAATCGAGAAGCTGGCCCAGTCGGTGGAGGACAACGGCGGCGTGTACATCGTTCCGGCGTTCTCCGGCCTCTTCGCGCCGCACTGGCGCGCGGATGCCCGCGGTGTGATCGTTGGCCTCACCCGGTTCGTGAACAAGAACCACATTGCCCGGGCCGCGCTGGAAGCCACGGCCTTCCAGACCCGGGAGGTGCTCGACGCCGTCAACGCCGACTCCGGTGTTCCGCTCACCGAACTGCGGGTCGACGGCGGTATGGTCGCCAACGATGCGCTGATGCAGTTCCAGGCGGACATCCTGGGTGTGGACGTTGTCCGCCCCGAGGTCGTGGAAACCACGGCCCTCGGAGCCGCGTACGCCGCGGGCCTCGCCGTCGGCTTCTGGAATGACACCGCGGAACTCGCCTCGAACTGGAAGGAAGACAAGCGCTGGACTCCGCAGATGGACCCGGCGGAGCGCGACCGCCAGATGCGGCTGTGGAACAAGGCCGTCACCCGCACCTTCGACTGGGTGGACGAAGACGTAAAGTAGCCCGGCCGGAGTCCTCCTGTGCCGGCACAGGTAATGCCGTTTCCTCCGGGAAACGGCATTACCTGTGTTCCGGGAAGCCCGGGTGGCGGGTCCGCGGCACACCCCGGTCCGCTGCCGCCGTCGGGCCTTCCCTGTTGTAAAGTGGATAAATGACCGCTTTGCTCCTCCTTACATAGCCGCGTTTGTGTAGAACGCGGCAGCCCCTTGCATTTGACGAGGGGCTTTTGTGTGTCTGGGAAGAGTCAACAGCGCAGGCGGAGACGGCGGCACGCCGGAAACCGCGGATCACCAGGATTCATTGAGGACAGAGGCGAAGCATAGTGAGCACGCAGTCACAGACTGACCAGTCGGAAGAGGCCGTATACAGTTTCGCGGCCATGGAGCAGAAGTGGCCGGCTGTCTGGGACGACCTAGGCGTTTTCACCCCGGCCGACGACGGAACGCGTGAACGCCGCTACGTCCTGGACATGTTCCCCTACCCCTCCGGCGACCTGCACATGGGCCACGCTGAAGCATTTGCCATGGGCGATGTTGTGGCCCGCTACTGGCGCCAGCTCGGCTACGACGTGCTGCACCCGATCGGCTGGGACTCCTTCGGCCTGCCCGCTGAAAACGCGGCCATCAAGCACAACGCCCACCCCAGCGAGTGGACCTACCGCAACATTGACACCCAGGCGGAGTCCTTCAAGCGTTATGCGATCAGCGTGGACTGGTCCCGGCGCCTGCACACCTCCGATCCCGGCTACTACCGGTGGACGCAGTGGCTGTTCACCCGCTTCTACGAGCGTGGACTGGCCTACCGGAAAAACTCCCCGGTCAACTGGTGCCCCAAGGACCAGACCGTGCTGGCCAATGAGCAGGTTGTCAACGGGGCCTGTGAACGCTGCGGCACCCAGGTCACCAAGAAGTCCCTGAACCAGTGGTACTTCAAGATCACCGACTACGCCGACCGGCTCCTGGACGACATGGAACAGCTCAAGGGCCACTGGCCGGAGCGCGTCCTGGCCATGCAGAAGAACTGGATCGGCCGCTCCGAAGGCGCCCACGTCCGCTTCAATATCGAAGCCGCCGACGGCAAGCCCGAAGAGCAGGTCACCGTCTTCACCACCCGTCCGGACACCCTCTTCGGAGCAACCTTCTTCGTTGTCGCGGCCGACGCCCCGCTGGCACTGGACCTGGTGACAGAAGACCACCGTGCGTCCCTGCTGGAGTACCGCGAGCAGGTCAAGGCACTCTCCGACATCGAACGCCAGGCCACCGACCGCACCAAGACCGGTGTCTTTACCGGCCGTTACGCGGTCAACCCGCTCAACGGTGAAAAGCTGCCGGTCTGGGCTGCCGACTATGTGCTGGCCGACTACGGCACCGGCGCCATCATGGCCGTGCCGGCCCACGACCAGCGCGACCTGGACTTCGCGAAGGCCTTCAACCTGCCCGTGCGCGCCGTGCTCGACACCGGTGAAGAGGATCCCGCCGTCTCCGGCACCGCCACCACCGGCGAGGGAACGCTGGTGAACTCCGGCAGCCTGAACGGCTTGCCGAAGGCCGAAGCCATCCCGGCGGCCATCAGCGTCCTCGAGGAGAAGGGCACCGGCGAGAAGTTCGTGAACTTCCGGCTGCGTGACTGGCTGCTCTCCCGGCAGCGCTTCTGGGGAACCCCTATCCCGATCATCCACTGCGAAAAGTGCGGCGAGGTTCCGGTCCCGGATGACCAGCTGCCGGTGACCCTGCCGGACAACCTGAAGGGTGAGGCGCTGGCGCCCAAGGGCACCTCGCCGCTGGCATCGGTCGAGGAATGGGTCAATGTGGACTGCCCGTCCTGCAGCGGTCCGGCCAAGCGGGACACGGACACCATGGATACGTTCGTGGACTCCTCCTGGTACTTCATGCGCTTCGTTTCCCCGCACTTCACCGAGGGTCCTTTCGATCCCGAAGCCGTGCGCAACTGGATGCCGGTGGGGCAGTACGTGGGCGGCGTGGAGCACGCCATCCTGCACCTGCTCTACTCCCGCTTCTTCACCAAGGTCGTCAAGGACATGGGCCTGATCGAAGCCGACGAGCCGTTCTCCGCCCTGCTGAACCAGGGCCAGGTACTCAACGGCGGCAAGGCCATGTCCAAGTCGCTGGGCAACGGTGTGGACCTGGGCCAGCAGCTGGACAAATACGGTGTCGACGCCGTCCGCCTCACCATGATCTTCGCCTCCCCGCCCGAGGACGACGTCGACTGGGCGGATGTCTCGCCGTCGGGCTCCGCCAAGTTCCTGGCCCGCGCCTGGCGCCTGGGCCAGGACATCACCAGCGAACCCGGCGCGGACGTCTCCACCGGCGACAAAAAGCTCCGCGCGGTAACCCACCGCACGGTCGCCGACGCCGCCGATCTGCTGGATGCCGGCAAGTTCAACGTGGTCATCGCCAAGTTGATGGAACTGGTCAATGCCACCCGTAAGACCATCGATTCCGGTGCCGGCGCAGCCGACCCCGCCGTCCGCGAAGCCGCCGAAGCCGTAGCCGTGATCCTGAGCCTCTTCGCGCCGTACACGGCTGAAGACCTCTGGAACGCGCTGGGCCACCCCGCTTCCGTGGCGAACGCCGGCTGGCCGGCAGTAGACCCGGCCCTGCTGGTCCAGGACACGGTGACTGCCATCGTCCAGGTCAAGGGCAAGGTCCGCGACCGGCTCGAGGTGCCGGCAGACATCACCGAGGATGCGCTGCGCGAGCTGGCGCTCTCCTCGGAGCAGATCATCAAGGTCCTCGACGGCGCCGGGATCCGCACGGTGATCGTCAAGGCCCCCAAGCTCGTGAACATCGTGCCGGCCTAGGACTGGGCTTCATGGACTGGACGGCGCTGCGCGGACGGTGGTTCAAGCCCCGGGCAACCGGGCCTGGCCCTGTGCCGCCGCCGCGCGTCGCCGTCGTTACCGATTCATCCTGCTCCCTGCCCAGCGGCTGGGCAGGGTCGGACCGTGCTGCGGACCTGGTCCGGGTCGTTTCGATGCCGGTGATGATCGGCGACCAGATCTACGGTGAGGGCACCGACAAAATGATCGGTGCCCTGGCCCTGGCCCTTGCCCAGGGACAGGACGTCCGCACGTCCCGGCCGGCGCCGGGCCAGTTCGAGGCGGTGTACGCCGAACTCGCTGCAGCCGGTTATGCCGCCGTGGTTTCTGTCCACCTGTCCGGGAAACTGTCCGGCACCGTGGACTCTGCCAGGCTGGCGGCGCGGACCGCAGAAATTCCGGTCCGAGTGGTCGACACCGCGTCCGTGGCCATGGGACTGGGATTTGCGGTTGAGGCAGCTGCGGAAGCCGCTGCGGAAGGTGCGGACGCTGAGACCGTGGCGGCAGCAGCCGCGTCCTGTGCCGCAGCAGCGGACATCCTGTTTTACGTCCCCAGCCTCGAGCAGCTCCGCCGCGGCGGCCGGATCGGCGCGGCGGCCGGATGGTTCGGAACGCTGCTTGCGGTCAAACCGATCCTGGCTATCCGCGACGGCCTCGTGGTTCCGATCGAACGCGTCCGCACCGCGCCCAAAGCCCTGGCCCGGCTGGAGGAGCTCTGCCGTGCGGAGCTCGCCGCCCGCACCGGACCGGTGCGCGTGGCTGTCCACCATTTCGGCAACGAAGCGGAGGCCGAGCGTCTGGCGTCTGCGGTGATCCGCGAACGCCCCGGGGCGAAGGTCCTGCTGTGTCCACTGCCGGCGGTGCTGGCGGCGCACGCGGGTCTCGGTGTGTTGGCTGTGGCTATTTCGACGGCGGTGGTCCCCGGCGAGGCTGAGGCTGGCACGAAGGCCAGCGTTTCTGCCGGCCCCGGACCGGCAGAAACCAAGGATGCGGGCCAGCGGCATCCGGCACCGTCCCGCAGCCAGCGGCCGGTTACCGCCGGGCAGGCAGAGGCCCCCGCTCCGGCCAGCGGCCCAATCCCGGTGCAGGACCCGCACGGGGATACGGACATCGACTGACCCTCCACAACTTCCGGCAATCACTGGAAAAGCCCGAAGGCGTCCACAACTGCAGGTGGTGACCCGCCTGGACAGGGAGTCCAGGCCTAGGTTGCAGTGATGGCCGCACACCGCTGGGACACCGAACCTGCACAGATCCTGCCCTCACGCCTGGCGGTCCGCCGCCGCAGGGAACGGCAGGCGACTGGCCTGCCGGAAGCAGCGTCCGGCGGATTGGACGGTCCGCACCCGCGCAGTCCCAAGCCGCTGGGGACCCGTCTGGGCGGGACCGCTTCGGACCAGGTTCCCCCGTGCAGCAGCACTGAGGGCGCCGCAGAACACCTACAGGACGAGCCCGCTGAGCGGCGGGCCGTCCCTCCGCGGCGGTGGCGGTTTCCGCTGCGTGCGGCCGCCCTGTTCGCGTGCCTGCTGCTGGCGGCCGCGGTTGCCATACCCCTGCTCCGGATCCGCGCGCCACATGAGTCCATTGCCGTAGATCTCGGTGCCGATGTGAATACCGCAGTGGGCAGCACGGCAGGCGATGCCGAGCTGTCACGGTCCTCAGCAGGGAAGCCCGGGCCGGACCAGACCGGGCCCAATCTTGCACCGGACCAAGGATCGAATCCGGGAGCTGCCTCCCCGGATTCGATGCCCGGCAGCTCCCGGCAGGGACCGGAACACGGAACCGCCACCGGCCCGGAACTGGTGGTCCATGTGGCAGGTGCGGTGGCAGCTCCGGGCATCGTGCGCATCAAGACCGGTGGAAGGGTGGCCGACGCTGTTGGCGCAGCCGGCGGGGCTCTGCCGGAAGCTGACCTCACGCTGGTGAACCTCGCCGCGCCCATGGAGGACGGAAGTATGGTGGTGGTCCCCGTGGTGGGTGCAGCGGTTCCGGGGCCATCTGGAGTGTCCGGAGCCGTCGTTCCTGCCGGGCCTGCTGGACAGGGGAGCCTCAGCGGTCTGGGCAGCACCGGGGGACATCCGCCCGGGTCGGGGGCCGGGTCAGGTGCCGGAAAAGCAGCCGCGGGACCGGTCAACCTCAACACCGCCACTGACGCTGAACTTCAGACCCTGCCCCGTGTAGGGCCGGTCCTGGCGGCACGTATCGTGGCCTGGCGGACGGAGCACGGATGGTTTACCCGGCCGGAGGATCTGGACGCTGTTCCAGGAATCGGGGAGGCGATGCTCGCAGCGCTCGTGCCGCTGGTCACGGTCTGACCCGTGGAAATGTTAGCTGGGAAAACCGGGTGAAACGGCAGACCCGCTGGGCCCGCTACACGGCGGCTGCTGTGTCACCTCTGCCGGATGCGCCGCCTCCACTCACGGAGGCGTCCTTCGGGCCCGGCAGGTTGCGCTCCGACAATGCTGGAAGCGGACACCCACGCATGCCGCCGTCCGGCGCGCATCGAGCCGCCGAAGCAGCCGCAAGGCTCTTCGGGACATCAGGCACACCTTTGCCCCTGACGGAGCTTCGGCTGGTTCCCGCAGCGGCTGCGGCCTGGTTCGCCGCCGCTGCCACGATCCGGATGCCGGCAGCGGCCGCTTTCCTCACGGCAGGTGCGGGGACAATCCTGCTGCTCGTTCTTGGCGCGGTGGTCCTGCTCCGGCACAGCGGCGCGGAGCGGCGGGCGGCAGCAGCGTGCGTTGCTCCGCTTGCCGTCGTCGTCTTGGTTGCTGCCGCGGCTGGAACCTCCCTGCTGCACCGCACCAGCGGTCCGGTCCACGATGCGATTGCTGGACAGAGGGTTATCTCGGGGGAGTTCCGCGCCGCAGGGGATGCCCGGCCCGGGGCTCCGGACCGTTTTAGCGGAGAGATCCGTTATCTGGTGTCGGCACGGCTGGAGAATTTCACACTGGGTGGGAAACGCTCGACCGCCGAGGCGCCGGTGCTGGTCATCGGCGGTAACGCTTATGCGGACATCCGGCTGGGAGACAGGTTCTCCACCTCCGGTACCCTTACGGCAACCCAAGCGGGGGACCCGGCCGCAGCGGTGCTCCGGGCCGGCCAGTCTCCGGCGGTCATCCCGGCGGAAGGACTCTACGGCACGGCATCGGACCTGCGGGAGAACTTCACGGAACTCTCGAAGGAGCTGGGACCTTCCGATGCCTCCGGCCTGCTGCCCGGCATGGTGCTGGGAGACCGGGCAGCACTTGCAGACGACCTTGCGGCAGCCATGAAGGACACCGGGCTGACCCACCTCACGGCGGTCTCCGGCGCCAACTGCAGCTACCTGCTGGCTTTCGTATTCCTGGCAGCGCGGCTGCTGCGGCTGCCGAGGTTCTGGGCAGCGGCCGCAGGGCTCACGGTCCTGGCCGCGTTTGTGCTGGTGGTGCGTCCGGACCCCAGCGTCCTGCGTGCCGCGGTGATGGGATCCATTGGAACGGCTGCGGTGCTGACCGGGCGGGGCAAGGTCCCAGCCGCACTCCTCTGCCTGTGCACAACGGTTCTTCTGGCCATCGATCCGTGGCTCAGCGGGAGCTACGCCTTTATTCTCTCGGTGTGCGCCACCGCCGGGCTTATTGTCCTGGGACCCAGGTTCGCAGCATCGCTGGAACGGGTTCTGCCCCAGCCGCTGGCAGTGCTCACGGCCGTGCCGCTGGCAGCGCAGGTTGCCTGCGCACCGGTTCTCATCCTGCTGCAGCCCAATGTGCCGCTCTATTCGGTGCCTGCCAATATCGCAGCTGCGCCGGTGGTCCCCATGGTCACCATCGTAGGCATGGCCGCTGTCATCCTGGCGTCCGTCCTCCCGGCCCTGGCCTTCCTGCCGCTGTGGACAGCCGGCGCGGGCGCAGGTTGGGTGGCAGCGGCAGCGCGCTTCTTTGCCGACGCCCCTGGTGCCCTGCTGCCGTGGCTGCCCGGCGCCGCGGGTGCTGTCCTGATGACGGCTGCCAGCGCGGCCCTGGCCGGCGGCATCCTGTTGCTCGGCAGGAGCCGGCCGGCGGCTGTATCCGGTGAGGGGGAAAGCCGTAGGGTCCGGATAGTCCGGAGAAACGGCGACGGGAGCCCATCTTGGAGCAACTGGCGCTGGCTGGCGGTGGGCGCAGTTCTGCTGCTGGCCGTGACAGTGTTCCTGTGGTGGCGGCCGGGTCAGGGCACTCCCGCGGCCGGAGACTGGGCTGCTGCTGCCTGCGACGTGGGTCAAGGCGACGCGATGGTGATCCGCACCGGTCCCGCAGCGGCGGTCGTTATCGACGCCGGGCCCGAACCACGGGCCCTGGACCGCTGCCTTGATGACCTGGGGATAGACACCGTTGACCTCCTTGTTATCAGCCACGTCCACGCCGACCACTACGCAGGCGCTGAGGCAACAGTTGATGGACGGACGGTGCACGGCCTGGCCTTTTCCTCGGCAGAAACGGAACTGCCCCGGGAGATCGCAGGCCTGGCGGCGGGGCTGGACGTGGAGCCGCAGCGGCTCACCCGCGGGATGCACGGCGAAAGCGGAGACGTGCAGTGGCAGGTCCTCTGGCCGCCTGCCGGTGCGCCGGCTGGACCAGGAACATCGCCTGGTGCTGGTGCTGGTGCTGGTGCTGGTGCTGGTGCTGGTGCTGGTTCACGTACCGGTGCCGGCGCTGAGGCCGGCACCGGAAGGGCCCCGGGAATGATCACGAATGAGAACGATGCCAGCGCTGTCCTGCTGCTCCAGGCCGCCGGCCTCACGTTTCTCTTTACCGGGGACATCGAAGCGGAGGCCGCGGTCCGCCTGCTTCAGTCCACCCCGGCCCTGCGGGATACACGGATCGATGTCCTGAAAGTGGCACACCACGGCGCCCGCAACGGTGGTGCAGCTCTGCCGGCTGCCCTTCAGCCGAGGCTGGCAGTCATTTCAGTGGGCGCGGACAACACCTACGGCCATCCGTCCCCCGACACACTGGACGCCCTGGAGGCGGCAGGGGCGCAGGTTGCCCGTACCGATCTGCTGGGGACGTTCACCCTGCGGACTGACGGACACCGCCTGACCGTGGAACGGCTTCGAGGCGGCTAGGCGGAAGGTGAGCTGGCAGCAGCCAGGCTCCGCCATGCCGCTCCGCCATACCGCCCCGTCTGCGGGCCAAACACGCGCGGGCCGGCGACCAGCGGGGAACTGGCAGTCAGAGGGGGGGTGGGGCGGGGACCTAAGTCAGGGCAGGGGGACCGGGCGTGTGGCCAGGATCTGTTCGCGCAGAATATCCGCGTGACCGCAGTGCTGGGCGAGTTCCCGCAGAACGTGAAGCTGCACCCACCGCAGCGGCAGTGGCCCCCGCCGATTTCCGCGGAGCAGGTCATCCCCGCTCATTCCGGCAACGGCCGCCCGGGAGGCGGAAACCGCTTCGGTGTAGGCCGCCAGGACCGAACTGATGCTGTCCGTTTCCGCCAGGTCAAAGGACTCGCCGGGCGTTTCCGGCAGGCCGAGTTCAGCCCGGGACCGGCCCGTGACCGCTTCACTGAACCAGACCTTTTCGACGAACGTGGCGTGTTTGACCAGTCCAAGCAATGTGGTCTTGGAAGGGACGAGGCGTCTTCGAGCCTCTTCGTCCGTCAGTCCGCGCAGAGACTCAGCCAGCATGCTGCGATGCTGCTCAATGAAGAGGGTGGATTGGATGTCGGCAGGTGCCTGGTAAACCGAGGCATCATCAGGGTTCGTCATGGTGTTCCTTCCCTCCGGGGCTTTTTCATTCAGGTTCACTCAAGGCAGCAGATTCAGCTCAGGAAACCCGCCGCCGCCGGAGCGTAGCGACAGCCACGCCGGCCAGGGCCAGGGCACCGCCGAACAGTGCCGCGGCCGGCGGCACCTCGCCCAGCAGCAGCCAGGATAGGAGCACAACAACCGCGGGTACAGCATAGGTCGAGGCGGCCGTCCGCCCGGCGCTCGACCGGGACAGGACGTAGCCCCACGTGGTGAAGGCGATGGCGGTGGGGAACACCCCGAGGTAAACAACGGCGAGGGTAGAGGAGAGCGGTGCCGTGCTGACGGCCTCCACAAGCTGCGGGGTGAAGGGCAGGCAGACAATAGTCCCGGCGAGACAGCCTATCCAGGTCATGGTGGGAGCATCCACATGCCGCAGCAGGCTTTTCTGCAGCGTCGCTGCGCTGCCGTAAAGAACAGCTGCCAGCAGGCCAAGGCCCACACCAAGGGCGTCGAACTTTCCGGTGGAGGTCGACACAGCGATGAACACAACGCCGATGAGTGCGATGAACATGCCGGTGATCAGCCGCCGTGGAAACCCTTCCCCCAAAAACAGGCCGGCCAGGACAGCCACAATCATCGGCGCCAGATTGACCAGCAGTGCGGCGGTCCCGGCGTCAATATGCTGCTCGGCAGCATTCAGGGCCACATTGTAGGCAGCGAACCAGGCCACGCCCCACACAATAATGAGGGCGAGGACCCGGCCCCGTGGCAGGCGTATCGTGGCAGCCGGTGCCTGCGGGGTGAAGCGTCTGCGGCCCAGCGCCCGGGTTAGGGGAAGCATCAGCGCCAAAGTCAGGGTGCCCACGGCGATCCTGCCCAGGGTGAGGGCTCCCGGGGAGTAGTCGGCCGCAGCAGTCCGGATGCCGACAAAGGCCGATGCCCAGAGCAGGACCGTCACTGCGATGGCTGCCCACACCAGCTTTCCGCTGCCGGCTTTTTCCATGGCGGCGGCGGACCGCGGTGCTGGTGTCATGGAAGCATCATTCCCGGTTACGGGACGGGGCACCAACCGGAGTCCTGATATGTCTGAGCCGCTGTTGTTCCGGGCGTGCCGGATGTGGCTGAAACGACCGCCGGGGGAGTTGGCCCCAGGCGCAGCGCGTGGCAATGTTGGGAGTGATCTTTCCCAATCCCAGTCCAGGAGCAGCACACCCGTGAATCCGGCCGTACCTAAGAAGTCTTCCGCGAAGCCGGCGGCCGGATCAATTTCCTGGCGGCAGGTGGAGCCGGCACCAGTGGTGCTGCTCACCGGACCGGAAGAGTACCTCGCCGGGCGAGCGATGGAGAGCATCCGCCGGCAGAGCCGCAGCCAGGCACCGGACACCGAAGTCATCCGGATCGATGCCGCCGCCTACACGGCGGGAGAACTGACCCTGATCGCCAGCCCCTCACTTTTTGGTGAAGCCAAGCTGATTGAGGCAGCCAACCTGGCCCACATGAGCGAGGATTTCCTCATTGACACGCTCGCCTACCTGAAAGATCCCGCACCGGACACCGTGCTGGTGCTGCACCACGCGGGAGGCAACCGGGGGAAGAAGCTCCTCGACGCAGTGAAGGCAGCCAAGGCACCGGTGGTCGACTGCCAGCCATTCAAGAAGGACTCCGACAAGGTGGACTTCGTGACCCAGGAGTTCCGGTCCGCGAAACGCCGCATTGACAGTGCGGCCGTCCGGGCACTGGTCAGCGCTGTCGGCTCAAGCCTGTCCGAACTCGCTGCCGCCTGCCAGCAGCTGATGAACGATGCCGCCGGGGAAATCACCGAGGAAACCGTCGAAAAATACTACGGCGGCCGCGTGGAAGCCACCGCTTTCAAGGTGGCCGACGCCGCGCTGGCCGGGCGTGCCGGAGCGGCACTGTCCATGCTGCGGCATGCCCTGGCCACCGGGGTTGACCCGGTGCCGCTGGTGGCTGCGCTGGCGATGAAGGTCCGTGCCGTGGCACGGGTCGCCGACCTCCGGGGATCCTCTGCGTCCCTGGCCAAGGACCTGGGCATGGCACCCTGGCAGGTTGACCAGGCCCGCCGGGACGCGCAGCGTTTCTCCGCCGAGTCGCTGATCAAGGCAGTCCAGGTTCTCGCCGAAGCCGATGCCCAGGTCAAGGGCGCCGGCCGGGATCCGGTGTACGCCGTCGAACGCGCCGTCACCGTCATCGCCCTGGCCGCGTCGGGCCGCTGACCGGCTCCGGAGAAGTAGACAAAGAAGACAAGAAGACATGGCGAAGAAAACGCTTCATCCGCCGCGGATCAGCGGCATCACGCTCCCGGCTCTGGCGCAGGGAGAACCGGGACTCCTGCGGGCCCACGGACAGTACGACGGCGAGAGCTTTGCGGGTGCCGACCTGAGCGGACAGGTCCTGGATGGAATCTCCTTCAGTGAATGCGAGCTCACCGGCGCGGACGCCCACGAGGCCAGTCTCCGGAATGCCCGGTTCCTGGATACCAGGGTGGAGCGGCTCAACGCTCCGGTCCTCACGGCACCAGGCCTGGTCCTCCGTGATGTCTCAATCGGGTCCTCCCGGATCGGGTCTGCCGAAGCCTTTTCATCGGAGTGGAATGCCGTGAGCATAGACGGCAGCAAGCTGGACTTCCTCAACCTGCGGGGATCGGTACTCAGGGACGTTTCCTTCAGTGATTGCGTTATCGGTGAACTGGACCTCGGCGGCGCCAGACTCACCCGGGCGTCTTTTAACAACACCCGGATCGACTCCCTGCTGCTGGATCAGGCAGTCCTGGAACACGTGGACCTGCGCGGTGCCTCCATCCGCGGAATCTCCGGACTGGGCTCCCTCCGCGGGGCGACGCTGAGCTCCCTCCAGCTGGTTGATTTCGCCGGTGCGCTGGCGAACCATCTGGGGATCAACATTTCGGACTAACAGCGCAGCCGCCGGCTCTCAACGCAGGCGGCAAGGCTATTCAGCGGCGAGGAGCCCCAGCAGCTCAAGTTCCTCTCCCCGCGTGAGCCCGGATCTGCGCGGCCGGTCCAGCCCGCGCTCCCGTTCATCTCTGACCACCCGGTCCAGAGTGTCGCCGAGCGCCGAGATTTCACCGCCGGCGGCGTGGAAGGCAGCATTGTTCCGCTGGGCAAACCCGGCGTCCACACCAGGCAGCCACAGTGGAAGCGACCGGGGCCCGGCCCAGTAGTGCACATCCTTCTCCAGCAGCCAGCTCTCCGGAGCGCTGACCAGCTCACCGTCAAAACCGGCAGCGTCGGCAGCCTGGTCCAGCACCTCCCGGAGGGAATACCTGTCTCCGGTAGCATTCAGGACGCCGGTTAGGCCCTCGGCACCCGCAGCCACCAGCCAGGATGCCAGATCAGCGGCCTCGAGGACCTGCACCCAGCGGCCCTCACATTCCGGCACCAGCACGGGACCGCTCCCGGCCAGGGCAAAGCGGGCCGGCCAGTACCCGAACCGGTCGCTGGCATCTCCCGGACCGGCCAGCAAGCCAGGCCGGACAATCAGCAGCCGGTCCGCCAGGGCATCGGTGCTCATGCGTTCGGCAGCGGCTTTTGCTCCGGCATAGTCCTCCGCACCCACCGACTCGACCAGGGCAGCGGACTCGTCCGCATCCGGGGTTGAGTCCCCGGCGTAAACCGAGACGGAGGAAATCAGTGTCCAGTGCGCCGCCGTCGGACCTACCGCCTCCAGCGCGCCGGAGACCAGTGTTGCCTCGTACCCCAGCTCGATCACTTCGTCCCAGGGCTGTCCCTCGACGGCGGCGTAGGCGTCCGGGAGCAGCCGGTCGCTTCGGAGAAGCGAGGCACCCGCTGGAACCTGGCCGGATTCGCCCCTCGCGAGGCAGGTGACGGCGTCGCCGTGGTCCAGCAACGCTCCGGCTAATTCGCGGCCAAGCCAGGCGGTGCCGCCCAGGATGAGTACTCTGCGCATGCTGCCAGTAAAGCACCATGCCGGTGCCGTGACACACGCTGCCGTGAAGGCCGTTTAAAAGCAGTATGGCCGGTCCCGAAGGACCGGCCACACCTGGTAAGACTAAAGCCGCAACGCTTAGAGTGCGTTGACCTTCTTGGAGATGGCCGACTTGCGGTTAGCAGCGTTGTTCTTGTGGATAACGCCCTTGCTGACAGCCTTGTCCAGCTTGCGGGTCGCAGCCTGCAGCGCTGCCTGAGCGGCATCCTTGTCAGCTGAGGTGACGGCAGTATCCACGTTGCGGATAAGCGTCTTCAGCTCGGACTTCACCGAGTTGTTGCGCTGGCGCGCCTTCTCGTTGGTGAGGATGCGCTTCTTCTGGGACTTAATATTGGCCACTTATAAACTCTCTTTGTATTGCGGACTTGGTCGGTGAGGGAATTTCAGACCAGACATTGACTGAGCGGCGTGGGGATACCGTAATGGCGCCCGGCCTGAAGTGCCCGTCGACCTGCGCGGACACACAGCAATAAATGTTAGCAGAACTTTGGCCTGGATGTGTGATCCGGCGGCACCCGGAGCACGCTCCCGGCATTCCTTATCCGGAACGCGCCGTGAGCCGCGCCGCTACTTTCTCGAAGACCGCCCGGCTGACGACGGCGCCCTCCCGCCGGATCGAGCCCGGCTCAAGCTGCAGGATCCGGTCCAGCTTCACCTCGCTGGGCCGGCCCTTGCTGTCCCAGGCGCCGGTGCCGATGTCGACATAGTCCGGATCGGCGTCGAATGCGTTGTTACGGTCCCGGGAGGTGAGCATCAGTCCCAGCAGCTGCCGCCCGGAACGTCCGATCAGCAGGACCGGACGGTCCTTGCCCTGGGCCGGATCCTCCTCATACGGAACCCAGGCCCACACCACTTCGCCTGGATCCGGGGAGCCGTCCGGCCGCGGGGCGTACACCGGTGAAACCGGACCCCGGTAGTCTCCGGCGTAGTTCCGGTTTCCATGGGATGCTCCGGACGACGGCGGTGCTCCGGACGACGACGGCGGTGCTCCGGATGACGATGGCGGTGCCGGCCGGGGAGGGGTCCGGGAACCGGTGCGGGCAGTACCAGAAGGCCGGGACGGCCGGGCCGGTCCCGGGGCGAGGGAGCGGGCCGCGCGCAGCACGGTCCGGGCCAGTCCGATCAGGTTCCGGGAAGAAAACGCCATACCTGCATCCTAGGTGCCCTGCCTGGCCGCCGGAGTTCGGGTCCGGCGGCCGAAACGTGGGAGACTGTTAAGTTAGAAACAGCTTATAAACCCATCTGCTCCACCAACCCTGCGCGCAGGTCCACACCCGCCCGAGCAGCCAACGGCCCACAGCACTACGGCCGCAGGCGTACGGCCAGGAAACGGACACGACGCAAACAGCAAAGGAACCGCCACAGTGTCACCCATGGCCCGCTTCTCACCGGTGCCTGCCGCGACGGATCCGGCGATCATCAGAAACTTCTGCATCATCGCCCACATCGACCACGGCAAGTCCACCCTGGCCGACCGCATGCTCCAGTCCACCGGCGTCGTCGAGCACCGGAACATGAAGGCCCAGTATCTGGACCGGATGGACATCGAGCGTGAGCGCGGAATCACCATCAAGTCCCAGGCCGTGCGGATGCCGTGGGAGCTCGACGGCGAGTCCTACGCCCTGAACATGATCGATACCCCGGGCCACGTGGACTTCACCTACGAGGTCTCCCGGTCCCTGGCCGCCTGCGAAGGCGCAGTGCTGCTGGTGGACGCTGCCCAGGGCATCGAGGCCCAGACGCTGGCCAACCTCTACCTGGCGATGGAGAACGATCTCACCATCATTCCGGTCCTCAACAAGATCGACCTTCCGGCAGCGCAGCCGGAGAAGTACGCCGAGGAACTGGCGAAGCTGATCGGCGGCGATCCCGCGGATGTCCTGCGCGTCTCCGGCAAGACCGGTGTGGGCGTCGAAGCCCTGCTGGACCAGATCGTCCGCGACATTCCGGCGCCGGTGGGGGATCCCGACGCTCCGGCCCGCGCCATGATCTTCGACTCCGTGTATGACACCTACCGCGGCGTCGTCACCTATGTCCGTGTGGTGGACGGCAAGCTCTCGCCCCGGGAACGCATCCAGATGATGTCTACCCGGGCCAGCCACGAACTCCTCGAAATCGGTGTCAGCTCGCCCGAACCCACCCCGTCCAAGGGGCTGGGCGTCGGCGAGGTTGGCTATCTCATCACCGGTGTGAAGGACGTGCGGCTGTCCAAGGTGGGCGACACCGTCACCAACCTGGCCAAACCCGCATCCGAGTCACTGCCCGGCTACGCCGATCCCAAGCCCATGGTGTTCTCCGGGCTGTACCCGATCGACGGCGCCGACTACCCGGTGCTGCGCGACGCGCTCGAAAAGCTGATGCTCAATGACGCCGCCCTGGTGTACGAACCCGAAACGTCGGCGGCACTGGGCTTCGGTTTCCGCGTTGGCTTCCTGGGCCTGCTGCACCTGGAAATCACCCGCGAACGGCTCGAGCGCGAATACAACCTGGACCTGATCTCGACTGCCCCCAACGTGGAGTACGAGGTGACGCTGGAGGACAAGAAGGTCGTCACCGTGACCAACCCCAGCGAATACCCCACCGGAAAGATCGCCGAAGTCCGCGAGCCGATGGTGTCCGCCACCATCCTGGCACCGAACGAATTCGTCGGCGCCATCATGGAGCTGTGCCAGACCCGCCGCGGCGTCCTGGGCGGCATGGACTACCTCTCCGAGGACCGGGTGGAAATCCGGTACCGCCTGCCGCTGGCCGAGATCGTCTTCGACTTCTTTGACATCCTCAAGTCCAAAACACGGGGCTACGCCTCGCTGGACTGGAAGGCCGACGGCGAGCAGGTTGCCGACCTGGTCAAGGTGGACATCCTGCTGCAGGGCGAACAGGTGGACGCGTTCAGCTCCATCACCCACAAGGACAAGGCGTACTCCTACGGAGTGATGATGACCGGCAAGCTCCGCGAACTCATTCCGCGGCAGCAGTTCGAGGTGCCGATCCAGGCGGCTATCGGCTCCCGCATCATCGCCCGCGAATCCATCCGCGCCATCCGCAAGGATGTCCTGGCCAAGTGCTACGGCGGCGACATCAGCCGTAAGCGCAAACTGCTGGAAAAGCAGAAGGAAGGCAAGAAGCGCATGAAGATGGTCGGCCGCGTTGAGGTGCCGCAGGAAGCCTTCGTCGCCGCGCTGTCCTCCGATGAGTCCAAGGACAAATCCAAAAAGTGACACCCAGCGCACTGCCCCTCGGAGATCCCGCTCCGAAGGACGGGATCCTTCCGGCCCAGGCCGCCGCCGCGGCGGCCGGGCGCCGGTTTGGCCTCTACGTCCACATTCCGTTCTGCGCCGTCCGCTGCGGCTACTGCGATTTCAACACCTACACCGCCACGGAACTGGGCGGCGGCGCCTCGCAGGTTGAGTATGCGGCGACGGCGCAGCAGGAAGTCCGGTTCGCCGCCGGCGCGCTGGAAGCCTCCGGAGTCCCGCACCGCCCCATCGAGACGGTGTTCTTCGGCGGCGGGACACCCACTCTGCTCCCGGCGGAGGACCTCGCCGCAATCCTGGGCACCGCCGTCGAACAGTGGGGGCTGGCCCCGGGCGCTGAGGTGACCACCGAAGCCAATCCCGATTCCGTGACCCCTGAATCGCTGCAGCTGCTCGCTGACGCGGGGTTCACCCGGGTGTCCTTCGGTATGCAGTCTGCCGTTCCGCATGTGCTGGCGGTCCTGGACCGCACGCACACACCGTCCCGCGTCCCGCAGGCCGTGAAGTGGGCGCGCGACGCCGGCCTGAAGGTTAGTGTGGACCTGATCTACGGGACGCCGGGGGAGTCCCTGGCGGACTGGAAATACTCGGTCGAGGAAGCGCTCAGCTACGAACCCGACCACATCTCCGCCTACGCGCTGATCATCGAAGACGGCACCAAGCTCGCGGCACGCATCCGCCGCGGCGAGGTGCCCCCAATCGATGACGATGACCACGCGGACAAGTACCTGCTGGCGGAGGAAATGTTCTCGGCTGCCGGTCTCACCTGGTACGAGGTAAGCAACTGGGCACGGACTCCGGCGGACGAATGCCGGCACAACATGGCCTACTGGCGCAGTGACGACTGGTGGGGAATCGGTCCTGGCGCACACTCGCACGTCGGTGGTATCCGCTGGTGGAACGCCAAGCACCCCACCGCGTACGCGGGCCGCATCGCCGCCGGTGAGTCTCCCGCCGTCGGACGCGAAACCCTGGACGCGGACACCCGTTACCTCGAAGACGTGATGCTGCGTGCCCGGCTGGCCGAAGGCATTGCCCGGGACCACCTACGTCCCGAAGGCCGCCTTGCCATCGCCGGCCTGATCGCGGACGGGCTTGTCGAGCCGCGGGCAGCCTTCTCGGGCACCGTGGTCCTCACGCTCAAGGGCAGACTCCTGGCCGACGCCGTGGTGCGAAGGCTGCTGCCTTAGGACGACAAGCTGCCTGGCACACGGAAAAGCCCGCCATCATGTGATGGCGGGCTTTTCCGTTGAGCGGCTAGCGGATCCGGCGCAGGTTGAAACGGTAGCGGTACGGGCGGCCGCGGTTGCATTCGATCCCGGCAATCACCGAAGCCACGGCAACGGTGATCCAGAGCAGTGCGTTGATAACGGCGAAGATGCCGCCAACCACCGGGATGAAGGACAGCAGCCAGGCCAGCAGCGCCAGCAGGGTGGGAGGCAGCGTGAAGTTCAGCGCTTCCTTCGATTCCTGGGCGGTGAACGGCCCGCGGTCCTTGAACACCAGGTAGATGATGAGGGAGGGCACAAAGCCGAGGATGCCGCCGAAGTGGGCCATCGTGGCCCACTGCCGGTCCTCGGAAGCGGTCAGGGGAAGGGCGTTGGCAGGGGCACCCTGATAGTCCGGGCGCGCCGGTGAACCCTGGTTCTCCGGTTGTGGCGGATGGTTCTGGCGTGTGTTGGACACGGTTGCATTCCTTAAACTCTCAGATGACGCTGGGTCTGCACCCACGGGTACCTGTTGTTCCATCTAGGGTACTGGGTCCGGCAGCGTGGACATGAACCGGCGGGTCCGCGTGGCGGAAGATGCCCGGAGCGGGCAGCCGCAGCGCTGCCGGGTGCAGCGGGCGGTCAGGGCACGGTGAGGAAATCGATGACTTCCTCCACCCGGCCCAGCAGGGTCGGTTCCAGGTCCGCATAGGTGCGGACCGAGCCCAGCAGCTTCTTCCAGCCCAGGGCGACATCGGTGTGGCCGCGGTGCGGCCAGCCGAGGCCCTTGAGGATGCCGGTCTTCCAGTCTTCGTGCCGCGGCACCACGGGCCAGGACTGGAGGCCGATCACGTGCGGCTTGATGGCCTGCCAGACGTCCACGTAGGGATGCCCCACAATAAGCACGTTGCCGGCGGCGCCCGGAACGGCCATCGCTTCGGCAGCAATTCTCGACTCCTTGGAACCGGCCACCAGATGGTCCACCAGGATGCCAAGCCGGCGCCCGGGGCCCGGGGCGAAGTCCCGGATGGCGGCGGCCAGATCGTCTACGCCGTGGAGCGGCTCGACGACGATTCCTTCGACCCGCAGGTCATCGCCCCAGACCTTTTCCACCAGTTCGGCGTCGTGTTTGCCTTCCACCCAGATCCGGCTGGCCCTCGCGGTGCGGGCGCGCTGATTTGCGACGGCGACGGAACCTGAGGCGGTCCGCTTCGCAGCCGGGGCTGAGGCCTTGACCGCGGGGACGACTTCCACGGCCTCGCCTTCAAGCAGGAAACCGAAGCCCAGCTCGAAGGACCGGGTCCGGCCGCGGCCGTCTTCCAGGACCATCAGATGCAGCCCGCCTGACTTCTCTGTGCGGATCACGGCGCCTACCCAGCCGGTCTGCACGTCTTCAAGCACCAGGCCCTTTTCCGCGCCAACCTGCCGCAGCGCCTTGCGGGCCGGAGCCGTAATATCCTGCGGCCCCCACTGGTAATTCGACACGGAATCTTCCTCATTCCTGGATGCGGTGCGCTGCGCCGGCGAAGCTGCGGGCACGCGAAGTTCAATGCTAGCAACGCAACCGGATCGTATTAGACTTAGCACTTGAGGACACTGAGTGCTAACAGGTGCTAACAGGTGTTAACCAGCGCCAGCAGCCAGTGCCAACCGTGCAAGTCCGCAGAATCCGCCGAAGACAACGAGGGAGGGGAATCAATGAGCGAACCACGCCGGCTTGAGGTGCTCCGGGCCATCGTTGAAGATTACGTCCATTCCCGCGAACCCGTTGGCTCAAAGGCACTGGTGGAGCGGCACCAGCTGGGGGTCTCCTCCGCGACCATCCGCAACGACATGGCCGTCCTGGAAGAAGAAGGCCTGATCGTGGCGCCGCATACCTCGGCGGGGCGGATCCCCACGGACAAGGGCTACCGGCTCTTCGTGGACCAGCTCTCGGACCTGAAGCCGCTCTCCGCAGCGGAGCGCAGGGCGATCCAGACCCTGCTTGAAGGCGCGGACGACATTGACGACGTCCTCGACCGCACAGTGCGGCTGCTGGCCCAGCTCACCAACCAGGTGGCGGTGGTCCAGTACCCGCACCTGGGCAACGCCAAGGTGCGGCACATTGAGTTTGTCCTGCTGGCTCCGTCCCAGGTTTTGGTGGTCCTGATTTCCACCACGGGACGTGTCGAGCAGCGGGTGACTGCCATTCCTTCCGCCGTCAGCGAACCCTCGCTGCACGAACTGCGCCAGCACTTCCTGCAGGCACTGGCCGGGACCACGCTCACGCGGATCACCAGCCACCTCACGGATGCCCTGGCAACCGTGCCCGTGCAGCTGCGCGGAATTGCCGGTTCGCTCGCCCGCTGCCTGGAACAGCTGGCCGGCATCAACCGGGAAGACCGGATGGTGATGGCAGGAACCGCCAACCTGGCCCGGTCCACGGGCGACTTCCCGCTGACCATCGGTCCCATTCTCGAAGCGCTCGAAGAGCAGGTCGTGATGCTGCGGCTTCTCTCGGAGATGGAACAGGACGCCAAGGGTGTCTCAGTCCGCATTGGATCGGAAAACCCCTACGGCTCACTTTCGGAAGCATCCGTGGTGGCCACTGGGTATGGCCGGGACGCGTCCGCTATGGTAGGAGTCCTCGGTCCAACCCGGATGGACTATCCCAACACCATGGCTGCGGTCCGCGCCGTCGCCCGCTACCTTTCGCGGGTCCTGAACAGCTGAGCATCCCAAGACCGGATAGAAGTGGCAGCTGCTGCGGCACTGCCGGTAAGACAAGTTACCCCCGAGGCGGGGCACGCAATACAGGAAGCGATGTGCACGAGTGAGTGATCACTACCAGGTACTCGGCGTGAGCCGGGACGCCACCGGTGAGGAAATCAAGAAGGCCTACCGCAAGCTTGCCCGCAAGCTGCATCCCGATGTTAACACCGCTCCCGGTGCGGGTGACGAGTTCAAGGCCGTGACGCACGCCTACGAAGTACTCTCCGATCCGCAGAAGCGGCGCGTATATGACACGACGGGGCAGGAGAACGGGACCGACAACGGTTTTGGCGGCGGCTTCAGCGGCCAGGGCTTCGGATTCCAGGACATTTTCGATACCTTCTTCGGCGGGGCCGGCGGCGGCCGGGGACCGGCATCACGGACCCGGCGCGGCCAGGATGCCCTCATCAACGTCCGGATCGACCTCAAGGATGCCGTCTTCGGCACCAACAAGAAGATCGACGTCGAAACCGCCGTCGTCTGCCCCACCTGCGACGGCTCCTGCTGCCAGCCCGGCACCTCGCCGCGCACCTGCGACATCTGCCACGGCAGCGGCCAGGTCCAGCGGGCCGTGCGTTCGATCCTCGGCCAGGTCATGACCACTGCACCCTGCGGCTCCTGCCAGGGCTTCGGCACGGTCATCCCCGATCCGTGCCACGAATGCGCCGGCGAAGGGCGGGTCCGGAGCCGCCGCACACTGACCATTAAGGTTCCCGCCGGTGTTGCCACCGGCACCCGTATCCAGCTCAGCGGACAGGGCGAGGCCGGCACGGCCGGCGGCCCCCAGGGCGACCTCTATGTCGAGATCCGCGTCAACGCGGACCCGGTGTTCGTCCGCGACGGGGACGACCTGCACGCCACACTGACCGTTCCGATGACGGCCGCGGCGCTGGGCACGGTCATCAGCATGGACACGTTTGACGGCGCACGGGACATCAACATCAAACCGGGCACCCAGTCCGGCGAAATCACGACCCTCAAGGGCCTGGGCGTCACGCACCTCCGCGGCTACGGCCGCGGGGACCTGCTGGTGCATATCCAGGTCGAAACGCCGCAGAAGCTCGACGCCGATCAGGAAGAGCTCCTGCGTCAGCTGGCGGCCCTGCGCGGCGAAGAGTTCGCCGAGGGCCGGGTCGGCAGCGGCAGCACCGGTGTCTTCGCCAAACTCCGTGACCGGCTGGGCAACCACTAACCGGTGACGAAACCATGACGAACCCGATCTTCTTCGGTGATCCGGAACAGGTCGCAGCGGCCGTCCCAGGCGCCGTGTTCTCCCTCACCGGTCCGGAAGCCAGGCACGCCGTAGCAGTCAAGCGGCTGGCACCGGGGGAGGACGTTGACATTGTCGACGGCGGTGGTCTCCGGCTCCGCGGAACGGTCCGTTCGGCGGATCCGTCCCTGCTGGAGGTGGAGGTGCGGGAAGTCGAAACCGAACCGGCAGCCGGGCAGGAACTGATCCTGGTCCAGGCGCTGGCGAAGGGTGACCGCGACGAGCAGGCCATCGAAGCGGCCACCGAGCTCGGGGTCGATACTGTTATCCCCTGGCAGTCCGAGCGCAGCATCGTGCGCTGGCGCGCAGAAAAAGCAGCCAAGGGCCGGGCGAAGTGGCAGGCCGTGGTGACATCCGCCGCCAAGCAGTCACGGCGTTCGCGGCTGCCTCAGGTACTGGACGTCACGGACAGCAAGGCGCTGCCTGCAAGACTGGCCGGGGTGGACCTGGTCCTGGTCCTTCACGAGGAAGCCGACGCACCGTTCGCCCAGGCGGTTGAGTCCATCCGGCGGGGTCAGGCCGCCGGATCGGCAGACGCCGGCAACCCGGTCTCCATCGCGGTGGTTGTTGGTCCCGAAGGCGGGATTAGTCCGGCCGAGCTCGACGCACTGCGCGCAGCCGGTGCCACTGCGGTCCGCCTTGGCCCGCACGTGCTGCGTTCCTCAAGCGCCGGACCGGCAGCACTGGTTCTGCTCAACCACCTGCTGGGCCGCTGGTCCTGATTTCGGGCCGGATCCGGGTTCCGCGGGTCAGTAAACGGTAATCCGCTTCGAATCCTCATTGGCGCCCGCGCCGTGGAAGATCCGCAGGTTGTACTCACCCGGCTCCAGCTTGATCGGCACATCAAACAGGGCTGTCTCCCCGGCGGATGCGTCCAGGCGGATGGTGCCCGAGGCCACCTGGGTCGCTTCCGGGCGTCCGTTGGTAATCGGTTCCACACTCCAGGAGAGCTGCTCATCGCGGACTACCGCGGATCCGGAGACCGTCAGTGACGTTTCCGTTGCCTCGCCCTCCTGCGGCGTGATGATCCAGATGGGTGCAGGCAGTGAAACATCGCGCTCGAGCGGCTGTTCCAGGCTCTCGTGTCCGAAGGCCGAGTAACCGGCCTTTCCGTCGACCAGGACAACCACGCTGGCGCTGAACCCCGCCGTTGTCAGCCCCGCATTGGCGGCGGCAGCGGTGGCCGTGTAAACCAGCTGCTGGACGGCACGGTGAGCCATGCCGGCATCAAGGGAGGCCTTGAACGCATCGGAGGTGATGTCCACGGTGATGACGTTCTTGCTGGAGATCGAAGCAGTCACGTTCGACGCCGGATGCCAGGGAGTGAAGTAGTCGCCGTCCCGCGGGGATTCCCGGGTCATCGCCCTGACCGCTTCACCGATCGGATCTCCGTTGTTCTCCGAGGGCAGGAACTCACGGTAAAGCTGCACGTCGGATTCATTGAGTCCAAGCCAGTACACGGGCATCACCACCTTGGAGACGGTGGCCTCCGCCGGAGCCGAGACAGCCATGGGGCGGCCCTCTGAGCTGGCGCTCCCGCTAAAGGAGTTCGGCATGCTGGTCGTGGGGAGCTCGGCGACAACGCCGCAGCTGCCCAGCAGAAGAGGTGCTCCGGCTGCCAGCAGCAACAGGGACATGCGGCGGCCGGGTCCGGATTTGCGGTGCGGTGAGATGAACGGTCCCTGCCTTCCTCTGTTCCTGGCTGCGGTCCGTAGACCGCAGCTGTGTGGGGGGAGTCTGCCGGGGCGGGAACCGGCAGCACGCATTCCAGCTTGGCATATCGCCCGCCCGCAAACCGGGGGCTTAACGGTTCTGCGGCGGGACTGAAACCCGATTGAGACCCAGCCGATGCCAAGCCGAGATATTGGGTGTAACACTGCTCACGAAGCCCCGCAGTCCGTGCGCCGGAAGCCGGCTTCTGGTATGGATGCCGGAGGCGTACCGCGGCGGTGATCAAGTAACATTAACCAGGGTGTGTGTAAGGCCGGTCAGGCCTTTGCCGCCGGGACTGCAACCCAACTTCCTTAAAAGGGGCGATGAAAGGCCGAGGGGCCGAATATATGACCGAATCTTCAGCAGGAATCGGCACTATCCGCGAAGACCAGCAAAAGATCGTCTTCGATTCAACGGAGCAGATGGTCCAGTCGCTGGGCGCCAACGATGAAGCACTGAAAATCATCGAGGCTGCTTTTCCCGAGGTGAACCTGCACGTCCGTGGAAACGAACTCTCCGTCACGGGGCCCGCGGTGGCGGTTGACCGCACCGTCCGCCTGGTCAACGAGGTCCGCGTGCTGGCACGCCACCAGACGCGCGTCACGCCCCAGATCCTGGAACAGCTCATCACGATGCTGCGGGATCAAAGCGCAGAGCGTCCAGCGGACGTGCTCACGCAGAACATCCTGTCCACGCGGGGACGCACCATCCGGCCCAAGACCTTGAACCAGAAGAACTATGTCGACGCGATCGACAAGAACACTGTGGTCTTCGGGATCGGCCCGGCCGGCACCGGAAAGACCTACCTGGCCATGGCCAAGGCTGTGCAGGCGCTGCAGCAGAAGGAAGTGAACCGGATCATCCTGACCCGGCCCGCCGTCGAAGCGGGGGAGCGGCTCGGATTCCTGCCCGGCACCCTCAGCGACAAGATTGACCCTTACCTGCGCCCGCTCTACGACGCCCTGCACGACATGATGGACCCCGATTCCATTCCGCGGCTGATGGCGGCCGGAACCATCGAGGTGGCACCGCTGGCGTATATGCGCGGACGGACCCTCAATGATGCCTTCATCATTCTGGACGAGGCGCAGAACACCACACCCGAACAAATGAAGATGTTCCTGACCCGCCTTGGCTTCGGCTCCAAGATGGTGGTCACCGGTGACGTCACGCAGGTGGACCTGCCCGGCAGCACCGTGTCCGGCCTCCGGATTGTCCACGAGATCCTGGACGGCATCGAGGATGTGCAGTTCTCGGAACTGACAGCTACCGACGTCGTCCGGCACCGGCTGGTCAGCGACATCGTAACCGCCTATGGCGAATGGGATGAGCAGCGCCGCACCCGCACCGCATCGCGGGGCGCCGGCCAGGAGAACAAACGATGAGCATTGAAGTAAACAACGAATCCGCGCTTCCCGCAGACGAAGAGGCGCTGGCCCGGCTGGGCCGTTTCCTGCTGGACGCCCTGTACGTCCACCCCGAAGCGGATCTGTCGATCATCCTGGTGGATGAAGACGCGATCGAGAAGCTGCACATCGAATGGATGGACCTGCCCGGCCCTACCGATGTCCTCTCCTTCCCGATGGACGAACTCCGCCCCGGATCTCCCGGGCGGCCGACGCCGGCCGGAGTCCTGGGCGACATTGTGCTCTGCCCGCAGGTCGCGGCCCAGCAGGCGGAAACCGCCGGTCACAGCATGGAGGATGAACTGCTCCTGCTGACCACGCACGGAGTGCTTCATCTGCTGGGCTACGACCACGCAGAGCCGGAGGAAGAAGCCGAAATGTTCGGGCTCCAGCGGCACCTGCTCTCCGACTTCCTGGGCAAGGATGCCCCGAAGGAGACGCGCAGTTGAGCATCGGCATCCTGGTAGTCATGGCCTTGGCCTTTATGGTCCTGGCCGGATTGCTCACTGCCGCCGAGGCTGCCTACGGCTACCTGCCCCGCCACGAAGCCGAGGCGCTGCTTAACGGCCGGGCCGGAAAACCGCTGAAACGGATCCTGCAGCACCCGGTGGCGCACATGCACGCCCTGCGTTTCTGGCGGGTGTGGTTCGAGATGGCCATGGCGGTTTCCGTGGCCATGGCCTTCCAGCTGCTGGTGCAGAACCTCTGGTTGGCCGGTCTGCTGGCCACAGTGACGATGGCCGCCGTCGGCTTCGTCCTGGTGGGCGTCTCGCCCCGGCAGATCGGCCGGAAGCACGTCACCGGCGTGGTTGTCCTCACCGCAGGGCTGGTGAGCGTCCTGCGCACCGTGCTGGGACCCATACCGGGATGGCTGGTAAAGATCGGCTCCGCGGTCGCACCCGGGGCCAACGGTGTGGACGCCGCCTTCTTTACCGAGGAGGAGTTCAGGGAACTGCTGGACCGGGCGTCCGAAGCGGACATGATCGAAAACACCGAGGCGGAGCTGATCCACTCCGTCTTCGAACTCGGTGATACCAAGGTGCGCTCCGTTATGGTCCCGCGTACGGACATGGTCTGCCTGGAATCCGGGTCCACCCTGGGCCAGGCTATGTCCCTGTTCCTGCGCTCGGGGTATTCCCGCGTCCCGGTGATCCGGGACAGCGCCGACCAGATCCGCGGCATCCTCTATCTCAAGGACGTCGCGGCGCAGCTGCACGGACGGGATGGGGACGCCTCCGCCCAGACGGTGGACGGCCTCTGCCGCCCGGTCCGCTACGTACCCGAATCCAAGGCCGTCGATGAACTTCTGCAGGAACTGCAGCGTGAATCAACGCATTTGGCCATCGTGATTGATGAATACGGCGGAACTGCGGGACTGGTCACCCTGGAGGACCTGATTGAGGAAATCGTCGGCGAAATCGTTGACGAATACGACTCCGAACGGCCTGAGATTGAAGACCTGGGCGGGGGCCGCTACCGTATCAGCTCCAAAGCAGGCATCGACGACCTCGGCGAACTGTTCGACATCACCCTTGAGGACGACGAGGTGGACACGGTCGGCGGACTGCTTGCCAAGGCCCTGGGCCGCGTGCCGATTGTCGGCAGCGAAGTGGTTGTCGAAGGAATCGTCCTCCACGCCGAAAGACTCGAAGGCCGCCGCAACCGGGTTTCCCACGTGCTGGCCTGGAAACAGCCCGCGGGCGATGAAACTGAAACCCACGACGACGCCGAACCCCGCCGCCGTACGAAATCAACAGAATTGGTACCCCGAAATGACTGAGCCCACGTTCCGCGCCGGATTCGTGTCCCTGGTGGGCCGGCCCAACGCCGGCAAGTCCACCCTGACCAATGCCCTGGTTGGCCAGAAGGTGGCCATCACGTCCGCCAAACCGCAGACCACCCGTCACACGATCCGCGGCATCGTCCACCGCGATGACTCCCAGCTGATCCTGGTAGACACCCCGGGGCTGCACCGGCCGCGCACCCTGCTGGGCCAGCGGCTGAACGACCTGGTGGCTGACACCCTTGCCGAAGTTGATGCCATCGGGTTCTGCCTCCCTGCCAATGAAGCCGTTGGCCCGGGCGACCGCTACATCGCGAACCAGCTGGCGGCACTTAAGCGGAAGCCGGTGATCGCGCTGGTCACCAAGACCGACCTCGTGGACCGCGCCGCGCTGGCGAAGCAGCTAATGTCGGTCACCGCGCTGGGCACTGAAGTCCTCGGCGAAACCGGATGGGCCGACGTCGTGCCGGTCTCAGCCGCTGACGGTTTCCAGGTTGATACCGTCGCCGACGTGCTGTCCTCCCACATGCCGTCCTCCCCGCCCCTGTACCCGGACGGCGAACTGACTGACGAGCCCGAAGCCGTGATGGTCGCCGAACTGGTCCGTGAAGCGGCGCTGGAAGGTGTCCGGGACGAGCTTCCGCACTCCCTGGCCGTAGTCGTCGACGAGATTGTGCCCCGCGAAGGCCGCAGTGCGGAAAACCCGCTGCTCGACGTGCGCGTAAACCTCTACGTTGAACGATCCTCGCAGAAAGCGATTATTATTGGCCGGGGCGGAGCGCGCCTTCGCGAAGTGGGAACCAACGCCCGCCGCGGCATTGAGGCACTGCTGGGCACCAGGGTTTACCTGGACCTGCATGTCAAAATTGCCAAGGACTGGCAGCGTGACCCCAAGCAGCTGGTAAAACTGGGCTTCTAGCAGCCACGGCCACCGCCAGCGCACCCCAAGCTTCTTCACAGGAGCGCCCCGTACACTTTGTACATCCATTTTCGCCTGCTCGATTTTCACTGACTCATGGGAAGGACCGGCTATGCCATCACGCCGTGCCGCAACAGGTCCTGGTCCCTCCGGGTCAGCCACACGGGCAGGCCGCCGCGGCACCGCCGTCCCCGGCAGCCGCCATCTCGGCAGCGGTCCGGCCAGGGGAGGGCACCCGGTTCTTGCAACACTTGCCGTCCTGCTCTCCCTCACCCTGGTGTCCGGACTGGTCTTCGCCGGGGTGCAGCTCATGCGCCTGCAGAGCAACTTTGACACCAAACCGCTGAACATCGGCCAGGGCCAGGACGAATTCCCGGCGGACACCAACAAGGATTCCATGCAGATCCTGGTGCTCGGCACGGATAACCGGGACGGCCAGGACTCCAACAACTCCGACGTGATGATGCTGGTGAACATGGCGGCGGACAGGTCCCACGTGACCGTCGTCAGCTTCCCCCGTGACCTCCTGGTTCCGCTGCCCGCCTGCACCGACCCGGAATCCGGCATGCAGTACCAGGCAATGGACCTCGGGCAGCTCAACGGTGCCCTGGGCAACGGTGGTCCGGGCTGCACCGTGGCAGCGATCAACGAGGTCACCGGGCTGAACGTCGACCACTTCATGATGGCCGATTTCAACGCCGTCGAAGAGCTTTCCAACACCCTCGGCGGCGTGGAAGTCTGCGTCAACCAGCCCATCGACGACCCGCTGTCCGGCCTGAACATTCCCGCCGGAGTCTCCAGCATCCAGGGAGATCAGGCCCTGGCCTTCCTGCGCACCCGGCACGGTTTCGGCAACGGCGGAGACGAAGGCCGGATCGCCGCCCAGCAGAGCTTCCTCGCCTCCATGTTCCGCAAGGTCCAGGGCGAGGGCACACTGAACAACCTTCCCCGGCTGTACTCCATTGCCGAAACGGTCACCAAGAACCTGACAGTTGATGAGGGCCTCACTGACATTCCGACGCTGATCGCCTTGGCAGGCCGGCTCAAGGACGTGGACCTCGGCAACGTGGCGTTTGTGACGGTTCCGGTCACGCCCTATGAGCTGGACCCCAACCGGCTGGTGCTCGATGAGGCAGCAGCCCAGCCTCTGTTCGACGCGCTGGTTTCGGACCAGCCGGTGACGGGCGAGGCCGAACCGGAAGCGCCGGCGGCGGAAGCCACCGAAGGCACCCAGACACCCGCACCCGAGGCCACTGAACCGGCCGTGGATCCGGCTGCGATCCCTGTGACCTTCCTGGACGGCATCAGCGGCGAGGCCAGCGGACGCGACGCTGAACTTGCGCGCTACCTCCTCAGTGAAGGATTCACGCAGGCGATCGCCGGCGGGCTCTCCCAGTCCACCACCCCCGGTACCCAGGTCTTCTTCACCCCCGGCTACGACACCATGGCCCAGCAGGTTGCTGATGCGCTGAACATTCCCTCCTCCCAGGTGAGTGCCAGCGCAGCAGTGAGCGGCGTCGTCGTGCAGGTGGGTGCCGACTTCCGGACCGGTAACACCATGAAGGATTCCGGTGACCTGGGCAGCCTTACGGGACAGACCGCGGCGCAGGTTACGTGCCAGTCGGCCTTCGGTTACTAACGCTTTCCGGCAGCCCGTGACCTGCGTGCTAGTCTGGGCAGGTGCGCGCAGAGAACCTCCTTCTTAGCTGCCGCGGCGAGGCCTCACAATCCACTGATTAGGCCGAACCCTCGCTGCGGAGTTTGTGTTGCCCGGCCACCATTTCTGAAGCTCTCAAAGAAAAGGCCACCCAGACATTATGCGTAACGCACAGCAGCCCTCCGGAATGCCGGTCCATAAGTACGTGCCGTTCCAGGACCAGATCAGCGTCGAGCTGCCGGACCGCACCTGGCCGGACAAGGTCATCACGAAAGCCCCCCGCTGGTGTGCGGTGGATCTCCGTGACGGCAACCAGGCGCTCATCGATCCGATGACCCCCGAGCGCAAGCACAAAATGTTCGACCTGCTGGTCAACATGGGCTACAAGGAAATCGAAGTCGGGTTCCCCTCAGCCTCGCAGCTGGACTTCGACTTCGTCCGCCAGCTGATCGAAGGCGACCGGATTCCGGACGACGTCACCATCCAGGTCCTCACCCAGTCCCGCGAACACCTGATCGAGCGCACCTATGACGCACTCGAGGGCGCCGACCGGGCGATCGTGCACCTGTACAACTCCACGTCCGTCCTGCAGCGGAAAGTCGTGTTCAACACCGACCAGGACGGAATCGTGGACATCGCCCTGACCGGCGCGCGCCTCTGCAAGAAGTATGAAGAGCAGCTGCGCGGCGTCGACGTCACGTATGAATACTCACCGGAGTCCTACACCGGCACCGAGCTGGAGTTCGCGCTGCGGATCTCCAACGCCGTCGCCGAGGTCCTCGAAGCTTCCCCGGACCGGCAGATGATCCTGAACCTGCCCGCCACCGTGGAAATGGCGACTCCCAACGTGTACGCCGACTCCATTGAGTGGATGCACCGCAACCTGGCGAACCGCGATTCGATTATTCTCTCCCTGCACCCGCACAACGACCGCGGAACCGGCGTCGCCGCCGCCGAACTGGGCTACCTGGCCGGAGCAGACCGGATCGAGGGCTGCCTGTTCGGCAACGGTGAGCGCACCGGCAACGTGGACCTGGTGACCCTGGGCATGAACCTGTTCGGTCAGGGCATTGATCCGGAGATCGACTTCTCCAACATGGACGAGATCCGGCGCACCGTTGAATACTGCAACCAGCTGCCCGTCCCGGAGCGGTCCCCCTACGGTGGAGACCTGGTCTTCACCGCCTTCTCCGGCTCGCACCAGGACGCCATCAAAAAGGGCTTCGAAGCCATGGAGAAGGACGCCGCTGCCGCCGGCACGTCCGTCGACGAGCTGGAATGGGGCGTTCCCTACCTGCCGATCGACCCGAAGGACATCGGACGCAGCTACGAAGCCGTTATCCGGGTCAACTCGCAGTCCGGCAAGGGCGGGGTCGCCTACCTGCTGAAGAGCGAGCACAACCTGGACCTCCCGCGCCGGGCCCAGATCGAATTCTCCGGCGTTATCCAGCGCCGCACCGACACGGTAGGCGGAGAAGTCACCGGGGCCGAACTCTGGAAGGTCTTCCAGGACGAATACCTGCCCACCACCCCGGACTCCGGCGGTGAGCCGTGGGGCCACTATGCACTGTCCTCGGTCACCGCAGACACCTCGGAGAACGGCGATTTCCTGCTGACCGCCAGCCTGCGCACCGGCGGGACGCAGCAGCGCCGGGCCGCTTCGGGAACCGGCCCCATCGACGCCCTGCTGGGCATCCTGGGCCAGGACGGCGTGGACGTCCGCCTGCTCGATTACACCGAGCACGCCCTGTCCGCCAGCGGCAACGCCATGGCCGCAGCCTATGTGGAACTCGCCGTCGGTGAGCGTGTCCTGTGGGGTGTCGGGATCGATTCCAACACCACGCTCTCGGCCCTGAAGGCCGTGATCTCCGCCGTCAACCGGGCTATCCGCGACGGCGCTCCCTCGCAGGAGCGCTGACGGTTCCGTACCAAAACGGCACGCCCGGCTGCATCCGCGGCCGGGCGCTGCCGTTCATGGGAAAATGGCACCGTGGCCACTAAGTCTTTCGCGTCGCGGACGTACCGCGATGAGGGTGTTGTCCTGCGCACCCATAAACTCGGCGAAGCAGACCGGATCGTCATCCTGCTGACCCGGAATCACGGACAGGTGCGGGCCGTGGCCAAAGGCGTACGCCGCACGTCCAGCAAATTCGGGGCCCGGCTGGAGCCCTTTATGGTCGTGGACCTGCAGCTCAGTCATGGCCGGACCCTGGACATCGTGACCCAGGTGCAGACCAAAGGTGCCTATGGGGCGGGAATCGCTGCGGACTATGCAAGCTATACCGCTGCCGCCGCCATCGCGGAAACAGCCGAGCGCCTGACCGACGTCGACGGCGAATCGGCCAACGCGCACTACCACCTGGTGATCGGTGCGATGGCCGCACTCAGCAGGGGAGCGCATGCACCCGAGCTGATCCTCGATTCCTATCTTCTCCGCGCGCTGGCCACGGCAGGCTGGGCGCCTACCTTCACCGACTGTGCCCGCTGCAATGCCCCCGGGCCGCACACCGCGTTTTCGGCCCCGCTGGGCGGTGCCGTGTGCCCGTCCTGCCGCCCGCCCGGCTCCGCCTCACCGTCGGCGGAAACCATGCTGCTGCTCGCCGCGCTGCTCAGCGGCGACTGGGAAGCGGTGGACGCATCCGGACCGCAGCCGCGGCGGGAGTCGGCCGGGCTGGTGGCCAGTTACCTGCAATGGCATCTGGAAAGAGTCGTTAGATCCCTTCAACATGTGGAGCGTGTATAGCTTTGTTCTCCTCCCGAACCACCCCGGTCAGCGCGCCCTGGCCGCACCCCTCCGGTGCCGTGCCGCCGCCGGTGCCCAAGGACCTGGTGCCGGCGCACGTGGCTATTGTGATGGATGGCAACGGACGCTGGGCCAACCAGCGCGGACTCCCGCGCACCGAAGGGCACCGTGCCGGTGAAGCGGCGCTGTTGGATGTGATGGCCGGGGCCGTGGAGATCGGCATCCGGCACGTTTCCGTCTACGCGTTTTCCACCGAGAACTGGAAGCGTTCCCCGGAAGAGGTCCGATTCCTCATGGGTTTCAGCCGCGATGTGCTCCGCCGCCAGCGGGACCAGCTCGATGAGTGGGGCGTGCGGATCCGCTGGTCCGGACGGCGTCCGCGGCTCTGGCAGACTGTGGTCCGCGAACTCGAGATTGCCGAGGAACAAACCAAGGCCAACACCACCTGCACCCTGAACATGTGTGTGAACTACGGTGGCCGGGCGGAAATCACCGACGCGGTCAGCGCGATTGCGGCGGATGTGAAGAGCGGGAAACTGCGTCCCGGTGGCATCTCGGAGAAAACCATCCAGCGCTACCTTGACGAACCCGACCTGCCCGACGTGGACCTGTTCCTCCGCACCTCCGGCGAGCAGCGGCTTTCCAACTTCATGCTCTGGCAGTCCGCCTACGCGGAGATGGTCTTTATGGATACGCTCTGGCCGGACGTTGACCGCCGCACGCTGTGGGAAGCTGTTGAAATCTATGCCCGCAGGGACCGCCGCTACGGGGGTGCGGTGGACCAGTCCGCGGCAGGTTCCTAGCTGCGGTCCACTCAGCGCAGCAGGTAGGTGGAGGACCAGCGGTCCAGCTGCAGGTAGACCTGCCGGCGGACGGGCTTGGCGGACAGCAGGATGTCATGCAGCGCCCCGTCAAAACGCAGGACCGTGACAGCCGGCCCCAGCAGCAGGCCCCGCTGGACCATCAGGGTGACGTCAAGAACGCTGTCCGACGTCATCATGGACTCATTCCAGGTGGCTCCGATGGTGGACCGGGCAGAGGCCATCAGCAGGATGGGGGCGGTGATGTCGAGTCCGCGGGCAACCTGGGCATGGCCCGCCAGCACCGCCGTGATCCACCCGGCCCGGACCGGCCAGCTTCCCCGTGGTTTCCAGGCGGGATGCAGATCCCACTCGCCGTCGGCCTCAGCGCTGACGCTTCGCCAGTAGAAGTCCAGTTCGGGGATCTTGAGCCGGGCTTTCGGCCGTGTCCTGGCCAGCGGCTCCAAAAGTCCGGCGGCAGCGTTCCGCGCCAGGGACGAGCCGCGCAGCTCCAGCCAGGGGCTGTTGAGAATGAGCGCTTCGATCCTGCCCGGGTTCCGGTGGGCCCACAGTGACGCCACCAGGCCCCCGGTGGAATGGGCCATCAGGGATATCCGCACCGGGGTCTCTTCACTCGTTCCCGTGCGGATGTCCTCGGTGGCGGCGGCCAGCGCCGCCTCAATGTCGGCGTCGTAATCAGCCAGGTCCGTAATGAACCCTTCCGACTGGCCGGGGCGCAGGCTCCGCCCGTATTTGCGCAGGTCCAGGGCATAGAACGCCACACCGCGCTCAGTCCAGAAGCCGGCCAGCTCGGTCTGGAAAAAGTAGTCCGTCCAGCCGTGGATATAGATGACGGCATGGACAGGTTCAGGCTCCACTGGCGCCGGAGTCCGGGACAGCGCCTTGCGCAGCCGGCCCAGGAACGACGGCGGGGGAGGGGGCTCGGCGGTATAGGAGACCAGCGTGGCCGCAACGGGACCTTCATCATCTTCGCCGAGATCAAGGGTGAGGTAACGGTAGCCGTCGCCGAGTCTGTCAGGTTGCCAGTTTTGCCCCATACACCGAGGTTACTGCACCGGCACTGCGTCATCGCCCGGTGCCGGCGGCCATGGATTTGGTGCCGGGGACGCGGAATGGAAGCATTAAAACCATGCGCGTCTACCCCACGTTCTTCCGGATTGTCTTCTCCGGCATGGACCCAGAAAAAGCCCACAAATTCGGCTACCACATGATCCGTGCAGCGGCCTGCACACCCGCCGGGCCCCTCATGCGTGCCCTCATGCGGCCGGCTCCGGAACTGGCCACCGAAGCACTCGGCCTGTCCTTCCCCTCACCATTCGGTGTTGCCGCGGGCTTCGACAAGGAGGGGGCGGCCATCGTAGCGCTGAGCAACCTCGGTTTCGGGCACGTTGAAATCGGCACCGTCACGGCCCAGGCCCAGCCGGGCAACGCCAAGCCTCGGCTGTTCCGCCTGGTCGAGGACCGGGCCGTCATCAACCGGATGGGTTTCAACAACGACGGCGCGGCTGCGGTGGCACCGCGGATCAGGAAGGCCGTGGACGGCCTGCACCGGCGCTGGGGCCGCAGCCGGCCCATTGTGGGGGTGAACATTGGCAAGACCAAGAAGGTGGATCTCGCCGATGCCGTTGAGGACTACCTTGCCAGTACCAGGCTGCTCGCCGCGGACGCGGACTATCTGGTGGTGAATGTCAGCTCACCCAATACGCCCGGCCTGCGCCAGCTGCAGAACATCGATTCGCTGCGCCCCCTGCTGGCCAGCGTGGGCCGGACCGCGGACGAAACTGCCGGCCGGCACGTTCCGCTGCTGGTCAAGATTGCTCCGGACCTTACCGATGAAGACATTGACGACGTCGCGCGCCTCGCCCTGGACCTGAAGCTCGACGGCGTGGTGGCCTCGAATACCACTGTGCGCCGCGACGGCCTGGTAACGGATCCGGAGACCGTCATCGCGGCCGGCGTCGGCGGGCTCAGCGGCGCCCCGCTGAAGGAGCGGTCGCTGCAGGTGCTCCGCCGCCTGCGCACGGCACTGGGGGAGGGGCCGGTCATCATTTCCGTGGGAGGCGTCGAGTCCGGAAGCGACGTGCAGCAGCGCCTGGACGCCGGTGCGAACCTGGTGCAGGGCTACACGGCTTTCCTTTACGAAGGGCCGTTCTGGGCTGCCCGGATCAACCGGCAGCTGCGGAAACTGCAGCGCGGCGGACACTAGGTCAGGCTGCGGCAGCAAAAAGGGAGGGGCCGCGTTGGCGGTCCCTCCCTTTTTCATCGGTCAACTTTCATCGGTCAACCGGGTTGATCCGGCTGCTGGATGAACTGATTGTGGGTTGGTTCAGATGCCTTACACAGGTGCGGCTGGTCAGGAGACCTTGTCGCCGCGGCGCACCTGGGGCTTCGGCAGACGGAACCGGCGCAGCTGCAGTGCCCGGGAAACGCCGTACCAGACGTCACCCTGGTTCGGGGAGCCGAACTTGGCAGTGAGCCGGCGCCGCAGGACAAACCGGATCCTGATGCTGTCAGCAATAACCAGGAGGATCAGGACCCAGAAAGCCATCAGGATAAAGCTCTGGACAGCGAGGTTCTGGATAAAGCTGGCCACCACGAAGACGGCGGCGGCGATCATCACGAACTCGCCTACGTTCCAGCGGGCATCCACGACATCCCGGACGAACCGGCGGTTCGGTCCCTTGTCGCGCAGCGGCAGGTAGCGCTCGTCCCCGGTGTCCAGTGCGGCGCGCGTCTTAAGCCGCTCTTCACGCATGGCAGCGCGGTTCGCATCGCGGGCCGCCTTGCGGTCATTAGGCACGAGCGGGCGCTGGCGGGCAGCCACCTGGTCTTTGCGGCGCGGGGTAGGAGCTCCCTTGCCAGCCGACGAGGACGCAGTTCTCCGCGCCTCTTCCGCTTGGGCCGAGGCTGCCAGATCCACAGTTTCCTGCGCGGTGGGCGCTTCTTTCTTTCGTCCGAACACTCATCAAGGATACCCTGAACCGCCCCCGCCGCGCGTGTACGCGCACGCCCGGGCCGCAACGGCCAAAACCGGCTGGTCCCAGGCCTGATCAGCACGGACGCAGGGGAGCAGGAGGCACAGTTGTAGGGTTTTGCCTATGACATCTACTCCCGAATCATCCAGCGTCCTGCCGGACGATGCGGCGCTGCGCGCCAGCGTCGCCGCGGCTTTTCCCCGCACTTTGGAAGACCTCACCAAACTTGTTGCCATCCCCGGCATCGCCTGGGATTCCTTCGACCCGGTGCACCTTGACCATTCCGCAGAGGCTGTCGCGGCCCTGCTGCGCGGCGCGGGCCTGACCGACGTGCAGATCCTGCGCGGTGAGCAGGACGGCAAACCCGGCGGTCCCGCCGTCGTCGCCCGCCGCCCCGCGCAGGAGGGCAAGCCGACGGTGTTGCTCTACGCGCACCATGATGTGCAGCCGCCGGGTGACCTGGAACTGTGGGAGACCGAACCCTTCACGGCGACGGAGCGGAACGGCCGCCTGTATGGCCGCGGTGCCGCGGATGACAAGGCCGGCATCATGGTGCACGTGGGGGCGCTGCGTGCCCTTGATGAGGTTCTCGGCGCCGGCCCGGGTGTTGGCATCACCTTTTTCATCGAAGGAGAAGAGGAAGCGGGTTCGCCCACCTTCCGGAACTTCCTCGAAACGCACCGGGACCTGCTGCAGGCCGATGTGATCGTCGTCGCGGATTCAGGCAACTGGAAGCTCGGCACCCCGGCACTCACCACCAGCCTGCGCGGGCTGGTGGACGGCACGTTTGAGGTGCGCGTCCTCGGCCACGCCGTTCACTCAGGCATGTTCGGCGGACCCGTGCTGGACGCGCCGACCCTGCTGGCCCGCCTGATCAGTACCTTCCACGACGAGCAGGGCAACCTTGTGATCGACGGCCTGACCGGGTTCGACGACGCCGGGGTGGACTACCCGGAGCAGGATTTCCGGGAGGACTCCTCGGTCCTGGACTCCGTCCGGCTGGCTGGCAGTGGGACCATCGCCTCCCGGCTGTGGACCAAGCCGGCTCTTTCCATCATTGGTATCGACGTGCCGTCGGTGGCGATGGCCTCCAACACGATCCAGCCGGCGGCCAGGGCAAAGTTCAGCATCCGGCTGGCACCGGGACAGGACCCGGCTGCAGCCATGGATGCTGTGGCCCGGCACCTTGAAGCGCACCGCCCGTTTGGTGCGGAAGTGCGGTTCACCCCGGGGGAGAGCGGCAACGCCTTCGCCACTGACACGTCAGCCCCGGCCGCGCAGACAGCGCTCTGGGCACTGGAGACAGCCTGGGGCACTACCCCTGTGGAAATGGGAGTCGGGGGTTCCATTCCGTTCATCGCTGACCTCGTGGAGGTCTTTCCTGCCGCGCAGATCCTGATCACGGGGGTTGAGGATCCGGACTCCCGCGCACACTCGGCCAACGAATCGCTGAACCTCGCGGACTTCGAGAACGCCATCCTCGCGGAGGCGCTCCTCTTGGCACGGCTGGGAATACAGGAAACCCCCTAGACGGTTACGGGACCGGGGGTGCCCCGACGTACCATGGAGTGAACTGGCTCCCGGTCCCGCAGCGTTGCCCATGGCGGAGTATGAATGACCGACATGAGGAACGGCTGCCGGCAGACCGGGTGCCCGGACGGAAAGAGAGAAGCAATGAGTACTTCCACGAGTGAGAATGCCGCCGGCCTGAGCGGGACGGAAACGGAAGCAGAACTGCCGATCCACGACGTAGCGCTGTCCGACGTGGCAGCCGGCAAAGTACGCTCCCTCCTGGAGCAGGAGGGCCGCACCGACCTGCGTCTGCGTGTGGCCGTGCAGCCGGGCGGCTGCTCCGGACTGATCTACCAGCTCTACTTTGATGAGCGGGTGCTGGAGGGGGATGCAGTGCGCGACTTCGACGGCGTCGAAGTAATCGTCGACAAGATGAGCGTGCCGTACCTGTCCGGGGCCTCCATTGATTTCGAGGACACCATTTCCAAGCAGGGCTTCACCATCGACAATCCCAACGCCGGTGGCTCCTGTGCCTGTGGAGACTCCTTCCACTAGGCCCGGCACGGTCTCCGGACCGTAATAGAGGGTATTCTGCCCGGCACGCGGTGCGGTCTGTCACTGGACAGCACCGCGTCCGGGGTAAGCTCTACACGTAGTAGTAAAACTGATCGTGCGCAGCTGGGGGTTTTTTTATGTCCGCTGTGCCGCACTTGCACGTAACAAGAGGAAGGGCCGTCTGTGAGTTCGCAGGACCGAACCAGCAGCCGACGCGCCAGGATCTTAAAGATCTCAGCCGTAACGTCGGCCGGCGCGTTGTTTTTATCGGGTTGTTCGTCGGATGTCCAAAAGGGCTGGTTGCCCACGGAACACGACACGACCAACCACACCGGCCGCATCATGGACCTCTGGGTCAATTCATGGATCGCCGCTCTGGCCGTTGGTATCCTCACCTGGGGTCTGCTCCTCTGGTGCATCATCGCTTACCGGCGCCGCAAGAATGAGACGGGCTACCCCCGCCAGCTGAGCTACAACCTGCCGCTGGAAATCTTCTACACGGCCATCCCGCTCTTCATGGTTCTGGTGCTGTTCTTCTTCACCGACCAGGACATCCGGGCACTTGAAGCCCGCGATGACAACCCGGACGTCGTCGTCGATGTCCGCGGCAAGCAGTGGTCTTGGGACTTCAACTATGTCAATGAA
Source organism: Arthrobacter luteolus NBRC 107841 (assembly GCF_001552075.1). GTDB lineage: Bacteria > Actinomycetota > Actinomycetes > Actinomycetales > Micrococcaceae > Arthrobacter_B > Arthrobacter_B luteolus. The sequence goes on from NZ_BCQM01000002.1 coordinate 278,337, forward strand.
GACAAGTACTACAGCGGAGTCCAGGTCAACCTCGACGGCCAGGAGAAGACCGAAACCGAGATGCCGACCCTGTACCTTCCGGTGAACAAGTCGGTTGAACTGCAGCTCAACGCCCGCGACGTCATCCACTCCTTCTGGGTCCCCGCGTTCCTGCAGAAGAAGGACATGATCCCGGGCCGCACCAACTACATCACTCTTACCCCGCAGCAGGAAGGCACCTTCGAAGGAAAGTGCGCTGAGCTCTGCGGCGAGTACCACTCCGAGATGCTCTTCAATGTGAAGGTTGTTTCCGAGGCCGAGTACGAGGCCTACCTGGCCACCCTCAACGATGGCCAGCTGGGTGCGGAATACGACCGCAACACAAACCTGAATCCGACGAAGTAAGGAGGTAGGAGGAAAGCAATGACTACCCTGGAATACACTTCGGAGGAATCACGCACGCAGGTCGCCCCGCGCGTTGTGCCGGTCTCCAAGGGACGCATCGTCGTCAACTGGATCACCTCCACTGACCACAAGACCATCGGGTACATGTACCTGATCGCCTCATTCATTTTCTTCTGCCTCGGCGGCGTGATGGCCCTGGTCATCCGTGCCGAGCTGTTTGAACCCGGTATGCAGATCCTGCAGACCAAGGAGCAGTACAACCAGCTCTTCACCATGCATGGCACTGTCATGCTGCTGATGTTCGCCACCCCGCTGTTTGCAGGATTCGCCAACGTCATCATGCCGCTCCAGATCGGCGCACCCGACGTCGCGTTCCCGCGGCTCAACGCCCTCGCCTTCTGGTTCTTCCTCTTCGGCAGCGTCATCGCAGTCTCCGGCTTCATCACCCCGCAGGGCGCAGCGTCCTTCGGCTGGTTTGCCTACGCACCCTTGTCGAACACAACGTTCTCGCCAGGTGTCGGCGGTGACCTCTGGGTCTTCGGCCTTGCGCTCTCCGGCTTCGGCACCATTCTTGGCGGCGTCAACTTCATCACCACGATCATCTGCATGCGTGCCCCGGGCATGACCATGTGGCGGATGCCGATCTTCACCTGGAACACCCTGGTGACGGCCATCCTGATCCTGATGGCTTTCCCGCCGCTGGCTGCTGCACTGTTCGCCCTCGGCGCTGACCGCCGGTTCGGCGCTCACATCTTTGATCCGGAGAACGGCGGTGCCATCCTCTGGCAGCACTTGTTCTGGTTCTTCGGGCACCCTGAGGTCTACATCATCGCGCTGCCGTTCTTCGGTATCGTTTCGGAGATCTTCCCGGTCTTCAGCCGCAAGCCGATCTTCGGCTACAAGGGCCTGGTCTACGCAACGATCGCGATCGCAGCCCTCTCCGTGACCGTGTGGGCACACCACATGTACGTCACCGGCGGCGTGCTGCTTCCGTTCTTCGCCTTCATGACGATGCTGATCGCGGTGCCTACCGGGGTGAAGTTCTTCAACTGGATCGGCACGATGTGGCGGGGGTCCATCACCTTCGAGACTCCGATGCTCTGGAGCATCGGCTTCCTCATTACCTTCCTGTTCGGCGGACTGACCGGCATCATCCTGTCCTCCCCGCCGCTGGACTTCCACGTTTCGGATACTTACTTCGTGGTCGCCCACTTCCACTACGTGGTCTTCGGAACCGTTGTCTTCGCAATGTTCGCCGGCTTCTACTTCTGGTGGCCGAAGTGGACCGGAAAGATGCTCAACGAACGCCTCGGCAAGATCCACTTCTGGCTGCTCTTCCTGGGCTTCCACGGCACGTTCATGATCCAGCACTGGCTGGGTGTCATCGGCATGCCGCGCCGTTACGCGGACTACCTGGTGGAAGACAACTTCACCGCTATGAACCAGTTCTCCACGATCGCCTCCTTCGTCCTGGGAGCCTCGCTGATTCCGTTCTTCTGGAACGTCTACATCACCTGGCGCCACGGCAAGAAGGTTGAAGTTGATGACCCCTGGGGCTTCGGTGCATCGCTCGAGTGGGCTACGTCCTGCCCGCCGCCGCGCCACAACTTCACGTCGCTGCCGCGCATCCGTTCGGAACGTCCGGCACTGGATCTCCACCACCCGGAACTCCAGCAGACCGTGACCAATGAGTCCGCAGCGGGCAAGGTGCTCGGGTCCGCTGACCGCAAGGAGGCCGTGAAGTGAAAATCGAATCCAAGCTCTTCCTTCTGATGGCTCCGTTCTTCCTCCTGGTGGGCGTTGTGTACGGCTACCTCGTGGAGTGGATGGAACCGGTTGGCTTCCTGGCGCTCTTCCTGACCGCCGGCATGTCACTGATGGTCGGTTACTACCTGGCCTTCACCGCACGCCGGGTCGGCATGCGGCCGGAGGACCGGCTGGATGCTGAAATCCACGAAGGTTCCGGCGAGCAGGGCTTCTTCAGCCCCTGGAGCTGGTGGCCCCTGGTTCTGGCTACGGCCTGTGCTGCAGGCTTCCTGGGCCTCGCAGTCGGCTGGTGGGTCTTCTATATCGGTGCTGGCCTCGCTGTCATTGCCCTTGTTGGCTGGGTCTTCGAGTACAGCCGCGGAAACCACGCACACTAAGGTGTTCCGCAGGTAGTTCAGGTTCGACGAGAGGGAGGATCCGCAGTTCGCTGCGGATCCTCCCTTTTGCTGTTCCTGCGTGTCTTTCGTCCGGCCCGGATGTGCTGGCGCTTCCCGGTGTACCGGTATCCTAAAGACAGTGCCGCTCCATCCTCTACAGGGGGTTCCCTCCGCATGTTCGCTGTGTCCTTCCCGGCTCCGGTCTGTCCGTGATAGCCAGGGCCCTGCGGGACTTCCCCGATTCCATCGACATAGCGTCCGGCGTCCCGAAGCACCGGCAGCTTGAGGACATCCTGCGCCGGTTTGTCGACCAGCATGCCCCAGCGGGAGCAGCCCTGCCTTCGGAACGGGAACTCGCCGCACACTTCAACGTTGCCCGGATGACAATCCGCCAGTCCATCGATGCGCTGGTTGCTGATGAGGTCCTGGAGCGTGTGGTGGGCGTCGGTACGTTTGTGGCGCGGCCCAAACTCGACCTGCAGATCAAGCTCACGTCCTACAGTGAGGAGATGCACCGCCGAGGCATGGTCCCGGACGCGCGCGTGCTGACCTTTGAGCAGGTGCCAGCATCCCACCTGGTGGCCCGGGAACTGCAGATCGACCCGGGACAGCCCGTGGTCCGCTTCCGCCGTCAGCTGCTCGCTGACGGGGAGCCAATGAGTGTGGACGAGAATTTCATTCCCGCCTGGCACGTACCGGGCATGCTCGACGAAGAGCCGCCCACGTCGCTGTACCGGGTTCTGAGTGAGCGTTACGGGATGGTCATCGAATGGGGCGAGGACACCATCGAGGCCACAGCCGCTTCAGCGTCCATCGCCCGCCTGCTCAACGTCGAGCTGGGCGCCCCGCTGCTGAAGATCCAGCGCCATGCGTATGTTTCCCGGTCCATGGTGGACTATTCCGTCTCGTACTACCGCGCGGACCGGTACAAGCTCTGGGTGCCGCTCCAGCGGCCCGGCATCCGGACACCGCGCACCTATCACCCCGGACGCCACCAGGCGACCTGACAAAGAATGGAGGGATCAGCCAAGAATGGAGATCCTGAGGATGTACAAGCAGGATCCGCCCCGCGCGATGCTGTTCAAAGAGGCAGTCTACGAACCCGAAGACGGTTCGCTGATGACAACGCAGGGGAGGGTCGGGAATGAGGGCACCGTAGCCGTCCGTGAAGACGTCGACGCCGAAAAGGCCGAGACCCTCCTGGCCACCTTTGGTGCAGCAGCAGCTGCCGCCGGCTACGCCGAGATCCCGGAGGAGGAACAGCACTGGGTGATTGCCCAGTACCGGCTGAAATCCCGTGAAGGCACCGAACGGGACCGCTACCTCGAGCACAAGGCGGCGACAGCCATCGGGACATACTTTTCCTGGCGGGGGCTCGGATCGGTGGAGGAAACCGCGTTCAGTCCCTACAAGCTGAACATCCTCTGCCTGGTCCCGGACGTCAAGCTGGCGGTCAAGGGGATTCAGGTGGTCATTCGGGAATCGCGCCTGGACTTCACGAAACTGAGTATCGGAGCAGCTCCCTTCGCCGATTTGGAGCATCCCGTCCGCAAGCATCCGCTGCCTTCCCGGGAACCATTCGAGCTCTAGTAACGCCCGCCCGGCAACCCGGCAGTCTTCACACCGGATACAAAAAAGAGCTCCCGGCCAGCAATGCTGGCCGGGAGCTCTTTTTGTGCGGAGGGGCTAGTGCTTCTCGAGGGAAGCGGGAGCCTGATCCTCTTCGCTTGCCTCAACTTCGGCAGGCGCTTCGTGATGGTGTGCTGCTTCGAGCTCGGCCGGCGTCACCGGAGCAACGCGGTCCTCGAAGAAGAACCGGGAGAGTGCTCCGCGGCGCTTCTCCTGGCGGCTGATCTTGCCCTTGGCATCCGGCTGGGCCGGCTGGACCTGGGGAGAATCGAAGGCGACCAGCTTGTAGCGCTTGTACTCGTCCAGCGGTTCGTGGACCTCGATGTACTCACCGTGCGGGAGGCGGACAATACGGCCGCTTTCCACACCGTGGAGCACAATTTCACGATCCTTGCGCTGCAGCGCCAGGGCGATGCGGCGGGCCACGATGAAACCGATGACCGGACCGAAGAAGAACAGAGCGCGCAGCCAGTAGGTGACATCGTTCAGCGACACATGGAAGTGCGTGGCGATGAGGTCGGAGCTGGCAGCAGCCCACATAACGCAGTAGAAGATCACGCCGGCAACGCCGATGGCGGTGCGGGTCGGCGCGTTGCGCGGACGATCAAGCAGGTTGTGGATCCGCTTGTCCTTGGTGACCCAGGCTTCGATCCACGGCCAGGTGAAGAGCAGCGTGAAGACGATGCCCGCGGGGACCAGGGCCGGCAGCAGCACGTTCAGGGACAGTGTGTTGACGCCCCAGGGGAACGGAATGTTCCATTCGAACGGGAAACCGAACAGCCAGCCCGGCATCAGACGGAGTGCACCGTCAACCCAGCCGATGTACCAGTCAGGCTGGGTGCCTGCCGAAACGGGGGAGGGGTCGTACGGGCCGTAGTTCCAGATCGGGTTGATCGTGAAGACCGCGGAGATAAACGCGATGATGCCGAAGACGATGAAGAAGAATCCACCGGCCTTGGCCGCGTAGACCGGGCCGACAGGGAAGCCGACAACGTTGTTGTTGGTACGTCCCGGACCGCGCCACTGGGTGTGCTTGTGGATAACGACCATAAACAGGTGGATGGCGATCATCAGGAGGATGAGGGCCGGAACCAGCAGGATGTGCAGCACGTACAGGCGGCCGATGACCGCAGTACCCGGGAACTCCCCTCCGAAGAGGAAGAAGCTGATGTAGGTACCAACAACCGGGACTGCCTTGATAACACCGTCGATGATGCGCAGGCCGTTACCGGACAGCAGATCATCCGGCAGGGAGTAACCGGTGAAGCCGGCAGCCAGGGCCAGGATCAGCAGCACGCCGCCGACAACCCAGTTGAGTTCGCGCGGCTTGCGGAACGCGCCGGTGAAGAAGACGCGAAGCATGTGCACGGAGACTGAAGCCACGAACAGCAGGGCCGACCAGTGGTGGACCTGGCGCATGAACAGTCCGCCGCGGATGTCGAACGAAATGTCCAGTGACGAAGCGTATGCCACGGACATCTCCACGCCCTTGAGCGGCACATAGCTGCCGTCGTAGTGCGTTTCGGCCATTGACGGGTCGAAGAAGAACGTCAGGAACGTTCCGGAGAGGAGAAGGATGACGAAGCTGTAGAGCGCCACTTCACCAAACATGAAGGACCAGTGGTCAGGAAAGACCTTGCGGCCGAATTCCTTGACCATCATGGAGCCGCTGACGCGGGAATCCACGAAGTTGGTGATGCGCCCGAGCTTGGTCTTCGGCTCGTAGGTGCCGGTTGCAGAGGTAGCAGTCATGATCAGCCACGCTCCCAGTAGCTCGGTCCAACGGGTTCTGTGAAGTCGCTGGTGGCGATGAGGTAACCCTCGTCATCAACGGCGATCGGCAGCTGGGGCAGCGGCCGGACGGCCGGCCCGAAGATCACGGCGCATTCCTGCGTCAGGTCGAACGTGGACTGGTGGCACGGGCACAGCAGGTGGTGCGTGTGCTGCTCGTACAGTGCCACGGGGCAGCCGACGTGCGTGCAGATCTTCGAGTAGGCAACAATGCCGTCCACCGACCAGTCTTCACGGCCGGGGGAGGGGTTGAGCTTGGACGGATCGAGGCGCATCAGCAGGACAACAGCCTTGGCCTTCTCCTCCAGCTTGTGCTCGGCGTCGTTCAGGCCTTCGGGAATGACGTGGAACGCGGAACCGAGGGTAACGTCCGATGCCTTGATCGGGGTGCCGCTGGGATCGCGGGTCAGGCGGACGCCGTTGTCCCACATGGTGTGGCGCAGGACGTCGCCCGGGAGCGGGCCCAGATCGCGGAACATTGCGATCGCCGGCAGCGGAGCCAGTGCAACCGCACCCAGGAGGGTGTTGCGGATGAGCGGGCGGCGCTTGATCCCGGTCTCCTCGATGATGTCGCCGATCATCTTCTCGGCGACAACACGGTCTTCCTCCGGACGGACTTCGTGACGTTCCTCGATGACTTCGTGGTCCGGCATGAGGGTCTTGGCCCAGTGCACGATGCCGACGCCGATGCCGAGCATCGCGAAGGCGGTGCCGAGGCCGAGGAAGAGGTTCTGCACCCGCAGGGTGCCGATGGTCTCATCCAGGCGGATAAAGAAATACGCGTAGAAAAAGAGCAGCGTTCCGATGACCGAGATGGCGAAGAGAATCGCCACCTGCTTTTCGGCGCGCTTCTCTGCCCGGGGATCCGTGTCGGCCAGGCGAGGGCGGTGCGGGGGAAGTCCAGGATTCTGGAATTCCCCTTCGACGCCCTGGCCAGCCGTAGCAACGGTGCCCGAGGTGTTCGGACTGCCGTGACTATGGTCGCCCATGATCCCCCTCATCCTTCTCTTGAAACTGCATTAGTAGACCTATGTGTAACTGTGATGTCACCCCGTGGGGTGAGCGCGGCGATGGTTAGGAAGACCGGGAGGTCAACCAGATGGTGAAAGCAATGATCAGGCCAAGTCCGGCTGTCCAGATGAACAGGCCTTCGGAAACCGGACCGAGTGAACCGAGTTCTGCGCCGCCGGGGGAACCGTTGGCTTCGACGGTCTTCAGGAAGGTGATGATGTCCTGCTTCTCCTCGGGGGAGATGTTGGCATCGGAGAAGACGGGCATGTTCTGCGGGCCGGTGACCATGGCCTCGTAGATGTGCTCTTCGCTGACACCTTCAAGGGCCGGTGCGAACTTGCCACGCGTCAGGGCGCCACCGGCGCCTGCTGCGTTGTGGCACATGGCGCAGTTGACGCGGAACAGCTCGCCGCCGGCAGCTGCGTCGCCGGTGGTTTCGAGGTACTGCTCTTCCGGGACGGACGGGCCTGCGCCGAGGGAGGCAACGTAGGCAGCCAGCTGCGCGGTCTGTTCGTCGTTGAACTGCGCCGGCTTCTGCTGGGCCTGGGGGCCCTGCATGGCCATCGGCATACGGCCGGTGCCGACCTGGAAGTCGACCGATGCCGCTCCGACGCCTACAAGGGACGGTCCGTTTTCGGTGCCGGTGGACTCCATGCCGTGGCAGGTGGCGCAGTTGGCAATGAAAAGCTTCTCGCCCTGCTGCACATCATCGGCAGTGTAGGTAGTGGCGGCCTGTGCCTCGTTCGCTCCGCTGGCGGCTGCATAGATGCCACCGGTAACGATGAGGCCCAGCAGCAGCAGTACTACTGCTGCCAAGGGGTGACGTCGCCTTTGCGATAGTGCCTTCACTTAGTGGTTCCTAACTTGTGTGGTCTTTTGGTTGCTCGTGCCACTTTGAATCTGGTGTGGTGATGCCCAGCTGGCGGGCTACTTGAGGAAGTAGATGATGACGAAGAGGGCAATCCAGACCACGTCAACGAAGTGCCAGTAGTAGGACGTCACGATCGCCGACGTTGCTTCGAAGTGGCCGAACCGCTTGGCGGCGTAGGCACGTCCGATGATGAACAGGAATGCGATCAGACCGCCGGCCACGTGCAGGCCGTGGAAGCCGGTGGTGATGTAGAAAGAGGATCCATACGCGTTGGAGGAGAGCGAGATCCCGTGGGAAACAAGCTCCGCGTATTCGTATGCCTGAACGGATACGAAGATCGCTCCGAGGATGAAGGTCAGGAAGAACCACTCGACCATTCCCCAACGTGCGATCTGGAAGAAGCCGCCGGTACGGCGCGGCTGGAGCCGTTCAGCGGCAAAGACGCCGAACTGGCAGCTAAAGGAACTGGAAACAAGGATCACCGTGTTCACGAAGGCGAAGGGCACGTTCAGCTTGGCTGTTTCGATCTCCCACATCTCGCCCGAGGTGGAGCGGAGAGTGAAGTACATCGCAAACAGCGCAGCAAAGAACATGAGCTCGCTCGAGAGCCACACCACGGTCCCTACGGAGACCATATTGGGGCGGTTCAGCGTGGGGTGAGCCGGGGTACTGGGGGCATGGGTCGCTGTTGTCACATAGACATTATGGCCGCAAAACTGCCCAGTTCACCAACAGAACCGCACGAACGGCGCGTCCGATTCGTTCCCAAACGGCCCGCTTCCCAATAACGGCGCGGAACTGGCGCTCCGGAAACAAATCAGCATTTTCTACAATTCGTAGATAACCTAGGTTGTGTGAGTACGTTTCCGAGTTCCAAGCACACCTGGCCGACGCTGATCAACGCGCTCATTGCGGGAGAGGACCTGAGCACCGAACAGACCTGGTGGGCCATGAACACGATCATGGCCGGGGATGCAACGGACGCCCAGATCGCGGGGTTCCTGGTGTCCCTGAAGGCCAAGGGTGAAAGTGTCGAGGAACTCACCGGCCTGGTTGAGGCCATGCTGGAGAATGCCCGGCCCATCCATATCCCGGGCGAAACACTTGACATCGTGGGAACCGGCGGAGACCGTCACAACACCGTCAACATTTCGACGATGGCCGCGCTGGTGTGTGCCGGCGCCGGAGCCAAGGTGGTAAAGCACGGCAACCGGGCGGCGTCGTCGTCCTCGGGTTCCGCGGATGTGATTGAAGCGCTGGGCGTCCGCCTGGACCTCCCGGTGGAGCGCGTTGCCGAAGCCGCAGTTGAGGCAGGGATCACCTTCTGCTTCGCCCAGGTGTTCCACCCGTCGATGCGCTTCGCTGCTGTCGCCCGGCGCGACATGGGTGTGCCCACGGCGTTCAACTTCATGGGGCCGCTGACCAATCCTTCGCGTCCGTCCGCCTCGGCGATTGGCGTGGCCGACGAACGCCTTGCACCGCTTATCGCCGGCGTGCTGGCCGCCCGGGGCGTCCGCGCGCTGGTGTTCCGCGGCGGCGACGGCCTGGATGAACTGACGACGACGGGTCCCTCCACCGTCTGGGAGGTGCGTAACGGCACCGTAGAGCGCTCCGTGGTGGATCCCCTTGATCTTGGGATCAGCAGGGCCACGCTGGATGATCTGCGCGGAGGAGACGCCCCCGCCAATGCCGCCGTCGTGCTCAGCGTCCTGGCCGGAGACAAGGGGCCGGTGCGGGACGCGGTGCTGCTGAACGCGGCCGCAGCGCTGGTCGCCCTGGATTCTTCTGCTGACGGGACGCTGCCTGATCGGCTCAGGGCCGCTCTGCGGCGCGCCGAGGAGTCGGTGGACAGCGGTCAGGCGCGGGAGGCCCTGGACCGGTGGGTGGCAGTCACGCAGTAAGTACGCCGCCGCGCGTCCGTCACCGCAAAAAAGAGAGGCAGGCCAGGCGGCCTGCCTCTCTTTTTTGGTGCCGCTATAACCTGGGTCACCCTTGAAGTTCGTTCCCCTAACGCTGCGCAGGACGCTGGGTTAGGGGAACGAACTATCTGTTTTGCCAGCCTAATTAGCCGTCGAAACCGAGGGAAAAAGCGGCGTCCAGATCGTGTTTGGAGTAAGCCCGGAAGGCTATCTGGGTGGTGGTGCCGATCACGCCGGGGACTTTGGAGAGCCGGTTCGCGATGGTGTCGGCCAGGTCCTCGTGGCGGCGGACCCGGGCGATGGCAATCAGGTCCCACTCACCGGTGACCGAGTAGACCTCGCTGATGCCCTCGAGCTCGGAGATTTCCTCGGCACATTCAGGGATCCGGGCGGAGTCGGTCTGGATGAGTACGAAAGCGGTGATCATTGCTTGCCTTTCGAAGGTCCTGCAGGGCGCGGAATGTCAGGCCCTGTCCTTGAGCCTAGTGGAATCCCGGCGGGCGTGCCCGCGCGTGAGAATGGAGCACACGGCCCGCGGCAGCAGCAGGAACGCTGCCAGCACACCGAAAGTCACCAGGGCGAAGCTGGGGGCAACTCCGCCGCCGGCAAGGAAACGGATCACCAGTCCTGCGCCGGCCGTAATGAGCCACAGGACGACGCCCGCCGGCCACAGCACCTCCGGGCGCCGCCAGGCGCGAAGCGCCAGCCAGCCGGCCAGGCAGGCGGCGATAAACGGCGAGGCTGTCAGCAGCACACCGGCCGGATCCACTCCGTGGGCATGCGTGTCCCTGCCGAGGGCCGCGAAGGTGATGATGAGTACGACGTCGATGGCCAGGAAGGCGGGCCAGAAACGGGAGAGCGGGGATTTCACTGGGTAGGTCCTTAGTCCTGTGGATGTCCGCCATGGGCCCGGACATAGGGGCCCAGCAGCTCGTGCACGCGTTCGCGCACCTGTTCGTGCGGGACGCCGGCTTCGAGCAGGCGGGTCCCGGTGTGGACGATTGCGTTGATGAGGGCCGCAGTGCTGGCGGGGTCCTCGGCGCCCATCTCCTCAAGCGTGCCGACCAGCGGGTCGAGCAGCTGCTGGTGCATACGGGTGCTTTGGGCGTCGAGTTCCTCACTGGGCGCAACGGCAGCGAGGGCGCTTCCGACTGCGTGTTCGCCTTCGGCGACCAGGGCGATGTTGGTCAGAACGTAGGCGAGGATCCGGTCGGCCGGAAGGCTCTCCGCAGCCATGGCTTCCTCAACCCGGCGCGCCCAGCGCGGGAAAACGTCGAGCACGAGGGCGTTCAGCAGATCGGTCCGGGACTTGTAGTACTGGTAGGCGCTCGGCCTGGCCAGGCCCGCCAGGGCAGCGACCTCGGCCATGCTGGGAGCCTCACCCGTCTTCGCAAGCAGGGTCCTGGCGGCGTCCAGGAGTGCCCTTTGCTGCGCCGCCCGGTGCTCGGCGACCGTCGGGGCAGTGATGCGGGGCAAAGGGCACTCCTGTTCTTGCATTCTCTAGCTGGCCAGCCGGCCGTCCACCATCTCAACAACCCTGTCGCAGTGATGGAGGACATCGTGATCGTGGGTAACCATAACTGTAGCAACGCCGTGCTCGTGGGTTTCCCTGGCCAGCAGTGCCACGACGTCCTGGCTGCGTTTGCGGTCCAGTGCGGCCGTCGGCTCGTCAACGAGCAGCAGGGTGGGTTTCGTCACCAGTGCCCGGGCGATGCCGACACGCTGCCGCTCACCGCCGGACAGCTGGCCGGGGCGGGCCTTCTGCTTATGTCCCATTCCGACGGCGTCGAGCAGGTCCTGCGGATTGAACCTGCCGCCTCTTTTGGCCATCCGGTGCACCAGCTCGAGCTGTTCGGCGGCATTCAGCGCGGGGATAAGGTTGCCGGACTGAAAGACGAAGCCGATGTTCTCCAGCCGGAACCGTGCTTTCGCAGATTTGCCGAGCCTGCCCAGATCGGTCCCGTTAACGCTGACCTGTCCGGAGTCTGGAGTGGTCAGCGCGCCGGCGATGGCGAGCAGGGAGGACTTGCCCGCACCGGACGGTCCGACGACGGCGACGAGTTCCCCGGGTTCAACGCTCAGGCTCACGTTGTCCAGGGCCTTGACGGTGCTGGAGCCGTCTCCGAGGGAGAGGTTGGCCGCCTCGATGACCAGCCCGCGGGTTCGCAGGGTTTCGGTGGTGATGATCTGCGTGCTCAACGCTGTCCTCCCAGGGCAGCCAGGGGATCCACCCTGGAAATACGGACGATGGCGATAGCGGCTCCCAGGACACCCATGAGGATGGTCAGGGATGCGGCCACCGAAATGGGGCCGGCCTCCAGGGTGAAAGGCATCGCCGTCCCGGACATCCACGTCCCAAGGCCGAGACCGGCTGCAAGTCCGGCCGCGGTTGAGAGGACCAGGATCACGACGGCCTGGAAAATTCCGTCGCGCAGGAGGTAGCCGGTGGACGCGCCGACCGCGCGGAGGACAGCGAGTTCATGCTTCCGCTGGATCGTCCAGACGGTGAAGAAGGCACCGACGACCAGGGCGCAGATTGCGTAGAGGAAGACCTGGATCATCTCCAGCGTCAGGGTTTCTGCGGTGTAGCCGGGGGAGGCATCGAAGGAGTCCTGCAGCGTGGACGTCACCGTACCGGCTGCAGCGTCACCCGCTGCGAAGTCCAGGTCCGCGCCGTCCGCGGCTTTGATGGCGATGGTGCTGGCGGTCTCGAAGCCCGGCGCAGAGATGTCGCCGGCGGATGGGGCACCGGGCTGGGACTGGCCGCTGGCAATCAGCTGCCAGGTTCCAAGCGGAAGGTAGGCAACGGTGACATGGCCGAAGGTTGCCTGGCCCTCGGTGTAGCCAACGACGCGCAGCTCGGTCCCGATACGGTCCAGGGTGATCACTGAACCAAGCTCGATTCCTTCTTCTGCGGCGGTGGGCGAAACGACGATTTCGTCGACGGCTTCGATGCCCCGGCCTTCCCCGATCCGGGGAGCCAGGAAGGATCCGGTGTCCACTCCGAAGAGGGAAAGATCCACCTGGGTCCCGTCTGCGGTGGCACCGTTCATCATGGTGGAGCCCATCATGGTGACCTCGTCGACACCGGGCTGGGTGCGCCAGGCCTCCGCCTGCGACGCGTCGACAACACTTCGTGAGAAAGCGTTGTCTGTTTTGGTGCCCTCGTTGAAAGCGAATGCGGTGGCGGGCATGCTCTTCAAGCCGGAGACGCCGTCGTTGACAAGGCCGGAGGACAGGCCGGAAAGGAGGACCATCAGCACGGAGATGAGCGCTATGACGCCGCCCATCAGTCCGAACCTGGCCCGTGCGAAACGCAGCTCGCGCAGCGCTAGATACATGGGAATTCCTTGGTAGTGGGGATGCAGGTATGTTGCCGACAGTGCGTCAGCAACATACCAACATGATGTCAGAAAGATGCTCTTCGGAAAACCGGAAGCGGCAGCTGCTGCCGTAAGTGCCGCTGGAACCTAGTGCCCGGGCACCGGCTCTGCTGTGCTTGGTGGATGACCGTGGTCCGGGGATTCTGGCGGCGCCTGCGCCGTTCCCGGTTGGTGCGGTGGACAGCGGCGGCGGTGGTGGCGCTGCTCATCTTCGAGTACGTGGTCCTGCCCCAACTGGTGGGCTCGGACAACGTCCTGCGGGCGCTGGCAGGGCTATCCCCGGTCCTGATTGGGGCAGCGTTCTGCCTGGAAGCTGTGTCGCTGTGCTGTTACAGCGCGCTGACCAGGGAAGTTCTGCCGGGTGCCCGCCGCCCGCGCTGGTTCACTCTGCTGCGGATCGATCTCAGCGACCTGGCCGTGAACCACACGGTGCCGGGAGGGGGCACCACGTCAGCTGCCGTCCGGTACAGCCTCCTGACCCGGGCGGGGGTGCTGCCCCAGGACGCCCTGAGCGCCGCGATGGTGCAGGTGGTGGGCGCGAACCTGGTGCTCGGAGCACTCTTTGCCGCAGGGCTGCTGAGCGCGCTGGGCGAGGTGCGGGTGAACCGCTATTTTGCTGCAGCCGGCGTTATTGTGCTGGTCCTTCTGGCCGTGAGCGCGCTGGTCCTTTCGGTCCTGGACCGCCACCTGGCCGGAGCTGTCCACGCGGCGCGCCGGATCGCCGGATGGAGCCGGCTGATCCAACCGGATGCGGCCGAGCGTTTCGTGCGGACCATGGCAGCCGAGACTGCCATGTTCCGGCAGGATCCAGGACGCCTGGCCCGGGCACTGATGCTCGCCGTCAGCTACTGGGTCTTCGACGCGGCCTGTCTCTGTTTATTCGTTGCCGCCTTCGGGCACGTACTTGCGCCCGGGGAACTCCTGACGGCCTACGCACTGGGCAACCTGGTGGCCCTGGCACCGCTGACTCCGGGCGGCCTCGGGCTGGTTGAGGGGGTCCTGGTTCCAGCCCTGGTGGGCTTCGGTACTCCGAATTCGGCCGCCGTCCTGGGCGTGCTGTCCTGGCGGATCCTTAACTTCTGGCTGCCGATCCCCGCAGGCGGCCTGGCGTGGCTGTGGCTGCGTGCGGGCCCGCTGCGCCGGCCGGCACGGCAGGGGAGACGGCGGGCGGGCCCGGGCTGAGACGGATATCCGGGCCTGGCTGCGCTGGGATCTAATGCAGCAGGCTCATCCAGTTCTGCGGTACCCGGCCGGCTGGGCCGGGCACCGGCTGGCTGTCAGGGTGCGCCTGGGGCGGGGCGAGGTCCGGACCGGCAAACATGGCCTGCTCCGGATAGCTGTAGAACCAGTCCTCCCCGGGTTCGAAACTGCGGACCACTGGATGCCCTGAGGCCTGCTCATGCGCGGAAGCGTGCTGCGAAGGGCTGGAATCGCAGCAGCCGATGTGGCCACACTCGGCACACCGGCGGAGGTGGAACCACCAGCCATCCTGCTGGAGGCACTCAACACAGCCTGTCCCGCTGGGTGCAGCCGCCGGATCGATGCCGGGAATAGGGTCCATGATGGGTCTCCTTGGGGTAAGCGGCTGCCGGAACTGACGGAACTGACGGAACTGACGGACCTGCCGGTGCTGCCGGAACCGCCGGAACTGCCGGAACTGACGGACCTGCCGGCCGGGGCCAGCCGGGAGGGTGCTTCCCGGAACGGAACGGGGTGGGCCCCGCTCTTCTTCAGGGTAGCCACGGGCCGGGCGTGCCAGAAGCGGCACCGCCAAATAGCCCGGTGGTGCCCGCGGATCCTAGTGCGGGCGGGCGCAGCGCCAGCCCCGCTGTCCGGACCGCGCGCAGTGGGCCGGGCCGGCCGGGTACCCGGCCTGGAAGCATCTGGCGGGATGCGGCACCGGACACAGCGGGAAAGTCGGATGCGGCACAACAGCCTGTGAAATCCGGCACCAGCAGCGCCGGAGCTTCGCTCTGCGCCGCGGAACCTGCGGCAGAGTGATTTCCGCCGCGCCCTAGCCTTAAAAAATGAAGATCCTGCCTTTGGCGGCAGCGGGGTTCATGGCTGGAGCTGTGGCAGCAGCCGGCACGCTTGCCGCAACTGCAATACACAGAGACCCACGGCCATCGGCGCTTTTTATCCGCGGAGTGTTTTCCAGCGGGGGAAAGGTGCAGCTCCGGACCCTGCGCAAGCACGTTCATGGAGGCGGCGTTAAAGCACACCGCGGCCTGAGCTATCTCGGGAAGTCCAAGCGTCCCAGCCTCGACGTTTTCCTGCCCGAAAATGCCGGCCGGAACCCGCTCCCCGTGGTGGTGTGGGTGCACGGCGGAGCCTGGATTTCAGGGTGCAAGGAGAACGTGGCACCCTATCTGGAAATCCTCGCCGGTCAGGGGTACGCCGTCGTCGGCGTCGGCTACTCGATCTCTCCGGAGGCCAACTATCCGCAGGCCGTGACCGAACTTAACGGTGCGTTGGCCTACCTGCGTGAGAACGCCGGGCAGTTTCACCTGGATCCGGAGCGGATCGTCCTGGCAGGGGATTCCGCGGGCGCCCAGCTGGCCGCCCAGCTCGGCCTGATCATCACCGACCCGGAATATGCCCGCAGCACCGGAGTCGTGCCGGCAGCCGCCCCCGGGCACCTCCGGGGCATGCTGCTGTTCTGCGGTGTCTACGATCTGAAGACCATGGCACGGCTGAAGGGACCGCTCGGCTGGGGATTCCGGACTGCCCTGTGGGCCTACACGGGAAGCAAGGACTGGTCCAACACGCCGGCGGCGGAGCATATGTCCATCGTCGACCATGTCGGCCCGGACTTTCCGCCGACGTTCATCTCCGGAGGCAACGCCGACTATCTCACGGACCAGCAGTCCAAGCCCCTGGCAGACAGGCTCGAAGAGCTCGGCGTGCAGGTTGTCCGCCGTTTCTGGCCCAAGAACCACAAACCTGCGCTGGGCCACGAATACCAGTTCAAGCTCCAGCTGACGGATGCCCGCCTGGCACTGGCCGACACGCTGAACTTCCTGGACGCAGTCACCGCCGGCCGGGCGGCGGAGCCGCGCCCTGCGAAGCACCTGCAGGCTGCCGCTTAGGGGGACGGGAAAAGCCGTTCGGCACCGGCCGTCCCTCGCACTGCCCTCCGGCAGGCACACCTGGTTCGTCCAGACAAATCGCCAATAAACTGAGCGGCGGCCGTATCCCTTTGAGGGGTACGGCCGCCGCTCAGGAAATTAGGACTGCCAGATGTCGTCGCCGCGCAGGGAGGCATCAGCGCCGCCGTCGCAGTAAATCGTCTGTCCGGCAAGGTGGGTGTTCTCTTCGCTGGCCAGCCAGGCGAGCAGACGGGCTATAACCACGGGTTCCGAATGCCCGTTCAGCGGCATGGGGACGTTCTCATCCACCATCTTGGCGCCTTCCGGCGTCGCGAGCAGTTCACGGGTCATCGCGGTCAGGACGGTGCCCGGAGCGACGGCGTTGAGCGGAATCCCGTTGCCGGCATACCGTTCGCTGATGGATTCCCGGCGGACCCAGCGGCTGAGGGCGCGCTTGCTGGAGGGGTAGTTCAGGTAGCCGATCTGGGGACCCTGGTCAGCCAGTTTCTGGCCGATCTGCCGTGCCATGGCCTCATCACCGGCAAGCAGGGCGTCCACGAGTTCGGGGGAGTTCGGCTGCAGGGATGCCATGGAGCTGACGACGACGGCGCGCGGCGCCTCACTGCGTGCCAGTACGGGGGTGAGCCGGTCCAGGAACTCGGTGACGCCGAAGAAGTTCACGGAGACGGTCAGGGGGATGGGAGCTGAGATGCCGGCGCAGGCAATAACAGCGTCAATGGAGCCGCCTGCGGCTTCCAATGCGCGGTCGGCGGCGATCTGCCGTCCTTCGGGAGTGCTGAGGTCCGCCTCGACGTCTGCGTTGCGCAGATCGACGCCGATGACTTTGTGGCCGCGTTCCCTGAGCAGTTCAGCGGTGGCTGACCCAATGCCGGAAGCGGACCCTGTGACGATATAAGTACGTGTTGTCATACTTCGAGCCTACTCCCGCCCCGGGCATGGTATAGGGGGGGTGGGGCGGGCAGCAGGCTAGGTTGCGGGCTGGGTCGAAACCGCCAGCGGAGTGTCTGCTCCGGCAGCCCTGGAGCGGCCGCCGATGAGCGCTGCCCCGACGGCTGCTGCCGGGAAGCTGCGCGGCAGCAGGTTCACGCTGCTGGACAGATCGAGTGAGGCAATGAACCTGGAGTCAGCGGCGGTTTTGTCCAGGCTCCTGCGCACACCTGCCAGCAGCGGTGCCCCCAGGGCGCTCAGGCCTCCGCCGATGACGACGGTTCCCACGCCCGCGCTGAGGGCCAGGATCCGGACGGCCGCGGCCGCGCCGTCGTACAGATCATTGAGCACCCTGATTGCTGCCGGATCGCCGCTCTCCGCGGCGAGGGCAAGGCCGAGGGCCGGCAGGGCCTCGCCGGAGGGCCAGGAGCGTGCAATGGCCGAGCCGGAGGCAAGGGTTTCGAGGCAGCCACGCTGTCCACAGGGGCAGAGCAGGCCGTTGGGCCTAATGGGAATATGGCCGATCTCACCGGCCGCACCGTTACTTCCGCGCCAGATCACGCCGTCGCTGACCAGGCCGGCGGCGAGGCCGGTTCCGAGGTTGAGATACGCCATCAGCCCGGCACCTTGGACTGTTCCGGCACCCAGCCACTTGTGGGCTCCCAAGGCGGCGGCGTTGACATCGTTTTCAATGTGGACCGCCGTGCCCATCCGGTCGCTCAACACCGGCCCGAGCGCCAGCGACTCGAAGCCCAGGTTCACGGCGTGGGAGACGGTCCCCGTGCTGTGATCCACATGTCCCGGGATCCCTGCTCCGATCGATTCGAACGCGCCGAAGGGCAGGCCGCAGGCCCTGCGGACTTCTTCGGCTGCCTCCATGACGGAGCTGACCACTGCGGCAGCGCCGTAACCGGTCGGTACCGTGCAGCGGTGCACAACCCCGCCGTCGTCAGCGGCTACTGCCTCCGTTTTCGTCCCGCCGATGTCTATGCCGAGCCTCATTGCGCACCCTGCGGAAGACCCTGGGTGAGCAAGCCCATCAGCGCGGCGCTGACGAGGCGGGACGCACCGAAGGTGCAGACATCTGCCGGGTCACCGTCAACAGACGGCCAGCCCATCTCGACGACAATGAGGTCTGCGCCGCTCCGACGCAGCTCAGCGATCAGCTGCAGGCTCTGCTGGTGCAGATGAAGGTTCCGCCCCACCAGGGCCAGCCGGCTGCCGGCAGGGGGAGAGGGCAGGCCTTTGCCAGGGTCAACGATGCTGACCCCGGTGGCCGGCTCTCCGGTCCGGTCGAGCGACGCCGGCCCCCAGGGGACGTTGCCCACGGCCTGGTTGGCGGTGCTGGAGATTTGATGAAGCTCGAAGGGCTGTGTGCTGTTGCTCAGCCAATCCTTCGCCGTGCCGTTCAGGCGGAAGGCGGCAGCGGCCTGAGCGGCGCTGACAAGCAGGTCAGGGTCCAGGCCGGGCAGGCCGTCTCCGGCCTGGGCATCCCGGGGGAGAAGGTCAAACAGGCGGGCGGACCTGCTGCACGCTTCCTCAAGCCGGCTGAGCTGAAGCTCCCCGGCACGCAGGGCCTCAAGTACTGCGGCAACAACGGCGTTGTACTCCGCTTCGCTCGTTTCAGAGCCGAGGCACAGCAGATCACATCCGGCCGCCAGGGCACGGACGGCGGCTGCAGGTATCCCGGTACCGCCGCTGGCGCCCCGCATATCCAGGGCATCGGTCATGATAACCCCGGTGAAGCCGAGCTGCTCCCTGAGCAGGCCCTGGAGAATGGATGGCGAAAACGTCGCGGGACGGTCCGGGTCGAGGGCGGGCACCAGGATATGGGAGGTCATGACCGCGGCTGTTCCGGCGGCGATGGCAGCTTCGAATGGTTTCAGCTCGCGTTCAGCGAGAACAGCCAGTTCAGCATCGACGGTTGGCAGTGTCAGGTGTGAGTCCTGGGCGGTGTCGCCGTGGCCCGGGAAGTGTTTGGCGCAGGCAGCTACGCCCGTGGACTGCAGCCCCTGCACCCAGGCCGCTGAGTGCTCAGCGACCAGCGGGACGTTATCCCCGAAGCTGCGGACCCCAATGACGGGGTTGTTGGGGTTGGAATTGATGTCTACGGATGGAGCGAGGTTCAGGGTGCAGCCGGCGTGGCGAAGCTCGCTGCCAATCGCCGCTGCTGACGCGTAGGTCGCTGCTGGGTCGTCCAGGCGGCCGAGGACAGCGTTGCCAGGGTGGGGGGATCCGGCGCCGTAGTGAAGCCGGGTGACGTCCCCGCCCTCCTCATCAATGGCAATGACCGCGCCGGGACGTGCTGCGCGGATGGCGCCGGTCAGCTCGCGCAGCGCTTCGATTGATTCAATGTTGCTGCCAAACAGGCAGACTCCGGCAAGTCCTTCCTCGAGTTCCACAGCAAGCCACTCCGGCAGCCGGGATCCGGCGAAACCGGGAAGCAGGGTTCCTCTGACCAGCGCCCGGAGGTTTCCGGTTTCATGATCTTGGCGGGTAACGGTCATCCTTTTACTGCACCTCCGACCAAGCCGCTGCTCATCCGGCCCTGGACAATCAGGAAGAAAATGATCACCGGCACGGCAACCAGCGTGGACGCTGCCATCACCTGCCCCCAGTCGGTTTCCCGGCTGGCACTTGACTGCAGGAATCCCCGCAGCCACAGCGGGATTGTTTTGCTTGAATCACTGGTCATCACCACCAGCGCCACGGTGAACTCATTCCAGGCCTGCAGGAAAGCATAAACTCCTGAAGCAATCAGACCGGGTGCCAGCAGCGGGAACGTAATCCGCAGAAAAGCCTGCGTGCGCGTCAGGCCGTCCACCATGGCCGCCTCTTCGAGTTCCACCGGTATGCCGGTTACGAATCCCCGAAGCATCCAGATGGTGAACGGGACCACAGCCGCTATGTAGAGAACGCTGATACCCAGCACTGAATTAAGCAGGTCTGCGCTGGCCATCATTTTGTACTGGGCGATGAACAGGCCTTCCGCGGGCAGCATCTGCACCAGCAGCAGAGCAAGCACAAATCCCTTCCGGCCCCTGAACCGGAACCGGCTGATGGCCAGCGCGCCAAAGAAGGCGAAAAGCAGGCAGCAGACGACGGTGATGGAGGTAACGGCCAGGCTGACGCCCAGTGCCGAGAAGAAGCTCCCGGAGGCAGTCACGGCCACAAAGTTGTCCCAGGAGCCGCTGAACGGAACGAAGGTGGGGGTGGCTGACTGCAGGGTGACGTTCGGAAGGAACGCTGAGTTGAGCATCCAGTAAACCGGGAAAGCCCAGCATGCTGCTGCGAAAACTGCTGCCGCGCTCCAGAGGACCGTTGAGATCCTGGGGGGCCGGCGCCGGGTGGTTCCGGTAAGCACGCTCATGCCGCACCGTCCTCTCGAATCATTCTGCGCACATAGAACCAGCTGATGCTGAGGGTCAGCAGGAGCATAAAAATTGACACTGCGCTGGACATGCCGAAGTCTCCCGACCCGGTTCCCAGCTGATGGATGTAGGTGCCCAGCAGGTTTGTTTCGCTGGGAACGGATCCCACGTCCTGGAGCAATCTGATCTGGGTAAAGACCCTGAGGTCCCAGATGACCTGCAGCAGCATGACGATCGCCAGGACCGGCCGGATCATCGGGATCATGATGTGGACCAGCCGCTGCCAGCCCGTTGCCCCGTCCAGCTGGGCCGCTTCCAGGACTTCGTCCGACACCTGGGTCAGCCCGGCATAAACGCTGAACGCGACGAAGGGCACGCTCATCCAGATCACAATGACCGCCGCCACCAGATAGAAGGTGAGCGGAGCAGCCAGCCAGTTGAATCCCTGGAAATTCAGCCCTGCCTCAGTCAGCAGCCAGTTCACGATGCTCCGACGCCAGTCAAAGAGCCAGATCCAGACGGTCATGGCCGCAACAACCGGCATGGCCCAAGCCAGCAGCAGGGCGATCTGCAGAATGTTGCGGATGACCTTATGGACCCTTTTCATCAGCACGGCCAGTGCTATGCCGACTGCCATGGTGCCGCTGGCACAGACCAGGCAGAAGAGAAGTGAGCGGGCAACGACTGCCCAGGTATAGCTGTCGGTCAGAAGCTGGATGTAGTTCTGCAAACCCACAAACTCAGGTGGTTGTCCGAACTGCTGGGCCAGGCCGAACTCCTGCAGCGAGGTGACGATCTGCCAGGCCAGGGGGTATCCCATGGCAGCTGCCAGGACCAGGACCGCGGGGATCAGGAGAATGTACGGTGCGGACCAGCCACGGCGTGGCCTGCGGCGGGAACGCCGCCCGGGGGCTGCAGCCGGTGTGGTTGCAGAACCCGATGTGGCAACAGGCGGGGTATGGACAGTTGTCACAAACCTGCCTCCTTCTGAGTTCGAGCTGAGTTCGACGGAAACTGTGCGCGGTGCCGGGGCGTCCCGGCACCGCGCTTGTACTGCTCTGCTGCAGTTAGCTGTTGGCGTTCAGCATGGGCGTGATTTTCGCGTCGTATTCTTCAGCCAGCGACTTGAGGTCGTCCGTGGTGGCGATTTTGCCGAAGAACTCTTCGAGGATGGAAGCGCCTTCCACAGCAGCCCAGCCGGGTGCGGCGGGGGTCAGCTTGGAATTCGATGCAGCCTCGATCGCGGTCTTGGCGAACTGGTCGTCGCCGAGACTGGAGACGTAGTTCTGGTTGCCGGGGCCGAGTCCGGCACCACCAAGCATGGTCTGGTATTCCTCGGAGAAGATGATCCGCAGGAGTTCCTTCGAGAGGTCCTGGTTCTTGGACGCTGCCGAAATACCGATGTTCGAGCCGCCGGCGAAGACCGGAGCGGGCTTGCCGTCATTGCCCGGAAGAGCGAAGGCGCCGAAGGTCTCATCGTTCCAGACACGTGCGGGCTTGCCGTCCTCGCCGGTTCCGAGATCACCGATGGACCCATTGGCCCACCCCGGTGCCATGATCGTGGCAGCGGCAAGGGACGTCGTCCCCGTGGGGTTGCCTTTTTCGTCCAGAATCTCGTCCGCGTCGTTGATGTAGAGCCAGGGGGTGATGTCCTTGGCGTCCGCGGGTGCCTTGGAAGCGTTCCGGTAAATTCCCTGCAGCTGTGTCAGGCCGGTGATCGTCTTGGGATCGGAGAGGGTGGAGACCCACTGGTCACCGTCCTTGCGGGCCAGGTCACCGCCGTTGGCGAATACCCAGGAGATACCGTTGCGCCAGTCCTGGCCGCCAAGGAAGAATCCGGAGAAGTTCTCGATTCCGCGGGGGTTCGCGCTGGCCAGGTCCTGGACGGCGGTATTGAATTCGTCCAGCGTCTTAGGCTGCTCAATGCCGGCTTCGCTCCAGAGGTCCTTCCGCTGGAACATGTAGCGGGATCCGAAGTAGTAGGGCAGCGTGTAGTTGGCGCCCTCCACTGCACCGACTTCAACGAATGACTGCAGGAGGTCATCACCGCCGAGTTCGTCGTACATATCCGAGATATCTGCGAACGCTCCGACGTTGGTGAAGGTGGGGGACTGGGTATTACCCAGTTCGACGACGTCGGGAGTGTTGTTCGCGTCGGGCAGCGAGGTCGTGAGTTTGGTGACAATGTCACCCCAGGACTGTTCCTCGATGACCAGGGTGGCGCCGGTTTTTTCCTGGAAGGTTGTTTTCAGGTAGTCACGGAGCTCGTCATTGGTGTCACCGCCAGCCAGCCACAGTGTGATTTCCTTGCCGGCGTCAGCAGAGGCATCGCTGCTGGGCTGGGTTTCCGTTCCGCCGGAGCCACAAGCCGCCAGCATCAGCGCCGAGGCCGTGGCAAGAGCCAGGACTTTGTACGGTTTTTTCATTTGAAGCTTCCCTTTCGTCATTGAAATACCGGGTGACCAATCGGTTGGAGACCCGGTTCAGGCAACTCCAAGTTGCGCTGAAAGGACCATCACTGCTGCTCCGCGCAGGACGATGTCCTGGCCTTGGGTGGATCTCCGGAAGCTCACGCCGCTGGTGAATTCCGCCAGCGTGCGCTTCTGGAGTGTTTCGGCGGCCGCATCAAGCAGCGGACCGTCAAAGAGGTGGGAAGGACCGCTGAGGACTACCTCTGAGAGGTTCAGCGCTCCGACTATCGGGGCCAGGGCAATGCCCAGCCGTTGGCCTGCTTCACTAAGAACAAGGTCCCGCTGGCTGCCCGTCCTGCCTGACAGGGCCGCCTCAAGGTTGGGGACTGACAGCCAGGTTTCGAGGCAGCCGATTTTTCCGCAGATACAGCGGGCTCCGCCATCCGTGCCCACGGTGACGTGCCCGATCTCGCCTGCAGCGAACCGGCTGCCCAGCAGCGGGCGGCCTCCGACCACCAGGCCGGAACCAACACCGTGACCGATCTTGATCAGCATGAGGTCATTTGAGGGATTGGAGAATGTGGTCTCGGCCAGCACGGCAGCGTTTGCGTCATTGGCTATCGTGACCGGCAGGCCGGAGGCTTCGGACAGGACCGCCCTCAGATCAAGGTCGAACCAGCCCAGGTTGGGGGCGGACTGGATGACTCCATGGGCATCTACGATTCCGGGGGAGCCGACGCCGATGCCGAGCACGGGAGCAGTCGCCAGCTCGAGGGTCTGTTGCAGGAGACGGAGAGTTTCCTCGACAGTGCCTTTGCCACGGCCGGCGGCGCGCTCAATTTCGCTGCGTTCCAGGACGTTGCCGTCCAGGTCCAGCACCGCGCCGCGGAAGACCGAATGCTCTGCCAGGTCGAGACTGACGATCTGCAGGCCATCCCGGTTGATGTCCACGAGCATCGCCGGTTTGCCGGGCCGGGAACCCTCGCGGTGTCCGCGTTCAACCACGTATCCGTTGGCGATCAGCTCCGCCACGAGGTCCGACGCCGTAACCCGGGTGAAGCCCAGTTCCCTGGCCAGGTCTGCCCGGCTCAGCTCCCCGGCCCGGTACAGGGTCTGCAGCACCAGTGCCAGATTATGGCTTCTTGCATGCCCGGGCAGCGCCCTCGACTCAGGCTGGAAGCCAGGGCGGGAGAGCCGTGAGGTGGCTGGCGCCGCAGGGGACCCTGCCTTGGTTTCGGGGAGCAACATGTTTGAAAGTATGGTTTACAAACAAACTCCTGGCAAGAGGTTTTCGGGTACAAGTTTTGAGGGCATCTTGAACCGTGAAATGACGGGATCCCGCCAGCGTGTTAGCTGCGTGGGAGAGGAGGGCTGAGGTCTGTAAAGGGGCAGGAGCCAGGTGTTAACCCGGTGTTTGGTTGCCTGCTGCCGGGCTCTAGGCAGCTCGGCTTCGAGGAGCTAGCATCTTCATAAGATTCATAAGATTCATAAGATTCACAGAGACTCACCAGGAGCTTTGAGTGGAGAACCCTTTTCGGCCGACTGCCGGAGCTGCGCCGCCTGATCTGGTGGGCCGCGGGGGAGTCCTGGATGAGTTCGCCTATGGCCTGCAGATAGGTTCGGGCGCGCCTGGACTCCTGACTATTTTCACCGGGGCCCGTGGCATCGGCAAGACCGTCATGCTGGGAGCGGCGGAGGATCTGGCGCTCCAACGTGGCTGGGCGGTCGTATCCGAGACGGCAACCCGGGGATTTGTTGGGCGCATCGGCGAGTCCATGCGCAGACTGGCGGAGGAATTGGGGGAGGGGCCGGCCGGCCGCCGGGTCACGGCAATGTCAGTGGCGGGTTTCTCCGTAACCACCCAGCTGGCACCGGAAGCGCAGGTCCACTGGCGCGCCCGCGGCACCGAGCTGCTCCGGTTGCTGGCAGAGCAGGGAACAGGCCTGGTCATCACGGTGGACGAGATTCACGCTGCCGACCGCACTGAACTATCCCAGCTTGCTGCTGACGTACAGCACTTCATCCGGGAAGGGCTTCCGATAGGGCTCATCTTCGCCGGGCTTCCCGCAGCTGTCTCCGACCTGCTGAACGAGGGGGTGGCAACGTTTCTCCGCCGTGCCGACCGCATTGACCTGCACGCCGCCTCCATCAGTGAAGTTGAGCGCTCGTTCCGTGAGACCTTTGCACGCGCAGGCATACCGCTTGGTGCCGGCCTTGCCGGTGACGCCGCCGCAGGAACCGGAGGGTATCCCTTCCTCATCCAGCTGGTTGGCTATTTTCTGTGGCAGGAAGCCGAACGGATGCCAGGTGAGCTCGATGGCGCCGCCGTCGGGCGTGCGGTCAAAGCGGCTCGACGGCGCAACGAACGGGTGGTTATCGAGGCAGCCCTTTCCACCGCCTCGGGCAGGGACCGCGAGTTCCTGCAGGCCATGGCCGAAGATCCGGGACCTTCCTCTGCCGGCGATATCGGTGTGCGTACCGGGATGCGCTCAAACCTGGTGGGCAACTACCGCACCCGACTGATCGCCGCCGGCCTCATCGAACCCGCGGGGTATGGCCGGGTGGACTTCGCCATTCCCGGACTGCGGGAGTATCTGGCCGTTGAGCCGAACCGGCATGCCGGACCGAACACTCGAGGCTGAGGATTGGCGCCTGACGGGCAGTGTTCCTGCCGGAGCCGGCTTCGGCAGAAACACTGGCACGCACGGTCTCCGGAACGGGCCCCGGAGGAGTCGTACCGGCTTCGCGTGCAGGGGGACTGCCAGCGCCGCATAGCCAGCCGCTTCCAATCCTCTAGTTGACATAATGTGGATTATCGGCGCAAAGGATCAGTACCTGAAAGTGGCTCACGTCACCCCCGGGCTGGCTTTGTACCAACCTCTGGATAGCCGCCTTTTCTCCTGCTTCGGCAAGGAGCTGACGCCGTAAAAGTCTGCCGGCAGGAGCCCTGGTGTCCGCCGGAAGTTTCCAGGCAGTGGAATCTGCGAAAGGACCTTACGTGTTTTTGCTCTCGCCCGCGGCGGGGCCGTCCGCCGATTTGAGTTGACATAACTCCCCCGCAGGGCGGCCGGCCATGATTGTCAGCTTTACATAACGTCCACCTTCCCCAGCGGGAACATTTCTACACGCTGGGCCGTTATACCGGGCGTTGACCTGCAGCTGGACAGTTTCGTACCTTCGGAAGCCCATGGCCGGATCTCCCGGCAAACCACCCGGCATCCGTACCGGAGGCATCCGGGATGCCGGCTGGTCACAGGACAAGCCTTATTCGGACCAATATGGCCAACAGAGAAGCGCCGTTTGGTGTGATCGGCCGCTTCGCCTATATGATCTACGCTCGAACCCCCCACAATTTCAGGAGAAAAGCACTACAAATGGCTACCGATTACGATGCCCCGCGCGTCAAGGAAGAAGATCAGCCCACCGACTCGCTGGAGGGGCTGAAAGCCCAGCAGCGCGGCGGAGCGATGACGGCGGTTATCGATGTCGAAGAGTCTGACGCCATCGATGGCTTCGACCTGCCGGGCGCTGACCTTTCGGGTGAAGAACTGCTGATCAAGGTCGTTCCGGCCCAGGCTGACGAGTTCACCTGCATGTCCTGTTTCCTGGTCCGCCACCGTTCGCAGGTGGCACGGGAAAAGAACGGCGAAAAGTACTGCGTGGACTGCGAGGGCTAGCAGCTCTCCCCCGGCACTCAGCGCAGCAAATCAGCACATGCGCCAAATCAGCACAGTGCACCAAACCAGGCCCGAGGCAGAAATGCCCCGGGCCTGGTCTGTTTCCGGAAGTTTTTCGTCTGCCGTCCGGTCTCACCGGACGGGAGACGGCGGCGGCAGCCGGACGGCAGCCCGGCGGCAGGAAACGCTGCGCCCCTTAGGATGGATCCGTGATCTTTGAACCCGGTCCGGCCGAATCCACTGCCGCCATCCGCAGCCTTGTCCTGCCCCTGCTGGAACATGATGTCGTTCCCATCGTCCAGCTCGGACACCCTGTCCTCCGCCGCCGGGCCGTCCCGTTCGAGGGTCAGCTGGCGCCGGATGAACTGGCGGCCCTGGTGGAACTGATGCGGAGGGTAATGCACCACGCTCCCGGTGTGGGGCTGGCCGCCCCGCAGATCGGCATCCCGCTGCGCCTGGCCGTGCTGGAGGACGGGTTCGTCCCCGATCCCGAGTCAGCCGAACTCAGGGAGCGGTCTCCGCTGCCGTTCTTCACCATCCTGAATCCCCGCTACGAACCGCTCGATGACCGTACCGCCTCGTTTTACGAGGGCTGCCTCTCGTTTGAGGGCTATCAGGGCGTAGTGGTCCGCCACCGTTCGGTTGCGCTGGATTACGACGACGAAGCCGGCGTTGCCCGCCGGCGCGAGTTTCACGGGTGGCCTGCCAGGATCGTCCAGCATGAGACAGACCACCTCAACGGCGTTGTTTATGTGGACAAGGTCCTCACCCGGTCACTGTGTGCCAACTCTGAGTATCACCGCTGGGCCGCTCCGGGGATCAGCGAAGCCCAGCGCGGGCTGGGTTTCTAGCCCGCGCTGGGCACCTGGGCATCTGCCCCGGAAGCGATCCGGGCTAGACGCCGGCTGTGGCCGGTTCGCCGTCGTCGGCCATTGATTCCGCCGCGGAGTTTGCCGGGGTGGGCAGCCAGCGTGCCCACCAGTCCAAGATGTGCTCGAACCGCTGGCGCCGGTGCCAGGGAGTACCGGACCGGGACAGCTCGTGGTTTTCCCCGGGGAACAGGAGAAGCCCGGTGGGGATATTCCGGAGCTTCAGCGCCGTGTAATAGCGCTGCGCCTGCTCCACCGGGCACCGCAGGTCCTCTTCGGAGTGGACCACGAGGGCCGGGGTCCGGACCTTGTCCACCTGTGCGAACGGACTCTGCGCGAGCACCCGGTCCGGATCATTGCCGGTGTAGGCCTCGGAGAAGAACCAGCCGATGTCCGAGGATCCGATGAAGGAAAGCGGATCCAGGAAACCGCGCTCGACGACCGCGGCAGTGAACCGGTGGTCCTGGGCGATGGTCCAGGCGGTCAGGTAACCGCCGTAGGAGCCGCCCATCACGCCCAGCCGCCCGGAATCGAGTTCCGGGTGGGACGCAAGCACGCCTTCGAGGAAGCCCAGGACATCCTGCAGGTCAACCGTGCCCATGGCCTCCTTGATGGCACGGCCGTGTTCCTGGCCATAGCTGGCGGACCCGCGGGGATTGCACATCACCACGGCATAGCCGGCAGCGGCATAAATCTGCGCCTCGTCGAAGAGCCCCCACCCGTACTGGGAGAACGGGCCGCCATGGATATTCAGCAGCACCGGATGCGGGCCCTCGCCCGCCGGCACCACCACCCAGCCGTGCACCGGGTAGCCGTCTGCGGAACTGTGCGTTTCTTCCTGCAGCGGCTGCACGGTTGTCCCGCTGTGCAGCGCGGCGGAGAAGTCCGTCAGTACCCGG
The DNA here is from genome assembly GCF_001552075.1 of Arthrobacter luteolus NBRC 107841. Taxonomy (GTDB): domain Bacteria; phylum Actinomycetota; class Actinomycetes; order Actinomycetales; family Micrococcaceae; genus Arthrobacter_B; species Arthrobacter_B luteolus. The sequence goes on from NZ_BCQM01000002.1 coordinate 306,733, forward strand.
AGATTCCCTGGCGACGCGGGATCAACGGCGGCCACGTCGCCGGCAGTGTCCTGGTCCGTGAACGTCACGACGACGGCGCCCGAATCCGCTGCGGCGGCACCGGTGACCACCCGCGGGCCTGAGATCAGGGTGCTGACGGTGCCGCGGGCCTGCACCCGCAGCAGTTCACTGCTGCCCCGGCTGAGATTCAGCACCAGAACCGCATCAGCGCCATCGGGAACGATCCCGCCGCCGGACAGGTCCATGGTTGCGGGATCGGTCAGCCGGACGGCGGAGGCGGGGTCCAGGGCCGGCGCAGCATAGAGAGCGGTGTTGCGGGCAACAAAGTCCAGGCCGGATTCCGTGAGGTCCTGGGCCAGGTAGTAGAGCCATTTCCCGTCGAGGCTCTGGGCCGGATCGGACGCGGCGAGCCGTGTCCCGGTCCCGAGGTTGCTCAGGCGCAGCGGCTGTCCCCCGCCCGTGGCGGGGATGGCGTAGACATCCGTCACCAGGTCGGTATCGGCCTCCGGATGCAGGGCGGCCGAAAACAGCACGTGAGTGCCGTCGGCTGAGAACACCGGGTTCTGCACATCTGCATCGAAGCTCGTCAGCTGCAGGATCTCCGGCAGGCCGTTGCCGCCGTTGACGCCGGGAGTTCCGGCGTCAACAGCGGCGCGGCCGGCCGGCTTGATGAAGGGCTCATCCGTGAGTCCCGGCACGGTCAGTACAAACGCCTGGACGCGCTTGTCCCGGGAGTACCCGGCGCCGTTCATCCGGTAGTTGAAGGTGGTAATCAGCCGGGGATCCTCTGCGCCCGGGGATACGCCGTCGACGGTGCCGTAGCGGCCGTGCTCCGGTTCGCGGGAGGAAAACACGATCTTGGTGGAGTCGGGCGAGAAGCGGAACCAGGACACCCCCAGCCGGCGGTCGGTCAGCTGCACCGGCTCGCCGCCTCCTGCCGGCATGGCAAAGAGCTGTGGGCGCTCCCCGGGGCCGGAGCGTAGAAAAGCAAGGATTGCCCCGTCAGGCGAAAAGCGGGGTGCCGCGTCGTTGAAGCCGCGGGTTATCCGCTGCGGTTTCCCGCCATCGAGGCGAACGTTCCACAGCTGCCCCACATAGGCATCGGCGGAAAAGTCAGGCCGTTGGACGGAGACGACGGCGCGGCTGCCGTCAGGATGGAAGGCCGGTTCGGAGACAGAGTTCAGGAGATCCAGGTCACTTGGTTTCACGGTTCCGAGCTTAGCAAGGCGGCGCCGGCGCCTTCACCGGCGGGTACGGGGCGTACCGGTGGGAATCCGCCGCCTAGGATTGGGGTATGCCCTCCCGAAACCGACTGCTGCTGACCTGCCCTGTTTGCCAGGACGCACTCCTCCCACACCGGGAGCGGAAGCAGCTGGGTTGTCCTTCCGGGCACCGTTTTGACGCGGCACGCCAGGGATACTTCAATCTCCTCACCGGAGCGGGCACCAAATTCCAGGCAGACACCGCGGACATGGTCCAGGCGCGGTCGGACTTCCTGGCAGCCGGGCACTACCGCCCGCTTGCCGAGGGCGTCGCTGCCCTGGCAGGGGCGGCTGGATCCGCCCCCGTGCTCGTTGATGCCGGGGCAGGCACCGGCTACTACCTCGCCGAAGCCGCGCGGGCGCTGGATGCTTCCGCCACGGTTGCGCTGGACATTTCCAAGTTCGCCCTGCGCCGTGCGGCCAAGGCCCTCCCCCATGGATACGCGCTGGTGTGGGACGTCTGGCGCCGGCTTCCGTTGGCCGACGACGCGGCAGACGCCGTGCTGAACGTGTTCGCTCCGCGGAACCCGGAAGAGTTCCACCGGGTCCTGCGCCCCGGTGGAATCCTCGTCGTCGTCACTCCCCTGCCCGGGCACCTGCGTGAAATCAGATCGCTGGGCGGGCTTCTCGGTATCGGCCCGGAAAAAGAGGACCGGGTGGCCGGTTCACTCGGTGCGGGCTTCGCCCTGGAGCGCAGCCAGCACGTGGAATACACCATGTCACTGACCCGCTCCGACGTCCGCAATGCAGCACTCATGGGTCCTTCCGCCCACCACCTCGACCCGGCAGCCCTGGAGGCAGCGCTGGACGCAGCAACGTTCCCGTGCAGCGTCAGCGCGGCGTTCGCGCTGCAGCGGTTCCGCGCCGTGGAATCCGGCGGTGCGCAGTTGACGAGGGACGACGCCGGCCCCGGCAACTGACGCGCCGTTACCGGGCCGCCTAGGTAATGGGCTGAAGATCAGGCAGAATAAGCCAAAAGCCTGCATATACTCCTCCGCCCGCAGCCGGTCGGCCAGCAACTCCCGGCACGGGAACGGGTGGAGCCGGAGGGAAGCATCATGCAAGAAGTGTACGAATGGCTCGTGGCTTACGGCTGGGTGGTCTGGCTGGTTCTTTTCCTCGGCCTCGCTGCCATTGAGACCCTGACCCTGGATCTCTTCTTCGCCATGCTCTCGGCTGGCGCCCTCGCGGCCATGCTCACGGCAATCCTGTCCGCCCCCCTGTTCCTCCAGGTGGTGGTTTTCTCCGTAGTTGCACTGCTCATGATTGTCCTGGTCCGCCCGGTGGCCCTTAAACACCTGAATATGGGCACCCGCGACCAGCGCTCCAACATCGACCGGCTCATCGGCGAAGCGGCCGTGACGCTGGAACCGGTTGGTTCCCGCACCGGAACCGTCAAGATCGGCGGGGATACGTGGACTGCCCGCTCGGGTGACGGCTCGCTTCTGCCCGCGGGTGAACAGGTATCCGTGACGAGGATCGAGGGGGCCACGGCAGTCGTGGAGCCCCTGCGTCCCGCCGGAGGCTCAGAAACCGCCGGCCCCTTCGGCCAGGACGACGGGCTGACCGGGCGCTGACAAACCTAACCTGTCCGGAAGGTGCAGCCCTCCGGACACCGGCCGCCGGTTTCGACCGGAGGCAAATATCAGGCAGGACCGCCAAGGATCCCGCCGCAATGCAAGGGGGAATATGAACAACACCATCGTTCTGCTGATCATCCTGGCCGTCCTGGTCATTTTTGTCCTGGTCGTCCTGGTTAAGTCCATTCGGATCATTCCGCAGGCGCGTGCCGGGGTTGTTGAACGCCTCGGTAAATACCTGCGCACCCTGAACCCTGGCCTGAACATCCTCATTCCCTTTGTGGACCGGCTGCTTCCGCTGCTGGACCTGCGCGAACAGGTGGTCTCGTTCCCTCCGCAGCAGGTGATTACGGAGGACAGCCTGGTGGTGTCCATCGATACGGTGGTTTACTTCCAGGTCACGGACGCCAGGGCGGCCACTTACGAAATCGCCAATTACATCCACGCGGTTGAACAGCTCACAACCACCACGCTGCGCAACGTCGTCGGCGGATTGAACCTCGAAGAAGCGCTCACCTCCCGCGACCGCATCAACGGCCAGCTCCGCGGTGTCCTCGATGAGGCGACCGGACGCTGGGGCATCCGTGTCTCGCGGGTTGAGCTCAAAGCGATTGAGCCGCCCCTGTCCATCCAGGATTCCATGGAGAAGCAGATGCGGGCGGAGCGCGAACGCCGCGCGACCATCCTGACGGCCGAAGGTACCAAGCAGTCACAGATCCTCACCGCAGAGGGCCGCCGGCAGGCGGCCATCCTGGCGGCGGAAGGCGATGCCAAGGCTGCGATCCTGCGGGCCGACGGCGAATCCCAGGCAATCCAGAAGGTCTTTGACGCCATTCACAAGGGCAATCCGGACCAGAAGCTCCTCGCCTATCAGTACCTTCAGACCCTGCCGAAGCTGGCGGAGGGCAGTTCCAACAAGGTGTGGATCATTCCGAGCGAGCTCGGGGAGGCACTGCGTGGGGTGGGTTCCGCGCTCGGCGACTTCCTGCCGGACATCAAGGGCGGCTCGGGCCATGCACCCGCCGGACCGGTCCCAGCCGCGGAATCCGGTGCCGGCGTTGCTGGCAGCGTTTCGCCGCAGCCCGCAAAGCCGCTCGGCGGCGAAGAGCCCGCCCCGTAGTCAGCGGTCACGGGCTTGGCCTGCTGCCGGTATAATTGACTGTTTGCCGGGTTCGGGCGGTTGATCCGTTGTGCCGGGAACAGGATCTGCAGCGAGGGCGTTGTACCTGACGGGCCTGTTTGTGCGGCAAGAGGATTTTTAGCGGCTGTGCTCACGCGCAGCGGGCACTATGGATGGACCTTCACGGGTCCTTCGAAACTGATTTAGGGAGAAGAAATGAGCGATCGTAGCCTTCGGGGTATGCGTCTGGGTGCGCAGAGCATGGAGACGGAATCCGGTGTGGAGCCGGCTCCCCGCCAGCGTGTCGAGTACCGCTGCGAAGACGGCGAACGCGTGTTCGTGACCTTCGCCGCGGAAGCGGAAGTTCCTCCGGTCTGGGTTTCCAAGACCGGCAAGGAAGCGCTGCTGGTGGATGGCGAGAAGCCGGACACGAGCAACGAAAAGCCCGTCCGCACCCACTGGGACATGCTGCTCGAGCGACGCAGCATTGAAGAACTCGAAGTCATCCTCCAGGACCGCCTGGACAAGCTGCGGGAACGCCGCGGCGAGCGTACAGCTTCCTAACGGAACACCGCGCATCGGAGATCTGTTGGTCTGCGGCGCGGGCGCCCTGAACGATATCTGAACAACAACAAAGGGCCGGCTGCCAGAAATGGCAGCCGGCCCTTTGTTGTGTCTGCTAGCTGTTGTGTCTGCTAACCGCGGCCGGTCAGCTTCTGCCACCGGGCGGAGAGGCCCCACTTGGTAACGTTGGACATCGCCTCGAAGACGATGTTTCCGCTCATCTTGGAAGCACCGAACTCGCGCTCCACGAAGGTAATGGGGACTTCCTGGATGGTCATACCGAGACGCGCCACCCGGAACGTCATGTCCACCTGGAAGCCGTAGCCGACGGATTCAACGGCCGCGAGGTCCAGCCGTTCCAGCGTGCTGCGGCGGAAGGCGCGGTAACCGGCGGTGATGTCACGGACCCGGATGCCCAGCATCAGCCGGGAGTAGGTGCTCCCGGCACGGGAGAGAAGCTTGCGGTGCAGCGGCCAGTTGACGACGGAGCCGCCCGGAACCCAGCGGGATCCGATAACCAGGTCGGCTCCGGCCTTGGACGCTTCCAGCAGCAGGGGGAGCTGTTCCGGCTTGTGGGAACCATCGGCGTCCATTTCCACCAGGATGTCGTAGCCGTTCTCCAGGCCCCACCGGAAGCCGGCAATGTATGCCGCGCCCAGACCTTCCTTGCCTTTGCGGTGAAGGACGTGGACCTGCGGGTCGCGTGCCGCCTGTTCATCGGCGTAGGCGCCGGTGCCGTCCGGGCTGTTGTCGTCCGCAATCAGTACGTCGGAGTCCGGGACCGCAGTCCGCAGCCGCTGGAGGGTCTTGGGCAGCGACTCGATCTCGTTGTAAGTGGGGATGATGGTCAGGACGCGCACGCAAAGGGCCTTTCAACGGACACGAGCCGCGCTGCTCGCGGCTCGGAGGGCTGCCGCACCGGCGGCAGAATTACCAGTATATGGGACCACCTGTGGAGTTCCGGTTCCGGGATCCGGCACCTGCAGGCAGGCAAAGGGGCGGGTTCCGCCGTCTTCGGGCCAGTCCCGGGAATCCCGGACCTGTTTTCTACTGACGGATGAACCCACCCCAGTGTGTTGCAACTGATGACCCCGCACCAAAATGGGCGGAAGGTCCATCAACCCCCCACGCACGCGTGCTCGGGCCGTGGCAGCTCCAGACCGGCCTGGGCCGGTTCGGACTGCGGTCTCCCTAGACTACGTGCTGAGCGGAAAGTGTCAACACGCTGCTGACTAGGTCAAACTGCATATCCGCAGGTCAGAGGCACAATTCGTGGTTCGCGGGCACCGGAAATATTTTTCGGGTACCTAACTGAAATCGGCTGCGCGGTAGAGTTCCTCGCCGTGGTGCACTGTCTGCAGGCACCGTGGAAGTGTATCGGTATCCAGTGCCGGAAGCAGGGGTGTTCCCGCGCGCGGATCCGTGCTCCAGGAAGCCACGGAGGCATCCGGAGTCTGGACCATCAGCTCATCGGCCTCCCACACGGCAAAGGATGCCGGGGTGCCCGGTGCGAGCTGGCCCAGCATCGGATTGCCGGTTCCCGCGGCCCGCCATCCGGCCCGTGTGTGCGCGATGAAGGCGGCACGTGCAGATATCCGCTCCTGCGGGTTGGAATGCATCACGGCGGCCTGCACCGCGCGCCAGGGATCCAGTGCCGTGACGGGCGCGTCCGAGCCGAACACCACCGGGACACCCGCCGACAGCAGGGATGCGTACCGGTTCATGCTGCCGCTGCGGGAGCCGAGGCGCTGGGAGTACATCCGGTCGGGGCCGCCCCACATCGCGTCAAAGACTGGCTGCATGCTGGCCGTGACCCCGAAACGCACCAGGTCGGCGATCGCGGCGTCGTCGCTGAGTTCCACGTGCTCCAGCCGGTGGTGGGCGGCGCGGACGGCGGACTCCCCCACGGCGTCGGCGGCGAACCGCAGTGCGCTGATGGCTGCATCCAGGCCGGCGTCACCGATCACGTGGAAACCTGCCTGAAGACCGGCACGGGTGGCCAGTTCCAAATGCCGTCCTGCGTCGTCGACGCTGAGGTACAGGCTGCCGGACGTTTCCGGGGCGTCCGTGTACGGCTGGCGGAGCGCTGCGGTCCGGGCGCCCAGGGAGCCGTCGATGTTCAGGTCCCCGCCCAGTCCGAGGAGCTGTCCGCCGAACATTTCTGCCAGCTCTGAGAGTTCGGCTTCACTGCGCACCAGCTGCCCCCAGTATGGAAGGACCTGGGGCGCCGGGCCGGCTCCGAGGCTGCCCTCCAGACCCAGGAGCTGCCGCAGGTCCTCCGCTGGAACGATGTGCGGGGCCGCCATTTCCGCCACGGCAACGATTCCGCGCGAGGCCGCCAGGTTCAGGGCAGAGCGCTGATAGCCCGCCCGTTCGGAGAGACTGAGGTTCCGGGAAACGGTGCGGGCGGTGTCATGGGCGCCGCGGATGACGAACCCGTTGTCCCAGCCGTCCATGCCGTCCAGGCGCAGCTCCGCAGCCAGCGTCCCGGAGACTACCGCACAATGGACATCAGCCCGGGCCAGGTAGACCCGGCGCTGGCCGGACGCGGCATCCAGCTCTGCAGCCGTTGGCACGCGGCCCTCCGGCCAGCCCGATTCGTCCCAGCCATGCCCGGTGATCAGGCCCGGCGTCCTGCGGGATGCTGCAGCGACGGCGTCGAGCAGTTCCGTGAGCGACCGCACCGCGGAGAGGTCCAATGAGGTTTCGGCGAGGCCGGCCTCAGTCAGGTGGACGTGTGAATCCACGAAGCCCGGCGCGGCCAGCGCACCGTGCAGGTCCACCACCCGCATGGTGGAGTCCTGGATGGAGGTCGCAGCCTGCTCTGAACCAACCCAGGCGATGGTTCCGCCGTCCACAAGCATGGCGGTTGCGAAGGGGTCGGCGGAACTGTAGACAGAACCGTTGCGGTAAAGGGTCAGGCTGTTTGCCGGGGCCGTGGTGTTCAAGGACTCACCTGTTCTTCTTTTCGTGCAGATGGAACCGCCCTTTTGAGCGGGACCGGTATATGCCGGCAGCGGAGGGTGCTGCAGGGACTCATCATTGACGGGGACTATTCGCTGACGGCGGAGTACGCGACGACGCCGCGCCGGATCAGCTCGATGGCTTCGCGGCAGCGGCGGCGCAGGGCATCGGGAATCTCCGGGACCTTCGCCAGCTGGTCGATCAGATCGATCACCTGCTTGGACCAGCGCACGAAGTCGCCGGCCGCCAGTTCCGTGCCGCTGAGCGCCACCTGGAGGTGCTTGCCGTTGACCCACTTGTACATCGGCCAGACGAGCCCGAGCTCCGGCTCACCGGTCAGCGGCAGTTTCTCCGCCTCCTCGATGTCCGTCAGTTCCGACCACTGGCGGATGAGGATGTCGACGGCGCCGTCCAGCACTGCGCTCGGCATCCGCGGACGGAGGCCGCGTTCTTCACGTTTGGGCTGGTACACCAGTGCCGTGGCCAGGCATGCCAGCTCCACGGCGTCGACGTCGTCGAACGCGCCGCGCTCGAGTCCGAGGGCCGCCAGCAGGTCTTTTTCGCCGTAGATCCGGCGCAGCTTGTTCCCAGCCGGTGTTACGTGCGGAACGCCGTCGGCGTCCGGGGCGACATAGCCGTAGTGGGACAGGACACCGCTCACCCGGTCGAAGGTCTTCGCAATGGTGTTGGTGCGTCCCCGGATCTGCGCGGAGAGGTTGTCCGTTTCGCGCCGCAGCTTCCACCAGCGTTCGGCCCAGCGCGCGTGTTCCTCCCGGTCACTGCAGCCATGGCACGGGTGGGCGCGCATGCGCCGGCGCAGGTCGGCGATGGCCTTTTCCTGGGCTTCGCTGCCGGCCGCGTGCAGGGAGGCTCCCCGCCCGCCGGCCGGCCGGGGCGGGCGGTGCTCGCGGAGCGCGTTGCGCAGCGAGGATGCAAGGTCCCGGCGGTCCTTGGGTGTGCGGGCATTGAATGATTTGGGGATGCGGATCTGGGAAACAACGTTCACCGGGCCGTCCAGGTCCTGCACATGGAGGCGGCGGATCTGCTTGTCCTCGGTCAGGATGGACGGGACAGGTTCGCGGCCGTTGGTGTCGGTGCTCAGGACGACGGCGTAACCGGGGCTGCGGCCGCCGGGGACGTCAACCACGTCGCCCGGCCGAAGTGTTTCCAGCGAAGCCGCGGCGGCACTGCGCCGGTTCTTCGCCTTGGACCGTGAGGCCGTGTGCTCCAGGTCGGAGAGCTGCCTGCGCAGTGCGGCGTATTCGCCGAAGTCGCCCAGATGGCAGGTCATCGCCTTTTCGTAGCCGGCGAGCGATTCTTCGCGTGCGCGGACCTGGCGTGCCAGTCCCACGACAGACCGGTCGGCCTGGAACTGGGCGAAGGAGGACTCCAGGATCTCGCGGGCGCGGCTGCGCCCGAACTGGGCAATGAGGTTGATGCTCATGTTGTACGTGGGTCGGAAGGATGAGTTCAACGGATAGGTGCGCCGCGACGCAAGGCCCGCTACGGCAGCCGGGTCGGTTCCCGGCTGCCAGAGGACCACGGCATGGCCTTCGACGTCGATCCCCCGCCGTCCGGCGCGGCCGGTGAGCTGGGTGTACTCCCCCGCCGTCACGTCCACGTGGGCTTCGCCGTTGAACTTGTCCAGCTTTTCGAGCACCACCGAGCGGGCGGGCATGTTCACGCCGAGTGCAAGGGTCTCGGTGGCGAACACGGCACGGACCAGCCCTGCGGCGAACAGCTTTTCCACCACCTCCTTGAAGGTTGGGAGCATACCGGCATGGTGGGCGGCAAAACCGCGGATCAGGCCTTCACGCCAGGTCCAGAAACCAAGCACCTCCAGGTCATCCTCCGGAATGTCCTGGCTGGCTTCATCCACCATCCGCGCGATGACCCCGCGTTCCGATTCGCTGGTCAGCGTGAGGCCGGCGTCGACGCACTGCCGGACGGCGGCGTCGCATCCGTTCCGCGAGAAGATAAACGTGATGGCAGGCAGCAGCCCGCGCTTGTCGAGCTGGGCGATCACCTGGGGCCGGGACGCCCTCGGTGTGCGGGTCAGGGTGCCGCCCGCGCCCGAAGCGCCGCTGCCCCGGGACTGGCTCCGTGCCTGGCTCCGGCCACCCGGGCCGGAGCGTCCGCTGCCCCAACGGGCGCGCTGGTTCAGGCGGGACTCCGCGCGTGCGAGTTCCTGCAGCTCTGGATTGACCTTGAACCGGTCCTTGATCCCGGCGGACCCGTCGGAGTCTTCGGCAGCTTCGTCGAAGGAGACATCAGTGGCGAAGAGGTCGAGGATCTCCCGGCCCACCATAACGTGCTGCCACAGCGGCACTGGCCGGTGTTCGGTGACCACCACGTCGGTATCGCCGCGGACGGTGTCCAGCCAGGCCCCGAACTCTTCGGCGTTGGAGACCGTGGCGCTGAGGGAGACCAGCTGCACGTCGGACCGGAGGTGGATGATGACTTCCTCCCACACGGCTCCGCGGAACCGGTCCGCCAGGTAGTGGACCTCGTCCATCACCACGTAGCCCAGGTCATCGAGGGTTTCAGAGTTCGAATAGAGCATGTTCCGCAGGACTTCGGTGGTCATCACCACCACCGGGGCGTCGGGGTTGATGCTGGTGTCACCCGTCAGCAGCCCAACGTTCTCCGCGCCGTAGGAGGCGGACAGCTCAACAAATTTCTGGTTGCTCAGGGCCTTGATCGGTGTGGTGTAGAAAGCCTTGAGGCCCCGCTCCAGTGCCATATAGACGGCGAACTCACCTACGACCGTCTTTCCGGCGCCGGTGGGCGCGGCGACCAGGACGCCGCGGCCTGCTTCCACTGAGCGGCAGGCTTCCAGCTGGAAAGGATCGAGGTCGAACCCCAGGGACTGTTCGAAGACTCCCAGATGGGTCCGTGCGTGGCCGGTTCGTTCTTTGGCGGCAAGATACCGCTCAGACGGGGAAGTCATATATCCAGCCTAGACGCTGTGGAGTCAATGGACTGACTCACCGGTTCCTGCCTCCTGCCGCGCTCCCCGGAGGGGCGGAGGCAGGAGGCAGGCTACAAATCCTCCAGCGATGACGCCTTGTCCGCGTCAGCTCCAACCGCGGCTTCCCGGGCGGCATTCCGCCGGGCCCGCCGCTTGTCGTTGAGGAAGCACAACCCCACGGCCACCGCGAAGAGCACCAGGAGCGGCGCCGCAAGATAGAACATGCTCAGCGCGTCTCCGCCGGGGGCTGCCATAGCCGCGAAGAGGCAGATGATGAAGACGGTGATCCGCCAGTACTTCACGATGGTCCTGCCGGGGAGCAGCCCGAGCAGGTTCAGGCCCACCATCACCACGGGGATCAGGAACGCTATTCCAAAGGCCAGCAGCAGCCGCAGGACGAAGGCCAGATAGACCGAGGCGGTAATGACGTTCGCCGCGCCCTCCGGCGTGAAGTCGGTGAGGACTCCGACGGCGTTGGGCAGAATCAGCCAGGCAAGCCAGACGCCTGCCAGGAAGAGCGGGACGGCGGCCGCCAGGAAACCCAGCGCGGCGCGGCGCTCCTTGGTCTTCAGGCCGGGGGTGATGAACGCCCAGAGCTGATACAGCCAGAAGGGGCTGGAAACCAGCAGGCCGATGAAGACCGAGACTTGGATCATCTGGTCGAAGGAGGTGGCCACGCCGTCGAAGTTGATTGTGGCGAGGCGCCCCTCCTGCTCCGAGAGTTCCCGGACCGGACGGGTCAGTTCGTTAAAGACGGGCATGTAGAGGAAAAATCCGCCTACCGTGCCCAGAACGATGGCGATGGCCGCCTTGAAGAGCCGGTTGCGGAATTCCCGCAGATGATCCTTGAGGGCCATCCGCCCCTCAGGGTTGGATTTGCGCCCTCTTGTCAGCGCCACTGCCACTACGGATTGGTGGGCGGATTACCGGTGCCGGAACTGGTGCCTGACGGCGGGGTCTGTCCGGTCTCGGGGCCTGGGTTCCGGGTGGGGGCAGCCGGGGCCGGGTTGTTCACAACGCGGCCTTCGACGGGTTCCCCGTCAGCGGTGCCGGTTGTATTCTCGTCCTTCATCTGGCGCACCTCGGACTTGAAAATCCGCAGGGACTGTCCAACGCTGCGGGCGAGCCCGGGCAGCTTTGGCGCACCAAAAAGCAGGATCGCAATAACAATGATGATGACAATATGCCAGCCTTCTAGGCGCATGCCGGTGTCCTTTCGTTTGACGTTATTTTATGTCAGAGCCCGGGGATATCGCGCCACGCGCGCGGTTGTCCCCGCAGGCGCCGGCGTTCCACCCGGCGTTCGCGCCGGGCATCCTTCCGCTGTGCCTTGCCCTCTTCATACCGGCGGCGTGCTGCCTCCGGGTCCTCGAAGATGGCCGGCCCGCGGGTGCCTGCTTCCTCCGGTGCTGCCGGAGTTGGGGCGGGCGTGAAAGACAGCCGGGATCCGGCAGCCTGGACTTCGCTGAGCACTGCCATGAACCGGCGGAAGATCCGGTAGCCGATCAGGGCATAGAAGAGCAGGGCCACCGCTGTGAGGGCAACCCATATCAATATCCACGACCACCAAGGCATGGTTCCAGCATAGATGAGGTAAGCAAGGCTGCGTTGCCGGTACTGCTTGCCGCTGTCGAGGTTTCACCGGCTGTTCATTCGTAGTTTCCGAGGGCCGCCGTGAGCCAGGCCGTGGTCCGGGCGCGCAGTTCGGGCGGCTCTGTCACTGCTCCTGCACCGCCCAGGCGGGCGATGAAACCGGGAATCCAGCCGGTTGACGGAGTCCGCAGGACCACCGCCTGTCCCCCGTCGGGCAGGGCGCTGCGCAGTTCAGCGTGGTACGCCTCGGCTACCCATGCGGCTTCGGCACTAAGGCGGATTGTGACGGATTCGTCGCTGTCTCCGGGAGTGAAGAGGCTGGCCGGGAAGTGTGGAGAGGGCTCGGGTACGTCCGCGGTGATCGGGCCGGCGTCTTCCCAGCTCACAATCCGGTCCACCCTGAAGAACCGGGTTGCCTCAGCCCGGTGGCACCAGGCATCCAGGTACCAGGTGTCGTTTTCGGAGAAGATGCGGCGCGGGTCAATGACCCGTTCAGAGACTTCGTCCCGGCTGGGAACCACGTAGCGGATCGCGAGCCGTCTGCGGCCCACGCTGCCGCGCAGCTCTTCGAGGATGGCAGGGGCCGAGCCGGCGGGAACGAGAGTGGCCGCGAGGGTGTTGCCGGCAGCGCCGGCGGTTCCAGCCGCCTCGCTCAGTTTCGCGTGGGCACTGGAAATGGCATCCGGCGGCGCGATGCCCGGCAAGGCGGCCAGCGTGTCGAGTCCCACGATCAGGGCTGCCGCTTCGTCCATGGCCAGCCGCACCGGCTGGGACAGGTTATCGGCGTTGTCAATGAAGATTTCACCGGTTTCGAAGTTTACGTCCATCAGGCCATTGGGATAGTAGCGCGGGCCGCTGACGAACAGCAGGTTCAGGTCAGCTGCCAGCTGATCGCGGCTGATGCCGAATTTCCGGGCCGTTTCATCCATGTCTGCGCCCTGGTTGGCCAGGATGTACGGGACCAGGTCCAGCAGCCGGCTCAGGTGTTCCTGCGCCCCGGAGGCTTTGGCTGGCCGCGTCCGCGCTGCAGCCGGTGTCCGGTGCTCGGGGACGGGTTCTTCCTGTGCTGCCAGGGCACGTGAGAGCGCGTTGCGGACGGCGCTGCGCAGCTCGGGGGGATGGATCGCCTCGGCCGCGGGGCCTAGCGCAGCGGTATCCGCAGCCAGGGTGTCAAGGTCGGTGACCGAGAAGCACAGGCGGTCCCGTCCAGCTACCGGGGCCGGAAGGCCGGCGGGCAGAGAACCGGAACCGGCTGCGCGAAGCCGCAGTTCAGCGCCCGCACCTGAGCTGACGTCGACGACGGCGGTTTGCGGGTCGAAGACAGTGTCCAATGACGCCAGGGAAGCGTGAATGTCGAAGCCCGCCGGGACGGTGAATGCTGCCTTACCGGTCTTGACCGGGGTGGTCATCCGGGAAAGCCGGAAAAACCGCTCTGCCTGGCGGTCCAGGTCCCAGCCCACTACATACCACCGCCCGTAGCGTGAGCCCATTCCCCAGGGCTGAAGGCGCCGGGTGCTTTCCGCTCCCCCGGACGCACGGTAGCCGAAGCTGATGGGCAGGCCGTCGGAGGCTGCCCGGAACACGGCCGTGAAGTTGGGATCCGTGGTCCGGATTCCGGGCTGCACGGGACTGGCTGCGGCGTCCTCGGCCAGAACACCGCGGGCGCGCAGTTTGCGCAGCGCCCGCGCGGCAGCGGAACCAAGGGCGGCCTGTTCCCACATTTGTGCCGCGAGGGCCAGCACCGCGGACTCAGCGGCGGTGAACGCAACCTCCGGCAGGCGGTACTCCTCGCTGCGGATACGGTAGCGCTGTGCGGAGTTGTCCTGTTCGTAAAGCAGATCGTCGCTGTAGGACTCCACCGGGATGCCCTGCTCACGCAGGAAGGCCTTGTCCCGGTCGAAGAGCTTTTCCCGGGCTTCCGGGGTAGCTGCCTCGGAATAGAGCTCGATTTCCTCGAAGAGCTCATGCTTGGTGAAGCCCCGCCGGCTGGAGAGCAGGGCTATGACTAGGTTCAGCAGGCGTTCGGTTCGCTTCTCGGCGGGTTGCGGGCTCACACGGCTAATCTACCGCCCGTCCGCGGGCAAATGCGCAAAGGGCGGACAGCCAGCGGGTTGCGCTGGCCGTCCGCCCTTTGCAGCGGCGGAAGAAACTCCTACCGGACGCCGAGCAGGTCAACCACGAAAATCAGCGACTCGCCCGGGGCAATCGCAGATCCTGCGCCGCGGTCACCGTAGGCGAGGTGGGCGGGGATCTCGAGCCGGCGGCGGCCGCCGACCTTCATGCCGAGCAGGCCCTTGTCCCAGCCCTCGATGACCTGGCCGATTCCCACCTTGAAGTCCAGCGGCGCGCCGCGGTTCCAGGAAGCATCGAACTCTTCGCCAGTCGAGAACGCCACACCGACGTAGTGGGTGGAGACCATGTCCCCGGCCTTCGCCTCGGCGCCGTCACCGACGGTGATGTCTTCGATGACCAGATCGGTCGGGGCGTCGTGCTCCGGGAAATCGATTTCCGGCTTCTGACGGTCGTATTCGCGCTTTCCGAATGACATGTTGCTCCTTCGTTGTGGGACTGCCTGCAATCTTATCCGGATGAGCCGGTTACTTGGCTTCCAGGATGTCGACCACGAACACCAGGGTCTCGTTCTGGAGTTCGTTGCCCTCAGCTGCGCCGTAGGCAGTGGCAGGCGGCGCAACAATCAGCACCTGGGATCCGACCTTCTTGCCGGCCAGTCCGTCGGTCCAGGCCGAAATAACCTGGTCCAGGCCGAAGGAGGTGGCGCTTCCGCGCTCCCAGCTGGAGTCAAAGACGCTGCCGTCGGAGTACTTCACGCCGTGGTACTGCACCGTGACTGTGTCATCGGCTTCCACTACGGCGCCGTCGCCGGTTTTGAGTTCCTGGGCCACCAGTTCCGTGGGTGCTTCACCTTCGGGAATGGTGATGGTCGGCTTGCCGTCCTCAGCGAGGGTAACCGTCGGCAGGCCGTCGACCGGTGCGACGTCGGCGCCCCAGGCACGGGTGGGGACGTCGCGGGCGTCGGAGAGGGTGAAGACGATGAACTGCGCGGCGGTGCCGGCAGTCTCATTGGCAGGCACGTAGTACGCGAAGTCTGAGCCGATGGGCGCACCGACCAGTGCGCTGTACATCTGCTCATTACCCTGCTTCAGGGTGTCGTCCACGGCAATGTCTTCGGCTGTTTCAGCGGTGTAGGTCTCCTGGCCGGCTTCTCCGCTCTCCGGATCGAGCACCACGAGGCGGACGGAGGCGGTCTGTCCTGCGGTGAGTTCCTCCCCGTCGCCGTCGTTGACCCGCACCAGGGTGGGCTCGTCAACGCTCAGGGGCGTGTCGAACTCGACGGTCGGCACCGTGTTGTCACCGTTGGAACTGACCTTCACGGAGGACAGGGGCTCGGAACTGCTGCTGCCGGAGCAGGCGGTGAGCAGCAAAAGGGCGGGCAGGAGCAGAGCTAGTACTTTTCGCACCGTACTTCTTTCAGTGGTGGGCAATGACACGGCCGCCGGGAACTGCACGGCCGGAAGCCCGGCCAGCCCCAGGGCAGCAAGACCCACCCTAACGCGTGGACCTGAAAGGAGCCTAGATCAGCTGCCCTCCGCAGCCCTACAACGTGGAGAGCAGGGCTTCGACCCGCTCATCGACGGCAGCGAATGGGTCTTTGCACAGCACGGTCTGCTGGGCCCGGTCATTGAGTTTGAGATGGACCCAGTCCACGGTGAAATCCCGGTTCGCGGCTTTGGCCCGCCGGACAAAGTCCCCGCGCAGCTTGGCCCGGGTGCTCTGCGGCGGCACATCCACGGCTTCCTTGATCTCCCGGTCATCGACCACCCGTGCCGTTTCACCCCGGGACTGCAGGAGATAGAACAGTCCCCGCCGCCGCGAGATGTCATGGTAGGTGAGGTCGATCTGGGCGAGACGGGGAGAGGCCATGTCCAGGCCGGCCCGTTCCGCATAACGGTCCACGAGCTTCTTTTTGATGGCCCAGTCGATCTCCGTATCGATCCCGGAGGTGTCGCCCGATTCCACGGCTTCCAGGGTCCGCTGCCACAGGTCGAGGACCCGCGGAACATGCCGGTTGTGGGCGCCGTTCGTGTTCACGAACTCCTGTGCCCGCTCCAGATAAATGTGCTGGAGCTCAAGGGCAGTCATGGTGGAGCCGTTGGCCAGCTTCAGGGGGGCGGAGCCGGTGAGGTCGTGGGAGATTTCCCGGATGCTGCGGATCGGATTCTCCAGCCGGAGGTCGCGCATGATCACCCCGGCTTCGATCATCCGCAGCATCAGATCCACGGAACCAACCTTGAGCATGGAGGTGGTCTCGGACATGTTGGAGTCTCCGGCGATGACATGGAGCCGCCGGTAATGTTCAGCGTCCGCGTGCGGCTCGTCACGGGTATTAATGATGGGCCGGGACCGGGTGGTGGCTGAGGAGACGCCTTCCCAGATATGGTCGGCCCGCTGTGAGAAGGCAAACAGGGCACCGGACTGGGTGCGCAGGACCTTGCCCGCACCGACGAGCAGCTGCCGGGTGACCAGGAAGGGAATCAGAATGTCTGCCAGCCGGGAAAACTCCAGCCGCCTCGGGATCAGATAATTTTCGTGGCTGCCGTAGGAGTTCCCTGCCGAGTCGGTGTTGTTCTTGAACAGGTAGACGCTGCCGTTGAAGCCCTCAGCCTTGAGCCGCTCTTCCGCCTCCTCCACCAGGTCTTCCAGGATGAGTTCTCCGGCCCGGTCATGGGCAATGAGCTGGGCCAGGTCGTCACATTCCGCAGTGGCGTACTCCGGATGGGAGCCCACGTCCAGATACAGGCGTGAGCCGTTGGTGAGGAAAACGTTGGAGGACCTTCCCCAGCTCACAACCTTGCGGAAGAGATACCGGGCCACTTCCTCCGGGGAAAGGGGGCGCGAATCGGGTCCCGAGTAGGCGATCCCGAACTCTGTTTCGATCCCGTAGATCCTGCGGTCCATCAGTCTCCCTCCGCGCTGGCCAGGAAACGGTCCAGCTCCACCGTGCCGATCCGGCGGAAAGCCCGGACGCTTCCCCGGGCAGACTGCGGATCGCGGTCCAGTACGGCCACTTCCAGCAGACTGGCCCCGAGGAGCTCAGCGCTCTGGCCGGTGCCGGCGGATTCACCGTTGGTGGTTGTTTCCGGGGCCTGCCGCGTCGAGGAGAGTGCCCTGACCGCCACCAGGATGGCCTCGCTGAACGATGTATCCGGCGACCACGAACGGGCAAGCGAATCGTTGACGATGTCAGCCTGGCCGCCCATCACCACATAGTTGCTTTCATCGGCGATGGACCCGTCGAAGGTCAGCCGGTACAGGTGGTCGCTGTACGGGTCGGCGCCCACTTCGGCGACGGCCAGCTCCACCTCGAAGGGTTTCCCCTCCGTGGTGAATACCGAGCCCAGGCTCTGCGCGTAAACGCTGGCCAGTCCCCTGGCTGAGACGTCCTCCCGGGCGTAGGAATACCCGCGGACGTCGGCATACCGGACACCGGCCTGCCGGAGGCTTTCGAACTCGTTGTACTTGCCCACCGCGGCAAACCCGATGCGGTCGTAGATCTCGCCAAGTTTGTACAGTGAGGGCGACGGGTTCTCTGCCACCAGGGCGATACCGTCGCGGCAGGTCAGGACCACCACGGAGCGGCCCCGTGCGATTCCTTTCCGGGCAAAGTCAGCCCGGTCCTTCATAAGCTGTTCGGGTGATACGTAGAACTGCTGGGTCATGTCCTACGCCTCCAGTCCGGCGGCACTGCGGCGGCTTACGAGCTCCTGGGCGAGCTGGTGCAGCTCACGTTCGGGGATTTCCCGCATTCCGGCGGAGTTAACCACGTAGACCACCGGCCACAGCTGGCGGACCAGGTCCGGACCGCCCGTGGCGGAGTCGTCGTCGGCGGCGTCGTAAAGGGACTCGACGGCAACCTGCACGGCTTCATCCTCGTCCAGCCCGGGACGCCACAGCTTCTTCAGCGCCCCGCGTGCGAAGACGGAGCCGGAGCCGACGCTGTGGTGTTCGTACTCTTCGTACCGGCCGCCGGTGACGTCGAAAGAAAACAGCCTGCCCACGTGCTTCTCGGTGTCGTAGCCGGCAAACAGCGGGATGACGGCGAGGCCCTGGAGGGCCAGCGGAAGGTTCTGCCGCACCATGGCGGCCAGCCGGTTGGACTTGCCGTCCAGGCTCATTGCCGTGCCTTCGATTTTCTCGTAGTGCTCAAGCTCAACCTGGAAGAGCCGGATCATGTCCAGGGCCAGTCCGGCTGTCCCGGCGATGCCGAGCACCGAGTAGCTGTCGGCCGGGAAAACCTTGCGGATATGGCGGCTGGCGATGATGTTGCCCATGGTCGCCCGCCGGTCACCGGCCACAAGGACGCCCCCGGCATAGGTGAGGGAGACGATGGTGGTCGCCTGCGGTGCGGCCGCGCCCGCCGATCCTGCCGGTGCCGATCCGAGGCTGCGGGCCGAGGGCAGCAGCTCCGGATAATGACGGCCAAGGTGCTCGGTGAAGGACGAGCCCGCTGCCGCGGCGACGGCCTGGGCAGGATCTGAGTGCGTCATCCGCTACTGACCGCCCTTCTGGATGAAACCCCTCACGAACTCTTCGGCGTTGTTTTCCAGCACACCGTCAATCTCGTCCAGGAGGTCGTCCACGCCTTCGGTCTGCGCCGTGGACTGCTCCGTGGGTTCTGCGGCAGGCGGCGGAGTAACCTCGTCGGTTTCTTCGACTTCCTGCGGACGTGATCCTGTGTTCCTGCGATCCTGGGTTGCCATGCTGCTGCCCTTTCTTGCTGAGCGGATGTGCCCTACGTCCTATGGTGCCACGGTAGGTTCCGGACCGGTCAGCAGCCGGGTCACAAAATCCTCCGCATCTGCAGAAACGTCAAAAAGTTCCCCGGTGAGCTCTTTCGTTCCGCGCAGCGGTTCGCGGGTGGGGACCCGCTGCAGGCGGCGCCTGGAGGGCAGTTCGAAGATGATTGAATCCCAGCTCGCACCGATCACCTCGTCCGGGAACCGGGTGACGCACCGGCCCCGGAAGTAGGCGCGGGTGTCTTCCGGGGGGTGGGTTACCGCCGCGGCGATTTCCTCATCCGTCAGGATCCGTTCCATCTGGCCGCGGGCCGCCAGCCGGTAGTACAGCCCTTTCTCCGGGCGCATATCCGAGTACTGCAGGTCGATCAGGTTCAGGCGGGCATCATCCCAGGCCAGTCCGTCGCGGTCGCGGTAGGCCTGCAGCAGTTTCAGCTTGGCTACCCAGTCCACCTGCGCAGCGGCGGCCATCGGGTCCCGTTTCAGGGTTCCCACCACCGAGGTCCAGCGGTTCAGCAGATCCTCGGTGGCCTCATCCGCTCCCCCGCGGCCCCGGGCGTGCCCGGCGGCGGCTTCCAGGTAGATTTCCTGCAGGTCGAGTCCGGTGACCATCCTGCCGTCCTTCAGCTCCACCAGCTGGGACAGCGTGGGATCGTGGCTGATGGCCTGAAGCGCCCCGACGGGATCGCGCAGCTCCAGCACCGGGGCGGTTCCGTCCTCGATCATCGAAAGGACGGCCGACGCCGTGCCCAGCTTCAGGAGCGCCGAAACCTCGCTCAGGTTGGCGTCGCCGATGATCACGTGCAGGCGGCGGTACTTCTCCGCGACGGCGTGCGGTTCGTCGCGGGTGTTGATGATGGGCCGGCGGATGGTGGTTTCCAGGCCCACCTCGGTTTCGAAAAAGTCCGCGCGCTGGCTCAGCTGGTAGCCCTGCCGCTGGTTGCTGGTTCCGATGCCCACCCGCCCGGAGCCGCAGATCACCTGGCGGGAGACAAAAAACGGCAGCAGTCCGGCGACCAGGCGGGTAAACGGCACGCTGCGCGGCACCAGGTAGTTTTCATGCGCGCCGTAGGAGACACCCTTGTTATCGGTGTTGTTCTTGTAGAGGTGGACCGGAGCGAAGCCCGGGGTCGAGGCAATGTGGCGCATCGCTGCCAGTACGACGGCGTCGCCCGCCTTGTCCCACAGCACCGCGTCCCGCGGATTGGTGACTTCGGGTGAGGAATACTCGGGATGCGCATGGTCGACATAGAGGCGCGCCCCGTTGCCCAGGACCATGTTCATCAGCACCGCATTGTCCTCGGTGTCGCCGTACAGGGCCGACGGTCCCCCGCCCTCCATGGCAATCTGTTCCGCGTCCATGACCGGAGGCGAATCGGTGAGCTGCGAGGGGTCTGCGGCGGTCCGCGGAACCGTATAGCCGCGGGCATCGTTCAGGGGCGCCTCGTCCGTGTAATCCCAGCGGGTTCCGGTGAGGTTTCCCATTCCGGAGCGCACCGTCGCAGCGTAGGCGTTGACGATCTGGCTGGAGAGGACGGTGGCGTTGGCGCTCGGCAGAGCGGGTGCGAGTACGCCGTACTCCGTCTCCGTCCCCATCACCCTGCGGACCGTCACAGATACTGTCCCGGATTGGCTGTCGTTTCGATGGTCCGGCCGGGTTCCTGGCCCGCCTTGCCCTGGATGATTGTCCGGATGTAGGTGATGCGTTCGCCCTTTTTGCCGGAGATGCGTGCCCAGTCATCAGGATTGGTGGTGTTGGGCATATCCTCGTGCTCGCGGAACTCGTCCACGACGGCGCGCATCAGGTGCTCGATGCGCAGCCCGCGCTGGCGCAGCGTCAGGAAATCCTTGATGGCGTACTTCTTCGCCCGGTCCACGACGTTCTGGATCACGGCTCCGGAGTTGAAGTCCTTGAAGTAGAGCATTTCCGTGTCCCCGTTGGCATAGGTCACTTCCAGGTACTCGTTGGACTTGTCCTCCGCGTACATCTTCTCCACCGTCCGGCGGATCATCTCGCGGACCGTGGCCACCGGATCGTAGCCGTGCTCGGCCAGGTCATCCCGGTGCAGCGGAAGGTCAGGCGTGAGGTACTTGGCGAAAATCTCCCCCGCCCCTTCGGAATCGGGGCGCATGATCTTGATCTTCACATCCAGCCGGCCGGGGCGCAGGATCGCCGGATCGATCATGTCCTCACGGTTCGAGGCGCCGATCACGATCACGTTTTCCAGTTTTTCCACGCCGTCGATCTCGCTGAGCAGCTGCGGCACAATCGTGGTCTCGACGTCGGAGGAAACCCCGGTTCCGCGGGTGCGGAACAGCGAGTCCATCTCGTCGAAGAACACCACCACGGGGCTGCCGTCGGACGCCTTCTCACGGGCGCGGGCGAAGATGAGCCGGATATGGCGCTCGGTTTCGCCAACATACTTGTCCAGCAGCTCGGGTCCCTTGATGTTGAGGAAGTAGCTGCGGGTTCCCAGCGTGCCGGTCTGTTCCATCACCCGGGCTGCCAGCGAATGTGCGACGGCCTTGGCGATCAGGGTCTTTCCGCAGCCGGGAGGGCCGTAGAGCAGAATCCCCTTGGGTGCCTTCAGGCCGTGCTCACGGTAAAGGTCCGGATGCATAAAGGGCAGTTCGACGGCGTCCCGGATGGCCTCGATCTGCGGACCCAGGCCGCCGATATCGGAGTAGGAAATATCCGGGACTTCCTCCAGGACCAGATTCTCGACTTCGCTGCGCGGGATTTTCTCCAGGGCGTAGCCGATGCGGGTGTCCACGGTCAGGGCGTCGCCGACCCGGATTTTCTCCTCGATCAGCGGCCCGTTGAGCCGGACCACGCGCTCGTCGTCGGCCCGGCCCACCACCAGGGCGCGGTCCCCTTCCAGGAGTTCCTGCACGGTAAAGAGTTCGCCGGCCTTCTCGAAACCAAGCCCGGCCACCACCGTCAGCGATTCATTCAGCAGGACTTCCTGGCCCGGGACAATCTGGCCAAGGTCCAGGAGCGGGCTCACCGCAACCCGGAGCTTGCGCCCGGACTGGATGATGTCCACGCTTTCCTGGACCGTGGCTGTGGTGCTGACGCCGGGTTCGGGTTCCTGCCGTCCGTTGACGGCGATGACCGTGCCGAAGCTGAAGGGCGTGGCGCCCTCCTTCTCCAGCGCGTCCTTCAACCGGATGATCTCCGCCTTGGCGGTTTCCAGCATTGCCACCAGCCGCGCATTGTTGTGCGTCAGTGCTGCCAGCTGACGGTCCACGTTGCGCAGCTTATCCCGCAGGATGTTGAGCTGCCGGGATTCCGCACCGGCTGCAGTTCCGTAAGGGGCATCGGTACGCGTACCTTCAACCCCGGCCCCGCTGGTGTTTTCCGCTTCAACCATTGTCCGACCGCCTTCATCGCTCCAGGGTCCCCTGGTTTGACGATAACGCAGTGGCGCACGCAATGCACCGTGCCCGGAGTCTTGTGTTTTCCAGCTTTCCGGCTATGGCGGGGCTACTCGGCGCCGTTGTCCTCCTGGAACCGTTCAGCCTTTGCCAGGGCACCGCGCTGGACGGTCGAACTGGCGTCCTTCGCGGCCCGGCGGAGCTTCTTATCGGAGACCTGACGTTCGCCGACGGCTGCCGGAGTCCAGGCGTTCAAATCCTCCTGGCTGAAGTCCGTTTTGGAGGCGCGCCGCTTGGCGACCAGGCCGGTGGCGCCCTCAGCGAGCCGGCGTGCTGAAAGCAGGAACCCGGTGTGGGCGACCATCCGGTGGTCCGGACGCACTGCCAGACCTTCCAAGTGCCAGCCGCGGACCATGGATTCCCAGCCCTCGGGCTCGGTGAACCGGCCGTCGGCGCGGATGGCTTCAGCTGTCCGCGAAAGCTGGGTGACCGTGGCGACGTAGGAGATCCAGACGCCGCCCGGGGCCAGGACCTCGGCCACCGCGTCGGTGCATTCCCACGGAGCCAGCATGTCCAGGACCACTCGGTCCACGCTGCCGGGTTCCTGGTTTTTGACGACCTGGTCCTGGAAGTCGCCCAGGGTGATTTCCCAGGCGGGGTGCGGGCCGCCGAAGAAGGTCTCCACATTGCCGCGGGCGATGTCAGCGAATTCCTCGCGGCGCTCGTAGGAGTGCAGCGAGCCGTTGTCTCCCACGGCGCGGAGCAGCGAGATGCTCAGCGCGCCGGATCCGACCCCGGCCTCGACGACCCGGGCGCCCGGGAAGATGTCTGCCATGGTGACGATCTGGCCGGCGTCTTTCGGGTAGACCACGGCTGCCCCGCGGGGCATGGAGAGCACGAAGTCCGAGAGCAGCGGCCGGAGGACCTGGTACTGGTGCCCCGTGGTGTTCGTGACAATCGTGCCTTCGGGAACGCCGATGATGCTCTCGTGCGGGAGGTAGCCGCGGTGGGTGTGGAAAGCCCCGCCCTCGGTGAGGGTGATGGTGTTCCGGCGCCCCTTTTCATCGGTGAGCTGGACGCGTTCCCCGGGCCGCAGGGGTCCACGGCGCATTTCCGCGCCGTGGGCAGCGGGAGAAGAGGGTGTACCCGGGTTGTTCATATGTGGCTGTCCTTCGGTTTCGGGCGGTGCGGTTGAATGCGGGGCCAGGCCTGCTGTCCCGCTGGTGGGTGGTTAGCTGCTGGTTTTCGGCCGGCGGCCGGTGACAGCGGCGACGACGGCGGACTGGCGGAGCAGGCCGACCACCGTGCCTTCGCGGTTGATGACGGCATACTCGCTGCCGGTCAGCTGCGATAGGTACTGGATGAGTTCCTGACCGGTGGCGGCATCCGGAACGTAGGCTCCGGCAGCCAGCGCGCGGGCCACGGCGTTCACCGGGGTCTGGAGCGCCAGGTGGGCGGGCACAGAGGACATGGCGCCGGGGTCGACGACGGCTTCCGGCCGCCCGGTGGGGCCGGTCACCACAAGCACTGTGCCCGGAGGGCAGTCAGCTGCGAGCCGCCGGGCTTCGGACACCGGCGTCCCCGTGGGCAGCTGCCGGGCCGGTTCCATCAGGCTGCCGGCGGAAACCTCCGGCAGCCGAAGCCGCAGGCGGGCATTGCTGATCGAGGCTGAGGCACCCATCCACAGGAAGCCTGAGACCAGGGCCGTGATTATCACCAGGCTCAGGCCGGGCGTTTCACCTTGCAGATAGGGGGGAATAAAGACGGCGGCCACCAGGGCGGCGGCAATAATCCGCCCGGCCCAGCCGGCGGCGATCGTGCCCTTCTCCTGGACGCCGGTCGCCTTCCAGACCGCAGACTCCACGATGCGTCCCCCGTCCAGCGGAAGGCCGGGGAGGACGTTGAAGATGGCGACCAGAACGTTGGCCCAGACAAATATGTCCGTCAGCAGCCAGCCCACGGTTCCGGGTTCGAAGAACGGCAGAACCAGGCGTCCGGCGAGGGCGAGGAGGAAGTTCGCCGCGGGTCCGGCCAGGGCGACGACCAGGGACCTGCCGGGGGTGGCGTTCACGTCGCCGAACTGGGTGTGTCCGCCCCACAGTGTCAGGACGATCCTGGGTGTGGGCCATTTCCAGGCCTGGGCAGTCAGGGCATGGGCCAGCTCGTGGGCCAGGACGGAGAGCAGCAGGAGCAGCGCATAGCCCAGGGCGACGGCGTACGCCCCGGGGCTGCCCAGTTCCGGGAGCGCCCGGGCGACCTGGGGTCCGAAAAGCAGGACGATCGCCGCGGCAATCACAAACCAGGACCAGGCCAGGGTGACCGGGACTCCCCCGATCTTTCCCAGCGGAATGCCTTCGCTGCGTCCTCCGCCGGCCGTCCCGCCGTCCGGGCCCTGCGTCACTTTTGGGCTCCGGACTCTTGGGCTGCGGACCTTTGGGCTGCGGCGCTGGGCGCCGTCAGGGCCTGCAGGTCACTGACGCTGCGTCCGGCCAGCGTGGTCCATTCGATCCGGTCCGGATCCGGCGGCAGGGGAATGAAATGGGGTACGGCCAGGGCAGTCAGGCCGGCAGCACGGGCGGAGGTATAGCCCGGGTAGGAGTCCTCGATGGCGATGCACCGGGACTTCACCAGGCCGGGAACACTCAGCGCCAGTTCGTCGAAGGCGAGCTGGTACGGCTCGGGATGCGGTTTGCCGCGTTCCACCATGTCGCCGGTGACCAGGAACCGGAACGTGCCCTCCGGAAGGTGGGCGGCGATGGCCCGGGCCAGGACCGCGGTGGACATGGTGACCATCGCACAGGGAATCCCGGAATCTGCAAGTTCCTCAAGCAGCTCACGGGCACCGGGCCGCCAGGGAACATCGGTGCGGACCTGCCGCGCCACCCGGTCCGTCAGGGTGGAAATAATGGCCTCGGCACTGAGGTCAACGCCGGCCTGCTGGAGCCGGTGCGCTGAGAAGGTGAGCGCCTGCCCCACGAGTTCCTCGGCCTCTTCATCAGTCCAGGTGCCGCCATGGGCGGCAACAAGGTCCTTCTCCGCCTGGATCCAATAGGGTTCCGTGTCGACGATCGTTCCGTCCATATCCCAGAAAACGGCCTGCAGCGGGCCGCCGGGGCCGCCGGACGGGAGGAAACTTCCAGGGAGGGACATACCGCAAGTCTACGTGGCTCCGGGTGGGGTTCCTTGTCCCGGCCGGGTGACTCGGACAGGGGCGGGACTGACACTGCGGTGCGGGGAGCATATGGTGAATCTGTGAGTTATACCGACAAGACCCCAGCCGCCGGCCTGCAGGATTTCTTTGGTGGCGGCTCCGGAGAGCGGGTCACCGTGATGCTGGCCGCCTTTGAAGGCTGGAACGACGCCGGAGAAGCGGCCAGTGACGCCCTGAGTTTCCTCTCCCAGTACTGGGACAGCGAGAAGATCGCTGGAATCGATGCCGACGAGTACTACGATTTCCAGTTCACCCGCCCTGCAATCGAGCGGAACGCAGCAGGAAAGCGCAGGATCAAGTGGCCTACCACCCGGATTTCCCGGGCAGAGGTCCCGGGGACCAACCTGGACCTGATCCTGGTTTCCGGGGTTGAACCGTCCTACAAATGGCGTGCCTACACGGCGGAAGTTATTGGCCTGGCCAAGGAACTCGAGGTGGACTGCATCGTGCTCACCGGCGCGCTGCTGGCCGATGTTCCGCATACCCGTCCCATTCCGGTGACTGCCACCTGTGAGGAGGAGGACCTGAGGGAACACCTCGGCGTCGAGTCCTCGCAGTATGAGGGTCCCATCGGGATTGTGGGCGTCCTGGCCGAAGTGGCCAGCCTGGCCGACATTCCCACCCTCTCCCTCTGGGCAGCGGTGCCGCACTATGTGGGGCAGCCGCCCTCGCCCAAGGCGCAGCTGGCCCTGCTCCACCGTCTGGAAGAGCTGCTGCAGACCCCCATCGACACCGCGGTCCTCACCGAGGAAGCCGAGGCCTGGGAACGCGGTGTGGATGAACTTGCCACCGAGGACCCGGAGATCGCTGCCTATGTCCGGCAGCTCGAGGAAGCCAAGGACACTGCTGAGCTGCCCGAGGCGACCGGTGAGTCGATTGCGCGTGAGTTCGAGCGCTACCTCAAACGCCGGCGCCGGGACTAGCCCGGAACGGCACAGGGACCGCGGACAGAATCCGCGGTCCCTGTGCCTTCCGAAGGATGTGCCTAGCGCAGGCGGATTCCCAGGAGGGCGTCGAAGGCTGCTTCGGCCAGTTCCGCTCCGGCCAGGGACCCGGCTGCTGATTCCGCCGGCGCGTCGAGGAGCGCAGCGGCCCAGGCATCAGCGGCGGCCAGCGCGGCAGGTGCATTGAGGTCATCTGCCAGGGCCATACGGAAACTCTGCAGCAGCTCAGCGGCCGCCTGCTCCCCGGTCAGCGGCAGCGCCATGCGGTAGCGCCGGAGCCGGTCCTCGGCCCGGCCAAGGTCGTCAGCGGTCCAGAACCAGTCTGACCGGTAGTGGTGGCCGGCAAGGGTGATGCGGACGGCTGCCGGTTCCACCCCTTCCGTCCGCAGGCGGGAGACCAGGACCAGGTTGCCCAGGGACTTGCTCATCTTCTCGCCGTCGAGGCCCACCATGCCGGCGTGGGCGTAGTGCTTTGCCAGCGGCTCACCGGAGCAGGCGTACGCGTGTGCGGCGCTCATCTCATGGTGCGGGAAGGTCAGGTCCGATCCCCCGGCCTGGACCGTGAAGGGTGCCGGGAGGAAGCGGCGGGCAATGACCGAACACTCGATGTGCCAGCCCGGACGCCCGTCGCCCAGCTTCCCGCCGGGCCATACAGGTTCACCGGGGCGGGCGGCCCGCCACAGCAGCGCGTCGAGCGGATTCCGCTTTCCGGGCCGGGCGGGGTCACCGCCGCGTTCCGCGAACAGCGGCAGCATCTGCTCCGGCGTGAGGCCGGAAACCTGCCCGGGCCACCACGCGTCGGGGCCCTGCTTCTCAAGTTCCTGCGCGGCGTCGACCGAAAAGTAGACATCTCCGTCGGGTTCGGTCCCCGTCCCCGGCACACGGTATGCGATGCCCTTGTCCAGCAGTTCCTCGACCACGGGCACAATCCATTCAATGGACTCCACGGCACCGATGTAACTCTGCGGGGCAATGACGTTCAGCGCTTCCATGTCCTCACGGAAGAGCTGGGTCTGTTCCTTGGCGAGAACCGTCCAGTCGACCCCCGTCGCTTCAGCGCGTTCGAGGAGCGGGTCATCAATATCGGTGACGTTCTGCACGTAGTTGACTGTGTAGCCGGCGTCCCGCCACTGCCGGTTCAGCAGGTCGAACGCAACGTAGGTCGCTGCGTGTCCCATATGGGTCGCGTCGTACGGGGTGATCCCGCAGACGTACAGGCCGGCTTCACCCTCTGGCTGGACAGGCACAGCCCTTCGCAGCGACGAATCGAAGAGGACAAGGCCTGGAGACTTTCCGGGCAGGACGGGCAGGGGGCGGGTTTTCCAAGCGATCACAGAATCAACTCTACTGACTTCGACAGCGGTTTCCGTTTTGCGTCCGGGACCGGTTCACGGTCAGGCCTGCAGCACACCGAAGCCCAGGGCAAGGTAGATGGCCACGCCAAGGGCGATCCGGTACCAGACGAACAACTGGTAGCTGCGGGTCGAAACGTACCGGAGGAACCAGCCAATGATGATGAAGCCAACAACGAAGGCCACCACGGTGGCGAGTGCCGTCTCCGCCCCGCCGTAGGGACCGGTCTCTCCCCAGGACTTGGCCAGCTGGTACAGGCCGCTGCCGAAAACGGCGGGGATGGCCAGCAGGAAGGCGTACCGGGCCGCGGCTTCCCGGGTGTAGCCCATCAGCAGGCCCGCCGTGATGGTTCCACCCGAACGGGAGACGCCGGGAATGAGCGCCAGGGCCTGGGCGAAGCCGTAAAGGATGCCGTGCTTGTAGGTGAGCTTGTCCAGCGTGCGCTGCTGTTTGCCCACAATGTCCGCGATCGCGAGGAAAATGCCGAACACGATCAGCATGGTCGCAACGATCCAGAGGCTGCGGAAGGTGCTTTCGATCTGGTCCTGGAACAGCAGGCCCAGGACGACGATCGGGATGGTGCCGACGATGATCAGCCAGCCCATGCGTGCATCCGGATCGGAGCGCGGTACCCGGCCGGTCAGCGAGCCGAACCAGGCCTTGACGATCCGGACAATGTCCTTCCAGAAGTACACCGCAACAGCCGTCTCGGTACCGAGCTGGGTGATAGCTGTGAACGCAGCGCCGGGATCCTGAGCGCCGGGAAGGAGCTCACCGGCAATCCGCAGGTGCGCGCTGGACGAAATGGGCAGGAACTCGGTCAGGCCCTGGAGGAAACCGAGGAATATCGCTTCAAACCAATTCACCCTACGACTCTAGGGCACAGCGCAGCCCGGACCCGTCATGCGGTGCCCGTGCTACCGGTCCGTGCCGGACTGCCGCCGGTAATCGTCCTGGTCCGAGGAACCTGCAGGAATTTCCTCGGTCTCTTCATCCGCGCCGAACCGGGAAGGCTCATCAAACCCGGACCGGCGGAGCATTTCTTCATCGTCGTCGAGCAGGTCCTCGTCGCCGTCTTCGTCGTCGTAGATTTCCAGCGGCGTCACTTCGCCATACGCGTCGTAGAGGACTTCTTCATACACTTCAAACGCGTCGGCGATGGCCAGGTAAGCACCTTCGACGGCGGGATCCTTCTCTCCGCGGCGGGCAGCAGCGGCAGCCAGGTGCTCTTCGAAGGCAGCGACCAGGGACTGGAGCGCAACGCGCGGATCTATGCTCATGGACTAGACGTTATCGGTAAAGCAGGCAAAATGGGATGCAAATGCGAGAACAAATTCTTAGACCGGACCGGTCCCCTCAAGCCGGTCCCGCCAAGGGCTATGAGTACCTGGTCCTCTCCGTAGGCCCCGCCGAGTCCCTCCCTGAAGCCCGCCGGGCACTCACGGACCACGCTGAGTACGGCAAGTGGGAACTGGAACGGACCCGCATCTACCGCGGCGGCCACCACCGGTACTGGCTTCGGCGGAAGATCATGCGGGTCGAGCGGACTTTCTAGCCCGCGTCCTGTATATCCGTGCTGCCGGTTTCGCCTGCCTGCTCCTGGTCCACCGGGCCCAGCAGGGCATTTGCCATGGTGTTGTGGGCGGAATCCTCGCTTGAAGGATGGAACATACCGGCAAGGACGTCGCGGTACAGCCGCTCCAGTTCCTGGCCGCGGAAGTAGCTCCGGCCGCCGGCCACCTTCAGGGCGGTTTCAACGACCCCGCGGACGGTATCGGTGGTGCGCAGCTTGAGTCCTGACAGCCGCGCGAACCAGAACCCGCCGTGGTCCGCCCCGGATTCGAGGTCACGGGCCACGGCCTCCAGCTCCAGCGCGGCTCCGTCCATCCGGATGGCCGCGTCGGCGATCCGCCACCGGGTATGCGGATCCTGGGTTGCCGGCACCCCGTCCGGTTTCCGGAAGGCTGCGGCCTCGGCCGCAAGGGTGACCGCCCGGTCCCCGATCCCGGTGTAGACCGCGGAGAGCAGTGTTTCAAAAAGACTGAAGATGCCGAACACGAACAGATCAGCGTGCGGCCCCACCGGGGTGTGCCGGACGATCCGTTCCGAGGGCACAAGAGCGCCCTCCAGCACCGTGGTGCAGGACTGGGAAGCCCGCATCCCCATGGTGTCCCAGTCATCCAGCGTGGTGATCCCCCCGGTGTCCCGGTCGGCAAAACCAAATACGAGCCGCGGCTCGTCGGGATCAGTGCTGTCCTTGCCGAAAATGCCCAGCCGCGTCCACGCCGGGGACAGGCTGGTGAAGATCTTGCGTCCGGTGAAGGCGTAGCCGCCGCTGCGCGGTTCTGCCACCGTCTTGGAATCGAAAAGCACGGCGCTGTTTCCCGGTTCGGAGATGCCGAACGCAAAGACCTCACCGCGCGCCGCTTCCTCGAGGACGAAGGCAAGCGAGTCATCACCCCGCAGCGAGAGCAGATGCGCCACCCCGCACCAGACCAGGTGCATGTTGATGGCCAGTGCGGTGGCCGGCGCAGCGGAAGCCAGCAGCCGCTGGCAGGCGGCCACCTCCGGGATGCCGAGTCCGGCTCCGCCCTGTGCGGGTGTGGAAAACAATGCCAGGTAGCCGGCACGGCGGAGGTCCTCGAGGTCTTCGGCAAAGAACTCGTTGCGCCGGTCGTATTCCGGTGCCCGGCTGCGCAGCCGTTCGAGGAGTTCGGGGCTGAGGATATCTCCGGCAGACATGGTGCTCTTCCTTTTTCGGTTCGGTTTCTGGTGGTGCGGTTTGGTTCGGAGCTGGGTCGGGAAGGGTTCCCTTTTAGTATCCGTGGAGCAGGCGGGAGAGGACCCGGGTGCCGAACTTCAGTGAATCCACTGGGACCCGCTCGTCGACGCCGTGGAACATGCCGGTGAAATCCAGGTCCTCCGGCAGGCGGAGCGGGGCGAAACCGTAGCCGGTGATACCCAGCCGGCTCAGGGACTTGTTATCAGTTCCGCCGGACAGCGTATAGGGCAGGACCGGGGCCCCGGGGTCTTCGGCCTGCAGTGCACTGACCATGCTGTCCACCAGGTTCCCGGCAAACGGCACCTCCAGGGACACATCGCGGTGTTCGTAGCTGATGTCGATTCCGTCGCCGGCCAGGCCCCGGATCACCTCGAGCAGGTGTTCCTCCTGGCCGGGAAGGGTCCGGGCGTCGATGAACGCCTCGGCCGTGCCCGGGATGACGTTGTGCTTGTAGCCTGCGGAGAGCAGGGTCGGATT
The DNA here is from genome assembly GCF_001552075.1 of Arthrobacter luteolus NBRC 107841. GTDB lineage: Bacteria > Actinomycetota > Actinomycetes > Actinomycetales > Micrococcaceae > Arthrobacter_B > Arthrobacter_B luteolus. Next base: position 337,747 of record NZ_BCQM01000002.1, read on the forward strand.
GGCGGTGTTCTGGAGAGTGGCTCCAACAAAACGCGCCACCGTCCCAAGTTCCGCAAGAAGTTTCTCCGGATTGTCCGGATCGAATTCCACTCCCGTGAGTTCCGTAACCCCGTCCAGGAAGGCCCGGGTGGTGTCAGTGAGCTCGATCGGCCACTGGTGCGCGCCGATACGCGAGACAGCACCGGCCAGCCGGGTCACCGCGTTGTCGGTATTGATCTGGGAGCCATGGCCGGCCCGGCCGTGGGCGCGCAGGCGAAGCCAGGAGATGCCCTTCTCCGCGGTCTGCAGGAGGTAGGTGCGGCGTCCGCCGATGGTGGCGGAGAATCCCCCCACTTCCGAGATCGCTTCGGTGGCACCTTCGAAGAGCTCGGGCCGGTTCTCAACCGCCCAGCCGGCGCCGTAGCTTCCACCGGCCTCCTCGTCCGCGAAGAAAGCGAAAATGATGTCGCGCTGCGGCCGGGTTCCGGTGCGCGCCATATCCCGCATCACGGAAAGGATCATGGCGTCCATGTCCTTCATGTCAACCGCGCCGCGGCCCCAGATCAGCCCGTCCTGTTCTTCCCCGCTGAAGGGATCCACGCTCCAGTCCTGCTTCTGCGCGGGAACGACGTCCAGGTGGCCGTGGACCACGAGGGCCGGCAGTGAGGGATCGGTGCCTTCCATGCGCGTCACCACGGAGGCGCGGCCCGGGGCGGATTCGAAGAGATCCGGTTCGAGGCCGGCTTCCGCGATGAGGCCGGCGGTGTATTCGGCCGCCAGGCGCTCCCCCGGCCCGCTGCCGTCTCCATAATTGGAGGTATCGATCCGGATGAGGTCCTGGCAGATGCGGGTGACTTCGTCTTCGGCGCGGATAGTCATGCAGGTCTCTCCTTGATCGCGGGTTTAGGGCCAGCCTAGCCACTTGCCGGCCCAGCGTCCCGGCGTTCTTAGCGCGGTGACATCTGCCGTGCGGCGTAAATGGGCCGATTCGTACTTCGTGCCAAAACCGTGTTAGAGTTTTTCCCGTTGCAAACGAAGAAACGGAATAAAAACCGATCTTCGGAAGACACCCTGCGCGGGTGGCGGAATGGCAGACGCGCTAGCTTGAGGTGCTAGTCCTCTTATTGAGGGTGGGGGTTCAAGTCCCCCTCCGCGCACAGTGGAGATACCCACAGCAAAGATCCTCCCGGATTCCTTATGGAAACCGGGAGGATTTTTTGTTTTGAGGTTTTCCGCGGCCGGTGTGTTCTTTATCTCAACGCCAGTCTCACCGGCGTGAGAAGTGCTGACCCTGTCACGGCCGCCGGGCCACCGGGTACGCTCGCATCATGGACGGCAGCGGGCTCCTGAACGTGATCCTGGTGCTCTTCTTTGTCCTGCTGGGCGGAGTGTTTGCCGGTGCGGAAATGGCGCTCGTGTCGCTGCGTGAGGGACAGATCCTGCGGATAGAGAGCTCCGGAAAGCGCGGTGCGAAAACGGCGCAGCTGGCCCGGAACCCGAACTTGTTCCTGTCCGCCATCCAGATCGGCGTCACCCTTTCCGGGTTTTTCTCCGCTGCCTACGGGGCATCTGCCCTGGCACCGGCTGCCGCGCCGGTCCTGGAAAGCTGGGGGCTGAGCCCCGCCGCGGCCCAGAGCACGGCATTCATTGCGATGACGCTGGTGGTCGCGTACCTGTCCCTGGTGTTCTCCGAGCTGGTGCCCAAACGGCTCGCCATGCAGAACGCCGAAGCCTTCACCCGCATCCTGTCTCCTCCCCTGGCCGGTTTCGCCACCCTGATGCGCCCGGTGATCCGCCTGCTGTCCGTCTCCACCAACACCGTGGTGCGGCTGCTGGGAGCAGACCCGAACCTCAAGAACATGCCCATTTCACAGCAGGAACTCCTGGAAATGGTGAAGTCCAGCCCGGTGCTTGCCGATGAAAGCCGGAGCATCCTGGCTGATGTTTTTGGTGCCGGTCAGCGCCTGCTGCAGGAGGTGATGCGGCCGCGTCCCCAGGTGGAATTCCTGCCGGCCTCACTCACCCTGGCCGAAGCCGGGCGCAGGGTGCACGTGCTGCCCTATTCCCGGTATCCGGTGACCGGGGAGTCCACCGACGACATCCTCGGTTTCGTCCATGTGCGGGACCTTCTCGGCCGGAGTCCGGAGTCTGCTGCAGACGTGCTGGTGGGCGGCATTGTCCGGCCTATCCTGTTCCTGCCCGGCACAGCCACGGTGCTGCCCACGCTTTCACGGATGCGGCGGGGAAAAAGCCATATCGCCGTCGTTGTGGACGAATACGGCGGCACCGACGGGATCGTGACGCTTGAGGACCTGGTGGAGGAGCTGGTCGGAGAGATTTACGACGAGTATGACACCGGCCGGGATCCGGAGGACAGGCACCTGCTGGTGGAGGGCGAGCTGATGGTCGACGGCGGCCTCATCCTCCAGGAGTTCGCCCGCCTCACCGGCATGGAGCTGCCCGAGGGCCAGTATGAGACGGTGGCCGGCTACATCCTTGACCGGCTGGGACGAATGGCGGTGCCCGGGGACACCGTATCCGCGCCCGGCGGCCGGCTGCGGGTGACCGACGTCGACCATCATCGGATCCGTGCCGTGCGCGTGATCCCGGGGCCGCCGGTTGCTGACCGGAGCACCGGCGGCGCGGAAATCTGAATCTGCCGGTCCGCCGGATGAATGCCCTCAGGTCCATTGCAGCCTGCTGGGCGCGGGGCGGAGAATACCGGGCATGAGTCTTCCCAGCCCCGGCGAGGAAACAGCGGCCGGCAGCGCGCCGCAGAGCAGCACCGGCCCTGCCCTGAAACGGGTCATGGGGAGCAAGCTGCTGCTGCTGTTCATCATCGGCGATGTGCTGGGAACAGGCGTCTACGCCCTCACCGGGCAGATCGCCGGCGAGATCGGCGGCGCCGCCTGGGCGCCAATCCTGATCGCGTTCATCGTTGCAACGGTCACGGCGCTGTCCTATCTGGAACTTGTGACGAAGTACCCGCAGGCCGCCGGCGCTGCCCTTTACACGCACAAGGCCTTCGGCATCCACTTTGTCACCTTCCTGGTGACGTTCGCCGTCCTGTGCTCGGGGATCACCTCAGCCTCCACAGCGTCGAAGTTCCTGGCAGAGAACTTCCTGGTCGGCTTCGACCTGGGCTGGGGGCAGTTCGGGGTCACCGTGGTGGCCGTGAGCTTTGTGCTGCTCCTGGCCGCGGTCAACCTGCGCGGTGTCGGCGAGAGCATCAAGTTCAATGTCTTCCTGACCGTGGTGGAGCTGACCGGACTGCTGATCGTCATCGGCATCGGTTTCTGGGCCATGGGGCAGGGCAACGTGGACTTCTCCCGGGTGATGGTCTTCGAAACCGAAGAGGGGAAATCTGTCTTCCTTGCCCTGACCGCGGCCACCTCCCTGGCGTTCTTCTCCATGGTCGGCTTCGAGGATTCGGTCAACATGGCGGAGGAAACCCGGGACCCGGCCCGCATCTTCCCGAAGGTTATGCTCACCGGACTCGGCATCACCGTCCTCATCTACGTCCTGGTGTCCGTCGCTGCCGTGGCCGTTGTGCCCGTCGGTCAGCTGTCTGAGAGCCAGACGCCCCTGCTCGAAGTCGTGCAGACGGGTGCCCCCGGATTCCCGATCGACGTTGTGTACCCGTTCCTGTCCATTTTTGCCGTCGCCAACACGGCGCTGATCAACATGCTGATGGCCAGCCGCCTGCTCTACGGCATGGCCCGCCAGGAGGTCCTGCCCCGGCCCCTGGCCCTGGTCCTGCCGGGGCGCCGCACCCCGTGGGCCGCGATCATCTTCACCACGGCCATCGCAGTGGGCCTGATCATTGTGGTCACCAATGTGATGGGCCCGCAGACTGTTTCTGCCCTCGGCGGGACCACCGCCCTGCTGCTCCTGTGCGTCTTCACGGTGGTCAACATCGCCTGCATCGTCCTGCGCCGGCATCCGCCGGATCCACAGCCCGGCGAGGAGGAAGGCCACCCGCGCAAGACCTTCCGCTCCCCCGGAATTACCCCCTGGTTCGGAGCCCTGAGCTGCGCCTTCCTCGTTGGCCCCTGGGCCCAGGACCCCATTGAATACCGGATTGCCGGGATCCTGCTCGCCGTCGGCGTGGTGCTGTGGTTTTTCACCTGGCTCTGGAACCGGGCGGTCAAGGCCAAGCGCACACGCTTCACAGATCCGGAGGAACTCCATGGCTAGCGTCATCGTCGGGTACGTGCCCGGGCCCGAAGGTGAGGCGGCGCTGACCCACGCGCGGGCGGAAGCCGCCGTTGAACGGGACCTGCTGGTGATCGTCAACGTCCGCACCACAGGCCGCGGGCTGGGGCACGGTCACGCCCACGGCGAGGATGCCGCTGACGACCTCGACGCGATCGCGGCGGAGCTGCAGGCAGACGGCCAGCCCTTCGAGATAGCCCACCCCGAGGGGGACTTTGACCCGGCGGATGAGATCCTCTCCGCGGCGGAGCGGTATTCCGGCAGACTGATCGTTGTAGGGATCCGGCACCGGACTCCGGTCGGCAAACTCATCCTCGGAAGCACCGCCCAGCGGGTGCTGCTCGAAGCTGGCTGCCCGGTTCTCAGTGTTAAGGCGGGGCAATAGGGTTGTAGGGCACTAAGGTTGTGGCGGGTCAGTGCACCAGCGGGGCAGCGGGGGCAGTACTCCAGCGGGGCAGTACTCCAGCGGGGGCAGTGCGCCGGCCTACCTGCTGCCCTCAAGTTCCTCCGCAATCGCCTCGATGCCCGTCCATGTCTCCGCGAACGACGTCGACAGCGGTGAGAGGCCCAGCCGGATGCCGTCCGGGTTGCGGTAGTCCGGGATGATGCCGCGCTGCCACAGCCGTGCGGTGATGTCCTTGAACGCCGGATGGTCGATGGTGATGTGGCTGCCCCTGCTCGCCGGGTCCCGCGGGGACGCGAGCACAACACCGTACCGGGCCAGGACCTCGTCCACAGCTTCGACGGCGAAGGCCGTCAGGGCTACGGACTTTGCCCGCACAGCCTGGATCCCCACGCGGGCGATGAGGCTTGCCATGTCCTGCATGGCGAGCATCCCCAGGATGGGTGGGGTTCCGGAGACCACCCGCGCAATACCGGCAGCCGGCACGTACTCAGCCCCCATGGCGAAGGGGTCACCGGCACCCAGCCACCCCTGGATCGGCTGCGTAAAAGTCTCCTGGTGCCGGCGGGCAACGTAGGCCCAGGCGGGCGCGCCGGGGCCGCCGTTGAGGTATTTATAGCTGCAGCCCGCCGCGTAGTCCACATTCCAGGCATCCAGTTCCGCCGGCACCGAGCCGGCCGAATGGCACAGGTCCCACAGCACCCGTCCGCCTGCCGCGTGGACCAGTCCGGTGATCGCCGGAACATCGGCGATAAACCCGGAACGGTAGGCCACATGGCTCAGCACCACCAGGGCGGTCCGGGGTCCGACGGCGGCCGCAACCGCTTCGGGCGACACACCGCCGTCGTAAGCCGCATCCACCCAGCGCAGGGTCAGCCCGCACTCGCGGGCGATGCCGTCCATCACATACCGGTCGGTGGGAAAGTTGTCCCGGTCCAGTACGATCTCCGTGCGCCCGGTCCCTGCGGCAACGGCGGCGCGGGCCAGCTTGTACAGCAGGACCGTGGTTGAGTCGGCGACGATGCACTGACCCGGAGCCGCGCCCAGGACGCTGGCCCCGAGCTGGTCGCCGACCGCCGCGGGCAGGCCCAGCCAGCCCTCGTCCCATCCGCGGATCAACCGGCCGCCCCACGCCTCACTGATGAACTCGGCCATCCGGTCCAGTGTTGCCGCCAGCGGCCGGCCCAGGGAGTTGCCGTCCAGGTAGGCACTGACACCGGGATCATTGTGCCCGATGAACAGTTCACGCAGGCCGGCCAGTGGATCTGCGGCGTCGAGTTCCTTGGCGCGGTTCAGGAAGGTGGAGGCTGTCATGGCCCGAAGGCTAGCAGCCTAAACGCCGGTCGATCCTCCCGCCGCACCCAGCGGACGCGCGGCTCCGTGGAAATGACGGCGGCGGGTCCGCTGGTTCCAGCCGGTGAACGTGGTTTCCCCGCGCTCCCCCGGTGATCCGGCGTCTGAAATCCGCAGGCTGACCGTCGCTGGGAGGAACACCGGAGACTCGAAGTCAATCTCCCATTCGAACGGTTCCTGCACTGCCGGCCCCGTCTCCGCGACCACCCGGGAGGCGAGGTACATCCCGTGGGCGATCGAGCGTTTCATGCCCAGCGCCTTGGCGGACAGGCTGCTGAGATGGATGGGGTTGAAGTCGCCGGAGACCCTGGCATAGTTCCGCCCGGCATCCGCACCGAGCCGCCACTGCGCCGTGGGCAGCGGCGGAACGAAGTCGGCCCGTTCCGCGCCGCGGGCCGGACGGTCGAGCCGGGGAAGGAACACGCCCTTCGCGAGGTACGTGGACCTCCCGGTCCAAACCAGTTCCGTCCCGGACCGGACTTCGGCGACCAGCTCAACCCGGGTTCCGGCACGGTGGCCGGCCAGGTTTTCCGCCCATGCCGTCACGGACAGCGGTTCCGTGTAGTGGATCGGCCGCAGGTGCCGGACCTCGTTGCGCAGATGCACCATTCCCAGCAGCGGCAGCGGGAAGTCCTCCCGCGCCATGACACTCATGGCCACCGGGAACGCGAACGTGTGGACGTATCCGGAGGGAAGGGTGTCCTGCGCGTTGTGCATGACCAGCCGCTGGAAGTCCGTCAGCTTTGCCAGGTCCACCCGGGCCTGCGGCACGGAGTGCCGCGCCGCAGGAAGCTCGTCCGTGGACGGCGGCGACAGCCTGCTGCGGGCAGCGTTGCCCACGGCGGCGAGGTACAGCCGTCCGAGGGCCGGGATTTCCTCCAGTTCCTGCACGCTCATGCGCCCACCATATTCTGGCCGCAGACCCGCAGGACAGTGCCGTTGATACCGGCGGCCGCATCCGAGGCCAGGAAGGCGATGGTTTCAGCGACGTCCAGGGGAAGCCCGCCCTGCTGCAGGCTGGAGAGCCGGCGGGCGACCTGCCGGGTCAGGGCAGGCATCCGGGCAGTCATGTCTGTTTCGATGAAGCCCGGCGCCACGGCGTTGATTGATCCGCCCCGCGGAGCCAGCAGCGGTGCGGTGGCCTGGACCATGCCGATGATCCCGGCCTTCGACGCGGCGTAGTTGGTTTGCCCACGGTTCCCCGCGATGCCGCTGGTTGAGGCCAGGGAGACAATCCGGCCGCTCCGGCTGAAAGTCTCCGAGGCCAGGAAGCGCTCGTTCATCTTCAGCTGGGAGGAAATGTTGACGGCCAGTACCGAATCCCAGCGGGAGGAGTCCATGTTGGCGAGCAGCTTGTCCCGGGTAATGCCGGCATTGTGGATCACAATGTCCAGGTGCCCGTAGCGGTCCGCCGCGTGCTGCAGGATCCGGTCCGCGGCGTCATCCCGGGTGATGTCAACCTGCAGGGCCGTTCCGCCGATTTCGTTGGCCACGGCAGCAAGCTGCTCCCCGGCGGCGGGAACGTCAACCACAATCACCGTGGCGCCTTCGCGGTGCAGCACCCGGGCGATCGAAGCGCCGATTCCACGGGCTGCCCCGGTAACGACGGCGGTTTTCCCGGCCAGCGAGGCCGTCCAGTCCGCCGGCAGCTCACCGGAGGCAGAACCGACGGTGATGAACTGGCCGTTGACGTAGGCGCTGCGGCCGGAGAGCAGGAAGTGCAGGGCGGCGGCCACGGATGGTGCGCCGGCGTCCGTGCCGTTGGCCAGCACGATGCCGTTGGCGGTGGCGCCTCCCCGCAGTTCATGGGCGAGGGACCGGAGGGTCCCGTCGATGCCCTGCCGGACTGCGGCGGCTGCCGGGTCCCCGGCTTCGGCGGCCGGACGGGAAACGGTGATGATCCGCCCGCCGGGGGCCAGATCCCGCAGGCTCGCACCGGCGTCGAGCACGACGGCGGAGAGGTCCTCCGGAGCGAGGGCCTCGTCCAGAACCAGGAGGATGGCGCCCAGGCGTTCCTTCGGAGTGGCATGCCGGCGCACATCCTGCTGCCAGGAAAGCAGCGTGGACGCCAGCACATCCGCCGACTCTCCCTTGCCCAGCAGCAGCACAGGGCCGGGGACCAGCGGTTTGGCAGGATCAAAGCGCCGCAGCACGGCCGGCCGGGGCAGGCCGAGTTTTTTGGCGATTTCCTTGGTGAAGCCGGAATTTACAAGGTTCAGATAGGCATCGGTCATGATCAGCGCGCCTCCAGGATAGCCACGAGGCCCTGGCCGCCGGCGGCGCAGATGGAAATCAGCCCCCGGCCGGAGCCCTTCTCGTGCAGCATCTTCGCCAGGCTGGCGACAATCCGGCCGCCGGTGGCCGCGAACGGGTGGCCGGCTGCGAGGGAGGAACCATTAACGTTCAGCCTGCTGCGGTCAATACTTCCCAGCGGACCCTCCAGGCCCAGCCGGGTGCGGCAGAATTCGTCGTCTTCCCATGCCGCGAGGGTGCTGAGCACCGTCCCTGCGAAAGCCTCGTGGATTTCGAAGAAGTCGAAGTCATCGAAGCTGAGGTTGTTCCGGGCCAGCAGCCGCGGAACGGCGAAGGCCGGGGCCATCAGGAGGCCGTCCCGGCCGTGGACGAAATCGACCGCACCGGCCTCGGCGTCGACAATGTTGGCGAGCATGGGAAGGTCGTTCTCCCGCGCATAGTCCTCGGAACCCAGCAGCACCACGGAGGCACCGTCGGTGAGCGGTGTGGAGTTGCCGGCCGTCATGGTCGCTTCGTCACCCAGTGCCCGGCCGAAGACGGGTTTGAGGGACGCGAGTTTCTCCAGGGAGGTATCGGCGCGCAGGTTGGAGTCCTTGGACAGGCCCCGGTAAGGGGTCAGGAGGTCATCGAAGAACCCGCGGTCATAGGCGGCCGCCAGGTTCCGGTGGCTGTTGTAAGCCAGCTCGTCCTGGCTTTCCCGGGTGATCTTCCACTGTGCCGTCGTGAGCGCCTGATGTTCCCCCATGGACAGCCCGGTCCGGGGTTCGCCGGTGTTGGGCGCATTCGGCGCCAGGTCCCTGGGCCGGATCTTCGCAACGGCCGCGATCTTCTGCTTGGTGGTCCGGGCCCGGGAGAGATCCAGCAGTGCGCGGCGCAGCCCTTCGCTGACGGCGATGGGGGCATCGGAGGCGGAGTCGACGCCACCGGCGATCCCGGACTCCAGCTGACCCAGCTTGATCTTGTTGGCCAGGGACACCACGGTCTCGAGTCCCGTCGCGCAGGCCTGCTGAACGTCGTAGGCCGGCGTCTGGGGCGAAAGCGCGGAACCCAGCACCGCTTCGCGGGTCAGGTTGAAGTCCCGGGAGTGCTTCAGGACTGCACCGGCGGCAACGGCGCCAATCCGCTCGTTTTGGAGGCCGAACCGGGCCACCAGTCCGTCCAGTGCGGCGGTCAGCATGTCCTGGTTGGAGCTGTGTGCGTACGCTCCGCCGGACCGGGCAAACGGGATGCGGTTGCCGCCGATGACCACGGCATTCCGCACGGCGGGACCTGAGGGCTGGGCGGGCCGGGGCGCGGACGTGGGTTGAGCAGCCATTCGTCGATCTCCTTGGGGGTCGGTGTGTGACGGGAGTTACTGTTACCCAGCGTACCTGATACGCTGGGTATCGTGAACAGCGCAGTGAAACAAACCACATCTGCACCGGATGGCCGCTCCATCCGGTGGGAAGCCCACCGGGCCGAGCGCCGCGGCGCCCTGATCAGGGCCGCCCGCCGCGCTGTGCACACCCTCGGTGCACAGGCATCGATGGAGGAGATCGCCGCCGCCTCAGGGACCTCGAAATCCGTCTACTACCGGTATTTCGGTGACAAGTCAGGGCTGCAGCAGGCGATGGGTGAAGTGGTTATCAACCAGATGCAGGAGAAGATCCTGGCGGCCGCCCGCAGCGCTGCCTCTCCCCGGTCCGGCCTGCGCGCCATGGTTTCCGCCTATCTGCAGATGGCGCAGACCTCCCCCAACGTGTATGCCTTCGTCACTGGAAGTCCCGCCGGTGAAGCGGCAGCAACGAACGGAAACGGTGTTGCCGCCGCCCTTTCAGACTTTTTCGCCAATATCAGCGCCATGATGGACCACGCCGTGAAGGCCTACCTGGAAGGCCATGAATCGAATGCCCTGACCCAGGCCGCCGCCGGCTTCTGGCCGACAGCAGCCCTGGGCATGGTCCGGGCCGCCGGTGAGCGCTGGCTCGCCACGCCTCCCGGACCGGGCCGTCCCACCGAAGCAGAAATGACCGACCAGCTGACCGTCTGGTTGTTCGACGGCATCGGATGGGACACCCCGGACCCCGCACTGACTTCAGACTCATCCTCAGCCACACCGCCGAACCGCACCGGGCGCAGGCCCGCCGCAGCCGGTGCCGACAAGTAAGGACACGCCATGACGCAATCAGTCTCCACTCCCGAGCGCGAGCTTCCGGCCAGCACCGTCATCAGCGATGACGATACGGCTACGGTCAACGTCGAGGCCCTGGGCCGCGCACTGCTTGGCAAGTGGCACGACATCCGGCTGCAGGCCCGCAGGCTGGCGGGCAGCGACGCCCTGCACACACCTGCGGGGCTGACCCACACCGAGCACCGGCTGCGGGTTATGGACCAGCTGAAGGTACTGGTGGACGCTGACGCCGTGCACCGGGCGTTCCCGGCCTACGTCGGTGGCCAGGACAACCACGGGGGCAACATCGCCGGCTTCGAGGAACTGGTGGTTGCAGACCCCTCCCTGCAGATCAAGGCCGGCGTCCAGTGGGGCCTCTTCGGCTCCGCTGTCCTGCATCTGGGCACCCGGGAGCACCATGAGAAATGGCTTCCGGGGATCATGAGCCTGGACATTCCGGGCTGCTTTGCGATGACGGAAACCGGCCACGGTTCCGACGTCTCCAGCATCGCCACCACCGCCGAGTACGACGCAGCGGCCCGGGAATTCATCATCAACACCCCGTTCCGCGCGGCCTGGAAGGACTACATCGGCAACGCGGCAGTCAACGGCAAGGCGGCCGTGGTCTTCGCGCACCTGATCACCAAAGGCGTGGACCATGGCGTTCACGCCTTCTATGTGGAGCTCCGCGATGACAACGGCTTCCTGCCCGGGGTTGGCGGCGAAGACGACGGCGTCAAGGGCGGGCTTAACGGCATCGACAACGGCCGCCTGCATTTCGACAACGTCCGGATCCCCCGGACCAACCTGCTCAACCGCTACGGTGACGTTGCTGAGGACGGTACCTATTCCTCGACCATCGAGAGCCCGGGGCGCCGGTTCTTCACCATGATCGGCACCCTGGTCCAGGGCCGGGTCTCCCTGGACGGGGCAGCCGTCGCCGCCTCCAAGCTCGGCCTCAAGATCGCCGTCCAGTACGCCACGGAGCGCCGCCAGTTCAACGGCGGCTCCGACACGGTCGAGGAAGTCCTGATGGACTACCAGCAGCACCAGCGCCGGCTGCTGCCGCTGCTGGCCACCACCTACGCGGCATCGTTCGCGCACGATGAACTGCTTGCCAAGTTCGATGACGTTTTCTCCGGCGCCGACGACACCGTTGAGAACCGCCAGGACCTGGAAACCCTCGCCGCGGCCCTGAAATCGCTCTCCACCTGGCATGCCCTGGACACCCTGCAGGAATGCCGCGAAGCGACCGGCGGGGCTGGCTTCCTTGCAGAGAACCGGCTGACGGCCCTTCGCGCCGACCTGGATATCTACGTCACCTTCGAAGGGGACAACACCGTCCTGCTCCAGCTGGTCGCCAAGCGGCTGCTGGCCGATTACGCCAAGGAGTTCCAGGGCGCCGACTTCGGAGTCCTGGCCCGCTATGTGGTTGGCCAGGCAACTGAGCGCACCTTCAACCGTTCGGGCCTGCGCCGGATCGTGCAGACTGTCGCCGACACCGGTTCGGAAAAGAAGTCAGCGATCGCCCTCCGGGACCCCAAGGCGCAGCACGATCTCCTGACCGACCGGGTGGCAACTATGGTCGCCGAAGTCGCCGGTAACCTGCGCGAAGCACGCAAGCTGCCCAAGGCCGAAGCCGCCGCAGTGTTCAACCAGAACCAGCACGACCTGATCGAGGCGGCCCGCGCGCACGCCGAGCTGCTGCAGTGGGAAGCCTTCACGCGGGGCCTGGACGGGATTGACGACGCCGGGACGCGCCAGGTGCTTACCTGGCTGCGGGATCTGTTTGGCCTGGGCCTGATCGAAAAGAACCTGGCCTGGTACCTGATGCACGGCCGGCTGTCCTCCCAGCGGGCCCGCACCCTGGGTGACTACATCAACCGGCTGCTCGCCAAGATCCGGCCGCACGCCCTGGACCTGGTGGACGCCTTTGGCTACGGCCCGGAGCACCTCCGGGCAGCCGTCGCCACCGGTGCCGAGAAGGCGCGCCAGGACGAATCAATGGAGTATCAGCGGCTGCTGCGCGCCAGCGGCGGTGCAGCGATCGACGAGAAGACGCTCCTCCTGCGGAAGAAGCAGGCGGCCAAGGCCAAGGGCTGACACCGCTCCCAGCCGCCGCTGCGGGGCGTAAAACGCCGGTGCCCGCCTGGAGATCCAGGCGGGCACCGGCGTTTTCCGCAGTCAGCTCAGCTCAGCTCAGGCCAGGTCAGGCCAGAAATGGTTACGGCACTACGGAGCGGTAAACGTCGAGCGTGGCCTCGGCGATCGCATCCCAGGAGAACTCCTTCGCAGCCCGCCGCCGTCCGGCTTCCCCCATTTCCCGGGCACGGAGCGGATCAGTGACGACGGCGGTCAGGGCCGCAGCGAAGTCGCGGACGAAGACCTCAGGGTGCAGCGGCGTGCCGGTGCCGTCATCAACCTGTTCCAGCGGAACCAGCAGTCCGGTCACGCCGTCGTCGACAACCTCAGGGATACCTCCCGTGGCGCTGGCTACCACCGCGGTCCCGCAGGCCATCGCTTCCAGGTTCACGATGCCGAGCGGTTCATAAATGGAGGGGCAGGCGAAAACCGTGGCGATGCTGAGGACCTTGAGCAGCTCCTGCCGCGGCAGCATCCGCTCAATCACAACCACCCCGCCGCGGGATTGTGAGAGTTCCTTGATCAGCACCGCTGTCTCAGCGGCGAGTTCCGGAGTGTCCGCCGCGCCCAGGCACAGGACCACCTGGACTTCGGGAGGCAGCAGGGCTGCAGCGCGCAGCAGGAACGGAACACCCTTCTGGCGGGTGTTGCGGCCCACGAACACAACGCTGGGCGCATCCGGATCGATGCCAAGGGCGCGGACAGCATCCGGGTCCTCGTCGGGATGCCAGGCGGCGGTGTCGATGCCGTTGTGGACCACCCGGACCTTGCCGGGAGTGACTTCCGGATAGGCGCGCAGGATGTCCCGGCGCATACCTTCAGAGACGGCAATGATGGCGGAGGCGGCGTCGTACGCGGTTTTCTCGACCCAGGAGGAGAGCGCGTAACCGCCGCCGAGCTGCTCGGCCTTCCAGGGCCGGAGCGGTTCCAGGCTGTGGGCGCTCAGCACGTGCGGCACGCCGTACAGCAGGGAACCCAGGTGTCCGGCCAGATTCGCGTACCAGGTATGCGAATGAATGAGGTCGGCGCCGGCAAAGCCCTGAAGCATGTCCAGATCGGTGCCGAGGGTCTGAACCGCCGGGTTGGCCTGGGACAGTTCAGCCGGCACGCCGTAAGCCAAGACCTGCGCGCCGTGGAAATCTGCCTGCCGCGGCGCACCGAAGCAGTGAACGCGCAGGTCAACCCGGCTGGCCAGCACCCGGCTCAACTCCGCGACATGCACACCGGCACCGCCGTAGATTTCGGGCGGGAATTCCTTGGAAACGATATCTATTCGCACCCTGACCAACGTAGTGCACGTCCCTTCCTTGATCTAGTGTGTTGGTCAGCAGGCTTATCTGCCCCTTCAGCGCTCAACATTTTCCCTGGGGAAAAGTCAGGAGTACGCACAATGGCACCCAAGAAAGTCCTGGCCGTGGTTCTCGCCGGGGGCGAGGGGAAGCGGCTGATGCCGCTCACGGCCGACCGGGCCAAGCCCGCGGTGCCCTTTGCCGGCAAGTACCGGCTGATCGATTTTGCCCTGTCCAACCTGGTCAATTCCGGTTACCTGCAGATCGTGGTGCTGACTCAGTACAAGTCGCACAGCCTGGACCGGCATATTTCCGAGACCTGGCGGCTTTCGACCCAGCTGCAGAACTACGTGGCTTCCGTTCCCGCACAGCAGCGGGTCGGGAAGAGCTGGTTCCTGGGCAGTGCGAATGCCCTGTACCAGTCCATGAACCTGATCGACGACGCGCGGCCGGACATCGTCGTCGTCATCGGTGCAGACCACGTCTACCGGATGGACTTCTCCCAGATGGTGGAGGCGCACCTGGAGTCCGGTGCACCGTGCAGTGTTGCCGCGGTCCGGCAGCCGCTCGAAATGGTCGACCAGTTTGGTGTCATCGAGACCAACCCCGCGGTTCCGGGGCGGATCGCCGCCTTCGTGGAAAAACCGTCCACTACCCCCGGCCTGCCTGATGACCCGGACAGCTTCCTTGCCTCCATGGGCAACTATGTGTTCACCACCGACGCGCTGGTTGAGGCGCTGCGGGTCGACGCCGAGCGGCTGATCACCAAACACGATATGGGCGGGGACATCATTCCCTACTTCGTGGAGCGCGGCGAGGCGGCGGTGTACGACTTCACCGAGAATGTTATTCCCGGTGCCACCGGCCGCGACCACCGGTACTGGAGGGACGTCGGGACACTGGATTCCTACTACGACGCCCACATGGACCTGATCTCCCCGTTGCCGGCCTTCAACCTCTACAACCTGCAATGGCCCATCTACACCCGCCAGAGTATTTCCCCGCCCGCGAAGTTCGTCCGCGGCGCTGATGACGAGCCGGGCACAGCCGTGGACTCGATTGTGTCCAACGGCGCAGTGATCTCCGGCGGCAGCGTCAGCGGCTCCGTGCTGGCCCACGACGTCTACATCGACGCCCAGTCCACGGTCAGCGACAGCGTCATCATGGACGGCGTCCATGTGGGTGAACGCTCGATCATCCGCCGGGCCATCATCGACAAGTTCGTCCAGGTCCCGGCCGGGGCCACTGTCGGCGTCGACCGGGAACTGGACCTCGCCCGCGGATTCACGGTGACGGCGTCGGGCCTTACGGTGGTGAGCAAGGGACAGTCCGTGCGGACCGGATAACGCCCGCAGCGGGGTTGGCCGATACCGGGCTCTGCCCGGGTTCGCGGTAGAGTCGAGGAGCAGCAGATTGCCTCCGCCGTGTACACCGCCGGCGGACCCACACCGCAGAAACGACTCCATGAGCAGCACTGACCTGAGCCCTGAAGACCTCGACGCCTGTCTTCGGGTCCTGTCCCAGATCCACGTCCTTGATGAAGAGCACCCGGACCATGTGGCCGTCCGCCGGGCCACGGCGAAGATGTTCAAAGCCGTCAAGAAACACCGCAAGGTCACCAAACGGGACGCTGTGGCGGAAGCAGACCGCGCCGTCGTCGCCCGCACGGCCACCGGCGCGCCGGACCGGATCGATGACGAAACCCGCGGTGCCCAGCTGACCAGCGCCGCCCACGGTCCCTCCGCCGGTACCCTGCTCAAGGCGCGTAACTGCTACATCTGCAAGCAGCCCTACACCCTTGTCGACGCGTTTTATCACCAGCTTTGCCCGGAGTGCGCTGCCTTCAGCCACAGCAAACGGGATGCACGCACGGACCTGAGGGGCAAGCGGGCACTGCTGACCGGCGGGCGCGCCAAAATCGGCATGTACATCGCCCTGCGGCTGCTGCGTGACGGTGCGCATACCACCGTCACCACGCGGTTCCCCAAGGATGCTGCCCGCCGCTTCGCGGCCATGGAAGACTCCGCGGACTGGCTGCACCGGCTCAAAATCGTGGGAATCGACCTGCGTGATCCCGCCCAGGTGATTTCACTGGCCGACGCCGTGGCGGCCGAGGGCCCGCTCGACATCCTAATCAACAACGCGGCGCAGACCGTCCGGCGCACCTCCAACGCCTATCAGCCGCTGATGGACGCCGAGCTCGAAGAGCTGCCGGCCGGCCGGCCGATGCCGGAACTGGTGACTTTCGGCAACACCTACAACGCCCATCCCACGGCCCTGGCCGGGTCGGTGGCTGAGCACCCGGTGCTGGCCGGAGACGCTGTGACCTCCCTCGCCCTGACCGCTGGATCATCCTCGCTGGCCAGGCTCGAGGCGGGCACCGCGATCGACGCCGGCGGACTGGTCCCGGACACCGCACCGATCAACAGCTGGACCCAGGTGGTGGACCAGGTTGAACCGCTCGAAATGCTCGAGGTGCAGCTGTGCAACGTCACTGCGCCGTTCCTGCTGGTGAACCGGCTGCGTCCATCGATGGCGGCCTCACCGGCACGGCGCAAGTACATCGTGAACGTCTCGGCGATGGAGGGCCAGTTCGCGCGCCGCTACAAGGGCCCCGGCCACCCGCACACCAACATGGCGAAAGCCTCGCTGAATATGCTGACCCGAACCAGTGCGGGCGAAATGCTTGAGACCGACGGGATCCTCATGACCGCCGTGGACACCGGGTGGATCACGGATGAACGTCCGCACCCAACCAAGGTGCGGCTCGCCGAAGAAGGGTTCCATGCTCCGCTGGACCTGGTGGACGGAGCGGCGCGGGTTTACGATCCGATCGTGATGGGCGAAGCGGGAGAAGACCTGCACGGGGTCTTCCTTAAGGATTACCGGCCCTCTCCCTGGTAGCCCGCCGCCGGCGCACCGCACCCACGGCTTTGCTGAGCTCGGAAACCACCACAATGGTCGCGGCCACACCGATGCAGAGCAGCCACTGGTCCGCTGTCAGAGGGACGGTGTCGAACAGCGCCTCGAAGACGCCGAGCTGTACCACCAGGATCTGGAGCACGACGACGGCGCCCAGGGCCAGCCAGATGGTGCGGTTCGTGAACGTCTGCAGCGAGAACAGCGAGGACGTTTCGCTGCGGACGTTGAGCAGGTTGAAGACCTGGTAAAAAACGAAGGTCGTGAACGCCATGGTGGTGGCGAAATTGGGGCTCGCCGCCGCACTGTCCGGGAAAAGCGCCGGGACGCTCAGCAGCACCCAGCAGGTCCCCGCAGCCATCACCAGGCCCGAGACCAGGAGGGCGGCCAGCCGCTGGCCGGTCAGCAGGGGCTCCCGGGGTTTCCGGGGCGGCTGCTGCATCACTTTGGGATCCGTGGAGTCCACCCCCAGTGCCAGTGCCGGCGGCCCGTCCATGATGATGTTGACCCACAAAATCTGGATCGCCGTGAAGGGTGCTCCTCCGGCGAAGCCAAAGGTGGCCGCGGCCAGGAAGATCAGCACGAAGCCCCAGGCAGTCGTGAGCTGGAACCGGACGAACTTCAGGATGTTGGCGTAGATTCCGCGTCCCTCTTCGACGGCGGCGACGATCGTGGCGAAGTTGTCATCGGTGAGGATCATCCGTGCGGCGCCCTTGGACACATCAGTACCGGTGATGCCCATGGCGATGCCGATGTCCGCGCGCTTCAGGGCAGGTGCGTCGTTGACGCCGTCGCCGGTCATGGCAACCACATCACCGTTGGCCTGGAGCGCCTCGACGACCCGCAGCTTATGCTCTGGTGAGACCCGCGCCAGCACACCGTACTGCGGTGCACGCTCCTGGAGTTCCTGCTCACTGAAACGGTCCACTTCGGCTCCGGCCACCGCACTCCCCCGGATGCCCAGGTCCTTGGCGATCGCCGAGGCTGTGACGAGGTGGTCCCCGGTGATCATGTGCACCTGGATGCCGGCGGCGTGGGCCACCGCGATGGCTTCGCGGGCTTCGGCGCGGGGCGGGTCCATGATACCGACCACGGCGAAGAGCACCAGGCCGGTTGCCGCTTCCTTCAGTCCGGCTGCGGAACCGGGGAGCGGTCCGTCCAGCGGGCGGCCTGCCACTGCCATGGTCCGCAGGCCCGTATCGGCCAGGGCCGTGATATCCGCCAGCAACCGTTCACGGTCGCCGTCGGTCAGCGGCTGCACACCGTCCGGAGCGGACATCGCGGTGCAAAGATCCAGCACAACGCCCGGGGCGCCCTTGACATTGCAGTAAACCGCGCCGGGCCGGTTGACGTTCTCATTAAATGTGGCCATGTACTTGTACTCGGAGTCGAAAGGAATTTCCGCGGCCCGCGGATGCTCGGCGCGGGCCCCGGAGGGGTCAATTCCGCCCTTTTCCGCCAGCACCACCAGGGCTCCCTCCGTGGGATCCCCGGTGAGCACACCGTCGGAAACGGTGGCGTCATTGCACAGGGCCATCACCAGGTACGCCTCGGTAAGCGCGGGAACCGGCAGCCCGTCCGGACTCAGGATCCGGCCCTCAATTCCATACCCGGTCCCGGTGACCCGGAACTGCCGCCCGTTGGCGGTGATGATCCGGCGCGCTGTCATTTCGTTGAGCGTCAGCGTGCCGGTCTTATCTGTGCAGATCTGCGAGGTTCCGCCCAGGGTCTCCACGGCGGAGAGCTGTTTGATGATGGCCCCGCGGGCCGCCAGCCGGGATGCGCCCATGGCCAGGGTGAACGCGACGACGGCGGTGAGTCCCTCCGGGATGGTGGCCACGGCCAGGGAGACCGAGGTAAGCAGCAGGGAGTTCAGGTCCTCGCCGCGGAGCAGGCCCAGGACAAAAACCAGCGCGACGACGCCCAGGGCGATCCAGGTCAGCAGTGCCGCGAGCTGGTCGATGCTGCGCTGCAGGGACGTCTTTTCTTCAACGGTGCTTCCCAGAAGGTGGGCGATCCGGCCCATCTGGGTGCCCATGCCGGTGCTGGTCACGACCATAACGGCACGTCCGCGGCTGATTTCTGTGCCCATGTAGAGCATGCCGTGCCGGTCGGCCACGGGTACGTCCTCCGTCTGGAGGGAGGCGGCGTCTTTGTTCACCGGCTGGGATTCACCGGTGAGGGCGGCCTCGGCGGCCTGCAGGCGCACCGCCTCCAGGAGCCTGCCGTCCGCCGGCACGGCGTCCCCGGCTTCCAGCAGGACGATGTCCCCGGGCACGAGGTCGGTGCGCGGAACCTGGGTCGCCCGGCCTCCGCGCCTGACCCGCGCCGTGCCGACATCGGTGCGGCGCAGCGCTTCCAGGCTGTTTTCGGCCCGGCGTTCCTGGACGTAATTCAGGATGGTGTTCAGGACGACGACAGCCAGGATGACGATCGGCGTCTCGAGATCCCGGGAAACGACGGCGCTGAGGACGGCAGCGGCCAGGAGCACCAGGATCAGCCGGTCCGAGAGCAGGGCAAGGATCTTCCGCCAGGCAGGTACCGCCGGAGCGCCGGCGAGCTGGTTGGGACCGTATCGGGACAGGCGTTCGTTGACCTGCTGTTCGCTCAAGCCGGTTTCGGGGCTGGATTCCAGCGCCGCCGCAGCATCCGGACCGGGCATGGTCCAGGGCGGCGGGATCTGGGTCTGCGGCTCTGCCTCTGCCTGCGCCTGGGCCTGTGCCTGCGCGCCGGGCCGTGGTTTGGGTGACGGGGCGTTCCTGCCGGACCGCCCGGAATCCGGGTTACTGCCATGCTGCATGGGCTGCCCCTGTGCTGGGCTCGTCGGATGGTCCGGCCAGTCTAGCAACGGGGCATCGGGGCGGTAATGGTCCGCTGCCGAGTTGGTTGGCCCGGCCTGCGTCAGGGATTGTGGAGCAATGCGTTCACTCTCCGCCGCCAAACACCTTCCCGGGCTGGCCGCCTCGGCTGTGGCCGTTGTTGCCTGCCTGGCGCTGCACCGGCTGCTGCCCGGCATTCCCGTCCTTACCGCAGCCGTTGTCCTGGGCCTGCTGGTGGGGAACCTGCCCGGTACGGCGCAGCGGACAGCTGGCTCCTGGAAACCGGGGCTGGCGTTGGCCGCGAAGAAGTTCCTGCGCTTCGGGATTGTGCTGTTGGGACTCAAGGTGTCCCTGGTAGACATCGCCGGGCTGGGCTGGCCAGCGGTCCTGCTGATCATCACCCTCGTGGGTTTTTCCTTCGGAGTGACCTATCTGGTCTGCCGTGCATTCGGGTTGCCGGGTGATGAGCCGGTGCTGATCGCTGCCGGCTTTTCGATCTGCGGTGTCTCCGCGATCAGCGCCGTCGCTGCGGCCCGGCAGATCCGGCAGGCTCAGACGGCGGTTCCGACCGCGATGGTCACCCTGTTCGGAACCCTGGCCATCGGCGTCCTGCCGTTGCTGTCCTCCCTGCTGGGCCTGCCGCCGGAAGTCTTCGGCTTCCTGGCCGGCGCCGCCGTCCACGACGTGGGGCAGGTGGTGGCCACGGCGCAGACCGCCGGCACAGCGGCCCTCGCCCTCGCCGTCGTCGTTAAGCTGGTCCGGGTGCTGATGCTGGCGCCCGTCAGTGCCGCGGCCGGCCTCCACCACCGCCGCCGTTCCGGCAGCGAGGGGAAGCTTCCGCCCCTTGTTCCGCTGTTCGTGGCCGGGTTCCTGGCCGCTGTGCTGCTGCGGACCACCGGAATCGTGCCGCCGGCGGTCCTGGGAGCAGCGGCCAGCGTGCAGGACTTGCTTTTCACGGCGGCGCTGTTCGGACTCGGGGCATCGGTGAAGGTCCGCAGCCTCCTGCGGTCCGGCGGGCCGGCCGCAGCCGCCTCACTGGTGTCCTGGCTGATCATCGTCGGGGCGTCGCTTCTGCTGGCCGTCCTTCTGGTTCCCGCGGCCTGACACGCTTGTCTTCCGGATTCGGCCATGGTTAGGATCTGGCTCACTGAGGGCCGGGTGTTTGGTGCCCGCCGGCGGCAGGGGGACAATATGACGGCTGTCCACCCTCGAACGCGCCGCGGGACGGGTCACGAAGCGGTCCCTCGGAAGGCCGGCCTGCTGCCCAGGATTGCCGGGTTGGTGTGGTCCGGCCTCATCTTGTGGCTGCTCTGCTCAAACCTGGTTCTGCCTTCCTACGGATTCTCCCGTTACGAGACGTGGGCTGCTGTACTCTGCGGTGTGGGGGTACTGGGGCTCACCGTGGCCTTTCCCTGGCTGCTTGCCAGAATAGACGCAGGAACTGCCGGGCACCGGTGGCTGCGGGCCCTTCTCTCGGTCCTGGGCTGGTCTGTGCTGTTCGCCTGCCAGGCCCGGGTAGCAGATGCCGTCCGGCTCCCGCCGGACTGGGACGCGGCTGCGGTGTACTTTTCCGCCCAGGCGCTGGCGGACCAATCGCCGGGAAACGTTGACTCGAGCTACTTCCAGATCAACCCCAATAACGTGCTGCTGATGCTCCTATTGAGCAGATTCCTGGAAACGGCTCAGGCCATGGGCAGTACTGACCTGCGGCAGTCGGTGGCCTACCTCAACGCGGCCATTCTCTTCTGCGGCATGCTGCTGACATATGCGGCGGCCGCACTGGTCGGCGGCCGGCAGACAGCCCGGCTGACGCTGATACCCTCCTTCATCCTCGTACTTCTTTCGCCGTGGCTGCCGGTTTTTTACTCCGATACGGCGGGGCTGCTGTTCCCAATTCTCATATTCTTCCTTCTGGCCGCCGCCGCGCGGTGCTCCTGGCCTATGCGGATTATTCTCTGGGCAGCAGCGGGAGCTGCCGGGGCTGTGGGATATGGCATCAAACCGACAGTTTTGATCTGCCTGGTGGCAGCCGGACTTGTGGGCATATGCTCGCTCCGCAGACGCCTGTGGCGGCGGGACGCCGCGCTCACGCTGCTCGGGGTGGCAGTGACAGTGTTCTCTTTTGCTGGGACTCACGCTGCTATTGCGGCCTGGGAAAACTCGGGAGTGTTCAACGGCGCTCCCGTCTCCGCGGAATTCGCCATTCCCCCGACGCACTTCTTGAAGGTTGGGGCCCAGCAGTACCCAGGACCGTATGGTGACTACTTCGGTGCCTACAACGAGCCAGACCGTCTATCGACACTGGCAATTAGGGACCCGCAGGAGCGTTTCGACGCAGGTCTCGAGGCATACCGGGACCGAGTGGACGCTATGGGCCCGGCAGGATACGCCGGGTTTCTGAATGCGAAACTGCGCTGGATCACGGGCGATGGTTCCTTCTTCAGCTGGGGCGAAGGGCGGATGACAGCGAACGAGTTTATCGCCGAAGATGGGCTGAGCCGGACCATCCAGGATTTCTACGGCCCGGGCCGACCGGGATTCGGATTCATCCTCGACCTTTGGCAGGGGACCTGGTTCCTGCTCCTTGCTCTGTGCGGCGGAGCCCTCTTCCTGCGGGATCCCCGTTCGGCTGCGCTGGGCCCGGTTATGGCCCGCGTGAGCCTGCTGGGACTCTTGCTGTTCCTCATGTTCTCGGAGGGCAGAGCGCGGTTCCTCTATCTCTATGTCCCCTACTTCATTCTCCTGGGCGCAGTTTCGCTGCGTTGCCTGCCCGGCCTGACCAGCCGCTGGCGGAACGCAGGCCGCAGGCCCCGGCCTGTGGAAGATGGGGCCAAGGTGGTTGAATGGACGGGTGTCGAACCAAAATCTGCGCCGCGATGAGGCCGCCGCCCGTTCCCGTCTGCTGACTGTCGATTCCTATGACGTCGACCTGGACCTGGGCAATGCCGCTGATCCAGCCGCCGCCGGTTTCCGTTCCCGCACCACCATCCGTTTTTCGTGCAGTGAGGCGGGCACCACCACGTTCCTGGACTTCATCCACGGCGGAGTGGACGCCGTCGTCGTTAATGGGAATGCCTACGACCCGGCGGAGTCAGTGACCGGATCCCGGATTGCCCTGCACAACCTCCAGGCCGGAGAGAACACGGTGACTGTGCAGGGAACTGCCCTCTACAGCCGCAGCGGCGAAGGCCTGCACCGCTTCACCGACCCGGCCGACGGGCAAACCTACCTGTACACGCAGTATGAACCCGCGGATGCCCGCCGTGTCTTCGCGAACTTCGAGCAGCCGGATCTCAAGGCATCATTCACCTTCCATGTGACCGCTCCGGCTGACTGGGAAGTCGCCTCCAATGGTGTGGAAGCGGCCCGCACGCCCCTGGCGGACGGAAGGCTCAGCCGCTGGGATTTCGCTCCCACCCAACGGATCTCCACCTACATCACCACCGTGCTCGCCGGCCCGTACTTCAAGGCGTCTGACACCTGGTCCACGGAACTGCCCAACGGTACCGGGCTGGTGGTCCCCCTGGGCGCCTACTGCAGGGCGTCGCTGGCGGAGTACTTCGACCCGGAGAGCATCTTCGACACCACCAAGCGGGGCCTGGACTACTTCCACCAGCTCTTCAACTACCCCTACCCTTTCGGCAAGTACGACCAGGCGTTTGTGCCCGAATACAACCTGGGCGCCATGGAAAACCCGGGGCTGGTGACCTTCACCGAGGCGTACGTCTTCCGGACCAAAGCGACTGAAGCGCAGTACGAGGCCCGGGCCAACACGATTCTGCACGAAATGGCGCACATGTGGTTCGGGGACCTGGTCACCATGCGCTGGTGGGACGACCTGTGGCTGAAGGAGTCCTTCGCGGACTACATGGGTGCCCTGGCCGTGGACGAGGCAACCGGCTGGACGAACTCCTGGGTCAGTTTCGCCAACCGCCGGAAGGCCTGGGCCTACGTCCAGGACCAGCTTCCCACCACCCATCCGATCGTGGCTGACATCCCGGACCTCGAGGCCGCCAAGCAGAACTTCGACGGCATCACCTACGCCAAGGGCGCCTCCGTCCTGAAACAGCTGGTTGCCTATGTGGGCTTTGAACCGTTTATCAACGCCTCCCGGGCCTACTTCGCCCGGCATGCCTACGGCAACACAACGCTGGCAGACCTGCTGGATGTCCTCGCTGAGGCATCAGGACGGGATATGGGGCACTGGGCACAGCTCTGGCTTCAGACCGCCGGCGTGCCGGTCCTGGAAGTGGACGCCGAGACGGCGGAGGACGGCACCTTCGAGGCCGTCACGGTCCGCCAGGACGCTCCCGACCCGGTCAGCGGCGAGCAGGTTCCGCGCCCCCACCGCCTGCAGCTGGGTCTGTACGACTTCAACGCCGAGGGCTGGCTGGAACGCTCCGGCAGCGTGGAGGTCGACGTCGAGGGGCGGCGCACGCCGGTCCCCGGGCTGGTAGGCAAAGCGCGTCCCGCCCTCCTGCTGCCGAACGACGGCGACCTCACCTACGCGAAGATCAGGTTCGATCCGGTCTCCCTCGCCAACCTGCTGGATCACCTCCCCCGGCTTCGTGATCCCCTGGCCCGTGCCATTTGCCTGTCGGCGCTCTGGAACAACGTGCGGGACGGTGTGCTCTCCGCTCACGACTACGTTCGGCTCGTCATCCGGGCCGCACCCACGGAAACCGGGGCGGGGGTTCTTCAGGCACTGCTCGAAAACGCCCGCGCCGCAGTGGAACGGTACGCTCCGGAGGAGATCCGGGCGCAGCTGCGTGAACAGCTGTTCACGGCCGTTGCCGCGCAGCTGGCTGCCGCCGCCGGCGGCAGCGACCTGCAGCTCATCTGGGCGCGGGCCGCCGCTGCCCTCGGCCGGCGCAGTTCCAGCCATAACCCGCTGTTCCGCGGCCTGCTCTCCGGTGAGGTGGCCTACCCGGGCCTCATCGTTGATGCGGACCTGCGCTGGAAACTGTGGCAGGCCCTGGCCGGGACGGGGTCTGCGGGGACCGGCGAACTGAAGTCCGAACTTGACAGCGACAACACTGCGGCCGGCCGGGTAGGTTTCACGGTGGCTGCCGCGGCGCTGCCGGATCCCGCCGTCAAGGCAGGTGCCTGGAACGCAGCTGTCCATTCGAACGAGCTGTCCAACGAGCTGCTCTCCGCCACCATTGAGGGATTCAACATTGGCGGCCACGACCTTCTGGATCCTTTTATCGAGGACTACTTCGCGTCGCTGGCCGGGGTGTGGAGCAGCCGCAGCATCGAGCTGGCCTCACGGGTGGTCGCCGGCCTCTATCCGGCCGGTCAGGACCTTCCTCCGCACGTGGTTCCAGCGGACCATCCCGTCGTGGAACTGAGCCAGCAGTGGCTTGAAACGAATCCGGAGGCACCGGCGGCGCTGCGCAGGATTGTCCTGGAACAGCAGGATCACCTGCTGCGGTCGCTTCGGGCGCAGGCGGCTGCGCGCTAGGCTACGGCCTTTTCGCGACGCTGAGCAGGAAGGCGGAGTCTTCCAGCGCGGACACGGCATGCCGGGCCTGCGGCACAATCAGCAGGTCGCCGGCGGATCCTTCCCAGGAGGTGCCTTCGGAGCTGAGGCTCACCCGCCCCTTGAGCACCATGATGGTGGCTTCGCCGGGGTTCTCATGTTCGTCCAGGACAAAACCGGCCGCCAGGGCAATAACCGTTTGGCGCAGGATGTGTTCGTGTCCCCCGTACACCGTGGCGGCGCTTCGCCCGGAGGAAGCCTGCCGGGCGGTTTCCAAATGGTTCCTGACCAGCGCCGTCAGCGACTTCTTTTCCATACGGCGAAGTCTAAGGGCCGCTCCCGGCGGCCGTAAGAGTGTTACGGCACGCGGTTGATCCACTCGGGCGTATCGAACTTCGCCTCGACCTTCTCCTTGGCCCGGTTCATCTCCTTCTCCGAGATGGCGGACTGTTTGGCGCCGTACCGTCCGGCGAAGGTCTCCATCATCGTCTTGATAATCTCTTCGCGGCTGAGGCCCGTTTGCCGGCGCAGCGGATCCACGCGCTTTTTTGCGCTGCGGGTTCCCTTGTCGGAGAGTTTCTCCTTGCCGATGCGCAGGACGTCGACCATTTTGTCGGCGTCGATGTCGTAGGACATCGTGACGTGGTGCAGCATTCCACCGGAGCTGAGCCGTTTCTGCGCCGCCCCGCCGATCTTCCCCTGGTCGGTGGCGATGTCGTTGAGCGGCTGGTACCAGGCCTTGATGCCCAGGCGTTCAAGGGATTCCATGACCCACGCGTCCAGGAACGGGTAGGAGTCAGCGAAGCTGAGCCCGTCCACGAGGGACTGCGGGACGTAGAGGGAGTAGGTGATGGCATTGCCGTGTTCCATGAACATGGCCCCGCCGCCGCTGATACGCCGGACCACGGTCACACCGTGCCGCTCCGCGCCGTCGGGATCCACTTCGTTGCGCAGCGACTGGAAGCTGCCGATCACCACAGACGGGGTTTCCCACTCCCAGAAACGAAGGGTCGGATGCCGCCGGCCGGCACCAACCTCTTCGGCCAGGACTTCATCCATGGCGACATGCATGTGCGTGGAGAGCGGCGTGGGAGGAATGATCTCCCACTCGTGGTCGGCCCAGCTGGTGGCCTTCGCCAGTGCCCGGCGTATGGTGATGGCGACTGCCTCCGGGGAGAACCCGAACAGCACGGCGTCGGGGCTCAGCCGGGCCCGGACGGCAGCGCTGATCTGCTCCGCCGTACTCTCCGCCGGCAGGCCGTTAAGGGCAGCGTTGATGTCCTCGAGGGCATCATCCGGTTCCAGGAAGAAGTCTCCGCTGAGGGAGACAGACCCCAGGACTCCATCGCGCACTTCAAGGTCCACAACAACGAGTTTCCCGCCGGGTACCTTGTATTCCCCGTGGCGGCTGTCGCGTTCTTCGTTCATTCTGACCCCTCTTGGATACGCAATCCGGACTTCTTCGATGCTGATGAAAACGAAAGGCCCGTCCGGAACAAACCGGACGGACCTTCCAATCTTAGGCTGCTGCCAGGAAGCGAAATGCTACTTCTTGCCGCCGAAGCCCTTGAAGCGTGCGTTGAAGCGCTCGACGCGGCCTGCGGAGTCCATGATGCGCTGCTTGCCCGTGTAGAACGGGTGCGATGCGGAGGAGATTTCCACCTCGATGAGCGGGTAGGTGTTGCCGTCTTCCCACTCGATGGTCTTGGAGGAGGAGGCCGTGGAGTTCGTCAGGAATGCGGTGTCGGACGCGAGGTCGCGGAAGACTACCGGGGCGTACTTGGGGTGGATATCAGACTTCACAGTAATACCTTCTTTAGGTGACTGGATTTTGCCAGGCACGATGGGTTTCAAAAACTTAGGTTTTCACAAGCTCTGATGGCCAAACGGCCAACACTCAATCTTAGCCTAAACGGGCCAGCGGCTGTTAACCACGCCCCCAGTCTGTCACTGATGCGCGGATCGAGGAGCGGATCCCCCGGGTTGTACCCGTGTATTCAATGATCAGTGGGCGGTAGAGCTCATCGAGCACCAGCACCAGTGACCCGGTGAATCCCCCGGGCTCGGCTGATTCGATGACTGCGGTGAGCTTGGTGGCCGGCTCCCCATTGTGCTCGGCATCGTAGTCCGGAAGCGCCGGCCGGGCGGCGTCCAGCAGGCCCCGGAGGCGTTCGGGATTCGACGTCAGTTCCGCGGCGTCAACCAGGACAGCTGCATAGGCTTCCTCGGCGCCTCCGTCCGCGTTGGCCGCAACCTCGGAATCGCCAGTGCGCAGGGTGCGGTCCGCCCCGTCGACGGTGATTTCCAGTTCACCGTCCTGGCTGCTCAACTCCATGCTGAACCCGGGAGCGGTCCGGAAGTCCATGCTGTACGTTCCCGGCGGCAGCCAGCTCGCCGCCGTCGTCAGGCTTTGCCGGGCGCCGGCTCCCGCCACCATGGCCGCCGAAATGCAGGATCCAGCGTCCGGGAAGGGTGCCGTGTCTCTGCGGAGAAGCCATTGGCAGGCCTCCTGAACATCTGACGCCATGCCGGCCTGGGCCCCGCTGACACCCACCTGCAGCGGCGGGGGCGCCGGCTCCGCATCAGGTTCCGCGGTGCGCACCCGCGCCTGCTGCGGGGCAGCAGGCACGGACGCGGAGGCGGCCTGCGTGGCCTGCCGCGTTTCCAGCTGCTCTGCCGTCGGACCGCAGGCGGCCGCCGCCGGCAGTAGCGCAGCCAGGCACAGCACGGTTATCCGTTGCCGCCGGATCGGGTGGACGCGTCTGGCCATGGAAGAGATCCCGGAGTCGGTGAGTGGTGCTTCGTGCACCGACAGTGTTGCACCGCAGGCCCTGGAACATAAGGGTGATCCGGCGCTAGGAAACGCGGCACTCCCAGAAGGCGACGGCGCTGGCCGCGGCGACGTTCAGGGAGTCCACTCCCCCCTGCATGGGGATGCGAACCGTGAGGTCCACCTCGGCCAGGGTGCTGCGGGACAGTCCGTCCCCCTCGGTTCCGAGCACCAGCGCCAGCCGGTCGTGATGCTGGGCGCCCAGCTCCTGCAGCGTCAGCGAATCTTCTTCCAGTGCCAGCGCAGCAGTGGTAAACTCTGCCAGGCGCAGATCCGCGAGGACCCCGGGCCAGGCCTGCAGCCGCAGCCACGGCACCTGGAACACCGTTCCCATGCTCACCCGGATGGCCCGGCGGTACAGCGGATCGGCGCACTGCGGGCTCACCAGGACTGCGTCAACCCCCAGGGCTGCGGCCGACCGGAAGATTGCACCGATGTTGGTGTGGTCCACGATGTCCTCCAGCACGGCAACCCGCCGGGCTGCTGCGAGGACGGGACCCAGCTCCAGCGGCTTCGGCCGGTGCATGGCAGCGAGAGCTCCGCGGTGCAGATGGAAGCCGGTGATTTCCTCCAGGACTGCCGGTGATCCCACGAAGGCGGGAACATCGGGAAACGCATCGAGCACGTCCTGCAGATCCGGGAGCCACTTATCGGCCAGGAAGAAGGAACGCGGCACATGGCCGGCTTCAAGTGCCCGCCGCAGGACCTTGGATGACTCCGCGATGTACATACCCTCGGCTGGTTCCCGGAGCCGGCGCAGCGAGGTGTCGGTCAGCCTGGTGTAGTCGGCAACACGGGGATCCCCGGCTGATTCCAGGCGGTGGATGCTCATGCGGTCACCATGTGCCACAGGGCCACAAGGCCGAGGCTGACAATAACCGTGCGCAGCACGACCGGGGAGAGCCGCCGGCCGACTGCCGCGCCCACGAAACCGCCGATCAGGGAGCTGACGGCAATGAGGGCCACCACGGGCCAGACGATGCGGTCGAAGGCGAAGATCATGTAGGACGCGGCGGCCACGAGGTTCACGCCCAGGACCAGGATGTTCTTCACGGCATTGGCGTTCTGCATGGTCCCGTGCAGGAAGATGCCGAGGATGCCGACCAGCAGAATGCCCTGCGCCGCCACGAAGTAGCCCCCGTAGACGCCCGCAAAGTAGACCAGGGCAATCAGGATCCAGGAATGGCCCGAACCTTTCGGCTCATCGGCCTGTCCCTCAGCCCGGGCGGCACGGGCCCGGACCCAGGACTGCAGCTTCGGTTGGAAAATAACGAAGAACAGGGCCAGAACGATGAGGTACGGCGCCACCGCGCCGAAGACGGCTTCGGGCAGGTTCAGCAGCAGCCACGCCCCGGTGATCCCACCAAGGATCG
This sequence comes from Arthrobacter luteolus NBRC 107841, assembly GCF_001552075.1. Lineage (GTDB taxonomy): Bacteria > Actinomycetota > Actinomycetes > Actinomycetales > Micrococcaceae > Arthrobacter_B > Arthrobacter_B luteolus. Next base: position 366,953 of record NZ_BCQM01000002.1, read on the forward strand.
ACGCCGGCAGCAGGCGGAGCAGGGTGCCCTTCAGGCCTGCCAGCTCGCGCCGGTAGCCCCAGGAGCCGGCCATGTTCCCGGCTACCAGTCCCATGGCGTTGCTGATGGTCGCGGTGACCGGGGCATAGCCCAGTGCCACGAGCACAGGGAAGGTCACCAGAGTGCCGGATCCAACGATGGCGTTGATGGTCCCGGCCCAGAGCCCGGCGAAGAAGATCAGGGCATCGTGGAACAGCCCCGCGGAGGACATAAACATGGAACGCGGTGGCCCTAGCGCCGGGCCACGGCGCTGTAGCGGCCGGAGGCGTCCCGCTGCACAGCCAGCGGCAGGTCGAACGCGGTGCTGAGGTGCTCCTCGGTGAAGACGGAATCTATCGGACCGGCGGCCACCACTGTGCCTTCACGCAGCAGCAGCGCATGCGTGAAGCCGGGCGGTACTTCCTCCAGATGGTGGGTGACCAGGACCATGGCCGGAGCCTCGTCGTCGGCAGCCAGGTTGGCCAGGCGCTGCACCAGGTCCTCGCGGCCGGCGAGGTCCAGGCCGGCAGCCGGCTCGTCCAGGAGCAGCAGTTCCGGGTCTGTCATCAGGGCGCGGGCAATCTGCACGCGCTTGCGCTCCCCTTCGCTCAGCGAGGCGAAGGGGCGGTTGATGAACGTGGACATGCCCCAGTCATGCAGCAGGCGGAAGGCCCGGCGCTCATCAAGCTTGTCGTACTTCTCACGCCACCGCCCGGTCATGCCGTAGGCGGCGGTGAGAACAACGTTCAGCACGGTTTCATGCTCGGGGATCTGGCTGGCCAGGGATGCGGATGCCAGTCCGATCCGGGGACGGAGTTCAAAGACGTCAACCGCGCCCAGGATCTCCTCCAGGATGCCGGCCATGCCGCGTGTGGGATGCATGCGCCCGCCGGCGATCTGCAGCAGTGTGGTTTTCCCTGCACCGTTGGGTCCCATGATGACCCACCGTTCACCTTCCCTGACCTGCCAGTCGACGCCGTCCAGCAGGGTCTTTCCGCCCCGGACGACGCTTACTCCGGCAAATTCAAGAACATCACTCATAGCAGTAGACACTAGGCTAAAGAAAGGCGCGTTGGCGAAACGCTACGCCGCTGTGCCGCTGTGCCGTTCCACAGGCCGGCCGGCAGACAGTGCCCCTTCAGGACTACCCGCAGAATGGAACCCGCATGCCCCCCGAGAGCTTCCCGGAATTCAGTGTCGTCAGCTACGGTCGGGAGCTTGCCGATGAGTATCTTGGCCGCGTCCAGCAGTCAGTGACCGAACTCGGTGCGCGCATCCTGGAGCTCGAAAACGCTGACGGCGAAGGCTATACGGTGTCCAAGCTGTTTGTTTCCTATGGCGGCAGGCTGGAATCCCTGCGCCTGGCCGTCGCGTCAGCTGCCGCAGCGGCACTGGACAGCGGTGCAGCGCCGGCGGAAAGCACCGTAGTCCCCGCATCGCTGCTGGAGCCGGCCCGGAAGCTGCTGGTGATGGACGTTGACTCGACCCTCATCAAGCAGGAGGTGATCGAACTGCTCGCCGCCCACGCCGGACGTGAGGCCGAGGTGGCGGCGGTGACCGAAGCCGCGATGCGCGGGGAACTGGACTTCGCCCAAAGCCTGCACGAACGGGTCAAAACCCTGGCCGGACTCCCCGAAACCGTGATCGATGAGGTCGGAACGCGGATCGAGCTCTCCGACGGCGCTGAAATCCTGGTGCACGCGTTCCTGGCGGCTGGACACGCCGTCGCCGTTGTCTCCGGCGGATTCAACCAGGTCCTTGCGCCACTGGCGGAGAAGCTGCAGCTGACGTTCGCCCGCGCCAACGAACTGGGAATTGAGGGCGGGGTCCTGACCGGCGCCGTCACCGGCGAAGTGGTGGACAGGGCGGTCAAGGCCCGCTCATTGCGGGAATGGGCAGCCGAGCTGGGTATCAAGGAAGAACACACCATCGCCGTGGGCGACGGTGCCAATGACCTGGACATGCTGGCCGCAGCGGCCCTCGGCGTGGCGTTCAACGCCAAGCCGGCCGTGCAGGCCGCCGCTGACTCCGTGCTGAACCTGCCCAACCTGGACGTGGTCCGGCACTTCGTCAAGCTCTAGGTCCCCGGAGGCTTCTCCCCCGGCAGCGCGTGCGCCGCCGGGGGATGAAACTGGATACTGCGGCTAGGAGCCGAGGTAGTCCCGGCCGCCGATGTACTCGGTGTGGCCTGCCGGGACGTCGGCCACGGCCATGCGGGCCACCTCGGCGGCGAACTCTTCGACCGAGTAGAGCCGCCCGGCCTCTTCCCGGCGCGCTTCGATGGCTCCCGGATTGGCGCGGTCCAACAGGGTCGCGGTGACAGTTCCTTCGATCATGTCGCCGGAAACCACCACCAGGGAAATACCCTTCTCCTCCAGTGCCGGAATCATCGCCCGCAGGGCGTCTTCCCCGGCGCGCTTGCTGCGTGCCACGGGCTCGTACTCCGGCATGGTCGGCACAGTGTTGATGAAGTGTGCCTGGTGGCTGGTGACGAACACCACGCGGGAGCCCGGCTTCATGGCTTCCGCGGCGGCTGTAAGCATGTTCACCTGCGCGTCACGGTTCAGCTTCAGCGCATAGTCCTCGCCGAGCCCGGTTTCCATGCCGCCGGAGGCATTCAGCACCAGGATGTCCACTCCACCGAAGGATTCCCGGGCCGCATCGACCAGCGCTGCCGGGCCTTCCGGGGCGGTGAGGTCTGCTCCGACAGCAACGGCGCGGCCGCCGGCGGCCTCGATGCCCGCCACCACCTTGTTGGCCCGCGGGGCCTTCTGCCGGTAATTCACGACGACGCCGGCACCTTCGCCGGCGAGCAGCTTGGCTACCTCGGCTCCGATACCTCGCGAAGACCCGGTAACAATCGCGGCTTTGCCCTCAAGCTGGCCCATGGAAACTCCTCTTTGTGGAAAGTAGCTAAAAAGATAGCTGGCGGTACTGACGCTGCAAACCATCCTGCCAGCCAGCACGGCAGGGAGCGTTGGTGGAAACCTCCAAGGAATCCCCGCAGGTGGCGGACGGCAGGGCGTCCGGTTAGTGCCCCATCCCCAGGCCGCCGTCAACCGGAATCACGGCGCCGGAGATGTAACCGGCTTCCGGGCCCGCGATCCACCGGACAACCCCGGCCACTTCCTCCGGATCCGCGAAGCGGCCGGCGGGAATGGAGGACAGGTAGCTCTTCCGGGTGTCTTCGGGCAGGGCCTGGGTCATGTCCGTGTCAATGAAGCCGGGCGCCACGACGTTCGCCGTGATATTCCGTGACCCAAGTTCGCGGGTCAGGGACCGGGCAATGCCGATCAGGCCTGCCTTGGACGCCGCGTAGTTAACCTGGCCCGGGGATCCGTAGAGGCCCACAACGGAAGAAATCAGCACAACCCGTCCGCGCCGGAGCTTCAGCATGCCCTTGGAGGCGCGCTTGACCACCCGGAAGGCGCCGGTGAGATTCGTGTCCACCACATCGGTGAAATCTTCTTCGCTCATCCGCAGCAGAAGGGTGTCGCGGGTGATGCCAGCGTTCGCGACCAGGACTTCCACCGGCCCGTGGACGGCTTCCACCTCGGTAAAGGCGGCATCGACAGAGGCCATGTCCGTGACGTCCGCTTTGACGCCGAGCATGCCTTCGGGGACGTCCCCGCTGCGGTAGGTAATGGCTACCCGGTCCCCCGCTTCCAGGAAGGCCTTTGCAATCGCCAGGCCTATGCCGCGGTTGCCGCCCGTGACGAGTACGCTTCGGCCGGCTGGTGTCGAGGGATCGTTCTGCACGCAAAAATCCTTAAGCTGGGGTCAGGTGAGTAAGCTCCGATCCTATCGGCGCCCGGGTCAACTTCAAGAACTACGGCGGCAGTGGGATAATAGAAGGACCTGTTTGGAGAATCATGAAAAAGGCTACCCGCCGCGGCGGCCACATCCCGCGGATTACGGATGCCCCCACGGCCCACACTGACGAGATGCACTCGCGCATGGTCAAGTACACCGTGTCCATGAGCATCAGGCTCGTGTGTCTTTTCCTGCTCTTTTTCGTTCACGGCTGGATGATGTGGGTGGTGATCGCCGGAGCTGTCGTACTGCCCTGGTTTGCCGTCGTGATTGCCAACGGAGGCAGCGACACCCGCAACATGGAGGGCTCTGATTCCGTGTACCACGAGGCTCCACAGCCGCAGTTGGAGGCTCGGCAGGCCCAGGACTCCGCCGAGACGACAGTCCTCCACGGAGAAATCATCGACGACGACGGCCAGTCCGGCCGGGGCAAGGCAGAGCCGCACGCATGAACCTGCTTGACCAGTTATCCGGCGGCGCCGCCTCAGAAGACCGCGCCCGCTGTTCCCGCAAAGGCTGCCGCGCGGACGCCGCCTGGCAGCTGCTCTGGAACAACCCGAAGATCCACACTCCGGAGCGGAGGAAGATCTGGCTTGCCTGCGGAGAGCACCGCGGCTGGCTGGAAGAGTACCTGCAGGTCCGGTCCCTGTGGAAAGAAACACTGCCCTTGGGGCCGGTTACCGAAAGCGACGCGCCATAAATGTATAAGTTCCTCCTGTCCAGCCGCTGGCTCGGCTGGTTGGCCCTCGTCTGCGCGCTGGCGGCGGTCTGTGCGTACCTGGGCACCTGGCAGCTGGAGCGCCGGGATGCCATCCGAGAGGACATCGGCTGGGTGGAAACCAATTATTCGGCCGATCCCGTTCCCTTCGAGGAAGCGGCCGGGTACTTCCAGGAATTCGATCCCTCGGCCGAGTGGCTGCCGGTGGAGCTGACCGGGACCTATGACACCGCCAATCAGCGCATCGTCCGTAACCGTCCGCTGAACGGACGGCCCGGCTACGAGGTGCTGGTACCGCTGAAGCTTGCGGACGGGACCGCCGTCGTTATCAACCGCGGCTGGCTGCCCATCGGCGACAACGAAGCCGGCTGGCCGGACGAGATTCCCGGGGCACCGGCAGGAGAAGTGACTGTGACCGCCCGCCTCAAGCCCGCGGAGCCCACCCTGCTGCGCGGGGCGCCCGCCGGCCAGCTGGCGTCCATCGACCTCACTGAATACGAACGCCAGGCCGGATATCCGCTGCAGACCGCCGCGTACGGCCTGATGGACACCGAAGATCCCGCCCCCGAAACCCGTCCGGAGGCCGCGCCGAAACCGTCCGTGGATGAAGGGCCGCACCTTTCCTACGCCCTGCAGTGGTACGCGTTCGGGCTGCTCTTTTTCGTGGGGCTGGGCTATGCCGCCCGCCAGGAAGCCTGGAACCGGATCGAATCCGGCGAGGATGAAGAGTGGGATGAGGAGGACTGGGAGGACGACGGCGGGGTCACGCATTCCGCCGCACCGGCACCCAGGCGCACGCGCCCGGTCCGGAAACGCCGGAACCCGACCGGCGAGGAAGAGGAAGACGCGATCCTCGACGCCCAGGGAATGTAGTCCACCGGAGGGGTTCCAGCCTGTGAAGCTGACTCTCCGTTAGACGGCAGAGAGGTTCAGAGGGCAGAGGACTTAAGAGGACAGAGGCCGCCGTGTTCCGATAGGAACGCGGCGGCCTCTGCCGTACCGGACCTGCTCCGGCGTGGCCGGTTTCCCGCCCGGTGGCCGTTGCTAGGCCAAGGTCACCAGGTCCAGGTAGTCCTCGTTCCAGTGGTCTTCGTCGCCGTCCGGCAGCAGCACCACCCGTTCCGGGTTCAGGGCCGAGACGGCACCCTCATCGTGGCTGACCATCACCACCGCGCCGGAGTAGTTGCTCAGTGCACCCAGGATCTCCGCGCGGGAGGCGGGGTCCAGGTTGTTCGTCGGCTCGTCCAGGAGCAGGACGTTGGCGGAGGACGCCACGATCGTAGCCAGCGCCAGGCGGGTCTTTTCACCGCCGGAGAGCACGCCTGCGGGCTTGTCCACGTCGTCACCGCTGAACATGAAGGAGCCCAGCACGCTGCGGACCTCGGCGTCATCCATGTCCGGCGCCGAGGAACGCATGTTCTCCAGCACGGAGCGCTCGGTATCCAGGGTTTCGTGCTCCTGGGCGTAGTAGCCAACCTTCAGGCCGTGCCCCGGAATGATCCGGCCGGTGTCCGGCTTGTCCACTCCGGCGAGCATCCGCAGAAGCGTCGTTTTGCCGGCACCGTTCAGGCCCAGAATGACTACCTTGGAACCACGGTCGATGGCCAGATCCACATCAGTGAAGATCTCCAGCGATCCATAGCTCTTGCTGAGTCCCTCCGCCATCATGGGCGTTTTGCCGCACGGCGCCGGATCCGGGAAACGAAGGGCGGCAACGCGGTCCGAGGCACGGACGGCGTCGAGCCCGCTCATCAGCCGGTCAACACGCTTGAGCATGCTCTGCGCAGCGGAGGCTCCCGAAGCGCGGGCCTTCATCTTGTTGGCCTGGGCCAGCAGAACGCCGGCCTTCTTCTCGGTGTTGGCACGTTCACGCTTGCGGGCGCGCTCATCGGTCTCACGCTGGATCTTGTAGCGCTTCCAGTCCATGTTGTAGATGTCGATGGTGGCGCGGTTGGCGTCCAGGCTGAACACCTTGTTGACCGTTGCTTCCAGCAGCTCCGTGTCGTGGCTGATAACGATCAGTCCGCCGGTGTGGTTCTTCAGGAACTCACGCAGCCACGCGATGGAATCCGCGTCGAGGTGGTTGGTCGGTTCGTCCAGGAGCATGGTCTCGGCGTCGGAGTAGAGGATCCGGGCCAGCTCCACGCGGCGCCGCTGGCCGCCGGAAAGCGTCTTCAGCGGCTGGTTCAGCAGCCGGTCCGGAAGGGCCAGGTTGGCGCAGATGGTTGCTGCTTCAGATTCCGCAGCGTAGCCGCCGGCAGCAAGGAACTCTGCCTCAAGCCGGTCGTAGCGGTTCATCGCCTTCTGCGAGACCTTCGGATCATCGCTGGCCATTTCGTCCTGGCACTTCTTGAGCTGTGCCACGACGATGTCCAGTCCGCGGGCGGAGAGGATGCGGTCACGGCCGAGCTGCTCCATGTCCGGGGTCCGCGGATCCTGCGGAAGGTAGCCGATGTCTCCGGTGCGCTTGATGTGTCCGTTGGCGGGAAGCGCCTCGCCTGCCAGGACCTTGGTCAGGGTGGTCTTGCCGGCGCCGTTGCGCCCGACAAGTCCAATCTTGTCTCCCTTGTCCACACGGAATGAGACCGCTTCCATGAGCAGGCGTGCACCGGCACGAAGCTCGAGATCAGATACGGCAATCACTAAGGGGGACCTTTCGAAGGGGGTGGGGTTGTGAAGAAAGCTGCCCGGGCAGCCTTTCAAGTCTACCGGTCCCACGCGGTTTGTAGGAACCCGACAAACAGATTGCCCGCTGGGCGCCGCTAATGTCGGAACTGCCAAGGAAATATGCGCACCACCTCACATCAGGTGTTGTAGGACCCCAACGAAATGAGCCGAAATGTCCGCCGTAAAAGAACCCGCGGTACGCCGCCCCCGCCGCACCCCGTGGACAGCCACCGACCTGTCCTACATAGCGGTCTTTGCTGCCCTCACGGCCGCATTTTCGCTGCTTCCCGGAATTCCGCTGGCGGCCGGCGTTCCCATTACGCTGCAGACGCTGGCAGTAATGCTGGCCGGACTGATCCTTGGCCCGCTGCGCGGAGCGGCGGCTGTGGGACTGTACCTTGTGGTGGGCCTGGCCGGTTTGCCGGTCTTTAGCGGCTTCAGCGGCGGCCTGGGCGTACTGGCCGGCCCTTCTGCCGGATACCTGCTCTCCTTTCCCCTGGCTGCGCTGGTGGTTGGGCTGATTTCCCGCGCCGTCCTGCGCCGGTTCCGCAGGGCAAGGTTCGCGGCCCTGTTTGGTGCCAGCCTGGCCACCAGCTTCCTGGTCATCCACCCGCTCGGCATCGCCGGCATGATGCTTAACGCCAAGCTCCCCTTCGCCGCAGCGGTGGCAGCGGACATGGCGTTCTGGCCCGGTGACGTCATCAAGAACCTGGCCGCGGCTGCCGTGGCGATCAGCGTGATTGCGGCGTTCCCCCGGCTGGTACCCAACCGTCCGGCACCGGCCGCGCTCTGATGCCCACCGTCGTTTTCGCGGCCGCAAGTGTCCTGGCGCCGGACGCCGGCACCGGAACGCAGGCTGTTCCCCGCCCGATCCTGCACCCGGTCAGCCTGGAACTCACCGAGCGCCGGGTGGCGGTGATCGGGGCCAACGGCTCGGGGAAGTCGACGTTCCTGCGCCTGATCAACGGACTGCTCCTGCCCTCCAGCGGAACTGTCAGTGTTGATGGTGTGGACACCGCACGGAACGGTTCCCGGGTACGGCGCCGGGTCGGATTCGTCTTCACCGATCCGCTGTCCCAGCTGGTAATGCCGACTGGCCGCGACGATGTTGAACTGTCCCTGCGCCGCAGCATCCGTGACCCCAGGGCCCGCCGCGCGGCAGCTGAGCAACGCCTCGGCTCCCTGGGCCTGCTGGAGCTTGCGGACCGCAGCATCTATGACCTCTCCGGCGGTGAGCGGCAGTTGATGGCGCTGGCCACGGTCCTGGCGGTGGAGCCGGCGGTGCTGGTGGCTGATGAACCAAGCACCCTGCTGGACCTGCGGAACACGGCGCGGCTGCGTCAACTCCTCGCTGCACTCCCCCAGCAGGTTATGTATACAACCCATGACCTGGATTTCGCTGCCGACGCAGACCGCGTGCTGGTCATCGACGACGGCCGGATCGTCTGTGATGCCGGCCCCGAAGAGGCCATCAGCCGGTACCGGTCCCTGGCACTGGGGATCCGGTGACGGGCCGGGCTGCGGGCCCAGGCAGTGAACCGGAGCCCTGGCCCGAGACAGGCGGTGACACGGCATGAGGAACCGGGATGCGCTGCTTGGCGCCTACGCCGCCGGGGACTCAGCGGTGCACCGGGCGCCGTTGGCAGTGAAGGCTGCCGCCGTCGTCGTCCTGTCCATCCTGACCCTCGCCCTCGCAGCCCTGCCGGTGACCGCGGCGGCCGCCGTGCTGACCGCTGCCGCCTACGCAGCTGCCGGCCTGCTGCGTGAATTGCCGCGTCCCCTCGCGGTGATGTGGCCTGTCCTGGTGCTGATCGCGGCGGTTCAGCTGTGGACCGTGGACGCCGCGGCTGCAGTGGTGACGGCGGGGAACATCCTGGTCTGCGTGGCTGCGGCCAGGCTGCTGATCCTGACCGTACCGGTACCGGAGCTCCTGGACGGTGTTGTTGGGCTGGTCCGGCCGCTGCGGGTGTTCGGAGCCGATCCGGAACGCTTCGGACTTGCCCTGGCTCTGATGATCCGCAGCCTGCCTTACCTGCTCGGATCGGCTGCGGATGTGCGGGCGTCGGCAAAAGCAAGGGGGCTGGAGCGGAACCTGCGGGCACAGGCCGTCCCGGTGGTCATCCGGGCGGTGGCGTACGCCCAGCAGACGGGGGACGCGCTGGCAGCCCGCGGAATCGGGGAGCCCGGCGGGACTGAACCGGATGAGGCTGAACCGGATATGGCATAAGTCCCGGCAGGCAAAAGGGCGGACACCCATCAGGGTGTCCGCCCTTTCTGCGTACTGCTGGCCGGTGAAGCCTAGATGTTGAAGCCCAGGGCCCGCATCTGGTCACGGCCGTCGTCCGTGATTTTCTCCGGACCCCACGGCGGCATCCAGACCCAGTTCAGCCGGAACTCGTCGACAACGCCCTCAAGTGCTTTGCCGGTCTGCTCTTCGAGGACATCGGTGAGCGGGCAGGCAGCGGTGGTAAGCGTCATGTCGATGAGCAGGGCACCGTCGTCGGCGTACTTCAGGCCATAGAGCAGGCCCAGGTCAACGATGTTCACCCCCAGCTCAGGGTCAATGACGTCCTTGAGGGCCTCTTCGACATCCTCCAGGGATGTCTGGGCCAGATTGGCGTCAGTCATGTTCTGCTCCTGTTCCTCAGGCTCGTGCGGTACAGCCTAGGCGCTGACGGCGCCGGTCTTGGCGAACCGGTCGTAGCCTTCTTCTTCCAGGCGGTCGGCAAGCTCAGGGCCGCCCTGCTCGGCGATCCGGCCGTCCACGAACACGTGCACGAAGTCCGGCTTGATGTAGCGCAGGATCCGCGTGTAATGCGTAATCAGCAGGGTACCCATTTTGCCATCTGCGTGCTCGCGGTTCACGCCTTCGGAGACAACCTTCAGTGCGTCAACGTCCAGGCCGGAGTCCGTCTCATCGAGGATGGCGAACTTCGGGTGGAAGAGCTCAAGCTGCAGGATCTCCACGCGCTTCTTCTCGCCGCCGGAGAAGCCTTCGTTGACGTTGCGCTGGGCAAAATCAGCGTCGATGCGCAGCTGGCCCATGGCCGTCTTGACGTCCTTGGTCCAGTGGCGCAGGGACGGAGCTTCGCCGTCCAGCGCGGTCTTGGCGGTGCGCAGGAAGTTGGTCATGGTGACGCCGGGAACCTCCACCGGGTACTGCATGGCCAGGAACAGGCCGGCGCGGGCGCGCTCGTCAACGCTCATCGCCAGGACGTCTTCGCCGTCCAGGGTGATGGTGCCGCTGTCCACGGTGTAGCGCGGGTGGCCGGCGATGGTGGAGGCGAGGGTGGACTTGCCGGAGCCGTTCGGCCCCATGATGGCGTGGGTCTCGCCGGTCTTGATGGTGAGGCTGACGCCCTTCAGGATCTGCTTCTTGACACCCTGTTCGGTCTCAATGCTGACGTGAAGGTCCTTGATTTCAAGAGTGGACATGCGTAGTTTCGCTTTCTCTTTGCACGCTGTTGGTGCGGTCTGCGGGTTTCTTCGGAGGAGGTGCTTTAGGCCTCGACGGCGGCGAGCTCACGCTCGACGGCGGCCGTAAGGCGCTCTTCCAGTTCCGGAACCTTGATCTGCTGGATGATTTCGTTCAGGAAGCCACGCACGACGAGGCGGCGTGCAACGTCCTCCGGGATACCCCGGGCCATCAGGTAGAACAGGTGCTCGTCGTCGAAGCGGCCGGTGGCGCTGGCATGGCCGGCGCCTTCAATGAGGCCGGTCTCGATCTCGAGGTTGGGCACGGAGTCGGCACGGCCGCCGTCGGTCAGCAGCAGGTTGCGGTTCACCTCGTAGGTGTCCGTTCCCTCGGCCTCCTTGCGGATCAGCACGTCGCCAACCCAGACGGTGTGCGCGTCCTTGCCCTGCAGCGCGCCCTTGTACATCACGCGGGACTTGCAGTTCGGGACGGCGTGGTCAACGAAGAGGCGCTGTTCCAGGTGCTGGCCGGCGTCTGCGTAGTAGAGGCCGAACATCTCCACCTCACCACCGGTGGCAGTGAACCTGGAGGACGGGGTAACCCGCACCAGGTCGCCGCCGAGGCTGACCACAACGTGCTTGAAGCGGGCGTCGCGGCCGATCCGGGCGTACTGTGCCGAAGCGTGCACAGCGTCATCGTCCCAGTCCTGGACGCTGATGACGGTGAGTTCCGCGCCGTCGCCGACGAGGATCTCCACGTTCTGGGCCAGCGTGGCGGAGCCCTTGTGGTCCAGGACCACAACAGCCTTGGAGAAGGCTCCGGCCTCAATGACCACGTGCTGGGCCGCAGGATCAGTTCCCGCACCGGTGATGGTGAGGGTGACAGTGCCTTCGGCCTGGGTGTCCTTGGGGATGCTGACCAGGGTGGCTTCCGTGAAGACTTCCCAGGCGGCTGCTGCCACCAGGTCCTCGGGGATGCCCGCGGTGCCGATCCGGGCATCATCGCGGCCGATGCCGGCCACGGTGACCGACTCGGGTGCGACGACGGCGACCTCCGGGGCGGTGCCCGTCAGTTCTGCTGTGTGCAGTCCGCGCAGGCGCTTGAGCGGGGTGAACCGCCAATCCTCTTCACGGCCGGTGAGCTTGCCGAAGTCGGCCCGGTGGAAGGAGGTGGGGCGGCCGGCGCGTGAGCTGTCCGGAATGCCCGCACCGGCACCGTGGCTGTGGGACTTGCTGCTGTCGCCGCCCAGGACGGGAGAAGAATCGTTCAGCGGGGAAAGGTTTTCGCCTTCCTCGGTGAAACCGTCAATGCGGACACGGCGTTCGCCCGAAGGTGCACCGATCCGTGCCTTGACGCCCTCCACTGCACTGCTGACCTTTTCGGCCACGGTTTCAGCGATGTTCTCGGCTGCGTTTACTACGGTGTCGTTGAGCTTCGACATTAACCGACGGCTCCTTCCATCTGGAGTTCGATGAGGCGGTTGAGTTCAAGGGCGTATTCCATCGGCAGTTCACGGGCGATCGGCTCAATAAAGCCGCGCACGATCATGGCCATTGCCTCGTCCTCGGGAAGGCCGCGTGACATGAGGTAGAACAGCTGTTCTTCGCTGACGCGCGAGACAGTGGCCTCGTGGCCCATGGTCACGTCGTCTTCGCGGATGTCCACGTACGGGTACGTGTCGGAGCGGGAGATGGTGTCCACCAGCAGGGCGTCGCAGCGCACGGTGTTAGCCGAGTTCTTGGCGCCTTCGCGGACCTGGACCAGGCCGCGGTAGGCTGCCCGGCCGCCGCCGCGGGCCACCGACTTGGAGATGATCGAGCTCTTGGTGTTCGGTGCGATGTGCACCATCTTGGAGCCCGTGTCCTGGTGCTGGCCCTCGCCGGCGAAGGCGATGGAGAGCGTCTCGCCCTTGGCGTGCTCGCCGACCAGGTAGACGGCCGGGTACTTCATGGTGACCTTGGAACCGATGTTGCCGTCGATCCACTCCATGGTGGCGCCTTCGTGCGCGATCGCACGCTTGGTCACCAGGTTGTAGACGTTGTTGGACCAGTTCTGGATGGTCGTGTAGCGGACGCGGGCGCCCTTCTTCACGATGATCTCGACGACGGCCGAGTGCAGCGAGTCCGAGGTGTAGATCGGCGCCGTGCAGCCTTCGATGTAGTGGACGTAGGAGTCCTCGTCGGCGATGATCAGCGTGCGCTCGAACTGGCCCATGTTTTCCGTGTTGATCCGGAAGTATGCCTGCAGCGGGATCTCCACGTGCACGCCCTTGGGGACGTAGACGAAGGAACCGCCGGACCATACGGCCGTGTTCAGCGACCCGAACTTGTTATCGCCCACCGGAATGACGGTGCCGAAGTACTCCTGGAAGATCTCCGGGTGTTCCTTCAGTGCGGTGTCGGTGTCCAGGAAGATAACGCCCTGGCGTTCCAGATCCTCACGGAGCTGGTGGTACACAACCTCGGACTCGTACTGCGCTGCGACGCCGGAGACCAGGCGGCCGCGCTCAGCTTCGGGGATGCCGAGCTTTTCGTACGTGTTGCGGATGTCTTCGGGCAGGTCTTCCCAGGTGTTCGCCTGCTTCTCGGTCGAACGCACGAAGTACTTGATGTTGTCGAAGTCGATGCCGGAGAGGTCTGCGCCCCAGGTCGGCATGGGCTTGCGGTCGAAGTACTTCAGGCCCTTCAGCCGGATGTCCAGCATCCATTCGGGCTCATTCTTCTTCGCCGAAATGTCGCGGACAACCTCCTCGGAGAGGCCGCGGCGGGCGTTGGATCCGGCTACGTCGGAGTCAGCCCAACCGTACTCATAGGTGCCGATCCCCTCGAGCTCGGGGTTCTTTTCCAGAATGTCTGAAATTACGGAATCGGGCACCGTTGCGGGTGCCTCCGCCTTCCGGGTTACTTGATCCGTCATCACGGCCTTTCTTGCTGATGAGTGGATGTGGACTGGGTTGCGGCGCCCACCGGCTGGTGCGGCGCAGACATGGAACGGCCCACGGGAATGTGGGTCGTACAGACGTGCCCGCCGCGGGACAGCGTGGACAGCCTGCGCACGTCCACTCCCAGCAGCCGGGAAAAAACTTCGGTCTCCTTGTCACAGAAGACGGGGTAGGCGCTTGCCAGTGCCTGAATCGGGCAGTGCCCCTGGCACAGCTGGATGCTCAGCAGGGTGCTGGGGGTCCGGCTGGTGCCGATCATGGTGGTGGATCCGACGAACCCGTCCTTGGTCAGCAGGGCGGCCAGGGCCTCGGCCCGGTCTTCAATAGCCGGCCCGGCGGCGTCGAGCACCGGACGGTAGCGGTCCTCCATTTTCTGGAACCGCGCCGCGGCGAAAGCCTCGATGGCCTCGGGGCCGGCGGCCTTCCCCAGCTCCCGCAGCGCCTCGGTGGCGATGGTCAGGTAGTCATTGCCAAGGTAGGACTGGCCCTGGTGGCTCACCACATAGCGCCGTGCCGGGCGGCCTGCGCCCGAGCCGGGGTTGCTGACGCGCTTGACCTCGATCAGGCCTTCACGCTCCAGCGTATCGAGGTGGCGGCGGACCGCCGCAGGAGTGAACCCCAGCTGTTCGCCGAGTTCAGCGGCGCTGACAGGGCCGCGCTCCAGGACGGCTCCGAGCACGCGGTCCCGGGTGCGCTCGTCCGGCTCCCGGACAACTGTGGTGGGGGCGGTGTTCACCGCCCCTGGGGTCTCCGTCTCAGAACTCTTCACTGAATACACAACACAATCATGACCTAATCCATTCCTCCAGGCTACTAAGGGCAGGCTTCCCCGGAGACGGGGCAGCAGGTCATGCGGCGGGACTGGACTACTACCTAACGTAGAATATGGGCGTGCCTATCGACGAACCGTGCCTGACCATCCATGGCCTGATCCGGGACCGCGGTCCTGTTCCCGGCCTGGACGGCAAAATGATCCGGGTCCTGGCCGGCGTCGACTTTACCGCCAGACGCGGCCAGGTCACTGCCCTGCTGGGCGCCAACGGTGCCGGTAAAACCACCACCCTCGAATGCGCCCAGGGGCTTCAGCCGATCGACGGCGGCGAGGTCCGGCTGCTGGGCCGCTCGCCCTACGGTGCCGGCGCTGACCTGCGCGCCCGCGTAGGCGTGATGCTGCAGGACGGCGGGCTGCCGCCGTCGGCCCGTCCCGTGGCGCTGCTGCGCCACGTCGCCCGGATGTACGCGGATCCCCGCGATGTTGATTCGCTCGTGGACCGGCTGGGGATCGGCAGTTTTGCCAATACCGGAATCCGGAGGCTCTCCGGCGGCCAGCGGCAGCGGGTAGCCCTCGCCGCCGCACTGGTGGGAAACCCCGAGGTCCTGTTCCTGGATGAACCCAGTGCCGGGCTCGATCCGCAGTCCCGCCAGATCGTGTTCGACCTGATTCAGGAACTCCGCGCCGAGAACCTTGGCATTATCCTCACCACGCACCTGCTCGACGATGCGCAGAAGCTGGCGGACTACGTCTACATCATCGACGCCGGCCGCACGGTCGCGCGGGGAACCGTGGCCGAGTTGACGGCGCGGACGGAGGATCACGCCTCCGGCCGGGAACTGACCTTCGAAGCCCCGCCCGGACTGGCGGTGTCCCTCCCCTCGCTGGCGCACCTCGCCCTCACCGAAGAAAGTCCGGGGCGGTACGCACTGCGCGGCGAAATCTCCCCCGCAGATCTGGCGAACCTGGCCGGCTGGTGGCTCGAAGCCGGAATCCTGCCGGACAGTATCCACATGGCGTCGCGGACGCTGGAGGATGTATTCCTCGAACTCTCCGGAAGGGAGATCCGATGAGCGCCCCAGCCTCCCTGCCGGTCCGGGTTATCAACCAGGGCAAATACGAAGCCGGCACCATGCTGCGCAACGGCGAACAGCTGGTTCTCGCCGTCGTGCTTCCCCTGCTGGGACTGATCGCGCTCAGCGTGACACCCATCCTCGACGCCTACGGCCCGTCCCGGGTGGACACCGCCACCCCCGGAATCCTGGCGCTCTGCGCCATGTCCACGGCTTTCACCGGCCAGGGAATTGCCACCGGGTTCGACCGGCGCTACGGCGTCCTGCGCTTCCTTTCCACGACACCGCTGGGCCGGGCCGGGCTGATCGCCGGCAAGGTCATCGCCGTACTGTCCGTCCTGGCCATCCAGGTCCTGCTGGTAACCGTTATCGCCGTGCTTATGGGCTGGCGTCCCTCCCTACCGGGGATCCCCCTGGCGCTGCTGCTGCTGGTACTGGGTGCGGTGGCCTTCACTGCGCTCGGCCTGCTGGTGGCAGGGACCGTCCGGCCCGAAGCAACGCTGGCCATCACCAACCTGCTCTGGATCCTGCTCGCAGGCCTTGGCGGTATCATCATTCCCTCCAACAGCCTCAGCGCAGGCCTCGAACCCTATGTCCAGCTGCTGCCCTCCGCGGCTCTGGGTGATGCGCTGAGATCAGCCCTGATCGATACACAGTTCAATCTTCCCGCCACGTTTATCCTGCTGGCGTGGACAATCCTGGGCGGCCTTGCTGCCGTCCGCTGGTTCAAATGGAGTTAGCCCCCGTGCCGAAGACACCCGCACCTGCCCCAGCCGCCCGAAACCCGGAGCCCACCACAGCTCCCGCGACGAGCCGCCTGGTCCGTTCCCTGGCGGTCGCCACCCTGGCCGCCAATATCGGGATCGTCGTCACCGGCGGCGCCGTGCGCCTCACCGCTTCCGGGCTGGGCTGCCCGGAATGGCCGCTCTGCACCGCCGATTCCCTGGTCACGACCCCGGAGATGGGCGTCCACGGCATCATCGAATTCGGCAACCGGCTGCTGACCTTTGTGCTGGCAGCGATTGCCTTCGCCATGGTCGCCTCGGTCTGGAAGTCACGGTCCACACGCCCGGACCTCTTCTGGCTCTCGGTGGCTGCCCTGGCCGGTATCCCGGCCCAGGCCCTCATCGGCGGGGTCACCGTGTGGACGGACCTGAACCCCTGGGTGGTGGGCCTGCACTTCATCGTCTCGATGGCCATTATTGGCGTGGCAGTTGCCCTGGTGAACCGGGCCTGGCTGAGCTCAGATCAGCTTGGTTCGGGTCATGCCCCGCTGGCTGGCGCAACCCTGCGTCCGGTGGTCTGGGCCATCGCTGTCCTCTCCGCGGTCACAGTGGTCCTCGGCGTGATTGTGACCGGTTCCGGCCCGCATGCCGGAGACCACGGCGCTGCCCGCAACAACCTCGATCCCGACCTGATGACCCGCTTGCACGTGGTTCCGGTCTACCTGCTGGTCTTCACGACCGCCGTCGCCCTGTACCTTGTCTACCGCCGTGCCGCCGACCCCCGGCTCAAGCGCGCCCTGATCATCTTCACGGCGGTGCTGCTGGCGCAGGCCGTGATCGGCTACACGCAGCACTTCCTGCACCTGCCGATCGCCCTGGTGGCCCTGCACATGCTCGGTGCCTCGATGATGACGGCTGCTGCTGCGAACGTTGTGTACACCGGACTTTCGCGGAAGGTTCCGGGCGGATCGGGCGCCAGCCTCCCTGCTGCCTCCGCATCTGCCCAGGGCTGACGGCCCGGACGGCCTCGACTGGGCCGCCGGCTCGGACGGCTGCGACTAGGCGCCGGCTCGGACGGCTTGCCGGCTGTTCCGGTTGCTGCTCTAAAGGCTTCCCCGTGTCTCGGCCTCCCCGCGTCAGGGCCTCCCCGCGTCTCGCGGGGAGGCCCTTCCCGTTAAGGGGGTGGGTCCGGGGATGGGAATGGGGCTGGGGTTGAACCTGCGTGGGTGAACGTCCTGCCCGGGCGTTCGGGGGCGTGATTCTGCTGGCTGGACACGCCTGCCCGGGGCTACGTGGCATGGGACGGCTAGGTTGGGGATGGACGGCGTGGAGCGTGCGGGCAGAACGTGCCCGGCTGAACGTCCGGGATTACGGGCTGCGGGTCTGCGGGCTTCGGGCTTGGTGGGGGCACCGCGTTTCCGCCTTCCCAGGCGCGGTCCTGGTTCCGTCCGCCGCGCTGTTCTCTTTCGCGGCGACGCTCCCACGAGGTGGTTCGGCACTACGTGGCTGGCGTTGTTGCTGAGACCCCAGCAGAAACGTCAGCCCCACCCGGAAGCACTGAGTCGCCAAGGTTCCCACCAACTGTTACCTCTGTTGCTGGTGAGTCCCCTCCAATCACTTCCGTAACGATGCGTGGGAAACCGCGCTGTGGACCGGTGTATCCGTTGATTCGCCGACCTGTGGACCCGCCGACCTGTGGGCGCCGACCCCGTGGATCCATCGGCCCTCGGACCTCCGGACCCCGAACCTGCGGACCCCGGACCTGCGGACCCTGAACCTGCGGACCCTGAACCTGCCAGGCCGTGGTCGAAAGGGACCAAACCGTCTTCGAAAGGGACCGGGACGGAACACCGATTGAACACCAACGCTCAACCAGGGGAACCGGGCCGCATACTGCTGATTCGGCCGCGCCTCCGACAAGGGTTCCCACTCTTTGTCCACTCCTGAGGCTGGAGTGACCCCACCAGCCTCAGGACGCTACATAGAGTGGGAACCCGTGTCGTGGAGTTTCGAGCCTTGGAGCCTTGGAGCCTGGGGAACTGGGTACTGGGTACTGGGGTACTGGGTACTGGGTGCCCGGGTGCCTGGGAGGCAGGGAGGGGCTGGGCTGGTGTGGGGCAGGGGACGCTGAGGGTGGGAAGGGCAGAGTGGCTCAAAATGTACTGTCGCAGTCATGGCGGTGGCCTGTTGCGAGCAGGTTCAGCAGGTCAAGGACGGACTCAACAGCGGGGGTAGCGCCCAAGTACGAGCTCTACAGCGGGGGGTTCCGCCCAAGGCCGGACTCGACAGTTGGGGCCGCCCATAGTACGGGCCAGAGGGTTGAGGCTGCTCCCGACCCACGGCCGTCAAGCGGCCCGTCGCTCCGGCCCGTCACCCGCCCGCCGCCCACGCTGCTCCGGCCGTCGATCCGTCCGTCAACCCGTCCGAACAGGCCTATGCCTCCCCGCGTCATGGCCCGAAGGTCGATCGGCGCCCGCCAGGCACCGCCGGATAACCGGCATCGCCGCCCGGGGACGACGCGGGTGGAAGCGAAGAACGGGCTAGAGGAGCGGGCCGCCGACGAAGGGGTCGATGGCGAGAGCCACAAAGAGGATTGTGAGGTAGCTGATCGAGCCGTGGAAAACCTTCATGGCCGACTTGTCGCTGACTTCGCCGCGCTGGGCCCGGGAGTGCAGGCGGTGGGTCTCGGCAAGGAACCAGATGCCGCTCAGGGCAGCACCGATGGTGTAGACCCAGCCGGCGCCGCCGACGGGAACCAGGAGCAGGGAACAGACCACGGTGGCGTAGGCGTAAAGCACAACCTGCACGGAGACCAGCTTGGCGCCGGCCACGGCACCGAGCATCGGCACGGAGGCGTTGCGGTAGTCCTCGCCGTACTTCATGGACAGCGGCCAGTAGTGCGGCGGCGTCCAGAGGAAGATGACCATGAACAAGATCACGGCCGGCCACTCGACAGTGTTGGTGACGGCGGCCCAGGCGATCAGGACCGGCATGCAGCCTGCGGCCCCGCCCCAGACGATGTTCTGGGTGGTGCGGCGCTTGAGGATCAGGGTGTACAGCACCACGTAGAGCAGGATGGCGCCGAGTCCGAGCAGCCCGGTCAGCGGGTTCGCACCGAACCACAGCAGGGCAATCGAAATGATTCCCAGCGCCCAGCCGAAGACCAGTGCCTCGCGGGGGCTTACCTCGCCGGTGACCAGCGGGCGCTTCTCGGTCCGGCGCATCAGCCGGTCCATGTCGCGGTCGATGTAGCAGTTGAAGACGCCTGCACTGGCTGCAGCCAGCGCGCCGCCGACCATGGTTGCCACCATGAGCCAGACGGAGGGAATTCCGCCCTGCGCGAAGAACATGGTGGGAAGCGTGGTGACCAGCAGGAGCTCAATGACGCGGGGCTTTGTCAGTGCTACGTAGGCCCGAAGCTTACGTCCCGCGCTCATTTTTCCGGCATAGACCGGAACCTCGGCGGGGGCATGCTGCGTACTCACGAAACGATCACTCAGTCCTGTCTAGGTCCTGTCTGGGCCGGAAAAGTCCGAGTTCATCATAACCTCTATCCCCTGTAGAAAACGAAGCCCGCGGCCCGTTCCCGCGGTAACACCGCCAGCTTCCGCTTTTCCCCCGGCAGGATCGCACGATACACCCGGAGAGATCACACGGTTGACGGTCACGATACGCCCAATGGCGGGCCCTTCGGGATAAGGTTGGAGCGGACATTCCCACGGAGCCGTCGAGCCCCGCAGGAGGAGCGCAGAGCCTGCTGTCCCGCAGGACCGCATCAGCGGCAGCGGATGAGCAGGAGGGCGCAATTGTCCGGTAACGATTCAGCACAAGGCTCCGGTGCTCAAGGCGCCGGTATCCCCGAAAGAGAGGGCCCGGTAAACGTGCCACATTTGGAAGAGCAGAACCTGACCTGGACCGAGACGGACAGCAAGGCAGTGGACACGGTCCGCGTCCTCGCTGCCGACGCCGTCGAGAAGGTCGGCAACGGTCACCCCGGAACTGCCATGAGCCTGGCTCCGGCAGCCTACCTGCTGTTCCAGAAACTCATGCGCCACGACCCGTCCGACCCGCACTGGATCGGCCGCGACCGGTTCGTCCTCTCCCCCGGCCACACGTCGCTGACGCTATACATCCAGCTCTTCCTCTCCGGCTACGGGCTGGAACTCGATGACCTGAAGGCGCTGCGGACGTGGGGCTCCAAGACTCCCGGCCACCCCGAATACCGGCACACTGACGGCGTGGAGATCACCACCGGCCCACTGGGCCAGGGCCTGGCCTCCGCCGTCGGCTTCGCCTTCGCGCAGCGCCGCCTGCGCGGGATGCTCGACGCCGGGGCTCCCGCCGGCGAGAGCCCCTTCGACCACACGGTCTGGGTCATTGCCTCCGACGGCGACCTTCAGGAGGGCGTCACCTCCGAGGCCTCCTCGCTGGCCGGGCACCAGGAACTGGGCAACCTCGTAGTGATTTACGACGAGAACCACATCTCCATCGAAGACGACACCGACATCGCCTTCACCGAGGACGTGCTCAAGCGCTACGAGGCCTACGGCTGGCACACCCAGCGCGTGGACTGGACCGCCAGCGGCGAATACAAGGAAGACTTGGCAGGGCTCTACGAGGCGCTGATGGCGGCCAAGGCTGAGACCTCGCGTCCCTCGATCATCTCGCTGCGCACCATCATCGGTTGGCCCTCCCCCAACAAGCAGAACACCGGCAAGATCCACGGTTCAGCCCTGGGCCGGGACGAGGTTGCCGCGCTGAAGGAAACCATGGGCTTCGACCCGGAGAAGTCCTTCGACGTTGACCCCGCCGTTCTGGAGCACGCCCGTGCGGCCGTCTCCCGCGGCGCCAAGGAACACGCCCTGTGGAACGAGGCGTTCACCGCCTGGCAGGAAACCAACCCGGAGGGCGCCGAGCTGCTCCAGCGGATCCAGGCCGGCAAGCTGCCCGCCGGCTGGGAAGCCTCCCTGCCCGAGTTCGCGGCAGGCAAGGACGTCTCCACCCGAGCCGCTTCCGGCAAGGTGCTGAGCGCCATCGGCCCGGTCCTGCCGGAGCTGTGGGGCGGTTCAGCTGACCTGGCTGAGTCCAACAACACCACCATCGAAGGAGCCCCCTCCTTCATCCCCGCAGGCAAGCAGACCAGCACCTGGTCCGGCGGCCCCTACGGACGGGTGCTGCACTTCGGCATCCGTGAGCACGCCGCGGCAGCCATCGTTAACGGCATCACGATGTCGAGCAACACCCGCGCGTTCTCCGGCACCTTCCTGATCTTCAGCGACTACCAGCGCCCCGCCATCCGCCTCGGTGCCCTGATGGGTGTTCCCTCCATCTACGTCTGGACCCACGATTCGATCGGTCTTGGCGAAGACGGACCGACGCACCAGCCGGTGGAGCAGCTGGCATCGCTGCGTGCCATCCCGGGCCTCGACGTCGTCCGTCCCGCGGACGCCAACGAAGTGGCCGTGGCCTGGCGCACGATCCTCGAAAACACCGAAAACCCCGCAGGCATCGTCCTGACCCGCCAGAACGTTCCCACCTGGGAACGCGGCACGGGTGCGGCGGACGCCGGTGCCTTTGGCTCCGCTGAAGGTGCTGCCCGCGGCGGCTACGTACTGGCCGAGGCCGTGCGCGGCGGCGAAGCCGTCACCCCGGACGTTGTCCTGATCGGTACGGGTTCCGAGGTCCAGCTGGCCGTCGCCGCCCGCGAAGCCCTGGCAGCCGAAGGAATCGCCGCCCGTGTGGTCTCCATGCCCAGCGTTGAGTGGTTCAACCGCCAGGACGCGGACTACCGCGAGTCGGTCCTCCCCCGCGGCGTCAAGGCCCGTGTTTCGGTTGAAGCCGGCATCGCCCAGGGCTGGCGCGAGTTTGTCGGAGACAACGGACGCATGGTTTCCCTGGAACACTTCGGCGCGTCAGCCGATTACAAGACCCTGTTCAACGAGTTCGGCATCACCGCCGACGCCGTTGCCCAGGCCGCCCGCGACTCCCTGGCTGCCGTCCGCGGCCAGGACGCCGCACCCGCCGGCACACCAGCCGCGCCTTCCGGCGCCGCGTCCACCAAGACCGGCGACCAGAAGTAAAACGGAACAAAAGGAGCACACCAATGACTTCCACCCCTACCGCCGCCCTCTCCGAGGCCGGAGTCTCCATTTGGCTTGATGACCTTTCGCGCGAAAGGATCACCTCCGGCTCGCTGAAGGACCTGATCTCCTCGCGCAACGTTGTTGGCGTCACCACCAACCCGAGCATCTTCGCCGCTGCACTGGCGAACGGTGAGTCCTACGCGGCCCAGGTCCAGCAGCTGGCAGCCAGCGGCGCCGACGTCGACAAGGCTGTTTTCGAAATCACCACCGACGACGTCATCCAGGCATGCGACGTCTTCGCTCCCGTGTACAAGGCCACGAACGGTGTTGACGGCCGGGTCTCGATCGAGGTGGACCCCCGCCTCTCCCGCGACACCCAGGGCACGATCAACGAAGCGAAGGAACTCTTCGACAAGGTTGGGCGCAGCAACGTGCTCATCAAGATCCCGGCCACCCAGGAAGGCCTGCCGGCCATCTCGGCTGTCATCGCCGCCGGCATCAGCGTAAATGTCACCCTGATCTTCTCGCTGGAGCGCTACCGCGAGGTCATCAACGCGTTTATGGTGGGCATCGAGCAGGCCCGGGAGAACGGTCATGATCTCTCGACCATCCACTCGGTGGCTTCCTTCTTCGTCTCCCGCGTCGACGCCGAGATCGACAAGCGGCTCGACGCCGCCGGGTCGGACGACGCGAAGGCACTCAAGGGCAAGGCCGGCCTGGCCAACGCCCGCCTCGCCTACCAGGTGTTCGAAGAGTCGTTCGCGACGGAACGCTGGCAGGTCCTGGCAGCAGCCGGCGCCAACGCGCAGCGTCCCCTGTGGGCTTCCACCGGTGTCAAGGACCCGGCACTGCCGGACACCCTGTACGTCACCGAACTGGTGGCTCCCGGCGTCGTGAACACCATGCCGGAGAAGACCCTCGAGGCGACGGCAGACCACGGCAAGGTCACCGGCGACACCGTCACCGGCACCTACGCCGAATCCGCAGCCATCCTCGACGCGCTGGACCGCCAGGGCGTTGACTACAAGGAGGTTGTCGACCTCCTTGAAGCCGAAGGCCTGGACAAGTTCGTCGTCTCCTGGGGCGAGCTGCTCGAGACCGTATCCACCGCACTCAACGGCGCACGGGAGGCATAAACACCATGACGACACTGTCCTTTGAAGCGGCCGGGGCCGCCCGAGACGCTGTGGAAGCGAAGGTCCCTGGGCTGGTCCGCGACGAGGTAGCTTCGCGGCTGCTCGCGCAGGACTCCACCCTGTGGGGCCCCGACGCCGAAGCTGAAGCCGCCATCCGGCTTGGTTGGCTGAACCCCTCGGAGCATTCCCGGCCGCTGCTGGGACAGATCCGTGCGCTCCGCGGCGAACTCGCTGCTGAAGGGGTCACCCGCGTGGTCCTGGCCGGCATGGGCGGCTCGTCGCTGGCGCCGGAAGTCATCACCCGCACTGCCGGTGTGGACCTCACCGTCCTGGACTCCACCGATCCGGACTCCGTCGCTTCGGCCCTGGCCGAAGACCTGGCGGGGACCGTGATCGTGGTGTCCTCCAAGTCGGGCTCCACTGTGGAGACCGACTCGCAGCGGCGTGCCTTTGAGGATGCCTTCACCAAGGCCGGAATCGATGCCGCATCACGCATTGTTGTGGTGACCGATCCCGGTTCCCCGCTCGACGGCGCGGCCCGCGAGGCCGGCTACCGGGCAGTCTTCAACGCTGATCCGAACGTTGGCGGGCGCTATTCGGCGCTCACCGCGTTTGGCCTGGTGCCCTCCGGGCTGGCCGGTGCGGATATCGAAGCCCTGCTGGATGCCGCCGAGGACACCGCCGAAATGCTGAGCGGCGACGATGTGGATAACATCGGGCTCGCCCTTGGCGCTGCCCTGGGCGGGACGGACCCGCTGCGCAACAAGATCGTGATCGTCGACGAGAATTCCGGCCTGGCCGGATTCCCCGACTGGGCTGAACAGCTGATCGCGGAGTCCACCGGCAAGCTTGGCACCGGGGTTCTTCCGGTCGCCGTTGAGCCTGGGGCCCCGGAAATCCTCAGCAGCGCACCGGACGTCCTGGTCGTGCGGATCACCGCGCCGGATTCGGATGCCCTTCCGGAGGGTAACCAGGTGGTTGTCTCCGGAAGCCTCGGAGCGCAGATGATGCTGTGGGAGTACGCCACTGCTGTTGCCGGGCGCCTGCTGGGAATCAATCCGTTTGACCAGCCCGACGTCGAAGCCGCCAAGAAGGCGGCCCGCGGCCTGCTGGACGCACAGCCGAAGCCGGCAGCCCCGTCGTTTGTTGACGGTGCCATCGAGGTCCGGGCCGATCCCGCACTGCTCGGCGGTGCCACCACCCTCGACGGCGCGCTCCGTGCGCTCCTGCAGCAGCTCGGTGACGACGGCTACCTCAGCATCCAGGCTTACCTGGACCGGGCGGCCCAGGCCCCGCTGGAACAGCTGCGGCCCGAGCTGGCGCAGCTGACCGGCCGGCCGGTGACCTTCGGCTGGGGACCGCGCTTCCTGCACTCCACCGGCCAGTTCCACAAGGGCGGCCCGGCACAGGGTGCCTACCTGCAGATCACCGGGGCGCCTTCCCAGGACGTGCCGATTCCCGGCCGGCCCTTTACCTTCGGTGAGCTGATCACCGCGCAGGCAGCAGGAGACGCCCAGGTCCTCGTCGACCACGGACGGCCTGTCCTGCGGCTGAATCTGCTGGACCGCGGCGCGGGAGCCGCGCAGCTGACTGAAACCATCAAGGGACTATCCAAGGACGGTAACTAGCTGATGTCCCATGAGCAAGACAACGGTTCCCCCAGCCCGTTGCGGGACCCGCGTGACCGGCGCCTGAGCCGGATCGCAGGTCCCTCTTCACTGGTAATTTTCGGTGTCACCGGAGACCTGGCCCGCAAGAAACTCATTCCGGCGGTCTACGACCTGGCCAACCGCGGCCTGCTTCCGCCAAGCTTCTCCATGGTCGGATTCGGCCGGCGGGAATGGAGCGACGCCGACTTCACCGCCTATGTGAAGGAAGCGGTGCAGGCGGGTTCCCGGACAGCATTCAGCGAAAGTGTCTGGGACCAGCTGGTCGAAGGCATCCGCTTTGTGCAGGGCGGCTTCGACGACGACCAGGCGTTCGACAAACTCCGCACCACGCTCGAGGAACTGGACGCGAAGCGCGGCACCCGCGGCAACGTGGCGTTCTACCTGTCAGTCCCGCCGAAGAGCTTCGAGCAGGTATGCCAGCAGCTCTCCAGCCATGGACTGGCGGATTCGGCCGAAGGCCAGTGGCGCCGTGTTGTCATTGAGAAGCCGTTCGGCCATGACCTCCAGTCCGCCCGGGACCTGAACCAAGTGGTTGAGGCAGTCTTCCCTGCCGATTCGGTTTTCCGGATCGACCACTATCTGGGCAAGGAAACGGTCCAGAACATCCTGGCGCTGCGCTTCGCGAACCAGCTCTTCGAACCGATCTGGAACGCCAACTATGTTGACCACGTCCAGATCACTATGGCCGAGGACATCGGCATCGGCGGGCGCGCCGGCTATTACGACGGCGTCGGGGCTGCCCGCGACGTGATCCAGAACCACCTGCTCCAGCTGCTGGCGCTCACGGCGATGGAAGAGCCCATCTCCTTCGACGCAGCCCACCTGCGCGCCGAGAAGGAAAAGGTCCTGGCCGCCGTCCGGCTGCCCAAGGACCTCTCCACGCATTCGGCCCGCGGCCAGTACACCGGCGGTTGGCAGGGCGGCGAAAAGGTTACCGGATTCCTGGAGGAAGAAGGCTTCAATCCGGAATCCAAGACCGAAACGTTCGCGGCGATCCGGCTGGACATCAATACCCGGCGCTGGGCCGGAGTACCGTTCTACCTGCGCGCCGGCAAACGTCTGGGACGCCGTGTCACCGAGATCGCCGTCGTTTTCAAGCGGGCACCGAACCTTCTGTTCCGGGATCACGAAGAGGACGACTTCGGCCAGAACGCCGTCGTCATCCGCGTGCAGCCGGACGAAGGCGCCACGATCCGGTTCGGCTCCAAGGTGCCGGGAACCCAGATGGAAGTCCGGGACGTTTCCATGGACTTCGGCTACGGACATTCCTTCACGGAGTCCAGCCCGGAGGCCTACGAGCGGCTCATCCTCGACGTCCTGCTCGGCGAACCGCCGTTGTTCCCGCGGCACGAAGAGGTGGAGCTGTCCTGGAAGATCGTGGATCCGTTCGAGGAATACTGGGCGTCCCTGGATGAACAGCCGGAGCCGTACGCCCCCGGGAGCTGGGGCCCGCCCTCAGCTGCCGAACTGCTTGCCCGCGACGGAAGGACCTGGAGAAGGCCGTGATTGTTGAGCTGCCAGACACCACCACGTCCAAGGTGTCGAAGAAAATTGTTGCCATGCGGGACAAGGGCGGTGTGGTGGCCCTGGGCCGCGTCCTGACCCTCGTCATCGTCGCTAAGCCCGATTTCGTGGAAGAAGCCATCGACGCGGCAAACGCCGCCAGCCGGGAACACCCCTGCCGGATCATCGTCCTGGTGGCAGGTTCACCGGACGAGCCCTCCCGGCTGGACGCCCAGATCCGCGTTGGCGGTGACGCCGGCGCCTCCGAGGTCATCCTGCTGTACGGCTACGGTGAGCTGGCCGCCGAGAGCGAGTCGCTGGTCTCGGCCCTGCTGCTGCCGGACGCACCGATCGTGGCCTGGTGGCCGCACGGCGTCCCCAAATCCGCGGCCTCCACTCCCCTGGGCCGCATCGCTCACCGGCGCATCACCGATGCCGCGAATGAGGCGAATCCGAAGCAGGCGCTGCTGGACCTCAGCCACAGCTACCAGGCCGGCGACACGGACCTGAGCTGGACCCGGCTGACGCATTGGCGGATCCAGCTGGCAGCCGTGCTGGAGCAGAACGGCTCCAGCGGCATCCGTTCAATCACGGTGGAGGGAGCCTCGGATTCCGCGAGTACCTTCCTGCTGGCTGCCTGGCTGAAGAATGCCCTCCGCGTCCCGGTGGAGATCATTGAGGATAAGGCCGGTAGCGGCATGCGGCGGGTACGGCTGGAACGTGACGCCGGGATGATCGAGCTGTACCGGCCTGACGGCAGTACGGCCTACCTCACCCAGCCCGGGCAGCCCGAACAGCGGATAGCCCTGCCCCGGCGGAACCTGCACGAGTGCCTGGCCGAAGAACTCCGCCGGCTGGATCCTGACGAAGTATTCGGAGAAGTACTAACGCAGGGACTGGCTGCGTGCCTGATCCCGGAACGGATTGACGCATGAGGCAATTCCCCAACGGTGTGAGCATCCACCCCGACTTCGAAGCCCTCTGCAGTGCAACTGCGGGCCGTATGATCACGAAACTGGTGGACGTGCAGAGCCGGCGGGGAGAGGCCACTGTGGTACTGACCGGCGGGAGCGCAGGCATCGCGGTGCTGGCCGCCGTGGCAGCTGCCCCCGCACGTACCGCGGTGGACTGGAGCCGGGTGAACTTCTGGTGGGGTGACGAGCGGTTTATTGCCGCTGACTCTCCGGACCGCAACGCCCGGGCGGCTTGGGAGGCCATGCTGGAGCCCCTGGGAGTTGATCCGGTGCGGGTCCACGAGGTTCCCTCCACCGAAGGCGCCAGCGACGTCGAAGCAGCGGCTGCGGCGTATGCCGGGGAACTGGCTGCAGTGGCCGCGGCAGAGGAGCTCGCGGCAGGGTTTGAGGAGATCGACCCGCGTCTTCCGCGGTTCGATGTCCTGCTCCTGGGGGTGGGGCCAGATGCGCACGTCGCGTCCCTGTTCCCGGAAATGGCCGGTATCCGCACCACCGGCGAGACCGTCGTCGCGGTGCGCGACTCCCCCAAGCCGCCGCCGGAGCGCGTGTCGCTGACGCTGGAAGCGATCAACACCGCCGAAGAGGTCTGGCTGGTGGTGGCCGGCGAGGACAAGGCCGGAGCCGTGGGCCTGGCCTTGGCCGGTGCCGGTCCGGTCCAGGTCCCTGCAGCCGGCGCACAGGGCCGGGCGAAGACCCGGTGGCTGGTTGACCAGGCGGCTGCTTCGCAGCTCCCGGACCGGCTGCTGGAGTCCGGGAACTAGGACTCCGGGCAAGGCCAGCTAAGACCTGCCGTTACCAGCATGAGAGTGGCCCCGGATCTAATGATCCGGGGCCACTCTCATGTGTAGGCTGACGCCTGTACAAGCTGATTAAGGCTGCCGCCGCGCCCGCTGCCTGAGCGGCCGGGGCGGCAGATCTGCCGGGAGGGTCCTAGGACTCGCCGGAAAAACGCTGGATCAGGCCGAGGGCAATGATGACCAGGCCCCAGGAGAGGCCCAGCACCACGGTGAAGCGGTTGAGGTTCTTCTCCGCGACACCGGAAGAACCCATGCTGGTGCTCATACCCCCGCCGAACATGTCCGACATACCGCCGCCGCGGCCCTTGTGAAGAAGGATCAGGAAGGTGAGCAGCAAGCTGGTCAGGCCAAGCAGAACCAGCAGGATGATCTTCAGAATTTCCACTTACGGCCTTTCACGGGTGACACATTGAATTGGAGACGCTGCCGCTGCGCAGGTCAGTCGGTCACCAGGTGTTGTTCGAACCTGACAATATTAGCAAATTCGGCTACGTCCAAACTGGCACCGCCCACCAGCACGCCGTCCACGTCACGCTCCTTGAGGATGCTGGCGGCATTGGCAGCCTTCACCGATCCCCCGTAGAGCAGCCGGACCTTGGCGGCAACGGCGTCGTCGTACAGATCTGCGAGTTCTGCGCGGATGGTGCTGCACATTTCCTGGGCGTCCTCCGGGCCTGCCACCTCGCCGGTGCCGATGGCCCAGACCGGTTCGTACGCGATGACCAGGCGTGATACTTCCTCAGCTGACAACCCCACCAGGTCGTTGCGCACCTGTTCCAGGGTGTGAAGCAGGTGGTTGCCGGCCTGCCGTTCGGCGAGGCCTTCGCCAACGCAGAGCACCGGAACCAGGTTGTTCCGGAACGCGGCCTGGAGCTTGGCATTCAGCAGGGCGTCCGATTCACCGTGCACGCTCCGACGTTCGCTGTGCCCGACCAGGACATAGCTGCAGCCCAGCCGGGACAGGAACTGCCCGGAGATGTCTCCGGTGAAGGCGCCGGAATCTTCCGGGGAGAGGTCCTGGGCGCCGTAAGCCACCTTGAGCTTGTCCCCCTGCACCAGGGTCTGGGTGCTGCGCAGGTCGGTGAACGGAGGGAAGACCACAACTTCAACACGGCTGAAGTCGTGCTTGGCGTCACTCAGTGTCCAAGCCAGTTTCTGCAGCAGCGTAATGCCCTGCACATGGTCCATGTTCATTTTCCAGTTGCCCGCGATCAGCGGTGTGCGGTCGAACTTGCCGTTGGTCGAGGTTGTCATCTCTGCTCCGGTTCGGTTGGGTTAGGGTGTCCTGGCGCGGACATGGGAACGGGTCCGCCGGCCAAGGACCGGCGGACCCGAAAGGGTTATTTGTCGAGGACGGCGATGCCCGGGAGTTCCTTGCCCTCGAGGTATTCCAGGCTGGCGCCGCCGCCGGTGGAGATGTGCCCGAAGTCGGAGTCGGAGAATCCCAGTTTGCGCACGGCTGCCGCAGAGTCTCCGCCGCCCACCACTGTGAGCCCGGAGCACGCCTTCAAACCTTCGGCAACGGCCTTCGTCCCGTTGGCGAACGCATCGAATTCGAAGACCCCCATGGGGCCGTTCCAGAACACCGTGGCACCCGAACGGATACGATCGCTGAAGGCGGCCGCTGAGTCGGGTCCGATGTCGAGGCCGGTCCCGGAGGCACCGAAGCTGCTGCCCTCGATGGCAGAGGCCGGGACAACCTCGTGCTGGGCATCCGGTGCAAACCTGTCCGCCACCACGATGTCAGTGGGCAGGACAAACTCGCAGCCGGCCGCCGCCGCACGGGAAAGGTAGTCCTTCACGGTCTCGATCTGGTCCTCTTCCAGCAAAGAGGCCCCCACCTTGTATCCCTGAGCGGCCAGGAAGGTGTAAACCATGCCCCCGCCGATCAGGAGATAGTCGGCCCGGGTCATGAGGTTCTCGATCACGGCCAGCTTGTCCGAGACCTTGGAACCACCCAGCACCACAACGTACGGCTTGGCCGGGTCCGAGGTCAGCCGGGAAAGTACCTCGAGTTCCGAGCGGACCAGGTTTCCCTCGTACGCGGGGAGGACTTCGGCAATGTCGTACACGCTGGCGTGCCTGCGGTGCACGGCGCCAAAGGCATCGTCCACGTAGGCGCCGGTCCCGCCGGTGAGTCCGGCCAGTTCGTGGGCCAGTTCCCTGCGCTGGGCGTCGTCCTTGGAGGTTTCCCGGGCATCAAACCGGATGTTCTGGAGCACCAGGACGCTTCCCGCCGCGAGGCCGGCAGCGCGTTCCCGGGCGCTGGGGCCGGTCACGTCGTCGGCGAACTCGACAGCGAAGGGTGCAAGTTCGTCGAGCCGGTCCACGGCGGGGCGCAGGCTGTACTTCTCGTCCGGCTGGCCCTTGGGCCGGCCGAGGTGGGCCATGACAATGACTTTGGCGCCGCGCTCCACCAGCAGCTGCAGGGTTGGAATCGAGGCGCGGATGCGGCCGTCGTCGGTAACCCGGCCGTTGTCCAGCGGTACGTTCAGGTCGGAACGGACAAGCACGTATCTGTTGTCAACGCCATCGCTGAGCAGTTCGTCGAGTGTCTTGATTGTCATGTCTACCTTTGTTTTCTCTCTGCCGTGCGGGCGGTGGGGCTAAAGTTTGGAAGCTACGAGTGTGGTGAGGTCCACCAGCCGGCAGGAGTAGCCCCACTCGTTGTCGTACCAGCCAACAACCTTAACCTCGTTGCCCATCACACGTGTCAGCCCCGAGTCGAAGATGCAGGACGCCGGGTCGGTCACGATGTCGGAGGAGACGATGGGCTCGTCCGTGTAGCGGAGGTATCCGTTCAGGGCACCTTCCCCGGCAGCCTTGTACGCCTCATTAATGGCGTCGACGCTGGCCTCCTTGCCCAGGGTGACCGTCAGGTCGGTCACGGACCCGGTGGGCACGGGAACGCGCAGGGCGAAGCCGTCCAGCTTGCCGTCCAGCTCAGGGATCACGAGCCCGATCGCCTTGGCGGCTCCGGTGCTGGTGGGAACGATGTTCAGGGCTGCGGCACGGGCGCGGCGCAGGTCGCGGTGCGGGCCGTCCTGCAGGTTCTGGTCCGCGGTGTAGGCGTGGACGGTGGTCATGAGCCCGCGTTCAATCCGGAAGGCGTCGTGGAGGACCTTGGCCAGCGGCGCGAGGCAGTTGGTGGTGCAGGAAGCGTTGGAGATGATCGTGTCCGTGGCGGGGTTGTAGGTGCTGTCGTTCACGCCCATCACGATGGTGCGGTCTGCGCCCTTGCCGGGGGCGGAGATGAGCACCTTTTTGGCGCCGGCCTCAAGATGGGCCCTGGCGTCGTCGGCCTTGGTGAAGAACCCTGTGGACTCGATGACGATGTCCACGCCCAGGTCCTTCCAGGGAAGCTTTGCGGGGTCGCGTTCCGCGAGGACCTTGATGGTTTTGCCGCCCACTACCAGGTTGCCGTCCTGGACCTCCACGCTGGAGCCGATCCGGCCGGTAATGGAATCGTATTTGAGCAGGTGGGCCAGGGTCTCGGGACTCGTCAGGTCATTGACGGCAACGATGTCAAGGTCGGCGTTCTGTTCCAGTGCGGCCCGAAAGTAGTTGCGTCCGATACGCCCGAATCCGTTGATTCCAACACGAGTAGTCACTTTTCTTCTCTCCTTGATAGCGGGTCGTTCGAGAATCAGTGACCTCAGTGGGAAAAGGCCACTTCAGTTGACTTCGCAGGAGCGGCGGGCCGGACCTGCGCCGGCGCACGGACTGCCTTCAGGCACTGCATGAGCCGTTGCTTCATCTTACGCGTTGGTGCCGCCGGTATGTGACCGGCGGCACCCAATTTGGCGCGTGCCTGCCGTGATTAGGCGGGCAGGATCAGCTTCGAAGCGCCGGTGCGTGCAGCGTCGAAACGGGCTGCGACGTCGGCCCAGTTGACGATGTTCCAGAATGCTTTGACGTAGTCAGCCTTGACGTTGACGTAGTCGAGGTAGAAGGCGTGCTCCCACATATCCAGCATCAGCAGGGGAACGGTGCCCACGGGGATGTTGCCCTGCTGATCGTAGAGCTGCTCGATGACAAGGTTGCCGCCGAGGGGCTCGTAGGCCAGGATGGCCCAGCCGGAACCCTGCAGCGAGTTCGCCGCTGCCGTGAACTGGCCACGGAAGGCGTCGAAGGAACCGAAGAAGTCGTCGATGGCCGCTGCGAGCTCGCCGACAGGCTTGTCTCCGCCTTCAGGCGAGAGGTTGTTCCAGAAGATGGAGTGGTTCGTGTGGCCACCGAGGTGGAACGCGAGGTCCTTGGACAGCTTCGGGATGGTGCCGAAGTCGCCCTTCTCCCGGGCTTCTGCCATCTGGGCGAGGGCGGTGTTGGCGCCGGCGACGTAGGTGGCGTGGTGCTTGTCGTGGTGCAGTTCCATGATGCGCGCAGAGATGTGCGGTTCCAGCGCAGCGTAGTCGTACGGCAGTTCAGGCAGTGTGTATTCGTTCACGAAAATCCTCCGTTGATTGTCGGATCCATTATCCGGACGGCTTTTCCATCCGGAAGCTCATCGGGCTGAACAGGTCAGCAACCTTAGTCCATCCTATGCGGGTGGCTACTGGTCAAGCATTTCAGGGGTCACATTTGCTTCGGTGCCAGGAATTCCCAGTTCACCTGCGCGTTTGTCGGCCATGGCCAGAAGACGCCGGATGCGGCCGGCAATGGCGTCCTTCGTCATGGGCGGGTCGGCCAGGCGTCCGAGTTCATCCAGGCTGGCCTGCTTGTGCCCCACCCGCAGTTCACCGGCATAACGCAGGTGTTCCGGGACGTCCTCCCCGAGGATTTCCAGGGCGCGTTCCACCCGGGCGCCGGCAGCGACGGCGGCCTGGGCCGAGCGGCGCAGGTTGGCGTCGTCGAAGTTGGCCAGGCGGTTGGCGGTGGCGCGGACTTCCTTGCGCATCCGCCGCTCTTCCCAGACCATCAGCGCGTCGTGCGCGCCCATCCGGGTGAGCAGGGCAGCGATGGTGTCTCCATCGCGGATCACCACGCGGTCCACACCGCGCACTTCGCGGGCCTTGGCCGCAATACCGATGCGCCGGGCGGCGCCGACCAGTGCCAGGGCAGCTTCCGGGCCGGGGCAGGTGACTTCCAGTGAGGAGGAGCGTCCGGGCTCGGTCAGGGACCCATGGGCAAGGAACGCCCCGCGCCAGACTGCCTCGGCGTCTGCGGCGGAGCCGTTCACGACGACGGACGGCAGTCCGCGGACGGGCCTCCCCCGGGCGTCCAGAAGCCCGGTCTGGCGGGCCAGGGACTCGCCGTCCTTCACGACCCGCACCACGTAGCGGTTTCCGCGCCGCAGCCCCGAACCCGTGACTACCACGATGTCACTCGCGTGGCCGTAGACCTCGGCAATCGCCGCACGCAGCCGCCGGGCCGTCGAAGCGAGGTCAACCTCGGCCTCGATGACGATGCGGCCCGAAATGATGTGAAGACCTCCCGCAAAGCGCAGCATTGCCGAAACTTCGGCTTTTCGAACTGAGGACTTTTTCACGGTCAGACGTGAGAGTTCCTCTTTGACTGCAGCAGTCAGCGCCACAAATACACTCCTAGCTTTCCCCGAAAATATCGTGATAGGCGGCTGCCAGACGCAGCGGATCATGGATCGGCCGCCCGGCCGCTGCCCCTACCTTACCGAAGACCGGACGGGCCCCCATTTCGGCGGCCGCCGCTGCGAAGGCCCCGCGGTCCTCCACCACCGCCGGATCTGCCAGCACCACGTCCACCTTGAACCCGGGCGCATAGCGCCGGATCACCTGGAGGTGGTCGACGGCGGTCATCCCCGACGTCTCCTTGGTTTCGTTGCTGAGGTTCATGGTCAGGCACCGGCGGGCCCGGGTGTCGCACAGGGCTTCACGCATTTCCGGCAGCAGCAGGTGCGGCAGCACGGAGGTGTACCAGGAGCCGGGTCCCAGGATCACCCAGTCCGCCCGCCGGATCGCGGAGACCGCTTCCGTGCAGGCGGGCGCATCCGGAGGCAGCAGGCGGACATTGACAACATTCGAGTGTGTTCCGGCAACGGCCAGTTCCGCCTGCCCGGTGACGGTTTCGTGCCGGAGCCCGGAACCGGTCAGCCGCAGGACGTCGCCCTCAATGGTCAGCGGGACCGTGGACATGGGCAGCACCTGGCCGCGCGCACCGAGCAGGGCGCCGGCCCATTGGAGCCCCGCGACGGGGTCCCCCAGCAGCTCCCAGAGAGTGACAATCAGCAGGTTTCCCAGCGCATGGTTGTCCAGGGCGCCGTCGACGCCGGGGCGGGAGCGGAACCGGTGCTGCATCACGTCCCGCCAGGTGCGTCCCCAGTCGGTGTCATCGCAGAGGGCTGACAGCGCCATCCGCAGGTCTC
Source organism: Arthrobacter luteolus NBRC 107841 (assembly GCF_001552075.1). GTDB lineage: Bacteria > Actinomycetota > Actinomycetes > Actinomycetales > Micrococcaceae > Arthrobacter_B > Arthrobacter_B luteolus. Next base: position 401,598 of record NZ_BCQM01000002.1, read on the forward strand.
CTGGCGGCAGCACATCGAGTTCCTCGCGGAGCCGGCCGGAGGATCCGCCGTTGTCAGCAACGGTGACGACGGCGGTCAGATCCGTGGTGAGCAGGCGCAGCGCGGAGAGGGAGGCAGACAGACCGTGGCCGCCGCCCAGCGCCACGACCGCCGGAGGTTTCCCTCCTCCCGGGGGACGGAGGGACCCGCCTTCGGGAAGGATGGGGATGGGGCCGGTAAGGAACCCCACCTATTCGCGCCCAAGGTCGCGGTGGTGGGAACTTACGGTCACATGCGGCAGTTTCGCCAGCCGCTTGGCCAGTTCCTCGGTGACGGCAACGGAGCGGTGCTTTCCACCGGTGCAGCCGACAGCGATCGTGGCGTAGTGCTTGTTTTCCCGCCGGTACCCGTCGATGACCGGCACCAGGGCCTCCACATAACGGTCCAGGAAGTCTGCGGTGCCGTGGGCGCCAAGCACGTACTCGCGCACGTCGGCGTCCTGGCCGGTGTGCGGGCGCAGCTGCGGAACCCAATGCGGGTTGGGAATGAACCGGACGTCGGCCACGAAATTCGCGTCAACCGGAAGACCGTACTTGAAGCCGAAGCTCATCACGTTCAGGCGCAGCACAATCGGGCCGTGTTCGGTGAACAGCTCGGTGATGGTGGTGGCCAGGGCATGGACATTGAGTTTTGAGGTGTCCACGATGACGTCCGAGGCATCCCGCAGCTCACGCAGCACATCCCGCTCGGCAGCGATTCCGTCCAGGATCCTGCCGTCTTCCTGCAGCGGGTGCGGACGGCGGCCGCTTTCGAAGCGCTGGACGAGGGCCTGGTCCGAGGCGTCGAGGAACAGCACACGGTAGGTGACGCCGGCGGCTCGGAGGTTGCCCAGCGCCTCGCGGATGTCCTGGAAGAGTTCCTTGCTGCGGACATCGATCACCACTGCGAGCTTGGGGATCGAATGCGGCATCCTCGACACGAGCTCGGTGAGTGTGCCAAGCATCAGCGGCGGGAGGTTTTCCACGACATACCAGCCGTGGTCTTCGAGGGCGTTGGCTGCGGTGGTTCGTCCGGCACCGGACATGCCGGTGACAACGAGTAGTTCGGACTCGGCAGGCTTGACGCTTTGCAGCCCGTCCACTTCTGTCATGTTCTTCTGTGTCCCGTCAGTCAGCCAACTAGTGCCGGTGCCTATTTTCGGTGCCTATGCTCCTTGCAGTGCCGGTCTTGCCCGGCGCCGGGACGGCCTGTCAGGCCGCCGTGCACCGGCAGTCCCAAGCCTAGCTAAGATTCGATTATTTCGCCGGTGGCCATATTGACCGCCGGAGCGGCTTCGGCGCCGGCCAGGGAGGACTGAATGACGGAAGCCATCGCCGGACCGATGCCGGGAACCTCCATCAGCTGCCCGGTGGTGGCCTGCTTCAGCCGGCGCACCGAACCAAAGTGCTTGATCAGTGCCTTCTGCTTGGCCGGGCCCAGACCGGGGACGTTATCCAGGGCGGACGCGGTCATGGACTTGCCGCGCTTCTGCCGGTGGAAAGTGATGGCGAAGCGGTGTGCCTCGTCCCGGATGCGCTGCAGCAGGAACAGCGCTTCGGAGGAGCGGGGCAGGATGACCGGGAATTCGCTGTCCGGTACCCAGACTTCTTCCAGCCGCTTGGCCAGCCCCACCACGTACACGTCTGTGATGCCCAGGTCTTCCAGCGCCCGGGACGCCGCGGCGACCTGGGGCTTGCCGCCGTCGACCACCACCAGGTTCGGCGGGTAGGCAAACTTGGCCTTCGGCGCGGCGGTCAGGGTGTCCGCCACCGGTTCACCGGACTGCAGTGCGGCAGGGTCCGCTGCCCCGGGCACCGAACCGGAATCGGCGTCGGGCACCGCAGCGGCCGGGTCGAAGTTATCCGCCAGATAGTGCTTGAACCGGCGGGAGATTACGTCATACATGGACGCTGTGTCGTCCCGGGCTGCGTCACCGGTGATCGAGAAGCGGCGGTAGTCGGATTTCTTCATCAGACCGTCTTCCGCCACCACCATCGACGCCACCACGTTGGTGCCCTGCACGTGGGAGATGTCGTAACACTCGATGCGCAGCAGCGGCACGGGGATATCCAGTGCTTCCTGGAGTTCGGACAGGGCGGCTGACCGGGTGGTCAGGTCTCCTGCCCGCCGGCTCTTATGCAGGCGCATGGCATCTTCGGCGTTCCGGGTGACGGTTTCCATCAGCGATTTCTTATCGCCGCGCTGGGGAACGGAAATCTTCACCTTGGAGCCGCGCAGGCCGCGCAGCCAGACCTGGAGCTCTTCCGCGTTCTCCGGCAGCACCGGAACCAGGACCCTGCGCGGAATCCGGTCCGCCATGGCAGCTTCACCGTAGACCTGCTGCAGCAGGTGTTCCACGATCTCGCCGGTGTCCATGTCCTCGACCTTTTCCACGACCCAGCCGCGCTGGCCGCGGATCCGGCCGCCGCGGACGTGGAAGACCTGGACGGACGCTTCGAGTTCGTCCTGGACGAGGCCGAAAATGTCCGCGTCGGTATCCTCGGACAGGACCACCGTGTTGCGTTCGAAGACTTTCCTCAGTGCGGAAATGTCATCCCGGATGCGGGCGGCCGACTCATAGTCCAGTTCCGCCACGGCATGCTGCATCCGTTTTTCCAGGTCCTGGATGAAGCGCTTGCTGTCCCCGGACATAAAGGCGCACAGTTCAGCGGCCAGGGCACGGTGGTCTTCCGGGCTGATCCGGCCAACGCACGGTGCGGAGCACTTATCGATGTAGCCCAGCAGGCAGGGGCGTCCGGTGCGCTCGGCCCGCTTGAAGACGCCGGCACTGCAGGTGCGGACCGGGAAGACCCGCAGGAGCGTGTCGAGGGTCTCGCGGATTGCCTTCGCCGGGTAGAACGGGCCGAAGTAGCGGGTGTCCTTCCGCCGGTCTCCGCGCATCACCTGGGCGCGGGGGTACTTCTCCCCCATGGTGACGGCGAGGTACGGGTAGGACTTGTCGTCCCGGAACATGATGTTGAACCGGGGACTGAATTCCTTGATCCAGGTGTACTCGAGCTGCAGGGCCTCGAGCTCGGTGCCAACCACCGTCCATTCCACGCTGGTGGCGTTAAAGACCATGGCGCGGGTTTTGGGCAGCAGCTGCCGCGGGTTGGCGAAATAGGAGTTAAGCCTGGAACGCAGGTTTTTGGCCTTGCCCACATAAATGACCCGGCGGTGTTCATCCCGGAACCGGTACACCCCGGGTTCCGTCGGTATTTCCCCCGCCCGGGGCCGGTAAGTTGCTGGATCTGCCACTTTTCCATCCTAAGGCGGTGCCGGCCTGCCGCCGGACGCCTGCCCGGCCGGTTTCGCCGCCCGCGCAAAGCACGCGCCCCCCCGGCGGGTCCCGGCTCAGGCGCCGTCGGGCCGGTTCTGGTTGTAGCTGGCGGCGCGCTCCTGGCCGGAGAGCTCGGCAATGGCGTCCATGACCTGGTCCGTCACCCGCCGCCGCTCCGGCAGGGCGTGGCCCGGGCCGGTCTTCTGGAAGTACAGCGGCCGGCCCACGGACATGGTGAAAGGCCGCGGCTTCACCCATTTCTTGCCCGCCGGCTGCAGCCGTTCCGTGCCGATCAGGCCAACGGGGACCACCGGCGCTCCGGAGGTCAGCGCCAGCCAGCCGACGCCGGTGCGGCCGCGGTAGAGCAGGCCGTCACGGGAACGGGTGCCCTCCGGGTAGATGCCGATGCCGCCGCCGGTTTCGAGCACGTCGAGCAGGGATTTCAGTGCCGCGACGCTGGCAGCCTGCTGGTCCCGCTCAACCGGAATGGAACCGACGCTTTCGAAGAAGCTGCGCATCGCGGCGCCCTTGAGCCCCGGAGTAGTGAAGTACTCGGCCTTGGCGAAGAAACCGACCCGCCGCGGCATCAGCGCTTGGATCAGGACGCTGTCCAGGAAGGAGAGATGGTTGGAAGCGACAATAAAGGGCCCGGACGTTGGCACGTTCTCCAGGCCGCTGACGGTAGGGCGGCAAAGGCGGATGAGCCCGCGGGTGCTGGAACGGGTGAGATCATAGAGGGCCATGGGCACCTGCCAGACCTGCGGCCTCCGCGACGGCAGCCTTCAGCTCCGCGGCGGATCCGACGACGGCGGCAGCCCCCGCGGCTTCCAGCTCGCCGTCTGCTGCGAAGCCCCAGGAAACCCCGATGCAGGGAATCAGGTTGGCGGCAGCACCGTGCACGTCATGCTGGCGGTCCCCCACCATGACTGCCGCGGAATACTTTCCTGCGTGCCGGTCCAGGGCGGCCTTGATGATGGAGGCCTTGCCGTCACGTGCTGCGGCCCGCTCATCAGCCGGCGAACCGTGGATTGAATCGAACAGTCCCTCCAGGTCCTGGACCCGGAGAAGTTCCTTGGCGGTGGGCTCGGGTTTCTGCGTTGCCACGGCGACGAGGCAGCCGGCGTCCCGCAGTTCTTCCACTGCTGCCCGGATGCCGGGATACGGGCGGCTGGCAGCCATTCCAGTTTCCCGGTAACCGGTGCGGTACCGGGAGATCACGGCGTCCAGCTGGGCGGCGGGTACACCCGCAATGCGGGTCAGCGACTCGGCCAGCGGGGGCCCGACCATCTGATGGAGGTCCGGTTCGGCCGGCACCGGCAGGCCGGAAGCAGAAAGGGCAGCCCTGATTCCCCCGGTAATACTGCCGGCGGGGTCCACGAGGGTGCCATCAAGATCAAACAGGACCAGAAGCCGGAGTTTTATCACCGGGCAAGTTTCCCACAGAGAGGCGCCGGGGCGAAAAATACATAACTCGGCCGGAATATGTCGGCAGGCTTTCGGGGCCGGCGGCCGCCGGCCCCGAAAGCCTGCTGTGACTAGCTGAGAATCTCCGCGAGGAACCGGCCGGTGTGGCTGGCCGGGGTCTTGGCCACCTTTTCGGGGGTGCCGGAGGCGACGACCTGGCCGCCGCCGGATCCGCCGTCGGGCCCCAGATCAATGATCCAGTCCGCACTCTTGATGACATCGAGGTTGTGCTCGATCGTAATGACGGTATTGCCCTTGTCCACGAGGCCCTGCAGGACCATCAGCAGTTTCCGCACGTCTTCGAAGTGGAGGCCCGTGGTGGGCTCGTCCAGGACGTACGCGCTGCGGCCGTTGGACCGCTTCTGCAGTTCGGCGGCCAGCTTGACCCGCTGGGCCTCGCCGCCGGAGAGGGTGGTGGCGGGCTGACCGAGGCGGACATACCCGAGGCCAACGTCAACGAGGGTGTTGAGGTGCCGGGCGATCGGGCTGAACGCCGCGAAGAACTCCGCGGCTTCGGCGATCGGCATATCCAGGACTTCGGCAATGTTCTTGCCCTTGTAGTGGACTTCCAGGGTTTCGCGGTTGAACCGGGCACCGTGGCAGACCTCGCACGGGACGTAGACGTCCGGCAAGAAGTTCATTTCGATCTTCAGGGTGCCGTCGCCGTGGCAGGCTTCGCAGCGGCCGCCCTTGACGTTGAAGGAGAACCGGCCGGGAAGGTAGCCGCGGACCTTGGCCTCGTTGGTCTCGGCGAACAGTTTCCGGATGTGGTCGAAGACGCCCGTGTAGGTGGCCGCGTTGGAGCGAGGGGTGCGGCCGATGGGGCTCTGGTCAACGTGGATGACCTTGTCCAGGTGCTCCAGGCCGTCCACCCGGGTGTGCCGTCCGGCCACGTGCTTGGCGCCGTTCAACTTGCTGGCCAGCACGCGGTACAGGATGTCGTTGATGAGCGTGGACTTACCCGAACCGCTCACGCCGGTCACCGCAGTGAAGACGCCCAGCGGCAGGCTGACATCGAGGTCGCGCAGGTTGTTTTCCCGTGCGCCCACGATTTTCAGCTGACGCGACTTGTCGACCTTGCGCCGCTTGGCGGGGACCTCGATCTTCCGCCGCCCGGAGAGATAGTCACCCGTAATCGAGCGCGTATTGGTCAGCAGCTCGGACAACGGGCCGGAGTGCACAATTTCGCCGCCTGCCTCCCCTGCGCCGGGTCCCACGTCGACGACCCAGTCCGCTTCGTGGATTGTGTCTTCGTCGTGCTCGACCACGATCAGGGTGTTCCCCAGGTTCCGTAGCCGGGCCAGGGTCTCGATCAGCCGCCGGTTGTCGCGCTGGTGCAGACCGATGGACGGCTCGTCGAGGACGTAGAGCACGCCGACCAGGCCGGAACCAATCTGGGTGGCGAGGCGGATGCGCTGTGCTTCACCGCCGGAGAGGGTTGCGGCCGGGCGGTCAAGACTGAGGTAGTCGAGGCCGACGTCGAGCAGGAAGGTCAGGCGCGCCTGGATTTCCTTGAGGACCTGTTCACCGATCTTCGCTTCGCGCGGAGTCAGGGTCAGGGTGTCGAAGAACGTGGCCGCCTCGCGCAGCGGCATCCTGCTCGCTTCGGCGATGTTGCGTCCGTTGATCAGCACCGAAAGCGAGGCCGGGTTCAGCCGGGCGCCGCCGCATTCCGGGCACGGGGTTTCCCGCATGTATTCCTCGTAGCGGTCCCGCGAACTTTCGGATTCGGTCTCCTGGTGCTTGCGCTTAATGTAGCCGATAACGCCTTCGAAGCCGGTGCTGTATTTGCGTTCCCGGCCGAACCGGTTCTTGTACTGGACAACAACCTTGTGGTCCTTGCCGTGCAACACGGCCTCCCGGGCCTTTGCCGGCAGCTTCTTCCACGGCACGTCCATGGAGAAGCCCATGTCCTTGGCCAGTCCGTCCAGCAGGCGGTTCCAGTATTCGGTGGTGGCCGTCCCCATCGACCAGGGGGCGATCGCGCCGGCCGCGAGGCTCAGGTTGGGGTTGGGGACAACCAGTTCTTCGTCGACTTCCAGCCGGGAGCCGATGCCGGTGCAGACGGGGCAGGCGCCGAAGGGGTTGTTGAAGGAGAAGGACCGGGGCTCAATTTCGTCAATGGCCAGCGGGTGCTCGTTCGGGCAGGCGAGGTGCTCCGAGAAGGTGCGGGTCCGTTCAGGGCTGCCCTCCTCCGCGTCCACGAAGTCGGCCAGGACGCGGCCGTCGGCCAGTGCCAGGGCGGTTTCCACCGAGTCGGTGAGCCGCTGCCGGATGCCGTCCTTGGCGACCAGGCGGTCAATCACCACCTCGATGGTGTGCTTGTACTGCTTGCCCAGCTTGGGCGGATCGGAGAGCTGGACGAGCTTGCCGTCCACCTTCGCCCGGGAATAGCCCTTCGCGGCCAGATCCTTGAACAGGTCAACGAACTCGCCCTTGCGGCCCCGGACCACCGGCGCCAGGATCTGGTAACGGGTCCCTTCCTCGAGCTCGAGGAGCTGGTCGGTGATCTGCTGCGGCGTCTGCCGGCTCACCGGTTCCCCGCAGACCGGGCAGAACGGGGTGCCCACGCGTGCCCAGAGCAGGCGCATGTAGTCATGGATCTCAGTGATCGTGCCGACCGTGGACCGCGGGTTCTTGCTGGTGGACTTCTGGTCGATGGACACCGCGGGTGACAGGCCCTCGATGAAGTCGACGTCTGGCTTGTCCACCTGGCCCAGGAACATCCGGGCGTAGGAGGACAGTGACTCCACATAACGGCGCTGGCCCTCGGCAAAGATGGTGTCGAACGCCAGGGAGGACTTACCGGACCCCGAGAGGCCGGTGAAAACAATCATCGCGTCCCGGGGCAGATCCAGATCGACATTGCGCAGGTTGTGCTCCCGTGCGCCCTTAACGATCAGGCGCGACAGGTCGCCGCCGTGGTTCGGTGTTTGGCCAGGGGAGAGTGAAGTCGCGGTAGACACGCTTTCCACTGTAGAACACTCGGAACTCGAACATGTATTCGAGGGTGGGTGTGTTCACCCCTGGCGTAGGGCCGCTTCGACGTAGGACAGCGCTGTCTTCGAGTCCACTCCGTTGGCCTTGACGGTGTGAGCAAAAACCCTGGCGGCTTCAGCGACGCGCCGTCTGCCGTTATCCCCCGCCGCGGCGATGATGGTGCCCGCCCGGGAACGGGTGGTGACCACCTCGGCCTGCTCCAGTTCGCGGTACGCCCGTGCGACCGTATTCACCGCGAGGCCCAGCTGCGCTGCCAGCGCGCGGACGGGAGGAAGCCGGGTGCCAACGGCAAGGCTGCCGTCGTTGGCGGCGTCAAGGATCTGCAGGCGGAGCTGTTCGTACGGCGGCACCGAACTTGTTCCGTCGATCCGTACCCAGGAGAGCACGCCGTCGTCCATGCCACCGCTTTCTGTTGTGCTGCCGGGGTTTACCCGGCAGGTCGGGAAGTCCCTTCAATCTTGCCATGTGCGGGGCCCGGCCAAGGGCCGGCAAGGCTAGTCCGGCGGTTCGGCCGCCGTGGCAGGTTCACTGAACTGGGATTGGTAGAGCCCGGAATAGAATCCCCCGGCCTCCAGCAGGGCCGCATGGGTTCCCTGCTCCACAATCCGGCCGTCCCGGACCGCCAGGATGATATCCGCGTCCCGGATCGTGGAGAGGCGGTGGGCGATCACGAAGGAGGTGCGGGCCTGGCGCAGGGCGTTCATGGCCTGCCGGATGGCGATTTCGGTGCGTGTGTCCACCGAGCTTGTCGCTTCGTCCAGCACCAGGATCGCGGGATTAGCCAGCCAGGCCCGGGCGATGGTGATCAGCTGCCGCTGCCCCTGGCTCAGGGAACCGCCCTCCGCGGTGAGGACCGTGTCGTAGCCATCCGGCAGCGACCGGACGAAGTGGTCCACATGGGTGGCCTTCGCCGCCTCGATGATCTGTTCCTCCGTGGCGTCCGGAGCCCCATAGGAGAGGTTCTCGCGGATCGTGCCTTCAAACAGCCAGGCGTCCTGGAGGACCATGCCAATACAGCTGCGCAGGTCTTCCCTGCGCATATCCATGATGCTGACGCCGTCGATCGTAATGTCCCCGGAGTCGATGTCATAAAAGCGCATCAGCAGGTTGACGAGGGTGGTTTTGCCTGCCCCCGTAGGACCGACGATCGCCACCGTCTGCCCGGGTTTGGCGTCGAAGGAGAGGTCCCGGATCAGTGGGGCCTCCGGGGTGTAGGAGAAGGAAACCCGGCGGAACGCGACGTCGCCGCGCACCTTCTGCAGCACCACCGGATGGTCCGGATCGGGGCTTTCCTCCTTGGAATCGAGGAGCGCGAAGACACGCTCAGCGGAGGCGACGCCGGACTGGAGCATGTTGATCAGGCCGCCCAGCTGCCCCAGCGGCTGGGAGAACTGCCGGCTGTACTGCACGAACGCCTGCACACCGCCGATGGACAGCGCCCCGCCGGCCACCTGGATGCCGCCAACGACGGCGACCGCCACATAGTTCAGGTTCGAAATGAACATCATGACCGGCATGATGATGCCGGAGACGAACTGGGCCCGGAAGGTCGCGGAGTACAACTGGTCATTAGCCGGGGCGAAACCGGCCACCACCCGTTCCTGCTGGCCGAAGGCTTTCACCACATCCTGGCCGGTGAACATCTCCTCGATGTAGCCGTTCACCTCTCCGGTGGTCTTCCACTGTGCTTTGAACTGCACCTGCGAGCGCCGTGCGATCAGGACAGTCACCAGGGCGGAGACCGGAACCGTAGCGACGGCTATCAGTGCCAGCAGCGGGGAAATCCACAGCATCATGCCCAGCACGCCCAAGATGGTCAGCACCGAGGTGATCACCTGGGTGATGCTCTGCGAAAGGGTCTGGGCCAGGTTGTCGATGTCGTTGGTGACGCGGCTGAGCACGTCGCCCCGGGACTCCCGCTGGAAGTGGGACATCGGCAGGCGGAAGAGCTTGGCATCCACGTCCCGCCGCAGCCGGTACATGGCGCCCTGCACGATCCGTGCGGTCACCCGCGCCTGGGCCCAGCCGAAAAAGAAGGACGCCAGGTAGATGGCCAGCACTCCCAGCAGCAGCCCCCCGAGGGCGCTGAAGTTGATCCCCTCCCCCGGCACGGCGTCCATGGCTGCCAGCATGTCCGCGAGCTGGTTCTCTCCCGAGGCACGCAGGGCCGCGACCTGGGCCTCCTTGGGTACCCCCGGCGCCAGCGAGGCGCCGATCACGCCGTCGAAAATAACGTTCGTCGCGTCCCCCAGCACCTTGGGTGCGGTGACCGCGAGCGCCACGGAGACGACGGCGCAGACTGCCACGGCGGCAACCCGCCAGGTATCCGGTGACAGCAGCCGGAGCAGCCGGCCCGCGGAGGAGGCGAAGTTGGCCGGTTTAGCGGCCGGAGCGCCGCGGCCCGGCATACTCACAGTGCCTCCTCGGGAGTGAGCTGGGATTCGACGATCTCGCGGTAGGTGGGACTGGTCTCCATCAGTTCCGCATGACTGCCGGTTCCGGCGATCCGTCCTTCGTCCAGGACGATGATCCGGGCAGCGTCGGTGATCGTGTTCACCCGCTGCGCCACTACCAGTACGGTCGCATGGGCAGTGCGTTCCTTCAGCGCTGCCCGGAGCCTGGCATCCGTGGCGAAATCCAGTGCGGAGAAGCTGTCGTCGAAGAGGTAGATGGCCGGCTGGACCACCAGTGCGCGGGCGATGGCCAGCCGCTGCCGCTGTCCGCCGGAGAAGTTGGTGCCGCCCTGTTCCACGGCGTGGTCCAGCCCTCCCTCGGACGCCCGCACAAAATCTGCGGCCTGGGCGATGTCGAGTGCCTGCCAGAGTTCCTCGTCCGTGGCTTCGGGCCTGCCGAAGCGCAGATTGGACGCGATGGTGCCGGAGAAGAGGTGCGCCCGCTGGGGCACCAGGCCGATTCCGCCGCGCAGCGAGTCCAGGGTGACGGCTGCCGTGTCCTGGCCATCAACGCTGATGCTGCCGGCGGTGGGGTCCAGGAGCCGGGGAATGAGGTTGAGCAGAGTGGATTTCCCGGCCCCCGTGGAACCGATGATCGCCGTCGTCTGCCCGGGCAGTGCCTCGAAGCTGATCCCCTGCAGCACCGGAGCCTCGGCCCCCGGATAGGTGAAGCCCACCTCCCGGAACTCGAGGCGGCCGCCGTCGAACAGCAGCGGCCGGGCGTCCGGTGCGTCGCGGACGCTGGTGCGCGTATCGAGCACCTCGTAGATCCGTTCGGCGCAGACCGCGGCGCGGGGAAGCATCATGATCATGAACATGGACATCATCACGGCCATCAGGATCTGCATGATGTACGCGATGAAGGCGGTCAGTGCGCCGATCTGCATCTGCCCGGCATCGATCCGGAAGGCACCGAACCACACCACGGCTACGGTGGCGGTATTCGCGACGAGCATCGCGGCGGGAAAAAGGAGTGCCAGGTACTGGGCCACCCGCAGCTGTGTGCCGGTGAGGTCGGCGTTGGCGCCTTCGAACCGGTGCTCCTCGGTGCGTTCCCGGACAAACGCACGGATCACCGCGATGCCCATGATCTGTTCCCGCAGCACTCCGTTGACCCGGTCGATCTGGCGCTGTGCCCGCCGGAACAGCGGAACCAGCCGGCGCAGGATCAGGATGATGATGACAAACAGCACCGGCAGGATCAGCAGCAGGATGCCGGAGAGCGGAATGTCCTGGTTCAGGGCCAGCAGCACCCCGCCCACACCCATGATCGGGGCGGAAACCATCATGGTCATGGTGAGCAGCAGGGACATCTGCACCTGCTGCACGTCATTGGTGGTGCGGGTAATCAGCGACGGCGCACCGAAAACGCCCACCTCCCGGCCGGAGAACGTCTGCACGTTGGTAAAGAGGGCGTCACGCACATTCCGGCCCACCCGCATGGCGGTGCGTGCAGAGTAGTAGGTGGCCGCGACCGAGCACACCATCTGAGCGGCCGTCACCGCCAGCATCCAGGCGCCGATCGAGAGGATGGCTCCGGTGTCTCCCTGCACCACTCCGCGGTCAATGATGTCCGCGTTGAGGGTGGGCAGGAACAGGGTCGCGGCGGTCTGCAGGAACTGCAGGACGACGACGGCGGCAACGGCACCCTTGAACGGGGCCAGGTTTTCACGAACGAGCCGAACGAGCACTTATCCTCCCGGAGCTGCCGGGCGGTCCGCCGGCACCATCCGAAACTACGCCCGTTCCCCGAGGCCGGGCAAGGGTCCCCCTGACACGGTCTCCGTGTGCACCCCGGGCACCCTGGCAGCCGTTTAGACTGGGCCGCATGTTGGATACGAAGAACGTCTCGATCAGAAGCGCGTCCGTTGGTTCCATGGACAACAATGTCTACGTCCTCACGGCTAAGAACTCGGGCACCCAGGTCCTGATTGACGCCGCGGATGATTTTCCGCGCATCCAGGCGCTGCTGGACAATGGGGCGGACGATCTGTACGGCGGGCCTGCGGAGGCAGCCGTCCGGATGATCATCACCACCCACAGCCATCCGGACCATGTTCAGGCGCTCGCCGACGCCGTTGCAGCCACGGGAGCCCGCACGGCGGCGGGGGCTGAGGACATCCCGGCGATTCCGGTGCCGACCGATGTGCCGCTATCCCACGGTGACGTGCTGGACTTCGACGGTTTTGACCTGGAAGTGATCAGCCTGCGCGGACACACCCCCGGCTCCGTTGCCCTGCTTTACCGGGATCCGGATGGGCCGGCGCACCTGTTCACCGGTGACTCGCTCTTCCCCGGAGGCCTCGGCAACACGCAAAAGGACCCGCAGCGGTTCAACTCCCTGTTCGCCGACGTATTCGAACGTATCTTCGAATACCTTCCGGATGACACGGTGGTCCATCCGGGCCACGGCGCCGGAACGACCCTTGGTGCCGAACGCCCCCATCTGGCCGAGTGGAAGGAACGCGGCTGGTAACGGGCTCTTCCCGGCACCTGCGAGCGCGGGAGGCGGCGGTCCCCTTAGCCGTTGGCTCCGCCTCTCCGGAACAGCAGTGAATCTCGCGGGGCCCGCGGCGGTGCTGAGCTGCCTCATCGCCGGCGCGGTGATGTGCCTTGTGTGCCCTGTCCTTCATCGTGGTTTCCACCCGGGCCGGGGAAGGTGAATCCGGGTACGGGCCGATCGGGAGCATCCTCCTGATCGGTCTCGGCGGGCTGCTGTACCGGGCCAGGCATTATCAGCGGGACGGGACGGGGCGCCGGGCCGGAGCCGGGCCGGAGCCGGGCCGGAGCCGACGAGCAGATCGATGGGCTTGATACCCCGCTGATGCGCGCGGCCCGGCGCCGTTGATTGATGGCTGCTGTTGTCAGCTGCTGATCCGGCCGCTTCCCGGCGCGGCTGGGCCTGGGGGGCTAGGGCTTCCGCGCCACCATGAATAGCCGGCGGAAGGGGAACACGGTGCCCCAGGGCCTGGCCGGATAAGCAGTCCGCAGCAGCTGGCCGTACTCGGCTTCAAATTCCGCGTACTCCCCTGCGGGCAGGGCAGCCATAACCGGGCGCAGCGCCGTTCCCCGGACCCAGTCCAGCACCGGATCCTCCCCGGTGAGCACCTGCTGGTAACTGGTTTCCCAGACATCGGGAACAAACCCGGCGTCGACGAGCAGCTCGAGGTACCGCTCCGGTTCAGCCACGGAGTCCTCACCCCTCAGCACACCGGCGAGCGCGGGACGCCAGCGCGGCGAGCCGGCCAGTTCACGCATCAGGACGTGGGAGAGGCCGCCGAAGTTGCCGGGCACCTGCACAGCGATCCAGGAACCGGGATCGAGTTCCTTGGCCCAGCGCTGCAGCAGTTCTTCATGTCCGGGAACCCACTGCAGCGCGGCGTTGGAGACCAGCACTCCGGGGCCGGGCCGCGGCTCCCAGTCCCGAATGTTCCCCTCCTGGAAGGAGAGCTGCGTCCGGCCGCCCGCCAGCACGCGCGCCTGGTGCACCATCTCCGGTGAGGAATCCAGGCCGGTGACTGAAGCGCCCGGCCACCGGTCAGCCAGGACGGCGGTCAACGCCCCGGTGCCGCAGCCCAAATCCGCGGCCCAGTCAGGGTTGTCAGCGCCGATCCTGGCCACCAGATCGAAGAACGGCCGGTCTCTGTGGGTGGAGAACTGTGTGTACTTTGCCGGATCCCATTTCATGCCGCGAGCGTAGCAGGCACGGCGGCCAGGGAACGGCGGCTGCCTGGGCTGGCCTGGCCGGTCAGCGCACGGGTGCGGAAGTCCTTGATACCGCGGAGTTCCGGACCCCCTGCTGTTTCTTGATGAAGAGCAGCACCAGCGCAACCGCAGCGAATTCAACAGCAGCAATGAGGTAGAGCCCGCCGGTGTAGTTCCCGGTGGACGCCTTCATGGCACCGAGCACCTGCGGGGCGAAGTAGCCAGCGAGGTTAGCCACCGAGTTGATAACCGCCAGGCCCGCAACCAGTGCGGTGCCGGACATGTAGCGGCCGGGCAGGTTCCAGAACACCGGGATGGCGCCCATCGTCCCGGCGGCGGACAGAGCCAGCGCCAGGACCACACCCAATCCGTTCCCCTGGCCCAGGAAGACTGCAGCCAGCAGCAGCCCGGCCGCGCCCAGGCCCGCCGCGACAGCAGTGTGCCAGCGGGATTCCCGTGCCCGGTCTGAGAGCCAGCCGTTGCCGACCATGCCGATCCAGCCGCAGGCGTAGATGCCGGACATTACCCAGCCCAAGCTGGTGATGTCCGCAAAACCGACGGCCTGCACCAGGCTGGGCCCATAGAAAGTCAGCGTCGCATTTCCCGCCACGATGCAGAAGAACGTCAGGATCAGCACCCAGGAGCTCGGTTGGCGGAGCGAGGACCAGAACTTGTGTTCGCGTGAGCCCAGCACGTGTTCCTCGGCTGCAAGTTCGTAGGCCACATGCTGCTTTTCCGTGGGACTGAGCCAGCGGGCGTTGTTGGGCTTGTCGGTGAGAATGAAGACGGCGGCAAGACCCACCACAATCGAGGGGAAACCCTCCACCAGGAAGAGCCACTGCCAGCCGGCGATGTCCAGGAAGCCGGAGAAACGGTCCATGATGAAACCGGCCAGCGGGCTTCCCACCATCAGTGACATCGCCGAAGCGGACATAAAGATGGCCATCGCCTTTCCCCGGCGGTGAGCGGGCAGCCAGAACGTCAGGTACAGGATCACGCCTGGCTGCAGGCCGGCCTCGAAGGCACCGAGCAGGAACCGGAGACTGTAGAACTGCCATGGTTCCTGCACCCAGGCCATCAGCATCGACACAATGCCCCAGCCCAGCGCAATACGCATGATGGTCTTAGGGGCGCCGATTTTCTGCAGCAGCAGGTTGCTGGGGACCTCGAAGAAGAAGTAACCCAGGAAAAAGATGCCTGCTCCCGCGCCATAAATGACCTCGGTCCACTGCAGATCATCCATCATGGTCAGTTTCGCGAAACCAATGTTGACCCGGTCGATCCAGGCCAGGAACCAGACAAGCGTAAGAAAGGGTACGAGCCGGAAAATTATGCGCCGGAATGTCCGGTCCCGCTCGGCAGTGGTCGACGCCGGGGCGGAGGGCAGGGGCGGGTCAGAAACAGGATTCATGTGGTCTCCAGGGTGCAGTGCGGGAGTTCCGGCCGGTGGCCTGTTAGTGGAACGTCCTTGGCAGTGGAACGGCGGCTGCGCCGCGGCACGTCTCTGTGCCGGGCTGGCGGTGCGTTGAGAGCAGAACATCTGAAGGATGGAAAACAACTAATCCACAATGTGGAATTTCTATTTCTTAATGCAGAATAAAGAGAGTATGGACAGGCTCGGCGGCATAGTCAATAGGCCTGACCGGAGCACCCGGCCCCCTGGCGGGGCTGCCTGGGCCGGCACCTGGCGGCGCAGAACGCGGCTTTCCCGCGCACCGCTAGGCTGGTAGGGAGATGAAACTACTTGAACAGCTGCCTTCCGGTCCCTCCGCCACCCGCACCGTCGATCCCGACGAGCTTTACACTTCCTTCCTGGAATGGGTGGAGAGCCGCGGCATGTCCCTGTACCAGGCCCAGGACGAGGCCGTGATGGAGCTGGTCTCCGGCCACAACGTCATCCTGGCTACGCCCACCGGGTCCGGGAAGTCCATGGTGGCGATCGCCGCTCACTTCTACGCCATGGCACTGGATGAGCGCAGCTACTACACCGCCCCCATCAAGGCGCTGGTTTCCGAAAAGTTCTTCGCGCTCTGCGACATTTTCGGTGCGGAGAACGTCGGAATGGTCACCGGCGACTCTTCGGTCAACAAGGACGCCCCGATCATCTGCTGCACCGCGGAGATCCTGGCGAACATCGCCCTGCGCGAGGGGCCCGACGCCGACGTCGGAACCGTGATCATGGACGAGTTCCACTTCTACTCCGACCCGCAGCGCGGCTGGGCTTGGCAGGTTCCGCTGCTGGAGCTGCCGCAGACCCAGTTCCTGCTGATGTCCGCCACCCTGGGCGACATGACCCGGATCGCCACGGACCTCTCCGAGCTGACCAACCGGGACACCGTCACGGTCTCCTCCGTGGAGCGGCCCATCCCGCTGCACTACTACTACGTGGAGACTCCGGTCCAGGAGTCCCTTGAGGAGCTGCTGGCGACCAAGCAGGTCCCGGTCTACGTGGTGCACTTCAGCCAGATCGAGGCCATCGACCGCGCCCAGGCGCTGATGAGCATCAACGTGTGCACGCGGGAGGAAAAGGACAGGATCGCCGACCTGATCGCCGGATTCCGCTTCGCCCCCGGCTTCGGCAAAACCCTGAACCGGCTGGTCCGGCACGGCATCGGTGTGCACCACGCCGGCATGCTGCCGAAGTACCGCCGGCTCGTTGAACAGCTGGCGCAGGCCGGACTGCTGAAGGTGATCTGCGGCACCGATACGCTCGGAGTGGGCATCAACGTGCCGATCCGCACCGTCCTGATCACTGCCCTGTCCAAGTACGACGGCGTGCGCACCCGCCCGCTGAACGTCCGGGAATTCCACCAGATTGCCGGCCGGGCCGGCCGGGCCGGTTATGACACGGCAGGAACCGTCGTCGTCCAGGCACCGGAGCACGTCATCGAGAACGCCAAGGCGATGGCCAAGGCGAAGGCGAAATTCGGCGATGACCAGAAGAAGCTGCGGCAGGTTGCCAAGAAAAAGCCGCAGGCCGGTTTTGTGTCCTGGGGCGAGCCCACGTTCACCAAGCTGGTGGAGGGCACTCCGGAGCCGCTGACCTCCAGCTTCAACGTCACGCACGCCATGCTGCTGAACCTCCTGGAACGCCCGGGTGACCCGTTCCGCGCTGCGAAGCACCTGCTCACCAATAACCACGAGACCAGGTCCTCGCAGCTGAAACTCATGCGCAAGGCGCTGGGGATCTACCGCGAACTCAAGACCGCCGGAATCGTGGAGAAGCTGCCCGTCCCGGATTCCGATGGCCGCCAGGTCCGGCTCAAGGTGCACCTGCAGCCGAACTTCGCGCTGAACCAGCCGCTCTCCCCCTTCGCCATGGCGGCGTTGGAGATCCTCGACCCGGACAGCCCGTCCTACGCCCTGGACGTGGTCTCGGTGATCGAAGCCACGCTGGAGAAACCGCGCCAGGTGCTCTCCGCGCAGGAGAAGAAAGCGCGCGGAGAGGCCATCGCGGCCATGAAGTCGGAGGGCATCGAGTACGACCAGCGGATGGCGCTGCTGGAGGAAGTCACCTACCCGCAGCCGCTCGCCGAGCTCCTCTTCCAGTCATTCGAGGTTTACCGCAGCGGCGCTCCCTGGCTGGGCGACTTCGAGCTGACTCCGAAGTCGATTGTCCGGGACATGTACGAGCGGGCCATGAGCTTCGGCGAGTATGTCGCGTTCTACTCGCTGGCCCGCTCCGAGGGTGTGGTGCTGCGCTACCTGGCCGACTGCTACAAGGCGCTGCTGCAGACCGTTCCGCCCGAAGCGCTCCGGGAGGACCTGTCAGACATCATTGAGTGGCTTGGGGAACTGGTCCGTCAGACCGATTCCTCCCTGCTGGACGAATGGGAAGAACTCGCCGCCGGGATTGATTCCTCCGCGGGCAGTGAACCCGTGCTGCCCCCTGCCCCGGAGAAACTCACCGGCAACACCCGCGCCTTCCGCGTGATGGTCCGCAACGAGATGTTCCAGCGGGTGAAACTGTTCGCTGATGAGGATGACGCCGCGCTGGGTACGCTCGACGCCGGATCCGGCTGGGATGCCGACCGCTGGGCCGACGTCCTGGATGCGTACTTTGAAGAACACGAGGACATTGACGACGGCCCCGATGCCCGCGGCCCGCAGCTGCTGATCATCAAGGAACTGCCGGGCAAGTGGGAAGTGCGCCAGATCTTCAAGGACCCGGCCGGGCATCTGGACTGGGGGATCACGGCCGAAGTGGACCTTGCCGCCTCGGACGAAGCAGGCAGCCCCGTCATCCGCGTGATCCATGCCGGGCGTCTGGACTAGGCTGGATGCCATGTTGATCCGGCCCGCACGCAAAGCAGACGTTCCCGTAATCCTCGAGCTCATTCATGAGCTCGCCATTTACGAGAAGGAACCAGACGCCGTCCGGAACACACCGGAGGCCCTGGAGCAGCACCTTTTCGGCGAGCACCCGGCCGTGTTTGCGCACGTACTGGAGGACAACGGGGCCGTCCAAGGTTTCGCGCTCTGGTTCCTGAACTACTCCACCTGGGAGGGGGTCCACGGTATTTGGCTCGAGGACCTCTATGTACGTCCCGAGGGCCGCGGCCGCGGTTACGGAAAGGCGCTCCTGCGCAGCCTGGCCCAACTCGCCGTCGACCGCGGGTACGCCCGGGTCGAATGGTGCGTGCTGAACTGGAACGAGCCCTCCATCCAGTTCTACAAATCCCTCGGCGCGGAGCCGATGGACGAATGGACCACGTACCGGCTGACCGGCGGGGCCCTGAACGAATTCGGTGCCGCCGAAGCCGGCCAGACACGTTTGCTGTGAGCATCCCGCACACGGCGTCGCAGCCCGTCGCCGTCCGCGGCATGCGGGTGGTGGAACACCGGTTCAGCGTTCCCCTGGACCATTCCCGGCCGGACGGTGAACACATCACCGTGTTTGCCCGCGAATATTCAGATCCCGAGGTCGCCGGCGCCGATGAACTCCCCTGGCTGCTGTACCTGCAGGGCGGTCCCGGCGGAAAAGGCAGCAGACTGCTGCAGTTCGGCGGCTGGACCAAGGCCGCCACCCGGCGGTTCCGCATCCTGATGCCGGACCAGCGCGGGACCGGCCTGTCCACACCGGCGAACCGGCAGACCCTGGCCGGACGTGGAGACGATGCGGCCCAGGCGGAATATCTGCGGCATTTCCGGGCCGACTCCATCGTCCGGGACGCCGAACTGATCCGCACGGCCCTGGGCTCCGCGCCGTGGAGCATCTACGGTCAGTCCTACGGTGGATTCTGCGCCCTGACGTATCTCTCCTTTGCCCCCGAGGGGCTGAAGGAGGTCCTGATCACCGGCGGGCTGGCCCCGCTGACCGGCCCGGCTGACCGCGTTTACCAGGCCACGTTCGCGCGGACGGCGGCCCGGAACAGGGAGTATTTTGACAAGTACCCCGCCGACCGGGAACTCACCACCCGGATCGCCCGGCATCTGGAGGCCGTTCCGGAGTACCTGCCTGACGGTCAGCGGCTGACGGTGCAGCGATTCCAGATGGCCGGATCCTTCCTGGGCGGCAACACCCGCATGGACGGACTTCATCACCTGCTCGAGGAAGCCTTCGTTGCGGCGCCGTCCGGCGAGCGGCTCGCTGACTCCTTCCTGACCGGCGTCTGGCAACTAGCGGAGCGTTCCGCCAATCCCCTCTACGCCCTGATGCATGAATCGATCTATGGCCAGGGCGGGGCCACAAACTGGGCGGCGTGGCGGGTCCTGCAGGACTGGCCGGAGTTTCGTCCCGAAGCGCCGGAACCGCTCTACACCGGTGAGATGGTGTACCCGTGGTACTTCGATGAGGACCCAGCGCTGCGCCCTTTGCAGGGCACTGCGCATGTACTCGCCGGAATGTCCGGCTGGCCGGCGCTCTACGACACGGAGCAGCTTGCCCGCAACACGGTGCCGGCTGCTGCTGCCGTCTACACCAACGACATTTACGTTGACCGCGGCCTCTCCCTGGAGACTGCCGCCGCGGTCGCCGGACTCCGGGTCTGGGAAAGCGCTGACTTCCATCACGACGGTATTGCCGACGACGGCGAAACCATCTTCAACCGGCTGCTGGGAATGATACGCCCCTAAGCGTGAATTTCACCTCAGGGACGGTGGACGAAATATCAGCGGTTTCAAGCTAATCTGGACTTATGAGGTATCCAGTTTATTATTTGATCGGAACTTCAGGCCACCCCAATTTTGGTGACGAATTTATCACTGCGTCATGGCTGAGGTATTTGAACGAGACGGCACCTGATGCACAGGTGTGGCTGGACTGCCCACAGCCTGGATCCGCGGCGGCGCTCTTTCAGGGGCTGCACCCCAACCTGACCGTCACGAATACGATGTGGCGTGCGGTTCTCGAGTCGGCCCATCTGCCGGCCGGAGAGATCGGCGAACGGGTCCGCGGCCTCGTGGCCAATCTCGGCTCTCCTGCCTACGATCTGGGTCTGATGCAGCTGCGGGAAGCGCAGTCGCTGCACTTGATCGGAGGTGGCTACCTCAATGGTGTCTGGCCTCACCACTTTGCTCTGGCCGACGGGATGAGGGCCGTGAAGGAGCTGACCGGCGCCCGGCTGTATGCCACCGGACAAGGTCTGATGCCGCTGCCGGAAGGCCTGGCCGATCCCACTGCCCTGTTCGCGGATTTTGACTATGTATCAGTGCGTGATAACTCCAGTTCCGCCAATTTCGGTGTTCCGCTGGGAATAGACGACGCATTTCTGGGAACGAACAGGGAAATAGGCCGGGATACTCACGGAGCAGAGGGACTTTTTGTCTGTATCCAAAGTGATATGACCGATACACAAACGTTTCATAAGACTGTCGCGGCCGCCCGTCCGGTGATCGAGCATGCAATCAGCCAGGGGAAGCGGGTCAGCTATGTGGAAGCTATTCCGGGTGCTGATCACGCAGCCTTCGCACTGCTGTCAGATCTGATCCCCGGGGACCGGTTCATCCCATTTTCCCACATCTGGCAGCACGGGCTTCCGCTGTCATCTCAACAGGAGTGGCTGACCACGCGGTTCCACTTTCACCTGCTGGCAGCGGCAGCGGGCGCGCGGGGGGTCGCCTTGGGGATCAAGCCGGGTTACTACGATGTCAAACACCAGTCGCTGATTAAACTGGGCAGCGGCTGGACCTTCGCGGGTGCTGATGACAGTGATTCACGCCTGGAAATTCCCACCGCCACCGGCTCCCTTGCCCGCCGGCTCCCGGAGCTGGAAGCCCGCAAACGGGCCGAGGCGGACCGGCTCTATCCCCCGGTCCAGCGGGACCGGGACCCGGAGACCGGTGACCGGTCTCCCCAGGCACTGGGAAGCACCTTGCTTCGACGCTTCGGGGCCGTGCGCGCCCGCCGCTGACCCCGCCTCCCGCCGCACCACAGTCAGCGGACAGTCCAAGAATCAGCCCGGCGGCCCGCGCCGGCATTATGCCTCAGGCTGTTGGTAGTGTGCCGTCTCCGGCCTACCCTGTCAGCAGGAACGAACCGCGCGGCGGAAGGCCTGACCATGGCACCCAGTACACGCATCGAGGCCCCCCGGACTGCACAGGAGGCCGTCTCTCCACCGAGGTGGCGGAGAATCGTGTCCGCTGTCCTGGGCGTGCTCAGCGCCCTGCTGCTTGTGGCCGCTGTGACTGCGGGCTACGCAGCGAGCCTGGTAAGCAACACCGACCGGTACGTGGATACCATCGGGCCGGTGATCCAGGACCCCGCCGTCCAGGCGGACCTCTCCCAGCAGCTGGGAGACCAGATCACGGAGCGGCTGGACATCAGCACCACGGTCGATGACGCACTCTCCAACCTTGACGATTCACGCGCGGCCCAGGCGCTCGGCGCCGCACTGGGCCCGGTTATCGCTGACCGCACCAACGCCCTGATCGACAACACGGTAACGAAAGCAGTCTCCAGCGAAGCATTCGCCAACCTCTGGGTAGATGCGAACAGGACCGCGCACGAGGCCCTGGTCCGGGCGGTCAACGACGACCCGGCCGGCGCTGCTTCCATTGCCCCGAACGGAGACGTCACCATCTCCACCACACCGATGATCGCCGAGGTGAAATCCCGGCTGCTGGCCAAGGGCGTGTCCGCGGCGTCGGCGATTCCTGACGACGCCGGCAGGGACTTCACCGTGTTCCATGCGCCGGGTCTCGCTACAGCACTCTCTGCGCTGGCTGCCCTGGAACGGGTGGCTGCCGTTCTGCCTTGGGCCGCCCTGGTGCTCGCTGCTACGGCCATCCTGCTGGCTCCGGCGGGCCGCCGCCTGCGTGCCGGCCTGGTCATTGCCGTGGCCAGCGCCGCGGCGGCCCTTGTCCTTGTGCTGGCACTGCGCATCATCCAGCAGATGGGGATCCAGGAGCTGACGGGCAGTGCTGTATCCCCGGATGCGGCCGCAGCCCTCAGCAATGCGTTCCTGGGCCCGCTTGCCGCAGCGCTTCGGACGGTACTGGTGCTTGGCCTGCTAGCGGTGCTGGTGCTTTATGCAGCCGGGCACCCCTCCCGTTGGGAGCCTTGGATGCTGCGCCACCAGCGCTGGTGCCAGGGGGTTGCGGCAGGACTTCTCGTCCTGCTTCTGTTCCTGCCCGGACTGACGGCCGGAACCACCCTTGGGATCGCCGTCGTGCTGGTGGGTCTGATTGTGGTCCTCGAGGTGCTCGGCAGGCAGAATGCGGCTGTCGATCCGCCTACCGTACCGCCGCTGCCACCTACGCCGCCGTCGTCTTCCACTCCCCCGGCCCCGCCCACTCAGCCGGCCTCCGCCTAACCCGGGCACCGCCTAACCCGGGCACCGCGTAACCCGGGCACCGCGTAACCCGGGCACCGCGTAACCCGGGCACCGTTCGCTGCCCGGGTTCCGCGGAACACGGATGCTCAGGCCAGGGCCTTGGCCTTGAGCCGGCCGAATTCGTCGTTGGTGATCAGCCCCTCATCCAGCATGGATTTGGCGGAGCTGATCTGTTCGGCGGGGCTCTGGGCTCCGGCTGTCTGGCGGATGTACTGTGCCGTCTGCTCTTCTGCCTCGTGCGCCCTGCGGACGCTCCTGGCGGCCATGCCCTTGCCCCTCGCAATGACATAGACAAGGGCGGTCAGGTAGGGGACAAACAGCAGGAAGAAGATCCAGACTGCCTTCAGCCAGCCGTTCATGCTGTCATCGCGGAAAATGTCCGCGAAGATTTGGAACAGCAGCATGAGGTAAGCGAAGAGGAAGAACACCGCGATGATTGACCATAGGACTTCGAAGAAGTTCATTGCTGCTCCTTGGGAGCGTGAAGCGGAAACAAAATGGCCACTCAAGGCCGTGGGTGTCCCTATTCGGGATGGTCATAGTAGTTGAAGGGTAGCACCGGCGTCCGGCCAGGGCGCCGGTAGACGCTGTTTCTGCCGGCCGCCACAAACAAATGCGGCTGCCCGGCAGGGTTTCCTGCCGGGCAGCCGCACCAGCTGCTTCAGTGTTCCTAACGCTCCGGGTGCTCCGGGGAGTCTCCGGGAACCCGCGGATCGGAGGCCCGGAACCGGGCCTGCGCCTCTTCCGAAATCTCCGGAAGCTCAACGTCCGGACGGTTCTGGGAAGCCTTTTCCGCGGCGCGGTAGGTCGCGGAAACGTTCTCGTAGGCCTGGACGCGCTCCTCATGGGCAGCGTCCTCACCCAGGCTGCGGTACACGGTCAGCGCATTCTCCAGGGACGCCACAGCCTGCACGGCCTTTGCCTTAGGGCTCAGCAGGCTGGCCACGGTTGCGATCACGATGGTGCCCAGGATGACGGCCAGTGACACGAAGGTCGGGATTTCCGGTGCCCAGGCGACCGGCTCGCCGCCGTTGATGAACGGGAGCTCGTTGACATGCAGCGCATGGAGGATGAGCTTCACACCGATGAACGCCAGGATGATCGACAGCCCGTGCTTCAGGTAGATCAACCGGTCCATGAGACCGCCCAGCAGGAAGTAAAGCTGGCGCAGGCCCATCAGCGCGAAGATGTTGGCGGTAAAGACAATGAACGCACTCTGGGTCAGTCCGAAGATGGCCGGAATCGAGTCCACGGCAAACATCAGGTCGGTGACACCGATGGTGATGAAGACAACCAGCATCGGAGTGAAGACCTTCTTGCCGTCCACCACGGTGCGGATCTTGCCGGCGTCGAATTTGTCCGTCATCGGCAGGAAGCCGGTGAGCCGGCGGATGAGTTTGTTGTCGCTTCCGGAGTCTTCGTCCTCGCCGTTATCGGTGGCCTGCTTGTACGCGGTCCAGAGGAGGAAGGCGCCGAAGATGAAGAAGACCCAGCTGAAGTTCTCGATCACGGCTGCGCCAATGAGGATAAAGATTCCGCGCAGGATCAGGGCAATGATGATGCCGAACATCAGCACTTCCTGCTGGTACTTACGGGGTACCGAGAAGCGGGCCATGATGATGATGAACACGAACAAGTTGTCGATGCTCAGGCTGTATTCGGTGACCCAGCCTGCCACGAACTGGCTCCCGTACTCCGGGCCGGTGAACACAAACATCATGGCGGCGAACAGCAGCGCCAGCCCAACGTAGAAGCCGACCCACAGGCCGGCTTCCTTCATGGACGGTTCGTGGGGCCGTTTGACGACCAGGAGCAGGTCGAAAAGCAGGACCAGTCCCAGGATGATAAACGTGCCGACCTCGAAGGCGACAGGTAATGCGGGCATGTAGAAGTACCTTTCAAAGCACGGAAAAGGCAGGGTCTTCCGGATACCTCCCGGACTGCCCCACCGACGCCAAGCAGTCTATCTCAGGCGTGCCCGGCGTTCTGCATCTGGCGCAGTTCCTTCTTGAGGTCGCCAACCTCGTCACGGAGCCGGGCGGCGAGTTCGAACTGCAGCTCTGCGGCGGCTGCGTGCATCTGTTCCGTGAGCTGCTCAATCAGTCCGGTCAGGTCCTCCGCGGGGGCGGCGGCCAGTCCGTCCTTGCGGATGCCCTTGGCCTTGCCCTTCTTCTTCGTCCGGGCTGCCTCTTCCAGCAGCGCCTTCGTGTCCGCGTCCTCGCGGGCCAGCGAATCGGTGATGTCGGCAATCCGCTTACGCAGCGGCTGCGGGTCCACGCCGCGTTCCTTGTTGTAGGCAACCTGGATGGCCCGGCGCCGGTTCGTCTCATCAATGGCATGCGCCATGGAATCGGTGATCCGGTCGGCGTACATGTGCACCTCGCCGGAAACGTTCCGCGCAGCACGGCCGATGGTCTGGATCAGGGAGGTTGAACTGCGCAGGAAGCCTTCCTTGTCCGCGTCAAGAATGGACACCAGGGAGACTTCGGGCAGGTCCAGGCCTTCACGGAGCAGGTTGATCCCCACCAGCACATCGAAGGTGCCGAGCCTCAGTTCACGGAGCAGCTCCACCCGGCGGAGGGTGTCGACGTCGGAGTGCAGGTACTGGACCTTGACCCCGTTTTCCAGGAGGTAGCCGGTGAGGTCTTCGGCCATGCGCTTGGTCAGGGTGGTGACCAGCACGCGTTCGTCCTTCTCGGTCCGGGTCCGGATCTCGGCCAGCAGGTCATCGATCTGGCCCTTGCTGGGCTTGACCACCACTTCCGGATCCACCAGGCCGGTGGGACGGATGATCTGCTCAACCACGCCGTCGGCCTTGCCCAGCTCGTACTTGCCCGGGGTCGCGGACATGTAGACCGTCTGGCCGATCCGCTCCAGGAACTCATCCCACTTCAGCGGCCGGTTATCCATGGCTGAAGGGAGCCGGAAGCCGTGCTCCACGAGGGTCCGCTTACGGGACATGTCACCCTCGTACATGGCGCCGATCTGGGGAATCGTCACGTGGGATTCGTCCACCACCAGCAGGAAGTCATCCGGGAAGTAGTCCAGCAGGCAGTGAGGTGCCGTACCCGCCCCGCGGCCGTCGATCCAGCGCGAATAGTTCTCGATGCCGTTGCAGAAGCCCATCTGCTGCATCATTTCCAGATCATAGGTGGTGCGCATCCGCAGCCGCTGCGCTTCGAGGAGCTTGTTCTGCCCTTCGAGTTCGGCGAGGCGTTCCCGCAGCTCGTCCTCAATGCCGGTGATGGCCCGGTTCATCCGTTCGGGTCCGGCAACGTAGTGCGAGGCCGGGAAGACGTACATCTCTTCCTCATCGCGGATCAGGTCGCCGGTGAGCGGATGCAGGGTCTGGATGCTCTCCACCTCGTCACCGAAGAACTCGATCCGGATGGCCTGCTCTTCGTACATCGGGATGATTTCCACGGTGTCGCCGCGCACCCTGAAGGTACCGCGGTGAAAGTCCATGTCGTTGCGGACATACTGCATGGAGACGAAGCGGCGCAGCAGGTCATCGCGGTTCATTTCCATGCCGCGGCGCAGCGTCACCATGCCCCGGATGTACTCTTCCGGCGTACCCAGGCCGTAGATGCAGGACACGGTCGCCACCACGATTACATCGCGCCGGGTCAGCAGGGCGTTTGTCGCGGAGTGCCGCAGGCGTTCGACCTCCTCGTTGATGGAGGAGTCCTTCTCGATGAAGGTGTCAGTCTGCGGGACGTACGCCTCGGGCTGGTAGTAGTCGTAGTAGGAAACGAAGTACTCCACTGCGTTATTGGGCAGCAGCTCCCGGAACTCGTTGGCCAGCTGGGCTGCCAGGGTTTTGTTCTGGACCATCACCAGGGTTGGCCGCTGCACCTGCTCCACCAGCCAGGCTGCGGTGGCGCTTTTGCCGGTACCCGTGGCGCCCATCAGGACGACATCTTTTTCGCCGGCGTTTATGCGTTCGGCCAGTTCCTTGATGGCCGTCGGCTGGTCACCGGCAGGTGAGTAGTCACTGACCACACGGAACGGAGCAACAACACGATTGATGTCCTGCGCAAGACTCATGGTTTAACGCTACTCCGGGATGCGGTCAGCTCTTGTCCGTATTGCTCACGGCATAACGTCGTTCCCAAGTACGCTTACTGCCGGTCCGTCCGCAGCCGTGCCTCGTTCAGGGGAACCAGGCGGTTCTCCCAGAGCTCCTTCACGGCCGCCACCAGCTGATCACGGCTGCCGGTGTTGTTGAGTACGACGTCGGCTGCCGCGGCCCGCTGCCCGGCACTCGCCTGTGCCGCGATTCTTGCCTGCGCAGCCGCCGGATCCATGCCGCGGTCCCGGACCATGCGCTCCATCCGCAGCTCCTCCGGCGCTTCGATCACCAGGACGAAATCGAAATTCTCCGCCTGCCCGGTCTCCACCAGCAGGGGGACGTCCTGGACGAGTATCCCCTCGGCCGGGACCTGCGCCGCCAGCTGCGCGGCCCGGGCACGGACCAGCGGATGAACAATACCGTTGAGCACTTCACGCCGCTCAGCGTCGCCGAAGACCACTGCCGCCAGGGCGGCCCGGTCAAGCGTGCCGTCGCCGGACAATATGTCCGGGCCAAAGGCCCGGACGACGGCGGCGAGCCCCTCGGTGCCTGGCGCCACGGCTTCGCGCGCCAGCGCATCGGCGTCGATCAGCACGGCACCGCAGTCCGCGAGGGTCTGGGCGGCCACGGATTTGCCGGCAGCGATCCCGCCGGTGAGTCCTACCTTGAGCATGGCTCCCACCCTACCCGGAACGGAAGCCGCGCCGGGGGACGGCAACTAGACTGGAACGGTGAGTGATTTCGACGCGGCGGCGGGGCGCTACACGACCATCGCCCGGGAGCACCGCAGCGAGCTCGAAATCAAACGCTCACGCTTCATCACAGTGCTCCGGCGCACGGAAACCGAACAGCAGGCCCGTGAACTGGTGGCGGAACTGCGCCGTGAGTTTCACGATGCCCGG
The DNA here is from genome assembly GCF_001552075.1 of Arthrobacter luteolus NBRC 107841. Taxonomy (GTDB): domain Bacteria; phylum Actinomycetota; class Actinomycetes; order Actinomycetales; family Micrococcaceae; genus Arthrobacter_B; species Arthrobacter_B luteolus. The sequence continues at coordinate 429,266 of NZ_BCQM01000002.1, forward strand.
CACCACTGCAGTGCTTTTGTCCTGGGTCCGGACCGGGCGGTCCAGCGCTCCAACGACGACGGCGAGCCCTCCGGAACGGCAGGGATTCCCATGCTGGAAGCGCTGACCAAGCGGGAGACTTTTGACGGCTCCGCGGACCTGAGCGACATCACCGCAGTCACCGTGCGCTATTTCGGCGGAATCCTCCTGGGCGCCGGCGGGCTGGTGCGCGCCTACTCCGAGTCGGTGTCCCTGGCCCTCTCATCTGCTCCCCTGCTCCGGCGCAGGCGCATGCAGCTCTACGCGGTGACGGCAGGCCATGCCGGCGCCGGCCGGTTGGAGAACGATCTGCGGAGCGCCGGATACAGCATCAGGGGTACCGACTATGGGCCGGGCGGAGCCACCATCACCGTGGCGCTGCCGGACGCCGCCGGCGCCGCAGCTGCCTTTTCCGACCGGCTGGCTTCCCTGACCGCAGGCGGAACCGCGCCCGAGCCCCTTGCTACCGAATGGATCGATCTGTGACCCACACTGCTGCTTTTGCTTTCGACGTGCTCGGCCGGGCCCCCGACGTGGAGGCTGAGAACCTCCAGGCTTACGACAGCGCGGACCGGCTGCTGCTCGATACCGCTGCGGAGGACCTGGCCCGCCTGGCACGGCAGCAGGAATCCGCACGCAGCGGCGCGGGGCACCCCACCGGGTCCAGCCCGGCAGGACTGGCCGTTATCGGTGACTCCTACGGCGCCCTCACCCTCGGGGCAGCAGCCATGCATGGCCTCCGCGGCATTCGGGTCCAGCAGGATCCGCTGTCCGGAGAACTTGCCCTGGACGCCAATGCCCGGACCCTGGGACTCGGGGAGACCTATGCGCACCATGGACTGGACCGCGGACTCGCCGCAGGTGCACGGCTGGTACTCCTGCGCCTGCCTCGTTCACTGGATGCCCTGGAGGAGATTGCTGCGCTGGTCGCGGAGCACGCTGCACCGGACGTCGTGATCTACGCGGGCGGGCGCGTGAAACACATGACGACGGCGATGAATACCGTGCTGGGGCGGTACTTCGGCTCCGTCACGGCAGGCCTGGCGCGGCAGAAGTCCCGGGTCCTGACTGTGTCCTCTCCCCTGCCCGCGCCGGAGCGCCCGGCGCCGCGCTTTCCCCTGGCGGCGGCGTACGACGCCGGACTGCCGGCGCCGCTCCAGCTCCGGGCCCGCGGCGCGGCCTTCGGTGGAGCTGCGCTGGATCCAGGGACCCGCTTCCTGTTGCCGCATCTGGCTCAGGCCCGGAGCGCCGGGCAGGTGGTTGACCTGGGCTGTGGCAACGGGGCCATCGCCGCGTACCTGGCCCTGACCCGTCCGGAGGCGCGCATCCTGGCCTCTGACCAGTCGGAAGCCGCTGTTGCCTCCACCGTCCTGACGCTGGAGGCGAACGGTGTCGCCGGGCGTGCCGCCGTGCGCCGGGCGGATGCCCTGAGCTGGCTGGCCGATGCATCGCAGGAACTGGTTGTGCTCAATCCGCCTTTCCATATTGGGGCGGCCGTGCATGCCGGCATTGCCCTGAAACTCTTTGCCGACGCCGGCCGGGCCCTGCGGTCCGGCGGTGAGCTATGGGCAGTCTGGAACAGCCACCTCGCCTACAAGTCCGCCCTGACCAGGCTGGTCGGACCCACCCGGCAGGTTGCACGGAACCCCAAGTTCACGGTCACGGTGTCCACGGTCCGTTAGTTTTCCGCTCCTTCACACCCGCTTCTCCAAAGTCGAGAGAGCGCTCTCTTGACAGTGAAGCCCGTCACATCTAGGCTCTCAGCAACATCAGAGAGCGCTCTCTCACACGGCTGCAGCACGCAGCCGGACCTGGCTCCCTGTTAATCCACAACACATGAGTCCCGCCCAGCGGATCAGCCAGGAAGCTCCACGGCAGAGTCCATTCGGGATATATATGCACCGGCTAGACCCACACACAAAGGAGTGACCGTGAAAAACTTCCGACATCCAGCTGCTGCGGTGGCAGGCGCCGCCGTAGTGGCAATGCTGGCCGCCGGCTGCGGCGGCGGCGACAGCAACAGCGACGAACCCGCTTCGGCGGAAAACCCGGTCGAACTGACCGTGACCACGTTCGGCACCTTCGGCTACGACGATCTGTATGCGGAGTATGAGGACGCCAACCCGGGGGTCACCATCAAGGCCACCAACATCGATACCGGCGGCAACGCCCGGACCGACCTGTTCACGAAGCTCGCCGCAGGTTCGGGCGTCAGCGACGTAGTCGCCATCGAAGAGGGCTGGCTCGGTTCGATCATGGAAATCTCCGACCAGTTCGTTGACCTGAATGACTACGGAGCGGCTGACATTAAGGGCAACTGGGTCGACTGGAAGTATGAGCAGGGAACCGATCCTGAGGGGCGCGTGATCGGATACGGCACCGACATCGGCCCGCAGGGCATCTGCTACAACGGGAAGCTTTTCGAGGCAGCAGGACTGCCCAGTGACCGGGAAGCCGTTGCCGAACTTCTTGGCGGAGAAAACGCCTCCTGGGAGAACTACTTCGAAGTCGGAAACCAGTACAAGGACACCAGCGGCAAGGCCTGGTTCGACCAGGCCGGGTTCGTGTGGAACTCCATGGTGAACCAGATGGACGAGGGTTACTACACCAAGGACGGCGAGCTGAACCTCGACGGCAACGAAGCGATGATTTCGCGCTTCAAGCAGCTGGGCGGTGCCATCGAAGACGGGCTGTCCTCTGACCAGACCCAATGGGACTGGGCCAACGGCAAGGCGTTCCTTGACGGCTCCTTCGCCACCATGGTGTGCCCGGGCTGGATGCTGGGAACCATCCAGGGAAAGATTGAGGCCGCGGGCGGCGGGACGGACAGCGGATGGGACTTCGCCGATGTCTTCCCCGGCGGAGCGTCCAACTGGGGTGGAGCCTTCCTGTCCGTTCCGGAAACCTCCGAGCACAAGGAAGCTGCGGCCGCACTGGCAGCCTGGCTGACCCATCCGGACCAGCAGATCAAGCAGAGCGCGGCAGCAAACAACTTCCCCAGCACCATTGCTGCCCAGGAGCAGCTGGCATCCGAGGCCACGCCGAACGAATGGTTCAATGACGCCCCCACCGGCTCCATCCTGGCTGCCCGTGCTGAAGGCGTAGTTGCACAGTTCAAGGGCCCGGATGACTCGGTGATTCAGGAGAATGTCTTCGGTCCGCCGATCGATCTCCTTGAGACCGGCCAGGCAGACGCCGACCAGGCCTGGGCCAAGGCGCTCGAGCTTCTTAACGACCTGGTTATCAACAACTAGCAGCACCGCACGCGGGGCCTTCGGCCTCAGCCGTTGGCCCCGCCTGGAGCATGAGAGTTCCCCATGACCACCACACTGAAACAGCCAGTTGTCCGGCCGCCCGCCAAGAAGCGGCTCACCTTCCGCCAGCGCCGTTCCGCCTGGGATATGAAGGCGTCCCCTTATCTGTATATCTCTCCCTTCTTTATCCTTTTCGCACTCACCGGTTTGTTCCCGCTCCTGTATACCTTTTGGGTTTCGCTTCATGACTGGCACACCCTCAAGGGCCAGGGGGACTTCGTTGGAATCGAGAACTTTACGGCAGTCCTGGCGGACGGCTACTTCTGGAACTCGATGTTCAACACGTTTTCCATCTTCCTGCTCTCCGCCATACCGCAGCTGACAGTAGCGGTCCTCCTGGCCGCTGTCCTGGATCAGCACCTGCGGGCAAAGACGTTCTGGCGCATGTCGGTTCTGCTCCCCTACGTGGTGACTCCCGTGGCTGTTGCCCTGATTTTCAGCAACATGTTCAATGAGCAAAACGGCCTCATCAACAACTTCCTGGGCAATTTCGGGGTGAACGGGGTCAGTTGGCGGGAGGAGATGTTCCCCAGTCACGTCGTCATCGCCACCATGGTGAATTGGCGCTGGACCGGCTACAACGCTTTGATCCTTCTGGCCGCCATGCAGGCTGTTCCCCGGGATCTCTACGAATCAGCAGCCTTGGACGGTGCGGGTGCCGTCCGACGTTTCTTCAGCATTACGCTGCCCAGCATCCGGCCGACGATGATCTTCGTGATCATCACCTCCACGATCGGCGGGCTGCAGATCTTCGCGGAACCGCGCCTGTTCGATCCGGTCACGGCCGGCGGAACCCAGCGCCAGTTCCAGACGACAGTCCTGTACCTGTGGGAGATGGCGTTCCAGCGGCAGAACTTCGGCAAGGCTGCTGCGGTGGCGTGGCTGCTTTTCCTGATCATTGTGCTGGTGGGAGTGGTGAATTTCCTGATCTCCAAGAAAATCGCGACAGCGGATACGAAAAAGCCCCGGCGGGCAAGGAGTAAACGATGACTGTTCTGCAAAAGGCCCGGGCTATTCCGGGCACCGGAGTTGACTCCGGTTCAGGCAAGCCATCCCGCAGGCGTCCACGCCGTTCAATGGGCGGGGCAAGGCGTCCAGGGTTCCTCAGCTACGGGATCCTGCTGGCCTTCCTCATCGGGTCCGCCTATCCCCTGTGGTGGTCGATGGTCATCGGGAGCCGGTCCAACGAGGCGCTGGGATTGGACTGGCCGCCGCTCTGGCCGGGAGGAAACTTCTGGACGAATGCCGCTGCCGTCTTCGACACCGTGCCCTTCTGGAAAGCGCTGGCCAACAGCCTGATCATTTCGGGCACCGTAACGGCTTCGGTGGTTGTCTTTTCCACACTCGCGGGTTATGCCTTCGCAAAGCTGAGGTTCAAGGGCCGGGGCCTGCTGATGGTGGCGGTCATCGCCACCATGGCCATTCCCACGCAGCTGGGCATCATTCCCCTTTTTATGATCATGCAAAAGCTCGGCTGGACAGGTGAACTGGGCGCCGTGATCGTCCCAGGCCTGGTGACAGCTTTCGGGGTCTTTTTTATGCGGCAGTATCTGGTGGATGTCATTCCGGATGAGCTGATCGAATCGGCCCGGATGGACGGTGCCAGCATGATCGGTACCTTCCGGCACGTCGCCCTGCCCGCCGCCAAGCCCGCAATGGCCATTCTGGGCCTGTTTACGTTCATGACGGCTTGGACGGACTTCATGTGGCCCCTCCTGGTGCTGCCGAACAACCCGACTCTCCAGGTCGCACTCAGCCAGCTTCAGTCCGCCCGCTACGTTGACTACTCCGTGGTCCTCACCGGCGCCGTACTGGCAACCATCCCCCTCCTCGTGCTTTTCGTACTGGCGGGCAAACAACTTATTTCCGGAATCATGCAGGGAGCAGTGAAGGGCTAATGACGAAGAAGACCATTCCGGCCAGCGATTTTCCGCCTGGTTTCATCTGGGGATCAGCGACTGCAGCCGCCCAGGTGGAGGGCGCGGCCCACGAAGACGGGAAGGAGGACTCCGTCTGGGACGCCTTCGCGGCGGTACCGGGCAACGTCCTCAACGGAGACACCCCCGCCACCGCGGTTGACCACTACCATCGGATGCCGCAGGACGTGGCGCTGATGAAAAGGCTGGGGCTGGATTCCTACCGGTTCTCCACCAGCTGGGCCAGGGTACGGCCGGGCGGGCGGGAGGTTAATTCCGCGGGGCTGGACTTCTACTCACGTCTGGTGGATGAACTGCTCGAGGCCGGGATACTCCCCTGGCTGACCCTCTACCACTGGGATCTGCCCCAGGGGTTGGAAGAGAAGGGCGGCTGGGCGAACCGGGACACCGCCTTGCGTTTCGTGGAATACGCCCAGGACGTCTATGCGTCCCTGGGCGACCGGGTCCGCCACTGGACCACGTTCAACGAACCGTTCTGCTCTTCGCTGCTGGGATACGGCTCCGGTGTCCATGCGCCCGGTCGCCAGGAGCCGCGTGCCGCCGTCGCCGCCGTTCATCACCAGCACCTTGCCCATGGGATGGCAGCCTCTGAGCTGCGCACCCTCGGCGCGGAACAGGTAGGGATCACCCTGAACCTGAGCAACTCCATTCCGAAGAACCCGGCCGATCCGGTGGATGCAGAGGCAGCCAGGCTGTTCGATTCGCTGCAGAACCGGATCTTCCTGGAGCCGATTCTGCGCGGTGCCTATCCTGAGGATTCCCTGCGGGACCTGGAGCCCTACGGCCTGCAGGACGTCATCCTCCCAGGGGACATGGACATCATCGGAACTCCGATCGACTTTCTCGGCGTCAACCACTACCACGACGACCTGATCAGCGGGCATCCGGATACCACCGGTGCGGACGGCCACGGCGGCGGCACCTCCACCCCCAAGGCGTCACCCTGGATCGGGGCCGAGCACATCACCTTCCCGTCCCGGGGCCTGCCCCGGACGGCAATGAACTGGGAAGTGAACCCCGACGGGCTGCGGCAGCTGCTGGTGCGGCTCAGCAAGGAGTATCCAGAGCTGCCCCCGCTGTACATCACCGAAAACGGTGCGGCCTACGACGACGTCGTCAGCGAGGCGGGCACAGTTCCCGACAGTGACCGCACCCGCTTCATCCTTGACCATGTGAACGCGGTCAAGGAAGCGATCGGCCAGGGCGCTGACGTGCGGGGCTACTTCGTCTGGTCCCTGCTGGACAACTTCGAATGGTCCTGGGGATACGAGAAGCGCTTCGGAATCATCCACGTCGACTACACCACCCAGGAACGGACGATTAAGGACAGCGGTCTGGCCTACAGCAGGTACGCCGAGGCGGCCCGGCGGAAGGCCCGGGCACGGGTGTACGGGAACGATCCGGCGCCCGCGCCGGTCGGGTGAATGAAACTAGAATTGGTACCTGAGCGAGGCTTGGGGCGAGAGAAACGGACACCGCTATATGGAGACCACAGTGGGTACTGACACCGGACAGGTGCGGCCGGCTCCAACCTTGGAGATGGTGGCTGCCCTGGCCGGTGTCTCCCGGGCGACTGTCTCACGCGTCGTGAACGGGTCGACGTCAGTGGCGCCGGAACTGGTTCAGAGCGTGGAGCAGGCAGTGCGCGCGCTCAACTACGTTCCCAACCGGGCGGCCCGGACGCTGGCCAGCAGGCGGACGTACACGATCACGCTCCTGGTACCCGAGTCGACGTCCAAGGTGTTCGCCGATCCATTCTTTGCAACGGTTGTCGAAGGTGTGGCCAAATATCTCAGCTCCACCGAGTACATGCTGAACATGGTTACTTCTTCCGAGGCCAATCCAGGAAAGACCCAGCGGTACCTCATGGGCGGCAATGTGGACGGCGTCCTGGTGGTTTCCCACCACAGCGGGGACCATTCGTGGGAGCACCTGAACGAGGCACTGCCGATTGTTTTCGCCGGACGGCCGCTGCTTAATGCCAGTGACAGCTACTACGTAGAGGTGGACAACGAGGAAGGCGCGTTGGCTGCCACCGCGCACCTGATTCACGCCGGACGCCGGAGCATAGCCACCATCGCGGGTCCGCAGGACATGCCACCCGGAGTTGACCGGCTGGCCGGCTGGCGGTCGGGGCTGGCAGCCGCGGGATTGGATGACGCGCTCGTGGAGTACGGCGACTTTACGGTTTCCTCCGGGGCAGCTGCCATGCGGCGGCTGCTGGCGCGCGGCAAGCCGATGGACGGCCTGTTCGCCGCGAATGACCAGATGGCAGCTGGAGCCCATGGCGTCATCAAGGAACATGGGCTGCGCATCCCTGAGGACATCGCCGTCGTCGGTTTTGATGATGACCTCTTCGCGACCAGTGTTTCGCCGGCGCTGACCACTGTCCACCATCCCATCTCCGATCTCGGTGAGAAGATGGCGCGCATGCTGGTGGAGCTGATCGAGGGACGGCCGGCGCACCGCGTGTGCCGGCTGCCCACCTCGCTTGTGGTGCGAGATTCCGCCTAGCCGCAACGCCCTGCTGGACGGCCGTCCAGCAGGTTTTCAGCGCAGCGCCGTGAGGCCGCTGTAATCCTCGTGTGCGTAGCGGACGCTGCTCCGGTTACGGAGGGCCCAGGAGTCCTCGACCTCCCGGAGGCCTTCCTCCTGGGCGGCAGCACCGGGTTCGCGCAACCGGATCAGTTCCGCCGCGGCTGCCTGCGCCGCCGCGTGCCACACCGCCCTGCACATGTATTTGGGGTCGGAGAAGACGCCCTTCCAGAGCGGGCTCGTGCGCCGTTTCAGGAACCGTCCACCCAGCAGGAAAATCCCGATTGAGAATGCCCAGCAGGCCAGCAGGACCGGATAGCCAATGAGGTTCACGCCCAGGGCCAGGACCCCGGTGAAGGACAATGCTGCTCCCCCGGTGCGCAACCAGGGTGCCAGGGTGGCTGCGGGTCCGTCCGCTGCCCGGGCGAGGGAGAGCTGTTCCCGGCGCCATCCCCGGAACCGGGCCATATCCGCTGCCGCTTCAGACTTCGCGGCAGAGCGGGCGGCCCGGAAGTAATTTGGGTATGCCTCCTGCAGTGCACCGACCGCTTCCTGCTGGGCGTCGAATTCGTCGGGGCTTAGCCCCCTCTCCGCTTCCTCGAAGCCGTTGACGAGATTCGCGGCCTGCTGCGGCCGCAGCTGCGCCGCCCCTCCCCTGGCCCGCCGGCGGATCTCCTCCTCCAACAACCCGTCCATCTTCGGCCGGTCCTCGCGCTGCATACGTCCCCCGTGGTGTCTGTGGTGGTTTCCAATTCCCAGTATCAACGACAAAGCGGGCCCCCACCGAAGTGGAGGCCCGCTTTGAAGCGGCTAATGCCTAAGCAACAATAATTAGTTGCCGGTCAGCTTCTCGCGCAGTGCGGCGAGAGCCTCGTCCGATGCCAGGGTGCCGGCAGCGGACTCGGATGCAGCAGGCTCGGAGGAGTAGCTTGTTGCGCTGGACTCGACGGAGTCCGATGCAGCAGCGACATCCTCGGAGTTGTGCTGGGCAACCTGCTTCTTGTGAGCTTCCCAGCGGGCCTGGGCGTCAGCGTACTGCTGCTCCCAAGCGGCGCGCTGGGTCTCGTAACCTTCGAGCCATTCGTTGGACTCGGGGTCGAAGCCCTCCGGGTACTTGTAGTTGCCGGCTTCGTCGTACTCTGCGGCCATGCCGTACAGAGCCGGATCGAATTCGGTGCCTTCGGGATCGACGCCCTCGTTCGCCTGCTTCAGCGACAGGGAGATGCGGCGGCGCTCGAGGTCGATGTCGATGACCTTGACGAACAGTTCGTCACCAACGGAGACAACCTGCTCGGCCAGCTCCACGTGGCGGACTGCCAGCTCGGAGATGTGAACCAGGCCTTCGATGCCGTCTTCGACGCGTACGAACGCACCGAACGGAACCAGCTTGGTGACCTTGCCCGGCACAACCTGGCCCAGGGCGTGGGTGCGGGCGAAGGTCTGCCACGGATCTTCCTGCGTAGCCTTCAGCGACAGGGAGACACGCTCGCGGTCGAGGTCAACTTCCAGAACCTCAACGGTGACTTCCTGGCCAACTTCAACGACCTCGGAGGGGTGGTCGATGTGCTTCCAGGACAGCTCGGAAACGTGGACGAGGCCGTCTACGCCGCCAAGGTCCACGAATGCACCGAAGTTGACGATGGAGGAAACAACGCCCGGACGAACCTGGCCCTTTTCCAGCTTGTTGAGGAACGTGGAACGAACCTCGGACTGGGTCTGCTCGAGCCAGGCACGGCGGGACAGGACCACGTTGTTGCGGTTCTTGTCCAGCTCGATGATCTTGGCTTCGATCTGCTGGCCGATGTACGGAGCCAGGTCGCGGACGCGACGCATCTCCACGAGGGATGCCGGCAGGAAGCCGCGCAGCCCGATGTCGAGGATAAGACCACCCTTGACAACCTCGATGACGGTACCGGTAACGACGCCGTCTTCTTCCTTGACCTTCTCGATGTCGCCCCAGGCACGCTCGTACTGTGCGCGCTTCTTGGAGAGGATCAGACGGCCTTCTTTGTCTTCCTTGGTGAGGACCAAAGCTTCAACCTGATCGCCAACGGAGACGACGTCTCCGGGATCAACGTCGTGCTTGATGGAAAGCTCACGCGAAGGGATGACACCCTCGGTCTTGTAACCGATGTCGAGCAGGACCTCGTCGCGGTCGACCTTAACGACGGTACCTTCGACGAGATCTCCGTCGTTGAAGTACTTGATCGTTGCGTCGATTGCGGCGAGGAAGTCCTCGGCAGTACCGATGTCGTTGATTGCGACCTGCGGGGTACCGGACTTCTCGGTGGTGGTGATGGTCATGTAGTTGGGACTCCGATGTGGAAGTTGTTGTAATTCCGGATGTGCTCCCACCGGCTCGGGTGCAACCCGGAAAAACCAGGTTCAAGACGGTGCTTGGTTGTCCGGAGATGGACAGAATGTAAATATTTGTGTTGCCCGCCTGCGGCGGTGGATCCCTAGGATAAGGGAGTCACCAGCACGCGTAACGCGCCTGTTTAGTCTAGCCGCAGCCGCCAAGTCAGGTCAAAGCCAGATGAAGAAACCCGTACCTGGAATCCGTCACCTGCGTAACGCCTCACGCACACCAGTAATTCCTGGGGCTCATTCCGTGCGGCCCGCGGGTAGGGCCGGGCCTAGAAATGCGTGCTGCAGTAAGGCGGCCGGGGCACCGCAAACAGCCGGCTCAGGGTTTCCACCGCATCACCGGATCCGCTGATGCTTCCTGCGGCGCAGAGCAGGTCCGCGCTGACGCCTCCGAGGTAGAGGGAAGCGAAAGCCCTTACATCCATATCCACAGCCGGAATTCCCGGCGGTGGAGTATCCCGGGCTTCGAGCCCGGTGACGGAAGCCCTGCCGGCATCCACCTGTACCAGCCACCGCCCCGAAGCCAGTTCCATTGGATCAGCGATGCCCAGCACCAGGGCACCTGATGCTTCGAATCCACGGGCACGAAGCATGGTGGCGGGGTCCAGCGGACGCAGCCACAGCAGGTCCTCACAGGACTTAACCGAGTAGCGGCGGCGGTCTGCCAGCCCCCAGGGCAGCGGGTCCGCTTCCGGCGCCGCCGCGCAGGTAATCCGCTCCACCAGGTCAATGGATCCCAGGAACCGCCAGAGTTCGAGCCTGGCGGTGTCATCCACGGCCACCAGGTCAAGCACCTTGAGGGTGTGCGGCTCGGTGTCCCACGGAAGGAACTTGAAGGTGACATATCCGTCCGGTACCCCGGAAGGGCCGTAGTGGACCGCGGCTCGGACGTCCTTCTCCGGTTCCGGCAGATCGCCCCAGAGGCCGGCCGCGCGCTTCGAGTAACCAAGCTGCCGTCCCAGCGCCCCGCGGTTTTGGGCCAGGTGCCTGCGGAAGATTTCCGGAGCCAGGGTTTCCAGCTTCGCGAGGTCGGCGACCACGGTGCTGCCCGTTGGTGGGACGGTCAGTTCCAGGCGCCCCCGGGCGTCCACTTCCACCGCCACCTCGGAGGTAGCCACCCCGAAACCAAACCGGCCATAGATCACTGCCTCGGAAGCGCCCAGCGCTGCGACGGCGAAGCCTTCGTCCTTGGCCCGGCGCAGGTCCGCCGTGATCATCTGCCGCAGGATCCCGCGCCGCCGGTGGGACGGACGCACGGTCACGGACGTGATCTGGTGCGCCGGAAGCAGCGCGCCGCCGGTGTTCAGTTCGTGGACCATCGTGGCGTAGGTAGCCACCGGCGCGGCGGGATTCCACGCGTACTCCGGCGCGGCGTCGTCATAGACGCCCGTGAGCCACCGCCCGTCCGTTTGGTAGGCCTCAACCAGTGCTGTGATGTGCTTGGACTCGTAGCGCGCCTCGTGGAATCCGAGGGCCACCGCCTGGAACCAGGCGTCCGTCCGTTCATCGCTGCGGCCGGCATCCACCGCAGACAGGGCAGCACGGAACCTCTCAGTACGAAGACCTGATCCTGCTTCCATGCCTGCCCCCTCCGGCGGTGTGTTAACTAATCTGTGCGGCCGGCCGGACTAGTGGCCGGCTTCGTGCCAGCTCGCGCCCCAGCCAACGGAGACGTCAAGCGGAACGGCAAGGTCCGCGGCACCGGCCATTTGCTCACGCACCAGCTTTTCCGCCGCTTCGCGTTCACCGGGTGCCACTTCCAGCACCAGTTCGTCATGGACCTGCAGCAGCATACGCGACTTCAGTCCCTGCTTCTTCAGTTCCGCGTCGACGCCGAGCATGGCCTTCTTGATGATGTCCGCAGCCGAGCCCTGGATCGGGGCGTTCAGCGCTGCACGCTCCGACATTTCCCGCAGCTGGCGGTTGGTGCTGGCAAGATCCGGCAGGTAGCGCCGGCGGCCTTCAATGGTGGAGGTGTATCCGTCCTTGCGTGCCTGCTCGACGACACCGCGCAGGTAATCGCGGACAGCGCCGAACCGGGTGAAGTAATCACGCATCAGTGTTCGGGCCTCGTCCACGGGGATGGAGAGCTGCTTGGAGAGCCCGAACGAGCTCAGCCCGTAGACCAGTCCGTAGGACATGGCCTTGACCTTGGAGCGCATGGCACTGGTGACCTCTTCCGGCGGCACCCCGAAGATGTGCGAGCCGACGAACCGGTGCAGGTCCTCGCCGTCGCGGAAGGCCTGGATCAGGCTTTCATCGCCGGAAAGGTGCGCCATGATGCGCATCTCCACCTGCGAGTAGTCAGCGGTGAGCAGGGTTTCGTACCCCTCGCCCACAACGAACACCTCGCGGATCCGGCGTCCCTCCTCCGAGCGGATCGGAATGTTCTGCAGGTTCGGGTTGATCGAGGACAAGCGGCCGGTGGCGGCAACTGTCTGCGCATACGTGGTGTGGATCCGGCCGTCGTCGGCCACTGCCTTCCGCAGGCCTTCCACCGTCTGGCGCAGCTTCGCGGCATCGCGGTAGGCCAGCAGGTGGGCCAGGAACGGATGCCCGCCGGTCTTGACGATCAGGTCGGCCAGCGCATCGGCATCGGTGGAGTAGCCGGTCTTGATTTTCTTGGTCTTGGGCAGGCCAAGCTCCTCGAAGAGCACCACCTGGAGCTGCTTCGGTGAACCAAGGTTGATCTCCTTGCCGATAACCGCGAAGGCTTCTTCCTTGGCCTGGTTGATCGTGAAGCTGAACTGGTCCAGCAGCGCATCCAGCTTGTCGGTGGACACAGCAATACCGGCGAGTTCCATTTCGGCCAGGACCTCGGAGAGCGGCAGTTCCAGGCCGCCCAGCAGCTGGTTGGCTCCCCGCTCAACCAGCTGGCCGGCGAAGTGCTCGCTCAGCCGCAGGGCCGCGAACGCCTTCCGGACGGCGGGTGCAGCGGAATCCTCACCGTCCAGGGAGAGCTCCAGCTGATTGCTGGAGCCGGCGGCGGCATCGAGGGAAAGCCTGAGGTGAGTCAGGCTGAGGTCGGCCAGATCGTAGCTGCGCCGGTCCGGCTGGATCAGGTAGCCCGAAATGGCTGGGTCGTCCACCTCGCCTGCCAGGTGCAGGCCGCGGCGGGCAAGCAGCTTGTAGGCCGACTTGAAATCGTGCACCACCTTCGGTGCGTCCTTATCCGCAAGCCAGTCTGCCAGGACCTTCTCCGCGCCTGCATCGATGTCCGTCAGCGGGATGAAGGCAGCCGCCTCGTCCGTGACCAGTGCAACGCCTACCGCGTCGCGGGCCTCACCCGCTCCTTCGGTAACCAGCTGGAGTGCTGCGGGCGCCTGGTTGGTCGCTTCCAACCAGCTCTCCAGTGCGCCGGCCTCTGTGAGCACGGTGTGTGCCGGGGGCACCAGCTCCGGATGGTCTGCCGCGGTTTCCTCTTCGCCGTAGACATCGAAGAGCCGCTTGCGGAGAGCATTGAACTGCAGGGCATCGAAAAGTTCTTCGATGGCATCCCGGTCAGGGCGGCGGGCCGCCATGGCGTCGAGGTCCACCGGAAGCTCCAGATCGCGCAGCAGCCGGTTCAGCCGGCGGTTCCGCTTAACGTCTTCGATATTGGCGCGGAGGGAATCCCCCACCTTGCCCTTGATCTCATCCAGGTGCTCCAGGATGCCTTCGAGGCCCCCGTACTGCTTGATCCACTTGGCTGCGGTCTTCGGTCCGACCCCCGGAACGCCGGGCAGGTTGTCCGCGGACTCCCCCACCAGTGCGGCCAGGTCGGAGTACTTATCCGGCGGTACCAGGTACTTCTCTTCAACTGCCTCCGCGTCCATGCGGGGCAGGTCGGAGACCCCCTTCTTGGGGTAAAAAACGGTGACGTTGTCGTTGACCAGCTGGAAGGCATCCCGGTCACCGGAGACGACCATCACGTCCCAGTTCTTGGCCGCTGCCTGCTCAGCGAGCGTGGCCAGGATGTCGTCCGCCTCATACCCGTCCAGGGAAATGGTCGGAATCCGCATGGCTTCCATGACCTTGATGATGAGGTCCACCTGACCGTGGAACTCTTCTGGGGTCTTGTTGCGGCCGCCCTTGTACTCGGAGTACTCCTCGGTCCGGAAAGTGGGGGTATCCAGGTCGAAGGCCACGGCGATGTGCGTTGGTTCCTCGTTTTTGATCAGGTTGATCAGCATGGAGGTGAACCCATAGACAGCGTTGGTGTGCTGTCCGGTGTCTGTGGAGAAGTTCTCCGCCGGCAGGGCGTAAAAGGCGCGGAAGGCCATGGAATGGCCATCGATCACCAGGAGACGGTTGTGCCCGGCAGCATTAACCGTGCCCAGCGGCGCAGCCTCGGTTGCTGCCGGTCCGGTGGACGGAGCAGGCGCCGCGTGGCTGCCCACGGGGACGCCGGCCGCAGTGTCCGCCTGCGCGGCATCATCCTCTGTTTCCAGGAGACCGGTAAGGGACTCTTCGGGGTTGGGAACGGAATCAGAGACGGGGGCAGCGGCCAGTTTGGCAGTTTCACTCACAGATGCAAGCCTAGTGGGCATGAGCGACATTTTCACGCCGGGCCAGCCCGGCCCCGCCGGGGACGAGTACCCCAGGCTGCAGGAATTGATTGATGCCGGTGTTCCCGCGGAACTCCACCCGTGGCTGGGCGAATCCGGCGTGGGCTCCCTCGTTGTCCGGATGGGAATCCGATTCCTGGAAATGTCACCTGAGCGCATGGTGGCCACGATGCCGGTGGAAGGTAACCAGCAGGTCGCCGGGATCCTCCATGGAGGTGCCCACATGGTGCTCGCAGAGACCCTGGGTTCCTTCGCTGCGGCGATGCACGCCGGTCCCGGACGATACGCCGTCGGCATAGAAATCGGAGCCACCCACCACCGGTCAGTCTCCGAAGGCCTGGTCACCGGAACGGCTGAGGCCATACACCTCGGCGGCACCCTCACCACCCATGAAGTCGTGATGACAGACGGCGGGGGCCGCCGGCTCTCCACCGCCCGCATCACCAACCTGATCCGGGACGTCCGGTAGCCTGCCCCGCTTTCCTTAAACCTGCAGTCCGGTCCGCTGGGGCGGCCCGCCCAATTCGACGTCGATCACCGGGTCGTCGGAGGGCAGGAGAACGCGCCGGGTATGTGTCCGCCCACTGGGTTCCACGACGGTCAGGACATATCTGCCGGCGGCCGGGAGCGGCAGCTCAAAGCTGCCGTCCCTGCCGGACCGGACGGCTGACGGAGCGTCACCTGCTCCCCTGACCAGCAGGACGAGCGCATTATCGACCGGCCGGCTGCGGTGCCTGATCCGTCCGGCGAGCAGGAGCCGCTGCTGAAAATGAATGTCGTGCTGAAGACCCGTTTCCGGGAACGGCAGTACCTCGGCGACAGGCCGCCAGCGGGGGTGCGCAGCCACGAAAATGTACCGTCCCGGCCCTGGCAGGACTACGGCGTAGGAGCCGTGCTCATCGCTGCGGTCCCAGTCCACGGGTGAGCCTTCGCTGTCTGTCACCGTGACCGTTCCCTGGTCGAGCGGAGCCCGGTCACCGGCTGGCCGCAGCACACCGGTGAGCAGAATTTCGTTCCGCTGTGCCGAAGCGGGACCGGCCCCCTGGGGAGGGGCATGGAGATCGGGGTGGGTGGCTTCCCGGTGGGATGACTTCGGAATCAGCACGGAGATGGCTGCGCCCGCTGCCGCAGTGACACCGGCGAGGATGAAGATCAGCCGGAAAGCCTCCAGATCCGGAAACACCCGGCCGCCGATGGTCACTGTGACCGAGGCGAGGATGACGGCGACGGCAGCACTGCAGGTGGACGTGCCAACGGAGCGGAGCAGGGTGTTGAGGCCGTTGGCTGCTGCGGTGTCGGTCCTGGGCGAGTTGCTCATAACAATGGTCGGCATGGCTGCCATGGCCATGGCTGTTCCGATCGAAATGATCACGGCTCCGCTGATGATGCCGGCTATGGTTTCCACCAGCACCACCCGCAGCAGGTAGCCGGCGGCCATCACCGCGCAGCCAGCCACCATGGTCACCTTGGCTCCAAAGCTGTTGGTGAGCCGTGCGGAGACCGGCGAAATGGCCACCATTGCCAGGCCGGCCGGGATCATGGCCAGTCCTGCCACCAGGACGCTGAGGCCAAATCCGAATCCCGTTACCCGGGAGAGCTGCAGCTGCTGGGTGGTAACGAGCATGTTCGCGTACATCGAGAATCCGACCAGCACTGCCGCGATGTTGACCAGGAGGACCGGCCTCCGTGCCGATGTGCGCAGATCGATCAGCGGCTGCCCGCTGCGCAGCTCAAGGGGGAACCACAAAGCCAGCAGCACTGCGCATGCCGCGAACAGCCCCAGCACGATGTCGCTGGTCCACCCCCATACTCCGCCCTTACTGATGGCCAGCAGCAGCGCCGTCATGGCGCCGGACAGCAGGAGCGCGCCGGGGTAATCAAACCTGCCCCTCGTGCGGACCGTGGATTCCGGCACGAAGAAATAGACCGCGGCGGTGAGAACCAGGGCGATCAGCGCGACCACCCAGAACGTCGCCTGCCAGCCCAGGTTCTGGTAGATAAACCCGGCCATCGGCAGGCCCAGGGCGCTGCCGATTCCGAAACTGGCGCTCATCAGGGCCACTGCGCCGGCGATCCTGCGCTGCGGGAGAGTGTCCCGAAGAATGCTGATGCCGATGGGAATGACTGCCCCGGCGAAGCCCTGCAGCGTCCGTCCGGTCAGTGCGGCTGCGAAGGTACCGCCGATGGCGGCAGTGAACCCTCCGACCACCATCATCACCAGTGCCAGTATCAGCATCCGCTTTTTGCCGAACATGTCCGCAAGCCGGGAGACCACCGGTGTGGCCACCGCGGCACTGAGCAGGGTAACTGTCACCAGCCAGGAGACGTCATCGCTGCTGACACCGAAGATGCGTGGATACTCGGGCAGGAGGGGCACGATGGCGGTCTTCTCGAGTGATACTGCGATTCCGCCGCAGCCCAGGATGGCCGTAATCAGCCAGTACGGCGCACGCAGCCCGTCCGGCTCCTGCCCGGAGGCCGGCTTGTCCTGCATTGTTTGCTGGGGCACAGGACCTCCCACGCGGCGCCGGATACGGCGCCACAGCGCCGTCTGCAGAAAAGGGCCTGCGGCCCTCAGGTTTATGCCCGGTTGACGGTGACCTTGCGCCCTGATCCGCCGTCTTCAGCGACCGGGACCCTGACTTCCAGGACGCCGTCGTGATAGGACGCCGAGACACCGTCCGGATCGGCCCCGGCCGGCAGCTGGATGTCCCGGGTAAAGGAACCGTACTTGAACTCGGACCGGTAGCCGTTCCGGGCCTTCTGTTCGGCGCTTTCCCGGCGTTCACCCCGGATCCGGAGGGTCCCCTCGGAAACGGTCACGTCGAGGTCCTTTTCGGGGTCGATGCTGGGCAGTTCGGCCCGGACCACCATGGTTGGACCGTCCCGGTACTCCTCAACCCGGAAGGCAGGGACGTCCCAGTCCCCCTCGAAGAGGCGGCGCATGGGCTCAGGCAGTTCGAAACGGTCGCGTCGGGTCAGTCCAGCCATGGGGTCTCCTCCGGTGGCCCGCGTCCAGCCGCAGGGCCGGGTCCCGGACGAACCGGAAGGGGCGGGCTGAAGCGGGGTGAATGGTGCGGACAGCCTACCGGGAGCAGATGGTCCGCTCAACGGTTGCGGGAGCTAACCGGGCCCGCCCGGTGAAGATCCCGGAAAGGGCTGCGGACACCTGTATTTACGGGCGGGATACCTAGTAATGGCTGAAGGGCTGCGCGTATAGTCATGAAGCGCGCGCACCCTTGGGGAATCGAAACAGCCGCTCACGACGGCCCATGCAGTAGGGACACTCCCATTCGAGAGGTTGATGTCATGCCGCAAAATGATCCGCAGGACTTCCTCAGCGCCAATCCGGTTTTTTCCCGTTCCGGGGAGGCTACCCAGGTCTCCAAGACCCGCATCCCGCAAGGGGAAATGGCCCCTGAAACCGCTTACCAGATTGTCCACGACGAGACGATGCTCGACGGCAATGCACGTCTGAACCTGGCGACCTTCGTCAGCACCTGGATGGACGATCACGCGGACCGGCTGTACGCCGAGACCTATGACAAGAACATGATCGACAAGGACGAGTATCCGCAGACGGCTGCCATTGAGCAGTACTGCTGGAAGATGCTCGCCGGCCTCTGGAACTCCCCTGATCCCACGGGAACGATTGGCACCTCCACCATCGGGTCCTCCGAGGCCTGCATGCTGGGCGGCCTGGCATTCAAGCGGCTGTGGCAGCACAAGCGGCGCAGCGAGGGGAAATCCACCGAAAAACCGAACCTCGTGATGAGTTCCGCCGTCCAGGTCTGCTGGGAAAAGTTCTGCAACTATTTCGACATAGAACCCCGCCTGGTGCCCATCAGCGAGGAGCACAAGTGCCTGGACGGGTTTGAACTCGAGAAGTACATCGACGAAAACACGATCGGTGTCGTTGCGATTATGGGTGTGACCTACACCGGCATGTATGAGCCGGTGAAGGCGGTAGCAGCGAAACTCGACGAGATCCAGGCATCCACCGGACTGGACATACCGATCCATGTGGATGCTGCCTCCGGCGGTATGATCGCCCCGTTTATCCAGCCGGAGCTGGAATGGGATTTTCAGCTGGAACGGGTCCACTCCATCTCCACATCCGGTCACAAATACGGCCTGGTTTATCCGGGCCTGGGCTGGGTTGTCTGGCGCGAGCGGCAGTGGCTGCCGGAAGACCTGATCTTCTACGTGAGCTATCTGGGCGGCGACATGCCCACCTTCGCGCTGAACTTTTCCCGCCCCGGTGCACAGGTGGTCCTGCAGTTCTATCTGTTCCTCCGTCTCGGGTTCGACGGCTACAAGAAGGTGCAGCAGGCAAGTCAGGACGTTGCACTGTTCCTGTCCCGCGGGATCAGCGAAATCGGCCCGTTCGAGCTCTGGAACGACGGATCGGATATCCCGGTGTTTGCCTGGCGGCTCAAGGAGGGCCACACGGACCGCTGGACCTTGTACAACTTGGCGGACCGGCTCCGGACCAAGGGCTGGCTGGTGCCTGCATATCCACTGCCTGCCAACCTCCAGAACCTGACGGTGGAACGGATCGTGGTGCGCAATGGCCTGAGCATGGATTTAGCCGCGAGGCTGCTGGATGACATCCGGGAGGAGACCTCCTACCTGAACCATCTCAGCGCCCCCATGCCCTCGGAGCGGAAGCATCCGGGATTCCACCACTAACCCGAGGAGGTGGGTGGGATGAGCGATTCCACAGCAACCACGCCTAGTAAGAAGGGCCGGGCAGGGCAGACAGCCACCATCACCATTGGGGCTCTCGCGGTCATGAACATTGTTGCCGTCGTAAGCCTCCGCGGACTGCCGGCCGAAGCTGAATATGGCTTGAGCTCGATCTTCTACTATGTCTTCGCAGCTATTGTTTTCCTGATTCCGGTTTCCATCGTCGCGGCCGAACTGGCCACCGGGTGGCCTGAGACCGGAGGCGTTTTCCGCTGGGTGGGTGAGGCCTTCGGGCCGCGGTGGGCGTTCCTGGCAATGTTCATGCTCTTTATCGAGGTAACCATCTGGTTCCCCACGGTCCTCACCTTCGGTGCCGTCTCACTTGCCTACACCGGGCCCAACGAGAGCCTGGACGCGCAGCTGTCCGGAAACAAGGCCTTTGTCCTCGCCGTCGTCCTGGTCGTTTACTGGCTGGCTACATTTATTGCGTTCCGCGGTGCTGCCGCCTTCTCCAAGGTGGCTCAATGGGGCGGGATCATCGGCACACTTATCCCCGCCGCAATCCTTATCGTTCTGGGCTTTACCTACTTCTTCGCCGGAAACACACCCCAGATCGAGCTGGGCTGGGGTGAGCTGATTCCGGACTTCTCCAACTTCTCCAACGTGGTCCTCGCAGCGAGTATTTTCCTGTTCTATGCGGGCATGGAAATGAATGCCATCCATGTTAAAGACGTCAAGAATGCCAACCGCAGCTATCCCCTGGCCGTGCTCATTGCCGCAGCAGGAACAGTGATCATTTTCGTCCTCGGCACGCTGGCCATCGCCTTCGTTGTCCCGCAGGCGGACATCAACCTCACGCAGAGCCTGCTGACCTCCTACAACGACATGTTCGAATGGGCCGGCATGGGCTGGGCCGCACCCATCATCGCCGTGATGCTCCTGATCGGGGTGCTCGCCGGCGTCGTCACGTGGGTTGCGGGTCCGTCCAGCGGCCTGCTGGCCGTGGCCAAGGCCGGCTACCTGCCAAGGTTCTGGCAGCACACCAACAAGCACGGGATGGGCACGCACATCCTCCTTTTCCAGGCGCTTATGGTTACGGCGCTGGGCATCGTGTACGTGGTACTGCCTTCCGTCCAGGCTGCCTATCAGATTCTGAGCCAGCTGACCGTGATCCTCTACCTGATCATGTACCTGCTGATGTTCTCCTCAGCCATCTACCTTCGATACAGCCAGCCGAACCGGCCACGCCCCTACCGGGTGCCCGGCGGTGGAGCGGGAATGTGGATTTTCGGCGGTGTGGGGTTCCTCGGGTCGCTGATGGCCTTCGTCTTCAGCTTCATTCCGCCGGACCAGATTTCCGTGGGTTCCCCGCTGACCTACGTCGGCATCCTGATCGGCGGTGCCGCGGTGCTGGTGATCGTGCCCTTCGTCATCTACGCGCTGCGCAAACCCCACTGGCGAGATCCGGGCACCGTCTTCGTGCCCTTCACCTGGCAGCTGGAGAACAAGCATCCGGGCGTCGTCAACGATTCCGCGGTCTCCACTGCCGATCTTTCCGAGCGCTGGGAAGCGCAGCCCACCCCGGGAACTGCGCAGCCGGCAGATCAGCATCCGGGCAGCGCCCCGCCGCCGTCCGGTACGGCGTCCGGTACCCAGTCCGGAACCCAGCCTGGAACCGGACAGACCGGAACGGGTTCACCCAAGCCGCATGCCGGCCCAGCCGACGGGAGCACCTCGGTATGAAAATCGATAAAGAAGCCATCCAGGCAGCGGTGAGCACCGCGCACCGGGACCATACCGAAGAGCACGGCGGGAAAAACGCCAGCTACATTCCCTACCTGGCATCCGTCGATCCGGCCCTGTTCGGAGTCAGTGTCGTAACTGCCGACGGCGAAGTCTTCGAGGCCGGTGACGCGCGTTTCGAATTCGCCCTCGAGTCAATTTCCAAGGTCTTTTCCATGGCCGTGGCGATGAGCGACGTCGGGCTGCGGGAATTCCATGACAAGGTGGGGGCTGATCCCACCGGAGAACCGTTCAACTCTGTGATCAGTGTGGTCCTCCACGGTGATACTCCCGTCTCGCCCCTGGTCAACGCGGGCGCGATGTCCACGGTCTCCCTGATCAGGGCCGATGGTCCGGAGCAGCGCTGGGAGCGGATCCTGGCCGCGCAGTCTGCCTTCGCGGGACGCAGGATCCAGCTCAGCGGCGCAGTCAATGATTCGGAGCAGTCCACGAACTTCCACAACCGTGCCATTGCATGGCTGCTCTACTCGGGCGGCACCATGTACTCGGACCCGATGGAAGCCTGCGATGTCTACACCCGCCAGTGCTCAACGCTGGTAACCACCGTCGACCTGGCCACCATGGGCGCCACGATCGCGGCCCGGGGAACCAATCCGGTCACCAGGGAACGGGTCATCGCCAACCAGGCGCTGGTCCCCCCTATGCTCGCCGAGATGACCATGGAAGGGCTCTATACCGCCTCCGGAGACTGGGCTTACCGGGTCGGGCTGCCCGGAAAGTCCGGAGTCGGCGGCGGTGTGCTTGCCATCATGCCCGGGGTCCTGGCCATCGCCGCGTTCTCCCCGCCCCTGGATCCCGCAGGCAACAGCGTGCGGGGGCTCAAAGCCGTCGCGCAGATCGCTGAAGCGTTGAACCTGAATCTCTACAACGCCCAGGATTACGCCACCTAGCCGGAATCCCACGGACGGACTGGCGGCACAGACCGAACTGCGGCGGGGAGGAGCGAACGGCCCCCGTCGCAGTTCGCTGCCGGGCCCTGCCTCCAGGGCGGGACCCGAAGGCGGGCCGGCAACTCAGCTGAGCGGACGGATTCCGTAGTCCGAGGAAATCGCTTCCGCCGCCTGGACCAGGCGGGGAAGGACAACGTCGCCGAGCGACGCGCCCCGGTGCTGGTGAAGCGAGACGTTGGCCGCGGCCACCACCTGGTTTCCGCGGCGGATCGGAACGGCCACGCCGCTGAGCCCCTCCTCATACTCCTCGCGCACCACCGCCCAGCCGCGGGCGCGGACGCCCGCGAGTTCCTCGCTCAGCCTGCGCCGGTCGGCAATCGTGTTCGCCGTGTACCGCCGGATCTCCGACCGGTCCAGCCGGGAATCCAGGTCTGCGGGGTCGAGGCTGGATAACAGCACCCGGCCCATCGAGGTGGCCCAGGCCGGAAAGCGGGTGCCGACGTGCACGGCGACGTTGACCAGCCGGGGTGCGGTGACGCGGGCAACGTACACCACGTGCTCGCCGTCGAGGATGCAGACGGACGCTGTTTCCTGCAGGTCGGAGGAAAGCGACTTCAGGTGCGGTTCCGCGATGGCGGGGAGCGTGAGGTTGGAGAGGAAGGCCGATCCGATGTTCAGGGACCGGGGGGCAAGCTGGAAGCGGACACCGTCGGAGGACAGATAGCCGAGTTCCGTCAGGGTCAGCAGGAACCGGCGGGCAGCGGCGCGGCTCAGATCCGCTGCTGCGGCCACCTCGCTGACGCTTTTCGCCGGGGCATCTTCCGTGAAGGCGCCGAGGACAGCGAAGGTTTTTTCCACTGATTTGACGTACCAGCCGCTGCTGTCTGCGCTCATTCGTCCGCCCCTGCCTTGCAGTCCTGCCGGGGCAGCCAGCTGCGGCCCCGAAGGCGATCCTAGCCGACCCCGGGCCTGCGCCGTGGCTTTGAGCTGATATAGCCGCTGGTCAGGAGCGTGCTGCAGCACTTGTGTGGAACTGTGAAGCGAGCCGCACCGGGGCGTTGGGCGCGCCGTATCCCTCGTAGAAGGGACGCCGTTCCAGCACTTCGAAGAAGACGTTGCCCACGGTGGAGGTGTAAAAGTGCAGGAACTCGCCGTCGCCGTCCCGGTCGTAGAGCAGGTTGAGTTCCCGCAGCGTGGAGAGGAATTCCGGCTCAAGGCCAAACCGGGCATCCAGGTCCTCGTAGTAGTTGCCCGGTACCGGGAGGAACTCCAGGCCCCGCTCGACGGCGGTGCGCGCCACGCTGACCAGGTCGCTGCAGGCGAAGGCCACGTGCTGGGGATAACCGGATCCATCGAAGATGGGAGGTGCGATATTGAGGGCGATGCGCACAGCGCCGTCGCTGCTGCGCATCACCTGGCTGCGGACCAGCCCCATAGGGCTGGGCACTTCCACGCTGGGGCGGGTGGACAGGCCCAGGGTGGAGTCGTAGAAGAGGACAGCCTCATCGAAGTGCTGCCAGGGCTGGGACAAATTAACGTGGTCAATCGCCGTCACGGACCCGGGTGCCGGCAGCGGACTGCCGGTGCCAAACTCTGTGCTCCAGGCGGGTTCGCCGGAGGTGGCCTGGCAGAGGATGATTTCGGTCCCGTCGGGGGCGGCGACCACCTGGAGGACCTCCTCATTGGCCTGGCTGCGCCGGGTGACCGGTGTCGCCTTCAGCTGCAGGGCCCGTGAGGCGGCAGCGGGAGCATCCGGAACATCCAGCCCAATCGCTGAAATTCCGGGCTCCATGCCTGTCGCCTGCTGGCCGTTGATGATCATGCGGACACCGTTCTGCGTCCACAGTTCCACGGATTTGGTGCGGTGCCTGCCCTGGCAGGTGAATCCCAGCTGATACAGCAGGCTGCGAACCTGCGCCGGGTCTCCGGCTTTAACCTCGGCGAAACTGAAGCCGAGGGGTTCACCGACGCCGGGCAGGGTGGCCAGCTCCATCCGTCCGCTGCCGGTTCCTTCCTCCGCCAGGTGCAGCGAGGTGCGTTCGGCCAGCCGGATGAGGGAACGCATGGCGTCCACCGCGGTGCGTTCCTCAGCCGCCTGCCGGAACACGTCGTTGAAGATCTCCAGCGAGACCGGGCCGTCGTAGCCGCTGCGGACCAGGTGGCCCATGAAGGTCACCAGGTCGAAGGCGCCTTCACCAGGGAAGACCCGGTAGTGGCGGCTCCAGGACAGCACGTCCATGGACAGTTCCGGAGCGTCGGCAAGCTGGACAAAGAAGATCTTCTCCGCCGGAAGCTGCTCGATCGCGGCCGGATCCCAGCGCCGGGAGAGAATGTGGAAGCTGTCCAGGCAGGTTCCAACATTGGGGTGGTCTGCCAGCTCCACGATCCGCCAGGCGTGCTCGAAGTCGCTGACATACCGGCCCCAGGCCAGGGCTTCATAGGCAAGCCGGATTCCGTAGCGGGCCGCCAGCTCGCCCATGCTACGCAGCTGGGAGGCTGCAACGGCGTCGTCATCAATGGTTGCCGTGGCCACGTTGCTGCAGACCAGCATGGTGTCGATCCCCAGCCGCCGCATCAGGCGGAATTTGGCTTCAGCGCGCCGCAGGTTCTGCTCCAGCAGGTCCTGCGGAACTCCTTCAAAGTCCCGGAAGGGCTGGTAGAGGTCCAGGGTCTGGCCCAGGCTGGCCGCCAGCGCCCGGATTTGCTCCGGGCTGGACGGGCTGACAACCAGGTCCTGTTCGAAGATCTCCACGCCGTCGAAGCCGGCTGCCGCACAGGCGCGGAGCTTGTCCTCGAGGGTGCCGCTGAGGCATACCGTGGCGATGGAGGTGCGCATTACCGTTCCCTTCGGAGGCAGACTCAGAGTCCGCTGTTGACCATGTGGAGAAAGTGGGCCCGCATGCGGGCGGCATCCGGACGAACCCCAGTGATGAGTTCGAAAGCATCCACGGCCTGACCAACAGCCATGTGGCCGCCGTCCAGGACACGGCAGCCTTTCGCTTCCGCCGCGGCAGCCAGTGCGGTGCGGACCGGGCGGTAGATGACATCGGCGACCCACGTGGCGGGGTCAATAAGGGCAGGATCCAGGGGAAGGCCGGGGTGGGAGTGCATGCCGATGGGAGTGGCCTGGACAAATCCGTCCGCCCCGGCGAGCAGGCGCGGCAGGTCTGCCGGAGCGCCTGCAGCGACAGTGCTCTCCGGAAACAGAACCGCCAGGGCCGCGGCGCGTTCAGCTGCCCGGGCGGCGTCCAGGTCCACCAGCGTCAGGCAGGAGACACCGGCCTTCAGCAGGGCGTAGGCGACGGCGGCACCGGCACCGCCGGCACCAAGCTGGACCACCCGCTCCAGCGCTGCGCCTGGCAGACCTTCGGCCAGGGCGCTGCCGAAGCCGGAATGGTCGGTGTTGTGCCCGATAAATTTGCCCGAACGGATGAGGACGGTGTTTACGGCACCCAGCCGGGCGGCGTCGTCGGATACCTCGTCGAGGTGCTCCAGGACCAGCTGCTTACAGGGATGGGTGATGTTGAAGGCGTTGAAACCGAGGTCCCTGCCGTAGCGCAGCAGCTCCCCGACGCCGGATGGAGGCCGGCCGTTCACCGCCAGGTCAACTGGCCGGTAGAGATAGAGCATGCCCCTCTCCTGAGCCTCCCGCTCATGCATGGGCGGCGTCAGCGAGGCGGTAATACCGTCCCCGATCAGCCCTACTAGCCAGGACTCGGTGGTGGTGCTCAAGCGGTTCTCCCCTTCCAGGCCCGGAGCGGGCTAGGCCCACGGTACCGGGCTGTTCATAAAATGCACAAGTGTGCGTAAAGCGCACAGCGGTGATTGCATCTGAGTATGGCGCGGGTTACATTGTGGTGTTCGCATCAAGTACCGCTGTGCGATTACCGCACATATCAATGGAGGCCCCCCATGAGCGCTGCGCCCCCGCACGCCGCTGCAGCCACCGCCAAGACCCCGAAGAAGGCCGCTGCGGCAAGCTTCATGGGCAGCGCGGTTGAGTACTACGACTTCTTCATCTTCGGCACAGCCGCGTCGCTGATCTTCCCGCACGTTTTCTTCCCCGATGCTGATGCCCAGGCCAGCATTATGTCCCTGGCAACCTTCGGCTTCGCCTACATTGCACGTCCGGTTGGTGCCGTCATTCTTGGCCACTTCGGCGACCGCGTCGGCCGGCAGAAGATCCTCATGTTCACGCTGGTGCTGATGGGCGCGTCCACCTTCCTCATTGGCTGCCTGCCGACGTTCAGCACCATCGGCTGGTGGGCTCCCACCCTGCTGGTTCTCTGCCGCCTGGCCCAGGGACTCTCCGCCGCCGGCGAGCAGGCCGGTGCCAGCTCCATGACCCTGGAACACGCCCCTGACGGCCGCCGCGCCTTCTTCACCTCGTGGACGCTGACCGGGACGCAGGGCGGCCAGATCCTCGCCGCCCTCGTCTTCATCCCCGTTGTCGCTTTGCCGGACGAGATCAAATACGGCATCGGCTGGCGCATCCCCTTCTGGCTCTCCGCCGTCGTCGTCCTGGTCACCTACTTCATCCGGCGTTCGCTGCACGAGACACCGACCTTCCAGGAGGCCAAGGCAAACAACCAGATTGCCAAGCTGCCCGTCAGCGACCTGATGAAGCACCACTGGCGGGATGTGCTGCGGGTTATCTGCTGCGCCTTCATCGCCGCCGTTTCCACCGTCTACGGCACCCTGGCCATCAAGTACGGCACCGAGGTAGGCAATGTCGATGCCACCATCACCCTCTGGCTGGTGGTCGCGGGCAACGTGGCCGCGCTGTTCACCCAGCCGTTCTTTGGGATGGCGGCGGACCGCTTCGGCCGCAAGCCGGTGTTCATTTACGGTGCCGTCGCCAGCGCAGTGGTGATGCCGTTCTACCTGCTGTCCATGGAATCCGGGAACGCACTGCTGCAGTTCACGCTGTCCGTGGTGGTCTTCGGCTGCGGCTACGCGGCCGCAAACGCCGTCTGGCCGTCCTTCTACGCGGAGATGTTCAGTGCCCGGGTCCGCTTCTCCGGCCTGGCCATCGGCACGCAGCTCGGCTTCCTGATGGCTGGATTCGCCCCCTCCATCGTCGCCGCGCTCGGCGGCCTCCAGCCTGGCGGCTGGGTTGTCATCAGCTGGTTCACCGCGGCCATCTGCCTGGTTGCCACCATCTCCGCGCTCACAGCGAAAGAGACGTCCAAGATTCCGACGGCGGAGCTCGGGCTGCGCTAGCGCACCAACCATTTCCAGGCACACCAGCCGGCAGCTGCATTCCGTGGCCGCCGGCTGGTGCGTTTTAACCGGCCTGCGGGTCCAGCCGTGTGCCGGGCTGCCGCACTGTGCAGCTACCCGGCGTCGCGCCGCCGCTGCTTGCGGGCCGACCAAGCGAGGTAGCCGCCAAGCGCTCCGGTGGAAGCTAACCCGGCGCCCATCAGCGGTGCCTGCCAGCCACGCCAGCGGTCGGCATCGCCCAGGGTCAATTCGCCGATTCCCCGGATAAAGGCGGCAGCAAAGATCGCCGCCACCATCCGGTTCCCCACGCGCTCAAGGCGCTCCACCAGCGGCACCAGATCCCCTGCGCGCAGGTGCACCTCCATGCCTTCGAAATCCAGGGTGTTGATCAACCGCTGCACCTGGCCTGGAAGCTCCGTGCCCAGTTCAAGCAGCTCACCCCCGGCTTTGCCCAGCCGCTTGGCATAGTTGACCGGGTTCAGCTGTTCCATGGTCATCCGCTTGGCGTACGGCGCCAGTGTTTGGCCCATGCTGAAGTCCGGGTCCAGGACTTCGCCCATCCCTTCGGTCATAATCAGCATCCGCAGCAGCAGGGCAACCTCGCGCGGCAGCTGGAGGTGGTGGTTGCGGATGATGCCCAGGCCCTGGCTGATGATCTTGCCGACCGGGGCATCCCGCAGTGTCCGGCCCGAATAGAGCCGGATGAGTCCGGACAGATCCGTCCGCAGCTTGATCCTGTCCGGACGGGTCTGGGCCACCGTCATGCGGATCAGCGCCGACGCCATCCGTTCCGGGTCCTTGCGGATGACGGCGATAAACAGGGCCGCGAGCTGTCCGCGCAGCTTATCGTCCAGCTCCCCCACCATCCCGAAGTCGATCAGGCCGATCTGGGAATTGGGCTGGACAAAGATGTTCCCGGGGTGGGGATCGGCGTGGAAAAGGCCAAATTCGAAGACCATCTTCATTTCCGCGTCCGCAGCCGTGGCGGCCAGCGCCCTGCGGTCCACTCCCGCAGCGTCCAGGGCCGCCGTATCGGTGACCTTCATGCCGTGGAGCCGCTGCATGGTCAGGACTTTGTGGGTGCTGTGCTGCCAGTAGATCCGCGGAATGATGACGGCGGCATCCTCGGAGAAATTCAGCGCAAACCGGTCGGCGTTCCGCCCTTCCTGCACGTAGTCCATTTCCTGCCGGAGCGTGGAAGCGAACTCATCCATAAATCCCTTGACGTCGTAGTCACGGGCTGCCTCCCAATGCCGGCTGGCGTGGGCGGCCAGGGACTGCAGGATCGAGAGGTCGGCTTCGACCTCCGGCACGATCCCGGGCCGCCGGACCTTCACCACCACGTCTGCGCCGTCCTTTAACCGGGCTCCGTAGGCCTGGCCGATGGAGGCGCTCGCAATGGGGGTGGTGTCGAAGGAAGCGAACACGCTGAGGGGGTCGTCGCCGATTTCCTGGCGGAGTTCCTCCCTGACGGCTTCCCACGGCGCGGGGGTGGCATTGTCCTGGAGTTTGGCGAGCTCATCCATATAGGCCGGCGGAAGCAGATCCGAGCGGGTGGAGAGCAGCTGCCCCAGTTTGACGTAGGTTGGCCCCAGCTCTTCCAGTGCCCGGCGCAGGTATTCCGGGCTGGCCATCCTGGGGTTCCCGGCGTCCTCAGCGGAGCGTTTGCGGAACGGCAGGCGGGACTCCAGGCCGGAAACCGAGACCAGATAGCCGAGCCCGTTCCGGTAGAGAATCTCGGCCATCTGGCGGTAGCGGTCAAAGTTGTTCTTCATCTACTTCTTCCCCTCGGGCGGACGCGCAGGGGTGCACGGCCCTACAGGGAACGATAGCCGTGCCGGTGGGCCGGAGAACAGGGAGATCAGCCCTGTACCCGCCGCTGGGACCTGCCCGCGGCGTCGGACTCCACCGCTGCCAAGGTGCCCGCCACCAGCAAAGCCGCGATGCTGAAGCCCACTGCAACCAGTGGCAGGACCCAGCCACCGGTCAGCGTGTTCAGGCTGCCCAGAATCACGGGCCCGGCTGCGGCTACCAGATAGCCGCCGCCCTGCACCAGGGCCGAAACCTGGCCGGCCTGGCGGGTTGACCCGCCGAGCCGCACCAGGATCAGGAAGATCACGGTGATGCCGGCTCCCTGGGCGACACCGCCGACGGTGACCCAGACGGCCCAGCCGGAGGGCGCCAGCAGCAGTCCGAGGGGCAGTGCGGCCCATGCGGCGCAGGTCAGCCACAGCAGCGTCCGGCTTCGGAGCCGGCGGGAGAGCAGCGGAACGGCCAGGGCACCGGCTATTCCGGGCCCCTGGAACAGCGAGGCGCCTGCTCCGGCTGCCGTGGGATCAAGGCCGGCGACGTCGGAGAGCAGCGTGGGCAGCCAGGTGGAGACAGCGTAGAACGCGAACGCCTGGCCGCTGAAGGCGATCAGGAGGATCCAGGCGGCGGGCAGCCGCCAGCCGGCCCGGTCCGCAGCGGCGGCTGCCGGTTCCGCGGGCACGCCGCCCGGCCGGGGTGCGGCTTCCGGCTCCAGTCCGGTTCCGTGGGCAGCATTCCCCTTCGCTGCGTCCGATCCAAGGAGGAAGGCGCGCCAGCCCACCAGGGTCAGCCACGCCAGCGCCGCCACCAGCGCCAGGGCGCTCCACAGAACCAGCGCCGTGCGCCAGCCGAAGGCCTCTGCAAGGGGTGCCGTGATGATCAGTGTCGTCATCGAGCCGATGTTCATCGCCGCCGTGTACACGCCGGTAACCAGGGGTACGCGGGCCGGTGGGAAATCACGGCGGATCACCACGGGGACCAGCACATTGCCGACGGCGATGGAAGCGCCGATGACGACGGTGCCAGCCAGCGCCAGTTCGGCACCGCCTGAGGACCTCAGGAGAGTTCCCGCAGCAATTCCCGCAAGGCAGAGGGCGATGGCCTGGTCCGGTCCGCTGCGCCGCAGCAGGGGCAGCGCCAGGAAGGACACCACGCCGAAACAGGCAATCGGAAGGCTGGTCAGCAGGCCCGCTGTCCCTACGGACAGGTCCAGCTCCACCTGCAGCAGGCCCAGGATCGGCGAAGGGGCGACAATTGGTCCGCGCAGGTTCAGCGCGATCAGGATGATGCCGGTGAGAGCTCCCCAGAATACCCAGGGCCCCGTCCGCTGCTTCCCGTTTCGTCCGGTGGCAGCTGGACTGTCGATGTGCATGGGTACCTGCTTCGCTGAAGGCTCGTTCGTTCCGCTCTGGCGGCCTTCCGCGATTCTGTCAGCTGGCGGCCCGGGTACGGGCACCGGATCCTGAGTGTGACTTTTATGCTGCCGGGAGGTCCGCCTCCGTGCGGGGCGGCCCCGCCGGAAGATGGTGCTTGGGCAGGCGGTCACGGTCGTACGTGACTTCGGTGTAGCCGTGCGGTGCCGGGCGGCCGTGCTCGTCGAGGTTAACGAAGACGATCCGCTCGATGGTCAGGATGCTGGACCGGGTAATCATGTTGCGGACTTCGGCCTGCATGGTCAGCGAGGTGGTGCCGAATTTCGTGGCCCGCAGGCCCATTTCGATCAGGTCGCCCTGCTGGGCCGAGCTCACGAAGTTGATCTCGGACATCAGTTTTGTCACCACACGGCCGTTACCCATCTGGAGGATCGCGTAGATGGTGGCTTCCTCGTCGATCCAGCGCAGCAGCGAGCCACCGAAGAGGGTGCCGTTGGCGTTCAGGTCCTCAGGCCGGACCCATTTGCGGGTATGAAAATTGATATTGCCGGGTTCCATATTTATTAACATATCGCCGCACCCCGCTGCTCAGGGGTACTCCGAGAGGACTCTCACAGAGCTCTGTTGCGGGTATCGCAGCCCGGTATCAAAGGACGTGGCACACGGCACTACGGTGATGAAGATCCAGGGAGCCCTGCCCCGGGGAGCCGGCCGGGACCGCTGGAATCCTCCGGCCCCTGGTCGAGGCGGAACGGCGGATATTCGTCCCGCAGCAGGGCGGTGTAGGCCAGGACCCGGTACTGCCAGCGGTTCAGGCGCTCCGGATAGTCGACGTCGAAGTCCGCCGGGTAGTCGGTCCGGGCCAGGGTGAAGGGCGGGTAGCGGTCAGCACCCAGTGCGCTGGTTGCGTAGAAACTGACCCGCCAGCGCCAGCGGAGCACGCCCACCGAGAAGTCGAACAGGGCCCTGGGATACCGGGCGGTGAACAGGATCGCGAAGCCCGCCACGATCGTCACGGCCACAAAGCTATCCACAGGAAGAACAACACCACGTAGTGCGGGATGGCGAGAAACCATTTGACGAGCCACTGCCAGCGGCTCAACCCCGGATCCAGCCAGCCCTGCAGCCGGGCCGGATAGGAGCCGCCGGTGTCTCCGTACCCGCCGGACTGCCCAGCGGAGGCCGGGTACCCCGCGGCGAAAGCCGCGCCTGGCGGAGGTTGGTGCGGCGGGGGTCCAGGCGGCGGAGGTTGGTGCGGCGGGGGTCCAGGCGCCGGAGGTTGGTGCGGCGGAGGTCCAGGCGCCGGCCCGGGCTGCGCCCCGCCTGGCCCATAGCCGCCAGGGCCCGGGTAGCCGCGAGGGCCCGGGTAGCCTCCTGGACCTGGATAGCCGCCGGGTCCCTGCGGATGACTGCGCAGGACCACGCCGCCGATAATGAGGGCTGCCCCGGCCAGGACCAGGCAGACAGCACCGATGAGCAGGCCTCCGGCCACGGGTCCCAGGAGGTCTGAACGGGCGCCCATCTGGAGTTCGGCCCGCACCGGCACACTGCCATCGGCGTTCATCACCACCACGGTCCAGCTGCCCTCATCCAGGTTCCAGCTCATTTCCTGGAGCCCCGTTCCGGAGGAAGCTGTTGCCCAGAAATCCTGTTCCGCCGGCGGAGCAGGGAGGGCTGTGCCCTCGATTTCGCGGAAGTAGGCGTTGAACGGTTCAAACGTCACTTCCCGCAGTTCGCTGTGCTCCACGTCGGCGAAGTAGCGGCTGACGTCCGCCGTGGGACCTATCCCCACGAAAAGTTCCTGGTCCGGGGCCACAGCCTGGCCCCGGACCACAATCGTGCCAACCGCATCTTCACTGGCCACGCCTCCCCCGACACTGAACGGCTGGGTCGTGATGGCGTGGGAATCGACCTGATACACCTCCTGCGGCAGCGGCACTGACAGGAACTCCCCGGCGGCCTGGCGGGCATTGAGAAAACCAACGGCGGCACCGCCGATCCCGGTACCGAGCCCAAGCAGGATCAACAGGCTGCCCGCTACGATCATCACGATTTTGCCGGCGCGCATGGTGGTACGTCCCTCCGGTGTCGCGGGCTGCGGTCCCCTCGTTTCAGGGTTCTCCCGTCCCCGGACCGTGTCAAGGAGGCAGCGCTAGCCCTCCG
Source organism: Arthrobacter luteolus NBRC 107841 (assembly GCF_001552075.1). Taxonomy (GTDB): domain Bacteria; phylum Actinomycetota; class Actinomycetes; order Actinomycetales; family Micrococcaceae; genus Arthrobacter_B; species Arthrobacter_B luteolus. The sequence goes on from NZ_BCQM01000002.1 coordinate 461,934, forward strand.
GCACCTGAAGCACGTCGGCGAGGTCGAACCGCACGGCTTCTTCGAGCTGGGCGTAGCCGCAGGATTCCGGGTCCCGGTCAGGGCGCCAGCGGACGAAACTGGGCGGGTGCCGGAAACGCGGACCTTCCATATGGTCGTACGCGACCTCCACAACACGCTCCGGGCGCAGCGGCGTAAAGGACAGGTCCTTCGTCCCGCTCCATCTGCTGCCTTCGGCGTTCCGCGGAGTCCGGGTTCCGGCGGTTTGCTCCGCCTCGGTCCAGGGATGGGCGCTGTCCCAGGTCACCAGGGGCTGCAGTTCCTCGAACAGCTCCTGGCGGCGGGCCATCGGGAAGGCACCGATAACACCCACATTGGCGAGGACCCCGCCGTCGTCGTAAAGCCCCAGCAGCAGGGAACCGATCCGGTCCTCCCCACTCTTGTGCACGCGGTAGCCGGCTACCACGCAGTCGGCCGTGCGGCGGTGCTTGACCTTGAGCATGGTCCGCTTGCCCGGTTGGTACGGCGCCTCCAGGGGTTTGGCGAGGATACCGTCCAATCCTGCCCCTTCGAAGCGGCTGAACCAGTCCCGGGCGGTTCCCGGGTCCAGGGTCTGCCGGGTCAGGTGCAGCCTGCCGCCGGCGGTTCTCAGAACGGATTCCAGTGCTGCCCTGCGTTCCTGGAACGGCTGGCCGGTCAGGTCCCGGCTGTCCAGGGCAAGCAGGTCGAACGCCACGAAAGCGGCGGGCGTCTGCCTGGCCAAGAGTTCCACCCGGCTGGCCGCGGGGTGGATGCGCTGCTGCAGCTGATCAAAATCCAGCCGCGTGCCATCGGCGCTGACCAGGATGATCTCGCCGTCCAGCACGCACTTTTCCGGCAACCCGTCACGGAAGGCGTCCACAAGCTCCGGAAAATAGCGGTTCATGGCCCGTCCGTTGCGGCTGGTGACCGCCACCTCCCCGCCATCGCGGAAGACCACGGCGCGGAAGCCGTCCCATTTGGGTTCGTACGCAAAGCTGCCTTCGGGGACGCCGTCAACGGCCTTGGCCAGCATGGGCTCAACCGGCGGCATAAGCGGCAGTTCCATGGGGTACCTTCCGACGAGGAGACATTTCCCGGGGTGAGCTCCACCGTAGGATGCAATTATGAGTCTGAACAGCATGGCACCCCACCCCGGCGGCTCCGGTCCCGGCTCCGGAGCGGCATCGGCCGGTCCGCAGGCAGCCGGCTATGAGCCGTCCCTTCTGCACCCGGTCCATACTTTTGGCGGCCGGACCCTTGATTTCCGCCGCCGGGTGGCGTTGATGGCCATCATCAACCGGACTCCGGACTCGTTCTACGACGCAGGTGCCACTTATGCGCTGGACGCCGCTGTGGGCGCCGCGCTCCAGGCAGTTTCCGACGGCGCCGATTGGGTGGATATTGGAGGCGTTCCCTTCGCCCCCGGGCCGGCCCTGGACGCAGCGCAGGAAGCGGCGCGGGTGGTACCGGTTATCCAGGCGGTCCGCGCATCCTCGGACGTGATCATTTCCGCCGACACGTTCCTCCCGGCAGTGGCAGAGGCGGCCATCGAGGCCGGTGCCACGGTCATCAACGACACCACCGGGCTGCACAATGCCGATCTGGCGCGGGTGGCCGCCGACGCCGGCGTCCATCTGGTCATCACGCACAGCCTGGCAGCTCCGCGCACCGTTTACCCCCGTCCGCAGTACGGAGATGTCGTCGCCGAGGTGGCGGAGTTCCTCCGCCGGCGCAGCGGCTATGCCCAGGAACTGGGGGTCCCGCCGGAGAAGATCATCATTGACCCCGGGCACGACCTGAACAAGAACACCCTCCATTCACTGGAGCTGACCCGCCGGCTGTCCGAAATAGCGGCAATCGGCTACCCGGTGCTGGCCGCCGTCTCGAATAAGGACTTCATCGGCGAAACCCTGGATGCGCCGAAATCCGGACGGGTGGAAGGCTCGCTCGCGGCCGGAGTAGCCAGCATCATGAACGGAGCCCGGATCCTGCGGATGCACAACGTTACCGCCGCAAGCAGCGCTATTCGGATGACTGAAGCCATCCTTGGCTGGCGGGAGCCGGCCTATCTGAGGCACAACATGGGCGATGTCAATGAACCGGCGGCCAAGGAATGAACGCGGTGATTACCGTCCCGGGGTCTCCGGAGGGGCTCAGCGATGAGCAGCTGCTGGACGCCTACGCCTGGGATGAAGGTCCGCCCCGGACGGACCGCCCCGTTTTCCGCTTCAATTTCGTGGCGTCAGCCGACGGCGCCGCGGCGGTCGACGGGCGTTCCGGCGGACTTGGCGACGACGCCGACCACCGGGTCTTCGAACTGCTGCGGCGTACCTGCGGCGCCGTCCTGGTGGGTGCCGGAACTGTGCGTGCGGAGGGCTACGCCGGACGGCTGATCGATACCGGTTCGCTGGCCTGGCGGGCGGCGAACGGCCTGCCCGCGCACCCCGGACTTGCCATTGTCTCCGGCACGCTGGATCTGGATCCCCTCAGTCCGCTCTTTACCCAGACGCCCGTCCGGCCGCTGATCCTGACGACGGCGATCGCTCCGCCTGAGCGGCGCTCAGCCTTGGAGAGGGTTGCCGACGTTGCCGTGGCCGGAGCCCGGACGGTGGAACCGGAACAGGCTGCGCGGGTGCTTGCAGAACGCGGATTCCACCGGGTCCTGTGCGAAGGCGGTCCGCACCTCTTCGGCACGTTCCAGGCTGCGGGCCTGGTCGACGGCCTCTGCCTGACCCTCAGCCCTGTGATGACTGCGGGCAACGCGACCCGCATAACGGCAGGGACCCCGGAGCTGCCGCCGCGGCGGATGGAACTGGCACATGTGCTGCGCAGCGGCGACACCCTGCTGCTGCGCTACCGGACCGCCGGACCGGGAGCCGGCTAGAGGTTGATCATGTGCCCGGTCAGTCCGTGGAACGCTTCCTGGAGCGCCTCGCTCAGGGTGGGATGGGTGTGGACGTTCCGCGCGAGTTCCGCGGCGGTCAGGTCCCATTTCTGCGCCAGGGTCAGTTCCGGCAGCAGCTCTGAGACGTCCGGGCCGATCAGGTGTCCGCCCAGCAACTCACCGTAGGCCGAATCCGCAATCAGCTTGACGAAGCCCACCGGTTCCCCGAGGCCATGGGCCTTGCCGTTGGCAGTGAACGGGAAGGTGCTGACCAGGACGTCGTGCCCCTCATCCCGTGCCTGCTGCTCGGTGAGCCCGAAGCTGGCCACCTGCGGCTGGCAGAAGGTGGCCCGAGGCATCATCCGGTAGTCCCCCAGCGGCATCGTCTCAGCGCCGCCGATGGTCTCAGCCGCGACCACCCCCTGGGCCTCCGCCACGTGTGCGAGCTGGAGTTTGCCGGTCACGTCCCCGATCGCAAACAGGCCCGGCACGCTGGTGCGCATGTAGTCATCAATGGCGATGGCTCCGCGGTCCGTGACCTCCACCCCGGTGGATTCGAGGCCGAAGCCGCCGAGCCGCGGTGCAAACCCAACGGACATCATCACCCGGTCGGCGTCAATGGTCTGCTTTGCGCCGGCTTTATCCGTGTAGGTGACCGTGACTGAGGACCCGTTGTCCGTGACGGTTTCCACTTTGGCTGAGGTATGGATGGGGATGCCGAGCTTCTTGTACTGTTTGGTGATTTCCTTGGAAACGTCGGCGTCCTCATTCGGCAGGGCACGGTCCAGGAACTCAATGATGGTCACGTCCACGCCGTAGCTGCGCAGGACGTAGCCGAACTCCATGCCGATCGCGCCCGCTCCCACAATCACCATTTTTGCGGGCAGGTCCCGGCTGAGGATCTGGGTCTCGTAGGTGACCACGTTCTCGCTCAGCTCCACGCCCGGAAGCAGCTTGACGGTTGCACCGGTGGCGATGATGGCATGGTCGAAGGTGAGTTCCTCGGTTCCGCCCTTGCCGAGGCTGACCTCCATCGTGTGGGCGTCCTTGAAGCTGCCCCGGCCGTCGTACTCGGTGATTTTGTTCTTCTTCATCAGGTAGTGGACCCCTTTGACCCTGCCCTCGGCCACCTGCCGGCTGCGCTCATAGGCCGCGCCGTAGTCGAAGCTGACTTCACCGCGTATCCCGAAGGTGCCGGCCTGCCGGGTAAAAAGCTGGGCCAGCTCTGCGTTGCGCAGCAGTGCCTTGGACGGGATGCAGCCCACGTTCAGGCAGACACCGCCCCAGTATTTTTCCTCCACCACGGCAACACTGAGTCCCAGCTGGGCTGCCCGGATAGCCGCCACGTAACCGCCCGGGCCGGCCCCCAGGACCACGACGTCGTAATGTGCACTCATGCTGGCTCCTCGTCAGATCTGTTCAGACAGGCAAAACCGCAAGCTGGCTTAACCCTCTCACGGGCCCGCCGGGGACTCCATGGCTGGTCCCGGCTCAGATGTAGCCGCGGTAGCCCTGCCACGCGACCCGGCGTTCGGCGAAGGGATCGGACTCGATCCGGTCCTCCACGTCGAAGATCCTGGTGTGCCGGTTCTTTTCCTCATACCGCGGCCAGTCCTCGCCCGGAAGGTGGCTGCGGGCGAGGCTCAGCAGCGACCCCTGGAACCGGGCGGAAAGCTCCTTGAGCTCGTCCATGCCGCCAAGGAGCGAGAGCGCCCGCATCATCCGCTCATTCGTTTCGCCGAACATCACGGGCACGTCGAATGCGTGGGTTGCCCCCAGCCCCAGGAGGTTCATCAGCCGGGTGGCGTAGTCGTACCGGTAGGTCCAGGTGGGGGCGATGCGTGAGTGGCCTTCGGCCACCATCTGGCTGGGGTACCAGAAAACGAGGTCACCGCTCATTTCCACGGACCGTTCCCGCGACGGATAGCCCGGATAAGCCGCCACCACACGGTCCCGGGCCGCGGGGTCCGTTCCGGCGAACATCCGCTCGATCCGTTCCGGTGTGGAAGGCAGGATGTTGTCGAGTTTCGCAAAAAGCGCGCCTTCCTGGGCCATGGTGCCCAGAACCATGGGTTTGGGCGCGGACTGACCGTCCAGGAACGTGTCGATCGGATGCCGGGGCAGGAAGCGGCCGTCGATCACCGGAGACACGCTGAGCGTGCCGGGTTGGACCACGGGCCCGATCTTGGTGGTCATTTCCCGGGTCGCGCTGACCAGTTTGGCGGCGGAGATGGTGCTGAGCGCTTCCGCTGCATCTGATTCGTCCACCCTGAGGATTTCAAGCAGGTCCAGTGCCCAGCGCTCGTGCATGTCGGGATAGTAGGCGCCGGACGGTGCCGGGCTCTGGGCGAAGGCCTTGTGGAAGTAGGGGGCTGCGGAGGGGATGCACATCAGCGCCGTGACGGATATCCCGCCGGCAGACTCGCCGAAGATGGTTACGTTGTCCGGATCACCGCCGAAGGCAGCGATATTCCGGTTAACCCATTCCAGTGCCGCCACCTGGTCCCGGAGTCCAACATTGGAATCGAAGGGCCGCTCAGGAGTAGAGAAACTGGTGAAGTCCATGAACCCCAGCGCGCCGATCCGGTAGTTGAGGCAGACGTAGACCACACCGCCGCTGCGGACCAAGTTGGCTCCGCGGTAGGTGCGCACCGCCGAGGAGCCGGAACTGAACGCACCACCATAGAAATACACCAGGACCGGCAGCAGCCCGGACGGCGGGTCCAGGGGCGAGCTGACATTGACGGTCAGGCAGTCTTCGCCCATCAGCGGACGGCGGCGGGAGCGTTTCAGCGACATCCCGCGCAGCTGCGGCGGAATGGGACCAAATTCAGAGGCGTCCCGCACTCCGGTCCAGCTGGCGGGAGGCTCCGGTGCCCGCAGTCTCAGGTCACCCAGTGGAGGTGCAGCGTAGGGAATACCGCGCCAGGTGCGCACTCCGTCGTCGACCGTTCCGCGGACCCAGCCGTTGGCTGTTTCCACCTCCAGCGCTGAAATGTCCAGGGACATGGCTCACCTTCCACCGGGGCGGCGCATTGCAGCGCCTGGTATGACCTTTACGGTCCCGGCTTCAGCAATTTTGGCGCCGCGCGAAGGGCGCAGTCCCTTTCTGATGCACTTTGCACCACCGGAGGTGTTCGTCCAGGACCAGTGCCGCGCATATCAACGATAGGCCCCGCTGCAGGCCCCGGACCAGAGTCCGGCGAAAGGTTCGGGCGGCCGCACCCGGATGCCGGGGGGCGGAAATTCCTGCCGGATCAGTCCTGGTATGCGGGCTCAGGCACCCGCCGCAGGAGAACCGGACGGGGGGCCGGCTGGAACCGGCGGTTCTGGAGATACCGGTGGACGGCTACCTCCTTCAGGCAGAGCAGTCCCACTGCCACCACGTTGAGGAGGACTTTGGCCGGTGTTGACCAGTCTGTCAGGACGCAGAGCATCCAAACGGTCATCAGGACCGGTATGTCCATCATGCGCAGTGCGGCCGGCGGCCTTTCGGCGCGCCGGACTGCGGCTGTTGGCTGAGCTGACATCCATGTGCTCGTCGAAGCCATGACAACTTCTTTCCCCCGCGAGACGGTGGCGCAGTTATCATCCATGACACAGCTGCCACCCTTGAGTAACTATTATCACATGTTTAACACCAGTCACAGTTTTGCGAAAGAAACTGCCTCAGGCGCTTAACGTTCTGCCGTCTAACGTTCGGCTACAGTTCCGTCCTGCACCAGCCAGAGCCGGTCCAGATGCACGTTCTGCAGCATCCGGCGGTCGTGGGTTACCAGAAGCAGAGTTCCGGCATAGCTTTCCAATGCTTCTTCAAGCTGCTCAATGGCCGGGAGATCCAGGTGGTTGGTGGGCTCATCCAGGACCAGCAGATTTACCCCGCGTGCCTGCAGCAGCGCCAGGGCCGCACGGGTCCGCTCGCCCGGCGACAGCGCACCCACCAGGCTTGACGACTGGTCCGCTTTGAGGCCGAACTTCGCCAGCAAAGTGCGCACCTCAGCCGGGTTCATCTCCGGAACGCAGGACTCAAACGCATCGGCGAGCAACTCGTCCGCCCGGAGCTGGCCGCGCAGCTGGTCAATTTCGCCTACCGCCACGGAAGCGCCGAGCGTCGCCGTGCCGGCACCGGGTTCCAGCCTGCCCAGCAGCATCTGCAGCAGCGTCGACTTCCCGGCCCCGTTGGGACCGGTGATGGCGATCCGCTCACCGGCGTTCACCTGAAGCGAGACCGGACCCAGCGTGAAGCCGCCGCGCCGGATCGTGGCTTCATTCAGCACCGCGGTCACAGTGCTGGACCGGGGCGCCGGAGCGATGCTGAACTGGAGCTGCCACTCCTTGCGGGGCTCTTCAACCTCGTCAAGGCGGGCGATCCGCGACTCCATCTGCCGGACCTTCTGCGCCTGCTTTTCAGAGGACTCCGTGCTGGCCTTCCGCCGGATTTTGTCATTGTCCGGAGACTTCTTCATGGCGTTGCGAACGCCCTGCGAACTCCATTCACGGGTGGTCCTGGCCCGGGCAACCAGATCTGCCTTCCGCCCGGCAAACTCCTCATAGGCTTCCCTGGCATGGCGCTTTGCCACAGCCCGTTCCTCGAGGAAGGCGTCATATCCGCCGTCATACACCGCCACCTGGTTTTGGGCGAGGTCAAGTTCCACCACCCGCGTGACACAGCGGGCGAGGAACTCACGGTCGTGGGACACCAGGACGACGCCGCCGCGAAGGCCGCGGACGAACTCCTCAAGCTTTGCCAGACCATCGAGGTCCAGATCGTTGGTGGGTTCATCCAGCAGCACGATGTCAAAGCGGCTGAGCAGCAGCGCGGCCAGCGCCACCCGTGCTGCCTGGCCGCCGGACAGACCGGTCATTAGGGCTTCCGGACCGGTTTCCAGGCCCAGTTCCGCCAGGACGGCCGGCATCCGCTCCTCCAGGTCCGCGGCACCCGATGCCAGCCAGGTGTCCAGGGCCGCCGCATACCGGTCGTCTGCGCCTTTGGTTTCCGCCCCCAGTTCCTCCGCGGCGGCCTCCATGGCTGCGGTGGCTGCGGCAGCCCCTGTCCGCCTGGCAATGTAGGCGGCCACGGTTTCCCCGGGAACCCGCTCGTGTTCCTGCGGCAGCCAGCCGACGAATGCGTCCGTAGGGTGCCGCTGAACCTCGCCGCCCATCGGTTCCGCAGCTCCGGCCAGGATTTTCAGGAGGGTGGACTTACCGGCACCGTTGGCACCCACCACTCCGACGACGTCGCCCGGGGCAACTGTGAGTGAGAGGTTCGAAAAGAGGACGCGGTGGGCGTGGCCCCCGGAAAGTTCCCGGGTGAGCAGTGTTGCGGTCATCCAACAATCCTATGCGGCGCCGTGTCTGCTGCCGCACCGGCCTGGCGGGGCCGGGCTGCAGCAGCGGGTTCGGCCTACCGGTACCCGCGGTAGCCGTTCCAGGCCTTCCGGCGGGCGCTGCGGGGATCCAGTTCGATGCGGTCGTACCGGTCAAAGATCTTGGTCCGGCGGGAAGCCGTGTCGTATTTGGGCCACATGGGCCCGGGCACGCCGCTCTTCGCGAACCGCAGCAGGGCAGCCTGGAACCGGTGCCCCACGTTGGCCGCGGTGCGCCGGTTCCCCAGCCCCACCAGCACCTTGCCCGCCCCTGAGCCGTAGGTGCCAAAAACTGCCGGCAGGTCCAATCCGTGTGTTGCCCCCAAACCGGCCAGGCGGGCGGCGCGGGGCGCATAGTCAAACCGGTAGCACCAGGCCGGCGCGTACTCCGAATGGGCCTGGACCAGCTGTATCCCCGGGTGCCAGAAGACGGCGTCGCCTCCCAGCTCGACTGCCTGCCGCTTGTGCGGGTAGCCCTGGTACGCCGCTGTCACGCCATCACGGAGACCGGGTTCTGTCAGGGCGAACATTTTCTCGATGCGTTCAGCGGAGGTAGGCAGGATGTCATGGAATTTGTCGAACAGCGTGCCCTCGTTGTCCATGGTGCCCAGGACGAGCGGAAGACGCTGAGCGGCGCCCTGGGCATAGGCATCCAGGGGGTGCAGCGGCAGGAAGGAACCATCCACTACCGGCGCCAGGCTCCGCGCTCCGGGCTGCGCATCCGGTGTGATCTTTCCGGCCAGCTTATCGGCTGCCGCAACCAGCGACGCGGCCGGCAGCTCGCTCAGCGCCTCCGCGGCACCGCCGCTCCCGATACCGAGGATCCCGAGGAACTCAGCGGCCCACTGGGCCGCAAGCTCCGGCCCGTAGACCGCTCCTGCGGCCGGACTCTGCAGGAAAGCGCGGTGAAAAAGTCCGTCTGCCGCCGGGACGCACATCAGGGTCAGCGCAGCAGTGGCCCCGGCAGACTCGCCGAAGAGCGTGACGTTGCCGGGGTCTCCCCCGAAAGCCGCGATGTTCCGCTGTACCCACTCCAGCGCGGCCACCTGGTCCGCCAGGCCGGGATTGGCGTCGAAGGGCCGTTCCGGTGTGGAGTAGGCGCGGAAGTCCATAAATCCCAGCGCCCCGAGGCGGTAGTTCATCGCCACGAAAAGGACGTTCCCTCCGCTCACCAGCGCGGATCCGTCGATCAGGTCCATGGCCGCGGACCCGGAACTGAAGGCACCGCCGTGCAGGAAGACAAGTACAGGCAGCGGCTCGGCCGAGGGTTCCTTCGGGGCCGTGACATTGATCGTGAGGCAGTCTTCACTCATGGGGGTACCGGGACCCGCGGCGGACAGCATGCGGCGGGTGCGCTGCGGTGCCCACGGGCCGTATCCGGAAGCGTCCAGGACATCGTGCCAGGGCCGCGCCCTGCGAGGCAGCCGCAGCCTCAGCTCACCGACCGGCGCTTCCGCATAGGGAATGCCCCGCCAGGAGCGCGTTTGACCCCGGACACGTCCCCGGACCGGGCCTTCACTGGTCTGGACGGTGAGGCCGGCTTCTGCGGTGGCAGTGGACATGGGCATCCTTTCAACCGGTGGAGCCTGCAGGCTGGCCCGGCAGAGCCCGGCGCCACTTCTGGATACTAGCCAGCACCGCCGCCATGCACCATCCTCCCCGGGCTGCTGTTCGTCCGTGGTGCCAACTTGGCCTCCGCCGGTCCTGTTGCGGCTCCCCCGCCCTGGTTCAGCCGGCGGCTGAAGAACCCTGCGGCGGATCACTAAGTATGCTTATGCTTGCCGGGTACATCCCGATGAGAGGAGCAACATGGCACGAGTGGCAATCATTGGCGGTCATGGAAAAGTGGCGCTGCAGCTGGCAAAGGATCTGGCGGCAGGAGGCCACCAGGTCACCTCACTGTTCAGGAATCCAGACCATGTAACCGAAGTCGCCGCCACCGGCGCTGCACCCGTGGTGGCCGATGTTGAATCCTTGGACACTGCAGGCATCGCGGAGCGGCTGGCCGGCCAGGACGCCGTCATCTGGTCGGCAGGTGCAGGCGGCGGTTCGGCGGAGCGTACCTACGCCGTGGACCGCGACGCCGCCATCCGTTCCATTGACGCGGCCGGGCAGGCCGGGGTGCGCCGGTACGTCATGGTGTCCTATATGGGAGCAGGCAAGGACCATGGCGTGCCCGAGGACAACAGTTTCTTCGCCTACGCCGAGGCCAAGGCTGCGGCAGACAGCTATCTGCGCGGCAGCGGCCTGGATTGGACCATCCTCGGCCCCAGCGTGCTCACCGACGATCCGGGGACGGGACGCATCAGCATCGGCCCCGGCCAGGACGGAAGCGTCTCCAGGGCGGATGTGGCAGCCGTCGCCGCGGCGGTGCTGGACCGGCCGGCCACGGTTGGCACGTTTATCGAGTTCATTAATGGCGACACTCCAATCGCCGAGGCACTCGATTCAGTGGGCAGGGCCTAGGAGCGGATCCATTAACGGGTGTGAGGCTGGCCTCCTGGCCGGCCTCACACCCGTTTTTGTTCCTGTCCAGCCTTTCTTTCCATCCCGGGCCGGGTGCCGGCCGGACCGATGGAGGAGTCAGGATTTTCCGGTGTGCGGAGGACCGGTCAGGAGGGGATCGCGGGCCGCACCGGAGCCCGGTGCCACGGCGAAGACCTCGGGTGCCGCATACCCCGCATTGCCGAACGCCCTCACCACTGACCGCTCCACGCGTTCTGCGTCGGCAACGCGCACCAGGGCGATGGTGGATCCGCCGAACCCTCCGCCGGTCATCCTGGCGCCGGCGGCGCCGGCAGCCAGGGAGGCTTCCACCGCCAGATCAAGTTCCGGGCAGGAGACCTCGAAGTCATCACGCAGGGATTCGTGGCTGGAGGCCAGCACCGGTCCAAGTTTCGCCACCGGCTTTCCGTTTTCCAGGTGCCCAACCACGGATTGCACGCGGGCATTCTCACTCACGACGTGCCGCGCCCTGCGGTAGGCCTGGTGGTCCAGCTGCCCGGCTGCGAGCACAAGTTCAGGGAGACCGATCTCACGCAGGGACTCCAGACCCAGTTGCTCCGCGGCTCTTTCGCAGTCCCGCCGCCGGTCGGCATAACCGCCGGAGTCATGGGCATGGCTGACCTTCGTATCGATCACCAGCAAAAGCATGCCCTCGGCTGCGAAATTCAGCGGCACTAGGCGGCCTTCGCGGGACCGGCAATCCAGGAACAGGCCGTGGCCGGCCGTACAGAGCAGCGACGCCGACTGATCGAGGATGCCCGTGGGAGCCCCGGCAAAATCGTTCTCTGCCTGCTGGCACAGCAGCACCAGTTCCTCCGGCGGCAGCTGCGCGCCGGAAAGATCGTTGACGGCCAGCGCCACGGCACATTCGACGGCGGCGGAAGAGGATAGCCCGGCCCCCACGGGAACATCGGAGTCCAGCAGGATGTCCATCCCCGGAACGGCGGTCCCGCGCAGCCCGAAGGCCCAGTGGACCCCGGCCGCGTAGCGGCTCCACCCCGCCAGCTTTCCCGGGGCAAGGTCTTCGATCCGGATGTCCGCCGGCTGCCCGTTCCCGGTAGTGGCCAGCCGCAGCCGTCCGTCGCTCCGCGGCGCCGCAGCCACCCGCGCGCGCCGGTCGATCGCCAGCGGGAAGACCAGGCCCAGGTTGTAGTCCGTGTGCTCACCGATCAGGTTGACCCGTCCCGGCGCCGACCATACGCCCGACGGCGGTGCTCCGTAGGTTGCCGCAAAGGCATCTTCCACACTCCGTGCTTCGCCGCTCATACCGGTTCCTCCTGTCCGGCCCGGGGGTTGGGCCCAGCTGGCTGCCGGCTTCCTGGAAACGCTCCGGTCCCGGTATCGCTGATGGCACTGGTTTCGCCACTGGCACTGGATTCGCTGCCGGTCCCGGTATCCGGGACGAACGGCGGCAGGACGGAGCGGAGCCGTTCGGCTGTCTGTTCGGGCAGCACATCACCGATGAACGCGCCCATGGCGGCCTCCGACCCGGCGAGGTACTTCAGTTTGTTCTCCGCCCGCCGCGGAGACGTCAGCTGCAGGTGCAGGCGATAGGCTCCGCGCGCCGGATGGACGGCCGGGGCCTGGTACCAGGCAGCGATGTAGGGCGTGGGGGTGGGATACAGGGACTCGACCCGGCGCAGCAGGTCCAGGTACAGGCCGGAAAGCTCTTCCCGCTCAGCGTCGGTGACGGACGGCAGGTCCGGGACCGGCCGGTGCGGAACAACGTGCACCTCGACGGGCATCCGGGCGGCGAAGGGCACATAAGCGGTCCAGTGCCTGCCCCGGCTGACGATGCGGCGTCCGTCCGCGGTTTCGTTGGCCAGCAGGGACGCGAACAGGTCCCCTCCGGTCTCTTCCTGGAACCGGGCGGCGGAGTCCAGGTGCGTCAGCGTCCGGGGCGTGACGTACGGGTACGCGTAGATCTGTCCGTGCGGGTGGTGCAGGGTTACGCCGATCTCAGCGCCCCGGTTTTCGAAGATGAACACCTGTTCAACGCCCGGGAGCGTGGAAAGCTCGGCCGTGCGCTGGGTCCAGGCCCGGATGACGGTCCGCACCCGTTCGCGGGACAGCCCCGGAAAAGAGGTGCTGTGATCCGCTGAGAAGGCGATGACCTCACAGCGCCCGCCGGCGGGCGCCGCCTGGCCGGGGACCGGTGGCAGCTGCCTCTCGCCGGTTCCGGGGCCAAAGGAGGGAAAACGGTTCTCGAACACGGCGACGTCGTAGCCCCGCGCTGGGATCTCCGTGGCGTGTTCCGGCCCGGAGGGGCAAAGCGGGCACTCAGCCGCCGGTGGAAGGTGCGTGCGTGACTGGCGGTGGGTGGCGTAGGACACCCAGTCACCGAGGAGCGGGTCCCGGCGCAGTTCCGGGGCTGCGGGGCGTGGCGGAAGATTCCTGGTGTCCGCCGGGGACGGTCCCGGCCGCGGATGGTTCCCGGCGTCAAAGAAGTACAGCAGCTCGCGTCCGTCGGCCAGCCGGGAACGAAGCGGTCCGGCTGTCCCGCTGCCGGCGGTGTCGCTCATCCGCGCGGTTCCCTAGCCGGTGATCTTGTATTTGGCCCGGTCTGCTTCATCCAGGGCCACCTGCTCCTCCGGCGTCATGGCAGAACCGCCGCGGCTGACGGGCATCCACCACGCCCCGGCAGGCGGCTGTTCGGGATAGGTATCGATGCACTCGTCGATGCCCGCCTGCAGTATCTCCTGCAGCCGGGTTGTTTCCTCCTGCACGGACGCCGAGGGGTCAACGTTGACCGGCGCGCCGATGTGAATCCGCACCGGCGTTTTCCAGACCGCCTTCAGGCTGAGGCCGTGGCCGCGGGTCAGCATCCGGTGGCCACCCCAGACGGACACGGGAATGATCGGCACATCCGCCTCGGCGGCCATGCGCACGGCACCGGTCTTGAGCTGCCGGACGGCGAAACTCCGGCTGACGCCGGCCTCCGGGAGCACTGCCAGGTAGTCGCCGCGGTGCAGTTTCTCCACCGATTCGGTGTAGGCGGCAGCCCCGTTGGACCTGTCCACCACCACATGCTCACACCAGTCACACACGGCAGCCACGAATTTCTTGCGGGCGGCTTTTTTCGTGACGAGGAAGCGCATGTGGACGCGAAGCTGCTTCCAGAGCAGATACTCGGCGAAAACGAAGTCCAGGTAACCGAAGTGCGTTACCGCGACCACCGCACCCCTGCCCGGCGCCACCTCACGGTTCAGCCCGCGGATCACTTCGTCTGAGGGAAGGTTCTCCAGACCGGAGGGGATGACTTTGATGCGGAACAGCTTCACCGCGGCGACGCCTGCCAGGACGATCGTGCGGTAAACGTATTTGTTCGGCCGGCGTTTCCGGGGCAAGGTTGCCTCCTGGTGTGGGGTTGGCAGGGCTTCGCGCCAATTCTATCCCTGCCCCGGGGGCTGCTTGAATCCGCTGGCTGCGGGGTTTACGTACCGCCCCGCCCGGTGCCCCGCAGAAGCAGATATTCCCAGTCCATTTCGATACCGGCATCGGTTGTCCGGGCATGCCGTTCCGCCAGCCCGGAGAGTTCCCGGTCGAGTGCGGCGGTCCGTTCCGCGTCCCCGCCCAGTCCGCGGTAGACGCCCATGGTGGGTCCGTAGTTGGCTTTGAAGAAATCCCGGAAGTGGTCAGGTTCGGTAAACCGGTCCACGGTCACCGTGGCCCGCTGCGTTGCCACGCCGTCCACCAGGCCGTCGAGGAGTGCCCCGATGTAGTCCTCACTGCCCCACATCGGCGGGCTGGAGGCCCCGGGCGGCGGGGTGGGCTGGTAATCACGCATGATCCCGAACATTTCCCCGATAAACCCCTCCGGAGTCCAATTCAGCAGCGCCACCGTACCTCCCGGCTTGCAGACCCGGGACAGCTCAGCCGCGGATTTCACGTGGTTTGGGGCAAACATCACCCCGACGCAGGAGATCACCGCGTCAAACACGCCGTCCTCGAAGGGCAGGTTTTCGGCGTCACCTTCAACCCATTCCAGGTCCATCCGGCCGCCGGAAGCATCCTTTCCGGCCTGCAGGAGTTCCGGTGTCAGGTCAACCGCCACAACGGAGGCTCCGGCCTTCGCCGCAGGAATTGCCGCATTGCCGGTCCCCGCTGCGACGTCCAGCACATAGTCACCGGGACCGATTCCGGCCTCCTCGACCAGCGCCGCGCCAAGGCCGGGTATCACTTCCCCGGCGACCGCCCCGTAGTTCCCCAGGGCCCAGAGTTTCCTGTGCCGCTCTTTCAGCGCCCGGTCCGGATCCGGGGAAACGCCTGGCGTCTTCATGGCTGCCTCCTGCGCCAACGGGCACCGGGCAACTGGGCGCCCGGCTACATGCAGACATTCTGATCTTCCCGATCTGTGGCTGTAAAGAGACCGGGGACGCTTCGCGCAGGCCCGGCGCTGGTTATCGTAAGGTATGCCCCCTCCGGATGGTCCCGGCCGGGATGTGCCGGAGAACGGCGTGCCCAGCGGGGCCGCTCCCCCACCAGCGGCCGTCCTCGACGCACGGCTGGTGCAGATCGACTGGTCGGTCCCGCCGGAAGGGTCCGCCCGGCTCCAGCTTCCTGCTCCCAGCGGAATGCTGGCGGGTCTGTCGATGGGGGAACCGGGCAGCCCTGCCGTGGTCCTGGTACCGGGGGTCATGGGTTCCAAAGAGGATTTTTCGCTGGTGATGCCGTTGCTTGCTGCCCAGGGATACTACGTCCTGTCCTACGATCTTGCCGGTCAGTATGAATCTGCTGCGGCTGGACCGGAAAACCTCTCCCCGGCGCGCAGGAGGTACGACTATGACCTCTTCGTGGAGGACCTGCTGGCGGTCCTGCAGACATTGGACGCTCCTGCCCACGTGTTGGGCTATTCGTTTGCCGGCGTCGTCGCCCAGCTTGCCCTGCTCCGGCGGCCGGAGCTGTACCGCTCCCTCACCCTGATGAGCGCACCGCCGGAGCCCGGACTGTCTTTCCGGTCCGTCAGCGTGGTGGGAAGGTTCAGTCCGCTGGCATCGGGGCGGGTCAGCGCCGGCTTGGTCGTCTGGGGCGTCCGCCGGAACTTCGCGCGCGTTCCGGCGGAGCGGATGGTGTTTGTCCACCAGCGTTTTGCCCTCACCCGGCGCAAGTCAGTCCGGGACATCATGGGACTGATGCGGCATGTCCCGGATCTCCGGGCCCGGATTGCCGGCTCCACCCTGCCCAAGCTGGTGGCGGTTGGAGAGCGTGATGTGTGGCCGAACCGGATCCACGCGGCCTTCGCGTCCGCCATCGGCGCCCAGCTGACCGTCTACCGCGGCGGCCACAGCCCGTGCGAAAACGCACCCCATCAGCTGGCCCGGGACCTGCTGGCGCTGTATGCGGGGACGGGTGGAGCACCCGGCCAGGTCTAACGGCTAGACCCCCAGGCCCGGCGGACCGTTCCGGGCCTGCCAGCCGCGGCGGGCCCGCAGCCGCCGCCAAGGCAGTTCCTGCTGAAAGTCGGTGCGGTAGGTAGTCCAGGCCATGGAGAGCCGGCGGCCCACCGCACTCCAGTGTTCCAGCGGACGCGTGGAGACACCCACCCGCAGTGTTCCGTCCCAGAGGACGGCCATATCGGGGGTGATCTGGTAGCTCAGGTCCAGATCGTCATGGATCCGTTCACTCGAGCGGTGCATCCTTTCCCGCAGGCGTTTCCACATCTGCGCACGGATAGCGAAGTTGGAGCCGAAGAGCGGCGGATGGCCCAGCAGCCAGGACATGGACCAGCGGTACCCGTCGATGTAGATGTTCTCCGCGAACCAGCGCGTGAGCCGGTTGCTGCCGTAGAAGTCGCCCGGGCCGGTCACCGCGGTGAGGGGACCCACTCCCTCCACCAGGCGTTCCAGCCGCTCAAGCCAATCTGCGGGCGGCCTGGAATCCGCGTCGAGGCGGGCAAGGATGTCTCCGCTGGCGGCGTCGAATCCACAGGCCGTGGCGGGTGACACGCCCGGCAGCAGCTCAACGACCCGGCGCACGCCGGCCGCCGCGCAAACTGCCGCGGTCCCGTCCGTGGAGGCGTTGTCCACCACGATCGTTTCATCGGGCGGCCGGGTCTGTCCGGCCAGCGCCGTGAGGCAGCCGGCCAGGAAGGCGGCGTCGTTCCGTGCCGGAATCACTACAGAAATGGTCGCCATATCCCCTGCCCTCACCGGCCCCTGACATCGTCCCACCGGACGGGGATCAGGCGGAAGGACCTGCGGCGCGGCGGGGAGGTGTACCGGACAGAACCCTGAGCCTGCTGGGAACGCTGCAGGGCCGGCCCGAAACCGGGCCGGCCCTGCAGTGCGTCGTGCTGTGGGTCCGCTTAGACGGTCGCCGTGACGGCGTCGTAGTCGTAGCGCGGCAGGCGGTCGAACCACGGGTTCTCGCCCGGCTTGCCGATGTTGACTACCTGGAAGGTGCGCTGGGTGGTGCCGGCGTGGAACTCGGCGTCGATGCCCGCGGCGTCAAAGGCGCCCATGGGTCCGGCGGCCAGGCCGACGGAGCGCACGGCCATGATGAAGTAGGCAGCCTGCATGTGGGCGTTGTTGTTACCCATCACGGTGCGGAGTTCTTCGTTGCCGTCGAACATTGCCTTGCGCTCGGCAGCGTGCGGGAAGAACGTGGGGAAACCTTCGTGCCAGTCGGTGTCGAAGCTCAGGACAGCGACCAGCGGAGCGCTGGCGGTCTTGTCCTTGTTGCCGTCTGCCATGTGCTTCACGAGGCGCTCGCGGGCCTCAGCCGAACGTACCCAGGTGATGCGCATCGGCTGGATGTTCATCGATGTGGGACCCATTTTGGTGAGTTCGTAAATCGCGCGCATCTGCTCGTCGGTGACGGGCTCGCTGCTGAACGTGTTCGCCGTACGCGCTTCCAGGAAGAGCGTGTCGAGGGCGGCGCTGTCGACGACGAACTCGTCCTGGGCCTGGGTGGTGCCATTGGTCATGGGAGAACAACTTTCTATCGGTTGAAGATTCCACCTTTACCAACACCGCGGTTCTCCATCCGCTTCCCAAAGCTGACTGTGACCCTGCACACACTGGGGTATTCCTGAGGGTTCTCCTACTCCATTTTTCGCCGGCTGGGCTGTACCCGGGGCGGTTCACCGGGCATTTTCGGATAGTCCGGAGGGAAGGGCAGCTCACCCAGCCCGGAGTCCAGGTCCCGCTGCCACCAGTCGAGCAGGGCACTGATTGACCCCGGATCTGCGCCGAAGTCCGCCCACGGATCGCCGCTTTCCGCCAGCCGTGCCGGCACGGTCTGGACCGTGAAGGCCCGGGGATCAACGGTTTCGATTTCGTCCCAGCTGATCGGCGTGGACACCGGGGCGTGCGGCAGGGCCCGCGGGCTGTAGGCTCCCGCCATCGTGCGGTCACGGTTGGCCTGGTTGAAATCAACGAAGACTTTCTTGCCGCGCTCTTCTTTCCACCACGACGTCGTCACTTCCTTCGGCATCCGGCGTTCCAGTTCCCGGGCGGCGGCGATGACGGCGTGCCGCACGTCCTGGAACTCGCGCACCGGCTCGATCGGAGCGAACACGTGCAGGCCACGGTTCCCGGAGGTCTTGATGAAGGCGGTGAGCCCGGCCTCTGCCAGCACGTCCCGCAGCGCCAGCGCCGCCGGGACGGCGTCGTCGAAACCCGTCCCCGGCTGCGGGTCCAGGTCGATGCGCAGCTGGTCGGGGTTGTCCGAATTTTCGGCCCGGGAGGGCCACGGGTGGAACACCACGGTGTTCATCTGCACGGCCCAGACGGCGGCGGCGGGTTCGTCGATGACCAGCTGCGGATGTGAGCGGGCACTGGGATAAACCACCATCACGTCCCGCACATAGTCAGGTGCGCCTTTGGGAGGATTCTTCGAGAAGAACTGTTCCCCGTCGATGCCGCCCGGAAACCGCTGCAGGGACAGCGGCCGGTCACCGTTCGCCGCGACAAAGGCCTGCCCCACGGCGCGGATGTATTCGGCCAGGTCCAGCTTGGTGAAGCCCAGTTCCGGCCAGAGCACCCGGTCCGGGCTGGAAATCCTGACCTCGCGGACGCCGTTGGGCCCCGGCACGGAAATGGTTGTCGCTTTAGCCGCCATGCAGGCAGGCTACCCCGGGACCCTCCACCTGTCAGCGTATGGGCTGCCCGCTGCTCCCTCCGGTCCGCCGCCGGCCGTGGACGAAGTGGTACAGGATCATGGACGCGGCGACGAGGCACGCGAGGACGGCGTACATACCCGGCAAGCCGGTGACGGGGACAAGCAGGCCGAGCAGGAACGGACCAAACCCGATGCCGACGTCGAGCATCAGGAAAAAAGTCGACGTGGCGATTCCGATCCGGTGGTCCGGCGCCACGGTGACCGCGATGGCCTGCGCCGTAGGCATCAGCGCGCCGAAGCCCAGGCCAACGAAACCGCCGGCCAGGGCCAGGACGGCACCGTTGGGTGCCCAGGCCAGCAGCGCCATGCCGACGGTGAAGGAGGCCAGAATGGGGTAAACGACGGCGTTGTCCCCATAGGTGTCCTGCACCCGCCCCACAACAAACCGGGACAGGAGCACAACCGCGGCGTAGATGAGGAAGAACGCTGATGCTGCCGGCACGAGGTTCCGTTCCTGGGCATAGGAGTTCAGGAACGTCAGGATGCCGGAATACGCCACCCCGCCGACCAGCATCACCGAAGCGACCGCGGCCGCCTGCGGTTCGAGCACGTCGCGTGGCCGCATGCGCCACTTGGCGGCCCTTTCATAGGCCGTGACGGTCCGCTCCGGAAGCTTGAGCAGCAGCGCCACCAGCAGGGCAGCGCCGGCGCAGGCAGCGCTGACGGCAAAGAGGACGTTGTAATCCGCACGTTCCACGATGAGCAGGGCCAGGAAGGGGCCGGCGGCCGTGGCGAGAGTATTGGAAATACTGAAATAGCCGGTGCCCTCGGCCCGGCGGCGGACCGGGATCAGCGTCATGACCGAGGCGGAGATTGCCGTGCTGGCCATGCCGAAAGCCGCTCCGTGCAGGAACCGGATCAGGATCAGCACGCCCAGGCTGCCGGCGGGGATGTACAGCACGGCCGCGGCGGTGTAGCCCAGCAGGCCGATCAGGAGCATTCTCCGGCGGCCGATGAAATCCAGGAATTTTCCGGCGAAGATCCGCGCCGCCAGGCCGCCAAGGACAAAGGAACCGGCAGCCAGGCCGGCTGCTGTGTCGGAGGCCTGGAAACGTCCGGCCGCGTAGAGGGCCATCGTGGTCATCAGGAGGTAGAACACCAGTGCAATAAAGAAGTTCACGGCAACCGCCAGGCTGAATGCCTGAGTCCACAGCGGGGTGCTGCTGTCCCTGTCTCCGTCTCCGCGGAGGGGGCCGGTCCTGGGCAATAGGTACTCCGAATCACTCATCTGGTGGTTAGGTTCCCTAACCCAACCTCTCCACGTTACGTCCGGCTGGTCCCCTTTCCGCCGTCTATTGCTTCCGGCGTCAGGATCCCTTCTGCGGAGTTTGGGTATCCCCTTCCGCTGGGCCCGGCTCACCCGGCATACTCTTTGCCAATCGGCTGCGATCCAGCATCCGTCCTGATCCGTGATCGAAGGGACTGCGCTATGTCCAGCACCATGAACCCCTACCTGAGCTTCCGGGACAACGCCGCTGAAGCCATGGCCTTTTACCAGAGCGTCTTCGGCGGAACGCTGGAAAGCACGTCCTTCGCGGAGATGAATGCCAGCGATGACCCGGCTGAGAGTGAGAAAGTGATGCACTCGCAGCTGACCACTGACAGTGGATTCGTCCTGATGGCCTCCGATACACCGAACAGCATGGAACTGGACCAGGGCAGCAGTTACTCCATCTCGCTCAGCGGCGACGACGGAGCTGAGCTGCGGGGTTACTGGGACCGGCTGCTCGACGGCGGGACGATGGTTCTGCCGCTCGAACAGGCCCCCTGGGGAGATATGTTCGGTATGCTCGCGGACCGGTTCGGCACCAGCTGGATGGTCAGCATCAGCGCACCTGGTTCCGCTGGCTGACTCCGGCGGCTAAGCCGGGGCCGCAACCCTTAGCAGGGGCCCTGGCCTGGCGCCCGGGGGGGCCAGGGGGCGGCGGCACCATCAATCCCGGGCCGGCAGTCCTCTCTGCGGTGCCGGTCCCCGCAGGGCCAAGGCAACGACGGCGCCCCCGACCCCGGCAAAAACTGCTTCCAGCGGCTGGAACTCCACCACCGCGGCTTCCCAGGTTTCAAGTGCAACGAGGGATGCCCCGGCAGCTACGGACACTGCCCTGGCTGCGCGGTGGCGGCGCAGCTGAAGAATTCCGGCCAGCAGGTATCCGCCGCCGCAGCCTGCGGCCAAAAGCAGGCCGGGCACCCGCCAGTCCGCAAACGGGGTGCGCCGCAGCACCGCGGGATCCGCGTGCAGGAACGCACCGTCCGGCCGCAGGACCAGCAGCAGCCCGGAGCCCAGTGCCGCAGCTCCGGTGCCCAGTTCCAGGCCGATCAGCACTTTCTCCGCCCGTGAATAGCGCTCCTCCGACCCTGGCGTTCCCGCCGCCGGCATTCTTCTGCTCTGTGCATCCATACCCGGAAAGTATCAGGCCCGAAGGGGAAGGTGCACGGATCCATCGAGCCGCGGCCGGCAGGTTACACCGGTTGGCGGGAGTGTCCGCGTATGCTCGGGACATGGCCCGCTATTTCGATGTTCACCCGGATAATCCCCAGCCCAGAACGGTCAGCCAGATCACCGCGCTGCTCCGCGGCGGCGGTCTGATCGCCTACCCGACGGATTCCTGCTATGCCCTGGGCGCCCAGATCGGAAACCGGGAAGCCCTGGACCGGATCCGCAGCATCCGCAACCTCGATGCCAAGCACCACTTCACTCTCGTCTGCCGCGATTTTGCGCAGCTGGGACAGTTCGTCCAGCTGGATAACGATGTCTTCCGGGCCATTAAGGCCGTCACCCCGGGCAGCTACACGTTCATCCTGCCTGCCACCAAAGAGGTGCCCAAACGCCTTCTGCACCCGAAGAAGAAGACTGTGGGGGTCCGGATTCCGGATTCCAAAGTGGTCCAGGCGATCCTGGCTGATCTTGGCGAACCGCTCCTTTCCAGCACCCTGCTCCTGCCGGGCCAGGAGGAGGCGCTGACCGAGGGGTGGGAAATCCAGGACAGGCTGGAGCATGAAGTGGACGCCGTTGTTGACGCGGGACCCTGCGGTGCCGAGCCAACCACCGTTATCGATTACTCCTCCGGCACCGCTGAAGTGGTCCGGCGCGGCACCGGGGATCCGTCGCGTTTTGAGTAGCCGGGTGGCGCCGGCCCGGCCGCGGAATTATCCGCTGCCCGCCGGAGGGATCGCCGCCACGGGTTGACAGCCCAGACTGGCTTGTCGAGGGTGGACCCACTTGACCAGGGGGGAATGCGTTATCACTCGCGCACTCTGAGACGGGATTCCACAAATGAACAAGGGAACACTGGCAGTAACGACGGCGATACTGGGCGGGCTGGTCCTTTCGGGCTGCAGCGGAAGTATGTCCACAGCCGGAACACAGTCCGGAAACCAGAGCGGCGGGGCTTCCGGTGAAACGCAGCTGGAGGCTGCAGGGCACCGAAAGGACAAGGACAAACCGGTGCCTGCCACGGCCCGTAACGTCATTCTGATGGTCGGCGACGGAATGGGCACGGCACAGCGCAACGCCATCCGGCTCTCCCACGTTGGCCTCACCGGGGAACTGGTGATGGATTCCCTTCCGGAGCTGGGACTGGTCCACACCAACTCGGCGGATCCGGGGACCTTTGTCACCGACTCGGCAGCAGCCGCCACCACCATGTCCACCGGTGTGAAGACCTACAACGGGGCGATTGGCGTCGATCTAAACGGCCAGCCGGTACCAACCGCGCTTGAGATTGCAGCTGCCCTGGGAAAGTCCACCGGGCTGGTGACCACGGCGCAGGTGACGGACGCTACCCCGGCTGCTTTCGGAGCGCACGTGGCCGACCGCGGGGAGCAGAGCGAGATTGCCCGCCAGTTCCTGGAGTCGAGCCGGCCGGACGTTATCCTGGGCGGCGGCGAGGACCATTGGTACCCGGCCGGAGACCCGGGCAGGCATCCGGATAACCCACCGGAGGATCCGGCGGAGGAAAGTTCCGGAACCGTCAACCTCGTGGAGCAGGCCCAGGCTGACGGTTATGAGTATGTCTGGGACGAGGCAGGCCTGCTGCAGGCCCAGGGACCGAAGGTGCTGGGCCTGTTCGCCAATGAGGAAATGTTCCAGTATGGCGACGACGTGGAGGAGATCTACGAACCGGCAGTTCCCTTGCCTGCCATGACCCGGAAGGCACTTGAACTGCTGACGTCCCCGGCAGCGGCAGAGTCCCGGCACGGCGGCCACGGAGGCGGCGGCGGCAGTAACGGCGGCGGGCAGGAAGCCGGATTCTTCCTGATGGTTGAAGACGAAGGCATCGATTCCATGTCCCACGTAAACGACGCCGAGCTGACCATCAAGTCCGGCATCGCCTTCGAAGAATCAGTGGCGGTGGCCCGCGGCTTCGCTGAAGCGGACGGGAACACACTGCTGATCGTCGTCGGAGACCACCAGACCGGCGGGATGACGATCGAGTCCTTTGATGATGACGGTGATGAGTCAGGCGACGGTATCTCGGCCGAGGACGGACCGCTGCCGGTGGCCAATTCGGACCAGGTCTTCGCCGTTGACTGGACCACCGACGGACACACTGCCCTCGATGTGCCGCTGACGGCCATGGGACCGGGATCGGAGCAGCTGGGCGGGTTCTACGAGGACACGCACATCTTCGACGTGATGGTGGCACAGATGCGTGCCGGTGCTGAACGCTCCACCATTGACCTGCAGTCCCACCGCGGCGGCCGCGGTGAATACACGGAGGAGTCACTCACCGCATTCCGGCACTCGCTGGCACTCGGCGTCAACACGCTGGAACTGGACACCCATCTGAGCCGCGACGGCGCCGTCGTTGTCTGGCATGACGACACCATCCAGCCGGAGAAATGCCGTGATACCGCACCGGCTGCGTCCGGGGACCCGGACTTCCCCTATGTCGGGGACCGGGTGGCGGCCCTGACGCTGGCCCAGCTGAAGACCCTCGACTGCGGTTACCAGCAGCTGCCCGGATATCCTGAGCAGCAGGTGGTTGAGGGCAACCGGATCGCGGAGCTGAAGGACGTATTCGCCCTGGTCCGCGAGGTGCGCGCCCGCGGCGTGGGGTTCAATATCGAAACCAAGGTCGAGGACGGGCAGGCCGGGGGTCCGGGAATGGAGGCCTTGACCCGCGCGGTTATCCGGGAGATCCGCAACTCGGGAATGTCGGACCGGGTGACCCTCCAGTCCTTCGACTGGTCCGCGTTGAACCTGGCCGGACGGATCGCACCGCGGCTGCCCCGGGTGGCGCTCGCCGCCGGACCGGAAACACTCGAAATCGGCCAGCCCGGCGCCGCTGCCATCCTGGGCGGAATCGATATAGACGACTATGACGGATCCGTGGTGAAGGCCGCGGCCGCGCAGGGGTACGACGTGATCTCACCGGTGTACACCAGCGTGACGCGGCAGATGGTGGCTGAAGCGCACGAACTGGGCTTGGAGATTGTGCCCTGGACGGTGAACCAGCCGGCCGTGATGAACTATCTGATCGATCTGGGAGTGGACGGAATCATCACCGACTACCCAACCCGGCTGCGGCTGGTGATGGAGGAACGCGGCCTGAAACTGCCCCGGTCCTACGGGGGTTCCTGACCGGCGGGACCGGCCGGGAACGGCGGCGGCGCACTCTGCCAGGACGGGGTGCGCCGCCGGTTCACTAGACTGGTGGACGCCCCGCCCGCTCCACCGGAAGTTCCCAATGTCCCGAGGAAAGCACCACCCTCCCCGCCCCAAGCCCGCCAACAGCGAGGGTTTCCTGATCGCTGCGGACCTCAAAAAGGAACGCGGCTGGACCGAGACCCAGATCAAGGCCTTTCTGCCTGAACCGGATAAAACGGCCCGCAACCCGTTCTCCCGCAAGGCCGCACCCATGAAGCTGTACGCGCTGGAACGGGTGGAAACGGTGGAAGGAACAGACGAGTTCCGGCGTGCCCGCGAGGCGTCACGGAAACGCCAGCTCGCAGCACGCGGCCGGGCCCTGGAGAAGAAGAAACAGGCGGTTGCCGTCGCCGAGGCCCTGGAGCTGCGCATCGCACCGGAGTCCTGGGACGAGGTTCAGCGAAAAGCCATCGAGCACTACAACTCCCGGCTGCGCCGGAGCCAGTCCCCTGCCGGACCGCGCACCACCCGTTCCCGGCTCGACCGCCTGACGGTCAACTATCTGCGGCACAAGCAGACCTCCTATGAGGAGGAGCTGAAGGATTTCAAGGGGGTGGTCGGTGTCGGTGAGGCCTACCTCGTGGTCCGGAACCGCATTCTGGACCTGATCGCCCAGGCCTATCCGGCCCTCGAAGCCGAGTGCGAACGCCAGAAGTTCGAGGCTCCGGACCTTCCCGACGGCGTCGTGCTTTAGGGCCTGGCAAAGAGCCTGGCCAGCCAGCCGCCGCCCTTTGGTGCGGGAGCATTCCGGTCGCAGCTGCAGCGGTCGGGCTTGGCGACGTTCCGCATCACCTCCTGGACATGGTTTCCGCACCCCGCCCAGGTGGTTTTTCCGCAGCTTCTGCATTGAACTGGCCGGCACATGATTGTTCTCCCTTTGGAAAATGGAACCGGGTCTTCCCGGCATGTGAACCATCCTGAACGATACCCCCCAGGGTATGCAAATTACCCTTAGGGGTATAAGATGTTCATTCAAGATCACGGGAGATAAAACATGCAGCTCGACACGGACGACACAGCTCCGATCATCAACCGGCTCAAGCGTGCCCAGGGGCAGCTGGCTGCCGTGACCCGCATGCTGGAGGAAGGCCGGGACTGCAAGGACATCGTCACGCAGCTCTCCGCTGTCTCAAAGGCAATCGACCGGGCCGGCTTCGCCATCATCGCCTCCGGTCTTGAGCAGTGCCTCACCAGCGACGATCCGGCGCTGGACCGCAAGGAAATGGAAAAACTGTTTATGTCCCTGGCCTAGGCCGGCCTGGCTAGAAAATCAGCACAAACCGCATGACGGCGTCGTAGAGCTTGGTGCTCATGAACTCCTCCGGGCCCATGGCGCCCCGGTCCCGCAATGCCGTGTCCGGATGGTCCGTAATGATGCCGTCCACATTGTCGCGGAGCATGTTCCGGATGCTGCCCGTGCCGTTGACGGTCCAGACGTAGATTTCCTTGCCCTTGTTCCAGGCAGACTTCCGCACAGCGTCCGTATAGGACGCTTCCTCGACCACAATGAAGTCAGCCGTTGTCTCCGGCGCGGCAACCCCGGCTACCGCCATGGTCAACCCCACATACAGTCCCGGCCGCAGCCGCTTCAGCTCCTCCGCTTTGTCCTTGTCCAGCGAGTGGTAGATGTTGCCCTGCAGAGCATCCAGTGACTCGAGGTCCGCCACCAGCCTGGGTACGTAGTCCTCCGTCTCCCCTCCGTGCATCTTGAGCTCGATCAGCAGCGGCTGGCCAAACTCCTGTGCGGCACGGATGTACTCCTCCAAGGAGGGGATGGTGTCCTGGTGCCCCTGCTGATCATGCACGGTAATGGCGGTGAGCTCTGCCAGCGTGAGGTCCTTGACGGACTCGCCGCGGCCGGCCAGCCGGCTGAGTGAAGCGTCGTGCATCACTGCGAATCCGCCGTCGGCGGTTTGCATCACATCCATTTCAACCAGGTCCGCGCCGGCATCGGCAGCGGCCTTCAGGCCGGAAACTGTGTTTTCCACGCCGCCGTCGCTGAAACCGCGGTGGGCCAGCACCAGGGTCTGCGGTACCTGGCGCAGGCCTTCCATCAGCTGGATATTCAACCCGCCCAGGACCAGGACCGGGACAACGACGGCGGCGGTTACCAGGATCCCACCGCGCCGGGACCGGCGGGTGGCGGCTTTCGCCGCAGGCAGCGGACCATCCGCAGGAATCGTCCGGGCAGTCCCCTCACCGGCGGCAAACGTCCCGTCCCGCTCAGCGCCGCAGGACAGCACCAGGTCCGCCGGCAGCACCGGGAGGCTCCGGACTGCCAGCTCAATGAGCATGGCGGCCAGGAACATCACCAAACTGCCGGCGATGACCACACCGCCCACCTGGGCAGCCCCCAGCGCGAAGGCGGCTGTCACGGCGGCCAGGCCGGGTGCCGCCAGGTCAGCAGCCAGTGTCGGCAGCAGTGCCGCAGCCACCAGCAGCGCACCGGCGAAGAACGCGGCGGCCACCGCGGCCGCTCCGGCCACCAGAAGGGCTGGATCAGTCCGGTGGGTCACCCGCCAGCTCAGCCGCATGGCCCGGCCGCCGGAGACCTTTCCGAGCGCGAAGATCGGCAGCGCGGCGGCGAAGCGGGTGCCGAGTGTCCCGATGACCAACAGGAACACAACGTAGGCGATGACTCCCGGCGTCGACTTCAGCAGTTCCCCGGAAATGAAGTTGGGTACGGCGATGGAGTGCGTCAAGACCGAGAAGAATCCGGCCTGAGCCAGCGGCAGGACCAGGAAAAGGTACCAGACCAGGGGAAGTGACCCCGGGCTGGGCAGCCGGCGCAGGACCGGAACAAGCTCCCGTGCCAGGGCCGCAGGTTTCAGGCTCAGGCCCGCGCGGACCCTAGCCGCAGCCAGGACCAGAAGTGTGAGCTGAACACACACCCCCAGGACGGCCAGGACGCACAGCCCTGCGATCCACGCTGCCGAAACACCGTTGCCAAGGATGGAAGCCAGCGCGGCGGAATCCACGGCATGCAGGCCCGCCGCCGCCAAAGCCTCGGTGAACATCCAGCGGATCAGCGGTGAGAACAGCACCAGCAGGAGCGCCTGCGTTGCCGCGTAAAGTGCCAGCAGGCGCCAGCCGCCGGTTCGCAGCGTTCTCCAGCCTGCACCCAGCAGTCCCGGCACCAGGGCACGGAAGCGCAGATTGGCGGGCAGCACCTTGCCGGATGCCTGGACCTGCTTGTCCAGCATCGGGAAGTTCGCCATGCTCAGGCCGTGGCCCGGTTGCGGACCTTGCGGTATGGATGAGTATCCACTTTGGTCGTCAGCTCGGTGATGACATTTTCATAGGCGTGGTTGCGGCGTGCCGCGGCCATCATGCCTTTTGTGGTCTTGGCGGCACTGCGCAAGTTCATGGGGCGTCCCGCCACTCCGTACAGCAGAAGTGCCCAGTCAGGCAGCAGGGAAAGGATTCCGTCCTGGATGATGATCCCGGTCCAGACCTTCACCGGATTTCCTTTCAGCGACGGCTTGCGGATTGCCTGGCTGACCTCCGCTGCCGGCAGGCACAGTGCCATCCAGTGCCGCTGGCCGTCGATGTACTCCTCCAGGGCGGCACGGGTGGCGGGCAGCCGGGCAGGGTCGATCCCCACGAGCTCGGCGGAAATGTGCTGCTCCAGGACGAACTGGTCCTGCTCACCCGGCGTGAGCTTGGGCCCGAAGGCCTCGGCTGCGCGAAGTATGGCGTAGACGAGCGTGTTGTGCGTCCAATCCATCCAGCCTTCGGTTTCGGCCTGCAGCGTTTCTCCGGTGGCAGGGTCCTGCCAGGTGGCATGTTTATGCATGCCGCGGACGGACCGTGCTGCGGCGTCCGCATGTGCCTTGTCACCAAAAATGGTGGTGTCAATGTACTGTCCGGTCCGCTCACCGCGTGCGGCAGCGTCCTGGCCCGTGACGCTGACCGCCGAGAACAGCCTCATCATGTTGGGATTCAAGGCCTGAAGCAGAAGGGCAGCGATTCCGCCAAGCTTCGCCGACGGGTCCGCATAGACCCGCCAGCTGACACTGTCCGGGCCAAAGTACCCATCGTCCTGCCTGGGCTGGTCCGTCGCCGGCGCCGTCGCTGTCATGCTTTGCTCCTCTGCTGTTCAGGAGCAAACAGGGCCTCCAGGCGCACCGCTGCTCCGGTACGTGGCTAGTCCGGGGAATCTGGACTACGTCCAACTTTTTGTCAGAGTATATAAGCCGCATCACAGGAATACCGTCATCGCCGCGACACATTCGGGATTGCGCCACGCCAGCCGCTACAGGCTGACGTCGAATTCCAGCCGTCCGTGACGGACTCCGTTGACCTGGAGTTCCAGATGATGAAGCCCCGCGTAGTGCCGGCGCGTGGTCATTTGATGGAAGGCATGCCGTCCGGACAGCCTGCGCGACTCTCCGGGTTCCAGATCCAGCACGGCCAGCTTGAAGACTTTAGGTGCCGTGGAACCACTGGCCTTCACATAGTGGACTACATAGTCGACGGCCAGTCGGGCAGCAGCCGCGGACCTGTTCGTCAGCACACAATCGAAGCTGAGCACAGCGGGCAGTGTGAGCAGCACCGTCTCCGAGTGCGGGCCCTCCACGGCTACGTCAGCAGGGCGGAAGCCCATCAGTGCCAGCGCATCAGGGTTGGCCTTTTTCACCAGGGTCCGTAATCCGCGGCGGATAATCCAGGCGCTTTCCGGGGTACCGCTTTCCTGCCACCGGGAGGCCAGGGCGAGGACCATTCCCGGTGCGTGCCTGGCCAGGTCGTTGAGGTGGTTGGCCACCGATCGGCGCACATAGTCACTGGGGTCACTGCGCAGGGAATCGAGGATCGGGACGGTGGCGTCCGGACGGTCAGTCAGCCCGGCCACGCGGACCGCCCACGGCAGATAGGGCCGGGTGCCCTCGCTGGCCAGCCTGCGCACGTGCGGATCGGGATCCGCCGTCCAGGCCTGGATCCTGGCCAAAGCCCGGTCCAGGTCCGCACTGAGGAGCCTGCGGATGGCAAACTCACTGGTCAGGCGCGGCGTGAGTTCTGCGAGCAGGTCAAGGCAGTCATCGAAGGCCTGGCTGTCTCCATGAGTCAGGGCCAGCGTGACCGCCGCTTCCGTAACCGGCCAGATGGCCCAGCCACTGAAGGCCGGATCCTGCAAGGCAGTCCGGAAAGCGGCGGCGGCCGCGGAATACTGCGGGAAGATCCCGACGAGCGCGTGCGCCGCGAGGTCGGTCCTCGCCCGCAGCGACAGCGGGCCGAGGAGCGCGGTGGTTTCCAGCAGGGCATCAAATCCCCTGTCCGGGGCGGCGCGCTCCAGCGATTCACAGAGCTCCGCTATCTGCCGGGGGCCCAGCAGGTCATCCATTGCACCCATGCTGCTCCCTGCTGTGGACTCCGGTTACCGGCTTCTCATCCTAGCTGGGGCTGGGTGGCCGGTTTAGCGCTCGGCGTCGGTGTAGCTGCCGCGGCGGCTGCGGGCCGGGTGCCCGGCGGCGGCAAAAGCAGCCACGTAGCTGTCAACGGGCGCGGCCTTCCGGCCGCCGGCAGGACCGTCGAAGGCCGCGGTGTAGTGCCCGCCGGTGGCATCGGCTGGTGCCTGGCCGCGGTCAAACACTGCAACGTAGTTCCCACCAAAGGGACTGGCGGGACGGACCGGTCCCGGAGCGGCCGGAGTCAGCGTGTGGGCTGCGGCCGGGCTGGCGGTACGGGCGGTCTCGGCAAACATGGTCTTGAACAAGGGGCAACTCCTGGGGGTAAAACGGCAGCACCGGGCGAGCCGGCACAGGCTGCGGTGTCTGTCATAGGGAAGGGCGATGCGCTGCCGGCAAGGGTGCGGCGCGCAGTACCCGGGCCGCGATTCCACCTCTTGAGAGGGGATCCGCCGTACTGAACTCCTTGAGTGGAGCAGATCCGGCTGGCGCGGCTTCTGCTAAGACTCTACCAGTTATTCTGAGTCATTCATAAAAAGGGCCGGGACGTGATGGCAATTAGCACACATAAATGTTCGCTAATATGGATCTCAATCACTTAGGTGAGCCTAACCAAACAAGCATGCTGGAGTTCCGTTGCCTTTGCCCTCCCCCGCCCCATCCCTTTCCCGACGCGGCCTGCTCGGCGCAGGAGGCCTCGGCCTGCTGGCGCTCACCTTTGCCGGCTGCTCCAGCCGCGCCACGGTAGCGGACACCGGAGCGGGAACATCCGCAGATGCGGCCTTCTCCGTCACCGACATGCGCGGCGTTACGGTCTCCTTCGACGCTCCCGTCCAGCGCATTGCCACCACCGTCATCCCGTCTCCGTCCATGATCGCTGCGGTCGACGGCGGATATGAGCGGATCGTCGGGATCAACGAATCCACCCTGCAGGCGAATCAGCAGGGTCTCTTCGGTGAAATCTTCCCGGAGTCCAGATCCACCACCACCATCGCGCCCTCCAGCTTCACCCCCAACATCGAGACCATCACCGATCTGGCGCCCGACGTCGTGTTCCAGTGGGCTGATCAGGGCGACGGCCTGGTGGAACCACTGGAGAACGCAGGCTTCAAGACGGTCTGCCTGCTCTACGGGACCCAGGAGCATCTCGAGACCTGGGTGCACCTGTTCGCCGCGATCCTGGGCAAGCCCGAACGCGGAACCGGGATCACCGAGTGGATGCACTCCGAGATCGCCCGGCTGGAAGCTGAGCTGTCAGCCGTGGCGGAGCCGGTGCGCGTAGTCCACCTGGGCCAGTCCGGGGAGGGCTATTCGGCGTCCAACAAATCCTCGTACATGCACTACTGGATGGAGCTGGCCGGCGGGCGGAACATGGCTGCGGACAACGTGTCGACGGACAATACCGTCAGTGCGGAACAGCTGATCGAGTGGGATCCGGAGGTCATCACCCTCGGCGGCTTCGATGCCCGCACTCCCGCGGACGTGTACGCCGACAAGTCCCTGGCCACCGTCTCCGCCGTGCGCAGCAGGCGCGTCTACAAGGCCCCGCTTGGAGGCTACCGGTGGGAGGTGCCCTGTGCCGAGTCTCCGCTGATGTGGCAGTGGGCCGCCGAGCTCTACCACCCCCAGCTCACCGGCCACACCCTGCGGGAAACTCTGCGGGAGAAAATCCGCTACCTCTACAACTATGAGGTGTCTGAAGCGCAGATAGATGCCGCGCTGCGCCTGGATCTGAACCGGAACAGCTCCGGCTACAACGTCTTCGAAGCCTGACGGTGAGCGTAGAGGAACGGGCGGTGGCCCCGGCCGGTGCCCGGGCTGAAGCCCCCGGACGCCGCAGCCTTTTCCGCCGGCACCCGGTGCTCCTCAGCGCCCTGCTGCTGGCCGCCGTCGCTGTGGTCTCGATGGCCGCAGGCCGCTACTGGGTACCTCCGAATGAGATCCTCCGTGTCCTCGCCGGCGAAACGGCTGGGCTGCTGCCCGGCGGAGCGGATCTGGTCCGGCGTACGTGGACCGACCAGGAAGCCACCGTGATTCTGGACGTGCGGCTGCCCCGGGTGCTGCTGGCGTTCCTCGTTGGCGGCGCCCTGGCGCTGGGCGGCGCCTGCCTGCAGGCACTTTTCCGCAACCCGCTGGTCAGCCCGGACATCATCGGCGTCACCTCGGGTGCTTCCTTCGGCGGAGTTCTGGTCCTGACCCTTGGGCTCTCCGGTGCCTGGATGGTGGCCGGGGCCTTCGGATTCGGCCTGGCCGCCCTGGTGATCGTGCTTTTCCTGGGCCGGCTCGGGCAGGGCGGGCGGGTGCTGATGATTGTCCTGGGCGGGATTGTGGTGGCGGCGTTCTTCAACGCGCTGGTTTCCTTTATGACCTACATCGCCGACCCCTACTCCGATCTGCCCTCGATCGTCCATTGGCTGCTGGGTTCCATCGCAGCTGCCAGCTACGGCAAGGTGCTCATTGCCCTGGTTCCGGTCGGCATCGGTGCGCTCGTGGTGCTGGCCCTGCGCTGGCGGCTCAATGTGCTTTCCCTCGGGGATGACGACGCCGCGGCCCTGGGCGTGAACCCGCAGCGCTCCCGGATCCTGCTGCTGTGCGCCGTGGCCCTGATGACAGCCGGAACAGTGGCCGTCGCCGGAGCGGTGGGGTGGGTAGGGCTGGTGGTCCCGCACCTTGCCCGCCTCTGGGTCGGCTCCGACCACCGGGTACTGCTGCCGGTGTCCCTGCTCCTGGGCGGCACGTACCTGATCCTGATCGACACGCTGAGCCGTTCGATCACCAGCAGCGAGATTCCGCTGGGCATCCTCACCGCAATTATTGGCGCGCCGGTGTTCGTCGCACTGCTTGCACGCTCCCAGAAGAAAGCACAGTTCGATGGCAACTAAGACCCTGATCCCGCCTCCGGCCCAACCCACGGCAGACGCCAAGCTGCTGCTGCAGGCAGCCGGCACAGGCTTCCGGTACTCGCGGCTGCAGCCATGGCTGTTCCGCGGGCTGGATTTCACGCTGGAACGCGGAGAGGTCCTGTCCATCCTGGGACCCAACGCACGCGGCAAGACCACGCTGCTCAAGTGCCTCTCCGGCCTGCTGAAACCGGTCGAGGGGACAGTGGAATCCGCTTCTGCGGTTGGCTATGTGCCCCAGGACCACGGAACCGGCCCGGACTTCACCGTTCAGGACATGGTGCTGATGGGCCGGACCCGGCACCTTCGCGCCTATCAGGTACCGCGCAGTGATGACCGCGGCGCGGCAACCGCTGCCATGGAACGCGTGGGGGCAGCCGATTGGGCACTCCGCCGTTACTCCGAGCTCTCCGGCGGGCAGCGCCAGCTGGTGCTGATTGCCCGTGCGCTTGCGTCCGGTTCCGAACTGCTGGTGCTGGACGAACCGGCGTCGGCCCTTGACCTGCGCAATCAGTCGCGCGTACTCACCGTCCTGGCCGCACTGGCCGCGGACGGAATAGGAGTCATCATGACCACCCATCACCCCGATCACGCACTGCATGTTTCCCGCAATGCCCTGCTCTTCGTCGGCAGCCATGACACCCGCTGGGGACCGGTCGAAGACCTCCTGACCGGTCCGGCGCTGTCTGAGGTTTACGGGCTTCCCATCTGCACCCCAACCGTGGGCACCGTCTCGGGGAACCGCACCATTGCTGTTCCCGACTTCGGCCCCACCTGCCGCGGCGGGCGCACCGCCGGCCCTCGAAAGGACCATCCATGACCATCATCCGCCTGACCGGTACAACCACCATGCCCGGGCTCGGCGATCCCGGCTGGCGCGGTGCCATCAGCGACACCGACACCTATGACCTGAACGACCCGGCGAAACGCCGGACCATTCTCTCCTCCGCCGCCCTGATTATCAGCGGTGCAGCCGACCATCTCCTCCTCCACCAGCACCGTGAGCACCTGAGCGGATACGTCCGGGACGGCGGCCGCATCCTGGTCAACGGCCAGGTTGTCCTGCCGTTCATCGACGGGCTGGCGCGCTGGCTCAAGCTGGATTACCGCAGTCCGCAGGATCTTCGCCCGCACGCTTTGGCTGCGCACCCGGTGTGGGACGGCGTTGACCACCGGGACCTGCATTTCCGCACCGGTGTCCCGGGGACCCACTCCCATGCGCGCCTGCAGGACATCGGCGTCGCGGGTTTCTACGGCCGCGGATACCACTCACCGCTGCCGGACGGCGGTGAAGCGGTCACCGGCATCGGACCCAATTCGCTTCCCCTGGACTACACCTATCCGCTGGGCACAGGCGAAGTGCTGGTCCATGGCGGCCTTGACCTCGAAGGGTTCACCGACGAGCGGTACAGCAGCCGCCGGATCGGCCCCAACCTCGTGGCCTGGCTGACCGGTTCCGCTGCTGCCTCCGATGTCCGCTCCACGAAGGAAGTACCTGCATGAGCACCCCCCGCATCGGACTGCTTCACTGCGGCACGTTCCCCGCACTGCGCACCCTGGAAGATCCCGCCCTGCAGCCCTACCGCATCGAGCCGGTGTACCTGCCGGATTCCGATCCCGGTTTCCTGGCGGAACTTGACGTTGTGCTGGTTGGTGACCGGCTGCATGCCGGACAGCGCGCACGCTTCGAACCGGCGATCCGCGAAGCGCTGCAGGATCACACAAAGACGGTGATCGTACTGGGTGAGAACAACGTCGAGAGCTGGCTGCCGGGGGTCGGGTACAGCTTCCGGCCAACTGTTTTCTGGGCCTGGCGGACGGGAACCGACACCGGCACCCGCCTGCGGCTGCCGGAGGACCCGATGTGGGAGTTCTTCACCCGCCGGGCAGTCGACTGGCACCATCACGGCCTGCTTCACCCACCCCAGGGTGCACGCCAGCTGGTCACGATGGAGGAAGACGGAACCGACAGCGGGGCCCTGCTGTACGTGGACGAGGTTAATCAGCCGGCCCGTCTGCTGGTGACGACCATGGATCCGGTGTACCACCATGGTTCCGGCTTTATGCCCGGAGCCACCCAGCTGCTCTACTCGCTGCTGCGCTGGGCGATGTGGGACCGGCGATAGAGTTGCACCATGAGCAATACCCCGGCGCGGGCCCGCAGGTCTGTCTTTCTCCTCATTCCGATCGGCGCCCTGGCGGGCATGGCCCTGGCCATCCTGAACTTCCGGATTAACTACGCGTCGACCGTGGAGTCCCAGGACCTCGGGAGCTACATCCTCTGGACGCTCATCGGCGGCGCGGCACTGGGCGCATCCTTTGCCTGCCCGGCCAGCGTGGTGTCCTTCCTCAGCGCGGACGCAGGGAGGTCACGGCGCTTTAGCGCGGTTGCTGCGGGCGTGGTCCTGGCGGTGTGCTGGCTGCTCTATGTGGGCGTTTCAGCGTCCGGGGGCACGCCGGTAACTGTGCTGCTGCCGGTGGCCGCCGTCGTAACCACGGCGGCCGGCGCCTGGTTCGCGTGGTTCACCACACGGCCTAAGGCACCGGCGGGCGGAGCGGAAGCTACGTCAGGTCCGTGATGTCGGCCCCCGCATTGGAGCGGACCGATTCCACGCCCTTCAATGCTGACGCCTTGGACTTATAGCTCTCCGAGGAGGAAGCAATGACTTCCCCGTTGCCCGCTTTAAGCCGGAACCTGAACCCGCCGGCCTTGTCCTGGTAAACCTCAAATTTTCCTGCCATGACTGCCTCGCTCTACTCGGTTGCAGATGAGCCGGTATCCGGAATGGTACGCGCCGCGGATGCGGCTTGGCAGGGCTGGCGCAATTCTTTCGGGTCTGCCCTGCCAGTGCCGGCGGGGCCTCTGAACGTGTCCGCCGGCGTCCGGCGTTAGTGCGGTCCGCCAATCATCCTCGCCAGCGCATCAGCAGGCGAGGCCACCTCGGCGCCGTGTGCAAAGAGAACGCGTTCCGGCCCAAGGGCAGCAATCCGCTCCAGGGATTCCTCCGCCCGGCCGGCATCTGACATAAATGCGCTGGGCCCCCGGACCACGTGGCCATGCGATGACCCGGCCGCATCCCCTACAAACAGCGTTCCCGTGCCCTCATGGAACAGGGAGATATGCCCCGGCGTATGGCCGGGGGTGGCCAGGATTTCCAGTTCCTGCACCATGGCCCCTTCGCTGATGGGACTTACGTGGCGCGGGGAGCGGATATCCGGGGAATCCGGCCCGCCGGCGTAAATCGCGGCGTGTGGTGCCCGTTCGGCGACGGCAAAAAGGGAGCCAACATGGTCCATATGCAGGTGGGTCAGCACGATGTCGCGGACATCTGACCAATCCCCGCCCAGAGCTTCGACGGCGGCAGCAATACCTGCGTCTGCGTCCGGCATGCCTGTGTCAATGACCACTATTCCCTCCGGTTGAGCTACGGCGTAACAGCGCACATCCATGACCAGCTGATCCGGCCCGGCGACGCCGGCTGGGATCACTACCTCGCGCACCACGTCCTGAACGGGAAGCTGCGCTCCGCGGCCACCGGTTTGCTCACTCATGGCCCCTCCTTCGCTGGATATTCGGCCCTTCCAGCGTATTCCCGCTCTGCGGCATCCGTCGCCGCGTTCCGCAAAAATCCCCGGTCCCCACCCCGGATGGACCGTCTCCAAACAGCAGCGCGGGCCGCAGCGCGCGGCCGGTCCAATGTGGCCGCTGTGACTAAAGAAGAAAGCACACTTCCCATTACCAGAGTGACTGGCCACACACAACAGCAACACGGCGTCGTTACCGAATTGCAATGCAATCTCTATTCCATGTAGTGTCCTTGGCATGCCGCGATACTGATGCGGCGTCCTTGGCTTGTTACCTAACTCTGCCGCTGGCCAAGGTCCCCTTTTGCAATACGACGGCAGGGGCGGGGGACCCAATTTTTTGGATCCTTTGAATCCTTGGGGTTAAGCCGACCGGTTCAGTCCGGCGGCCGGGTGACTCCCATCCGAATCCGACAGCTCACCTCGCAGGTATTGGGAGAGGTAATTCCTTGTCTATCAATAAGAACCGCGGACGCCACCGCTCAAATTCCAACATCTGGACGACTATCGCCCAGGTCTCACCGGCAAAGGCACGCACCTTCGGCGGAACCGCCGCAGCCGTTGTTGCCGGCTCCGGGCTCATGTTCGGCATGGCCGCCCCGGCCCAGGCCGGCGTTGTAGCCAACGATCCCGCCCCGGCGGCTGCCGCAGCTGCCGCAGCTCCTGCTGCAGCTCCCGCCGCAGTCACCGTGGCCGAAGCTCCGGCCGTGGAAACCGCATCCACGCACACCGTGGTCGCGGGTGACACCCTGGGCCAGATTGCTGCCACCTACGGCGTCTCCCTGGACAGCATCTTCGCGCTCAACGGCCTGTCGATGTCCTCGATCATCTACCCCGGCGACGTCATCACCTACGCCGGCACTGCTGACATCCAGCCCGCCGCCGCCTACACGCCGGTGGAAACCGCAGCCGTGGTCGAAGCTGCTCCGGCGGCCGCGACGTACACGGATCCGGGAACCTACACGGAATACAGCACGCTGAGCACCCAGGTCACCCCGGCTGCTCCCAGCGTCGGCACCTCCGCCATTGGCCAGACCATGGTGAATGCGGCTTACTCGCAGCTCGGTGCTGCCCAGGACTGCACCGTGCTGGTTGAGGTGGCTCTCCGCGCCGCCGGCCACTCGGTTGGCGACCTGGCTCCGGCCCAGCTTGCCGCTTACGGCACCCCGGTGTCTGATCCCCAGCCCGGCGACATGGTTTACTACGCCGACGGCGGCATGGGCTTTGCCCACATCGCCATTTACATCGGCGACGGCCAGGCCATCCACAGTGGCTGGAACGGCAACCAGACCGTTATCCAGTCCGTGAACGTCGGCTCCGGCCCGGTTTACTACCGCGCATAACTGAACCGCCGCGGACGGTCCGGTCCGCTGGTTCGAGAAGCACCCCGCCTGGTAACAGGCGGGGTGCTTCTGTTATGCGGCTCTGTGGCGCCCACCGGACCTCTCACCCGGAACCGCTCACCGAAGTGTCCCCCGGTTTCGGGGACCACGCCCAGCAAGTCGTGAAATAATAGTCAGGTCAGACCCGCGGCTTTCCGGCGCTTTCACCCATGTGGAGCGCCCACGGCCGCGCTTCCGTCACGACTGTCACCGGAATCCGGGCAAGTGGCGGGACGAGCGTCCCACACAGGCCCCTGCACAGTGCAGCGGTCCGCGGCTGCCGGGCCCGGCTTCGATCCAGCCAGAGGTAAACACATTGACGTTTAACGTAGGTCAAACCGTAGTCCACCCCCACCACGGCCCGGCCACCATCCGCCGTCTGGCCAGCCGCAAGATCCGCAGCGTCGAGAACGAGTACCTGGTACTTGAAGTGCATGCCAACAAGCTTGAGGTTTGGGTTCCCACCGCCAAGGCCCAGGATGTGGGGCTGCGCCCGGTCCTGAATTCACCGCAGCTGGAAGAACTCATGGAAATCCTCAGGGCTGCCGCGGACGCCGAGGAGTCCCAGTGGTCACGGCGTTTCAAGGAAAACACGGAGCTGCTCGCCAGCGGGCGGATCGCAGACGTAGCCCGCGTGGTCCGCAACCTCACCCTGCGTTCCCTGGACAAGGGACTCTCCCACGCTGAGCGGGACATGCTCCGGCATGCCCGCCGGCCGCTGCTCACCGAGATCTCGCTGTCCCTGGGAGTCAGCGAAGAGGAAGCCTCGGCGGTGCTCGACGGCGTCTGGGCCGGTTCGGGCACCTCACTGGCCGAACCGGTTACCTAAGCTCCGGATCACCTCCGGAGGTCCGGGTTACCGGCTGCCGCTCCCGGAGACGGGTCAGCCCGGCGCCCGGAACCCGCCCTGGGATCTGGCCTTGGTCCGTGCCGTTGCGGCGGCGGACCAGGGATCTTCCGGCCAGGGATGCTTCGGGTAACGCCCGCGCATCTCCGCACGCACCTGATGGTAGGGACCAGCCCAGAAAGAGGCCAGGTCGTCGGTGACAGCCAGTGGCCGGCCAGCCGGGGAAAGCAGATGGAACAGTACCCTGACCCGGCCGCCGGCGAGGGTGGGCGACCCTGCCCAGCCGAAGCATTCCTGGAGTTTGACGGCCACCACCGGCCGCCCGCCGTCGTCGTCAGGTTCCGGGTAGGCCACCCGCACCCTGGAGCCGCTGGGCACCTGCAGCCGTTCCGGCGCCAGTTCATCCAGCCGCGCGGCCTCCGGCCAGGGCAGCAGCCGCCGCAGCGGCTCAGCCAGATCGATTCCGGCGGCGCGTTCTCCTGAGGCCAGCGCATCCAGCTCCGGTCCGAGCCATTCATCCAGGCGTTCCAGGAGCGCTGGTTCGGAGACATCGGGCCACGGTGAGCCAAGTTCACGGTGCAGCAGGGCCAGCCGCCGGCGCAGGGCCTCTGCCGCCGGGGACCAGCCAATCAGTGCCAGGCCCTTGGCGTCGAGCGCGGCTGCGACGGCGGCCCTGCCCTGGGCCGCCGTCGCGCGGACCGGTGTGGAAACCAATTCAATGGCGCCGAGCCGGCGCTCCCGCCGTGCGTTCACTCGCCCGCCGGCAAATTCAGCTAAGACACTCTCCGTGAGCAGATGCGCGGCCGCCGCCTCAGCCGTCCCTGCCTCCAGCGGTGCTGCTGCGCGGATGACGGCGCCGGTGCCCGCGGCTGCGCGGCCCTCGGCCCGGGTGACGTCGGCGACGGCAAGCCATTCGGAGCCCCGCAGCGGACTGTCCGGCGGCAGCCCGGCACGCGTTCCGGAGGCCAGGAGGTACTGCTCCCCCGGGCTCCCTGCCACCCGGCGCGCTACACGGGCGGGGAAAGCCAGCGCAATGATGAATCCCGCTGCCTCGCCCGGTTCCAGCCGGTGGTCCAGCCTCACGCCCCCTTCCGCCGGTTCCACGGCAAACCGTTCGAGCCGCCGGGCCTCCCGGGACCAGGCCCGCGCCCCCGGATCCGCGCCGGAGCGGAGCCTGGCCAGTTGCCGGACCAGATCCGCCCCCGGAGCGCGGAGGTCCCCGGACACCATGGCGGCCACCTCGGCCGCGGCCCGGGCTCCGAGAACTGGAGCCCCGTCCACCAGCGCACGGGCAAGCGGCGGATCTACCGGAATGCGGGCCAGGGCACGGCCGGACGCCGTGGCCCGGCCTTCCTCGTCAACGGCGCCGATCGCGCGGAGCTCAGCCTCTGCATCGGCCATCGCGGCCGGCGGCGGCGGTTCGGGAAGGTTCAGTCCGCGCCCGCCGGGAGTCCCCCAGCAGGCCAGGAGCAGGGCTGCGGCGGTGAGGTCCGCCGTGGCGATTTCCGGCGTCTGCTGCGCCGGCGCTGCGGCATAAGCTGCCTCGGGATAGGCCCGGATCACGGTCCCCGGGCCCTGCCGGGCAGCCCGCCCGGCCCGCTGCTGCGCCGAGGCCCGCGAGCAGCTCACGGTCACCAGGCCGGACATTCCGCGGGCGGCGTCCCGCCGCGGTTCGCGGGAGAGTCCGGAGTCCACCACCAGGCGGACGCCCGGCACGGTCAGGGAAGACTCAGCGAGCGAGGTGGACACGATGATGCGCGGCCGGGCGCCTGCCGGCCGGCCCGAGACGGCGCGGTCCTGTTCCGCTGCCGGCACCTGCCCGTGCAGTTCCAGGACATCGACGGCTGCGCCGGACGCCTGCCGCAGACTGGCCGCGACAGCGGACACTTCGCGGGCACCCGGCACAAACACGAGGGCATCCGCCTGCGGGTCGGCCGCCAGCGCCCGGGCGTGCCCCGCCGCGGCGGTCCGCGCCAGTTCACTGAGGTATGCCCGGGTCACGCCGCGCTCATCGAGCCGCCGGGCAGCCGGGGGTTCCCAGCGCACCTCGAGCGGGTAGAGCGCGGACGGGCAGTCAATCACCGGGGCGGGCCCGTCCGGACCGCCGATCAGCGAGGCAAAGCGGGCGGCGTCCAGGGTCGCGGACATCGCGACGAGCACCAGGTCCTCCCGCAGCTGCCGCACCTCAGCCAGCAGGCCTACCAGCAGGTCGGTTTCCAGGCCCCGTTCATGGACCTCGTCAAGCACGACGGCGGCGGTGCCCTCCAGCGCCGGATCAGCCAGCAGCCGGCGCAGCAGGATACCGGGAGTCACGAACTCCACGATGGTTCCCGGCCCGGTGTGGCGTTCGCCGCGCACGGTGTAACCGGCAGCTTCGCCCACGCTGGAATTATCGAGCGCGGCCAGCCGGCGGGCGGCAGCCCGGGCCGCCACCCGGCGGGGCTGCGTGACAATGACCCTGCCTGGTCCGGCGCTGGTGAGGTTTGCCACCAGCGGCGGAACCAGGGTGGTTTTGCCGGTGCCGGGCGGTGCCTGCACAACCGCGGTGCGGCCGCCGGCAGCCGGATCCAGCGTCAGGGCGAGATCCGGAAGCGAGGCGGCAAACACCAGTCCCCGGCCGAGCCGGGACAGGTCGAAGGGTCCGTCCGGGAGTGGACCGGTAGCCGGCCGTGGGGTGCTCACCCCACTATTCTCTCCTGCGGTTCCGCCCGGGGTGACGCCGGAGGGCGGCCCGTCCCGTGCGCTAGCGCCGCAGCGCCTTCCGCGCCGCCTGGTTACCCAGGAACTGCACCAGCTGGACCAGCACAATAATCACGGCAACCGCGGCCCAGGTCACCACCGGGTTGAACTGCCGGTAGCCGTACTGGATCGCAAAGGTGCCCAGGCCTCCGCCGCCCACGTAACCGGCCACCGCCGACATATCCACCAACGCCACGAAAACGAACGTGTAGCCCAGGATGAGCGGGCCCAGCGCCTCGGGAATCAGGATGGTCAGGATGATCCGGCGCCGCCCAGCCCCCACGGAGCGGGCTGCTTCGATGACCCCGGGCTGCACGGTCAGCAGGTTCTGCTCCACGATCCGGCTGATGCCAAACGCCGCCGCCAGGGACAGGGTGAAGATGATCGCGTTGTTGCCAATTCCGCTGCCCGTGATCGACCGGGCCAGCGGCTGGACCGCGGGCAGGAAGATGATGAAGGGAATGGGGCGGAAGACGTTCACCAGCACGTTCAGGGTCCCGAAGACCGCCCGGTTCGCCAGCAGCGCTCCGCTGCGGGTGGTGTAAAGGCCCAGGCCGATCAGCAGTCCGCCCACTCCGCCGAACAGCAGGCTCAGGCCCACTATGTAGAGGGTTTCTCCGACGGCCGTCCACAGCTGGGGCGTCAGGGGAATCAGTTCTTCCATTCAGCTCAGCTCCGTT
This sequence comes from Arthrobacter luteolus NBRC 107841, assembly GCF_001552075.1. Taxonomy (GTDB): domain Bacteria; phylum Actinomycetota; class Actinomycetes; order Actinomycetales; family Micrococcaceae; genus Arthrobacter_B; species Arthrobacter_B luteolus. The sequence goes on from NZ_BCQM01000002.1 coordinate 503,998, forward strand.
ACCTTGATGCCTGTGCCTACCGAGGCGAGTGCGCCGTCGATCGCCTGGTCCGCTCCCTTGAGCGCCAGGGTGAGATGCCCGAAGGCGCGCCCCGAAATGTCATTGATGCCGCCGTAGATCAGTTCAAATCCCACACCGGCTGCGGCAAGTTCAAGGAATACTCCGGCCTGCGCCTCGTCGCCGTCACGGAAGGACAAGGTGACAATCCGGCCCTCGTGGCGGGACTTCAGCGAGGCAAGCTCATCCGGTGACGGAATGCCCCGGACCACGGTGGAGACAAATTTCTGCGAAGATTCGCGGAGCGGATTGGAGAAGACTTCAAACACTTCGCCCTGTTCCACGATCCGGCCGCCATCCATCACGGCTACCCGCGTGGCCAGGTTTTTGATCACATCCATCTCATGGGTGATCACCACAATGGTGATGCCCAGTTCCCGGTTGACGCGGCGCAGCAGGGCCAGCACCTCGTGGGTGGTTTCCGGGTCCAGCGCCGAGGTGGCCTCGTCTGCCAGCAGGATTTTGGGCGACGCGGCCAGCGCACGGGCTATGCCGACCCGCTGCTTCTGTCCCCCGGAAAGCTGCTCGGGGTAGCTTGATGCCTTGTCCGAGAGCCCGACGAAGGCGAGCAGTTCCTCCACCCGCGCTGCGATTTCCGGCTTGCTCCGCCCGGCCACGCGGAGCGGGTAGGCGATGTTGTTGCGGACGGTCTTGGAATTGAAGAGGTTGAACTGCTGGAAGATCATGCCGATGCCCAGGCGCAGTGACTTCAGCTTCCGCTCGGAAACCCCGGAGACCTGCTGCCCATCCACGGTGATGCTGCCGGACGTGCTGGTTTCGAGGGCATTGATGAGCCGGACCAGGGTGGACTTACCCGCGCCGGAATAGCCGATGATGCCGAAGATCTCCCCGGTCTCAATCTCGAGGTTAATGTCCTTCAGCGCGGCCACGGCGGGTTCGCCCTTCCGGGCCGGCGGATAGGACTTGGAGACGTTCTGCAGTGAAATGAGGGCCATGAAGGTTCCTTGTTTTTCAGACGGGTGTCCCGGCCGGCAGCTGCTGCCGCCGGCCGGGACCCTTCGGTGATGCGGCCGGGGTTAGCCCAGGGCTTCGATGTCCTTCTGGACCTTTTCCAGCGACGTCTTCAGGTCCTCCACCGGAACTTTTAGGAACTTGGCGGTGTTGCCTGAGGCCTCCTGCACACCGTCCTGCACGGACTGGGTGTTCTGGTAGATCTCCACCAGCTTCACGTACGTCTCATTGTTTTCCTCGCCGGCGCGGGCCGCGAAGATGTTCACGTAGGGAATGGCCGCGGGATCCGCGGGGTCATCCTGCGCAATGGCATCCTCAAACTTCAGCCCGGCGTCTTCCACGAAGTCGTTGTTGATGATGGCTGCGGCAACGTCGGGCAGCGAGGTGGGTGTCAGCGACGCTTCCAGGGTGGTCACCTTGACCTTGGACTTTGCTGCATCGATGTCATCGAGGGTGGAGAACGCGCTGCCGCCGCCTTCCAGGGTCACCAGACCTGCGGACTGCAGCACCAGCAGGCCGCGGGACAGGTTGCTCTCATCATTGGGGATGGCCACGGTGGCGCCGTCGGGGATCTCTTCCACGGAGTCGTACTGCGTGGAGTAGAGCCCCAGCGGGTAGATGGCGGTGGAGCCGACGGGTGTCAGGTCGCTTCCGCTGGCAACGTTGTAGCGGGCCAGGTAGACGATGTGCTGGAACTGGTTCAGGTCCAGCTCACCCTCTGACAGCGCCGGGTTGGGCAGGGTGTACTCGCCGAAGTCGACGATTTCGACGTCGATGCCCTCCGCCTTGGCTGCCTCGGTATAGGTGGCCCAGTACGGATCGCTGGCACCAACGACGCCGATTTTCACCGGCGCACCTTCGTCACCGGCCGCGGAACCGCAGGCAGCCATGCCGAGGGCAAGGAGGGGTGCTGCGGCAAGAGCCAGGATTTTCCTGCTGAGTTTCATGGTTCGGTTCTTCTCCTGAATGGGTCCGCGGCAAACCGCGGAAGGGTGGGGAGGCGCAGGCCGCTGTGAGGGCAATGCCGGCGCCGTACTTGCCCTGCGGAAGGTCTCCGCCAGGGCCGAATCTTCACCTGGAGCACCCCGCTACGACGAGAGGGTTGCTGTCCAGCCGGCCAGGGCCGTTGGCTGGAACTCTTGATTCCGGACCCACGCTAGGGGCGCCTTCAGCCCGGGCCAAATGTTGCGCCATGAGGCGTCGCGCCCCGTCACGGAAGGTCATATTGCGCCATGTGCTGTCATACAGGGCAGCCCCGGTACTTCACTGCCGGCCAGCCTGTTGATGAAGCACGGGCCGCGGGGTCGGTAGTCTGGGTTCTTCCTGCCGCGGAAATCAACGGCAGTGAACGTCCAGGAAGGCTGATCAATCCAGGAAGGCTGATCATGGGCATGGTTGAGGATCTCGGCGCGGACGACGTTTGTGCCCTGGCGGCACGCCACGGTTTGCTGCTCGAACCGGGGAGCGTCCGCTTCAACGAAGCCGGCCTGGACTACCGGGTGGCGTTCGCATCGGAAGCGCCAACCTCTGAGCGGGACAATGAAAAAGTTCTTCAACGGTGGGTCCTGCGCGTGCCGCGCCGGCCGGACGTGGCGGCGAACCAGGACGAGGAACGGGCCATCCTGGACTTTGTCCGTCCGCGGCTTTCGGTGGCTGTCCCGGATTGGCAGATCCAGGCCGATGACCTGATTGCCTACCCACTGCTGCCCGGCTCCCCCGGACTGACCGTGGGTCCGGAGAACCAGACGGACTGGCATTTCGACCCGTCCGGCAAGGCCTATCTGCAGTCTCTGGCGGAGCTGATCGCGTCCCTGCACGGCCTGGATGCCGGTGCCGCCGCCGCAGCCGGTATTCCGGCCGAAACGCCGCACGCTGTCCGCAGGCACTGGGCGGACGGGCTTCGCAGAGTGGCAAAGGAGTTCCGGATCGCGCCGGACCTGCTGGCGGGCTGGGAGCAGTGGCTCAGCGATGACCGGCTCTGGCCGGAGCGGACCGTCCTGACACACGGTGAACTGTATCCCGCCCACCTGCTGCTGGATGAGGCAGACCGCATCGTTTCCGTGCTGGACTGGACCACCGCCAAGGTCAGCGATCCTGCGCTCGAATTCATGTATGTCCAGCTGATTTCGCCGGATTCGCTGGAGGAAACCGCCGCGCGCTATGAGGAGGCAACCGGAACTTCCGAGCCGCACCTGGTGGAGCGCTGCACCGCCCTCATCGCAGCCGGCCCGCTGAACCATGCGCTCTATGCCCTGACGACGGGGCTCCCCGAGCACCGGGACGCCGCCGCTGCCCAGCTGTTTCCCTGACCGGCTGTCCCTGCCCGGCTGTTTCCCTGCCCAGCAGCTTTCTGACCGGCAGCTTTCTGACCGGCTGTTTCCGAAACAGCTGCCGCCGGCGGCGCATCCTCCGGCGTTGCCTCCTCGGCCAGGGCCGTCTGGCGGTCGGGTCCGGAGCGTGTGTATCCTGCCAGCAGTGCAAACTTCTTCTTTTTCGTGACGCAGAACTCTTTCTGCCATTCCGCCTTCACGCGGAACCGTGTAACTGCTCCCTGGCGGGCAGTGATTTCGTGCGCCCCGGTGCCGGAACCCTTCAAGGGTTCCGGCTGCCCAGGCCCACCACCGGACACTTCACGGAAGAACAATCATGCCTGTCCCACAACCTGCCCAACGTCGATTCCTCCCCCTCACCCCGCTGCTTGAGCGGGACGAGCTCCACCCGGACTGCTCCAACTGTTATGCGCTGTGCTGCACGGCGTTCGGGTTCACGCGGTCAGCTGACTTCGCCGTCGACAAAGCCGCCGGAACCCCCTGCAGCAACCTGGCCGGGGACTTCACCTGCACCATCCATGCTTCCCTTCGCCCGCGTGGTTTCACCGGCTGCACCGTGTTCGACTGCCATGGAGCCGGCCAAACGGTATCCCAGGGCTACTACCCCGCTGAGGACTGGCGCACCCATCCCGGCCTGGCCCGGGAGATGTTCAGCGTTTTCGCCACCGCCCGGCAGCTGCACGAGATGCTCTGGCACCTCGCCGAGGCTGCCGAGCGGGCCTTCGACCCGGACTCTGCGGGTCGGGCGGAGGAACTCCGCACGTTGATCGGCTGGGAGCTGACCCAGGGCCCGCCAGCACTGCGCGCCCTGGATCTGCCCGCACTGCACGAACGGGTCCGGGCACTCCTGCTGGAGGTCAGCGCCGAGGTGCGGGCCGGCTACTTTGCCGAGGGCAGGCAGGAAGCCGCAGCCGGCCTGCTGCCCTCCGCGGACCTGATGGGCCGGGACCTGCGGGCGGCTTCCCTCTGCGGCGCGGACCTCCGCGGGACGTACCTGATCGGCGCGGACCTCCGCGGGGCCGATCTCGCCGGCACGGATCTGCTTGGCGCGGACCTGCGCAGCACCAGGCTGGAGGATGCCGATCTGTCCCGCGCCCTGTTCCTGACGCAGCAGCAGGTGAACGCCGCCCGTGGGAACAGCAACACGCTTCTGCCTCCGGCACTCAGCCGCCCCAGGCACTGGCTCTGAGGACCTCAGCCGCCGGCGAGTATGGCGTCCGGGGTTTCGGTGGCCCGCGAGTCGGCGGCAGAGGGCAATCCAGCGTAAGCGCCGCGGTAGCGAGCCGCCGGATGGGTGTCGGCAACCCTTGGTTTTCCGGCGCCGCCGACGTACTCCCGAAGGGTCCCGCCGTCATAGCCGTCCCATACCCGGCCGCGCTTGCGGAGTTCAGGGACCACCAGGTCAACGAACTGTTCAAAGGACCCCGGCGTGACCGCATAGGCAAGGTTGATTCCGTCCAACCCGGCCTCGTCCACCCAGCGCTCCACTTCATCGGCCACGGTCTCGGCCGAACCGACCAGGACCGGTCCGATTCCGCCGATTCCCAGGTAGTCCGCGATGGCGTTCGGCGTCCAGGACCGGCCGGGATCGGCGGTGGTGAAGATGGACAGCGCAGAACGGGCGGCGTTGGTATCCAGATACTTCAGCTCCTCCTCCGGGGCGTACCGGCTCAGGTCCAGGCCCGACCAGCCACCGTAGAAGGTCAGGGCGCCCTCGCGGGAAGAGTAGGACAGGTATTCCCGGTAGAGCTTTTCCGCAGCGGCATCGGAATCCGCGACGACGGCGGTGACCAGGGCGTAGATCCTGGCCGCGTCCCTGGGCCGGCCGGCTGCCTCGAATTCGTCGCGGGTCGCGTCGGTGGTCCTGCGGGTCAGGTCCGGGCGGATCGAGTTCAGGAAGATCCCTTCGGCGTGCCGGGCACCGAAGCGGCGTCCGCGGGCTGAGGCACCGGCCTGGAAAATGGCCGGCGTCCGCTGCGGGGACGGTTCAGCGAGATGAATCCCCGGCACCTGGTAGTAGGCCCCGCTGTGGTTGATCGGATGGACCTTGGCGGGATCGGTGTAAATACCGCGCTCACGGTCCTTCAGCACCGCTCCCTCCTCCCAGGAGCCTTCCCACAGCTTGTACGTGACCTCCATAAACTCATCCGCCAGGTCGTAGCGTTCATCATGGCCAAGCTGGCGTTCCAGGCCGAGGTTCCGGGCCGCGGATTCCAGGTAGCTGGTGACAACGTTCCAGCCGATCCGTCCGCCGGTGAGGTGGTCCAAGGTGGAGAATCTGCGGGCCAGGGCGTAGGGCTGCTCGTAGGTCAGGGCGCTGGTGACGGCGAATCCGAGGTTCCGGGTGACAGCGGCCATCGCAGAGATCTGCATAAACGGATCATTCAGCGGGACCTGGTCTGCGTCCAGCAGTGCCGGGGCCGAGGAATTCCGGTAGACGTCATAGATACCCAATACGTCGGCCAGGAACAGTGCGTCAAAGGTGCCCCGTTCCAGGGTTTTGGCCAGTCCGGTCCAGTAACTGAGGGTGTTGTAGCTGTCGGCCCGGTTCTCCGGATGCCGCCATAATCCGGGGCTCTGGTGCGTGGGCGTGGTCATATCAAAGGCATTGAGGCTGATCCGCTTACTCACGGCGCCTCCTTTCCGTAGCTGGTTATTTGCCGAAACCGCTGGTCAGGCCGTCAACCATCCAGCGCTGCAGCAGGGTGGCCAGGGCGAAGACCGGTAGGACGACGATGGCGCTCGCGGCCGCGATTTTTCCGAAATGCGGGGTGCGGTCCCCGTAGTAGAGGGACAGCACCACCGGTGCGGTCTGTGCGTCGGGACTCTGGGTGAGGAAGGTCGCGAGCAGGAACTCGTTGTAGTTGAGGATGGCGATGATGGTTCCGACGGCAATCAGGGCAGGCCACATCAGTGGGAGGAGCACCGCCCACAGCTGCCGCCAGGGACCGGCGCCGTCGATTGCGGCGGCTTCAAAGATTTCGCCGGGCAGCCGCCGCACGAATCCCTCCAGCAGCCAGACCGCAATGGGGAGGTTGATCAGGGCATACACCAGGGTGAGTCCCGGCAGCGTATCGTTCAGCCCCAGGATCCGCAGCAGCGTGAACAGCGGAATAACTGCGACGATCGGCGGGAGCAGCCACGGGCTGGTCAGCACGTTGGCCAGGGCCCTGCCTCCGCTGCCCTGCCGGACCATCGCCCAGGCCCCGGGCAGTCCAAAGGCGAGTGAGAGCAGCGCCCCGCCGAGTGCCGCGGTGCCGGAATTGGCGATGGAGCGGAGCAGGTCTGTTCCCTGGACGGCTTCCGCCCAGTTGGAGAACTGCGGATTCGTGCTGAATAGGATGCCGGAGACGGTCTCATCCCGTCCCATCAGGGAGACGGAGATCAGATAGGCCAGGGGAACCAGCACCATTATCAGGGACAGGACAACAACTGCCGCAGCCCAGGCCGGTCTGCGGACCGCCCGCCGCACGGCCCGCCGGCGGCTCCGGGCTGGTTGGCGACGGCGGCCCGGAACCGCACGCTGCTCTCTCCGGCCCCTGGCGGCGGTGGCCGCCGCCAGGCTGCCGGTGCCGGCGGCAGGGGCTGCTGTCCCGGCTGCCGGTGGTGCTTCAACCAGGTTTCGAACCGGGGCTCCGCTCATGCTGCGGCCTCCTCACGGCGGCGCCGGCCGGCGGTCAGCGCTGCCAGCGGCAGGGTCAGGGCCGCCACCAGGAGCGCCAGCAGTACGGTGATCGCGGAAGCCCGCCCAACGTCGAACTCCTTCAGCGCTGCCTGATGGATCAAGGCGGACACCGTGGTGGTGGACTGCCCGGGACCGCCGGACGTCATCACATGGATGAGGTCGAAGACTTTCAGGGCGAGCACCAGGCGGATGAACGCGGCGGCGGCCACCGTTCCGGCGATAGCAGGCCAGGTGACGGAGGCGAAGAGCCGGCGCCCGTGGGCGCCGTCGAGCCTGGCCGCCTCGATGACGGAATGGTCCTGGCCCAGCAGCGCTGCGAACACCAGCAGGAACACCAGGGGTGTCCACTCCCAGATATCCGCCAGCATGACCGCGCCCAGGGCGAACCTGCTGTCCGAAAGCGGCGCGGGGATACTGATCCCCGCGAATCCCAGGAGCGTGGCCAGCAGACCGCCGGCCGGATTGAAAATCAGTTTCCACAGGGTTCCAACGACCACCGGCGGAACAATCAGCGGCAGCAGGAGGAGCGTCCGCACCAGTGACCCGGAGCGGGCAGCCTGATAAACGGCAGTGGCCGTGAGTACCCCCAGCACCACACTGGCGGCAGTTACGCCGATCGAGTATCCGGCGGTGCGCCAAAGACTCGCGACGACGTCTCCGTCGCCCAGCACAGTGGCGAAGTTCGCGGTTCCGGTGAATTCCTTGAACGGCTTACCGAGGGAGGACTCGGTGAGCGCCGCCGCCAGGATAAACAGCAGCGGGAACACGCCGAGCACCAGCAAAGCAAGCACCGTGGGCGAGATGAAGATCCGTCCCGCCCGGGTGTCTGCCCGGCTGCGCGGGCGCGGCGAAACTGCTGCAGGCAGGGCTTGGTCAGCCAAGGATCTGCTCCCACTCAGCCTGGACGCGGTCCAAGGTCTCCTTCGCTGTTCCGCCCTGGCCCGCCAGGAGCTTGGCCAGTTCATCCGTCAGGATCTGGGCCGCCTGATTGGCGTTTTTCCCGGTGGGCCAGGCGAGGGTCCCGGAGAGGGTGGTCCGGTTGACCTCCTGCAGTTCTGGGTAGGCGCTGCCGTAGCTTTCACTCTCAAGCGAAGACTGGCGGTTGGGGTCGATCCCGGTGGGCGGATCAGCCGTGAGCAGCGCTTCATTAACCTCCGAGGACGAAGCCCAGGCGATGAACTCCCGGGCGAGGTCCTCCTTCTCCGTGTTTTCGGCAATCACCCAGGTGAATCCCGCCACGAGGGAGGCCCGTGCCTCAGTCTGCGCCCCGCCCAGGGGCAGCGTGGTGACGCCCCACTTGCCCGCCACTTTGGAGTCCTCGTTGAGTTCGGAACCAACGCCCAGATCGGTCCAGTTCTCAATGAACCCAACCTTGCCGTCGAACCAGGCGCCGTTGCCGACACCGAAGTCCGTTTCCGCGGCGGTGGGATAGGCGTACTTCGCCGACTCCACCAGGTTTTCCGCCGCGGCCACGGCAGCCGGTGTGTTAATGGTCGGCTTCCCGTTGCCGTCGACAAACGAACCGCCGAAACCAGCCAACCGGTTGGCGTAGGAGGCTCCGAGGATCAGGGGGGACTTCTGGCCAAAGACCGCCGCGCCGTAGGTCCCCGCCGCACCTTCGTTTTCGGTGATCGTGCGCGACTGCTCCAGGTACTCGTCCCAGGTGGCGGGCGGGGTATCGAACCCGTTCCGGGCCAGGACCTCGGTGTTGTAGAAGAGAACGTGGGTATCACCGTCGAAGGGCAGCCCGTAACGCCGGTCATCAACCAGCGTGTACGGATCGTAAATCGAGGGAATGAAATCTTCCGTGTCCAGCTCTGCCCCCTCGATCCACTCCGTGAGGTCCTTGATGGACTCGTCCGCGGCCAGGTCGCCGATCGAGACGTACCACGGTGCGGCGACATCGAATTGGTTCGCCCCGGACTGCTGGTCAAGGGCCAGCGTGGAACCGATTTCGTCATAGGGAACGATCGTCGGGTTAATTTTGGCGCCGGTCTTCTTCTCGAATTCTTGGCTCAGCCATTCCGAGGCCCCCTCGTGGGAGGTGATCAGCAGGAGGTTCAGCTCCTGGCCCTCAAAGGAACCTGCCCCATCCTGTCCTGCTGCCGGCGCTCCGGAGCAGGAAGCCAGGGCCAAGGCCAGGACGCCCAAAGCGGTGCCGGTACGGAGAAAACTGCCAAAAACGGGGGCATAGCGGCTGCTTGCCATGAACGGGTCCTTCCGGGAGTGGGGAAAACTGCGTCCGCTGCCGGAGATTGGCTCGGCGGTACGGGTAACAGTAAGGACCAGCGGCGGCCGGCCGGCAACTGTCCTGTCACGGCAGGTATCGCTTCGAAATGTGGTGCGAAACTTCGTCACGCACCGTCGCATTGGGCCGCGGAAAAGCCCGGATGCGTCGCCGTATTTCATCAAGATGAGCCCGGATGACGCTGTGTTCCGCCGCTTCCAAAGCGCCGCTGCGCCAGGGCTAACATGGCCGGATATGTTCGCTCACCACCGGAGGTTCCACCGTGCCAAGCCCCCTGTCCACCACGCTGTCCGCCGGCTCCCCCGACGGAAAGCCAACGGGCCAGGCCACCGGTGCCGCCGGCGTCGTCCCCGCTCCGGTGCCCGGCTCCCAGCCCCCGTATGCGGCTGCGGACGGGCGTTACGGTTCCACCGGCTACCGGAGGGTGGGGCGGTCGGGGCTGCTGCTGCCGCCGATCAGCCTGGGCCTGTGGTGGAACTTCGGGGACAACCGGCCCTTCGCCACGCAGCGCGGCATTCTCCGCCATGCTTTCGACCGCGGTATCACCCACTTTGATCTGGCGAACAACTACGGTCCGCCGTACGGTGCGGCGGAAGAGAACTTTGGCCGGATGCTCCGGACCGACTTCCGCCCCTACCGGGACGAACTGATCGTGTCCTCCAAAGCCGGGTGGGATATGTGGCCGGGGCCGTACGGCATCAATGGGTCCCGCAAGCACCTGATTGCCTCTGCCGAAGCCTCACTGACCCGCCTGGGACTGGACTACGTGGACATCTTCTATTCGCACCGGGTGGACGCGGATACTCCGGTTGAGGAAACTGTGGGCGCCCTGGATTCGCTGGTCCGGCAGGGCAAAGCGCTCTATGTGGGGCTCTCCTCCTACTCGGCCGAGCGGACCCGGGCAGCGGTGGCCGCGGCCAGGGACCTGGGTACTCCCCTGGTGATCCACCAGCCGGCCTATTCGCTGTTCAACCGGTGGGTTGAGGAGGAGCTGCTGGACACCCTGGATGAGCTTGGCCTGGGCTCAATTGCCTTTACCCCATTGGCCCAGGGCCTGCTGACCGGCAAGTATCTCGGCGGCAGCGCCGAGCCCTCCGGGGGCCGGACCTCCCTCCAGGGTCACCTCACCGAAGACAACCTCGCCAAGGCGCGGGCGCTGAATGAACTGGCCGGTGAACGCGGCCAGACGCTCGCCCAGCTTGCCATCGCGTGGCTTCTGCGGGACGGAGGTGCCACGTCCGTGCTCCTCGGTGCCTCCTCCACCGCCCAGCTGGATGAGAACCTCGGTGCCTTGGCCAACACGGACTTCCAGCCGTGGGAACTGGAGCGGATCGATGAGATCACCCGCGGCGGCACCAACGTCGATATTTGGAAGGTATCCGCCAGCCTGTGACCGCGGTGCTGCCGGAGGACAGCTTTCCCGGATCGGACAGATCAGGCCGGATAGCAGGAGACAGCCGCCGGCTGCAGCACCAAGCAGACCTCCTGGCCGACCATCAGGGACAGCTCCGCGGCCTGGACCGGGCTGATGTCGGCGGCCAGCCCGGCCGCGCGCACCCGGATGTGTCCTCCGTGCGGCTCCAGATCTGTCACGGTGGCCCGCAGGATGTCTGCGCCGCTCACGGTGGACGGCACCGCCCCCGCGGCGAAGACGCTCACCGACGACGGCGGGAAAGCGGCTATCACCGGACCCCCGGGAACTGCCGCGGACTGCGGTAAGGATTCCGCATCCCGCAGGTTGAGCGCCAGTCCCTCCCGCGTCACCAGCCGGCCGCGTTCCCAGGTGCCCCTCACAGTATTCAGCCCGGCCAGGCTCGCAGTGAACCGGGTCCGGGGCTGGCTCAGCACGGACGCCGGACTCCCTGACTCCACAATCCGCCCACCCTCCATGACCAGCACCTTGTCCGCCAGGGTCAGCGCATCCAGGACATTGTGCGTCACGATCAGCGCGCTGCGCTTCGCAAGCACCCGTTTCAACAACCGGCGCATCAGCGGAACCGCTTCCACGTCCAGCGCCGCCATGGGCTCGTCCAGCAGCAGGAGCGACGGCTCCGCCGCCAGCGCCCGGGCCAGTGCCACCCGCTGCGCCTGTCCCCCGGACAGTTCGGCGGGTTTTCGGGAGGCAAAACCCGCCGCATCGGCCTGGTCCAGCCAGAACCGCGCCGTTCTCCTGGCCTGCCGCCGGGGAATCCCAGCGCTTCGTGGCCCGAAGGCCACGTTCTCCTCTGCCGTGAGGTGCGGGAAAAGCAGCGCCTCCTGGGCCAGCAGCGCAGTGCCCCGGCGGTGGGGCGGCACCCGGACCCCCGCGCCGACGTCGAACAGCAGCTTCCCGCCGAGCTCAGCCCGGCCCGCCTCGGGCTGCAGCAATCCGGCGATCAGGGAGACCACCGTGGACTTCCCGGCGCCGTTGGGCCCAAGCAGCGCCACCGTTTCACCGGCCGCTATTTCCAGCGTCACGTCGATGCCTCGCTCGGCAACCACGGCCCGCAGGTCCAGCCTCATGGACGCACCATTGCTGTACCGGCGGACGTACTGCGGTAGGAGAGGCCAACGACAATCACGGCGACTGCCACCAAGACCAGGGAAAGGGCAACGGCGGCATCAGCGTCAGTCTCGCGCTGCAGGTAGATCTCCAGCGGCAGGGTCCGGGTGACGCCCTGGAGGCTCCCGGCGAACGCCAGCGTGGCTCCGAACTCCCCCAGGCAGCGGGCGAAGGAGAGGACTGCCCCGGAGGCCAGCCCCGGGAGAACCAGTGGAACGGTGACCCGCCGCAGGACGGTGCCGGGACCGGCGCCCAGGGTCGAGGCCACGGCCTCGTACCGGGTGCCCGCCGTCCGCAGCGCGCCTTCGACGCTGAGCACCAGGAACGGCAGTGCCACGAACGTCTGCGCCAGGACGACGGCGGCGGTGGAGAACGCGATCTGCACGCCCAGGACCTCCAGTACACCGCCCAGCAGTCCCTGCCGCCCGAAGGTGTACAGCAGCGCAATGCCCCCGACCACGGGAGGCAGCACCAGCGGAAGCAGCACCAGCGCCCGCACCAGCCGTTTACCTGGAAACTGCTGCCGGGCCAGGACCAGAGCCAGCGGCACCCCAAGCAGCACGCACAGCAGGGTACTGACGGCAGCGGTCCGCAGACTGAGCGAGAGCGCAGCCAATGAGGATTCGGAAGTGACCAGCGGGATGAACTGGCCCCAGTTCACCTCTGCGGTAATGGCGGCCAGCGGCAACAGCAGGAAGACCGTTCCCAGACCGGCGGCAGCCAGAACCCAGCGCGGCAGCTGGATCACTGCGGTTCCCCTGCGGGCCGGCCGGCCGTGGTTCCCGGACTGCGTAGCCGCTGGAGAGGGGGCAGCTCGCTAGGGCGCACCGAAACCCGCTTTCCGCAGAATGTCCTGCCCGGCGCTGCTGTGCACAAAACGGATGAACTCGTCAGCCAGCTCCGGCTGCCGGGCCTGGAGAATACGGACGATCGGGTAGGTGTTCACCGCTCCGCTGGCTTCCGGAAACGCGACTTCCTCCACGCTGCCGGCAGCGGCCAGCACATCGGTCACATAAACCAGCCCGGCGTCGGCCTCCCCGGAGGCCACCTTCCCCAGAACTCCGGTAACCGACGTCTCCTCACTCACCGGGGCGATCTTCGTCCCGGTGGCTGCTTGGATCTTCGCCGCTGCGGCACCGCACGGCACCTGCTCGGCGCATATCACCACCTGCCGGGCCGGGTCACCCAAATCCGCGAACCCGGTGATGCCGGCGGGGTTGCCCGGCGGCACGGCAATCGTGAGGGTGTTGACGGCGAAGGGTGCCGGATCGCTGCCGGCCAGTCCGCCGCCGCTGATCTTTTCCATGTTGGCTGCGTCAGCTGAAGCAAAAACGTCAGCCGGGGCACCGGACTGGATCTGGCTTGCCAAGTCGGCTGACCCAGCAAAGTTCAGCCGCACGGTGGTCCCGGGGTGGGCAGCCTCAAACTCGGCGGCCACATCGGAAAAAGGATCTGAGAGCGACGCAGCGGCGAAAACCATCAGCTCCTGCCCGGCCTCCGCATCGGAGGAGGAGGACGGTGTGCTGCCGCACGCGCTCAGCGCCAGCGCCGCGGCCAGCCAGACGGCAACAGCACGGGCAGGGCGGCGAAGCAGATTCCTGGAGGGCATCACTGCTGCTTCCGTGCCGGGGGCATTTCGACAATCACGTTGGTTGCCTTGACGACGGCGGTGGCCGTGGAACCCGGTTCCAGCCCAAGCTCACGGACGGCCTCGGAACTCATCAGGGATACAACCCGGAAGGGACCGCACTGCAGCTCGACCTGGGCCATCACCTTGTCCATCACGATTTCAGTCACCAGGCCCACGAAACGGTTCCGGGCAGAGCTGGCAATTTCCGTGGGGTCTTCGGGCAAGTGGGCCTGCTGCCGGGCCAGGTGGGCCAGTTCCAAGCTGTCAATTACCTGCCGGCCACTGGCATCGCGGCTGCCGGTCAGGGTACCGTGCTCTATCCAACGCCGGACGGTGTCATCGCTGACTCCCAGGAACCGGGCTGCTTCGGCGACTCTCAGGCTAGGCATAGTTCGACAATATGCCGCACATGCGTCTATTTCCAGAGGACCGTGAAATATATGCGGAAGTTTAATCGGTTGGATCACTTTGATCCAGAGGCATCGCTGCCCCTGTCAGTGTCCCGGTTGCGCAGGGCCGGCTGCGTTTTCGCCGAAGAAGAGGCACAACTGCTGGGGGCTGCCGCAGTAACGGACAGCGAACTGGAAGCCCTGCTCAGCCGGCGGGCCGCGGGAGAACCTCTCGAGTATCTCCTCGGCTGGGCGCAATTCGGTGCTCTGCGGATCCGGGTGGGCCCGGGTGTCTTCATCCCGAGGCGGCGGACGGAGTTCCTGGCTGCCGCCGTCGTACAGAGCCTGCAGGGCCGCCGGCCCCGGCGGAACGGCAAGCTGGTGGCAGAGCGTGGGGAACCGGCGGTGCTGGAACTGTGCTGCGGCTCCGGTGCCATCAGTGCCGCGGTTGCTGCGGCCGTTCCGTCCGCCGTGCTGCACGCGGCCGACCTTCTACCGGCTGCTGTCCGGTGTGCCCGGTCGAACCTCGGGGACCGGGCCGTTGTTTACAAGGGCGACCTGTTTGCTCCCCTGCCCCGCACACTCCGCGGCCGGATCGACGTGGTGGTGGCGAACGCTCCGTACGTGCCTACGGAGGATCTGGAATTGATGCCGCGGGATGCCCGGGAGCACGAACCTGCCGAAGCCTTCGACGGCGGTGCACAGGGCATCTCGGTTCTGGGCCGGATCGCCGTTGAGGCACCGGAATGGCTCCGGAGCGGCGGCCGGCTGTTCGTGGAATGCAGCACCAGCCAAACACCGGCCCTGAGTGCCGTTTTTGCTGCTGCCGGTCTGCGGCCCACTGTGCTGCGGGACGAGGAAGCAGGCGCCACGGTCATGGCTGGATTGTGGTGCCCAGCAGACGGCAGTTAGCCCTGTGGGTAACCTGCGGGAACGTCCAGCTCCTGGACGGACCCTGCGAGTTTCTCCAATGCGCCCGGGACAAGTGAGTAATGTGCCCAGACTCCGCGTTTCTCGCGGTGCAGCAGCCCGGCAGCCACCATGATTTTCAGGTGGTGGGAGATGGTGGGCTGGCCCAGCTGAAGCTGCTCGGTGAGGTCGCAGACGCAGGCCTCCGCGCCCGGACTGGCCGAGATGATGGAGAGTATCCGCACCCGGTTCGGATCAGCCACCGCTTTGAACACCTTGGCCACGGCTTCGGCGCGGGCGGGTTCCAGGCCTTTAACGGCGCCGGAAGCACAGCTTGCGGCGTCCAGGGACAGGGCCGGGGCACCGGCGGGCGCGTTGAGGGATACGCTCATGCCTCCAGTATGCCGCAGAGATTGACAATCGTCGATGCATGAGGAAATACTTAAATTGAAGTTTGTCGATATCTGAGTTGTGGAGACCCATGAACACCCTTGCCGCCACTTCGGCCGGTTTAGCCCAGCCGGCGCGGCTATCCACCCTTGACCGGTTCCTCCCGCTCTGGATTCTTGCCGCCATGGCGCTCGGCGTGGGCATGGGCACCTGGATCCCCGGCCTCGGAAGCGCCCTCGAGGCCGTCCAGGTGGCCGGAGTGTCGCTGCCCATCGCCGTCGGCCTCCTGGTGATGATGTATCCGGTCCTGGCCAAGGTGCGGTACACGGAGACCGGCGGGGTGCTCCGGGACAAAAGACTGATGCTGACCTCCCTGGTGCTGAACTGGGTCCTCTCCCCCGCTCTGATGTTCGTGCTGGCCTGGGTGTTCCTGCCGGATTTGCCCGAGTACCGGACCGGTCTGATCATCGTGGGACTGGCCCGCTGCATTGCCATGGTCCTGATCTGGAACGACCTCGCCTGCGGGGACCGCGAAGCGGCAGCAGTGCTCGTCGCCGTCAACTCCGTGTTCCAGGTCCTGGCGTTCGGTGCCCTGGGATGGTTCTACCTGCAGATCCTGCCCGGCTGGCTGGGCCTGGAAACCACCAGTGCCGGATTCTCCTTCGGGGCAATCACGGGATCCGTGCTGGTTTTCCTCGGCCTTCCCCTCGCTGCGGGATTCCTCACCCGCGTGCTCGGAGAAAAGGCCCGCGGACGCACGTGGTACGAGGCCCGCTTCCTTCCCAGGCTCGGCCCCTGGGCGCTGTACGGACTGCTGTTCACGATCACCATCCTTTTTGCCCTGCAGGGGAAGCAGGTCACATCCAATCCCCTGGACGTGGCCAGGATTGCGCTGCCCCTCCTCGTGTACTTCGTGGTGGTTTTTGCGGCCGGCATGCTTCTCGGCTGGCTGCTGCGGCTGGGCTACGCCCGCACCACAACACTCGCCTTTACCGCTGCCGGGAACAACTTCGAGCTGGCCATCGCCGTGGCCATTGGCACCTTCGGCGCCGCGTCCGCGCAGGCATTGGCCGGCGTCGTTGGCCCCCTCATTGAAGTCCCGGTCCTGGTGGCGCTGGTCTACGCCGCCCTCTGGACCCGGAAACGGTTCTTCGCCCCCGGCGCACCCACCCTCCTCTCCGAAGGAACCCCCACCCCATGAAACCCAGTGTCCTCTTTGTCTGTGTCCATAACGCCGGCCGCTCCCAGATGGCTGCCGCCTACCTCACCCATCTTTCGGCTGGGCAGGTCCAGGTCCGTTCGGCCGGTTCAGCACCGGCGGCGGCCCTGAATCCGGCGGTCGTGGCAGCCATGGCCGAAGCCGGCATCGACATCTCGGCCGAACGCCCCACCGCCCTGGAAACAGCTACCGTCCAGGAGTCCGACGTCGTAATCACCATGGGCTGCGGCGACACCTGCCCGGTTTTCCCGGGGAAACGCTACGAGGACTGGGAACTGGCCGACCCGGCCGGGCAGGACCTTGAGACTGTCCGCCCCATCCGCGATGCGATCCGGCAGCGGGTGGGAATCCTGCTTGAATCCCTGTTCCCCGAACTGCAGAAGGAAAATCCATGAGTCAAATCTCCAGCAACCTCCCCGTCGCCGTCATCGGCGCGGGGCCCGTTGGGCTTGCCGCAGCCGCACACCTGCTCGAACGCGGCCTGCAGCCGCTCATCCTGGAAGCCGGTCCGACGGCGGCAGCCGCCGTCCAGTCCTGGGGACAGGTGCGGCTGTTCTCGCCCTGGCAGTACAACATTGACGCCGCGGCCCGCCGGCTGCTCACCGCTGCAGGCTGGGCCGCACCTGATCAGGATGAACTGCCGACCGGACAGGAACTGGCAGACCGGTATCTGCTGCCCCTCTCCCGCCTCCCCCGCCTTGCCGGGGCCCTCCGCACCTCCACCCGGGTAACGGCCGTGACCCGGCTGGGTCTGGACAAGACCAGGTCGGCAGGCCGCAGCGATGCGCCCTTCCTGGTTCGAACCGAAGGCGCGCAGGGCGGGCTGGCCGATTACACGGTGCGGGCCGTCATCGATGCGTCCGGCACCTGGCAGACGCCCAATCCGCTGGGCCAGGCCGGACTTACCGCTCCGGGCGAGCAGGCGGCCAGGGACGCGGGCTTTATTACCCAGCCCCTGCCGGACGTCCTCGGGGCGGATTCCCGGCTCTTCGCCGGAAAACACGTCCTGGTGGTAGGCGCCGGGCACTCCGCAGCCAACACGGTCCTGGCCCTGCACCAGCTGACGGTGGACGCCCCCGGCACCCGGATTTCCTGGGCCGTCCGCGGCGCCACTCCGGAGGCACTGTACGGCGGAGGGGACCTGGACGGGCTGCCCGCCCGGGGAGAGCTGGGCACCAGGCTGCGCGGACTGGTTGACGCCGGGGCGCTGACGCTGCTCACCGGATTCAGCATCACCGGGTTCACCGGGTTCCCTGCCGCTTCGGCGCCCGGCGGCGGAACCCTAACGGTGCAGGCGGAGACACCGGCGGGCCCGGCCGCCCTGGACGTGGACGTGGTGGTTCCGGCCACCGGGTTCCGGCCGGACCTGGGGTTCCTGCGCGAACTGCGGCTGGACCTGGATGCCTCGGTCGAGGCACCCAGCGGGCTGGGGCCGCTCATCGACCCGGAATTCCACAGCTGCGGGACTGTGGAGCCGCACGGCGCAAAGCTCCTGGCCCACCCAGAGGAAGACTTCTACATCGCCGGCATGAAGTCCTACGGACGGGCACCCACGTTCCTGATGGCCACAGGCTATGAGCAGGTACGTTCAATCGCCGCAGCGCTGGCCGGGGACCGTGCCGCTGCCGACCGGGTGGAACTGGAACTGCCGGAGACCGGCGTCTGCTCGGTGACCCCCGTCGCCTCCGGCAGCGCCGAAGCACCGGAGGCTTCCTCCTGCTGCAGCGCACCGGCCGAGCCACAGCCACTCACCCTTGGAATCCGCACCGGCCTGGTCCACGGACGGAGCGGCAGCTAGGTCAGACCGCGGAAACCTCTGCGGCCGCAGGAGCACCGCCGGTATCCTCCGCGGTTTCCTCCACCGCACCGGGGATGTGCCGGTGGCTGGCCAGGAAGGAGGCAATGCGGTTGACGGCGTCCCGGATGTCATCCTCAGCCGGGAGGATCACAAAGCGGAAGTGGTCCGGGTCCGGCCAGTGGAAGGCAGTTCCCTGCGAAACCAGGATCTTCTGCTCTTCGAGCAGGTCCAGGACAAACTTCTCGTCGTCGTCGAACGGATACATCTCCCGGTCCAGCTTCGGGAAGAGATACATCGCGCCGGCGGCCGGCACGCAGCTGACGCCGGGGATTTCGTTAAGCAGCCGGCACGCCAGGTCCCCCTGCTCCGCCAGGCGCCCGCCGGGCTTCACCAGGTCTCCGATGCTCTGGTAACCGCCCAGCGAGGTCTGGATGGCGTGCTGCGCGGGCACGTTGGGGCAAAGCCGCAGTGAAGCCAGCAGGCCGAGTGACTCCCGGTACGCCGCGGTATCGGCCCGCCTGCCGGTCACCGCGACCCAGCCTGCACGGTAACCGGGCATCCGGTAGGCCTTGGACAGTCCGGAGAAGGTCAGCACCGGCAGGTCCCCGGCCACCGACGCAGTGTGGATATGCACTGCGTCCTTGTACAGGATCTTTTCGTAAATCTCATCAGAGAAGAGCACCAGCTCGTGGCGGCGGGCCAGGTCAGCGAACTGTTCCAGAATGTGCCGGGGATAGACGGCGCCGGTGGGATTGTTCGGATTGATGATCACGATGGCCCGGGTACGGTCAGTGATCTTGGCTTCCAGATCGGCCATGTCCGGCCACCAGTTGCTCTGCTCGTCGCAGGCGTAATGCACGGCTTCACCACCGGAGAGCATCACGGACGCCGTCCACAGCGGGTAGTCCGGGGAGGGAATGAGCACCTGGTCGCCCGGTTCCAGGAACGCCTGCAGCGTCATGGAAATCAGCTCGCTGACACCGTTGCCGATGAAGATGTCCTCCACACCGATCTGCATCAGACCCCGGGTCTGGTAATACTGCGAGATCGCTGTCCGCGCGGAGAAGATGCCCTTGGAGTCGCTGTATCCCTGCGCGCCGCGCAGGTGGTGGATCATGTCCACCACGATCGACTCCGGCGCCTCCAGCCCGAAGGGCGCAGGATCACCCAGGTTCATTTTCAGGATCCGCTGGCCGGCGGCCTCCATTTGCTTGGCCACGTGCTGCACGGGGCCCCGGAGATCGTAGCGGATGTTCTGCAAACGGCTGGAATTCTGCATGGGACGCATCATCGGATTTTCCCACCACCGGGCTCGCTTACCAAAACGGACCGTTCCATGACGGTGGCTGCACCAGTCCGAAGGAGCCCGGAGTCCGGCGCCCGGACAACCGTGCACTCCCAGCAAAATTGCAGATGCTGCACGTAGGGTTTGGTGAATGACACCAGATGTACTCAGCGCGCAGGACCTGACCAAATCGTACGGGCAGGGGGAAAACCGCTTTGACGCCCTCAAGGGGGTCAGCCTCACCGTGGCGGCTGGTGACTCCCTGGCAATCGTCGGCAAGAGCGGCTCCGGCAAATCCACCCTCATGCATCTGCTGGCCCTGCTGGACACCCCTGACGGCGGCAACATCACGGTCAAGGGCCAGGACGCCCGCTCGCTGGGCAAGCAGGAAATGAACGAGCTGCGTAACCGGGACTTCGGTTTTGTTTTCCAGCAGTTTTTCCTCACCCCCAATTCCTCGGTGCTGGACAACGTGGTGCTGCCGCTGATGATCGCCGGCGTGAAACCGTCCGAACGGAAGAAGCGCGGCATGGAAGCCCTGGAGCGCCTGGAGATGGCCGACAAAGCCAGGAACAAAGCCACCGACCTTTCCGGCGGCCAGAAGCAGCGCGTGGTCATAGCCCGTGCCCTGGTGAACAACCCGTCCGTGATCTTCGCCGACGAGCCCACCGGCAACCTGGACACCGCCACCGGCGCCGTCGTCGAGGACATCCTCTTTGACCTGAACCGTGAGCAGGGCATCACGCTGATCGCCGTCACCCACGACGCCGATCTCGCCGCCCGCTGCGGCCGCCAGCTCTACATCAAGGACGGCCGCGAAGTATCCGCCGCCGAACTCACCTCCACCACCATCTCCACAGGGGCTTCAGCATGACCGCCGGCGATCTTCTCCGCTCAGCCATATCCAACACCTTCCGCAGCAAGGTCCGTACGGCACTGACCGTCGTCGCGATCTTCATCGGCGCGTTTACCCTCACGCTCACCAGCGCCATCGGCGCCGGCGTTTCGGACTACATCGACAAGCAGGTCGGTGCCATCGGCGGCGACGACCTGATGACGGTATCGCCGGCCACGGAGGCAGCCGCCGCCGATGACGGACCCAAGGAATATGATCCGGACGGTGCTGCCACACAGGGCAGCTTTACGCTGCTTTCGGACGAAGACATCGAGAGCATCCGCGCCACCGACGGCATCGACAATGTGGAGCCCGCCGCGATGCTGGCTCCGGACTTCATCCAGCACGACGGCGGCGCCAGGTTTGAGCTGACCGCCAACCCGATGGTGGGGCTGGCCGATGCCGACCTCGCCGCTGGCCGGCAGCTGGCCGACGGGGACGGAGCAGAAGTGCTGATCCCGTCCAGCTATGTGGAGGCGCTGGGCTTCGCCGACGCTGACGCCGCCCTGGAACAGCCAGTCACCCTCGCCGTGACCGACTACGCCGGCACGCAGCACACGGTGGAAGCTGTCATCGCCGGGGTGCAGAACGATTCGCTGTTCGGTGACGGGGCCGGCTTCAATGCTGATCTGCGCGCTGAACTGGATGCCCTGCAGCGCACCGGAATTCCAGCCGGTGTCTCCACCGGCTACATCACCTCCGTGGCCTATCTGGACGCCGGCACGGATGCGGACCAGCTTGCCGCCATCAAGGCTGACCTGGAAGCGAAGGGCTTCACCGGGCTCACCGTTGCCGACCAGATCGGCTCCATCCAGACTGTCATCAACGGCATCATCGGCGTCCTGAATGCTTTCGCCGTCATCGCCTTGATCGCCGCCGGCTTTGGCATCGTGAACACCCTGCTGATGAGCGTGCAGGAACGCACCCGTGAAATCGGCTTGATGAAGGCGATGGGGATGGGCGGCGGCAGGATCTTCGCCCTGTTCAGCGTGGAAGCCATCTTCATCGGTTTCCTGGGATCCGCCCTTGGAGCCGGCATCGCCGTCGGACTTGGTTCGGTGATCAGTTCGGTGCTCTCCGCTACGGTGCTGTCCGCACTGCCGGGGCTGCATATTATGTTGTTCACTCCGGCGTCCGTGGCCACTATCATCGGCGTCGTTATGCTGATCGCTTTCCTGGCCGGAACGCTGCCGGCCCGCCGGGCGGCCAAGCAGAATCCGATTGACGCCCTGCGGTACGAGTAGCTGCTGCAGGCTGCGGACCATTTCCATGGCGACGGAAGGAACGGATATGGACGACGCCGGCGCCGCCCCGGCTGAGGCCGCTCCGATGGAAGGGCTGCGCACCCGCAAGCGTGCAGCCATCCGTTCCGCCATTGAACGGACAGCCATCGACCTGGTCCGCCGGCACGGATACGAGCACGTGACCGTGGACATGATCTGCGCCTCCTGCATGGTCTCGCCCCGGACCTTCTTTAACTACTTCGGGGCGAAGGAGGGTGTCTTCCTCGGGCCCGGTCCCGCAGTGGCAACGGAGACCGTGGCCGGAATTTTCCTGGCCGATGCCGGCACTCCCGTGGTCCTGAGTTTGGCCTCAGCACTGGTTTCGGCACTGCTTGCGGGACAGCCCGATCCGGAGCTGGCCCGTGAGCGGATGAAGGTGGTGATGGGCTCGCCCGAGCTGCTGGCCAAGCAGAACGAAGGTCTGGCGGTCGCGGAAACCCAGCTGGCGGACCTGGTGCTGGCCCGGTACGCAGCCGGGTCGCGCCGGGGCACGGAACCGGAGCTTGCCGCTGAGGCCAGGATGGTAGTGGGCCTGGCGCTGGGCATGGTCCGCGTAGTGCTCCAGGAAAGCTGTTCCCGGGACGACGGCGGCTGGCCCGGTGCTGACGCAATGGCCCGCTCCGGACTGCTGCTGCAGCGGATCTTCGAGACGCCTGCCTGACCTCCTGACGGAGGTCTTTTCCGGTGATGCGCCGCCGGGGCCGGGTCAGGTCCGGGCGGCCTTTTTCCGTTCCGGCAAAGCGGCCCGGACACCGAACAGCTTGTCGTACAGCAGGCCCGCCGCCAGCGCCAGCACCACAAAGATCAGGATGATGACGCCCATTCCGATCATTCCTGCCTGAAGTCCGGCCCCTGCGTCGGCATCAAAGTAGAGGATCGCCTTGTTGGCGATGGTCATTTGATAGAGCGGCTCTGCCCTGGCGATGAAGCTGAAGAAGCCGGGAAGCATTTCCAGCGGAACCACGCCGGTGGCAGCAGGAAGCCCCATAAACACCACGTAGATCATCGAGAAAATCAGCCCGGCGCTGCCAAAGAGGCTCACCAGTCCCAGCGTGACGGCTGAAATCGTGGCGAGTGAGAGCCACGAGCTGAAGAAGAACCATCCGCCGTGCGGGATCGGCATGCCCACCAGATTGGCGATCCACATCACCAGGCCCGCGGTGGGCAGGGCGATAACCAGCATCAGCCCCCACTTGAGCAGGAACGTGACCCAACGGGCCGGCTGCAGCCGGGGGCCGAGGACAAACCTGGTGCCCAGCTCCACCGGACTGACCCCCAGCCGCGAATCGATGAGGAAGTGCAGCGTAACCGATCCGCTGATTCCCACCACCATAAGCAGCACGGAGTAGAAGAACGCGCCCATGCCAAGCGCAGCGCCTTCGGGCGGGCTTGCGAAGGGAGTCTGGGTCACCTGGATTGGATCCCGCAGGACCGCGGCTGACGTTCCATCGATCTGCGGGGTCAGGCTGCTCTCCACTGCTGCCGGCAGCGGTACCTGGGCCAGCGTCCGGTCCAGGGTCCGCTGCGCTTCGGCCTGGGCGGCCTGCGCCGAGGACTCCAGCTGACCGCCCAGGCTGCTGCTGGCCTCCCGCAGGGCCGGTTCAACGGCTTCCGCCGCCAGCTGGCTTCCCAGCGGACTGGCGAGCGGGTTGGTGTAGAGCGTGACCTCCGGCCGGCTGGCCTCCGTTGCCGTGAGGCTGGAGGACACCAGGCCGGTGGCGTCGGCGGAGAAATCCTCGGAAAACACCACCGCAGCATAGACCTGCCCGGAGCCCAGCTGCTGCTGGGCAGTGTCCCAGTCCAGCTGCCGGAGGTCGATCTCATCGGTCTTGCCGAAGTTCTCCGTCAGGGTGTCGGTGATGCTCTGCCCGAAGTTCTGTTCGGTGCCGCCGGCATTGCTGCCCTGGTCACGGTTGACGACGGCGATTGGCACGTGCTTCAGGTGATCGGCCGGACTGCCCAGCCCGCCGATATACAGTGCCGAACCGGTGCCTCCGAGCAGCAGGAGCACAAACAGGGGCAGCAGCCAGGTACGCACGGACAGGTACGCGCCCGCGTTGGACTCGCCGCGGTGGCGTCTGGGCCGGGCAGCCGGACGGGGAGCATCAGTGGAACGGGATTCATGTGCTGGCATGGGAACAACCTCCCGGATCGCCGGGCGCGCTCCGTGGTTCTGCCGAAGCGGTGTCCTGGTCGAAGCAGTGTCCTAGTCGACGCTACGCGGGGGCTTGCTGCGGCGAACAGCCCACAGGAACGCACAGCGCGAAATCGGTGCAACTTCGCTTACCGCAGTACTGCCGGCCTGCTCCGCTTCGCCGAATCATCCCCGTCCTGGCTGACACAGCCAGGGACCGGCGTCTACCCTGAACTGCACAACAACCCAATGGTGGCCTGCGTGCCGCCCGGCCCGGGAGGATAAGTGGATCCTGTTCCGCTGGAGGCGGCTGTGCGAACGGCCGCGGCCGGGAACAGCGGCGGTGCGGTGCCGGATAGGTTCGTCCGATTCCGGATAGCCCTGGCCTTCACGGATGCGGACCGGGAACGCCTGCTGGAGTTTCTGGGTGCCGGCCGGATAGCCACCATCACGGCAGACTTTCACCCGGCGCCGGTCAGCAGGCAGCAGCCCGCCGGCTGGGATCCGGACCCCGGCACGGATCCCGGCGCCGGTTTAGCGACCGGTTTAGGGACCGGCTTTCCTGTCCCGCCGCTCTATGGGGCGGCCGAGGCTCAGTGGCTCCGCGCCCAGGTGCGGGCCGCCGTCGTCGGAACCCAGCTGATCCTGGCCGGTCCGGAAACCGAGGTCCTCACGGCGCGGACCGATGCCCTGGCATCCGGAATGGTCTCCGCCGAAATCCTGCTGCTGCCCCGGCCGGACCCCGTCCGACGCGTTTACTGCCCGCACTGCCGGACCATCACCCGCACGGCACTGGAGCCCGGATCCAGCGCCGACTGCTGCGGCTGCGGGCGCGGACTGCGAATCGTCGGCCATTTCTCCCGTAGCCTGGCCGCCTACCTCGGGGTCGCCGCCGGCCTTGAGCCGGCACCTGAACGGAAGGGGCAAAGGTGAACCAGGCTCACATGTTCCGGGCTGACGGTTTCCGGCGCCCGCTCCCCCTGCGGCAGGGTTTCTCACTGGTGGTCCAGACCGTCCGTGACGAAGCGCCCGGAGTGCGGTCCCTGGTCCTGGCCCCGGACAGCGGGGCCACGCTGCCGGAGTTTGTGCCGGGCAGCCATCTCCTGGTCGAATGCGGCAGCAAGGTGAATGCCTACTCGCTCACCGGATCCGGAACAGACCCGTCCGAGTACACCGTCTCAGTTCTCCTGCACAACAACGGAGGCGGTGGCTCCCGCTTCATCCACGCTCTGCGGCCCGGAGACCGGGTCCAGGTGTCCCGGCCGCGCAACGGTTTCAGCCCGCGGCCGGCTGCCACACGGCACCTGCTGATCGCCGGCGGCATCGGGGTCACTTCGGTTCTATCCCACGTCCGGGCCGCTGAGATGTGGGGCCAGCCGTATTCGGTGCTCTACACCTACCGCCCCGGAACCGCACCGCACCTGCAGGAACTGCGGGAGCTGTGCGGCGGCAGGCTCACCGAGTGTGCGAACCGGGAGGCATTCCGCCGCCGGCTATTTACGGCGCTGGCATTCCAGCCCATCGGCACCCATCTCTATGTCTGCGGCGGCGCCGGCCTGGTTCAAGCCGTAGTCGGCGCTGCCGGGAGTTTGGGCTGGCCGGAGGAGCGGCTCCACCGGGAGGTGTTCGATCACACGGCGCTTGATCCGGGGCGGGCTTTCACCGCGCATCTGGAGCGCAGCGGCAGGGATGTGCCCGTGCCAGCCGGGATCTCACTGCTGGAAGCGCTGGAGGACGAGGGCTTCCGGGTACCCAACCTGTGCCGGCAGGGTGTGTGCGGCGAGTGCCGGCTCCCGGTGACCTCCGGGCTTCCCCTGCACCGCGACAGCTTCCTGCCGGCGGAGGCCCGGAGCAGCAATACCGTCCTGATGCCCTGTGTTTCCCGGGCTGCCGGAGACCGGCTCGGAGTGGACCTGTGACACGCGGCGGCGGCACGCAGATGGATACCGGGCTGCCCGCGCATGTGCGCCGCTTCCCGTTCCCTTTCCCGCACGGGCAGTACATGTACAGCGTCAATGTGGAGCCGGCCGGACGGTTCACCCCCACGGCCGCGGGCGGCTGGGGCGGCCGGATCGTCGACGTGGACGGCGGCTACTCCCGGGACCTCACCGCCCGGCGCAGCATTCTGGCGGCCGATCCCAGCCGCGCCGCCGAAGACCCGCAGATGCGGCCCAGCGTGTGGGGCACGTTGAACTATGTCCTGTCCGAACTGGCAGGCTCCTATCCCGGATCGATGCGGTACCAGCGCAGCGGAAGCCGGTGCCGCTGGGTCAACGAGCTGGCCGGCACCAACCTCTCCTTCACCTACGGAGATGAATCCACGCTCCCCGGCGGCGCGCTCCGGTTCCTGTCCAGCCAGATGCAGGAGGACTTTGCCCTTCTGGACCACCGCGGCGGAGCACTCTGGCTGGACGCCGGAGTCGTCACCTTTGCGTCCAACTGGTCCCTGCGGTTCGACGTCGGCCTTCCGTTCAGCGAGATCCACGCGCCCGTGCCCCGGCTGGCGGACATGGGCATCATCGAGCGGGCGGAAAAGTTCCTCATCGGCCTCCAGCCCGGTGAACCGTACCGGCGGACCAACTGGAGCGTTTCGGTGGACCGCCGCCTGGACATCTCCACCGAGACCTACCCCGTGTGGGGACCTGATCGAGCGGGAATCGCGGAGGATCCCGCACTGCCGGACCGGCTGCATCTGCGGGTGGAGGTCCAGCACCTGGTCAAGGTGCCCAGCACCGGCGTCCTGCTGTTCCTGATCCGCACCTATCTGCTGTCACTGCGGGACCTGGCCCTGGTCCCTCAGTGGCGCACACGGTTCGGTGAGGTTCTGCGCGGCCTGCCGGAGGATCTGGTCGAGTACAAGGGCCTTTCCCGTATCCGGGAGCCCGCCGCCGCTTGGCTTCTTGCGGAGGATATCTAGCCACCTGTCACGATGCGCGGACGGCGGCCGGGGGTGGGGGGGGCTGGGGATGGGGGCAGGTGGGGAGCTGGTCGCGGGTTGCGCGCCGAAAGCTACCTCCGGTCTCCGTGTCCTCCGCGCCCTTCGCCGTCTTGTGCTCCGCTGTCTTGTGCTCTGCCGGCATACCCACTGCCGCCGTGCCGGCCGCTGCCGTGACGGAAGTGGCCTGCCGGCGCGTTCTTCGCCAGGAGACCCAGTAACCGGGCAAGCTCCGCCCGGTCCCCGGCAGAGAGCGCCGCGAAGTACTCATCGGCTTCCCTGGCACGGTCCCTGCGGACTCCGTCGCGCATCGCTGTGCCTTCGGCCGTCAGGGAAATGAGCGTGGCCCGCCGGTCTGATGGATCCGGTCCGCGCTCCACCAGTCCCTTGCCCTCAAGCTGGTCCACCACTTCGGTCGCCGACCGCGGAGCGATCCGCAGCTGCTCCGCCAGTTCCTTGAGCCGCATGCCGCCGTCGTCCGTGTTCCGTGCGACGGCGTTGAGCGCCCGGTACTGGTGCGGTGTCAGGTCGAACGGTGCAAGCTGCGTCAGCCAGCGGCCGCGCAGACCGCGGAAGGCGGCGTGCATCAGGTCGCCAAGGGCGGCGGAATCATCGGAAGGGTGCGGCATGGGATCAGTCTAGTTCTTCGATACCCAACCACATTGTGAGGTAACCGCGATAAGGGCGGGCGTACACTCAACGCCATCACGGCATGCGGCTGACCGGGCAACGGCCCGGCAGGGAGGGGAAGCGGAGGGTTCCGGCCGGAGACGCGGCGCCCTGGCACCGGAAGGCATGGGACGGGAGACAGATTGAAAGAATTCGTCAAGCTCCCCCGTTGGGCCTGGGGGCTTGTTGGGTCGTCGTCCGGCTGGCTTGTCGCCATGGGCACCATACGGCTGATCAAGGCCGACGTTCCGCTGCC
Source organism: Arthrobacter luteolus NBRC 107841 (assembly GCF_001552075.1). GTDB lineage: Bacteria > Actinomycetota > Actinomycetes > Actinomycetales > Micrococcaceae > Arthrobacter_B > Arthrobacter_B luteolus. Next base: position 531,624 of record NZ_BCQM01000002.1, read on the forward strand.
AGCGGCCATGCTCCCACTGTTGTCCGGAACAGCCCTTATGGTTCTTCTGTACATTCATCGTGCTCAGGGTCAGTCCCCACAGCGGCTCGCAGCGAAACGCAGTGCGGAAGCGGAAAAGCGCTGGGAGCAGGAGGCCTACCAACGGGAGCTTGACCGGCGCAGGGAGTACGAAGCACACCTGCGCCGGACCGGGCAGCATCCTGGTGACGGTCCCCCATGAGGCGGCGTCCGTCCAAGGGTGCGAGGACGGACAGGAGAAACACCGAGCAGGTTCACGGCAACCACATAATGAGGTAACCTCTACATATCCGGCCGCGGGCCACAGCTGCGCAGGCCGGGTTCAGCAAGGAGGAACCTTTGGCCATTCACAACACCACCCGGGAACGCCCGGGCGCCGGCATCCCTGACGGACCCGGAGCGGTCCCCGGATCCGGCCCCGGAGGCGGAGGCGGCGGCGGGCGGGGTCCCGCCCGGTTGAATCCGGCGGACAAGAAACAGCTGGGCCGTCATCCGGTCAGCCTGCGCCGCATCGCCGCGCTGTTCGCACCGCACAAACGGACCATCGCCGTCGTCGTGCTGCTGATCAGCGCCGCGTCGGTGATCAACCTGGCCCAGCCTTTCCTGGTCCGCGCCGTGATCGACGACGCCCTGCCGCACGGCAACACCAGGCTGCTGCTGATCCTCACCGCCTCCATGGTCGGGGTTGCCGCCCTTACCTCGGCGATCGGCGTCGTCCAGACCTGGCTGGCCACGGCGATGGGACAGCGCGTGATGCACACCCTCCGCGTCCGGCTGTTCACCCATCTGCAGGCGCAGTCCCTCGGGTTCTTCACCCGCACCCGCGGCGGTGAGGTGCAGTCCCGCCTGACGCACGACATCTCCGGCATGCAGTCGGTAGTGACGACGACGGCGACAGGCGTGGCTTCCAACCTCACCACCACGATCGCCACCGCTGCTGCCATGGCGGCGCTCTCCCCCGGCCTGAGCCTGATTTCCCTGGTGGTGCTTCCGCCTGCGATCTGGCTGTCCCGCAAAGTCGCCCGTCTGCGCCGGACCGTCACGGACGAGCGGCAGCGGGAACTCGCGGCGCTGCACACCCAGGTCGAGGAAGGCCTGTCCGTCTCCGGTGTCCGTCTGGCCAAAACCCTGGGCACCATTCCGCGCGACGCCGAACGGTTCACCGCCCGGTCGGAGAACCTGGTCGGCCTGGAGCTGCGCAGCCAGCTCGCCGGCCGCTGGCGGATGGCCACGATGCAGGTGGTTTTCGCCGCCATTCCGGCAGTGATCTACCTGGCCGCCGGTTTCCCGGCGACCAGCGGTGGCATGACGATCGGCACGCTGGTCGCGTTCACCGGCCTGCAGGCCACGATTTTCCGTCCGGTGATGGGACTGCTGGACATCGGCGTCCAGTGGGTCACCGCGCTGGCATTTTTCAGCCGCATTTTCGAGTACCTGGATCTGGATCCGCAGATCAAGGCCCCCGTGAATCCCGTCCAGCTGGATACCTCCCGCCTGCGCGGTGAAGTCCGGTTCGAGGATGTCCGTTTCTCCTACGACGGCGGCACCGACGTCCTCCACGGCGTCAGCCTGACGCTGCCCGCCGGGTCCACCACCGCCGTCGTCGGCCCCACCGGCTCGGGCAAAAGCACACTGGCCTCGCTGGTGCCGCGGCTGAACGATGCCTCCGGCGGCCGCATCACCATTGACGGCATCAACGTTAAGGACATTGCTCCCGGGGATCTGGCACGGATCGTGGGGGTTGTGTCGCAGGAAACCTACCTCATCCACGCCTCGGTCCGCGAAAATCTGCTGCTTGCTGCCCCCGAAGCATCCGACGGCGAGCTTTGGGACGCACTGTCCGCCGCGCAGATCGCCGGTGCCATCGGCGCCCTGCCGGAGGGCCTGGACACTCTGGTCGGTGCCCGCGGCCACCGCTTCTCCGGCGGTGAACAGCAGCGCCTGGCGATCGCCCGGACCATCCTGCGGAATCCGCCGGTACTGGTGCTGGATGAAGCCACGTCCGCCCTCGACAACACCACCGAAGCGCAGGTGCAGCTGGCGCTCGAACAGCTGTCCGCGGGCCGGACAACGCTGACCATCGCGCACCGGCTCTCCACGGTGGAGAACGCTGACCAGGTGGTGGTGCTCGACGGCGGCCGTATCGTGGAGCGCGGTACGCCGGCAGAGCTTCGTAACGGCAGCGGCCCCTTCGCCCGGCTGGCAGCCCGCACCGGCGCCGAAACCGGCAGCCGGCGCTGACACGCAGCGCTCATGACGCCGCCAGCCCGGGTCCCGCGGCCAGTTCTGGCAGGATGGGTACATGTTGAGCTCCCGCGCCGATTCTGCCGCCGAAGAAGGCTTTTATCCCTGGCCGCGCGAAATTCCCAGCGAATGGGTCCGCCGCGCCCAGCCCGCCATCCTGATGGTCTCGGCCCTGGTGCTCTACCACCAGTTCGCTCCCCTGCCTGCCAGTCCGATGGGCTACGTCAGTGAGTTGTTCGTGCTCAGTACGGCCTTTTCGTTCCTGTCGGCCCGCGGACGCAGGAAGGCATCACAACCCGGCGGCGCAACAAGGCCGGGCGGCCCAGCCGAGCCCGGCGGCCCAACCAAGCCCGGCGGCCCCACGCCTCCCCACGGTTCCTGACCCCGCCTGCTCCCCACCAGCCAGCCGGATACCGGCTACCGGCTACCGCGAGTCGAATCACGGTGTTCAGCCACACGGACGAAGGTCCCCGGCAGCTCCACAGCCAGGTCTTTGACGGCAACAGGCCGGCACCCGAGGGGGTGCCGGCCTGTTGCCGTTTTGCTGTGGACCATGCGCGGCCGCGGAAAGGTGCTTACCGCACCTCCGCCAGAGCGGAGTGTGCCGCGGAAGCCGGTTCCCCGCTGCGGCTTAGCCGCGTCAGGTACCCGGCGAATTCGTGCAGCTCCTCGATCGTCCAGGAGCCCAGCACCAGGGGGTCCAGCATGATCCCGGTCCGTACGGCGGTGACCCGCTCCTTAGCAGCCTGCGTCAGCACCAGCAGCCGGGCGCGTCCGTCCTGGGGGTCCGGCTGGACCTCAACCAGCCCCAATTCCTCGAGCTGGCGGGACTGCCGGCTGATGACACTTTTATCCACCATCAGCATCTCGGCAGCTGCTCCCGGGTGCAGTGGACCCGCACCCTTGAGCAGCTGCAGCACCTTCAGGCCGAACAGGGACAGGGCCGGGTCAACGTCCTTTGCTGCCGCGCGCATGCGGGCACGGACCAGCTCGGTGAGCCGCCGCAGGCTGTCCTCGACCTCCTGCAGCGCCTCCTCCCGGGTCATTCCCTCCGGCGTCATTTGACCGGGATTTCCTCGTTGACTGCTCCGCCGGGCGAGGTCGGGTCGTCGATGGCAACCGCACCGCTGACCGCAGCGGGCGCTGCGGCGGCGGCCGGCGCCGCCGGATCGGCCGGATTTGCCGGCTTCGACGCGGCGGCGTTCTTCAGCTGTACGGCATTCTGCCGTCCGAGGCTGGCGTTCGGCAGGAAGATCACGCCGATCAGGGTGATGATCGCCAGCGGCACGCTGTACAGGAACACGGAGCCGACGCCCACACCGTAGGCGCTCTCCACGAGGGCGGCGATGGCGCCGGGCAGTTCAGACACCTTGGGAATGGTTCCGCTGCCCAGGGCCGCGGCTGCCGCTGCCTGATCAGCGGGGGCCAGCGCACCGATGCCGTCCTTGATCTGGGAAGACACGATGGTGCCAAGTACCGATCCCAGGACCGAAACGCCCACCGTGCCGCCAAGGCTGCGGAAGAACGTTACTGCACTGGTGGCAACGCCGAGGTTCTTCACCTCGATGGAGTTCTGGACCACCAGCACCAGGTTCTGCATCAGCATGCCCAGGCCGGCGCCGAGGATGGCCATGTAGATACCCACGAGCACCAGGCTGGTCTGGTAGTCCAGGGTGCTCAGCAGCACGGTTCCGACCACCGCGAGGACGGCCCCGGACACCATGATGGCCTTCCACTTGCCGGTGCGGCTAATGACCGTACCGAACAGGGTGGAGGAGATCAGGAGCCCGGCCATCATCGGAATGGTCAGCAGGCCGGACTCGGTGGGGGTGGCCCCGCGGGCCAGCTGCATGTACTGGGCCAGGAACACCGACGTGCCGAACATGGAGACACCCACGGAGATGCTGGCCACGACGGCAAGCGTGAAGGTGCGGTTCTTGAACATGGACAGCGGAATGATCGGCTCCGGGGACTTGAACTCCACCAGCACGGCGGCGATCAGCAGCACTGCGGAACCCGCGACCATCAGGAATGAGGCCAGGGAGGCCCAGCCGAACTGGTTCCCTGCCAGGGTTACCCAGATCATCAGCATGGAGACGCCGCCGGCGATCAGGACGGCACCCAGGTAGTCAATGTGGACCTTGCGCTTGGGGTGCTTGGGCAGGTGCAGGGTGAGCTGCAGCAGGATGATCGCAGCAACGGCAACCGGCAGGGCGATGAAGAAGTTCCAGCGCCATCCGAAGGCATCGGTGACGACGCCGCCAAGCAGCGGTCCGCCGACGGTTCCAACGGCCATCACAGCGCCGAACAGGCCGGCATACTTGCCGCGGTCACGCGGGCTGATGATGTCCGCCATGATGATCTGGCTCAGGGCCGCCATACCGCCGGCACCCAGGCCCTGAAGCACGCGGAAGACAATCAGCGTTCCGGTGTCCTGGGAGAATCCGGCCAGTGCGGACCCGAGCACGAAGACGCCCAGGGCAAGCTGGATGAGCAGCTTGCGGTTGAAAAGGTCTGCGAACTTGCCCCAGAGCGGAGTGGACACGGTGGTCGCGAGCAGCGTGCCGGTGACCACCCAGGTGTAGGCGGACTGGTCCCCGTCGAGGTCGGAGATGATCAGCGGCAGCGACGTGGAGACCACGGTGCCGGCGAGGATCGACACGAACATGCCCAGGAGCAGCCCCGAAAGGGCTTCCAGCACCTGCCGGTGGGTCATGCTGCCGTCAGGCGAAACTGTCCGCTTGGGCGTTTTACCCGTCGGGGGCTTTTGCGGCGTTTGTGTAGAGGTACGTTCTGCGGGCGGCATCTGGCTCCTGCTTGGTAGTTGATTTACGTCAACTATATAAACTAGTTGCTTGAGACAACTAATTAAGTATCGAATCACACACGGCAGCTGATATGGAGGGGTGCAGGACCCCGCGGGATAGGATTCTGCTGTGCAGAACATCAGGATCGTCAAGAAGCCCGGTTATGCCGTGGACGCCGCGGACCGGGCACTGCAGCTGATCCTCCTCCTGCAGGAAACCGAATGGCTCCGCATCGGCGAAGCAGCCAAGGCGCTCGGCGTCGCACCCTCCACGGCGCACCGGCTGATGTCCACCCTCGTCTACCGGGGATTCGCCCTGCAGGACGATCAGCACCGCTACTGCGCCGGACCTGCCCTTCACCCGGAACCTGCTGCCAGCGCCGAACGGGCGCTGATCGCCGCTGCACGGCCGCACCTGGAAGAACTGGCTGCCGCGGTGCAGGAGACGGTGAACCTGGTGGAGCGGGTCGGCGCCACGGCCCGCTACCTGGCTACCGTGGAAGGCCCGCAGCTGCTGCGGGTCGGCAACCGCGCCGGAACCATCCTGCCCGCCCATGTCTCCGCCGCCGGCAAAGCCATCCTCTCCACGCTTCCGGACCACATGGTCGCAGCAGTCTGCTCGCGTCAGGCACCGCGCGGCGGTTCATCGCTGTCCGCGGATGCCGTACCGGACCTTCTGGCCGAGCTGGACGAGGTGCGCAGGCTCGGGTTCGCCGTCAATCTGGGCCGGACCGAGCCCGATCTGGCGGCGGTGGGTGCCCCGCTGTCGCCCGGAAACCGCCCCGCTGTCCTGGCTGTCTCCCTGAGTGCACCCTTGTCCCGGGCGGCACAGATCCAGGACCCCGCGTCGACCGCGGCGCTGGTGTCCTGCTGCCGGTCACTGCTGCTCGATCTGCAGGCGCAGGGACATCTCGCGGCAGGCAATGGTGCCTGATTCTGCTCAGCGGAATCTTCTACCGAAAGTGTCGGCTGGATCACTAGGGTTGTGCCAGCGCCTGCGGCGGCGCGGTAAGACTTCGGGCACATGCGCCCGCCGATCAGCAGGAGTACCAGTGCAGTTCTATTCCGACGGCTACCGCCCCGGCAACCCCGACATCCGTCCCGCAGCACCCGGCCGGGAGAATCCGGCCGCTCTGCCCACCGAAGTCGATGTCCTGATTGTGGGGACCGGCCCGGCCGGGCTGGTGCTCGCCGCCCAGCTCGCCGAGTTCCCCGGCATCACCACCCGGGTGGTGGAGCGCCGGGGAGGCGCGCTGGAAAAGGGCCAGGCAGACGGCGTCGCCTGCCGCACGGTGGAAATGTTTAATGCCTTTGGACTTGCCGAGCGGCTGCTGCGCGAAGCCTATTGGGTCAACGAGACCTCCTTCTGGCGGCCCGGCGCCGCGGACCGCAACGGTATCATCCGCAGCGGCCGGGTGCAGGACGTGGCCGACGGGCTCTCCGAATACCCTCATGTGATCGTCAACCAGGCCCGGATGCAGGACTTCCTGCTGGAACGGATGCGCAACTCCCCCAGCCGGCTGGAGCCGGACTACGGCCTGGAGGCCGTCAGCGTCGAGGTGGCAGACGGCGGCGACTACCCGGTGACGGCCACCCTGCAGCGGACCACCGAAAACGCCGGGGACGACGCCGGGTCTCACCTCACGGTGAAAGCCAGGTACGTGGTGGGCTGCGACGGCGCCCGAAGCGCCGTCCGGAAGTCAATCGGCGTCGAACTGGCCGGCGACGCCCGTAACCACGCCTGGGGCGTGATGGACGTCCTGGCCGTCACCGATTTCCCGGATATCCGCCTGAAGGCCGCCATTCAGTCCGACGGCGGCAACATTCTGCTCATCCCGCGGGAAGGCGGATATCTGACCCGCTTCTATGTTGACCTGGGCGACCTGGATCCGGCGGACCGTGCGGCCCGCAGCCGGTTCACCGTGGACCACATCATCCAGACCGCGCAGAACGTGCTGCGCCCCTACACCCTGGAGGTCAAGGACGTCGCCTGGTGGTCGGTGTATGAGGTGGGCCAGCGGGTCGCGGACCGGTTCGACGACGTTCCGCCCGCCGAGCGCGGCACGCGCACCCCTCGGGTCTTTATTGCCGGCGATGCCTGCCACACGCACAGCGCCAAGGCCGGCCAGGGTATGAACGTCTCCATGCAGGACGGATTCAACCTTGGCTGGAAACTTGCGGCCGTGCTCGAGGGCCGCAGCCCTGCCAGCCTGCTGGACACCTACACGGGTGAACGCCAGGCAATCGCCCAGGAACTCATCGACTTTGACACCCGCTGGTCCAAGACCATGGGCTCCAAACCCAGGGACCCCGACGCCGCGGGCCAGGACGGTGTGGATCCGGCCGAAGTGGAGCGGCAGTTCGTCGAAGCGGGCCGGTTCACAGCCGGTTTCGCCACCGACTACCAGGCCTCCATGATCACCGGCGCAGATTCCCATGAGCATCTGGCGAAGGGCTTCCCCGTCGGTGAACGGTTCCACTCTGCACCGGTCCTCCGGTTGGCCGATGCCAAGCCGCTCGGCCTGGGACACACAGCCGAGGCCGACGGCCGCTGGCGGTTGTACGCCTTTGCCGACGCTGCGGCCCCAACGGCGGCGGGTTCCCGTCTCGCGGCACTTTGCCGCCACCTGGAATCAGCGGACTCTCCGGTCCGCCGGTTCACCCCGCAGAGCGCCGACCCGGATGCCGTGTTCGACGTCCGCGCCGTGTTCCAGCAGCACCACCGGGACCTTATGCTCAACGAGATGCCGGCGTTCCTGCTGCCCCGGAAGGGTCCGTTCGGACTCATCGACTACGAGAAGATGTTCACTCCGGACCCGAAGTCGGAGGACATTTTCGAGGCGCGCGGCATCGACCGCTCCCAGGGCGCGGTGGTCCTGGTGCGGCCGGACCAATACGTCGCCCACGTGCTGCCGCTGGATGCGTTTGCCGAGCTGGATGAATTCCTTTCCGGAATTTTCCTGCCCGCGTTCGGCTGAATCGTCCCCCATCGCGATCCTCCCGCTCATGGTGGGCCTCGTGGGAATCGGCCAATAGGCCCGGCCGGGGTTGACTCACCTCCCGGCGGACGGTGAGTGTGTGCCTATGACGCAGAGCGGTCCATCACCCGCGGACGACGACGCCGACCCGCCCGTTTCGGCCACCGTCCTGGACTGGGCGTTTTTCGTTTTCGGTGGGATCGCGGCTGTGTGGTTCGCCTTCCTGCTCCTCGACGAAAGCCTGAGCTGGCAGCGCATCTGGTTCCTGATCGTCTTCTGGGCGGCCCTCGCGTACCTGGTGCTGCCCCGCCTGCACCGGATCCTGACCCGGATCTATGTGCCCAACTACTTCATGGGGCGCACCCGGACCAGCGACGGCCTCTTCGGCGACCCGGTGAATCTGGCTTTCCTGGGCGAAGCGGACCAGCTGCGCGGGGCCATGGTGCGGGCCGGCTGGACCGAGGCGGATCCGGTCAACCTGGCCAGCAGCTGGCGCATCATCACCTCCACTGTCCTGCGCCGGAGCTACGACGCGGCGCCTGTCAGCCCGCTGCTGCTGTTCGACCGGCAGGAGGACTTCGCCTATCAGCAGGAGGTGGACGGGACCCCGGGCCGGCGGCACCACATCCGCTTCTGGAAGTGCCCGCAGGGGTGGATGCTGCCCGGCGGCATCGCCGTGGACTGGCTCGCTGCCGCCTCGTACGACCGCGCCGTCGGACTTTCCTACTTCACGCTTCAGGTCACCCACCGGATCAGCCCCAACGTGGATCAGGAACGGGACCACGTCCTCGACACCGTCACCCAGGCGTCACCGGCGGCGGTAGTGCACGTTATCAAGGACTACTCCACCGGGTACCACTCCCGGAACGGCGGCGGAGATTCGATCCAGACCGACGGCGACCTGCCCATCGTGGACCTGACCGCACTGCCGATGCCAGCCGAGCCCGCGGTGGTTCCGCCGGACAGCCGCGACCGGCTGCCCGCACCCACCGTCGTCGGCTCCGCCCTGGTGCTGCTCCGGATGATCGCGGCACTGGCCGTCTCCGGTGTGCTCCTGAGCGGCTCAACGGAAGGCACCTGGATCGGCGATCTGATGGGCCAGGACCAGCAGGTGCTGGACGCAACACAGGCCTACGTACCCATCGGCACAGGGCTGGTGCTCTTTGCGTGTGTTGAAGCGGCCCTCGCCGTGCTGATCCTGCGCGGAAGCAACGGGGCCAGGCTGACCGCGATGGCTTTCAGCACGGCATCGATCCTGCTGCAGGGGCTGTCGTTCGTCACCGGCGGTCCCGGCACCCTGCAGGGTGAGCGCCCGGCGTACGCCCTGGACGTCCTGATCCTCCTGGCCCTGTCCAGCGACCGGGCCAGGATTTATGCCCACCGCAGGCGGGCCCGGCGGAGGGTACGCCAACAGGCCAGGTAATGGTCCTGTTCCGCGGCTCACAACAACCTGCGGCTAACCTCGGCAAAGCCCCAGCACAGCATGGTTTGCAAGCATGGGTTCTCCCCCACCATGAATTTTCGGAGAACACCGCATGAATATCTTGACCATGGCAGCGGCAGATCTTGCCGCAATTTTCCTGCTGACTTTCGGCCTGTACCTGCGGCGGCACCGCCGCAGGGACCTCGCTGTCTCCTACCTGGGCATCAATGTGGGAGTCTTCGCGGTGGCGTCCGTGCTCAGCGGTTCGGCTGCCACCGCGGGGCTGGGCCTCGGACTGTTCGGAGTGCTTTCCATCATCCGGCTGCGCTCCACCGAGCTTGAGCAGCACGAGGTTGCCTACTATTTCTCCGCGCTGGCGATCGGACTCATCTCCGGCATCGGCAGCACCCCGGCCTGGCTTGCACCGGCCCTCATCGTCCTGATCCTGGGAGTTATGTTCGTGGGCGACCATCCGCGGGTGCTTCCCGCCTACCGGCACCAGCGGGTTGTCCTGGACCAGGCCGTCAGCCGCGAAGACGAGCTGTACCGGCGGCTGCAGGAGGTTTTGGGCGGCGAGGTGCACTCCGCCACCGTGCTTGAACTGGACCTGGTCAATGACAAAACGATCGTCAACGTCCGCTACTCAAGCCAGCCGTGTACCGGGCTGCCGAGGCCGCTGCCAGCCGAAGCAGCCGCTTATCCGGCCCAGGATCCGGCCTTCCCCACCCGCACCGTATGAGCACCGGAACGTTCCACCGCCCGGATAAGAAGCTGACTTTCGCTGACGCGCTGCCGGCAATCGGTCTCGACGCGCTGAATACTTCCGCTGCCCTCCAAACCCGTGTGGACCGCAAGTACCTCGTGGACTCCGCTTTGGCGGACACGGTTCTCGCCTCTCTGCCGGCCCGTGCGATGGTCCTGGAAATGGCCGGCCTGCGGTCCTTCACCTATGACTCTGTCTACTTCGACACCCCCGCCCGGGAGAGCTATCTGCTGGCCGCGCACGGACGCCGCCGGAGATACAAAATCCGTACCCGCACCTACTTGGAAAGCGCTCTGAGCTTCCTGGAGGTCAAGACCGAAGGGGCCCGCTCAGCAACCGTGAAGGACCGTATTCCCTATGGCCCGGCGGACCGAAGCCGGCTCACCCTCGCGGGCCTGGACTACATCGCCGAAACCCTGGGCGCTTTCGGGACACTGCCTGCTCTCAGGTTGCTGGGCCCGGTGCTGGAAACCGGATATGCCCGCACGACTCTTTTTCTGCCCGGCTCCGGCAGCCGCGCAACGATCGATTCGGACGTTACCTGGCGGATCCCGGGGAACCATGGCTGGACCCTGGACCGCAAGGTGGTGGTGGAAACCAAGTCCGGTTCCACTGCGGGAGCCCTCGATCGGCACCTCTGGGCCCACGGCGTCCGCCCGTGCCGCATTTCCAAGTTTGCGACCGGGCTTGCCGCGCTGTGTCCGGACCTGCCGTCCAACCGCTGGCACCGCACACTCGCCGCCGGATTCGCCCTGCGTCCGGAGGACGCACAGTGAACCCATCAGCGCAGCCCCCCTTTCGGCACGCAGAAGGAGCTTCCCCCGTGATTCCCCCTAAAAAAGCATCCACCCGGGCCTTCTCCGGCCCGCACTGGCCACGTTCAGCCCTGACCGCCGCTGCCCTCTCACTGGCACTGGGTGTCGGCGGCTGCGGCACCGTTACCAGCGAAGGATCGCTTCCCCCGGAGGATTCGGCAATCTCCTTCTTCGACGATTCCCTCGTCCACGGAATCAGTGTCGAGTTCAGCGACGAGGACTACCAGGCGATGCTGGCTGCCTACAGCGCCTCCGGTGACAAGGACTGGATCTCAGCGACCGTCACCATCGACGGCACCGTATTGAAAGACGTTGGACTGCGGCTGAAAGGCAACTCCAGCCTGAATGGCCTCTCCGGCCAGGGCGGAGACGGCGGCGGCACCTCCGAGCAGCCCGAAACCCTTCCCTGGCTCATCCGCACCGACAAGTACATTGACGGGCAGGACTACCAGGGCCGGACAGATCTGGTGGTCCGGGGCAACAACAGCGAGAGTTCCCTCAACGAGGCACTGGCCTTGGAACTGATCGGCGCCGCTGACCTCGCGACGCTCGAAGCGTCCGCCACCCGCTTCAGTGTCAACGGCAGCGCCCAGCAGCTGCGCCTGGTCATCGAGTCCCCCGACGACGACTTGTGGAATGAGGACACCTTCGGCACCGGGGGCAGCACGTACAAGGCTGAAAGCACCGGGGACTACACCTACCGCGGAGAGGATACGGAATCCTACACAGATGTCTTTGAGCAAAAGGCCGGCGGTACTGAAGATCTGCAGCCGGTGATCGAGTTCCTGGACTTCATCAACAACTCCACCGACGAGGACTTCAACGCCCACCTGGCTGACCACCTTGATGTCGATGCCTTTGCCCGCTACCTGGCCGCCCAGGAACTGCTGGGGAACATGGACGGCATTGACGGCCCGGGCAACAACTCCTACTTGCGCTATGACTCAGGGACCGGCCGCATGACCGTCGTCACCTGGGATCTGAACCTGGCCTTCGGCGGCATGGGCGGCATGGGCGGGAGCCAGCCGCCGGAGGGTCTCCCGGAGGGAATGGAACCGCCCGAGGGGATGGAACCTCCCGAAGGCCTGCCCGACGGCGTTCCTGACGGGCGTCCCGACGGCCTTCCCGACGGCACTCTCTACGGCACTGCGCCGCCTGCCGGAGCACAGCTCCCGGCCGACGGGACGGAACAGAAGGGTGCCGGGATGCCCGGATCGGCGGATAATCCACTCACCACAAGATTCCATGCGGATGCGGAATTCGAGGCCGCATATGACCAGGCCCTAACGGACCTTCGAACGGAGCTTTACGAGTCGGGCCGGGCGCAGGAGATCCTCGACGCCTGGACTGCTCTGCTCACCGAACAGGCAACGGACCTGGTTTCTGCGGAAACGGTCCTGGAGGAATCCGCCGGCATCGCGGAGTACTTCACCTCCGGGGAATCGGATGCCGGCACCGGACCCGCGCCGGAAGCCAGCGCTGCGGCCGGGCTGCCCTGACAAACCGGGCTGCCCTGACAAACGGATGGCCCCGCCCGGACCGTTGGGTCCGGGCGGGGCCATCGTCAGGTCCGGCTGCTTAGCTCAGCTTGGAAGCGACCAGGCTGGTGAGGTCCACCAGGCGGTTGGAGTAGCCCCACTCGTTGTCGTACCAGCCGACGATCTTGACCTGGTTTCCCATGACCTTGGTCAGGCCGGAGTCCAGGATGCAGGAGGCCGGATCGCCCACGATGTCAGAGGAGACAATCGGGTCTTCGGTGTAGGTGAGGATGCCGGACCACTGCTCGGATGCAGCAGCGGCGCGGAACGCGGCGTTGACTTCTTCCGCCGTCGTCTCCTTGTTCACGGTGACGGTCAGGTCGGTGGCGGAACCGGTGGGGACCGGAACGCGCATTGCGTAACCGTCCAGCTTGCCCTTCAGCTCCGGCAGCACCAGGCCAATGGCCTTGGCAGCGCCGGTCGACGTCGGCACCACGTTCAGCGCAGCGGCGCGGGCACGGCGCAGGTCGCTGTGCGGGCCGTCCTGCAGGTTCTGGTCCGCGGTGTAGGCGTGGATCGTGGTCATCAGACCCTTTTCGATCCCGAATTCCTTGTTCAGGACATCCGCCATGGGTGCCAGGCAGTTGGTGGTGCAGGAGGCATTGGAGATGATGTTGTGCTGCTCGGCGTCGTAGTCACCGTCATTGACGCCCATCACCACGGTGAAGTCCTCGCCCTTGGCCGGTGCGGAAATGAGCACCTTCCGGGCACCGGCGGCGATGTGCTTCTTGGCGTCGTCGGCCTTGGTGAAGAATCCGGTGGACTCGATCACGATGTCAACGCCCAGCTCACCCCAGGGCAGGTTGGCGGGATCACGCTCGGCGAGGACCTTGATGGTCTTCTCCCCCACCAGCAGGTTGCCGTCTTCAACCGAGACGGACTGGGACAGGCGGCCGGCCACGGAATCGTACTTCAGCAGGTGGGCCAGCTGCTTGGGGTCGCCCAGGTCATTAACGGCCACGACGTCGAAGCCGCTTCCGTTCTGCAGGGCGGCGCGGAGGAAATTGCGGCCAATACGGCCAAAACCATTGATGCCGACGCGGATCGTCACTTGGGCCTCCTCAGGCACTCGAGTTTTCCAGCTATGTATCCAAAGATTAGATTTAGGCACTAAATATATGTCCTAGTACAATTATGCTGTTACGAACGCCACTCGTCAAAAGGGCCGCCTCATGGACACCTCCGCCAGTACCCCGCAGCTTCTGCGCCGCACCAACCTGCGGACCGTCCTGGACGTGCTGCGCTCTGTCCCCTCCGCCACCGGTTCCGACCTGATTGAAGCCACCGGCCTCACCCGCGCCACGGTGATCGCCGTCTGCGACGACCTGATCGCCAGGGGCTGGGCGCTTGAGCGCGAATCTCCCCGCACCGGCGGGCAGAAAGGGCGTCCGGCCCGGCGGTTCGAGTTCAATGCGGGAGCCGGTTATGTCCTGGGGCTCGACGTCGGCCTGGCCACCGTCCGCGTGCTGGCCGCCGACCTGGCCGGCACAGTGGTGGGGCGGACGGAGGTCCGGTTCCCCCGGCACGGCGGCGCTCCGGAAGAACGGCGGTCAGCCGTCCTGGCAGCCGCGGCGCAGGCCATGGCTGATGCCGGGATCGCGCCGTCGTCCGTGCTTTGTGCCGCGATGGGCATCGCCGCACAGGTCACCGCCCAGGGCACCATCGCGCCCGGCGAGGAGCTTGCTCCGATGTTCGACCTTGGACTGGCGAAGGACTTCGGGGAGGCCGGCTGGCCGGTGCTCGTGGAGAACGATGCGAAGCTTGCAGCGCTGGCCGAACGGTGGCGCGGTGCGGGAACGAACGAATCCGACCTCGCCGTGATCCTGGCGGGCGAACGGCTGGGCACGGGCGTGATCGAAGCGGGCCGCCTGCTGCACGGCGCCCGCGGAAGGGCCGGAGCGATGGGCGGGCTGGAACTGGTGGACGGCGTCGGAAACCAGGACGGCATTGCCAAGCTGGCCCGCCTGTGGGGCAGCGCGGCGTTGGAGGCCGGCCACAACGGTCTGATCCGGGAGCTCGTTGGGCCCGAAACCGACCGCGCCTCTGCCCGCTATGTCTTTGAGGCCGCAGCTGCCGGTGATGCTGTGGCCGCCGGGATCCTGGACCGGATCGCCCGGCGCATGGCCCGTGTCCTGGCACTGGTCTCCACCTTCTTTGACCCGCGCCTGATCGTGCTGGGTGGCGCTGTTGCCGCCTCCGCCACCGCCCTGCTGCCGGTCATCACCGAGGAACTTGCCCGGTATGTGCCGGACCCGCCGCGCATTGCCGTTTCAGGACTGGGCGAAATGCTGGTCCCCACCGGTGCCGTGCGGCTGGCCCTGGACCATGTGGAGGCACACATGCTGGAACTCACGCCGCGGCCTGCCGTCTAGCGGACAGGGCGGTTTCCCTGTCCTAGACTGACCCTGCCCCGGAACATCCGGCTTTCCGGGCGGGCGGGGGTCACGGGCATGGACAGGGTTCGACGCACTGAGCTGCTGGCGCGGCGGCTGAGAAGCCATGGCCTGACCACGTCAGTGTCTATCGCCGGCGGCACACCGGGGACAGTGGACCGGCTTTTCGCCCTGCAGGGGCAGGACCTGCCGGGAGCGTTGTGGTCCCTCGGGCTGCGGTCCGGACGCACATTGGCAGAGGTCTCGGCGGCGTTCGACGACGGCACACTGGTGAGGAGCTGGCCCTTCCGCG
The DNA here is from genome assembly GCF_001552075.1 of Arthrobacter luteolus NBRC 107841. GTDB lineage: Bacteria > Actinomycetota > Actinomycetes > Actinomycetales > Micrococcaceae > Arthrobacter_B > Arthrobacter_B luteolus. The sequence continues at coordinate 546,894 of NZ_BCQM01000002.1, forward strand.
GCACATTGCACGTGCTGCGCGGCGAGGACGTGCACTGGACCCTGGCCCTGACGTCCGAGCGGATCCTGCGCTCCGCGGTCCGGCGCCGGGAAGAACTCGAGCTCGATGCCGAAACCCTGGAGAAAGCCACAGCGGTTGCTGTTGGCGCACTCACCGGCGGGGGACGGCTCAGCCGCCGGGAACTGCTGGAGCTCTTCGAAACGGCCGTTATTCGGACCACCGGGCAGCGCGGTTACCACCTGTTGTGGCACCTCTCCGTCACCGGCACCACGGTCCTGGGCCCGATGCAGGGCTCGGAGCAGCTGTTCGTGCTGCTCGATGAATGGGTTCCTCGGCCGCGGCGGCTGGACCGGACGGCGTCCCTGGCCGAACTGGTGCGCCGCTACCTTGCCGGCCGCGCCCCGGCCACCACCGCAGACATCGCCTGGTGGGCCAAGCTGCCCCTGGCTGACGTCCGTGCCGGGCTGGCCGAGACGGCCGCTGATCTGGAAGAAGTGGAATACAACGGCACTCCGCACTGGCGGCTGAGCGGCGGCGCAGCTGACGCCGCCGGTCCCGCTGCCCGGACCCGGTCCGTGGCCCTGCTGCCCGGCTTCGACGAATATCTGCTCGGCTACACGGACCGCAGCGCAGCCCTGGCCGCGGAACATGCCCAGCTGACCGTCCCGGGCGGCAACGGCATCTTCAAACCCACCCTGGTGCTCGACGGCCGCATTGCCGGCCTGTGGTCCCGGAAGTCCTCGGCGAAGAAAACCGTCCTCACGGTCCGTCCGTTTGCCCCGATTCCGCAGCGGGCCCTCCCCGGCATTCGGCGGGCTGCGAAGGAGTACGGCCGGTTCCTTGGGGTCCCTGCGGAGGTCGATCCGTTCTAGGGTTTAGCCGTGCAGCAGCTGCTCCAGGGCATCGAGCACCTGCACCTGCCCCTTAACCAGCTTGGTGCGCGCAGCGGACTCACTGAACCAGCCGGCGTCGTCAATCTCCGGAACCTCCTGAAACCGGCCAGAGCGCGGCGGCCATTCCAGCGCGAAGGTGTTGCTCACGATCCGTTCCGGCTGGAACTCCGCCTCGGCGCAATACACAGTGATGGTTTTCCGGGAGGATTGACGGAAGTGGCCGAGCAGCCGGTAATCAGCTGCCGGGGGCGGGCTCCCCATTTCCTCTTCGAACTCCCGCAGGGCGGCCGCATACGGATCCTCTCCCGGAGCGTACTCGCCCTTGGGAATGGACCACGCGTGCTCATCCTTCCCGGCCCAGAACGGCCCGCCCATGTGTGCGATCCACACCTGGCGTTCCCCGTCCGGAGCAAACCGGTAGAACAGGATTCCAGCACTGCTGATCATTATTTCCCCCTCTCCGGGCGGGCAGGTCCGCCGCATCAGGATAGATGACACCTGCGCCGGGACGATCTTTCCCGCCAGAGCGGATTAAACACCGGACCAGCCCGTGCGGAAACCCGGATGATTCCCTACCGTGTAGGAGTGCCCATGCCTGAAGTGACTCCCACCCCCGGTTCCTCCGCCAGCCGGCGGACTGCCCTGGCAGCGCTCGGTGCGGCTGCGGTGCTGGGGATAGCGGCTTGTGCCCGCGGCGCAGCAGAGCCCGCCCACACCTCGCCCCCGGGCTCAGGTTCGCTGCCGGGCACCAAGTCACCGCGGGTGCAGGCAACCGGGCTTCCGTCGGCGTCTGCTCCTGAAACTCTCCCGGAGCCGGCACCTTCGGCTCCTGCCCGGCCGGTATTTGTACCTGATTACGTGCTCCCGCCGGTCGCGAACGGTCTGGCCCCGGTCATCACCCGTATTCCCACCAGCCATCCGGTGGTGTTCCTGACTATCGACGACGGCGCCCACCGGACTCCGGAGATGGTGGCCCTGATGGCCGAGTACGGATATCAGGCCTCGATCTTCCTCTCGCAAGCATTCGTGCAGGAGGATCCCGCCTATTTCAACCAGTTCCTTGCCCAGGGCAGCCTGATCGAAAACCACACTGTCAGCCACAACATCAACATGATCGGCCTCAGCTATGCCCAGCAGCTGGCCGAAACCACCGGCATGCAGGATTTCGCCCAGCAGCACTACGGCCGGCTGCCCACCCTCTTCCGGCCGCCCGGGGGTGCCTACTCCCCTGCGATGCAGCAGGCCGTGGCAGCAGCGGGACTGCGCGCGGTGATCACCTGGGAAGCGAAGGCCAACGCCGGGGGGATGGATTACCAGGTGGGCAACTCGCTGCGCCCGGGAGACATTGTGCTGATGCATTTCCGGCCCGAGTTCGCCGCCGACCTGAACGCCTTCCGGCAGGCGCATCTTGCCGCCGGACTCGAGGTGGTGCTGCTGGAGGAGTTCCTGGCTGTCTAGGGCAACCGGGGGTACTGAGGCATCATGTTGGTTGCGCATGAGTCACGAGGATCTGCATGCAAGGACGGGTGAACGGCCCGCAGGTTTGATGGTTACCGTCCCGTTCCGAATCTAAGCGGCCTGAGCACCGTAAGGCGTCTCCGGGGGCTCGGCAGGGAAGACTGGTCCTGTTCGGGGTTTTAGGTCGGGTTGCCCGCCCACGTGGTGGAAGAAGCGGGTATCCCCTGGCCGGGTACAGGTGCGGGCGGCTGGCGCGGGTGGTGGAAGGAGCCGGTACGGCAGGTGAGTAGCGCAGCGGACGATGAGGCGGGCGCGGCCGGTGGGCGCGGCGGCGAGTAGCGCAGCGGACGATGAGGCGGAACAGGCCGGCGGGAGCGGCGGCGAGTAGCGCAGCGGACGATGAGGCGGAACAGGCCGGCGGGAGCGGCGGCGAGTAGCGCAGCGGACGATGAGGCGGAACAGGCCGGCGGGCGCGGCGGCGGACGATGAGGCGGGCGAGGCCGGCGGGCGCGGGTGGCGAGTCGCGCAACGGACGGTGAGGAGGGCCAGGCCGGCGGGCGCGGCGGCGAGGCCGGCTGAAGCGACAGAGGGCGGTGGCCGGCGGAGCCGACGCAGCGGACGGCGAGGTGGTCGAAGCCGGCGGAAGCGGCGGAGCTACGGCGGGCGAGTCGGCGCGGCAGGACAGCGCTGGCACAGGGGGGCAAGGCGCGGCGGCAAGACAGCCGGAGCGGGCGCGGCGTGCGAGCAACAGGTGCGATGCCTTGGGCAGCGGAAGCCGGACGCGGAAAGCACAAGGCGCGGCGAGGCAAGGCGCGGCGGCGGAGCCGGCCCAGTAAAAGGCACCGCGAGCGAGGCCCTCGCGGGCGGGCGGAGCCACGGCGGGCGGGTCACGGCGTTGCTGTTCCCGCATTCCCTTTCCCTTCCTCCCTTCCTCCCTTCCTCCCTTCCCTCCCTTCCTCCCTTCCTCCCTTCCTCCCTTCATCCCTTCCTTCCTTCCTCCACAGCTTCCGCTTTCCACCGGTGACAGCGAGTGATATCCACATTCGAACCGACCTCTGGCCCGGCTTAGCGGGATGGATTCTAGTCTGTGGCCATGTTGGAAATGGGAACGGATCCACGCGGCAGCGTTCAGCGAGCCACAGCCACAATCACAACCACAGGCGATTCCACTGGCAAGCACAGGAACATCTCGATGCGCCCGAGGAGCCGCAGCCAGTCTGACAATCTGACCGCTAAGCAAACAGGGTCAGTGGATCCAGGGTCGGGACCGGACGACCGTCCCGGCCTACCGCCCCACCCATCTGCGGGTCCTGCAGGACTTGTGGGACGTGTGGGTCGAGTGCGACGTGTGGTTCAGGTGGGTCATGCAGGTCAGACCCTCGTTTCCGACGTCCGCCAGTGGAACATCCGATTGCAGGAGCACCGCGCCGCTGGAGAGGCTGCTGATGCCGGCCTGATCGACCCTGGCCTTATTGAAGAGGACCTGACTGACGGTGATCTGATTGACCTGGTCCGGGCTCTGGAGGAGCTGAAGTCCGCAGCCGCTGCAGCCCAGGCCCGTGCCACCGCAGCGTTCGACGCCTCCCAACAGCAGGCACAGGCCCGTGCCGGGATTCCTGCCGCTCAGCTCGGCCGCGGGATCGGGGCACAGATCGCGCTGGCCCGGCGGGAATCTCCCCACCGCGGAGGCAGATACCTCGGCCTCGGCAAAGCCCTCACCTACGAAATGCCGCACACCCTGGCTGCCCTGTCCGCCGGGGTCCTCAGCGAATGGCGGGCAACCCTGCTGGTCCGGGAGACCGCCTGCTTGGAGAAGGAAGACCGGCGTAGGGTAGATGCGCTCGTCTGCGGGAACCCATCAGGCCTCGAAGGTCTCGGAGACCGCAGACTCATTGCCAGAATCCGGACCCTGACACAGGCCATCGATCCGGCGTCCCAGACCCGGCGGCATGCCAAGGCGGTCGCAGACCGGTATGTGTCCTGCAGGCCGGCTCCGGACACCATGGCGTATCTGACCGGGCTGCTGCCGGTGGCTCAGGGCGTGGCCGTGTTCGCGGCCTTGTCCCGTACCGCAGAGAGTCTGCGTGCTTCCGGAGACGAACGCGGTATGGGCCAGATCATGGCCGACACCCTGGTGGAGCGGATCACCGGGCAGGCCGCCGCCGCACAGGTTCCCGTCGAAGTCCACCTCGTCATGACCGACCGAACGCTCTTCGGCAGCAGTTTAGAGAGCATGACCTTCCGGAGCAGTACTTCCGAGCCTGCGGCGGTCGGGCCGAAAGCGGGAACACCCCGCACCACAGACACCACCAACACCACAGGCTCCACCAACACCACCGACACCACCAGCTGCACACCCGGCACCGCAACGCGGACACCATTGCGGGATGAGCCGGCCTATTTGCCCGGGTACGGGATCGTCCCCGGGCAATGGGCCACAGCCCTCATCACCGACGCACTTGGCGGTCAGGGCCAGTGCCCGCCCACTGCCCACCATCCACACGGCCAACACAGTCCCGACGATCGCCTCCCACCCGGCCGGCGCGAAACGCCCCGCGGACGCCCCGACGGCTGCCCCGACGTCAGCGCCCACAACACATACGATCAGGCCCGGGTGACCCTGCGCCGGCTGTACCTGGAGCCTGAGACGGGAGAGCTGGCCGCAATGGATTCCAAGGCCCGCTATTTCCCGCCCGGGCTGGCCCGGTTGATCCGCATCCGCGATCAAACCTGCCGGACACCGTGGTGCGACGCACCGATCCGGCATATCGACCACATCCGTTCACACACTGAAGCAGGACCAACGAGCTACGCGAACGGTCAGGGACTCTGCGAGGCCTGCAACCACGCCAAGGAAGCCCCGGGCTGGAAGGCCCTCACCTCCGACGCGCCCGGCCAGCGCCACACCGTCCGGACGATCACCCCCACCGGCCACACCTACCGTTCCGTGGCACCACCTCTGCCGGGGGCCTCCTCCGGGTAAGTGCTTCGACCGCGCTTCGCAGGAAGGCTGGGCCGATCGCCAGGCCGTCACCTCCACAACCAGGCCCGCACCGGCCACCCTGGGCAACCAAGGTGCCGTCTCAGAACGGCTGGACGCGCGCTGCCACGGCTGCCGCGGTGTCCGCCATGATCAGGTCTCCGTTGATCGCGGCGCCCGTCATCAGGCCGGCGGACGCCGCACCGATAACCTGGGCCATCGGCGCGGCCAGGTTTCCGGCGGCATAAACCCCGGGAACCTCCGTGGCACCCATGGGATTTACGGTGAGGGCGGTGCCGATGGGAGTTTCCCCAGCGAACTGCTCTGTTGGAATGACCCCCAGGCCCGCCAGATACCCGGCCCGCGCACTCAGCCGGGTGAACACCACAACGGCGTCCCGGGCTTCGAGCTCGCCACTGGCCAGGCGCACACCGGTGAGCCGGTCCTGCCCTTCCACCCCTGCCACTTCCCCGGGCACCACGCGGATGCCCCGTGCGGCCAGCTGCTCCGCCTGGCCCGCATCCGGTTCGCCGCTGGTGTTCAGGAAAAGTACGACGTCGGCACTCCACTGCCGCCACATCAGTGCCTGGTGCACCGCGGTCGGAAGGTCGGTGGCCAGGATGCCAATCGCCTGGTCTCTCACTTCCCAGCCATGGCAGTACGGGCAATGCAGCACTCCGGTCCCCCAGTGCTCCTTCAGCCCCGTGATCGCCGGGAGCACATCTGTGACGCCGGTGGCGGCCAGGATCCGCCGCGCCCGGACCAGTCCTTCCCCGGTCAGCTCAACCGCAAACAGGCCGCTGTCTTCGCGCGTGATGCCGGCCACGAACCCCTCGGCAAGGGCTGCCCCGTAGCCTTCGATTTCCTTCCGGCCGATGGCGTAGAGCTCGGCCGGAGGCGTCCCTTCACGTCCCAGATAGTTGTGGACGTGACCTGCGGGCGCGTTGCGGGGATCGCCGCCGTCGATCACCAGGACCGAACGGCGCGCGCGGGACAGTGCCAGGGCACCACTCAGGCCCGCTGCCCCGCCTCCCACCACAACCACGTCGTAGGTCTCGCCGGCCAATGCCGGCTTGGCCTGGGTATCTTGTGTGCCTGTGTCAGTGTTCATCGTTGCTCGCTCTCCTGCCCGAGCGGCTGGTCACCGCTTCCCTGGTTCCAGTCTTGGCGTGTACCTCAAGAGGGAGCAATCTTTTTTGCCGGTATGGCAAGATGCAGCTCATGGCCGAAACCTTCCAGGACACCCTCAGCGGCATCGGAGCGCGGCTCCGCTCACTCCGCACCGACAGGCAGTTGACACTGTCCGACGTATCCGAGCACACCGGGATCTCCGTCAGCACGCTTTCCCGGCTGGAGTCGGGCGGCCGCCGCCCTACCCTGGAACTGCTGATGCCGCTCGCCAGGACCTACCGGGTGAGCATCGACGAACTAGTGGGCGCACCACCCACCGGAGACCCTCGGGTGCATATGCGTCCGATCCGGCGGCATGGTGCCACGATTATTCCGCTCACCGAAAAGGCCGGTGGCATCCGGGCCTACAAGTACATCCTGCCGGCCCGGAAGCAGCCGGAGACTCCGGAGCCGCGGACCCATGAGGGCTACGAATGGTTGTATGTGCTCAGCGGATCGCTGCGGCTGGTGCTGGGAGCACAGGAGCTCATTCTCCAGTCAGGTGAGGCCGCCGAGTTCGACACCACGCTGCCGCATTGGATGGGAGCCGACGCTGCCGGCGGGGTGGAATTCCTGGCTCTTTTCGGCCCGCAGGGTGAAAAGGCCCATCTCCGCGCCCGGCCGGTGGCGAAGCGGCCCGGCTAGCTGCGGCCGGCCTGGGGCAAGGGAGGCTCAGGCGGCGGGGCGGCGCCGCCAGAACGCCGCCATCAAGGCGCCGGAAACGTTGTGCCAGACCGAAAAGACTGCCGCCGGCAGGGCAGCCTCAGGGGTGAAGTAGTCCCTGGCCAGCCCGGCGGCCAGGCCGGAATTCTGCATCCCCACCTCGATGGCCATGGTGCGCCGGGCAGCGACAGGCTGGCGGAAGAGTTTCGCGGCGCCGTAGCCAAGCGCCAGGCCCAGTCCGTTGTGCAGGATGACTGCGAGCAGAATCAGCCAGCCAGCCGTGAGGATGGCGGCAGCACTGCCCGATACGACGGCCACCACCACGAAGGTGATGGCGATAACGGAGACCCAGGGCAGGACCGGCAGGACCCGGTCCACCAGCCGGGGTGCCAGATACCGGATGACCAGGCCCAGGAGGACGGGAATCAGCACGATCTGGACAATCGAGAGGGCCATGGCTCCGGTGTCGACCGCCATGTACCGGCCGGCAAGCCAGAGGGCCAGCAGCGGTGTAAAGATCGGTGCCAGCAGGGTCGAAACCGAGGTCATGGCCACGGACAGCGCCACGTTGCCCCTGGCCAGATAGGTCACGACGTTGGACGCGGTTCCACCCGGGGCGCACCCCACCAGAATGACGCCGGCTGCCAGCTCGGGAGGCAGCTGCAGGGCCCAGGCGATGCCCAGGCCCAGCAGCGGCATAATCACGAACTGTGCCACAACACCCAGGAGGACCGGCAGCGGCTGCCGGATCACCAGGGCGAAGTCCGGCAGCGTCAGCGTCAGTCCCATGCCGAACATAATCAGCATCAGGCCCGGGTTGATCAGCGGGGACAGCCCGGTAAACGGTTCCGGGATCAGCAGTGCCAGTGCTCCCCCCGCCAGGATCAGCAGGGGGAAGACGGTCACCGCAACCCGTGCGCTGCGCTCTTCGGAGGACTGGACACGCTCAGGGGCTGGACGAACGGTGTTGGGAGACATCCCCACATCGTGGCACGGCGCCTGGGCCTGCCCTAACTGTGAAGGGCGGGCTGACCGTGACTTTCTGACTGGCTTGGACCTTCAGACGGACCGTGACCTTCAGACGAACTGGGGCTATCCGACCGGTTGGGGCCATCAGACAGGCTGTGACGCGGTGACGCTGCCGGTGCGGCCTCCACCGGCCAGGCCTCCGTGCGCGGCGGCTTGATCCGGTCAATGATGGCCAGTACCGCCAGGGACACAGCACCCCAGATGCCTAACGTGAGCAGATGGGTGCCCACCGTGTCGCCGCCGAAGTACAGGATGGAACGGATGGACTCCACCGCCGCGGGCATCGGAAGGACCTCGTGCAGGAAGCGGAAGAGGTCCGGTTCCATGTAAATCGACATGGCGGCACCGGATGCCGGGATTCCGAGGAACATCAGGATGGCGATGACCGGAAGGATGGCGAGCATCCCCATGAACCGGTCGAAAACGGCCGTGAACATGGCCATGCAGAAGATCGCCACCGCTCCCACCGCCCACAGCGCCCAGAAATGGCCGTCGATGGCACCGACAAAAACGTCAACGATCACCCAGAGGACGGCTGAGAAGCCCGCCGCCCAGCCGGCCACAACCGGCAGCAGCTTGCGCAGCGGTCGGCTCGCCGGGGCGGCCGTCGCACCCACAACGATGATCATGAATCCGGCCATGATCCAGCCCATGGCCAGGTACATCGTGGCCATGCCCATGGAGTCTTCGGCAGCCAGCGGAGCGACGTCCTCAGTGGCCAGTTCCGTCTGCTGACCGGCCGCCACCTGGGTAAACACCCGGTCCACCACCTGCTGTGCACTCATTCCCGCAGCCTGATTGGTGATCAGGACAGCTGTGGGATCCTCCGCCGTCGGCAGCACGAAGGCAGCGGAAACCTCGCGGTCCCTTACCTGTTCCCGTGCCTGCCCGGCGGAATCCAGGGCACGCAGGTCGAAGAGTCCGGACAGGTTCTCCTCCAGTCCGGCAACGGCATCTTCCGCCTGTTCAACGGTGCTGCCGACGACGGCGACGGGCATGTCCCGCGGGGTGGGCTGGTACATGGCGCCCAGCATCATCGAGAGCATCATCGCCACCATGGCCAGTGGGAAGAAGCCAAGGGTGAGGTAGCGCCAGGTGCGGCTCTTCGGGCGGGGTCCGCCGTGCAGCGACGCCACCTGAACCGCCGGAGGTGCAGCGTCCGGCGTGCGGTGGCGCCGCAGGGCATCGATTCCGAGTGTCAGCAGCAGGGCAGCGGCTGCACCGATAACCAGGACCAGCAGATGGGATCCGGCCCCGTCCCCGCCAAAGTAGAGCACCGAGCGCAGCGATTCACCGGTGGCGGCAGCGGGCAGGAAGCTGTGCAGCAGCGGATAGAGCCCGGGCATCGTATGCACCGACATGCTCATGTTGGACGCGGGTACTCCGAGCACCATCAGGAACAGCATGCCGGCGAGGACGGCCATGGGGCCGAGGATGCGGGTGAGGAAAAGCTGGACGCTTCCCACCGCAAAAACGGCAAGCCAGCAGATTCCCAGGACGGCGGCGGTATGCCCCTGGATGACTCCCATGACGGGTCCGACGACGGTCCACACCAGGGCGGCAATCAGGGCAGCCCAGCCGGCGAGGAGGGGTACGAAGCGGCGGAGGCGGAGCAGCTCCGGTGAGTTGGAGAGGATCAGGCTCAACGGCATGTAGCCCGCGAGCATGAGAGCGGTGGTCATGAACATGGCGCCCAGGCCTGCCATGTCATTGGACGGCAGCGGCGCCAGGTCCTCGGTCTGGAGAGCCAGCCCCTCGGCCAGCACCTGCGGAGCCAGCAGTGCGGTGACCGTGCTTGACTGCGAAGCACCGGCCGCACCTGCGGTATAGACGGTTGCACCGCCGTCGGCCAGTGACACAGCGCCGGCTACTTCGCGGTCCAGCACCAGCTGGCGTGCGGTGTCGGCGGAATCCACCACCCGGACATCAACGGCATCGGCATTGCCGGACTCGAGGGCGGCAGCAAACTGGCCTGCCTGCTGGGCGGAACCGGCGACGGCGACCTGCATGTTGTGGGGTTCGGGAGCATGCATGGCCGCGAGGTAGCCCCAGACCAGCATGGAGACCATCAGCAGCGGCATGAGGAACATGGCAACATAGCGCCCGATTTTCTCTGCCTTGGCGCGTTTGAGCGCCGCAGCATCAAGGTGCTGGCTATCCGGCTCCGGGGCCTCGCTCGCCGCCGTATCCACCGTGTCCGGCGGGGAAGGCGTGGGGGAAGTGTGGGTCAAGGCCGTGCTCCTGTGCTGTGATTCGATGGATGGTGCGAGAGGCGTGTGGACCAGACGGTCACTACGCGGTCGGTGAGACCAACTCGTCAAAATTACGCCACGTGGCGTAAAATTGGTAATCGACTCGGCAACCACGGCAAAGACCCTTGTTGGGCAGCTGGAGAAAAGGGCACACCACATGGGACAACACGGCGACAAGGCACGCGAAGCCCTTCTGGACGCGGCTGAGGAGCTTTTTGCCCGCCACGGCATCGATGCGGTGTCCAACCGCCGGATCGCTGAACACGCCGGAACGGCAAACCATTCCGCCGTCGCCTATCACTTCGGCGGCCGGGATGAGCTCGTCCGCGCCCTCATCACCAGACACGCGGAGGACACCAACCGGCGCCGGGCCGGACTGGCAGCCAAGTTGGACCCGGACGCCGGCCTGCCTGACGTACTCGCCTGCCTGATCCTTCCCTGGGTGGAGCATCTGGGATCGCTGCCTGTGCCAAGCTGGCGGGCACGCTTTGTACAGCAGATCCGGACCACGCCGTCCATGCAGGAGGTGCTGGCCGGTGCGGCCGTGCCCAATCCGTTGACCGAAGAGCTGAACCGCCGGGTGGAGACGTCCGCCGGAAGCATGGATCCGGCAACCCTGTACGGCCGGTCCTGGATTCTTGGCAACATGGTGCTCAGCGTGTGCTCGGAATACGAGGCGCGGGTACAGGACGGCGTGGAAAAGCCCAACTGGACCGGTGTCGGCTACTTCCTCATTGATGCCTGTGCCGGAATGCTGGCCGCCCCGGCGACCCATCCGGGGAACTTCATCAGGTCCCCCTCCCCCGTGAGTCTGCTCTGACGCTGAGCCTGCTCCGACGCCGACCGAAACGGCAACGGCCGGGTTCACTGCTCCGGCGGCGCAGGGCGGGACGAGCAGGAGCATATCCGGTTCCAGATCCACCGCCTGGCCGACGGTTTCCGCGGAACCCCGATGCTGCTGCGTCGGCTGGTCCACACGGCATGGTGGGCTGTTGCCATCGGAGCCGCCGGTGTTCTCGCCTGGGATCACCGCGGCGCTTTGAAGGCCTGCGGCTTGCCGCCCCTGCAGTTTCTGCCGGCCGCGCTTCGCCAGTTCGCGCAGGCGTCATCGGCGGTGATGTCCCCGGCGCCCGGTGCTGCCTACGGCCCCAGCAGCGCCGCGTACCGGCTCCCGCCGGAACCGGCGAAAGCGTGAGAGCGCAGCTGCCCGCCCTCCGTGCGGCCACTTACTCAGGCTTTTTCCTCCCCGGCGGCACTGCATCCGTGCAAGGATCGGCGTATGCCTGACCGTTTGATGCTCCTCGACACCGCATCCCTGTACTTCCGTGCCTTCTACGGGCTGCCGGACACCATCCGCCGTGCGGATGGCACCCCGGTCAACGCCGTGCGCGGCCTGCTGGACATGATCGCCCGGCTGACCACCGAGTTCGAACCCACGCACCTTATAGCCTGCTGGGACGATGACTGGCGGCCGCAGTGGCGCGTGGACCTCATCCCCTCCTACAAGGAGCACCGGGTCGCCGAAATTGTCCGCGGCGGATCGGACGTTGAGGTCGTGCCGGATGCCCTCGAAGCCCAGATTCCGATGATCCGGAAGGTGCTCGCCTTGGCGGGCATCGCCGTCGTCGGCAGGCCCGGCTACGAGGCGGATGACGTCATCGGCAGCTATGCCGCCCAGGCGGAAGGCCCGGTCGATGTGGTGACCGGAGACCGCGACCTGTTCCAGCTCATCAACGACCGCAGCGGTGTGAGGGTGATCTACACGGCCGGCGGGATGAAAAACCTGAAAGTGATGGACGACGCCGCGATGGTCGCCAAATACCGGGTCCTGCCGGAGCAGTATGCCGACTATGCGACGCTCCGCGGCGACAGTTCAGACGGACTGCCCGGTGTGGCCGGAATCGGGGAAAAAACGGCCGCGTCGCTGCTCGCCGAGTTCGGCACGCTGGAATCCCTGCTCGCCGCCGTCGAGGACCGCGGCAGCGGACTCTCCTCGGCCATGCGGGCCAAGCTCACTGCTGCGGCCGGTTATCTCGAGGCCGCGCCGTCCGTGGTGCGGATCGTGCGCGGCCTCGAGCTGCCGTCACTGGACGAGGCCGGAGCCCGGCTCCACCCCGTTGAGGGTGAAAGCCGGGCCGGGCTCCAGAAGCTGGCCGAGGAGTGGAACCTGGGCGGTTCCGTGCGCCGGCTGCTGGAGGCCCTGGATTCGGTGGCCCAGCGCCGGTCCTAGTACTTCGCGATGAACCGGCCGATCACACCGCCGGCCCGGAGCTTGTCGATGGCCTCCGGAATCTCGGCCTGGGTGATGATGTTCATCGGCGGGTTCAGCTTGCCGGACTTCATCAGCTCATAGAGCGCTTCGAGGTCCTCCTTGGTGCCGGACTTCGAGCCCTTGATGCTGAGCTGGTTGATGATCAGCGGGTAGGTGTTGATGGTGGACTCGAGGCGTCCCATCCCCACCTGCACCAGCGTGCCGAACTCGGCCAGGGTTTCCAGGGCTGCCGCCGTGGTGGTGCCGAAGCCGGCGTAGTCCACGATCAGGTCCAGTCCCTTGTCCTTGAACTCGTCGATGGAGGCAGCCACACCTGCAAGGCCGATCTCATCCGCCAGCTTCTGCGTTTCCGGATTGATCTCAGCACCGTAGACTTCCGCGCCGGACAGCACGGCCACACGGGCACCGATGTACCCGAGCCCGCCGAGGCCGATCACACCAACCTTCATGCCGGCCTTCGCCCCGCCGACCGCCATGATGGCGTGGTATGCGGTCAGGCCTGCGTCGGTTGCCATGGCGGCGAGGTCGAAAGGCACCTCGTCGGGGAGCTTGACCAGGTTGTCATCGGTGGCGAGGAGCTTCGGTCCGAAGCCGCCGTCCCACTTGCCGTAGCCGAGGGCGTCGCCGTCGCTCATCACAGGCGCGAGGCCCACGCGGTCCCCGACTTTCCAATGATCCATGCCCTCGCCGACCTCCACGATCACGCCGGCATTCTCGTGGCCCATGGTCCGCGGCAGGACCGGGAAGAGCGGCATCCATCCCGGATCATCCAGCGCTGTCACATCGGAGTGGCAGACTCCTGCGGCTTTCACCTCGACGACAACCTGGCCCGGGCCGGCCTGAGGCTCGGGAACTTCGTTGAGTTCCAGGGGATTGTTGGTACCGGTAAACTGCCATGCCTTCATGGGGCATCTCCTTCTCTATTTCCCGATATATGCACGCATGTTCATTCATGCGATCACATATATTTTGAGCCTACTCCTGAACCGCTTCCGCCGGGACCGCAGGGAGAGCCGCAACACCACCCCCTGTGATGCACCTCTCCCGGCCTGCCCGGGATATCCTGCCGGGACAGCACACAATCGTGAACGGGGCAGCAATGGGGACACCGCGGGGAGCCGGGCGCACCGGCCCGGAGCTGGAGGCTGTTCCCTCCCAGCGGCGTGTGCTCTCGGTCCTGGTGGTGGGCCAGATCCTGGGTGGAATCGGTATGGGTGCCACACTCTCCCTGGGAGCGCTGCTCGCCGCGGAGCTCTCCGGGTCCGCAGCGTGGTCCGGGATGGCGGCCACCATGAGCACCCTGGGGGCGGCAGCGGCCGCCGTGCCGCTGGCCAGGCTCGCCGAGGCATCCGGGCGCCGGGTTTCGCTTTCCACCGGTGCGTTGATCGCTGCCCTGGGGGCCGTCACAGCGGTCGGTTCCGCGGTTGCCGGGTTTTTCCCCGCCCTTCTGGCAGGGCTGGTGCTCCTTGGCTCGGGCAGCGCCGTCAGCCTGCAGGCCAGGTTCGCGGCGGCAGATCTGGCCGAGCCCCAGACCCGGGGCCGGGACCTGTCCGTGGTGTTGTGGTCCACCACCATCGGCGCGGTCCTCGGACCCAATCTGTTCGGTCCCGGCGAGGTCGTCGGAGCCGCGCTGGGCCTTCCACCGCTCACCGGTGCCTTTGTTTTCTCCCTGACCGCCCAGGTGGCGGCTGCCGCCGTCTATCTGACCGGGCTCCGGCCGGACCCGCTGCTGGCGGCCCGGCGGCGGCGGAACGCAGGGAACGACGGCGAGGCACCGCCTCCGCGGAGGTCCGGCCTGGCCATCCTGCGGACCAATCCGGCCGCACGCTACGCGGTGGCCGTGATCGCGCTCAGCCACGCGGTGATGGTGGCCCTGATGTCGATGACCCCGGTGCACCTGACCAGCCACGGTGCGAGCATCACCATTGTCGGTTTCACGATCAGCCTGCACATCGCCGGGATGTATGCCCTCTCACCGGTGTTCGGCTGGCTGTCGGACCGGATCGGGCGCAAGTCCGTGGTCCTGCTGGGTCAGGGGTTCCTGCTGGCCGCACTGATGGTCGCCGGGCTGGCCGCCCAGTCCGCGGTTGCCGTGACCGTGAGCCTGGTGCTGCTGGGCCTTGGCTGGTCGGCATCGGTGGTGTCGGCGTCGGCACTGGTTTCCGAAGCGGTCGCCGCTCCTGAGCGGCCGGCCATCCAGGGGGTTTCCGATCTGGGCATGAACGCTGCCGGGGCCCTCGGCGGTGCCTCGGCGGGGCTGATACTAGCTGCGGTTGGCTACTCCGGCCTGGGCTACTCCGCCGTTTTGCTGGTGGCTGTGGTGATCGCCTGGACCATGCTGCAGGGGCTGCGTCCCCTGGCAAAAGAAAACACCCCGGTCTAAAAAGCCGGGGTGCGGGGGCGTCGGAACAGAGTCAAAGTGCCCGAAGTGGGACTCGAACCCACACACCTTTCGATACTGCATTTTGAGTGCAGCGCGTCTACCGATTCCGCCATTCGGGCAGGCCCTGTGACGTTGATCAACCAGATTGATCCCTCGTGTTGGGCGCGAAACTACTCTACATGCAGATAGGCTGTTTCCGTGAACTACCGGTCACCACCGGTGGTGCTGTCGTCTTTTGAGGAGCATCTGTGTCTGAGTCAACCGAGCCCGTACCGTCCAACACTCCCGCGCGGCGCGTCCTCGTTGCGGAGGATGAGACGCTGATCCGCCTGGACATCGTGGAAATCCTCACCGGCGAAGGATACGACGTCGTTGGCGAAGCCGACAACGGAGAAAAAGCCGTGCAAATGGCGAACGAATTGAAGCCCGATTTGGTGCTGATGGACGTGAAGATGCCGGTCATGGACGGCATCAGCGCAGCAGAGGCCATCGTGAAGGCCCGCATCGCCCCTGTGGTGCTGCTGACTGCGTTCAGCCAGAAGGAACTCGTTGAGCGCGCCCGGGAAGCCGGAGCCATGGCCTACGTGGTGAAGCCCTTCACCCCTGCGGACCTGATTCCGGCCATCGAAATCGCCCTGTCGCGGCATGAGGAAATCAAGGCGCTGGAGAACGAGGTCTCAGACCTCAAGGAACAGTTCGCCACCCGCAAGCTCGTAGAGCGGGCCAAGAGCCTGCTCACCACCAAGATGGGGCTGACCGAGCCGGAGGCCTTCCGCTGGATCCAGAAGACTTCCATGGACCGCCGGCTGAGCATGCGCGAGGTCGCTGAGACCATCATCAACCAGGTCAACTGACCTGGTTGCCCATCACCTCTGACGGGCACACTGAACGGCCGCCGCGTCACCTCGGATTTCGGGTGACGGCGGCCGTTCTGCTGTCAGCGGCCCAAGCTGCTCTGCCTGCGCCCTGATCCACAGACAAGAAATCCCTTCCCAAGCTTCCGCTCCTGACCGGCCCGGTGAACAATTGAGACCACACCGGCTCCGCTGTGAGCCATGCCTCCCGGAATCAGGACTGGATCAGGAGCAGCACATGGACATCGGCCCCGTAGAAGTAGTGATCCTCACCTTCCCCCGGACGGAAGTCGACGCCGGCGTGATCGCCACGCTCGGCGAGACAGTCCGCGGCGGTGCCGTGTCCCTCATCGACCTGGTCCTCGTCACCCGGGATGGGGACGGCAGGGTACACATCCGCGATATCGAAGATGACCTTCCTGAGGCCTGGGCCGATGTGCTTGTTGATTCCCGCCCGCTGACCCTGCTGAGCGAGTCGGATCTCGACATTGCGGCCGAGTCGGTGGGTCCCAATGAAACCGCAGTCGTTGCCGCGTTCGAACACAAGTGGGCGCAGCCCCTCTCCGCGGAGGTACGGCGTGCCGGCGGGACCACCGCCCTGCACGTCCGGATTCCCCGCGAAACAGTAGACGCCGCGCTGGAGGCCAGCGCAGCAGCAGGTTGAGCCGAGACGGAGGAAGAACATGCCATTCGACAGAGGCGGCAGGCCCGGCCTGCTGGGAACCATAGCGCGCACCGCGGTTATCTCGGGAACTGCCCAGGCCACGTCCAACGCGGTCAACCGCCGGGCGCGGGCCCGCAGCGAACGTGAATACGCTGCGGCAAACGTCCCGGAACAGGCCCCGCCGCCGCCCCCGGCTCCCCCGCAGCCGGCCCCTCCGGCCGCCTCCGGCGGGAACCAGCTCACGGATCAGCTGACCCGGCTGGCGGACCTGCACTCATCCGGAGTGCTCACTGATGAAGAGTTCGCAGCGGCGAAGGCCCGGCTGCTGACCTGAGCAGCTCTCCTCAACAGGAGCTGAACGCAGAACTGCCCGGCCGGTTGACCCCGGCCGGGCAGTTTGCGCGTGGACTCACACCATCAGCAGATTAGATCGGCTTGGCTTTGCCCTTGTTGGATTCCTTGACCGGCCAGGGGCCAACCTTTTCCTTCTCGAGGCGGCTGTCTTCACCGGCGTCTGCTGCGTCGCCAACACGGTGCACCTTGATCAGGTTGGTGGACCCGGCCTGTCCGGGAGGCGAACCTGCTGCGATAACCACCATGGCACCTTCGTCGACGATGCCGCGTTCAACCAGGATGCGGTCCACCTGGGCGGTCATCTTGTCAGTATGCTCAGCGAACTCCACCAGCATCGGCTGGATGCCCCAGAACAGGGACATGTAGTTCAGGGTTGATTCCACCGGGGTGAAGGCAAACACCGGCTTCTTCGGGCGCAGCCGGGACAGGCGGCGGGCCGAGTCACCGGACTGGGTGAAGGTACAGATGCAGGCCGTGTCCAGCTGATCCGCGATTTCGACGGCGGCACGGGTGATGGCGCCGCCGCGGGTCCGGGGCTTGCTGCCCAGCGGGGGGACGCGGTTCAGGCCGTGCTCTTCGGTGGACTCGATGATCCTGGCCATGGTCTTGACCGTGTCGATCGGGTACTTACCCACGGAGGTTTCGCCGGAGAGCATCACGGCATCGGCGCCGTCGAGCACGGCGTTGGCGCAGTCCGACGCCTCGGCGCGGGTGGGGCGGGGGCTTTCGATCATGGATTCCAGGACCTGGGTGGCCACGATCACGGGCTTGGCCCAGCGGCGGGCCAGCTCAATCGCGTTCTTCTGCACCAGGGGCACGTCTTCGAGGGGCAGTTCCACGCCGAGGTCGCCGCGGGCCACCATGATCGCGTCGAAGGCATCGATGATTTCCTCGATCGCAGCCACGGCCTGCGGCTTCTCGATCTTGGCGATGACCGGGACGCGGCGGCCTTCCTCATCCATGATTTCGTGGACACGGCTGACGTCTTCGGCGTTGCGGACGAAGGAAAGGGCAACCATATCCACGCCGCGGCGGATGGCCCAGCGGAGGTCTTCCTCGTCCTTTTCGCTCATGGCGGGCACGTTCACGGCCACGCCGGGAAGGTTGATGCCCTTGTTGTTGGAGACGGGTCCGGGGACGGTGACCTCGGTGACAACCTTGGTATCGTCCACGGCGGTGGCCCGGAGGGCGACCTTGCCGTCGTCGATCAGCAGCGAATCGCCCACGTTGACGTCGCCCGGAAGGCCCTTGTAGGTCGTGGAGCAGATCTCCGCCGTGCCGGGAACATCCTCAATCGTGATCGTGAAGGTGTCGCCCCGGTTCAGGAAATGCGGTCCATCGGTGAACCGGCCCAGACGAATCTTGGGACCCTGGAGGTCCGCGAAAATGCCAACCGGCTTGCCGAGCTCGGCGGAAGCCCGGCGCACGTTTTCGTACGTGTTGTTGTGGACCGAATGGTCACCGTGGCTCATGTTCATGCGTGCAACGTCAACGCCGGCACGCAGCACGGCTACGGTGTTTTCGTAACTGGCGATGGCAGGGCCAAAAGTGGCAACAATCTTTGCGCGTCTCATAATCTCTAGCCTAGTCTCCTGTTGGTCCTGCACCTAAGCCCGGGGGCTCATCCTCCGGGGTGGAATCCTCAAACCCGGCAAGGGGCGGGCGGGCTTCGCCGCGCCCCTTGCCGCTGAATCTCCGCGTTGGGCTACAGCGGGGCGATGGCCCGGTCGCTGGGTGCCACCGGCGCCGGCAGGCGGGTGGAGCCTTCCAGCCACTTGTCGACGGCGGCAGCGCAGGCGCGCCCCTCGGCGATCGCCCAGACAATCAGCGACTGTCCGCGGCCCGCGTCACCCGCAGCGAAAACGCCCGGCGTGTTCGTCATGTAGTAGCCGTCGCGCAGCACATTGGACCGCTCATCGAACTCGGTGTGCACCTGATCAGCCAGGCCAGCCGGTTCCGGGCCGGTGAAGCCCAGCGACAGGAAGACCAGGTCCGCCGGAATGATCCGCTCGGTGCCGGCCTTTGGCAGGCGCTTGCCGTCCCTGTATTCGGTCTCGGCGACCTTCACCCCGGTCAGTTTTCCGTTCTCCCCGACGAACTCGACGGTGGAGGCCAGGTAGGTGCGCTCACCGCCTTCTTCGTGGGCGCTGGCCACCTCGAACAGGGTCGGGTACATCGGCCAGGGCTGATGTGCCGCCCGCTCGGTGGGCGGCTGCTTGCCGATCGCCAGTGTGGTGACCGAGGCGGCCTGGTGCCGGTGGGCGGTGCCGATGCAGTCCGCGCCGGTGTCGCCGCCGCCCAGGATCACCACGTGCTTGCCCTCGGCGTGGATCTGGTTCTTGACCTTCTCCCCCGCCACGGCCCGGTTGGACTGCACCAGATATTCCATGGCGAAGTGCACGCCGCTGAGTTCACGGCCCGGGATGGGCAGGTCCCGCGGCACGGTGGCACCGGTCGCGATCACGACGGCGTCGTACCGGCGGCGCAGCTGCTCCCAGGAGATGTCCTTGCCTACCTCGACGCCGGTGCGGAAGCGGGTGCCTTCCGCCCGCATCTGGTCCAGCCGGCGGTCCACCTGCAGTTTTTCCATCTTGAAGTCCGGAATGCCGTAGCGCAGCAGGCCGCCGATCTTGTCATCCCGCTCGTACACGGCCACGGTGTGGCCGGCCCGGGTGAGCTGCTGGGCCACCGCCAATCCGGCGGGCCCGGAACCGACGACGGCGATGGTTTTGTCCGTGAGCCGCTCCGGGGCGTGCGGAACAACCCAGTTCTCGTCGAAGGCCTGGTCGATGATGGAGACCTCGACCTGCTTGATCGTCACAGCGGGCTGGTTGATGCCCAGCACGCAGGACGCTTCGCACGGCGCCGGGCAGAGCCGCCCGGTGAACTCCGGGAAGTTGTTCGTGGCGTGGAGCCGTTCGATCGCTTCCTGTCCTTTGTCCCGCCAGGTCAGGTCGTTCCATTCCGGAATAAGGTTGCCCAGCGGGCAGCCCTGGTGGCAGAACGGAATGCCGCAGTCCATGCAGCGTCCGGCCTGCTCCTTGAGCACGCCCTTCTCCTGCCGTTCGTAGACTTCCTTGAAGTCCATGATGCGGACGGGTACGGGCCGGCGCGGCTGTGTTTCGCGTTCGCGCACTTTCAAGAATCCACGTGGGTCAGCCACCGGTTACCTCCAGAATTTTGGTCCATGCTTCGGCGCCGTCGGGGTCCAGCCCCGCTTCGGCCGCGGAGGCGCGGGCGTTCAGTACTGCCGCGTAATCCCGCGGCAGTACCTTGGTGATGCGGGAAACCGTGCCGGCAAAGTCGGCCAGCAGTTCCGCGGCCAGCGTCGATTCGGTTTCCTCAGCGTGTTTGACCAGCAGGCCGCGGATGATGTCCGCGTCCTCTGCGTCGGGTTCCAGCAGCAGCAGCTCACCCTTGTCCAGGGCGTCCTTGTTGACCCGGGCCCGGACCAGGTCCACCACAAACGCGGTGCCGCCGGACATACCGGCGCCGAAGTTCCGCCCGGTGGTTCCCAGGATCAGTGTCTGGCCGCCGGTCATGTACTCGCAGCCGTGGTCGCCAATGCCTTCCACGACGGCGGTCGCCCCGGAGTTGCGGACCATAAAGCGTTCGCCAACCAGGCCGCGCAGGAACATTTCGCCGCTGGTGGCGCCGTAGCCGATCACGTTCCCGGCAATAACGTTCCGCTCCGCGGGGAACACATTGTTCCGGTCCGGGCGGACGATGATCCGCCCGCCGGACAGTCCCTTGCCCACGTAGTCGTTGGAGTCTCCGAACAGCCGCAGGGTGATGCCGGCCGGCAGGAACGCGCCCAGTGACTGCCCGGCCTGCCCGGTCAGCGTCACGTCGATGGTGTCCGTGGCCAGCACGTCGGTGCTGAACGTTTTGGTGACCGTGTGGCCGAGCATCGTGCCGACAGACCGGTCGGTGTTGACCACGTCCAGGGTGATCCGGACGGGCTGGCGGTTCTGCAGCGCGTCCGCGCTCATTTCGATCAGCTTGTTATCGAAGTGCGCGTCCAGCTCATGGTTCTGGCGGTACAGGTTGCGCAGCGGAGCGCCGGGTTCCATGTCGTGTCCGCGGAGGATCGGTTCCAGATCCAGGCCGTCGGCCTTCCAATGGTCGACGGCGGCCCTGGTGTCCAGCATTTCGCTGTGGCCGATGGCTTCCTCGAGGCTGCGGAATCCAAGTTCGGCGAGCAGTTCGCGCACTTCCTCGGCCAGGAACTCAAAGAAGTTCACCACGAATTCGGGTTTGCCGCTGAAACGGCTGCGCAGCTCGGGGTTCTGCGTCGCTACGCCCACCGGGCAGGTGTCCAGGTGGCAGACCCGCATCATGATGCAGCCCGAAACCACCAGCGGGGCGGTCGCGAAACCGAATTCCTCGCCGCCCAGCAGCGCTGCGATCACAACGTCGCGGCCGGTCTTGAGCTGCCCGTCCACCTGCACCACCACGCGGTCGCGCAGCCCGTTGAGCATCAGGGTCTGCTGGGTCTCGGCCAGGCCGAGCTCCCACGGAGCCCCCGCATGCTTGAGCGAGTTCAACGGCGACGCGCCGGTGCCGCCGTCGTGCCCGGAGACGAGGACGACGTCGGCCTTGGCCTTGGTCACGCCCGCTGCCACGGTGCCGATCCCGGCTTCGGAGACCAGCTTCACGTGGACCCGGGCGCTGGGATTAGCGCGCTTGAGGTCGTAGATCAGCTGGGCCAGGTCCTCGATCGAGTAAATGTCATGGTGCGGCGGAGGTGAGATCAGGCCCACGCCGGGGGTGGAGTGCCGGGTGCTGGCTACCCACGGGTAGACCTTCTGCGCCATCAGCTGCCCGCCCTCGCCGGGTTTGGCGCCCTGGGCCATTTTGATCTGCAGGTCCTCGGCGTTGGTCAGGTACAGGCTGGTGACGCCGAACCGTCCGGAAGCGACCTGTTTGATGGCGGAGCGGCGCTCTGGATCCAGGAGCCGGTCGACGTCTTCGCCGCCTTCACCGGTGTTGGACTTGGCGCCCAGCCGGTTCATGGCGATGGCCAGGGTTTCGTGGGCTTCCTGGGAAATGGAGCCGTAGCTCATGGCCCCGGTGGAGAAGCGCTTGACGATCGAGGAGACCGGTTCCACTTCCTCCAGCGGCACGGCCGGGCGTTCCCCGGTGCGGAAGTCCAGCAGCCCGCGCAGGGTCATCAGGTTCTTCGACTGGTCATCCACGCCGGTGGTGTAGGCCTTGAACACGTCGTAGCGGCGTTCCCGGGTGGCGTGCTGCAGCCGGAACACGGTCTCCGGATTGAACAGGTGCGGCGGGCCTTCGCGGCGCCACTGGTACTCGCCGCCGTTTTCCAGCCGGCGGTGCGGTTCTTCGATTTCGTCCGCCGGGTAGGCGCTGGTGTGCCGGGCCGCGGCCTCCGCGGCGATGACGTCCAGGCCGACGCCGCCGAGCTGGGTCTGGGTGCCGTGGAAGAACTCGTCCACCAGCTCCTGGCCCAGGCCGATCGCTTCGAAGGTCTGCGCGCCGCAGTAGGAGGCAACGGTGGAGATGCCCATCTTGGACATGATCTTCAGGACGCCCTTGCCCAGTCCCTTGATCAGATTGGTCACGGCCTGCTCCCGGCTGACACCGGTGATGTCGCCGTTCCGGACCAGCTCCTCGCAGCTTTCCATCGCCAGGTACGGGTTCACGGCAGAGGCGCCGTAGCCGATGAGCACAGCGACGTGGTGCACTTCGCGCACGTCGCCGGCCTCGACCAGCAGCGAAATCTTGGTCCGGTTGGCGCTCTTGAGCAGGTGGTGGTGCACGGCGGAGAGCAGCAGCAGCGACGGAATCGGCGCCCACTGGGCGTTCGAGTCACGGTCGGAGAGCGCCACATACTGCACGCCGCGGTTGACGGCGCCGGAGACCTTTTCGCAGATCTCGCTGATCCGTGCGCGGAGCTCCGATTCGCCGCCGTCGGGCCGGTAGAGGCCGCGGACCTTCAGGGCAACCTTCTCGCCGTCGTCGTTGGTCAGGTTCGCGATCTTCGCGAGTTCATCATTGTTGATGACCGGGAATTTCAGCGCGATCTGGCTGGTTTTGACCTGGCCCAGGGACAGGATGTTACCGTTCGGGCCAATCGAGCTCTGCATGGAGGTGACCAGCTCTTCGCGGATGGCGTCCAGCGGCGGGTTGGTTACCTGCGCGAAGGACTGCACAAAGTAGTCGAAAAGCAGCCGGGGGCGCTGGGACAGCACGGCAATCGGCGTATCAGAACCCATGGCACCCAAGGGCTCGGCGCCGGTGCGGGCCATCGGGCCGAGCAGGATCCGCAGTTCCTCCTGGGTGTAGCCGAAGGTGCGCTGGCGGCGGTTGATCGAGGCCTTGGTGTGCAGCACATGCTCACGCTCGGGCAGTTCCTCGAGCGAAACCTGGTTCTCGCGGACCCATTCCGCCCACGGGTTGGCGGCCGCGATCTCGTCCTTGATTTCCGAGTCCTCGATGAGCCGGCCCTCGGCGGTGTCCACCAGGAACATCTTGCCCGGGGATACCCGTCCCTTGCGGACGATCTTCGCCGGGTCCAGGTCCACCACGCCAACCTCGGAAGCCAGGACCACCAGGCCGTCTTCGGTAATCCAGTAGCGTGCCGGACGCAGGCCGTTACGGTCCAGGACCGCACCCACCTGGTCCCCGTCGGTAAAGGACACAGCTGCCGGACCGTCCCACGGCTCCATCAGCATGGAGTGGTACTGGTAGAAAGCGCGCCGGGCCGGGTCCATGGTCGCGTGGTTTTCCCAGGCTTCCGGGATCATCATCATCACCGCGTGGGTGATCGGCCGGCCGGAGAGCATCAGCAGCTCGGCAACCTCGTCGAAGGAGGCCGAGTCCGAGGCGCCCGGGGTGCAGATGGGGAACAGTTCCTCCGGGGTCTCCCCCAGCAGCGGGCTCTTGAGCTGGGACTGCCGGGCGCGCATCCAGTTGCGGTTGCCCTTGACGGTGTTGATTTCCCCGTTGTGGGCAATGGTGCGGAACGGCTGGGCCAGCGGCCAGGACGGGAACGTGTTCGTGGAGAAGCGGGAGTGGACAATGCCGAGTTTGGTTTTGAACCGGGGGTCGGAAAGGTCCGGGAAGAACGGTTCCAGCTGGGCGGTGGTCACCATGCCCTTGTAGACCATGGTCTTGGAGGACAGCGACGGGAAGTACACGCCGAATTTGTTCTGGGTGCGCTTCCGCACCCGGAAGGCACGCGCGTCCAGGTCCGTGCAGCCGGTATCGGCGGGGGCCAGGAACACCTGCACGAAGTGCGGCATGCAGGCCCGGGACATGGCGCCGACAATATCGGCAGCGACCGGAACCTCGCGCCAGCCCAGGACCGTCAGTCCCTCGGACTCGGCGATGGCTTCCAGCCCGGCCTTCGCCGTCTCCTGTTCCCGTTCCTCGGTGGGCAGGAAAGCGGTGCCGACGGCGTAGCTCCCGGGAGCGGGCAGCGGAAAGCCGGTAACGGCCCGGAAGAACTCGTCCGGAACCTGGGTGAGGATGCCGGCGCCGTCGCCGGTGCCTTCGTCGGCGCCAACGGCACCGCGGTGTTCAAGGTTGCGCAGGGCGGTCAGCGCTGCGTCGACGATGTCATGGCCGGGAACTCCGCGGAGCGTGGCGATGACCGCCAGGCCGCAGGCGTCCTTCTCGTTCTCGGCGCGGTACAGCCCTGAATCCTCCGGATAGGCCGCGAACCGTTTGAACGGCGACACCACCTGTGCGGACTGAGGGGACAGTGAATCAGTCATAGGGTAAGTCCTTCCCCCTGTTGTGCGTTGGGAGGGGACGACATTGGCCCCACACCGGCGGCATGTGCTGCCGGTGGGTCAGAGAATGATTTTACGGTCGCGAATCCGGGAGGACCCTGCATGCGGGATGGGGGCTGGCTCTGGAAAACGTGATCCGTGCGGTTGCCTGCCGGGGTTGTCCCCGGGTACGGTCACCGTTGCCGCCACCTCGATGTGGCCTCGGGACTGGTTCCGGGAGGTAACCCGGAACAGGTCCTAAGTGGCTGGGCCCGACTCGTCGGGCCGCTGAGGCTTGGATGCCTCATTTTTTGTCTCTGCGAGACTAGCACGCTGTTCACGGATTTGTGACGCAGATTTCACGCTGCCGGAATCTGTTTCGTTCTTGTTATCAACCGGTGAATTGTTACTGCGGTCTGCGGGTTCACTCTCCCCGTCCTGCCGGCCGTCCAGGTAAAGCGAAGACCCGGGCGTCTTCCGGGCCCGGACGGAAAGGTAGATGAACATCCCGATGGAGACCAGCAGCATCACCAGGCTGGTCCACACGTTCAGGCGCTGGGTGAGGCCGAAGAACGTGATCATTTCGGCGTCATCGATCCGGAGCATTTCGATCCAGGTGCGTCCCAGCGTGTAGATCGCCGCGTAGAGCCAGAACAGCCGCCCGCCGCGCAGCCGGAAGCGTTTGTCCAGTGCGAGCAGCAGGGCAACGCCGGCCAGGTTCCAGAGTGATTCGTACAGGAACGTGGGATGGAAGAGTGTGCCGGGCGCGGTGCCGTCGGGGAAGTTGTTGTTATTGGGGTCGATTTCCAGGCCCCAGGGAAGGTCGGTGGGGCCGCCGAAGAGCTCCTGGTTGAACCAGTTGCCCCAGCGGCCAACGGCCTGGGCCAGCAGCACCCCGGGTGCAGCGACATCTGCGAAGGTGGAAAGTTTGATGTTCGCCCGGCGGCAGCCAATCCAGGCACCCACCGCGCCTAGCGCGATCGCGCCCCAGATTCCCAGCCCGCCGCGCCAGATCTGCGGAATAAGTGCCAGGTCCCCGTCCGGACCGAAATACGCAGCCGGGGAAGACACCACGTGGTACAGGCGTCCGCCGATGATACCGAACGGGATGGCCCAGATAGCGATGTCCCAGACGGCGTCTGTGGGCAGCCCGCGGCGCTTCCAGCGCACCGAAGTCATCCACAGGGCCAGGACAATCCCGGCGAGGATGCACAGCGCGTAGGCGTGGATGGTCAGCGGCCCCAGCGAGATGCTGCTGAAGTCGGCTGGCGGGCTGGGGATTGCGGCTGGAACCGCCAGGGACATCGGCATGGTCAGCTCTTTCGGGTTCCGGTGCTGAGTTCACTGGTCAGGGTGCCGACGGCGTCAGGGCCGCCGTCGCGCAGGGCGGCCACCAGGGCGGTCCCCACGATCACACCGTCGGCGTAGGCGCCGATTTCGCGGACATGGCTGGCGGTTGAAACGCCCAGGCCCACGCACACCCGTTCGGCTCCGGCGTGGCGCGCTGCGGTGACCACGCCCTCAGCGGCATCGGAGACCTGGTTCCGGGTTCCGGTGACGCCCATGATGGACACGGCGTAGACGAAGCCGCGGCTGGCCTCGACGGTGGCCTTCATGCGCTCAGGGGTGGAGGACGGTGCCACGAGGAAAACGCGGTCCAGTCCGTACTTATCCGAGGCAGCCATCCATTCGGCGGCTTCGTCTGGAATGAGGTCCGGTGTGATCAGTCCGGCTCCCCCGGCCTCGGCCAGGCGGCGGGCAAATTCGTCAACACCCATCCGCATCACGGGGTTCCAGTACGTCATAACCAGGACGGCGGCGTCGGTGGCGGCGGTGATGCCTGCTACGACGTCGAACACCTCCTGCACGCGGAAACCGTTTTCCAGTGCCTGGCTGGTTGCAGCCTGGATGACCGAGCCGTCCATGACCGGGTCCGAGTACGGAATACCGATTTCGATCAGGTCCGCGCCGTTCCGGGCCAGCGCGATGCCGGCGTCGATGGTTTCCTGCACGGAGGGGAAGCCGGCGGGCAGGTAACCGACCAGTGCGGCGCGGCCGTCAGCCCGTGCCCGGTCGATTGCTGCGGCGGACTTGCTCAGGGTCGAGATGCTCACAGCTGTTCTCCTTCTTTGCCGATCTCGGCTTCAGCTGACTTCTCGTCCAGCAGGTTGAACCATTCAGCGGCGGTCGCCACGTCCTTGTCTCCGCGGCCGGAGAGGTTGACCAGGACAATCCTGTCCTGAACCGTGCCGTCGGATCCGGCCTCGGCGGCGAGCCGCTGGCCTACCTTGATGGCTCCGGCCAGGGCGTGGGAGGACTCAATCGCGGGAATAATGCCTTCGGTCCGGCAGAGCAGCTGGAACGCTTCCATCGCTTCGGCGTCCGTGATCGGTTCGTAGATGACCCTGCCGATGTCCGCCAGGTAGGCGTGCTCCGGACCGACACCGGGGTAATCCAGGCCGGCGGAGATCGAGTGCGACTCGATCGTCTGCCCGTCTTCGTCCTGCATCAGGTAGGTCCGGGCCCCGTGCAGCACACCGGGGCGGCCCAGGGTGATGGTGGCGGCATGGCGGGGCGTGTCCACGCCGTCGCCGCCGGCCTCAAAGCCGTAGATCTTGACGCCGGGGTCGTCCAGGAAGCCGTGGAAGAGACCAATGGCATTGGAGCCGCCGCCCACACAGGCACAGACGGCGTCGGGCAGTTTGCCGGTCTGTTCCAGGATCTGGGCACGGGCTTCTTCGCCGATGACTTCGTGGAAGTAACGGACCAGGGCCGGGAAGGGATGCGCGCCGGCAGCGGTGCCGAGCAGGTAGTGGGTGTTGTCCACGTTGGCCACCCAGTCGCGCAGGGCCTCGTTGATGGCATCCTTGAGGGTTGCCGACCCGTGGCTCACCGGAATGACCGTAGCGCCGAGGAGTTCCATGCGGGCGACGTTCAGGGCCTGCCGGCGGCAGTCTTCGGCGCCCATGTAGACAACGCATTCCATGCCCATCAGGGCGGCGGCGGTGGCGCTGGCCACGCCGTGCTGGCCGGCACCGGTCTCGGCGATGATGCGCGTCTTACCCATGCGCTTGGCCAGCAGTGCCTGGCCAAGGACGTTGTTGATCTTGTGCGAGCCGGTGTGGTTCAGGTCCTCGCGCTTGAGGAAGATGCGGACGCCGCCGGCATGCTCGGCGAAACGCTTGGCCTCGGTGAGCAGGGAGGGCCGGCCGGAGTAGTTCCGGTTGAGGTCCGCGATCTGTGCCGTGAACTCCGGGTCGGCCTTGGCCTTTTCGAAGGTGTCGGTCAGCTCGTCGAGGGCCGCGATCAGCGATTCGGGCATCCAGCGGCCGCCGTACTCACCGAAGTAGGGTCCCGCCGCGTGGCGCAGTGAGGGCCCGCCGGCCAGGAAGGATTCCGTCACCTGCTCCGACACGCTGTTCCCCCCTGTGCTGGGCGTACTGGCGGAGGTGCTGTTTTCCGGGGTCCCGGTCATGGAGCCTGTCCTGTCCTGCTCTGGTCCGGATTCGCTGCGGCAAGTCCGGAAATAGGTATGTCGTTAGTTATCCCTGGCTGCTTGCGTGCAGCCGGGCTGCGATTGCGCCCGCCCCAGCCTGCATGAATTCGGCGATCGTGGCGGACGGGTCATTGTGTTTGACCAATGCCTCGCCCACCAGCACGGCGTTCGCGCCGTGTTCGGCGTAATGTGCGACGTCGGCGGAGTCCCGGACACCCGATTCGGCAACCACAACTGCTTCGGCGGGGATCGAAGCCGAGAGTGCGGCGAAGACCGAGCGGTCGACGTCGAGGGTCTTGAGGTTCCGGACGTTGACTCCGATGATCCGGGAGCCCACGGCCACTGCCCGCTGGATTTCCTCCGCGGTGTGCGCTTCCACGAGGGCATTCATGCCCAGTTCGTGGGTCAGGTCCAGGAAGGAGCGCAGCTGTGCGTCGTCCAGTGCGGCGACGATCAGGAGCACCAGGTCCGCGCCGTGGGCACGGGCTTCCCAGATCTGGTACGGCTCGACGGTGAAGTCCTTGCGCAGCAGCGGAATCCGCACTGCCGCCCGGACGGCGTCGAAATCTGCCAGTGATCCCTTGAAGCGCCGCTGCTCTGTGAGGACGCTGATGACGGCCGCGCCGCCGTTCTCGTAGCGCACCGCCAGGGCAGCCGGGTCGGTGATGTCGGCCAGTTCGCCTTTGGAGGGGCTGCTGCGCTTGACCTCGGAGATCACCCGGAGGGTGGCGCGGGGTGAGTCGTTGCCGCCGAGGGCGGCGAAGGCATCAAGGGCAGGAGCGGCCGCTGCGGCGCGCTCCTGCACCTTTTCCAGCGGCATAGCCTGCTGCCGCTGGGCCAGGTCCTCGCGGACGCCGGCAATGATGTCGTCAAGAACGCTCATTAGTGCCCGTTGCCTGAGAGCTTGGAACCGCCAACGCCGTAGCCGGCCTTGCGCATGGCCCAGCCGACGATCAGGCCAACGACCATCAGGCCCAGTCCGCTGCCGAATACGACCCAGCTGGCCATGACGAAGCCGATGCTGGAAACCAGGCCTCCAACGATCATGATGAGCACGCACGTCCAGGCGGCGGGGGTGTTGCCGTGGCCAATCGTCTCGTCGTGGATGCTGGCGTGGGCCTCGGCCTCGTTTGCGGGCTTGGTCTCGTGCTGGTCGATGGCGTTTGTGCTCATGGTGAATCTCCTCGTGAACGAATCTGGTTACCATTCTGCCATTAGCAGGCGGAAACTCTCTTACATGTTGCGCGGCACGTTGCCGGGCCCTGCGCTGGTCAGCGGTAGTTAGTGGGATCTTCGCCCTTGGTCAGGCGGTCCCAGCTGTCAATTTCGTCGATGGGCGGCTGCGTGGATTCATCCTTTGCGGCGGCACCGGTAGCCGGCTGAGCGGCGTAGCGCCGTGAAACCGGCCAGCTGCGCGATGCTGCGGCGAACCAGGCGGCGGCCAGCACAATCAGCACACCGGCGGCGGCAGCCAGGAACGGCATGGGGGTCAGGCTGACCTCTGCGCCTGCTGCTCCACTTACTCCGATCGCCTTGCCGACGGCACCGGCGGCGCCCTGCGCGGGATCCTGCACCACAGCCCAGCTGGCGTAGGCAACACCGATTCCGGCAACCGCAAGGACAACGGCAATAATCCACCGCGCCACCTTTCCGGCAATTGAACCGGCCAGGGCGGCGGCTACGGCGACGACGGCGAAAGCGGTCACCGCGGTGGCCGCTTCGCTGCCGGCAACGGCAATGTCCGGAGTGTTAACGGCTGCCTGCGGCAGGACGACGTCGAGCCAGGTCCTGGTCGTGGTGCCGAAAGCCGCGGCGCCGAGCAGCACGGTGCCGAACACGACCGTCGACTTGCGGCGCCAGCGCGGCGCGGACGGTACGGGTTTAGTGCTCACTTGGAGGTTTCCTGCCTGTTGAAAATCTGTTCTGTCACCGTGGGGGTGACCGGTGTCAGGCCGTCGGCGATCAGTGCTGCCCGCAGGGGGGCCGCCGCCTTGTTGACGGTTTCCTGGGCTTCGGCTTCCAGGTCCGAGTCGGCCACGATCCCGCCGCCGGCCTGCACGTAGGCTTTGCCGTCGCGCAGCAGGGCCGAACGGATGGCAATGGCCATGTCCATGTCCCCGGCGAAATCGAGGTAGCCAACCACGCCGCCGTAAATCCCGCGGCGGTGCGGCTCCAGTTCATCCAGCAGGCTCAGGGCCCGCGGCTTCGGGGCGCCGGACAGCGTGCCGGCCGGGAAGGTGGCGGAGAGGACGTCGTACGCTGAACTCTGCGGCGAAAGCTCGCCCACCACGGTGGAGACCAGGTGCATGATGTGGCTGAAGCGCTCCACCTCCATGAACTGGGTGACGTCGACGCTGCCGGGACGGCAGACCTTGGACAGGTCGTTACGGGCCAGATCCACCAGCATCAGGTGCTCGGCGCGTTCCTTCTCATCCACCAGGAGTTCCTCGGCCAGTGTGCGGTCCAGTTCCTGGGTCCTGCCGCGCGGCCGGGAACCTGCGATCGGGTGGGTGATCACTTCGCTTCCGGTCACCTTCACCAGCGCTTCGGGAGAAGATCCGACGACGGCGAAGGGGTTGCCGCGGGCGTCTTCGAAGTTGAAGAGGTACATGTACGGGCTGGGGTTGGTGTTGCGCAGCACGCGGTACACGTCCAGGGCGTCCGCCCGGCACTCCATCTCGAAGCGGCGGGAAATCACCACCTGGAAGACTTCACCGTCAACGATGGCTTCCTTGCCGCGCTCCACGGCCTTTAGGTAGTCCGGTTTCGGCCAGCTTTCCTTAACGCCTGCGGTGAGCGCGGCGACGTCCACCGTTCCGCCGTCGAGCACTGTGACGGCCTGCTGCGGGGTATGCGCTGCGAGCCGGTCCAGCATCCTGTGCAGCCGGGCCACGGCATCCTGCCAGGCGTCGTCGACCCGCTCATCGGAACCGTCAAAGTTGATGGCGTTCGCCACCAGCATCACCGTGCCGTCGGAGTTGTCATGGATGGCCATGTCTGAGACCAGGTTCATGGCAATTTCGGGCAGGTCCAGGTCATCAACCGGCGGGGACGGCAGTTTCTCCCAGTGCCGCACCGATTCCCAGCCGACGAATCCGACCAGCCCGGAGGTGAAGGGCGGCAGTCCGTCAAACCGGTCGGTCGCCAGCAGCTGCAGGGTGGCGGCCATCGCGTCGACGGGGTTCCCGTTCAGCGGAACACCCTTCGGCGGTTCGCCCAGCCAGCAGGCCTGGCCGTCCCGGGTGGTCAGGGTGGCGCGGGAACGCGCCCCGATAAAGGAATAGCGGGACCAGACGCCGCCGGAGGCCGCTGATTCCATCAGGAACGTACCGGGCTCGCCTGCGGCGAGCTTGCGGTAAATGCCGATGGGCGTATGCGCGTCGGCCAGGACCTTCAGCCGGACGGGAACAACGCGGCGGTCCGCGGCCAGGGCCCGGAACTCCTCCAGGGTGGGACTGATAACGCCTAGATCCTGCATGGTGTTGGGGCTTTCGGGTTAGAAGGGGTCTGAAGACTTAGGCAGACACGGCCAGGCTGCGGCCCTCGAAGCAGGTCCGGGTGCCGGTGTGGCAGGCGGCTCCAACCTGGTCGACGCGGACCAGGAGGGCATCGCCGTCGCAGTCCAGTGCCACTGACTTCACGTGCTGCACGTGGCCGGAAGTGTCGCCTTTGCGCCAGTATTCCTGCCGCGACCGGGACCAGAAGGTCACGCGGCCGGTGGTGAGCGTACGGTGGAGGGCTTCGTCGTCCATCCAGCCGAGCATCAGCACCTCGCCCGTGTCGTGCTGCTGGATGACAGCGGCAACAAGGCCGGCCTCATCCCGCTTCAGGGTCGCTGCAATACCGGGGTCCAATGCGGATGCCGGGCGGGGTGTCTGGGGGGTGGTATCTGTTGCCATCACTACCGATTCTAGTGGGTTTACCTCCCGCGGGGCCGAATGGCCGCGTCCCACGGGCAAAGCCGGGGGTTCCATGCTAGTTTCAGCAGTGATGCAATTCGTTGAACCTTCCCGTGAAGTCCTGGCCGAAACACTGCTTGCGGCCGGTCCCCACGCGCCTACGCTCTGCGAAGGGTGGGACACCCGGCATCTGGCCGCGCACCTGTACCTGCGCGAGCACCGGCCCGCCGCCGCGCTTGGTTTTTTCATGAAGCCGTTCGCCGGCAAGACCGCCAAAGCCATGGACGCCATGGTGGAGAAGGCATCAACCTCCGAAGGCTACGCCAAGCTGGTGAAGGCCTTCCGGGCGGGCCCTCCGGCGCTCTCCCCCATGCACCTCAAATCGGTGGACAACAGCGCGAACCTTACCGAATATTTCGTCCACACCGAGGACATCCGCCGTGCCGGTGACCGGTGGGCGCCCCGCGCGCTGGATTCCGAGTACTCCGACGCCCTCTGGTCCGATCTGCTGAAGCGGGCCGCCATCCTGTACCGCGGCGTCGACGTCGGCATCATCCTGGTCCGTCCGGACGGTCCGCGCCACGTGGCCAAGCGCGCTGCGGTTTCCGTGGCGATCGTCGGTGAGCCGGGCGAACTCCTCCTCCACGCCCACGGCCGCACACAGCAGGCACTGGTGATGTTCGAAGGCCAGCCCGACGCCGTTGCCCTGTTGGAGAGCGCCGACATCGGACTGTAGGCCTTCAGGACTGCACGGCGGCTAGATCGTTGCCGTATCGATCACGAAGCGGTAGCGCACGTCAGACTTCAGGACACGCTCGTAGGCTGTGTTGATTTCCTTAGCGTCGATCAGTTCGATCTCCGGTGCAATATTGTGCTCGGCGCAGAAGTCCAGCATTTCCTGGGTCTCGCCAATGCTGCCGATGCCCGACGCCGCGAAGGAGCGGCGGTTGCGCATCAGGCCGAAGACAGAAACAGGCAGCGCCTCGGGCGGTGCACCCACGTTGACCATGGTGCCGTCGAGACGGAGCAGGTTCAGGTAGGACTGCAGGTCCACCGGAGCGCTGACGGTGTTGATGATCAGGTCGAAGCTGTTGGCCAGCTTCTCGAAGGTGGCAGCGTCGCTGGTGGCGTAGTAGTGCTCGGCACCGAAACGCAGGCCGTCCTCCTCCTTGTTCAGCGTCTGGGACAGGACGGTCACTTCAGCACCCATGGCCGCGGCGATCTTGACGGCCATGTGGCCGAGTCCGCCCATACCCACGACGGCGACCTGCTTGCCGGGGCCCGCCTTCCAGTGGGCCAGGGGCGAGTAGGTGGTGATGCCGGCGCACAGCAGCGGAGCGGCGGCTTCGTAGGGGATGCTCTCCGGAACCCGGAGGACAAAGTCATCGTTCACCACCACGGAGGTGGAGTAGCCGCCCTGCGTGATCGTGCCGTCGAGATCCTTGGCGGCGTAGGTGCCGGTGTTGCCCTTGAGGCAGTAATTCTCCATGCCGGCGAGGCAGTTCACACACTCGCGGCAGGAGTTCACCATGCAGCCAACGCCCACCCGGTCCCCCACCTTATGGGCGGTGACTTCAGGGCCGACTTCGGCCACGGTGCCCACGATCTCGTGGCCAACCACCTGCGGGTAGGCAATCGGGCCCCACTCGCCGCGGACGGTGTGGATGTCAGAGTGGCAGACACCGGCGTAGGCGATGTCGATCAGCACGTCGTGCGGGCCGACGGCGCGGCGTTCAATGGTGGTGGGGACCAGGGGGTCCGTGGCGGAGGTGGCAGCGTAAGCGCGTGCGGTGGTCATGAATTCTCCGAAACTGTGGGGAAAGTGGAACGGCGCCGAAAGGGCACTTAAGTGCCAAGTCCCTTCCGGCGCCATTTATTTCCGCATAGCTGCTGTCCGCGCAGCCAACAGGCTCAGCGGACGGGGTAACCCGCGTCCGCGATCGCCTTCTTGACGTCAGCGATGGCGTTGTCCGGCCCGAAGTGGAAGATCGACGCGGCCAGGACGGCGTCCGCACCGGCAGCGATAGCCGGCGGGAAGTGCTCCGGCACGCCGGCTCCCCCGGAAGCGATCAGCGGCACGTGCACCGCGGCGCGGACGGCGCGGATCATTTCCAGGTCGAACCCGTCACGGGTGCCGTCGGCGTCGATCGAGTTCAGCAGGATCTCCCCCACGCCCCGGTCAGCGGCTTCTTTGGCCCATTCAACGGCGTCGATCCCGGTGCCCTTGCGGCCGCCGTGGGTGGTGATTTCGAAGCCCGACGGCGTGGACCCGTCGTGGATGCGCCGGGCATCCACGGAGAGCACCAGCACCTGGGATCCGAAATGCCGGGTGATTTCGTCAATGATGTCCGGGCGGGCGACGGCGGCCGAGTTGATCGAGGCTTTGTCCGCGCCGGAGCGCAGCAGCCGGTCGACGTCCTCAATGGTGCGGACACCGCCGCCGACGGTCAGCGGAATGAAGACTTCCTCCGCGGTGCGGGAGACGACGTCGAACACGGTTTCGCGGGCACCGGAGGACGCGGTGACATCGAGGAACGTGAGTTCATCGGCTCCGGCCCGGTCGTAGCGGTGGGCCAGTTCGACTGGATCGCCGGCGTCCCGCAGGCCCTCGAAGTTGATGCCTTTGACCACACGGCCGGCGTCGACGTCCAGGCAGGGAATGACGCGAATGGCAACACTCATGTCGGGACTCCCTAGATCCGGCAGGCGTGGATGGTGCTGACCAGGATGGCGCGGGCTCCCAGGTCATACAGCTCATCCATGATGCGGTTGGTGTCGGACTTCTTGATCATGGAGCGCACAGCCACCCAGTCGGAGTCCCGCAGCGGGGACACGGTCGGGGATTCCAGTCCGGGCGTCAGCGCGGCAGCTGCTTCGACCAGTTCCTTGCGGACGTCGTAGTCCATCATCACGTACTGGCGGGCCACCAGGACACCCTTGAGCCGGCGCTTGAGCACGTCCAGCCCGGCCGGATTGGCGCCCTTGCGGCCGATCATCACGGCCTCGGACTTCAGGATCGGCTCACCGAAGATCTCCATGCCGGCGGCGCGGAGGGTGGTTCCGGTTTCGACGACGTCGGCAATCGCGTCCGCGACGCCAAGGCGCACGGACGATTCGACGGCGCCGTCGAGGCGGACCACGGACGCATCCACGCCGTGTTCGGCGAGGTAGTCGCGCAGCAGGCCGTCGTAGCTGGTCGCAACGCGCTTGCCATTCAGTTCGGCCATCGCGGAGAAGTCCCCGACCGGCCCGGCGAAGCGGAAGGTTGAGGCGCCGAAGCCGAGGCTCATCAGCTCTTCGGCGTCCACCTGGGCGTCCAGGAACAGGTCGCGGCCGGTGAGTCCGACGTCGAGCGTTCCGGAGCCGACATAAACCGCAATGTCGCGGGGGCGGAGGAAGAAGAATTCGATGTCATTGTCGGGATCAACCATCACCAGTTCGCGGCTGTCGCGGCGCTGGCGGTATCCGGCTTCGGAGAGCATGGCGGAAGCAGATTCGGACAGGGCACCCTTGTTGGGAACGGCTACACGGAGCATTTAATTGTTTCTTTCGCTGGAAGTCAGATGGGAGCTGGGCCTGCCGGCGGGCCACACGCTGCCTGAGCGGAACTCAGGGCAGCACGTGGCTAGAGATGCTTGTAAATGTCCTGCAGGGTGAGGCCTTTGGCCAGCATCAGCACCTGCAGGTGGTAGAGCAGCTGCGAGATTTCCTCAGCGGCGGCTTCATCCGACTCGTACTCGGCGGCCATCCAGACTTCGGCGGCTTCTTCGACAACCTTCTTGCCGATGCCGTGCACGCCGGACTCCAGTTCGGCGACGGTGCGAGACCCGGCAGGCCGGGTCGCCGCCTTCTCACTGAGTTCGGCAAATAGCTCTTCGAAGGTTTTCACAGATCAAGGGTACGCTCTGGCGCGGGTCGGCGCGGAATTGGGTGTGGGTGTGACAGCTGGCCGGGTCGGCGCGGCTTAGTTTTCCAACGCCGTGACGACGGCGGTGATCAGCTCCACCGGAACGGTCCTGGCGGAACCGTCGAAGCCCACAAGCCGGCGGCAGCCGTCGAGCTCGAGCGTCAGCGGCGCGCCGGCGCCGCGGCCCTGGGCCACCGGCCAAAGCGCCGCAAACCCGGTCGCTGGCTGGCGGCAGTCAGCACCCGACGGCTCAGCAGCCGCCGTCTGCAAAAGAGCGTCCTTGGCCGGGCCCGTGAGGTTTCCTCCTCCGGAGAAGGTTCCCGAAACGCTCTCAATAAGGTCAAAGGGCTGTTCCGGCTGCGGGCTGCCGGGAAGTCCAGCCGACGCGTCCGGTGTTGCCTGCGTGCTCGGCGCGGGTGCCGTCCGGTAGTGGCAGATCCGCAGGGAATCGACGTCGTCAGCGCTGGGCAGGAGCCCCGGTGCGGCAGGCACGGTCTCACCGCCACTCGTAGCTGCATCCTCGACGTCAGTCGTGAGTGGTGCGAGGGCCGTTACTCCCGGCCACGTGCTAAAACTCCATTCCTCGGGGCAGCCGGCGTCCAGGGCTGCCCTGGACTGGATCAACGCCGTCTTGTGCTGGCTCACCTCGACCACGTCCATCTCTGCCAGGACGCCGTGCACGCCGGGCTTGGTTTTACCGCAGGAGTCCGTGGGCCAGGCAGCGCGCATGGCCTTTCCATCTGCCGCCAGCAGCCAGAGATCGGGGACCAGTTCCATGTCGGCGGAGCAGACCTGGTTCCACCCGGGTCCGTCGCTGGGTTCCGCCAGGGCCGCGGCCAGGGCGTCCAGGTCTCCGGCGAGACGCTCCTGCGTGACCGCCCGCCACAGCCCGTTCTGATCCTCGACGGTTTCCAGCGCGGCACCACAGCGGATGACTTCGACCGGCACAAAGCCCTCGGGCACCGATCCGGCTATCGGCGGCGGTGCTGCCGCCGGCGCCGTCGGCTGGGCCTCTGGTCCGAAAATGTGCTCCATGCTGGTGCAATCGACGGCATCGGCCAGCTCGGCCACGGGCCGGGGTCCTGCAGGGTTTCCGAACTGCTGCCCGCACCCGGTCGAAACGCACATCAGCAGCAGGACCGCCGCAGCTGAGGTGCTGCCCCGCACCACCCCTGCCCGCCCCCAACGCATCCGCTTCAATGCCCCCAGCTCCCCTCAGTCGGTGCCTTAGCGTAGCAAGACTGCCCGGCGGAGCCCCGATGTCGAGATTCGGCACACGGCTGCGTCTTAGAAGTGAATGCGGCCACAATGGCTGTGTTGCAGGAGACCCAGTGTTGAACCACACAAGGAGATCGTTATGGCTAAGTATCTGTTGCTCAAGCACTACCGCGGCGCGCCGGCACCCCTGAACGATGTGCCGATGGATCAGTGGACACCGGAGGAAGTGTCCGCCCACATGCAGTTCATGCAGGATTTCGCCGACCGGCTGCAGGCCAGCGGTGAGTACATCGACGGACAGGCGGTGTCCCCTGAGGGGACCTTTGTACGGTACGACGGCGAGGGGCGGCCCCCGGTGACCGACGGCCCGTTCGCGGAAACCAAGGACCTGATTGCCGGCTGGATGGTGATCGACGTCGACAGTTATGACCGTGCCGTCGAACTGGCCGGTGACCTCTCGGCCGCCCCTGCTGCCGGCGGCAAGCCGCTGCGCGAATGGATCGAGCTGCGCCCCTTTATGGGTTCCCCCATCACCATCACGGAGTAAACAGCCCGTGGAGGAAACCCAGGTCCGCACGCTCAGCCCGCAGGTGATCGCCGTGCTCGTCCGCCGCGGAGCTGGTTTCGCGGCGGCCGAGGACGCCGTCCAGGAAGCCCTGATCGAGGCCGTCCGGGCCTGGTCAAGCACTCCGCCGCGGGATCAGCTGGGCTGGCTGGTCACTGTGGCCTGGCGGAAGTTCCTCGACGCCGGGCGGGCCGATGCCTCCCGCCGTCGTCGTGAGCTCAGGGCCGATGCCGAACCTCCGCCCGGGACCGCCGGCGAAACGGATGACACGCTGCAGCTCTATTTCCTGTGCGCCCATCCTTCGCTGACGCCCTCCTCGGCGGTCGCCCTGACGCTGCGTGCCGTCGGCGGCCTGACAACCCGGCAGATTGCCGCTGCCTATCTGGTGAGTGAATCCACTATGGCGCAGCGCATCAGCCGGGCCAAACGGACGGTATCCGGGGTCCGGCTGGATTCTCCGGGAGATCTGTCCACGGTCCTCCGGGTGCTGTACCTGGTCTTCAATGAGGGGTATTCCGGCGACGTGGATCTTGCCGCCGAGGCGATCCGGCTGACCCGCCAACTGGCCGGCCGGCTGCGGCATGAAGAAGTGCAGGGCCTCCTTGCCCTGATGCTGCTTCATCACGCCCGCCGGCGGGCACGGATCAACGACGCCGGGCAGCTGGTCCCGCTGGCGGTACAGGACCGAAGCCTGTGGGACACCGCCCTGATCTCCGAAGGGGTGGTGATACTGCAGCGGGCACTGGCCCGGCAAAGGCTGGGCGAATACCAGGCGCAGGCTGCCATCGCCGCGCTGCACGCTGATGCCCCCAGCGCCGGGGAAACCGATTGGCCGCAGATTGTTGAGTGGTACGACGAACTGGTTGCACTGACGAACAGTCCGGTCGCGAAGCTGAACCGCGCCGTGGCCGTGGGTGAGGCAGACGGTCCACAGGCAGGGCTGGCTGCTCTGAGTGCCTTGGACCCTGAGCTCCCCCGTTATACCGCTGCCCTGGCCTACCTCCGCGAACGCAGCGGCGACACCGGGGAAGCCGCACGGCTCTATGCCCGGGCCGCTCTCGCCGCCCCGAACCTCCCCGAACGCGAGCATCTGATCCGTCAGGCGGCGCGCCTGAATTCGGCCGAACGGACTACCCGGGAGTCATCGTCGTAGGAGTCGAGGTTACGGGGGGCAAGCCCTTTCGCATCAGGCCGCCCTTTGATGGGAGAATGCAGCGCACGCTCTGACTTTTCGGCGACAGGACTGAACCAGTGACCGTTTTTCTTCGCAACGTACGCCCCTGGGGCGAAGCAGCCTCCGATGTGACACTCGAGGACGGTGTGATCGCCTCAGTCAGGCCCGTCAGGGCGGACACCGCAGCCGCGGATCAAGCCCCTCCGGGCGCCGGCGTCGTCGAAGGCAACGGCCGGATCCTGCTGCCCTCCTTCTCCGACGTGCACGTGCACCTGGACTCCAACCGGATCGGCCTGCCGTTCCGCCCGCACACAGGGGCACCTGGGGTGTGGGGCATGATGCTGAACGACAGGCAGAACTGGCGCAACGCCGAAGCCTCCATAGCGGACCGGGCCACCGCCTGCCTCGGGGCAATGATTGAACGCGGCACCACCCGGGTCCGCACCTATGCCCAGGTGGACGTCGACGCCGGCCTGGAGCGGTTCGAGGGTGTCCTCGCCGCCCGGGAAGCGCACCGGAACCGGGCCGACGTCGAGGTCATCGCGTTTCCGCAGGCGGGGCTGCTCCGTGAAGCCGGCAGCGCCGAGGTCCTGGAGGAGGCCCTGAAGCTGGGCGCCGACGTCGTTGGCGGCATCGACCCGTGCTCCCTTGACCGGGATCCTGTGCGGCATCTGGACATCGTCTTCGGGCTCGCCGAGAAGTACAGCGTTCCCGTGGACATCCACCTGCATGAGCCCGATCAGCTGGGCCTGTTCAGTGCCCAGCTGATCCTGGAACGCACCAAGGCACTGGGCATGCAGGGACTGGTGACCATTTCCCACGGCTACGGGCTGGCGGACCTGCCCGCCGGTCAGCTGCAGGAACTCATCGAAGAGTTCGCCGCATTGGACATCTCCCTGGCCACCATCGCTCCGGCCGGCCAGCCGCTTCCGCTGCAGCAGCTCGCAGCGGCCGGGGTCCGGGTGGGGCTGGGCCAGGACGGCCAGCGTGACTACTGGTCCCCCTACGGGAACGCGGACATGCTGGACCGGACCTGGCAGCTGGCGTTCACCAGCCGGTTCCGGGCGGACGAGCTCATCGAACACTGCGTTGCCGTGGCCACCATCGGCGGAGCCAGCGTCATGAACCCGCAGGCACAACGCCTGTCCTCCGTTACCGACCGTCCTGGCCTTAGCGTGGGAGATCCTGCTGAGCTGGTCCTGGTTGAAGGCGAAACCGTGACCGCGGCCGTCATGGACAGGCTGCCGGGCCGAACCGTTCTTCACCGCGGCCAGGTGGTGGCGGACGGGTTGGAACTGGTCTAACAGCCTCCGCCCGCCGGTCCAGTCCCAGGCGGGCACCTGTCCAATCACTATTTCGGATGCCAGCATGTAGGCATCCCC
Source organism: Arthrobacter luteolus NBRC 107841 (assembly GCF_001552075.1). Taxonomy (GTDB): domain Bacteria; phylum Actinomycetota; class Actinomycetes; order Actinomycetales; family Micrococcaceae; genus Arthrobacter_B; species Arthrobacter_B luteolus. Next base: position 587,246 of record NZ_BCQM01000002.1, read on the forward strand.
CCGGCGTCGGAAGGACCCCGCACGATGGCAGAAGTCCCCAATATTCCGCCACACCGCGGGCGCCTGCTGGTCGTCGCCATTCTCGCGTCCTTTGTGTCCTTCCTCGACGGCACCATCGTCACGGTGGCGCTGCCCGCCATCAGCGCGGAGCTCGGCGGCGGACTGCCCACCCAGCAGTGGACGGTCAACGCGTACCTGCTCACGCTCGGGGCGCTGATCCTCCTGGCGGGCTCGCTCTCGGATTCGTACGGCCGGCTGCTGATCCTGCGGCTGGGAATCATCGGATTCGGCGTCGCGTCCCTGGCCTGCGCCCTGGCCTGGAATCCGGAGTTCCTCATCCTGGCCCGGGCCATCCAGGGGATGGCTGCGGCCCTGCTGGTCCCGAGCAGCCTGGCCCTGATTACGACGACGTACCAGGGCCGGGAGCGTGCCCGGGCCATCGGACAGTGGACGGCCTGGACCGGTACTGCCGCGATCATCGGGCCGCTGCTGGGCGGTGTCCTGGTTGACTGGGCCAGCTGGCGGCTGATCTTCGGCGTCAATGTGCTGCCGGTAGCCGTGACGCTGCTGCTGATGATCGGCCTGCAGGACAGCCCCCGGCGCAGGGCCGCCCTGGACATTCCCGGAGCTCTCCTCGCGGTGGCCGGGCTCACCGGTTCGGTGTACGCCCTGATCGAGCAGGAGCGGCTCGGCTGGACGCATCCCGGCGTCGTTATTCCCCTGCTGCTCGGCCTGGCGGCGCTCGTGCTTTTCGTGATCCGTGAAGCCCGCACCGAGTACCCGATGATGCCGCTGTCCCTGTTCCGGGCGCGGAACTTCCGTTACGGCAACCTGGTCACCGCTGCCGCTTATGCCGCGCTCTCCCTGGGGACCTTCGCCGTCACCGTGTTTGTGCAGGAGGCGGGCGGTTTCTCCGCGACGCAGGCCGGTTTCGCGGCACTGCCCCTGCCCGTCGCCATGCTCCTGCTCTCCACGTATTTTGGAAACCTGGCCGGTAAGTACGGTCCGCGCATCTTTATGACGGCGGGCCCGGCCATCATGGGCGCCGGGTTCCTGTTGATGCTCACGGTCAGTCCCCCGCTGAATTTCTTCACCCAGCTGCTGCCGGGCCTGCTGCTCTTCAGCTTTGGTCTGGCGGTGATGGTCGCGCCGCTGACGGCTGCGGTGCTGGGCGCACTGCGCGAAGAAGAGGCCGGCATCGGCTCTGCCGTCAACAATGCTGTCTCCCGCGTGGCCGGACTGGTCGCCGTCGCGCTGATCGGTACGATTTCCGGCGGCGCCCTGGACTACCCCGGTTTCCAGCAGACGGCGCTGGCAACGGCCGTCCTGTTTTTCCTCGCCGGAGTTATCGCCCTGATCGGAATCCGGACGCCCAAACCGGCGGAGTAAGCCCGCTCACTGAATACCAAATCCGTCACGGCTGGCACGCTCATAGGATTCCCGGACAATGTCCTCCAGCACGCCCAGGTCCACCTTTGACAGGTCCTTGAGATACAGGCAGACAACGCCCGTGGTGTGCGCGCCGAGCTGTTCAAGCTGCTCCGCATAGGCCTCGGTTCCGTCGGCGAGGTAGACCGTCGCCGCGGCCTTGCGCGGCGAGAACCCGGCGGCGGGAGCGTCGCCTTCCCGGCCGCTGGCGTATTTGTAGTGGTACGCACCGAATCCGATGATGGATGGCCCCCACATCGCCGGTGACTCCCCGGTAATCCGCGTCATCATCTCGAGCAGGGTGGCCGCATCCCGCCGGCGCACGGCCGGGACCACTGCCTCGAGGTAGGCGCCGACGCCGGCAGCTGACTTCTCCATGCCCCGAGCCTAGCGCGGCGAGGATCTAGGCGCGCGCCTGAACCAGGTTGGCGAACGGCAGCCTGCCGTGGATCTGGCGGAACTGCTCGTGATAGGCCGCTTGCGCAGCGTTGAGCTCCTCCGGAGGGAGCTCCTTCCAGGCCATCAAAAGCGTCCCGGCACCAGCGAGCTGCCAGATCAGCCGGCCGTCCCAGTGTCCCGGCGGCTTGCCCCGGCCGAAGTCCAGATACTCCTGGATCTGGCGGCGCAGTCCGCGGTTGCCTTTACTTCCTGGGCCGGCCTTCCCAATGAACAGGACGTCCGCATCCTGAACCCACTCGTCCGCAAGTACCGCCCGGAACACGGAGGGATTCTTCCGCTTGAACGTCCCGGCGGTGCTTTCGGCGAGGAACACCGGCTCGAACCCAGCTGGCCGCAGCACCGCGAAAATCCCCTGCCGCTGCGGAATCCGGTTGGTCTCCAGGTCCGCGATAGGGCGGAATCCGGTAAATCCGTCCGCCTGAAGTGACTTCTTGTTCAATGGAACGCTCAAACCCCGGCCCCGCGCAGCGCAGCGGCGGTGTTCACGGCGGCGGCGAACGCTTCGTAGCCCTTGTCCTCCGACGACCCCTCGAGCCCGGCGCGGTCCAGCGCCTGCTGCTCCGTGTCGCAGGTCAGCACCCCGAATCCAACCGGTGTACCGGTCTGCACGGACACGGCAGTCAGCCCCTGGGTCGCCGAGGAACACACGTAGTCGAAGTGCGGAGTTCCGCCGCGGATGACGACGCCGAGGGCGACGACGGCGTCAAAGTGCGGTGCCAGCCGCGCGGCAGCCACGGAAAGCTCGAATGTTCCCGGCACCCGGACCACCCGGGGTCCCAGGCCGGCATCCGTTGCTGCCCGCAGCGCGCCGTCGAGCAGTCCGTCCATGACCTCGGTGTGCCAGCTGGCCGCGACGATGGCCACCTTGAAATCCAGGCCCTGTGCCTTGATGCTGCTGACGTCATTATCGGGTGCGCCGTGTCCGCTCATATTGTTGTCCTTTGAATCGGTGGAAGAAGTTAGCCCTGCTGGACGGGATTTGCCCGCAGCAGGTTGAGGTGGTGGTTCATCCGGTCCCGCTTGGTCTGCAGGTACCGCTCGTTCTCGGCCCGGACCGGGACTTCGGAGGGCACCATCGCGTCAACGGTCACTCCAAACGCCTCCAGCCGGTCCCGTTTCGCGGGGTTGTTGGTGAGCAGCCGGATCCGGGCCAGGCCCATCTGCAGCAGGATCTCCGCAGCCGCCTGGTAGTCACGGGCGTCGACCGGCAGTCCAAGCTGTTCGTTCGCCTCCACCGTGTCAGCGCCCGCGTCCTGCAGCGCGTAGGCCCGCAGCTTGTTCGCCAGTCCGATCCCCCGTCCTTCGTGCCCCCGCAGATAGAGCACGGTCCCGCCGTGCAGGCTGATCAGCCCCAGGGCCTGCTCCAGCTGCTCCCCGCAGTCGCAGCGGTAGGACGCAAAGACGTCGCCGGTCAGGCACTCGGAGTGCAGCCGGACCAGCGGCACGCCATCGGGATCAGCAGCCGCGCCGGCGCCCAGCGCCGAAATGCTCAGGTGCTCGGCACCGGTGCGGGCATCGGTCCATACCCGGGCCGCAAAGTCCCCGAACGCCGTCGGCAAGCGGACCTCCGGCCCCGGGACAACGGCACCAGACTCCGGGGCAGTCACCGCACGCCTCCGGCCGCCGCCGGTGCCGCGGCTTCCACAAACGCCACCAGGTCCTCGATGGACACCAGGACCAGGCCATGTTCGTCGGCGAACTCCCGGAGCGCGGGCAGCCGCATCATGGTCCCGTCGTCATGCACCAGTTCCGCGATGACCCCCACCGGGGTGCAGCCGGCCAGACGTGCCAGTTCGACGGCGGCTTCCGTATGGCCGCGGCGGGCGCGGACGCCGCCGTCGTCCGCCCGGAGCGGGAAGATGTGCCCGGGCCTGTTCAAGTCAGCAGGCTCGGAGGCCGGATCGGCCAGCACGCGCGAGGTCAACGCCCGGTCAGCGGCGCTGATCCCGGTGCTGGTTCCCGCCGCTGCGTCGCAGGACACGGTGTATGCGGTCCCTTTGGCGTCCTCGTTGACCGCGGTCATCGGCGGCAGGTTCAGCCGGTCCGCATAGCTGCCCGGCAGCGGCACGCAGACCACGCCGGACGTGTACCGGACGGTGAATCCCATCAGTTCAGCGGTGGCGTGCTGCGCCGCAAACACAATGTCGCCTTCATTTTCGCGGTCCTCGTCATCCACGACGACGACGGCGCGGCCCGCAGCGATTGCCTCCGCCGCGGCAGCGATCGAATCCAGACGGACGCTCATGCTGCCTCCCCGCCGGGAATGGCTGACGCGGGCACAGCGGCGAAAGCCAGCAGCCGCTCAGCGTACTTCGCCAGCACGTCCACTTCCAGATTCACCCGGTCACCGGGGTCCAGGGCGCCGAGCCCGGTCTCAGCCAGCGTCGTCGGAATCAGCCCGACCTCAAACCAGGGCGCCGGCTCCTGTGGTTCGCTGACCGCTGTCACGGTCAGTGAGACACCGTCAACGGCGATGGACCCCTTCTCCGCGATGTACCGCGCCAGCGGCTGCGGCACCCCAAACCGGAGCCGGTCCCAGCTGCCCAGGTGCTCCCGCTCCAGCAGGAAGCCGACCCCGTCAACGTGCCCCTGCACCACATGCCCGTCCAGCCGGCCGCCGGCCGGGACACAGCGTTCCAGATTGACCTTCCGGCCGGGGGTCAGTGAACCCGTGGTGGTCCGGTCCAGGGTTTCGCCGATGACGTCCAGCGAGATCCGCCCGCCGTCGACAGCCGTGGCGGTGAGGCAGACACCGTTGACCGCGATCGACCCGCCGAGCGCCAGCCCGGCTGAGGTGCCGGGGGCTTCGATAACCAGGTTTTTTCCGGCGCCGGAGGCGTCGGGTGTCAGGGAGATTACGCTGCCCTGTTCAGCGACAATGCCGGTAAACACGTCAGTGTCCTATCGTGGGTTCGTTGTTCGAAGGGATGGGTTCCAGCTGGAGCCGCAGGTCAGGGCCGGTCAGGCGGAAAGCACCGCCGGCCGCATCGAACCGCCAGGGCTGGGCCTGGGCCAGGGTGCTTACTCCCAGCCCGAAGAAGGACGGTGTGCCCGCCCCCAGCAGCTTCGGCGCGGTGTAGACCACCAGCTCATCCGCCAGCCCGGCGCGCAGGAACGCGCTGGCCACGGTAGCCCCGCCTTCCACCAGCACGTGCCGCACACCGCGGGTGTGCAGTTCGGACAGCACGACGGCGGGATCATGGGTGCGGATCTGCAGGAACCTGCCGTCGGTTCCCCGAACGGCTGCAGTGGCCGGAACCTCCGTGGATCCCATCACCACCCGGAGCGGCTGCGGCAGCGGTTGGGGAAGGGCACCGGCGCCCTCATCACCGGGCGTGGTGCCCCGGGCGGTCAGGCGCGGGTTGTCGGCCTGGACCGTGCCGGTTCCGGCAACGATGGCATCGCACCGGCGGCGCAGCTCCTGCGCATCTTCCCGTGCCTCCGGTGAGGTGATCCATTGGCTGGTGCCGTCTGCGGCCGCGGTGTGCCCATCCAGGCTTTGGGCGGTCTTGACCGTGACGAAAGGACGGTTTTCCCGGATCGCGGCGGACCACCGGTGGTTCAGTTCCCGGGAAGCTTCGGCCATCAGTCCGCCGGCCGTGTCAACTCCCGCGGCGGCCAGGGCAGCTGCTCCCCCGGCGGCGTCATCAGTTGTGTCCGCGGCGGCGTAGACCACCCGCCCGATTCCGGCGCCAATGATGGCCTGGGAGCAGGGGCCGGTCCGCCCGGTGTGGTTGCACGGTTCCAATGTGACCACCATGGTGGCTCCCCGCACGTCGAGTCCCGCCGCAGCGGCGTTCGCCAGCGCGTCCGCTTCCGCATGGGGTGTGCCTGCGCCGCGGTGCCAGCCGGTAGCCAGCACCGCGCCGTCGTTGTCCAGGATCACCGCTCCCACCAGTGGATTCGCGCCACGCACGCCCCGGAGCGCCAGGTCGAGTGCCTGGGCCATGGCAGCGTTCTCCGCTGCATTAAAGGCTGCGCTGAAGGTCATGGCTACCGCACCGTAGGGTCCGGCATGTCCACCTGGACCTGCGGTTTTTCATGGGCTTTGGCCCGCCACCAGACGAAGAAGCCCACCAGTGTGAAGCCACCGTAGAAGAGGTACATAAATGCCGTCGCGTAATAACCGGCACTGAACAGCAGCGGAACACCCACAATGTCCACGGCCACCCAGATCAGCCAGAATTCGACCCAGCCCTTGGCCATACCGTAGGTGGCCAGCAGCGAGCCAACGAAGGTCCAGGCATCGGCCCAGACCGGTTCGTAGGAGCCCAGCATGCCGAAAACCGGTGTCAGCGCGGCGGTTCCGAGGATCAGGGATGCCACCAGAATGATCCGGGTGCGGCCGGAGGCCCACTGCGGGGTGACGGCATCTGCACCGGAGTTTTTGCTGGTCTGCCAGCGGCGCCAGCCGTAGATAGACACGGCAATGAACATGATCTGCCGGCCAGCCTGGCCCAGCAGGTTGGCGGTGTCCGCGTCGCCGAAAATCGAACCAAGGAAAACGGTCAGCAGGAGTGCGTTGCCGATGATCCCCACCGGCCAGGCCCAGACTTTGCGGCGCATACCGCCGAGGGCGCTGAGCAGCCCGAAGATGTTGCCAAGCAGTTCGCGCACCAGCAGGGAAGAGTTCCCTACGGGGATCTGCGCGTCAAAGAGCCACCGCAAAAAATCCATGTCGTTCCTTATCCCGTAGCGGCGGCTCCGGGGGTACGACAGTACGGTGCATCAACGGAACGGAGCACCCACAGGGGTACGCCGAGCGTCGGTCCAACAAACTGTACGTGCTTCTCCCATCCAGACTTTAACTGTCGGTACTGGAATTTCACCAGTTCAACCGTCCGTCCTGCCGGGGGTTCCGGCTGGACGTGCGGGTCGCGGACTATAACCGCCGGTTCGGAATTACACCGACCCCGGAGCACGTTTGTTAAGAACATTCTTGCACAAGCGGGTGGGTTGCACCCCGCCTGTGTTACGCCACGCGGAGGTCAACCTCGCCGGGCGCGGATCCGCCGGCTCCGAAAACCAGATGCCGGTTGGCGATCTTCTCCGTGAAGAACCGGTCGTGGCTGACCACCACCACGGCCCCCGGGAAGTGCAGAAGCGCGCGTTCCATCACCTGGGTGCTGGAGAGGTCCAGGTGGTTGGTGGGCTCATCGAGCAGCAGCACTGACGCACCGGACAGCAGGCACTGTGCCATCGCAACGCGGGCCTTCTGCCCGCCGGAGAGGTTGCCAATCTTCTGTTTCAGGTCCGCCTCGGAGAACTGGAACATGGTCAGGAAACGGTTCACGGACTTCTTGGTTGCGGTCAGGGCCAGGCTGTCCGGCATGGCGTTGACCGCGTGGGTGACGGTGTCCTCGTCGTCGAGCTCTGCCAGCACCTGGTTGTAGGAGACCATCTTCGCGCCGTTCGCCCAGGCAACTTTGCCGGCGTCGGGCTTCTCCTCACCGGTCAGGACCCGCAGCAGCGTGGTTTTACCGCTGCCGTTGGCGCCGAGCACCACCAGCCGGTCCCCGCGCCGGATTTCAAAGCTCAGCCCGCTGAACAGCGTCCTGGCACCGTAGGACTTCTCGAGGGACTCAGCCCGGCAGAGGTTGTCCTTAACGTGCAGCCCGGCGTAGATCTCCGTAATAATCTGATCCACCGGACGGGGTGCGCGGGCCTTCTTGATCTTGGCCAGCCGGCTGCCCAAGGCACCGCCTCCAGCTTTGGCGGCCTCGCGCCGGTCGGCGATGCCTTCGGCTTCAAAGGCGAGCAGCTCGGACTCGTGGACGAACTGGGACTGCAGTGCCTTGAGCCGGAACTGCTTCTGGACCACGTACTCGGCGAAGTTCCCGGCGTATTCATGCAGGTGGAAGTTCTCCACCTCGATAATGCGGGTCACCACGGCATCCAGGAACTTCCGGTCGTGGGAAACCACGACGGCGGCGCCGCGGAAGTCGCGGAACCAGCCTTCCAGCCACTCCACGCCGGCGACGTCGAGGTAGTTCGTGGGCTCATCGAGCAGCAGCACATCCGGGGCCTGGAGCAGGATCTTGGCCAGGGCAGCACGGTTGCGCCAGCCGCCGGAGAGGGCATCGATGGGGCAGGTCCGGTGCGCCTCGCTGAAACCCAGCGTGGTGAGCGCGGCGTCGATGCGGCGGGGGTAATCCCAGCCGTCCAGCCGGTCCATCGCCTCGAAAAGTTCGGCCTGGCGGCGGATCAGCCGGTCCATGACCTTGGGTTCCGGGTCAGAACCCAGCGTCTCGTCGATGGAGGCGAGTTCCGCTTCGACGGCCTTAATTTCGACGAACAGCGCGTCAAGGACCTCTGTAATGGTCGCTTCACCGTTGAGTTCGGAGAACTGGGAAAAGTAGCCGATCTTCACGCCCTGCTCCACGGTGACCGTGCCGGAGTCCGGTTCCACCTGCTCCAGGATGAGCTTCAGCAGCGTGGACTTCCCCGAACCGTTCTTCCCGATCAGCCCCACCCGGTCCTTCGGTTCCAGGCGGAAAAACGCCTCACGCAGGATCTGCGTCTTCTCGAAACCAACATTGACGTCCTGCAGCCTGATCAGGCTCATTCGGGGTCCTCTCGGGAGTTCAGCAAGCCACTCATCTTATCGGTCCACAGGACGGACCCTGTTCCCACCAGCTCCGCCGCCGCATACTGTTGCCACGGCCTGCCGGGCCGGACAAGACAATCCGTACGCTCACAAAGGGGCCCCGATGGTGGAAGCCACAACCTTGGTGTCAGGACTCGGGATGGGGGAATCCGCCCGGTGGCATGACGGTGAGTTCTTCTACGCCGATTGGACCGCCGGAACTATTTCCGCCCTGGATGAGGCAGGTTCGATCCGCAGGGTGGCCGGTGTCCCGTCCTTTCCCATCACGTTCGACTGGCTGCCGGACGGCCGGATGGCGGTGGTCTCCGGCACTGACGGCAGCGTGCTGGTCGAGGTGCCGCACGCGGGACTGGTGCCGCTGGCTGACCTCCGCGGGCTCTCGCCCCATCCCTGGAATGAGATTGCCGTCCATCCGTCGGGCAACATTTACATCAACGGCATCGGCCAGGACTATGCGGCGGAACCCGAGGCGAACGGACTCATCGCCCTGCTCCGGCCGGACGGTTCCCTGGAGCAGGTGGCCGGGGGCCTGGCCTTCCCCAACGGAATGCTGGTTTCCGCAGACGGCGGCACCCTGGTGGTGGCAGAGTCCAATGCCGGGCGCCTGGCCTCCTTTACGATCCGGGAGGACGGCAGCCTGGACCCTGCCGGAGTCTGGGCCACCCTGGAGGGCAGCGCCCCGGACGGGATCAGCTGGGACGGCACCGGCGGCATCTGGTTCGCTGAAGTTCCGGGCGAGCGGTGTGTCCATATCCAGCGCGGCGGCGCCGTGCTGGGCACCGTTCAGCTCGATGACGCCTGCTTCTCCTGCGTGGCCGGCGGCGCGGACGGCGGACTGCTCTTTATGCTCACCGCGCAGTGGCCCGAGGTCATGGACCCCGCCTGGGAAAAGACCGGCAAGGTGATGGTCCAGCGCGTCAAACAGTCCAGCGGGTGAAGGAACAGTCCAGCGGGTGAAGTGACCGGCTAGCTCGCCGAAGAGCCCGCCACGGCACTGGCCTGGGCCCGCAGCTTGGCGATCGCCTCGTTCGGATCGGGCGTGCCGTACACGGCGGAGCCGGCCACGAACACGTTGGCCCCGGCCTCTGCGGCACGTTCAATGGTGTCCGGAGCGATTCCGCCGTCCACCTGGATAGCGAGCTGAAGGCCTGAACCCCGCACGGCCTCAGCGGCCCGGCGGATCTTGGGCAGCGTCACGCCCAGGAACTTCTGCCCTCCGAAGCCGGGCTCAACTGTCATGATCAGCAGCATGTCCAGCTCGGAGAGCATGTCCAGGTACGGTTCCACCGGGGTCGCCGGTTTCAGTGCCATCCCGGCCTTCGCGCCGCGGTCCCGCAGCTCGCGTGCCAGCCGGATCGGTGCGGCAGCCGCTTCCACGTGGAACGTGACCGAGGCGAGCCCTGCCTCGGCGTACGCGGGAGCCCAGCGGTCGGCGTCGGAAATCATCAGGTGCGCATCCAGCGGCAGTTTGCTGACTGCCTGGATCCGCTGCACCACCGGCAGCCCGATCGTCAGGTTCGGCACGAAGTGGTTGTCCATCACGTCCACATGTACGGCGTCGGCGCCGCTGATCCGCTCGAGTTCGGCTTCGAGGTTCACAAAGTCAGCGGACAGGATGCTCGGGTTGATGCAGCACTGGGTCAAGGGGAAGCTCCTAGATCTTGCGGCGGATGAGGGCAAGGAACATGGCATCGGTCTGGTGGATGTGCGGCCACAGCTGCGCGGTGGACTCATGCCCGGCGCCCAGCGAGCCGGTCAGGCTCACCGCGTCCAGGGCGGCTCCGGCGTCGAGCAGTTCCAGGTCATTGCGCTTGCGCAGCACGTCCGCGACCACTGCGGTGGTCTCCGCCGGATGCGGTGAGCAGGTCACGTAGGCGACCACGCCGCCGGGCTTCACGGCATCAACGGCGGTGGTGAGCAGCTCGCGCTGCAGGATCCCCAGTTCGCCGACGTCGGTGGGTTTGCGGCGCCAGCGTGATTCCGGGCGGCGGCGCAGCGCGCCAAGTCCGGTGCAGGGTGCGTCCACGAGGATGCGGTCGAAGGTTTCCGGGTAGTCCTCGGCCACGGTGCGGCCGTCTCCCGTGCGCACGTTCCAGGTCTCCCCCGGCACCGCTTCCAGCGCCTGGCGGACCAGCTGCGCGCGGTGCGGCGCCGGTTCGTTAGCCAGCAGCACGGCGCCCTTTTGATGTGCCAGGGCAGCCAGGAGCGCGGCCTTGCCGCCGGGTCCGGCGCACATGTCCAGCCACTTCTCCACGCCATCGTCATCAACGGCAGTGCCATCCAGGGTCAGTTCGGCCAGGGCACGGGCCACCAGCTGCGAGCCGGCGTCCTGTACGCGGGTTGTGCCGGCGCGCACCGAATCCAGGCGGCCAACGTCGCCGGCGGAGAACAGCGCGGAATCCTGCACGAGTTCACCGTCGATGGCACCGGCTGCCCGCGCTTCCTCGAGGTCCCCCAATCCGGGCAGGGCGACGAGGTTGACGATGGGCGCATCGTTGTCGGCCCGGAGCAGGTCGGTGATTTCCTCGACGCTCCGCCCGTGGGCCACCAGGGACTGGCGCAGTGCCCGGACGATCCATTCGGGATGGCTGAATTCGATGGCCGACCGCTTCACCGCATCCGGTTCACCTTCGGTCAGCAGCGCTGTCCATTCGGCCAGGTCCCGGGCCGCGACCTTGCGCAGCACCGCGTTGATCAGGGCGGACGGACCGGCGCCAATCACGGCGCGGGCCAGGCCAACCGTCTGGTCCAGTGCAGCGTGGGCGGGAACCCGCATAGCCACCAGTTGATGCACGCCGATCCGCAGCGCGTCCAGAACGGCCGGATCCAGCTTGTCCAGGGGCCGGTCAACGCAGCGGGCCAGGATCGCGTCATAGATGCCCTGGCCGCGCAGCGCACCGTAGGCCAGTTCGGTGGCGAAACCGGCGTCGCGCTTGTCCAGCCGGTGCTTGCGGATGCTCTTGGGCAGCACCAGGTTGGCGTACGCGTCCTCACCGGAAACGGCACGGAGGACCTCGAACGCCACCAGCCGGGCCGGGTCGGCGGCCCGGGTCCGCTGCGACGGCGCGGCCTCGGTGCGGCTGCGGGTAGCCGGGCGGCTGCGCTCACGGCCCTTGGCGCTGCGGTTGGTGTTACTTCCGGAACTGCGGCGGCGCTCCCCCGGGGAACCGCTGTTGGGGGTGCTCATTCAAAAACCACGTCCTCACGCTGGCCTAGTCCCCGGGCCCAGTCGGGGCCGGGCATCATCTTCTTACCGGCAGGCTGGACCAGTTGCAGTTCCAGTGCCGTGCTTCCAGTGCCAACCAGTGCCGATGCTCCGGCGCCCGAGCCGAGGCGCACCTGTCCGGGTGCCAGGTCCGTGACCTCGGGCCGCGGAACGGCAGCGCCGATCTTGAAGCGGGCACCGTCCAAGGTGGTCCACGCCCCGGGTTCCGGAGTGACGCCGTTGATGCGCCGCCGGATCGCCAGCGCAGGCTGGTTCCAGTCCAGCCGTCCGTCTTCAATGCTCAGTTTGGGTGCCAGGGTCACCTCGCCGGACTGCGGCACGGGCACGGCCCGGCCGGCGTCGATCGCGGCCAGTGTCTGCGCCAGCAGGACGGCGCCGCTGTGCGAGAGGCGTTCCAGCAGTTCACCGCTGGTCAGTGAAGGATCCACGGTTTCGGTGAGCTGCCCGAAGACAGGACCGGTATCCAGGCCCTTTTCCAGCAGGAACGTGCTGGCCCCGGTGATTTCATCTCCGGCGATCACGGAGTGCTGCACCGGTGCCGCCCCGCGCCAAGCCGGCAGCAGCGAAAAGTGCAGGTTGATCCACCCGTGCGTGGGGATCGTCAGCGCACGTTCGGGGATCAGCGCGCCGTAGGCCACTATGGCCGCGGCATCCGGTTCCAGGCCCGCGATCGCGGCCACGGCGTCGTCGTCAATTTTGTCTGCCTTGATGACCGGTAGGCCGAGTTCCGCCGCGCGGGCCGCAACCGGCGACGGCGTGAGGACGCGCTTGCGTCCCAGCGGTGCGTCGGGCCGGGTCAGGACGCCGACGACGTCGAACCCGGCGTCCAGCAGGGCGTTCAGGGACGGGACGGCCACTGCCGGTGTCCCTGCGAAGAGTACGCGCATTGCCACGGCGGTCAGGCTCCTGCGCTGGGGGTACCGAAGGTTCCGAAACTGGAGCCGACGGTCTGGGCGCGCTGGGCGGCGGTGCGCTCGGCGATCGAGTCGTAGTCGGCCATGCGGATGGCCCGGAGAGCGGCCTTGCGGTTCTCACCTTCGAGCCGGTCAATGTAGAGAACGCCGTCCAGGTGGTCGGTCTCGTGCTGGAAGCAGCGCGCGAGCATTCCTTCGCCTTCAATGCTGACCGGGTTGCCGTTTTTGTCCTGACCGGTGACGCGGGTCCAGCGGTAGCGCGGAACCGGGTAGCCGATGCCGGGAATGGAGAGGCAGCCTTCCACCTCGTCCTCCTGCAGGTCTTCGCTCAGCTCCAGGACCGGATTCACGATGTGTCCCGCCTGGCCGTCGATCCGGTAGGTGAAGACGCGCAGGCTCACTCCGACCTGGGGTGCTGCCAGGCCGGCACCCTCGACGTCCTCCATGGTCTCTTCCATGTCCGCAACAAGCTTGGCGAGTTCCGGACCGAACTCCGTCACTTCCTCGGCACGGGTCCGCAGGACGGGGTCGCCGATGATCCGAATCGTCAGGATTGCCATCTGGAGTGTGTTCCTTACTGTCGCGATGTACTGCGTCGTGCGCGGTGTAACGCGCTGTGCAAACGGGGCGGAGTGCCCGCATACCAGTCTAGTTGGACGCGGGCTGCCCTGCTGCGGCCGCATGGGCCCCGGCAGGCTGTACCGGCGGCGGGGCGATGGGCAGCAGCGCCTGCCCAGCGGCAACGGCGTCGTGGCTGGTCTGCCAGACCCGGCGCAGGGCACAGAATTTGTACCAGTGCTGCGGGAGGACCTCGGGGTTGGCGCGCATGGGGCGCACCTCGGTCTGCCCGACGGCAACGCCCAGCAGCAGCGGATCCTGTCCGTACTGCCACGGCTCCCACTCTCCGCGGCCGGCATCGACCAGCGATTCCTCCGCCTTCATGCCGGCAACCAGCTGCATAACCACCTTGTCATCGAGCTGCTTCACCTGGCCGTCACGGTCGGTGTTCTTGGTTTTGTAGTCGATCAGGCAGAGCCGTCCGCCAATCCTGGCGACCAGGTCCAGGGTTCCGGCGTAGCCCAGCTCATGGTTCCAGACGGTAATCTCAGCAGCGACCGGCTGCACCTGGTACAGCTGCCACCACTCGTCGAACCGGTCGGCGAACTGGTGTTCGCCGTGTTCTGCCAGGGCAGCACGGGCCTCGGTGAGCTCATGCGGCTGGTCCAGGGCACGCAGCGCCACCTGCTCGCAGTAATAATGCACGCGCGTTCCGCGCTCAGCGGCCTGGTCCCGGTAAACCTCGGAGGCCCTGGAGGCCTCCTTCACGATGGAGCGCAGCTGCCCGGCGTTGCCCACGGCACCCGGAAGGGCCGGGTGCTTAACGACGGCGCTGGCCGCCATATAGCCGTGCCAGCCGGCCAGCGAGGTGCTTCCCTGGGCAATAACCGTCGTAATCGAAGGGACCGCGGGGGGTTCAGTCAGGGAGCGCGAGTACATGCGCCCGAACTCTGTTGCGTGTGCCAGGGCTGGATCAGTCATAAACCCAGTCTGTCATCTGCCTCTGACCATGTGCGCCACAGAACGGTGCGGTGGTACCCATGGGGTGCAGGCACACCCTTCTGCACTAGTCACGCTCTACGTCCAGGATCTCCCCGCTCGTTTTGTCCACCTTGACCTCGATCCGGCCTTCATTACTGTTTTTGACCTCGACTTCCCATGCCGGTGTGCCGCGGTAGTCGTCGTCCTCGACGCCGATGACCTCGCCGCCGTATTGGTCGGTGACCACCCTGCCCGCCTCATCAAGGGAGATAGCGCTGCTTCCCGGGGCCGGCGCTGCTGAGCTGCTGGCATCCGGCGAACTGCTGGATGAGGGTGTCTCCGCTGGCTGGGACGGCTGCCCATCCTGTTGCTGCTGGCCGGTATTTGTACACCCTGTCAGTGCGATGACTGCTGCGATTGCTGCTGCCTGAGCTACTCGGCGCATGCCGAAACCTCCTCGACCTTGGTCCATATGTGTTCATTCCCGGCCTATCACTGCCCAACCGGCCGGGGCAAACGCCGGCACCGGTTCATCAATCGGGCGGTTAAACCAAAAATGGCCCCTTGATCCATGAGCCATGGATCAAGGGGCCGTTCTGTGGGCGATACTGGGTTCGAACCAGTGACCTCTTCGGTGTGAACGAAGCGCGCTACCACTGCGCCAATCGCCCTTGCGGGAGTTGCTTTCGAACTGCTGCAACGTCTAAAGATGCTAGCCCACAATCGGGCCTGATCAAAACCGGATTAGGTACCCATCGTGAAATGGTCCCGATTGGACGAACCTCGAAACGTCCTATAGAGTTTTTCTTCGTTGGAAAGCGGGAGTTCGCCGCGGAAACACCAACATGCGGACGTAGCTCAGCTGGCTAGAGCACCACCTTGCCAAGGTGGATGTCGCGGGTTCGAATCCCGTCGTCCGCTCGCAAGTCACTGTAAGCTGGTCTTCAAAAGCCGGTCACGGTGGGGTGGCCGAGAGGCGAGGCAGCGGCCTGCAAAGCCGTATACGCGGGTTCGAATCCCGTCCCCACCTCCACGGTTACATGCACAACCCATTTTATGGGCGCGATTGGCGCAGCGGTAGCGCGCTTCCCTGACACGGAAGAGGTCACTGGTTCGATCCCAGTATCGCGCACGAAGTTTTAAACTTTGTGAATTCACGCAGTTTGTGTGAAATAGCAGAGTGTTGGACTTTCATTTGCGGACGTAGCTCAGCTGGCTAGAGCACCACCTTGCCAAGGTGGATGTCGCGGGTTCGAATCCCGTCGTCCGCTCTCCTGTACTGCACGGCCCCGGACCTGGTCCGGAACCTGCCAGTATCAGGCGCGATTGGCGCAGCGGTAGCGCGCTTCCCTGACACGGAAGAGGTCACTGGTTCGATCCCAGTATCGCGCACGGAAGTTCTGTACTTGTGGATAACACAGTGCCGGACTTTTATTTGCGGACGTAGCTCAGCTGGCTAGAGCACCACCTTGCCAAGGTGGATGTCGCGGGTTCGAATCCCGTCGTCCGCTCGGAACAGCGTAAATGGAGC
>NZ_BCQM01000003.1 GCF_001552075.1 Arthrobacter luteolus NBRC 107841
CGGCAACGTCCTCGACACCTTCGCCGATGGCTTCCACGGTGCCCGCACCCTCGTGGCCCATCACGGTGGGGGAGGGCAGCTGCCAGTCGCCGTCGAGCACATGGCGGTCGGAGCCGCAGACGCCGGAGGCGCCAAGGCGGACAAGGACCGTGCCCGGGCCGGGCGGGGCAACCTCAATGGTGCGGATGTCCAGGCCCGTGGAGGTGCCGTCGTGGATGGCGGCGCGGGCTTTGCGGGGAGCGGGGTTCATGCGGGATCCTTTACTGCGGTTTTTGCTGCGGTGGTGGCTTGGGAAGCAGATGCTTCCGGTACGTCCCGGAAACCGCCCATGTTCCGCCACTTATAGGCCAGCGACGCGAGCAGGTAGTAGACGGCGCCGGCGAGCAGGGCCGCCGGTAGGGACGCGGTGGTGTAGCTGAAGACCGGAAGGGTCTCCAGCGTGACCGGGTTGTAGATGCTGAGGTAGAACGCGGCACCGGCGGCGACGGCGGCCAGGCCGGCCCAGTTCAGCCCGCCGGAGAAGTGATAACGGCTCGCGGCACCGGGCTTGAAGATGTCCGGCAGGTTGATGTGCTGCCGGCGCAGGATGAAGTAGTCGGCGATGATCGCCCCGCACATGGCGGACAGGAACGCGCCGCTGATGGTCACGAAGACCATGAACTGGTCGTACATAAAACCGGGGAAGAAGGCAAGGATCGCCGGAAGGACAAAGAACCCGGCGCAGAGCAGCGGCCACGGAGCTTTGGCCAGCAGGCTGCCGCTGGCCTGGCGGAGCGCCAGCACGGTCGAGTAGACGATTGACGAGGTGCTGGTGATGTTCGCGAAGGCGATGAACAGCAGGATCGCCGCACCCAGGATCGGCCCGCCGAAGGGCAGCATCCACACCGTCGGATCGGAGTCGCCGAGGGTGAGCGCGGCGCCCATGCCCACGGCCTGGGCAATGATCGTGGCGACGAACAGGCCGCCGAACGCCGGCCAGAGGGCGGCCTTGGGCGACTTGGTCAGCCGGGCCAGGGAGCCCATGACCGGGTACCAGGAAACCCCCACGCCGGCGTTGAATTCCACGGCCAGCATGAAGTTCAGCCGGTCGTCTTCGAAGGGTGCCAGCGGAGAGGCGGTCAGCAGCGCGTCCCAGGAGGTGTTCAGGATCAGGAAGACCATCAGGCCTGCCGTGATGACCACCAGGCCGGGGGCGATGAACTTGTTGAACCGGCCGATCATGACCGGGCCGCGGGAGAGGATCCACCAGGCGGCGGCGATCGCGAGCAGCGCCACTACGGTGACCATGACCGATTCCGGACCGAAGTCCGTGCCGAACGCTTCGTTGGAGACCTGCGTGACCGCCCGGCCCACCATGATGGAAAGCAGTGAGGACCAGCCCATCTCGGTCACCAGGATGACGGTGAACACCAGGATGCCCACGCCAACCAGCCCGAACACGGGCCGCAGCATGGTGTACTGCTCGCCGCCGTGGCGCTGGCTCGACACGACGGAGGCCAGCACCATAAAGGACAGGCCGATCGCGTTGCCGATGACCATCGCGGCCAGGCCCTGCTGGAAACCGACCAGCAGCGCCGTGGATCCGCCGACCAGGAAGGCCCAGGTGGCGATGGCCAGGGAGACGTTCACCCAGGTGAACTCGGCGCCGCTCCAGATGCGTTCGCCCTTGAGGAGGGGGAAAGACCCAAGGGAGGCGCTTCGGGATTCAGCGGGCGCAGCCGTGCGCTTGCCGCCGCTCACAGCACCATCACCAGCAGTCCGACGAGGCAGAGCGCGACGGCGGTGCCCACGTAGGCGGCGAGTTCGCGGGTGGTCAGGGCCCGGCGGGACGGGTCCTGATGTTCATCTTCAGCTATTGTGCGCAGGCGGTCGGCCAGCTCGTCACCGCGCGTCGTTCTCGGGTCCACATGTCTCCTCAGTTCTGAAAACCAATAACCGAATCACATTCGGTTTGGAGATCATGCTTATGCCTATCATGTGAAGAGTCAACGGTTTTTGTGATTGTGACCACCACATGACGTGGCGGCGCATCCGCTGGACAGGAGTGGAAATGGTCCGCATAGCAGTGCTGCAGGCAGGCGCGGAGTTGAATGATCCGGCCGCGAACCTGGCGTTGATCCGTCGCTTTACGGCCCAGGCGGCCGACGCCGGCGCGCACCTGATTCTGACGCCGGAACTTTTTGCCACCGGTTATGCCCCCGCCCGGGTCCGCCAGTCCGACGGCGCCGCGATCCGGACGGAGCTGGCGGGGATCGCACGCGGGGCGGGCATCGGCGTCGTCGCCTCCACCGTGGAGGACGACGGCGGCACCGGGTACATTTCCGCCTCGCTGTTCGACGGCTCCGGCACGGAGCTGCTCCGCTACCGCAAGGCCCACCTGTTCGGGGACGAGGAACGCGGTTCCTTCGCTCCGGGTGATGGCGTGCCGCAGGTGGCGGAATTCCAGGGCCTGCGGATTGCCCTGGGAATCTGTTACGACATCGAGTTCCCGGAGTACGCCCGCTGCGCCGCCCGGGCGGGTGCTGATCTGCTGTGCATTCCCACCGCCGTGCCGGCCACCGGCGACGTCGGGGGGACGCAGCCGCTGCTCACGTACAACGCGGAACGGATCTCCACACTGCTGGTTCCGGCCCGCGCGCTGGAGAACGGCGTCTACATCGCCTACGCCAACCACACTGCACCGGACTTCACCGGCGCCAGTGTGATCGCCTCGCCGTACGGCACGCTGCTGGCGGCCGCCGGTGCGGAGGAGGACCTTCTGTTCGCCGACATCGAGGCCGGCGAGGTGCAGCGGGCCCGGGAAATCAACACCTACGAACACGATGCCCGGCCGGGACTCTACCGGTAGAGCTGGGGGTGGGCCGGGGGCGTGGCCGGTAGCCGGGAGGTGGCTGGGGCGGAACTGGTGCTGGGGCCGGGAGGTGGCTGGAACCGTGTCGCGCCGTCGGGACCCGGTGCTGGGCGATCGCTCTCCGGGTCGGATGTGGAACCGTCTCGCTGCGTCGGGGTCCGGAGTCAGGGCGCGGGTGGCGTGATTGCCGTTTCCGGGGCTGTTGCTCCGCTTTGGGAAAAATCCGCCGGGTTGTGATTGATTTCGCTCCGCTTTGGGAAAATCCTGCCGAACCGTGTCGTGATTTCGCTCCGGTTTGGGAAAACCCTGCCGGTTTGGGAAATCCCTCCGCTGCGCAGGGGAAGGGAATTCCCAAACTGGTCGATTTCACCCAATACGGAGGGTTTCGGCAGGGATGGCCAGGTCCGAATCCCGCAGGTAGGTCCGAAGCCGGACCTTCGAAGCCTTGAGTTGGGAACCTGGCCCCGGATCTTCGAAGCCCGGATCCGTGATCCTGCAGCCCCCCGAAGCAGGCCCCCCGGACCCCCCGGAGCCCGGACCTTCGAAGCCCTGACCCCGGACCCGCGAAGCCTGACCCCCGGCCCCCCCCGGAGCCTGGAATCTATCCCCCCCCCTGGAGCCCGGCTGGCGGGCCAGCGGGCGGGGCGGCAGCCGGCCAGGAAGGCACCGAGTTGAGCGCTCCCGGCCCATCCTGACATACTGTTGGCAAACCCCCGAGGGAAGGCTCCACACCCAGATGCAACCCCGTACCCTGTTCCGCGCCCTGGCTTTCGCGGAGGCCGTAACCTGGACGCTGCTGATCGCGGCGATGGTGATGAAGTACGGCTTCGGGCAGGACGCCCTGATGGGCCCGGCCGGCGGCACCCACGGCTTTATCTTCCTGTCCTATGCTGCCAGCACGGTCTTTGTCGGCGTGAATCAGAAGTGGAAGTTCGGCACGATCGTGCTGGGCCTCGTCACCGCCGTCATTCCCTACGCCACCATTCCGTTCGAGAAGTCCATGGACAAGCAGGGCAAGCTCGACGGCGGGTGGCGCCTGGCTCCCGGCGGAGACCAGCCCGCCGGCTTCGTGGAGCAGGTGCAGGCCTTCATCCTCCGCCGACCGGTGGTCTCCGTGGTGGGTGTGCTGATCGCGATCGTGGCGGTCTTCTCCGTGCTGCTTTACCTGGGCCCGCCGGTCGACTTCAGCTAAGTTCCACGCGGGTGCATCCTCCAACCTGGTTCTCGGCCCGGACCAGTCCCGCCGACGCCTCGGCTGATCGGTTCCGGGACTGGAGCCGGATCATCGGCCATGCCTTCGGCACACAGCAGGCGCTGCCGTTGAAGGACCCGGAAGGATTCTACGGGCACTTCCGCCACGCCAGCCTTGGTTCCTACGCGTTGTCCACGGTGGTTTCCGGGCCGGAGGAAGTATTCCACTCCGCCGGCAACGCGCCGGAAAGCGAACCGTACTTCCATCTCAACTTTCTCGCTTCGGGCAGCGGCGGGCAGGTACGGCAGGGCGGAACGCAAAGCGCCCTCGAGCCTGGCTCATTCGTGCTGACCGATGCCAACCAGGACTACTCCTTCCGGTTCGACGGACCCATGAAGCTGGTGGTTCTGCATCTGCCCCCGGCCCGGCTCAGGTCTGCCCTTACCGATCCCGGCCAGGCAACCGCCGTCGCCGCCGCAGGGGACACCCCGGAGTCTGCCCCGCTGCGCGCGCTGCTGGACAGCCTGGCCGCGTCCCCGGCCGGAGGAAACACCTCAACACAGTTCCTCGCCAGCGCCGCTGTGGACACAGCCCTGGCCGGGCTGATCCGGGTCCTGGGAACAGAAACAGCAGCAGAAACCACGCGCGAAGCCCACGTGGGCCGCATCAAGGCGCACATTGAGGGCAACCTGTCCGACCCGGCGATGACCCCGTCCTCCATCGCCAAGGCCGTGCATCTGTCCCTCCGGCAGCTCCACAGCGTCTTTGAACCGGAGGGAACCACCGTGGCCAAGTATGTCCTGCAGCGCCGGCTGGACCAGGCTGTGCTGCTCCTGGCTGAGCCACGGCTGCGCAACGTCAGCATCAGCGACATTGGCGGCCGGGTGGGATTCGTGGACGCCTCCCACTTCGGCCGGGCCTTCCGCCGCCAATTCGACGCGGCTCCCGGCTCCTTCCGTGCCGGCCAGTCCCACGCACCCGGCCAGTCCCGCATACCCGGCCAGTCCCGCGCCGGCCAGATCCGCGCCGGCCAGGAGCCCCTGCCCCCGGACCTCGGCACAAACCGCACTGAGGGGCCAGACGGACCGCACTGAATGCACACCGGGATGAGCCGCCGGTCACTAGGATTTCAGCAGGATCGATGCCGAAGCCGTGTCCGGGCCTGGACTGGATTGGCCCGGAGCGGCCTGGACCGGACTGGATTGGCCCGGGCCTGCCCGGACTGGATTGGACCCGCCTGGATTGGAACAGCCGGCGTCGATGCCTGCCCCCAACACCGGGGGATAAGGACCGGAAAGAGAATGGCTTATGAAAAACGGCTTCAGCACCCCCTCCATCTCCGCGGCGCGGACGGCCATCGATGCCGGTGAAACGTCAGCGGAGGAGTATGCGGACAAGGTCCTGTCGGCCATCGCCGGCGCCAACCGCGGCGCGCTGGTAGCGGTCCGGGATACGGCAGCTCCGCTGGCCGTTCAGCCGGATCATGAGCCCGGTCCGCTGCAGGGCATTCCAATTGTCGTCAAAGACAACATCCACGTGGCGCACCTGCCCAATACCGCCTGCACACCTGCCCTGGCTGGATTTGTTCCCGACGCCGATGCCCCGGTTGCTGCGCGCCTGCGGTCCGCGGGGGCCGGCCTTGTTGCCAAAGCCGGCATGCATGAACTCTCGCTGGGCGTGACCGGCATCGGGCACGGATTCGGTACGGTGCGCAATGCGGTTGATCCCGCTTTGATGGCAGGCGGCAGCAGCTCCGGCGTCGCCGTCGCGGTGGCACTGGGCGCCCCCGCCGGACTCGGGACCGACACCGGCGGCTCGGTCCGGATTCCTGCCTCACTGAACGGTGTGGTGGGCTTCCGCCCCAGCACCGGCCGCTATCCCAGCGGGGGCATCACCCCGCTCTCGGACACCCGCGACACCCCGGGGCCCATCACTCACAGCGTGGCCGATGCTGCCTTCCTGGATGCGGTCCTGAGCGGTGCGGCTCTGCCCGGTACCGAAACGGAACCGCAGCGGGACGCCGCCGGGCTGATCCTTGGCATTCCGGAGGACCTGGGGCCATTGGACGCCCGCACTGAAGCTGCCTTTGAGCTCGCCGTCCAGGTCCTGGAGACTGCCGGAGCCAAGCTGGTCGCCATCCCCTCCGGACAGCGCGTCGGTGCGGAGGCAACCTTCGGCGGCACTATCCTGATTCCGGAAATCCACCGGCTGCTCACCGCGTACCTGGAGCAGTACCGGCCCGGCCTTTCCCTGGCGGAACTGGCAGCGCAGATCCAGAACCCGCTGGTGCGCGGACTGATGCAGGACCACGTGGTTCCCGAACCCGGCGCCGAGGCCCTGGCAGCACGCCTGGATATGCTGGCGGAAGTATCGGTCCTGCGGGAGCAGGAGGCGGAGCTGTTCCGGGAACACCGGCTGGATGCGGTCATTTTCCCCACTACCCCGGCACCGGCAGCTCCGATTGACCCCGCCGAGACGGTGGAGATTGGCGGCACCAAGGTGTCCAGCTTCGACACCTACACCCGGTTCACCGCCTACGGCACGTTCCTGGGTAATCCCGGACTGACGATTCCCCTTCCGGTCGGAGCCGGCAAGCTGCCGGTGGGTCTGGGACTCGACGGTCTTTCCGGAGCGGATGCTCAGCTGCTCGCCGTCGGTGCGGCCGTTGAACGGCTCTTCCAGGCCTAAGCCACCGGCCCGGTGCGGGTGCCGGCGCTGCCGGCACCCTAGGCGTGCCGGACGCCGTCGCCGGCCAGGATGGCCCGGTATCCCTCACGGAAGGTCGGGTAGCTGAACTCGAATCCGGTGCTGCGGAGCCGGGCATTGGAAAGCCGCCGGTTGCCGCCGCGGCTGGCCCGGCGTTCCTCCTGGTCTTCCGGTGCGGGACCCAGCGGTACGTGCAGTTCACCGGCCAGGAATTCCAGCACTTCCGCCAGTTCCACTGGTTGGTTGTCCACACCGAGGTACAGCGGCGCGGGATCGGAAACCGCCGTTGTCAGGTGCACGATCGCGGCCGCGGCGTCGTCGCGGTGGATCCGGTTGGTGAGCTGTCCCTGTCCCGGATCTGTGGTTCCGCTCCGCACCTGGTCGATCAGCCGGGTCCGGCCCGGTCCGTAGATGCCGGCCAGCCGGAGCACGATGGCATCGGGACGGCGGGAATGCAGCAGGTCCTCCGCTTCGCGGATCACTGCCCCGGTTACCGACGCCGGCGCGGTGGGGGAGTCTTCATCCAGCCAGCCGCCGCCGGCGTCCCCGTACACCGCGGTGGAAGAGACGAACAGGATGCGCCCCGGCCGCACGCCGTCGCGCTCCAGGGCATCAAGCACATTCGCCGTGCCGTCCACATAGGCTGCCCGGTAGGCCGCTTCGGTGCGTTCGTCCGCGGCCACAGCAATGACGACGACGTCGGTGTCCCCCGGTACGCGGGGGAGGGCGCCGGAAAGATCGGCAGCCTGGGCTTGGAGAGGAGCGGGGATTTTCTCCGGGGAACGGCGCCAGCCCAGCACGGACAAGCCGGCCGCGGCGAACCGCAGGCCGGCTTCCGTACCAAGGTCGCCGCAGCCGGCAATCAGGACAGTCATGCTCCCAGTCTGCCAGCCCGCCGCGGTCCGCATTCAGTCTGGAGACGTCCGCCCTTGGCCGCCCGACGTCCGAACGGCGGGGAAGGTCCGGCAGCCCAAGCCCGACCCCCGGACGAGTCCGGCAGCCCAGGCCCGCCCCGGACGAGTCCCGACGTCCGAACGGCGGGGGGGGGGGGGAAGGCCCGGCAGCCCGGCCCGCCCCCGGACGAGTCCGGCAGCCCAGGCCCGCCCCCCGGATGAGCCCGGCAGCCCAAGCCCCTAACCCGGACTAGCCCGGAAGCGAGGCAGCAACCTGCCGGGCCACGTCCACACTCGACTGCGGGTTCTGGCCGGAAATGAGGTTTCCATCCGTCACGACGAAGCTCTCCCAGGCCGGCCCGGCTTCCACGATGGCGCCCTTGTCCCGCAGGGCATCAGCAACAAACCACGGCGTGTTGTCACCCGTGCCGCCGCCCAGCTCCTCCTCATTGGTGAACACCGCCATCCGGCGGCCGGAGAACGCGAACCCGCCTTCGGTGGTTTCGGCGCTGAGCAGCGCCGCGGGCCCATGGCAGAACGGTGCGATCAGCAGGCCGGCGTCGTTGGCCGCAATCAGGATCCGGCCCATGTCCCAGTCGGTGGCCAGATCCGCCATGGGGCCGTGGCCGCCCGGGATGACGACGGCGTCGTACTCCAGCGGAACCACATCGGCCAGCGGCAGCGGCGCGGCCAGCTCCGGACGCAGCTCCTCCAAATAGGCCCGCAGACTTTCGGCCTTTTCTTCGCCTCCGGCCTGCTCCGGTGCCAGGCTGACCTGGTCAACCGTGGGTGCCTTGCCGCCGGGCGTGGCGAAGGTGATCCGGTGACCGGCTTCGAGGAGGGTGCGGTGGGCTTCCACGAGTTCCTCGGCCCAGAATCCGGTGGGGTGCTTGGAACCGTCCTTCATGGTCAGCGAATCGGCGGCGGAAACGATCATCAGGATGTTGTTCATGGGTAATCCTTCCGGGGGCGTGCGTGTGTGGGGGGATGTGGGGATCAGCGATGGAGGTCTCAGGAATCGTCGGGGGAGGCGATCCTAACCGGCGGCGGCGTCGATCTCCGCGAAGGTCCCGGCATCCAGGGTCAGGTTGCCGGCACCCAGGTTCTCCTCCAGATGGGCAACCGAACCGGTGCCGGGAATCGGCATCATCACGGGCGAACGCTGCAGCAGCCACGCCAGGGCAACCTGGGATGTGGTGGCACCCAGCTTCTTCGCAGCGGCATCAAGGACGCCGCCGGGCTGGGCGAGTTCCCCCGCGGAAATCGGTGCCCACGGGATAAATCCAATGCCGTTGGCCGCCGCGTAGTCAAGAACGTCCTCGGACGAGCGGTCGGTGAGGTTGTAGCGGTTCTGCACGGTGGAGACGGTGAAGTACTTCTCCGCCGTCTTCAGCTGCTCCACACTGACCTGGGAGAGGCCCAGGGCCTTCACCTTGCCCTCCTGCTGGAGGTCCCGCAGCACCGCGAACTGTTCCTCGGCGTCGACAGTGGGATCGATGCGGTGCAGCTGGAACAGATCCAGGGAATCCACCTTGAGCCTGCGCAGGCTCAGCTCCGCCTGCTGGCGGAGGTATTCGGGGCGGCCCAGGGGAATCCACTCATCCGGCCCGGTGCGGACAAACCCGGCCTTCGTGGCGACCCGCACCCCGTCAGGGTAGGGATGGAGGGCTTCGGCAATGATCTCTTCGCTGATGTTCGGGCCGTACGAATCAGCCGTGTCAATGAAGTCAACGCCCAGTTCGACGGCGCGGCGGACCACCTCGACAGCGGTGCCGCGGCTTTCAGGTTCGCCCCAGACGCCTGCCCCGACAATACGCATGGCACCGAATCCGAGCCTGCGGACAGTTCCGAGGTCCTTCAGATCGAGGGTGGCCGGCAGGGTTTGTTCGGTCATTTTGGCTGGTTCAGTCTGCTCAGTCATACCCGGCGCAACCAAATGATCAGCAGGCTTATTCCTAACCGGTGCGGTCAATCCGCTTTTGCGGACTGAACCTGACCGCAGATCCCTTGGAGCGTGCAGCAGCCAGGCCTACGATCGCTGGCATGGACTGGAAAATCGAACTTGTGCCCGTGCCGGTGTCCGACGTCGACGCCGCCAAACACTTCTATGTGAACCAGGTGGGCTTCGCTGACGACTTCGACCAGCGGGTGGACGAGAACCTGCGCTTCGTCCAGCTGACGCCGCCCGGGTCTGCCTGCTCCGTGGTGATCGGGGAAGGCACCACGGACATGGTGCCGGGAAGCCAGCGCATCCAGATGGTGGTGCCGAGTGCCGCTGACGCCCGGCAGCAGCTGCTGAACGCGGGCGTCGAAACCAGCGAAGTCACGCCGCTGGACTGGGGTACGTTCGTGTACTTCAGTGATCCGGACGGCAACCAGTGGTCGCTGCAGGAGCTGCCGGCAATCGCTAAGGAGTAGGAAGCAGATTAGTCCGGCTGAGCAGATCAGCGCTGAGGCCAGCCCCGGCGCCGTCGGCCAGCAGGATGGTCACATCGGGATGCAGCTGCAGGATGGACGCGGGAACCTGCTCGGTCACCGGTCCCTGCAGTGCTGCGGCCAGGGCTTCGGCCTTGGCCGCGCCGCTGGCCAGCAATACCAGTGAACGCGCCGCACGGATGGTCCCCAGCCCCTGGGTCAGTGCCTGGGTGGGAACATCCTCCAGGGAGGAGAAGAACCGGGCGTTGGCCTGGCGGGTGCTCTCAGCGAGCTGGACAACCCGGGTGCGGGAGTCCAAGGGCGAGCCGGGTTCGTTGAAGGCAAGGTGCCCGTTGTTCCCGATCCCCAGGATCTGCACGTCCACTCCGCCGGCGGCGGAAATCGCGGCCTCATAGTCAGGGGCGGCCCGTTCCGGATCGGCAGCCGATCCATCCGGCACTGCCACCTGGCCGGCGTCGAGCCCCAGGGGCTCAACAACCTCCCGGCGGACCACTTCCGCATAGCTTTCGGGATGTCCCGGCGGCAGGCCCAGGTACTCGTCCAGGGCGAAGGCGCGCAGCGGCGGCAGGTCGTCCCGGCGTTGGGCCAGTGCCCGGTACAGGGACAGGGGGGAGGACCCGGTTGCCACTCCCAGCACCGGCAGGGCCCCCGGAAGGTGCGCTTTTCGAAGCCGGGACAGCACGGCGTCGGCAGCTGCCCCGCCCAGTTCGTCCAGGGTGGCAGCCAGATGAATCCGCAGGGTCACGCCGTTCTCTCCTTTTCCAGAATGCCATTGTTGAGGGCACCGTTGTTCAGGATACCCAGCGCACGGGCCAGTTCAGGATCGGCCGGGCTCCAGCCGGCAATATCCAGCAGCGCGGCAGCGTTGGCGCCGAAGATTTTCTGCACGTCCACGGGCGGCATACCCATCTCCCAGCAGATCCTCAGCTGGTCCACCAGGTACCGCCGCGCGTAGCCGCGGGGGAACCAGGAGGAATCCGTGCCGAAAATGATCCGGTCCGGGCCATGGGTTTCGTAGAACCGCCGGAAGACGTCCTCCAGGGTCAGCTTCTGCGCCATAAACCGCACCCACTGGTTGGAACCGGAGGTATCCACCAGGACGTTCGGGCAGGCCCACATCAGGAACAACACCTGCTGGACGTGCTGGATTCCGAAGTGGGGAATCACAAAAGTCACATCGGGATGCCGTTTGGCCACCGTTTCCAGCCACGCCGGTTCGATCATGGCGTTGTGCGCTATTCCGCCGGCAGATCCGCAGTGACCGAAGTGGATGAGGACCGGCACCTGGTGCTTGGCGGCGACCCGCCACACCGGATCGGCCCCCGGATCGTCGATGCGGGCGGACATCAGCGGAGCGAACAGCTTCAGTCCGCGCAGCCCGTGTTCCGTGACTGCCCGGTCGAAATCTGCTGCAGCGCCTGGCGCAAAGGGGTCAGCCATGGCAGCCATGCCCAGGAACCGCCCGTTGCCGCGGGCGGTCAGCCGGCCCATCGCCTCATCGCCGCCGGCAGTGACGAAGGCGGCGTACTCAACGTGGTGGTGGTCCAGCTCGTCCTGCCAGCGGTCGGCCTCCGCTTCCCAGCCCTGGTCCGCTTCAGCCGGTTCCGGATCGGCGAAGTCCCAGCTGCGCCGCCACGCGGCGGACATTCCGGCCACTTTGGCGGCCCGCCGGGCTGCTGCCGGGGAGGCGGCTTCGCAGGCGAACTGCCCGCCGGACAGGGCACGGGTCAGCGGGTCCTGGGGCATCCGGAAATGCAGGTGAAAGTCGACAATGGAGATGCCCTGGACCACGGGACGGTTCCCGATCCTGGAAACGTGCATAACTACCTTCCTAGAGCGGCAAAGCCTCGGCCAGCTGCACTGCGGAACGCTGTTCCGGTGCGGTGGCAACGAGTTCGGTGGCGTAGCGGACGGCGGTCCCGAGTGCCTCTACGGGGGCCGCACCCCGTGCCAGGCAGGTCAGGAACGCAGCGTTGAAACCGTCCCCGGCGCCGGTGCTGTCCACGGGCTCCACCGGCTGGGCGGGTGAATGGCTCCATTCCCCGCTGGGCAGGGCCAGTCCGGCACCGTCCGGTCCGAGTTTCGCCACCACCAGGGTGCCGGTGGCGGCGGCCAGTTCCAGGGCCGCTGCCCGCGGGTCCTCGATGCCCGTCAGCCCGGTGAGCTCGTCCGAGTTGGGCAGGAATACGTCCACGCTGCGCAGCACCCCGCGGACCTCGGCCTGGACGTCACGGGTCCAGCCCTCGGTGGGCCAGCCGGTGTCCAGCACCGTCAGTGCTCCGGCTGCACGGGCGCGGGTGAACAGGCCTTCCAGCGCGGCGCCGCGGAGCTTGGGCAGCAGGAAGTAGCCGGCGAGCACCACGCAGCGGGCCGCCACGGCCTCCTCCGGAACATCGCCGGCGCCGAGCACCGACATGGCGCCGAGGGAGGAGATGAACGCCCGGTCACGCCCGGGTGCCTCGACGGCGACTGTCACACCGCTGGGCAGCTGCGGATCCGTGACCAGCAGCGCCCGCAGGTGCGGCAGATCCAGCTCGGACCGGACCAGGGCGGTGGAGGCATCATTGCCGACCCGGCTGACCAGCGTGGTCGGCTGGCCCAGCCCGGCACACCGCAGGGCGAGGTTTCCGGCGGAGCCGCCCAGCCGGATGCGGATGTCCGGCACCAGCGCTTCCGTGCCGGGCTCCGGCAGGGACGTAACGCCGGAAACCATGATGTCCAGGTTGGTATTGCCGACGACCGTCAGATCGTTCCGGACTGCGCTCACGCCGCGCCCGCCAGCTGCCGGGCACGGCCGAGCAGAAGCGCCAGGGCAGTCTCCAGCCCGGTGCGCAGCTCCGCGAACCGGGTGGCCAGCTCCTGCGCGGCCGCCAGCGCGCCGTCGGCTGTCACCTCGACGGCCTTGGTACCCGGGCTGCCTGCCTGAGTGCGGTCCAGGACGCGTTCCGGCTCCCGGCCGGCCGCGAGCGTCAGGTCTGCCAGCTCGGCACGGATTCCGGCGGCAGCCAGCGCCGCCAGGACCTGTTCCCGGGTCCAGGAGGTCGGGTCGCCTGTCTTGAAGAGGCGGCCGACGACGTCGTGCGCACCGCGCCAGGGCACGCCGGCTACCGCCAGGGCCTCCGCGACCGACGTCGTCGTGGCACCGGAGCGGACGATCTCCGCCAGCTCCGGCAGCCGCTGGACCTCGAACTCGGTGAGCAGGCCGTCGAGCATCCGCACGAACCGCACCACCCGGTCTCCGGCACGCCACAGATGCTTCTGCACATCGGTGGTCGCATTGTTGGAGTCCTCGTACCAGCCTGAGTTGATATTGGCGTAGGTCGCGGACATGTCCGCGGCGGCGGCACCGGCCATGGAGACCATGTGTTCCAGGACCACCGGGTTCTTCTTCTGCGGCATGATCGAGGAGCCCTGGGTGTAGGCGTCGGGGGTGCGGACCCAGCCGAACGTCATCCATTCCAGCAGGACGCGGGAGAACCGGGCGCCGGTGGCGCAGATCCGGGCCTGCGCCGCGGCGAGGCGCATAAAGTGCTCGGCGCCGGCCACGGCTTCATAGCTGGAGGTAAAGGCAGAGTCGAAACCGAGCAGTTCCCGCAGCGTCTCCGGGTTGATCGGCACATCGGTTCCGGCGAACGCCGCGGAGCCCAGCGGGGAGACGTTCAGTTCCGCGTAGATGTCCAGGAGTTCGCGCCCCTGGCTGAGCAGCGCTTCGGAGAGGCCGCCGAGGACGTGGCCGATGGTGGTGGGCTGGGCGGGCCGCCGGTGGGTGAAACCGATGATCAGCTTGTCTGCATGGTCCTTCGCCAGGGCAGCGGCGTCGGCGGCTGCCTGGACCACCAGATCAGCCTGGTCCAGCAGCTGGCGCCGGAGCACCATCCGGAACGCACCGGCGTCGAGGTCGTTGCGGCTGCGGGCCAGCTGGACGTCCAGCTCCGAGGTGGAAATGCCGCAGGCCGCGGCCAGCTGCTGTTCCATGAAGTAGTACGGGTCCTCCACGGAGCCGTCGAAGACATAGTCCTGCTTGCCGTCGCTGATCCGCTCCCAGAGCGTGAGCAGTCCCTTTTCCAGCCGGGCGGAGCGTTCGCGCGGGAGGATGCCCTCGTCGTCGAGCATCCAGACGTGGGCCAGGGACGCCTCCACCATTGGCGGGTAGATGAAGGACGCGGCCTCTTCGAAGGCATCCCGCAGGTGGTTGTCCCAGTACACGGACAGCTCGGGCCGGTCCTGAAGGGCGGGGCGGGGGATGGCGGTCATAACTATTTCACCGGCTTCAAATCGGGGTTTACGGTTTCGGATGCTGGTCGGGTGCCGGGAAGCGGCAGCGGGACTGCGGCGGAAGGGATGGGGCCCACCAGCGGGGTTTCCACAGTGGGACGACGGCGGCGGCGCAGCATCGCGGCGATGCCGCCGCTGCCGGGGTTCTCGAGGCGCTGGGAAATGATCAGCACAATCAGGATCAGCCCCATCTGCAGGGTGCCGTAGGCCGCGGCGGTGCCGAACTCGTTGGAGTAGATCCGGTTGTAGATCTCCACGGACAGGGGTGCGAAGCGCGCGGGGTAGACAACCACCGAGGCCACGTATTCGCCGAAGCCCTGGATGAACGCCATCAGCGCGCCGGCCAGGATGCCGCGGTACATCAGCGGAACGGTCACGGTGCGCAGCACGCGCCACGGTCCGGCGCCCAGGTTACGGGCGGCTTCCTCGACGGACGGATCGATCTGCGCCAGGGCGGCGTTGGCTGACCGGAAGACCAGCGGCAGGAAGCGCACGAAGTAAGCGACGGGCAGGATCCACAGCGAACCGATCAGCACCTGGCCCAGGTTGAACGGCGTGGGGCTGGCGAACGCGGTGACCAGGTTGACGCCCACCACGGTGCCGGGCAGGGCCCACGGAATCATCACCATCACGTCCAGCAGTCCCTTGCCGGGGCCTTTCCACCGGGTGACGACCCAGGAGGCGAGCACACCGACGACGGTGCAGGCAATCATGGCGATGAACGCCATCTGGGAGCTGACCAGGATCGGCCGGAGGGTGGAGGGGTCGGTGAAGATGCGGGCGAAGTTCCCCAGCGTGTACTGGTTCGGTAGGATCTGCACCGTCCAGGAGCCGTCCACGGTGAAGGCCAGCAGCACGATCACGGCGGCGGGCGCCATGAGGATCAGCACCAGCAGGGTGGAACCGAGGCCGGCGCCGAGCCGGGGGAGCGTGCCGTGGATGACCTTGACGGCCTGCGGGGTGCCTTTCGAGGCGCTGCGGTGCACGCGCCGGTTCTGGTACCAGCGCATGGCCAGCAGGAAGAGGATGGAGACGATGGAGAGCACTGTGGACTGGGCCGCCGCCAGCTCGTACGCGCCGGAGGTCCGCGAGGCGACAATCTGCATGGTCAGGGTCTGCACGTTGTAGAACTGCGGCGCGGTGAAGGAAGCCATGGAGACCATAAAGGTCAGCAGCGCGCCGGAGACCAGGGCCGGGGTCAGCATGGGAAGCAGCACGGTGCGCCACATGGTGAACCGGCTGGCGCCGAGGTTCAGGGCTGCTTCTTCCATCGACGCATCGGATCCGGCGAGGCCGGAGGAGACCGCCAAATAGAAATAGGGGTACATGGTCATGGTGTGGACCAGCAGCACGCCGATGACGCCGTTCGCGGAGACCGCACCTGGATCTGCACCGAAGTACTGGGCCAGGAACCGGGGGAGGATGCCGCTTTCCGCGTACAGGAAGTAGAAGGACACCGCGCCGATCAGCGGCGGCAGGGCCATGGGCAGCATCGCGAAGAGCCGCAGTACGTTCCGGCCGGGAAAATCGAAGCGGGTCAGGAGCACGGCCAGCGCGGTGCCGATGACGCCGGTGGTGATCACCGAGACAACGGAGATGCCGACGGACAGGCCCAGGGCCCGGCCGGAGTTCCCGCCGAAGAAACCGCTGTAGTTGTCCACGCCGCCGTCAACGCTGGTCCGGGCCGTGGCGAACATCGGAATAACGATGTACATCAGCAGGATCAGGACCAGCGGAATGGCCAGCCAGTAGATGAACCGGTCGGAGGACGTGGTTCCGCTGCGCATCCGCAGCTTCTGCGCGAGGCCGGTCACGGTGCCACCAGCCAGACCCGGTCCGGGTGCGGCGCCAGGACTACCGGGTCGCCGGGGGAAACCCGGTCCTCGGAATCCGGCACAGAGACCACCAGGTTGTTGCCATTCCAGTCCACTTCATACACGTTGACCGCACCGGTGAACTCCGCGGTGCGGACCGTGCCCTTCAGCTCACCGGCACCGTTGGCGGCGGCCGTGCCCGCGTCCCGGAGTACGGCAAAGGACTCCGGCCGCAGGCTGACCGCTGCCGTGTCCCCGCGGGAAACATCAGCCGACGGAGTGCCGGAAACGCGGGGTGCACGCAGCACGGTGCCGTCCTCCAGCTGGACCTGGACGCTGTCTCCGCCGGCTTCCAGGATGGTGCAGGCCAGGACGTTGGAGCGGCCGATGAAGCGGGCCACGAAGGAGGTGGCCGGGCGGTGGTAGACCTCCCGGGGCGGTGCCACCTGGTGCAGCCGCCCGGATTCAAGGATCGCCACGCGGTCGCTCATGGCCATGGCCTCTGCCTGGTCGTGGGTGACGTAGATGCTGGTGATGCCCGCGGCTTTCTGGGTGCCGCGGATTTCGGCGCGGGTCTCTTCGCGCAGTTTGGCGTCCAGGTTGGAGAGCGGCTCATCGAGCAGCAGCACCGATGGCTGGATCACCAGGGCGCGGGCCAGGGCAACGCGCTGCTGCTGGCCGCCGGAGAGCATGTCGATCCGCCGGTCGGCGTATCCGTTCAGGCCAACCTGCTCCAGTGCGCGGTCCACGCGCTTGGTTTTTTCGGCACGGGAGGTGCGCCGCACGGAGAGTCCATAGCCGACGTTGGCGCGCACGCTCATGTGCGGGAACAGTGCGTAGTTCTGGAACACCATGCCGGTGTCACGGCGGTTCGGTGCCATGTTCGTGACGTCCTTGTCATCGAACAGGATGCGCCCGCGGGTGGGCTGGATGAAGCCGGCAACCATGCGCAAAGTCGTGGATTTACCGCATCCGGAGGGGCCCAGGAGGGTGAAGAACTCGCCGTCTTCAATGGTGAGGTCGAGGTCCGCGACCGATGGGGCTGCGCCCGGATAGCGCTTTTCGATTGATTCGAGAAGGACTCGTGTCATGGCTGCTCTCCGCAGAGGTAGGGGGTGAATAGAGAGGGGAGGGCGGGCGGCGTTTCGCCGCCCGCCCCGGGAGGCGTCTTAGCCCTTGCCCTTGATGTTCTCGGCCCAGTAGCCGATCCATTCGGTTTCGTTCGTGCCGATCCGGTCCCAGTCGACGTCCATTTCCTTCAGGTCGAGCTCGGCCAGCCAGGCGGGCTGCTCGGTCATCGCGATGGAGGGGATCTGGTAGTACGTCTCGGACAGTTCCTTCTGGGTGTCTTCGCTCAGCAGGAATTCCAGGAACGCGTCCGCCGCGTCGGAGGACGGACCGTTCTTGATCTTGGCGACGCCGTCAACCAGCATCGGTGCACCGGATTCCGGGACCACCGGGGTGTAGGGAGCGTTCTGGCCATCGATCTGCAGCATGACATCCTGCAGGTTCCACGCGCTGGCGGCTGCTTCCTGGCGGGTGACGCGCAGGTACAGGTCCGTCGGATTCGCGGCGTAGACCTTGGTGTTGGCGTCCAGCTGGCGCAGCCACTCGTAGCCGGCTTCCGGGGAACCGGACTCGTCGTACTTGCGGTCGATCATGGCCGAGTAGATGCTGCGCATGGTGCCGGAGGCCTCCACGTCGCGGATGGCGATCTTGTCTGCCATTTCCGGGGCAATCAGGTCGTCCCAGTCGGTGGGTGCCTGGTCGGCGGTGAGCATGTCGTGGTTGTAGAAGATCACCTCGGCCAGCTGCATTTCACCCACCCAGAGTCCGGCCGGATCGCGGAGCTCTTCCGGCACGGCGTCGACGACGGCGTCGGGGGCCGGGGCCAGGATGTCGTCTCCAGCGGCCTGCTTCATCTGCTGGCCGGTGCCGCCCCACCAGATGTCGCCCTGCGGGTTGGCCTTCTCGGCGCGGATACGTTCCAGTGCTTCCTGCGCGCCGAGGGTCAGGATTTCGACCTTGCCGGCGTACTCCGGGTTCGCTTCCTCGAAGTCGGCTACGACTGCTTCGGCCAATCCCTTGTCACGGGCGGTGTAAATGGTGAGGGTTCCGCCTTCGGAACCTTCAGCGCCGCCCGACGGCGATTCGTCCAGTCCACAGGACGAGAGCGCAAGCGCCAGGGCGAGTCCGCCGGCAACGGTGACGAGCGGGCCGCGGATTTTGCGGTTCAGAGCCATGTACTTCTCCTTGGTTGTGTAGTGCTGGTGGGTTGTGTAGTGCTGGTGCGGTGGAAAACGGGTGGGATCACCCGGCGGGGGTGATCAGGCTGGCGGGGTCCTCCAGGACGCGGGCGACGGCGCCGAAAAGGACGGCTTCGACGCCCAGGGAAGCGAAGGTGACCTCCGGTGCGGCCGGCGCTGCGGACCGGATCCGGTCAGCCAGCCCGGTGCGGGCGTCGTCGTCCAGGCCGATGGCATCACCGGAGAACAGGACCAGTGCCGGGTTCAGGACGCACGCGCAGACGACGGCAGCCCAGGCCCAGGCATCCAGCACCTCGGTCCGCAGTGCGGCGGCGGCGGGTTCGCTGCAGAGCCGGGGGATCACGTTGGCCTCGCTGACATCCAGGCCGGCGGTCCGTGCTGCGGCGGCAATGGCCGGGGTGCTCCAGCGTTCCTCGAAGCTGCCGCGGTTTCCGTGCGGCAGCGGGGTGAGGCCGATGGGGAGGAATCCGACTTCGCCCGCGGAGCGGGTGGAGCCGTGCAGCAGGCGCCCGCCGCTGAGGATGGTGGCGCCGATTCCCTCCGCGATGTGGATCAGGACCAGATCATCGACGCCGGCCGCGGCTCCGGCGCTGCGCTCGCCGAGGGCGATGAGGTTTACGTCGTTCTCCACGGTGACCGGTAGTCCGGTCCGCCGGGCCAGGGCCTGGGCCAGCTGGGGATCTCCGGCGGCGGCGAAGGCGGGCGCCAGGCTCACGGTGCCGTCCGCGGCGACCACACCGGGCAGCGCGAGGATCAGCCGGGAGGGGCGGTGGCCGGTAGGTTCACCGAGACCGGCCACGGCGAGGGCAGTGGCGCTGACCGGATCTGCCGGATCGAAGGGGGCGTCCTGGGTGGCCAGCACCCGGGCGTCGAGGTCAATGAGGCTGGCCCGGATGCGGCCACCGCTGACTTCGGCGACGATCAGCGCGATGGCCGTGCGGTCGAGTTCGACCAGCGTGCGGCGCCGTCCGCCGGTTGATTCCCGGTGCCCGACCTCGTGGAGGTAGCCCATGCCCTGGAGTTCCTGGACGATGCCGGTGACGGTGGAAGGGCTGTAGCCGGTGACTGCCGCGAGGTCCGTCCGGGAGATCGGGCCGGTGCTGAGCAGGGCTCCCATCACGGATTCCACCCGGATCCGGCGCAGTTCGCTGCGTCCGGTAGGCGCACTGTTCTGAGCTGCACTGCTCTGGGCTGCGCCGAACTGGGCTGCGCCGTACTGAGCAGCACTGCTCTGTGAGGTGGATGACATTCTTACTTTATACGGTGAAGAAAGTAAGAATGCAAGGAAAAGTTTTGCCGGACGGGCAGGTGTGGGTGCGGCAAGGGCCCGTTATGGCAGGGCCGATCCGCGCTGATCTGCGCTCATCCACGGTGATACGGCGGCGGCGGCGGGCGGTCCTGGTCCAGGCCAGTCCCCGGGTTCACTCCGGGATTAAGCCGGGTTCATGCCGGGAGCAGACGGGGGAACGGCCGAAGGGAGGAACCGGACGGCCCCTCCCTTCGGATTTTCCTGCTTCGGTGCGGTTTGTTACCGCGTGGCCTCGGCCAGGTACTCCAGGATGTGCCGGTAGGACTGGCCGGTGGCCTTGCTCATGCCGATCTCGCAGGTGCGGTTCAGGGACGCGTAGCCGTCGAACGTGCGGGCATTGATCTCAGCGGCCTGAGTGTCCGTCGCGGAGGCGGTGAGTTCGGGATGCAGCAGGCCGCGGTCGCCGGCGAAGGCGCAGCAGCCCCAGCTCGGCGGCACGAACACTTCGCCGCTGACCGCCGAGGCGATCGTATGCAGGGCGTCATTGGCGCCGAGCTGCGTCGAGGAGCAGGTCGGGTGCAGCGCCAGGGAGCCGAGTTTCGCCGTAACCTCCAGCCGGGGCAGCACCGTTTCGCTGACAAAGTCCACCGCATCAACGAACCTGAGCCCGGGGTAGACGGGGCTGGATCCGGCCAGCCGCTTCATCGTCTCCAGGCCTTCGGTGCAGGACGCCGCATCACAGACCACAGGCAGCTCCCCGCCGCCGCTGGCCACCCACAGGTTCGCCAGGACCTTCTCCGTCATGGCTTCGTAGCCGGCGGTGAATCCCTTGGACTTCCACGGCGTTCCGCAGCACAGGTCGCCGATCCCGTTGGGCACCCGGACTCCGACGCCGGCGCGTTCGCAGAGTTCCAGGAACGCGGTACTGGCTCCTTCGCCGCCCTCGGCGGGACCGAACATGGTTCCGATGCAGGCCGGGAAGAACACGGCGACCGGATCCGGGTCCTCCCGCGGGGTGCGGCGGGTACCGCCGGCCGGCAGCACTGTTTCATAGGACTGGACATTGTCCGCCCCCAGCAGTGCCCGTCCCACGGTGGTCGCCAGCTTGGGCAGGGGAGCCGGCACAGCCTTGGCCAGGCTCAGGGCCTTGCCGCCCAGGGTGGTCACGGTTCCCCAGTGCCCGGCGGCGGTTTTCCAGCCGGCCCCGGCCACCGGGTTGGCGTTTTCGGCGCGCAGCCGGCGGACCAGGTCCCCGGTGTTGATCAAAACCGGGCACGCGGTGACACACATACCGTCAGCGGCACAGGTCTGCACGCCGTCATAGTCGTAGTCGGTGCGCAGCTCTGCAGCCAGGGCGGCGTCCCCGCGGGCCTCGGCCGCCGCGAGTTCCCGCCGCAGCACAATCCGCTGGCGGGGTGTGGTGGTCAGGTCCTTGCTGGGGCAGACCGGCTCGCAGTAGCCGCATTCGACGCAGCGGTCCACTTCCTCCTCGACGGTGGGTGCGACCTTCAGGTTCTCGATGTAGGCGCGGGGATCGTCGTTGATGAGGACACCGGGATTGAGCAGGTTCGGCGGGTCGATCAGGGCCTTGACCTCGCACATGATCCCGTAGAGTTCGTCGCCGTACTGGCGGCGGACATAGGGAGCCATGATCCGGCCGGTGCCGTGTTCGGCCTTCAGCGAGCCGCCTTCACCCAGCACCAGGTCCACCATCTCCTCGGTGAACGCCTCATAGCGGGCCAATTCTGCCGGGTCGGAGAAGTTCTCATTGAGCATGAAGTGGATGTTGCCGTCCTTGGCATGCCCAAAGATCACCGAGTCCCGGTAGCGGTGCTCAGTGAAGAGCCGGGCCAGTTCGCCGCAGGTGCGGGCCAGTGACGGCACGGGAACCACGATGTCTTCCAGCAGGGCGTTGGTGCCGGAGGGACGGGCACCGGCGACCGTGGTGTACAGGCCCTTGCGCAGGTGCCACATCGCTGCCCGGTCCGCCGCCTTGGACGTCATGGCAAATGGAGCGGCCAGGTGCAGGGAGTCGAAAAGCGGGTGGGAGGCTTCGCGTTTGGCGTCCAGTTCCTCCGCGGTGGCTGCCTGGTGTTCCACCAGCAGGGCCGCGTGCGCCTGGACGTCAAGGTTGCGCAGTTCCTGGGGAGCATCGGCCGCGAGCTGCGCCACCCGCAGGGACGTGGCGTCCATCAGTTCGATCGTGGCCAGCCCGGAAGCGGTGAGCTCCGGCAGCGCGGTGGCCGCGGCGTCCAGGGTGTCGAAGAACATCAGGCCGGTGGCGACCTTCGGCAGTGCGGGGATGGTGCGGAACGTTGCCTGCGCCACGAACCCCAGGGTGCCCTCGCTGCCAATCATCAGGTGGGCCAGGATATCCACCGGGCTCTCGAAGTCCAGGAAGGAATTGAGTCCGTAGCCCATGGTGTTTTTCATGGAGAACAGCCGGGTGATGGTGGCAACCGAGTGCGGGTTGGCGACGATCCGTCCGCGGAGCCGCAGCAGGCCGTCGAACAGCTCCGGTTCCAGGGCGCGCAGCCGCTGCTCGGCATCCGGTGCCGCGGTGTCCAGTACGGTTCCGCCGGCAAGGACCAGCACCATGGACTCCAGCGTCCGGTAGGTGTTGAACTCGGTGCCGCAGGCCATGCCGGAGGAGTTGTTGGCGACTACACCGCCAATCGTGCAGGCGATCTCGCTGGCCGGGTCCGGCCCGAGTTTCCGGCCGAACGCCGCGAGGCGGGAATTGACTGCCCGCACCGTGGCGCCGGGTGCCACCCGGACCCGGGTGCCGCCGTCGAGCACCTCGATCTCCCGGAAGTGGTGCCGGGTGTCAATGAGCAGGCTGTCACTCAGTGCCTGGCCGGAGAGGGAGGTTCCGCCGGACCGGAAGGTGGCGGGGATACCGAGCTCCCGGCTGCGCCGCAGCAGGTCAGCCACCTCAGCGGTGTTCGTGGGTGTGGCCACTGCCTGGGGGATCAGCAGGTAGTGGGAGGCATCATGCGCCATTTTGCGGCGGTCGATTTCCCGGGTGCTGATTCCCCCGCTGCCAAGGGCGTTGATTGCTGGGGCTGAAGATTCTGCTGTGACTGACATACGATCCTGATCCGAGACATCGACGGGGCTTTGGCCCCGGTTCAAATCTAGGCCCGGGACCCGCCTTCAGTGAAATGGTCAGGCCACACGGGAGGCGCAGCCTGCAGATACTGCAGCACGGCCAGGACCCGCCGGTGGTCCCCGGCCGCTGGATGGAGGTTCAGCTTGCCGAATATTGAGGTGATGTTCTTCTCCACTGCTCCGGCGGAGAGGAACAGTTCAGCACAGATGCCGGCATTTGTCCGTCCCTGGGCCATGAGCGCCAGCACCTCGCGTTCGCGCGGGGTCAGGGATTCCAGCCCCGCGTGGCGTCCGGCGCCCATCAGCTGCCGCACCACCTCCGGGTCCAGCACCGTTTCGCCCGCACGGATGCGTTCTAAAGCGTGGAGGAAATCAGCGACATCCGCCACCCGGTCCTTGAGCAGATAGCCGGTGCCGCGGGGCTGGCCGGCGAAAAGCTGCGCGGCGTAGCGGGTTTCAACATACTGGGAGAGCAGCAGGACGCCGATCTCCGGGCGGGTATCCCGCAGCTGCAGTGCGGCGCGGATCCCTTCATGGGTATGGGTTGGCGGCATCCGGTTGTCCAGGATGACGACGTCGGGCTCGGCGGTTTCCAGCGCTGTGAACAGTTCTTCGGCGTCGCCGGCGGCCGCGAGCACCTGGTGCCCGCGGCCGTCCAGCAGTTCGACCAGCCCGGCGCGGAGCAGGGCGGAGTCCTCCGCGATGACGATCTTCATTCAAGTAGCTTGCCCCACCGGGGCTGCACTTCCGAAACCGGTCAGGAAACGGCTCAGGAAAGCGGCAGGAAGACCGTCACCACGGTCGGCCCTCCGGCCGGAGAGGAAATCCGCATTGTGCCGTCCACCGTCCGGACCCGTTCCGCCAGGCCTGCCAAGCCAGTTCCGGCCCCGGTGCCTGTGCCTTCACGTCCCGCACCTGCTGAGCCTGCTGCACCTGCTGCGCCGCCGGTGCCGTTGTCCTTGACGCTGAGCACCATGTCAGCTCCCTCCTCGACCACCAGGATGCTGACGCGTGAGCCCCCTGAGTGCTTGACAGCGTTGGTCACCAGCTCGGCTACCACGTAGTAGGCAATGGCTTCCACCGCGGGCGAGGGACGGACCTGCAACCGGTAGGAAAGGTCGACGGGCAGCGGGGCTGTGGCAGCCAGCGATTCCAGCGCGGTGTCCAGGCCGTCGTTGAGCACGGCCGGGCGGATCCCGCGGGCGAGGCCGCGCAGGTCTTCCAGGGCTTCCTTGGCCGTGCCGTGGGCGCTGTCCAGGAGATGCTGCAGTTCCGCGGACACTTCGGTGCCGGCCGCCCGGTCCCGGGCGTCGCCGAGCTTCATGGCGATGGCGACCAGCTGCGCCTGGGTCCCGTCATGCAGGTCCCGTTCAATCCGGGCCAGCCTGGCGTCAGCGGTAGTCACGGAGCTGCTCCGGCTGGCTTCCAGATCCCGGACACGGTACTGGCCGCCGGTGGGGCCCAGCAGTGCCGCGGCGAGCGATGCCTGCAGGCGGGCCATGCCGTTGTTGAGCGCTGGCCAGAGCAGGAAGGTGAACAGGACACCCACCGCGAAGTAGGCGGCCTGCCACCAGAAACTGTCAGCGAAGACCCCCGGGAGGATCTGGCTGCCACGGTGCCAGGTTCCGTCGGCCGCCTGCTGCGGGGGCAGCCACCGGGACCAGAACCAATGCGTCATGCTGCCCAGCCCGGCGACCAGGAAACTGATGCTCAGGCAGGCCGCGGTCACCGACGTGACGAAGCTGACGCCCATGTGGGCCAGGGCCCGCCAGCCCGCCGTGTCGCTGAGCCCGGAGCGGAGGAAGCCGAAGAATCCCGGCCGGGGGGTGAACGGCGGGGGTGCGTCGATCGGACGGCCAAGCAGTGTTGCCGCGAGGGAACGGTTGATGGTTCCCCAGTACCGGGCGGCAGCCACCATGGCCGCCGGGACGATCAGGCCCACAAAAGTGACCAGGAATGAGGCTCCCAGCGATACGGTGCTCACGGCGTAGGCCAGCGCGAAGGGCGCCAGCAGCAGCGACAGGCTGTGGTAGCCGAACGCCCGCCAGGTGCTGCTGCGGAAAAACGCCGGGCGGCGTCCTGCTGCCGGCCGGGGTGCCTGGGCACGCTGGGAATGCGGTGCGCGCTCGGAATGCGGGATGTGCCGGGGATGCCGCGGGTGCGGGGTGCGCTGAGGGTCCTGCATTGGCCCAGTGTTTTCGGGCTCAGAGTTTTCGGGCTCATTGTTCCCGGACTCAGCTTTTTCGATGGGCTGGGTCTGCTGGGTGGTGTGCGTGAACTGGGTGGCTTGAGCGACCTGGACGGACTGAGTGTACTGAGCGGCCTGCGTGTCCTGCGCGGACTGCTTGTCCTGGCCGGATTGTGTGTACTGAGCGGGCTGCGCCGGGTGGGGGGCGGCAGGCTCACCGGACGAGGCGCCGGGATCGGAGGCTTGGGTGGGTGTCATGGTTCCATCATTCTCCGCGCTCAAGACCGTTGACTATGGGGTTTTCCCCCGACCTGGCCGGGGGAGTGCCCTCGGGGCCGGGCACGTGCGCTCAGGCCGGGTACTGCGCCTTTTCCGACCGGGCGGTGTGGGACGGCGCCGCCTGGTGCGAGGGGATCTGGGCGTAGAACCATTCGATGTGGCCGCGGAGCAGGCGGGCAGCAAGGTCGCCGTCACCCGCCGCGACGGCGTCGTAAATCCCGTGGTGCTGTTCACGCAGCACAGCCAGGATGGCGGGCCAGTCTTCGAAATTGTCCATCGCCTCCTTGACGTAGCCGCGGATGGCGCCGCTGAGGGAATCCATCATGGTTTCGATCACGGCATTGCCGGCCAGCGAGCTGAGCTCAACGTGGAACCGCGCATCAAGGGTGTGGAAGGCATCCCGGTCCAGGTCGGGGCGGTCCATGGCCTCCAGCAGGCCGTGGGCCCGGTCCAGGGCCGCCGCCGTTTCGTCGGTGCGCGGTGCGTTAGCGGCGGCCTCGGCAGCCCAGGTTTCCAGCAGCACGCGGGTCTGCACAATGTCCGCCACCGGCAGCCGGCTGCTGGCCATATGCAGGCGCAGCGCCGAGGACAGTCCGGCGGACGGTTCGGAGACAATGATGGCGCCGGACTTCGGGCCGGAACCGGAGGAGGAACGCAGCACGCCCATGGCGTCCAGGATCCGGATGCCTTCGCGGACCGAAGCGCGGGAGATGCCGTAGGTTTCCGCCAGGGTGCGCTCGCCGGGGAGCTGGTCGCCGAGCTTGATCTCGCCGGACCGCAGGCCCGCTTCGATGTTCTCCAGGAGGAGGTCATAGCTGCGGCGCGGCGGCAGGGGCGCGGAATCCGTAAGAGTCACTGCAACATCCTTACACGGCAGGCTGGGGGATTCCCCGGCGCCCGCAACAAAGGCGTTCGGCGTCCGTCATGCAGAAAAGGCCGGCTGCCGGCACGCTCGAAACACCGCCGGCGCCAACCGTAAGTCCGGCGTCGTTCCACCTGTAAGTCCCAGCGGGAAACGGGAAAAGCACGCCAAAAAAACGGAGCGGCAGGGCCTGTATTCCCCCCAAGGAACACACCCCCTGCCGCTCCGGCCCAGCGCCGGTGGCGCCGGGAGAACGGGACCGGCCGCTACGGGAGCATCCAGCCAAGGATCGGCGTGGACTGCAGGTAAACCAGCGTGCAGAGGATCAGCAGCAGGGCCACGCTCCAGCCGACCACCTTGCGCAGCAGGACGGATTCCTGCCCGTCCAGCTTCACGGCGGTCACCGCGATGGCCAGGTTCTGCGGGCTGATCAGCTTGCCAACGACGCCGCCGGTGGTGTTGGCGGCCACCAGCAGGTTCGGGTCGATGCCCGCTTCGAGGCCAGCGGTCTGCTGCAGTCGGGCGAAGAGCGCGTTGGCCGAGGTGTCGGAGCCGGTCACGGCTGTGCCGATCCAGCCCAGGACGGGGGAGAGGAACGCGAAGAAGGCTCCGGTTCCGGCCAGCCAGGTGCCGATGGCCACGGTCTGGCCGGAGAAGTTCATCACGTAGGCCAGGGAGAGGACGGAGAGGATGGTCAGGCCGGCCCAGCGCATGTTCCACATGGTGCGGCCGATCTCCGCCACACCGTTGCCCACACTCATGCGGTAGCGGCCGCCGTCGTCGAACTTGGAGTAGACAAAGGAAACAATCAGGCCCGTGATCAGCAGCAGCGTGCCAGGGGTGGAAAGCCAGTTGAACGTGTAGATGGTGGAGGAAACGGCGTTGCCGGCCTCGTCCACCAGACGCTCGTGCAGGATCGGCCAGGGAATCTTGATGTCGGTGGAGGCCAGGAAGGCCGGGATATCCACACCCAGCTTCCAGAGCTTGGCGATGCCGAAGATCACGATGACCAGGAAATACGGGAACAGTGCCAGCCAGGTGCGGGACGGCGTCAGCGAGTCTTCGTCGCGCACGGCGGTGGCGGTGGAACCGCTGCCGGTGCCCGGGCGGTCAGTGCCGGCGGCGACGAGGGCGGTCAGGCCCATGCGCTCACGGGCGGCGTCGAGTCCGCGGGGCTGCCAGAAACGCAGGAAGACGACGGCGGCACCCAGGCCGGCGAGGGCGGCAACAATGTCCGTCAGTTCGTAGGAGAAGAAGGTGGAGCACAGGACCTGTGCCACGGAGAAGGCAACGCCGGTGACGACGGCGGCGGGCCAGGTGTCCTTGACGCCCTTGAATCCGTCGAGGATGAATACCAGGATCAGCGGAACAATAACGGCCAGCAGGGGTGCCTGGCGTCCCACGACGGCACCGATGTGGTCAGCGTCCAGGCCGGTGAGGTTGGCGGCCGTGGTGATCGGAATGGCCATGGCCCCAAAGGCGACCGGTGCGGTGTTCGCCACCAGCACGGCGGCTGCTGCCTTCATGGGCTTCAGCCCTAGGGCAACCAGCATGGTGGCCGTAATGGCCACCGGAGCGCCGAATCCGGCAAGGGCTTCGAGCAGCCCGCCGAAGCAGAACGCCACGAGGATCGCCTGGATGCGGACGTCCCCGCCGCCGATCACGTCGAAGACGCGGCGCAGGTCCTCGAACCGGCCGCTGACCACGGTGATCTGGTACAGCCAGATCGCCATAATCACGATCCAGACCACCGGGAAGGCACCGAAGACCGCCCCCTGGGTGGCGGAGAGCAGGGCCAGGCCAGCCGGCATCTTGAATGCCCAGATGGCGACGGCGATGGCCACCACCAGGGAAAGCGCACCCGCAACGTGGGCTTTCACCTTCACGAACGCCAGGAGGATGAAGAACGTGAGCAGGGGTACGAGAGCCACGATGGCTGACGCGGCGACGCTGCCGGACACCGGATCGGTGCTGGCGGTGAAGTGATCCACAGGGGACCTCCGGAAAGAGAAGAACTGGCGGGGGAAGTTGGTCAGACCACAATGGTCAGGCCATGGAAGTCTAGCGCACCCTTGACAAGCGTGTGATCATGGCCACCAGCCGGAGGCCCCCTTGGTGTGTTGCGAATAACGTGCCTAGTATTGGTCTGACCACACCGGCCCCGGGGACAAGCCCGCTGAGAGGCAGCCATGAGAATTGCACTATTCGCCACCTGCATCGTGGATGCGATGTATCCACGGACAGCACGTGCCACGGTATCCATCCTGGAGCGGCTGGGACACGAGGTCGTGTTCCCGTCCGGCCAGGCCTGCTGCGGCCAGATGCACGTGAACTCGGGGTACTTCCCGGAAGCGGTTCCCGTGGTCCGCAACCACGTCGCTGCATTCGACCCGGCCGGCTACGACGTCGCCGTCGCGCCGTCGGGTTCCTGCGTCGGTTCGGTCAAGCACCAGCACCCGATGATCGCCCGCTCCTGCGGCGACACCGTGCTGGAGGCCCAGGCCGAAGCCGTCGGTGCCAAGACCTACGAACTCTCCGAACTCCTGACCGACGTCCTGGGCATCACCAACGCTGCCGAACAGCTGGG
Source organism: Arthrobacter luteolus NBRC 107841 (assembly GCF_001552075.1). GTDB lineage: Bacteria > Actinomycetota > Actinomycetes > Actinomycetales > Micrococcaceae > Arthrobacter_B > Arthrobacter_B luteolus. The sequence continues at coordinate 28,711 of NZ_BCQM01000003.1, forward strand.
CTCCTGGTTTCCGCACAAGGTCACCTACCACCCCAGCTGCCACGGCATGCGCCTGCTGCGGCTGGGCGACCGGCAGCTGAACCTGCTCTCCTCCGTGGGCGGGATCGAAATGGCCGACCTGCCGGAGGCTGACCAGTGCTGCGGCTTCGGCGGAACGTTCTCGATGAAGAATGCGGACGTTTCCTCCGCCATGCTGGCGGACAAAACCGCCAACATCACCTCCACCGGCGCCTCGCTGTGTTCCGGCGGAGACGCCTCCTGCCTGCTGCACATCGGCGGCGGGCTCTCCCGCGAAGGCGCCAGCGCCACCACCCTGCACTTCGCCGAAATCCTGGCCAGCACCAAGGAAAACCCGGTCTCCGTCACCGGAGAGATCCTCGTCAGCGGAAAGGCCGGACGATGAGCACCTACCTGGGCATGCCCACCCTGCCGGTCTTCGGGCGCGGCAACCTCAACGCCGTCGAGTCCTTCCCGTCTGCAGCCAAGCGGGAACTGGGCAACGCCCAGCTCCGCGCCAACCTCGGGCACGCCACCCACACCATCCGCGACAAGCGGCTGCGCGTGGTCGGCGAGCTGCCCGACTGGGAAGAGCTGCGCGACGCCGGCAGCGCCGTGAAGGAATCCGTCATGGCCCGGCTGCCGGAGCTGCTGGAGCAGTTCGAAGCCAACTTCACCGCCCGCGGCGGCATCATCCACTGGGCCCGCGACGCCGACGAAGCCAACGAAATTGTCCGCGACCTGATCCGCGCCGAAGGTGTGGACGAGGTGGTGAAGGTCAAGTCCATGGCCACCCAGGAAATCGGCCTGAATGAGTACCTCGAAGAGCAGGGCATCGCCGCCTACGAGACCGACCTCGCCGAGCTGATTGTCCAGCTGGACCATGACAAACCCAGCCACATCCTGGTTCCGGCCATCCACAAAAACCGTACCCAGGTCCGCGAGATCTTCCTGCGCGAAATGCCCGGCGTGGATCCGGAGCTCACCGATGACCCGGCCAAACTGGCCGAGGCCGCCCGCTCCCACCTGCGCCGCAAGTTCCTCTCCGCCAAGGTGGCCGTCTCCGGTGCGAACTTCGCGATCGCCGACGCCGGCACCCTCGCCGTCGTCGAATCCGAAGGCAACGGCCGGATGTGCCTGACCCTTCCCGAAACCCTGATCACCGTGATGGGGGTGGAAAAGCTGCTGCCGACCTGGCAGGACCTCGAAGTCTTTATGCAGCTGCTCCCGCGCTCCTCCACCGGCGAGCGGATGAACCCCTACACCTCCCTGTGGACCGGCGTCACCGAAGGCGACGGACCGCAGAACGTGCACCTGGTGCTGCTGGACAACGGCCGCAGCGCCGCCCTGGCGGACGAAATGGGCCGCTCTGCCCTGCACTGCATCCGCTGCAGCGCCTGCATGAACGTCTGCCCGGTGTACGAGCGCACCGGCGGCCACGCCTACGGTTCCACCTACCCGGGACCGATCGGGGCGATTCTCTCGCCGATGATGACCGGCATTAAGTCGGAGGAAAACAGCTCGCTGCCGTACGCTTCCTCGCTGTGCGGTGCCTGCTACGACGCCTGCCCGGTGAAGATCAACATCCCGGAAATCCTGGTGCACCTGCGCGCCGAGGACGTGGACTCCAAGCGCGGCACCAAAAAGCTGCCCACCCAGATGGATTTGATGATGAAGGGCGCCTCCTGGGCGTTCTCCCGCGGCCGGAACCTGGGCCTGCTGGAGAAGGGCCTGCCGCTCGGACGGCTGGCCGCCGGCCGGAAGAAGAAAATCACCAAGCTGCCCGGCATCGCCGCCGGCTGGACACAGAGCCGGGACATTCCCGCACCGCCTGCGCAGTCCTTCCGGGACTGGTGGGCCAAGGAATATCAGGCGGCGCCGGAACACCAGGGCGGCGCGGCAACGCAGGGGGAGACGAAGGCATGAGCGCACGCGAAGAGATCCTGGGCCGGCTGCGGGACGCGCTGCGCGATTCACCGGAGGTCCCGGAGATTCCCCGCGGCTACCGCAGTGCCGTTGAGGTCCCGGAAACTGAGCGGATCGCCATGCTCGTGGACCGGCTCGAGGACTACAAGGCCGGAGTCACGGTGCTGGACGAAGCCGGGATCGGCACCCGGATCGCGGAACTGCTCGACGCCGCAGCGAGCTATGTGGTGCCCGAGGGTATCGACGGCGCCTGGCTGGCAGCTGCCGACACCGCCGTCCCCGGCCGGCGCCGGACCGACTCGACCACGGCGCCGCTGAGCGTCGCCGAGCTGGATGCAACAACCGCCGTCGTGACCGGCAGCGCCGTCTCCGTCGCCGAAACCGGGACGATCATCCTGGACGGCAGCCCCAACCAAGGCCGCCGCGCCATCTCGCTGGTCCCGGACCACCACATCTGCGTGGTCCGGGCCGCGGACATCACGACCATCCTGCCCGAGGGGCTGCGCCGGCTGGACGGCACCCGGCCGCTGACCTGGATCAGCGGTCCGAGCGCCACCAGCGACATCGAACTCGAACGCGTCGAGGGAGTGCACGGTCCGCGGACGCTGGACGTGATTATCGTCCGGAGCTAGCCGGAGCTGGCCGGAGCTGGCCGGAGCTGGCCGGAGCTGGCCGGAGCTGGCCGGAGCTGGCCGGAGCTGGCCGGAGCTGGCCGGAGCTGGCCGGAGCTGGCCGGAGCTGACCGGAGCTGACCGGAGCTGACCGGAGCTGACCGGAGCTGACCGGAGCTTAGGCTCCGGTGTACCCGGTGCGCCAGCCGCCCTTGTAGTCCTTGCGCACGGTTTCGGAGTAGGGGATCGGGCTGACCACGGCCCGGACCTCGAGCTGCTGGTGCGGTTCCACGGTGGTTTTCGCCGTGCCGCCGCCGGGCTCGCCCCAGACCACGCGCAGTTCGGTGCCCTCGGGGACGTCCGGATCAACGGTGGCCAGGGACAGGCCGCGCCGTTCATTGGCGGAGTAGCCGGTGAACATGGACAGGCCCACGGTGTTGCCGGCGGCGTCGACCACCGCGTCGTAGTTCGAGGAGCCGTAGTTGGCCAGCGGCAGGTCGAAATACTTGTACGGTGTTCCGCCGGTGTCCAGCTGCGAGGTGAGGATCCGGCCCAGGTCTTCCTCGTTCCAGGCCAGGGTGACCTTGCGGCGCTGCGCCGCCGGGTCCATGGCTTCCAGCGCCTCGCGGCCGATGAAGTCGTGGTCGAATTTCACGAAGGAGCCGTAGCCCAGCTCCCACGGCGTCAGGTAGTAGTCCTCGATGTCTGCCGAAACGAAGCTGCCTGCGACGGCGTTGGTTGCCTCGTAGCTGTCCGCGCCGAGCCATTCGCGGTACGGACGCAGCCGCTCATCGGTGTAGATGGCGGGCAGCGGCGAAGGGATCCAGCCTGACTCCAGGGTGTTGGAGGGGTAGGCCCGGGACCCGACGGCGGCCATGCCGAACTCCGTGCCCGCCGCCAGGATGGCATCCCGCACCTTGTCGTAGGAGCCGTAGTCTCCCCAGATTTCCAGGCCCGGTGCGCCGGCCATGCCGTGCCGCAGGGTGCGCACGCGTTCCCCGGCGATGGTCATGGTGTCCATATTGAAGAACTTCAGCTGTTCCAGCGTGCCGCCGTTGAGGCTCTCGATGATCTGCCAGGCGTTGGGACCCTGGATCTGGAACCGCCAGTAGCGCCGGCTGACCGGCTGGCCCATGGGGCGCGACGGCGACCGCCGGTCCACCTCGATCTCCAGGTCATACCCGCCGGTCTCGGCGTTGAACAGCAGCCAGTTGGCCGCCGGTGCCCGCCCGACGTACACGTATTCGTCCTGTTCCTGGTGGAAGAGGATGCCGTCGCCGATCACATGGCCGGACGGCGTCGTGGGGACGTACTGCTTGGCTTTGTTGACCGGAAAGTTCGCAACGCTGTTCACCGCGGTGTCCGAGATGAGCTTCAGTGCGTCGGGGCCCTTGATGAAAACGTTGTCCATGTGATGGGACTGGTCAAAAAGGACGGCGGTTTCCCGCCAGGCCCGCTGTTCGCTGCGCCAGTTGGTGAATTCCGGAGCGACGACCGGATAGATGTACGCCCCGATCTGCGAATTGCGGAGCAGATCGACCGTTCCCTGGGACGCATCCAGGACTTCCTGCAGATTCTTTGGTGCCACGATGAACCTCTGTTTCTGTCGGATGGGGAACCGGGCAAAGCCGGTGCGCCGACCATATATCTATGTCGATAGACATGTCGAGGGTCCGGGCCGCCGGTTAGGGGCCCTAGTCAATATCTATCTTGGTAGATAGTGTGTGTGATGCAGAACACATACTGAGCCGCGGGTCTGCCCGCGACGAAACGAGGAGACACCCATGAGGAAACTGGTTGCAGCAGCGGCAACGGCGGCGCTGCTTGGCCTGACGGCATGCGGATCGGGGTCGCTGTCGTCCTCAGAGGAGACGGCGGCGCCGGCTTCGGCAGCGGCAGCGGAAGGGCTGACGGCCATCGAGGTGGGGGTGATTCCCATCATCGACGTTGCACCGATTTACCTGGGCGTCGAAGAAGGTCTCTTCGAAGCGGAGGGCCTGGACGTCACCCTCACTTTGGCCCAGGGCGGGGCCGCCATTGTGCCGGCAGTGACTTCCGGCCAGATGGACTTCGGCTTCTCCAACATCACGTCCATGATCGTGGGACGTTCCAAGGGCCTGCCGGTCCAGATGGTCGCACCCGGCGGCAGCTCCACCGGCGATCCCGATGCGGACTTTGCCGCCGTGATGACCAAACCGGACAGCGGCATTGAAACCACCAAGGATCTTGAAGGCAAGAAGATCGGCGTTAACACGCTGAACAATATTTCCGACTCCACCATCTCAGAGGCAGTGAAGCAGGCCGGAGGGGATTACGAGAGCATCGAGTACGTCGAAATTCCGTTCCCGGATTTGTCCGCCCAGCTGGCTGCCGGGACCGTGGACGCGATTGCCGCCGTCGAACCGTTTGTGACCATTGCCAAGGCAGACGGCGCGGTTCCGGTCTTTTCCAACTACGCGGAACCGGTGGATGATCTGACGGTGGCGGTCTACTTCGCCTCGGACCAGTACGTTCAGGAGAACCCTGAAACCGTGGAGAAGTTTGTCCGCGCGATCAAGGCATCGCAGGAATTCGCCGAGCAGAACCCGGACAAGGTCCGTGCCGTACTGCCCAGCTACACCTCGCTGAAGCCCGAGGTCATCGAGCAGCTGACCCTGCCCAGGTACAGCACCGAGGTGAACAGTGCCTCGGTTGAGGAGGTTGCCCGGATCTCGCTGGACCGCGGGCTGGTCGAGGAGATTCCGGATATGAAAGCACTGCTTCCGGCGTACTAAACCGGCAAGTGCTGAACCAACCCGGGTGGGGCCTGCTCGATCCGGGTTGGTTCGGGGACGTTCCGTGGGTCCGGGATGTGCGGGAGCCTAGTGCTCCTGGAAATCCCGGACCCATTCCGCTGTGGCCCGCAGCCCGCCGAACGTGTAGAAGTGCAGCTGGACCGTGCCGTGGCGGCCGGGATCGTGGGCTGCCGCGAGGTCCCGGAGAAAGCGGTCCGGGCCGGCCGTGCCGAGGAGATTCGTCAGCGAGAACCCGTACTTCTGCGCGATCCCTGCTGAGGAGCTGACTCCGAACCGGCGGGCGTAGCCGAGCAGCCGCTTGATGCCCGCCGGTCCGGGGACGCCAATGCGGACCGGGATAGTGACCCCGCGCCCGCGCAGTTCTTCGAGCCAGGCCAGGACCGGGGCGGTGTCGAAGCCGAACTGGGTGATGATGGACGCCTCGAGCCCCTGCTCCTGGAGGGCATCGGCTTTGGCCAGCAGGGCAGTCCAGAGGGTCCCGCTGCTGATGTCCGGATGCCCCTCCGGGTAACCGGCGATGCTGATGTGCCGGGCACCGTACGCAGCGGGCAGCCCGGAGCGGATGACGGCGAGCGAGTCTTCATAGGGCCCCATCGGTTCCGACGGGTCACCGCCCACCACGAACAGGTCCTCCACGGCACCGGCATCGGCCAGGGTGCCGAGGAACTTCTCAAGTTCAGCGGCGGACCCCAGCCGGCGGGCGGAGATGTGCGGCACCGGCACCAGTCCTGCGGATTTCACGGCCGACGCCGCCGCCAGGCGCATCGGCAGGTCTTCGTTGCCCAGGAAGGTTACGTTCACGCGGGTTCCTGCAGGCAGCACATCCTGCGCCGCCTGCAGCGCCTCAACATCCTTGCCGGTCATTTCGAGGGAAAAACCGGACAGCAGACTGCCGCCGTCGGGCATGTGTGGGCTCATGCCTGCCACCCTAGCCAGCCTGGCCGGGGGTGTCCACGAACGGTGTCCACGACCGGTGTCCACGAAACAGTGTCCAGGAAACGTGGCCCTGAATAGCCGTGAACGGTGGCCGCCTGCCGTATCCACGTCCCGTGCCCACGAACGGCATCCTGGTACACCCGGCGAGCAGCCGCCACCCCTCCGGCCCGGGCGGTGGACTGGCCCGCTAGAAGCGTGAGGAGCTGCCCGATCCGCTGAAGCTCCCGCCGCCGGCACCGTAGCCGCTGGAGGCACCGGAGGAACTCGACGCGGCACTGCGGGCACTGTCGATGCTGCTGTTGCCGGAATGGACACCGGCGCTGAACGCGCTGACCGTCCAGATGTAGTTCGGGTAGACGGTGTCCAGGATGCTGGGCCGGTATCCGTCCCGGTAGGTGCGGCGGTGGTTCCGGGTTTCCTCCAGCGCCTTGCGCATCAGGTCGCGTTCCGCCTGATCCTTGGCTGCCAAGGCGATCACGGTCTCCGAATGGTCCTTGGGCAGTCCGGCCAGTTCCCCGCCAATGTCCCGGAGCAGGTCCAGGGCAGCTTCCGGCGTGGTGGTGCCGTCCGCGAGGCCAGCGGCCGCCGCCTGGATCCGCTGCCGGCACCCGGCCCGGAAGGCGAGCAGTGCTGAGGCAGTGGCAGAGTCCTTTCCGGTTTTGCCGGCTTCAAAAACGCCCTCGAGTTTGTCCAGTTCGGCCTGCAGGGGTGCTGCCTGCCGGTCCCATGCGGCCGGCCAGCCGGGTGCCAGGTTAAGCAGCGTGTTGGTGTCCGCGATGACGTCGTCAATGCCGTCCAGCGCGGCGGCCAGTTCAGCGAATTCCTCGATGGGCTTCGTGCTGCGCCGCCGCCGGAGGTCCTTGTCCGTAAATACCCGGACCTGGTTTCCCAGTTCTGTCGCGCGGTTGTACCGCGTCCGGAAGGTCCGGTGCTCTTCCAGCACCTTCGCACCGTAGGAGGAACCTTCGGGAATGGTCCGGGCATTGAGTTCCGTGGCGTCCAGGTCCAGGCTGACGCTGGCATATGAGCGTTCCGCGTCCGCGATCAGCTCCCGGTTCTTCCGCAGCCGGCTCCGGCGCACCAGGATCACTGCGATCCAGACGCCGGCGGCGGCAGCCAGGACCAGCACGCCCAGGAAGATCACCGCAGGATTGAGGTACCAGGGCCGGTTGATGAGTTTCGCAGCCTCTGCGACGGCGGCAATGGTTCCATCGGTCCACTGCGCGTCGACGAAGTAGCTGGCTGCCTCATCGCGGATGTCCTGGGCGTACTCCCGGTCCAGGTTCCGGTCTTCGCCGAAGTAGGTGCCGATCCAGCGCCCCTCCGGATCCAGGGTGAAGATGAACATACCGTCGGCCCATTTCTGGCCGTCAGGGCTGATCCATTCGGGATGTTCAGCGCGGGCGAAGCGGAGCGTCTCCGCATTCGTGACCGTATCGCCGTCGGAATACTCGGCACCCGGGTCGCCGCGGTAGGTGTAAACAGCCACGGTGGTGGGTTCACGGAACTTGATGTCCGCCAGCGCCGGAAGCAGCGTGTTCTGGTCGAGCACGCCGGCGGTGTCTTCGACGATGATCTCTTCCGGCCCGACGGCGGCTGCCGGCAGGGCGGGCAGCGCCACCCCTAAGAACACGGTTATGAGAAGCAGTAGAACACGGCGCATATTTCGGATCCCCTGGGGTGGTCGGCGGCTACGAAGCCGGAGCTGGCGGGACGGTCGGATGTTGGGCGGTTTCCTCCACGCCTGTGTCCGCGGCGAACACATCCGTGAGGAACTTCTGCGTCTCTTCGAGCACCTCGAAGGCTTCGGGCCGCGGGAACTGGAACTGCGCTTCATGCGGCAGGGCAGGGGAGTGCCCGGCGGGCCAGAACCTGCGGGTCACGGGAACACCCAGGGCTTCCAAACGGTCGGCGAACGGCTCGGACTGCTGAGCGGTGAGGCCATCGCCGTTGCCGCCGCAGATGAACGCCGGCGGGAAACCGGATGTGGCAGCGGTGAGGACGGACATCTGCTGGGCCGCTGCTGTCTCGGCGAAGCGCCGGGTTCCGGTGTAGCTCCACAGCGCTGTCCGGAACCCCCAGCCCAGAATCCCGGTCAGCCCGGACAGCGCAGCGAGGTCATAGACGCCGCAGTGCAGCACCACACCGCGGAGCTGTTCCGGCGGGAGGGAAGGTGTCAGCCCCAGCGCCGCAGCGTACTCCGGCGACGTCACCGCCGCCGCGAACTGGGCCGCGAGCTGGGCGCCGGCTGAGTCTCCGGCCAGGACTATCCGGCCGGCGTCGAGGCCGTACCGGTCTGCGTTGTGCTGCAGGTACCGCAGGGCCGCACTGAGCTGGTGCAGCGCTCCGGGATACCGGGTGCCCGGTGCCACGGAGTAATCGACGCCGACGGCGGCAGACCCCTGCGCTGCCAGCATCCGCAGGTACGGCGCAACGTCCCGGCGCGAGCCCGAGATCCAGGCACCGCCGTGAATCCAGAAGACCACGGGCACCGGCCCGGAGCGTTCCGGCGGGAGGTAGATATCCAGGCGCCGGGTGCCGCCGTCGTCCTGGTATTTCAATCCCCGGTGTCCGGTGACCTCCGGTGCCTCCAGGGCCATCCGGGCTGCGAGCTGCCGTGCGCCGCGGTAAAAAACACCGCGGATGAGCAGAGCCGCAGGCCAGGGGCTGGCAACGCAGGCCATGCCAAGGCCTGCGGCTCCGGCCGCGGCACAGGCGGCAATCATGGTTGTCCGCACTCTGCGGCCGGGGGAGGGAGGCACGTCCTCAGCCTAGTGGAGCAGGGCCCGGGCCTTCGGTTGCCGTAGAAATGTGTCGTGAATCATATACAATCCTGTTTTAGCCGTTATGGAGCGGACCAGCGTTTCCCCGGAAAGTGGTGCAGTTAGGTGCTCGAGAAGCAGACCATTGAAAAGATTGCCGATGAACTGGTGGCGGCGGGCGCTAACCGCATCCCGGTTCAGCGGCTGACATCCCGGTACCCGGAGATGACGGTGGAGGACTCCTACGCCGTGCAGAACGTGTGGAGCCAGCGGATGCAGGACAGCGGGCGGAAGCTGGTGGGCCGCAAGATCGGCCTGACGTCCAAGGCGATGCAGGCCGCTACCGGAATCACCGAGCCGGACTACGGGGTCATCTTCGACAATATGGTGCTGGAAAACGGCTGCACCGTGCAGTGGGATGCGTATACCCACCCGCGGATCGAGGTGGAGCTCGCGTTTGTGCTGGGCAAGCCGCTTTCGGGCCCGAACTGCAGCATCTTCGACGTCCTGGACGCCACCGAATATGTGGTTCCCGCCCTGGAAATCCTGGACTCCCGCATCGAGATGGAAGGCCGCACCATTGTGGACACCATCTCCGACAACGCGGCCATGGGCGCCATGGTGGTGGGCGGGCGCCCGGTCAAGGTGTCCGACGTCGACCTCCGCTGGGTCGCGGCGCTGCTGTACAAAAACCAGACCATTGAGGAAACCGGTGTCGCGGCCGGCGTCCTGAACCATCCGGCCGCCGGGGTCTACTGGCTGGCCAACAAGCTGGCCGCCCACGGCACCACCCTGGGCGCCGGCGAAATTATCCTGGCGGGATCCTTCACCCGGCCCATGTGGGTGCACAAGGGAGATACTGTCCACGCAGACTACGGACAGCTGGGATCAGTGACATGCCGTTTCGAGTAGACCCGCACACACCGTTCAAGGCCGATCTGGTCCCTGGCAACCGTGCCCGGGTGGGGATGTGGGCGTGCACCGGTAATCCGCTGGTCACCGAGATCTGCGCCGGTTCCGGCCTGGACTGGCTGCTGATCGACGGCGAGCACAGCATCAACAGCCTGGAATCGATCAGCGTGCAGCTGCAGGTGGCAGCCGGGTATCCGATCCAGCCGGTGGTCCGGCTGCCGGTCAATGACCAGGTGCTGATCAAGCAGTACCTCGACCTCGGTGCGCAGAACCTGCTGGTCCCCATGGTGGACACTGCGGAGCAGGCTGCTGCCGCGGTTGCCGCCGTCCGCTACCCGCCGCACGGTATCCGCGGGGTGGGCAGTGCACTGGCCCGGGCCTCGCGCTGGAACCGGATCGACAACTACCTGGGGCGGGCCGGCGAAACGGTGACCCTGCTGGTGCAGGTCGAAACCGCAGCGGCCGTGGCCAACATGGCGGAGATCGCCGCAACGGATGGAGTGGACGGGGTTTTCATCGGCCCGTCGGACCTGGCGGCGTCGATGGGTCACCTCGGCCAGCAGGATCATCCCGAGGTGGTTGCCGCCGTCGAGCAGTGCATCCGCACGGCCAAGGAGCTGGGGGTTCCGGTAGGCGTCAACGCATTCGCTGAGGCCACCGCGCGGCGTTACCTGGACGCCGGGGTGGACTTCATCCTGGTGGGTGCGGACGTTGCTCTGCTGGCCCGCGCGTCTGAGGCGCTCGCGGCCAGGTATCTGCCGCAGGCGGCTGCCGAAGAAGAGCGCACCAGCTACTGAGCCAAGCCGCTGGATGATCCCCGGCCAGGCCTCTGGATGATCCCCGGCCTAGCTGGGGATCATCCAGCTCAGCACGGGCGTGGACTGCAGGAAGACGATCACGCACAGCGCCAGCAGGAGGGCGACACTCCAGCCAAAGACCTTCCGGAACAGGACGGACTCCTGCCCGCTCATATTCACTGCGGCTGCCGCGATGGCCAGGTTCTGCGGGGAAATCAGCTTGCCCATCACACCACCGCCGGTGTTGGCAGCAACCATCAGCTTGGGATCCAGGCCGGCTGCCTGGCCTGCGGTCTCCTGCAGCTTGGCGAACAGGGCGTTTGCGGAGGTGTCGGATCCGGTGACGGCCGTTCCGATCCACCCGAGAACCGGGGAAAGGAACGCGAAGAACGCTCCCGTTGCTGCCAGCCAGGTGCCGATGGAGATGGTCTGGCCCGAAAAGTTCATGACGTACGCCAGCGCCAGGACGCCCAGGATGGTCAGCGTTGCGGACTTCATCCGCTTGGCAGTGAGCCACATTTCCTGCATGGTGCCGCCCATGGTCAGGGGATAGCGGCCGTGGTCGTCAAACCGTGAGTAGACCAGCGCCACGATCAGCCCGCTGATGAGCAGCAGGGTGCCGGGGCTGACCAGCCACTCGAAGCTGTAGATCGTGGAGGACTGGGTCTGGCCGTTGGCATCCAGCAGGGCCTCATGCAGCCACGGCCAGGGAATTTCGATGGTGGTTTTGGCGAGGGCTTCGGGGATGTCCACACCGAGGGTCCAGAGGTTGGCGATGCCGAAGATGACAATCACCAGGACGTAGGGGAACAGGGCCATCCAACCGCGCGACGGCGTGAGCCGGTCCGCGGACTGGCCGCCCAGTCCGCCGGTGCCGGCGGTTTTCCCGGTTTCCCGTTCCGCGGCGTGTCCGGCTGCGTGTGCGCCGCGCTGGCCGCCGACATAGTCCGGCGGCCCTGCGGATTCCCGGCTGCCGGGTCCTCCGCTGCCGGGTCCTCCGGTTTGTCCTGGGCTGCCGCGCGTGCCTGGACTGTCGGGCGCTGCCGACTGGCCGCCGTCGTGCCCTGAAGCGTGGTCCGGGGAGTACCCTTCCTGCCCGGTCCCGCCGCTTCCCGTGGCGCCCGCCGGCGTCCAGCCGCCGGTCCGGGCCGCTTCCAGCTCGCCGTGCATCCGGTCCGAAGCCTGCGTCCCGCCGCGCGGCTGCCAGAACCGCAGGAATGCCACGGCAGCAGCCATCGCGACCAGGGACGCGACGATGTCTGTGAGCTCGTAGGAGAAGTAGTTGGAGCACAGGAACTGGAAAATGGAGAAGACGACGCCGGTGAACAGGGCTACCGGCCAGCACTCCCTCAGTCCGCGCCTGCCGTCGAGGATAAACAGCAGGATCAGCGGAACGATGAAGGCCAGGAGCGGGGTCTGCCGTCCGACCACGGCGCCGATTTCATCGCCGGTGTAGCTGGGAGGTTTGCCGCCGTCGTGATGGGGATGGCCAGTGCGCCGAACGCGACGGGAGCCGTGTTGGCGACCAGCACGGCTGTGGCGGCGCGGATCGGGGCGATGCCGATGGCCAGCAGCATGGTGACTGTGATTGCGACAGGAGCGCCGAATCCGGCCAGGGCCTCCAGCAGGCCGCCGAAGCAGAAGGCCACCAGGAGGGCCTGGATGCGGAGGTCTCCGCCTCCGACGGTGTCGAACACCCGGCGGAGATCCTCGAACCGTCCGCTGCGCACCGTGACCTGGTAGAGCCAGACCGCCATCACAATGATCCACACGACGGGGAACAGACCGAAGGCAGCGCCCTGGGTTGCCGAAAGCAGCGCCAGTCCGACGGGCATGCCAAAGCCCAGGACAGCGATGACTAGGGCTGCCACGAGTGCGCAGGCACCGGCTATGTAGGCTTTGGTTTTCGCGAAGGCCAGCAGCAGGAAAAACACCAGCAGCGGGACCAGGGCCAGAAGTGCGGAAAGGGTAATACTCCCGCCGACTGGGTCTGTAGTTGGGGTGAAGCTCTCCATAAAACCCTCCATGCCGGTTCCAGCGAGGGGCTGTGCCGAACCAGCGAAGAGCTGGTCTTGGCGGGCCGGTGCCTGACCGTGGGAGTGGGTGGGAAAAGCGGTATCTGCAGTATTTACAGGGTATGCCGAACGGCCCTCACGGTGGATCCCTGCGCGGGATTTGCGGGTGTGGACGGGCTGGAACGTTTTGTGCTGGGCCGGATGGGGGCGTTCTTACCAGCCTTTGGCCAGATAGATGTCCAGGTAGGTGCCGCGGTCGACGTCGAGATCCTCGCGGCGTTCCAGGCCCGCGGCCAGGGCTGTCCGCTGGGAGCCGATGTTGTCCACGGAGGTGTAGGCGACGATGGGCAGCCCTGGAAGAAGTTCTTCGGACAGACGCACAGCCTCCAGGGCACCCTCCGTTGCCAACCCCTGACCCCAGTATTCAGGGGAGTACCGGTAGTACAGGTTCAGGGCCGGCCTGCCGCGGATAATCCGGTGGGAGACTCCGGTGAAGCCGATGAGGGTCTGGGGATCCTCCGGGTCGACGACGGTCCAGACTCCGAATCCGTGGCGGTACCAGTGCTGCCGGATCTCGTGAAACGTCCGTGCGGATGAGGCCCGCGTGATGGTTGACGGGGCGGGGTGGTGGACGTTGGTCCGGGGATCGGTATGGAGGTCGATTGCTGCGCTTTCGTCCCTGGCGAGCGGCCGGCGCAGCAGCAGGCGATCTGTACTGACTGGCGACCAGTCTCTGGCATTCTGCTCCAGCATGGGACCACTCTATCCATGTCTCCTTTTAAGGTGCCCTCCTTTGAACAGAACTTTAGGTGTCCTCCTTTGAGCAGAACGACATTTTTTTTGGGGGGGGGAGGGATGGGGATGGGGAGGAAGGAGGGGGGGGCAGGGGAGATCGGGGAGCGAGGGGGGCAAGTTTCGTGGCGGGTGGCTGGCTTGGCACGCTTGCCGTGCCCTGTAGCGTCGTGCCCCTTCGTCAAGCTGTGACCCGGGCGATGGCGCGGTCTCCGGGGACCCAACTCCACTCGCTTGAGTCTCTTCCTGAACCCCTTGTCTGGGTCTTTCGCCTGACGCCTTCGCCTGATGCCTTCGCATGACGCCTTCGCTTGACGCCGTCGCTTGACGCCTTCGCCTGGCGTCTTCGCCTGACGCCTGACTCCTTCGCCTGACTCCTTTCTGGGCTTCTCGCCTGAGCGTCTCGGCTGAAACTCTCGCCTAGAACGGCGGCGGATCTGCGGACGCCTCCGGGCGGGAAGGACTATCGCCCCACAGAGCGCTGGTCGGCCGCGGAGAGTAGCTGCCCGTCCGAGACTCGTCTGGCGTGAGCGGGAAGCCGGAGCCGGGCGGACCGTTCAATTCGAGGACAGGTTGGGTGGAGTAGTTTCGTCCGGCAGGGGAGGTCCAGTCGAGTGTTCCGGGTTCGGGTTGGCGAGCTCTCCAGTAGCCGAGGGACTTGAACCGGTGGTGCTTGGGGCAGAGATGTTCCAGGTTTGAATGTTCGGTGGGACCACCCCGGGACCAGGGCCTGGTGTGGTCGATCTCAGAACGGGTGACGTTCACCGCGCAGCCGGGGAACCGGCAGGTCCCGTCCCTGGCTTGGAGCCAGCGTTTGAGGCCGGCGGGGATCCGCCGCCTCCTTCCCACGGCTAGGATTTCGCCGGAAGCCGGATCCTGCAGCAGTGGTGTCCAGCTCAGGGCCTGCAGGATCATGGTCCGTCCGGCTTCAGCGCTGATCGGTCCGTATCCGTTCAGCTCTGCGGGTGCCTGGTCCACACCTGCGAGGGTGTCAGCATTGATCAGCACCATCACCTCTGTCCTTATGCGTGTCCGGGACGGGGACCTCTGGCGGGAACGGGACTGTTCTGTCCGGGTGGCATCCCTTTTCGCACGGGGAGATGGCTCTGCAAGCGCGTCACTGCGTGCAGGTTCTGCGCCGCGGGGCCGCGGGGAGTTACCCGCCCGTGGACCGCCGTCGAGCAGGACCGAGGCCAGAGTATCGGCGCGCAACTGGTCTGCGGTCCGGGGGTCGCCGGCGGTCTTCCCTGCCTTCGCTGCGCCGGACAGCGCCGTGAAGATGGCCTGGCCCTGCTCCGCGGCCAGGAACGCGGTCAAACAGGACATCCCGTCCGGCAGTGCCTCGAAACATACCCTCCGTTTCTCCACCGCATCCCGGTGCCGGACCGGAACCGTCTGCGGGAAAAGGGATTCCCGCAGCCGGCGGGCTCTCTTACCGAAACCTGCCGCCGTCCGGCCTTCCGCCGAGCTGAGCAGATCTGCCTCGAACCGCTGCCTCACACTGCGGCGGGGCTGATCCATGCCGGCCGGAGTGCCGTCTGTCATCAGCCCGGTATACCCGGAACCCGGGTCATCCGGGCTCAGCAGATTCCGGTCCAATAAGGCCGACTGTGTGTCCCCGTCGGTGCCGGACTCGGTTCCACCGGGAGGCTGCCGGTCATCGCAGGATCCTCCGTCCTCATCGGTGCCCGCGCCAGTGACTACAAGGGAAGAGGAGTCTGAGCCTGATCCCGTCCTCAAACCTGTGCCCTCATCGGGGACGTCGAGCAGGTGCTGGGTCTCGTCCAGGATGATCCGCGCGTGCTGGTACCCGATCCGTCCCTCCGCCAGCCGGGCCAGGGTCTGGGGATGCTCCCGGTTCAACCGGGACGACTCGCTGACCAAACGCATCGCACTCATGTGCGGCAGGTTCAACGCGGCCCCTGCCTCCGCGGCCGCGAGGGACAGTGCCAAGGACGGATCTTCCCGACCGGCGGCCCGGGCTATGTCACGGGCGAAGAGCTCCTCCAACCTGGCAGCGACTCTGGCCTGCTGGGCCTGCGCCCAGCAAATCAACACTCCGAACCGCTCCAGAGCGCCAACCGTCTCGGCAAAGCCGAGGACTTCCACCGACCGCAGCGATAACCGCCCATCAAAACCCTCCGGAACCCCCGCCGCCGAGGAAACCGCCGCCTGCGGATCAGCACAAAACACCGCAGCCTTGGAACTGTCTAATGCACCGGAGACATCCTCGTTTTCCCGGCGCGACGGCCGGGAAAACGGTGTGCTTGACGAGCTGTTCATACCCCAACACTTTCAGCTGCCACCGACATTCCAGGCCCAAAAACGGCCCTTTTTTGCCCCTGCCATTACTGGTATTCCAGCCATACATACTCGTCTTTCGTGAGGTGCCTTTGGGAACAGAGTCTTTGGGAACAGATAGGAAGCGCCGCGGGCGGCGCTTCGGTTAAATCGCCACCGTTTTCAGCTGGTCGCCGGCAGAATGCGCGACGGCGGTTGGTCCGGTGATGGGCAGCTCACCCGCACGCTCTCGCTGCAGCCGATATCACCACTTCGGCGCTCGTGGACGAACGTGCTGTCCGGCTGTCCGGCTCCCCGGCTCCCCGGCTGCACGATCGGCTGCCGTCGTCCCACGGGCCCCGGCCCCGTCCACCGCCCGACTATCTGTCCGGCCGCTGCGCCCGTCCGCCCGACTATCTGTCCGGCCGCTGCGCCCGTCCGCCCGTCTGGCCCCCGGCCGCTCCGCACGTCCGGCCGCCTGGCCTCCGGCCGCTCTGCTCGGCTGCGCCCCGGCGCTCCGCCCGGCCGCGCACCCCGCCCCACCGGCCCAGACCCGGCCCAGGCCCCACCGGCCCGCCGCCGCTCCGCCCGCCGCCGCTCCGCCCGGCCGCACGCCCCGCCGCCCCACCGGCCCAACGTCCCCCGCCGGCCCAGACCTACACCTCCACGGCTGGCCGGCGGTCCCGGTGGTACCGGACGGATCCCAGAACAGCGACCGTCGTGGAGATCAGCGCCGAAACCGTAAACCCGAGCCACAACCCCACATTCAGCAGGGCAGCACCAGCAACCGCACCCATCAGAATGAGCGAGATAGCCAAAACCCGCCTGGCCCAAAAGTGGCCGTTTCCGCCGGCCAAGCGGGAATCCGAAGCCAAGCCGGTGATGGTGGACGTGACGACAACCGTGGAGATCTCCGCGACTTTGAGGTGCCGCGCCGTCGCGGCCTGAATCCCCATCGCCGCTGCCATGGACGACGTCGTGACGCTGCCAAGAACGTCAACCGTCTGCACATCAACCAGCGCCGTAAACACGGCCAGCAGCGCTATCCAGCCGGCCACAACCCCCAGTGATACGGACACCTGCGCGGACCAACCCTCGGCTCCGCGCCGCAGGACCCGGCCTGCCAGGGCCGCCCCGAGCATAAAACACACCAAGGCCAGCGCAGGCCGAAGGGTTGGGAGGTCTGCCCCGCCGGCAAACGCCATCCCCAGAAGCAGCACATTGCCGGTCATGTTCCCGGTAAAGACCTGATCCAGGCCCAGATAGCCCAAGGCATCGATCACGCCGGTGGAAAACGTCGACGCCAGCATCAACCAAAGATGGAAGCGTTCCGTGGGTACGGCATTAAGGCGTCGCATGCGGATTCCCTCCGTCGGCATGGTGGCCCAATGTATCTGAGGCAGGCCCGATGAAGGGGAAGGGGACCAGGATTTGGCACGCGCCGGAGCGGATGGGTGAAAGACGCGTGGCCGCCCGTTTCCGTTCCTCCGGATGGCGCCCGCCGCTGACCCGTTCCCTCGCTGCCGGGCCCGCCCTATAGTGCCTTAAGGGGAACCCTCCAAGGATGAGCGAGGCTCACAGTCATGGCCAACATCACCACCAGACCAGTCACCAAACTCGGAATCGTCGGAGCAGGAAGTGTGGGGACCGCGCTGGCCTACGCCGCCCTCATCCGGGAAGCCGCCCGGGAAATCGTCATTTACGACATCGACGCCGCGCGGGCGGAAGCCGAAGCGCTGGACCTCTCCCACGGCACCCAATTCACCGGCGCCAACACGGTCACCGGCGGCGGGCAGATTGAGGCGATGGCCGGATCCGACGTCATAGTGATCACGGCCGGTGCGCGCCAGAAGCCCGGCCAAACCCGGCTGGACCTGGCAGCAGCCAATGTGCGGATCATGGAATCGCTGATGCCGCTGCTTATGGAACAGGCGCCCGAGGCCGTCTATGTCCTGGTGACAAATCCCTGTGACGTCCTGACCGTAGCCGCCCAAAAGATCACCGGCCTGCCGTCCAACCGGATCTTCTCCTCCGGAACCGTGCTGGACACCTCCCGCCTCCGCCTGCTGGTGGCCCGGTCTGCCCACGTCCTGATGACCAGCGTGCACGCAACGATCATCGGCGAACATGGTGACAGCGAATTCCCGGTCTGGTCCAGTGCGACCATTGGGCCCGTGCCCATCCGCGAGTGGCAGATCAGCGGCCGCCAGGTCTTCACCGACGAGCTGCTGGCAGCCATTACAGACGACGTCGTGAACGCGGCTTACAAGGTCATCGAAGGCAAGGGTGCCACGAACTACGCGATCGGGCTCGCCGGCGTGAGGATCGTGGAGGCCGTCTTCGAGGCCCAAAACGCAGTTCTTCCCGTCTCGGCGCTTCTGCGGGGACAGCACGGCATCTCCGGGGTGGCACTGTCGCTGCCCAGCATCGTTGGCTCCGGCGGCGTCTATAAGATGCTGGAAATGCCGCTCGACGACGGCGAGACACAGGCCCTGCAGGACTCTGCCGAAACTCTGCGCAACAGCCTGCAGACCCTCGGAATCTAGGTTCGGGGGGGGGGGGGAGAGGGCACTGCGCCACCCGCAGTGCAGGGACTAACCGCCCGTGTAGGCGTAACCCGACGGCACCACCCCGCCCGGCGGCACCACCCCACTCGGCTGCACCCCGGCGGGTCCGGCGGGCGCCCCGGAGGCTCCGCCAGGCACGGCTGCCGTCCCCGGCACGCCACTCGGCACCGGCCCCACCGCGCCCGTCCCCGGCACCTCACCCGGCAACCCATCCGGCCCCACCCCACCCGGCACCCCAGCGGCCGGCTCAACCAGCGCACCATAGGTATCCGGGCGCCGGGTATCGAGGAACGGGAAGAGCGTGCGCCAATGGGCACACTGGTCCAGATCGAGGTCGGCAATCAGCACCGCCGATTCGTCCCGCGGAGCCTGCACCAGGACCCGGCCGTACGGATCGCAGATAAACGAGGACCCGTAGAACGTGACGTTGCCTTCGTTGCCCCACCGGTTCGGGACCACCATAAACAGCCCGTTGGCAACGGCATTGCCCAGGATCACCTTCTGCCAGATCGGCTGCGTATCGAAGTCCGGGAAATCCGGTTCCGATCCAATCGCCGTCGGATACACCAGTACCTCCGCCCCGCCCAGTGCATACAGCCGGGCCAGCTCAGGAAACCACTGGTCCCAGCAGCTGGGCAGGCCCAGCCTCGCGCCGTCGAGCTCCGCAGGGGCATGGACCCGGTAGGCATCCGCGGCTGCCGGGCCGGGCCGAAAATACCTGTCCTCGTAGTACCCGGTGGCAGCCGGTATGTGCAGTTTGTGCGTGCGGGCCAGCAGGCCGCCGTCCGGTGACACCAGGATCGCTGTGTTCAGCCCGCGTCCGTCCGGCCCGTCGGCCCGTTCGTACAGCGATGCCTGCACACAGACGTCGTGGCGCCGCGCGGCCGCCGCAGCGAAAGCGAAGGTTGGGCCGGCGGTGAGGTCCTCGGCAAGGTCCGCCGGACAGCCGTCGGGCAGGGTGTCCGCGGGGTAGCGGGACAGCGTGAGCTCGGGCAGGAAAACGACGCCGGCTCCCTGGTCAGCGGCCCGGGCTATTCCGTCGTTGAGCTCTGCTTTCACAGCTTCCGGATCCGGCTGCCAGCGGTGCTGGACCACCCCCACCCGCAGTGCCGGCCGGGTACTGGGACCGGTTGCCGCGGGAGAGCGCAGGGCGCCGGTGCGGGTGACCTCGATCATGCAAAACCTCCAGAAGGTGAAGCAGCGGGTGGGGGAGGGCCGGAATTACCGGGCCCGGAAGACCGTGTCCTGCCAGTCCTTGTGGGCGGCAGCATCGCGGCTCATCATCACGTGCTTGACGTTGGTGTATTCCTCGAAGGAGTACATGGACATGTCCTTGCCGAAGCCGGAGGCCTTGTAACCGCCGTGCGGCATTTCGGAAACGATCGGAATGTGGTCGTTGACCCAGACGCAGCCAGCCGCGATTTCTTCGCTGGCCCGCAGGGAGCGGGAGAGGTCCCGGGTCCAAGCGGAGGCCGCCAGGCCGTAGGGGGTGTCATTGGCCAGGGCGATGCCTTCCGCATCCGGGCCGAAGGGCAGGGCGGTCAGCACCGGGCCGAAGATTTCCTCCTGCACAATCTCCGAACTCTGGGCGGCGCCGGCGACCAGGGTGGGCCGGTAGAACGCTCCGGCTGCCAGCTCCCCGCCCGGAGCCTCGCCGCCGGCCAGGATCTGTGCCCCTGATTCCCGGGCACGGTTCACAAAGCCGGCAACCTTGTCCCGGTGCGCGTGGCTGATCAGGGAACCAAGGTCCGTGTCCGGGTCGGTGGGATCTCCCACCACAACGGCGTCCATCAGTTCCGCCACCCGTGCGGTGAAGGCCTCGAACAGCGGGGCCTGGATGTAGGCGCGGGTCGCTGCGGTGCAGTCCTGGCCGCCGTTGATGATGGATCCGGCAACCGCCCCGTGCGCGGCGGCCTCGAGGTCGGCGTCGTCGAAGACCACAAACGGAGCCTTGCCGCCGAGTTCCAGATGCACCCGCTTCGCCGTGCGGGCTGCCATGGCCATAATGTGGCGGCCGACGGCGGTGGATCCGGTGAAGGAGGTCATGGCCACATCCGGGTGGGTCACCAGGGCCTCACCGGCCACGGGACCGGACCCGGTAACAATGTTGATCACGCCGTCGGGAATACCAGCTGCGGCCGCGGCTTCAGCGAAGATCAGGGACGTACCGGGTGTCAGCTCCGAGGGCTTGAGCACAATCGTGTTGCCGGCGGCGATGGCGGGGAGGATCTTCCAGCCCGCCATCTGCAGCGGGTAGTTCCATGGGGAGATGGAGCCGATGACACCGATCGGCTCCCGCCGGACCATGGAGGTTCCGCCGGCACCGTACTCGCCTGCAGCCAGGCCGTGCAGCTGCCGGGCTGCTCCCGCAAAGAAGGATGCGTTGTCCACCGTTCCCGGCACATCGAATTCCGTGGACATCCGGATGGACTTGCCGGTCTGGGCGGTCTCGAGTTCGGCCAGCACCCCGGCCCGGGCATCGAGTTCGGCGGCCAGCTTCAGCAGCGCCTCGGCACGTTCGCCGGGGGTCCGCTTGGACCATCCTGCATACGCCTGTTTGGCGGCGGCGACGGCGTCGTTAACGTCTGCGGTGTCCGCGTAGCGCAGGATCTCGGCAACCGCGCCGGTGGCCGGGTTGATGCGTTTGGCCTCCTCGCCGCTGCCCTGCTGGTAGCGGCCGTTGATGAACTGGTGGCCTTCGGTGAACTGCTGCATGGTTTCTTACTCCGTGGATCGTGGGGATTCTGGGGTGAAGGTAAACGCTGCCTGGGAGGGCAGGGTGTTTAGGACGGCAGGGTCAGGTAAATCTTGCGGAGGGTGCTGGTGACGGTCCAGCGGGTGCGGGTCCCTGCGGCGAACCGCATCAATGTGTGGGGAGCGAGGTGATGGGTTGAGGCCACGGACCCGTCCGCATCGAGGAACTCCACGGTTGCCGTACCGGAGAGCACCACGAAGACTTCTTCGGCTTCGGTGTCATACATCCCGCCCTCGGACATCTCCCAGACGCCCAGCTCCACGCCGCCGAACAGGCCAAGTTCCTGCAGCCCGGTGGTTGGTGTTCCGGACGCGGTGGCGGAGGCAGCCACCGGTTCGTGGACCAGGCCAAAGCTGTCCGGGTGGAGAGGGAGGCCGGCGGGAAGAACCGCGCCGGACGCAGGAACTGCGCCGGCGGCATCCCCGGTCTCGGCAAGCCCGGTCTCTGCAGGCTTCAGGGGAGCGGGGACAGGGGAGGTGTTATGCATGTGAAGCTGGGTCCGTTCGGTTGGAAGGGTTGATAACGGGTGGGCCTGGCCGGGCCGGAAGCTCCAGACCAGGAGGCGCCGGGCTAACGAGCCTCATACGCTGGTCCTTTGCAGGCGGGAAGCAACGGCGCCGCTGCGGAGGTAAACGGGTTCCCCGGCCACCATGGCCAGATCCACTCCAACTGCGGCCAGTTCCGGGGCGGGCAGGTCGAAGGGGTTGGCTGAATGGATGGCCAGGTCCGCCGGAGCGCCGGAAACCAGGGATCCGCCTGGTGCCCGGTTCAGCCAGGCCGAACCGCCGGTGTAGGCGGCCAGCGCACTTTGCAGTGTCAGCGCCTGGTCCGGCTGCAGTGCCGGAGCTCCGGGATGGTCCGGGTGGGTCCGGTTGACCGCCACATGGATGGCCTGCCAGGGATCCGGACTGGAAACCGGCCAGTCAGAGCCCATGGCCAGCCGGGCTCCGGCGGCTTCCAGTCCAGCGAAGGGATACTGCCAGGCTGCCCGTTCGGCGCCGAGCAGTGGAACGGTCAGGTCCCGCATCTGGTCGTCGTTGCAGGCCCAGAGCGCCTGGGCGTTTACGGTAACGTCCAGTGCGGCAAAACGGGCGACGTCGCCGGGATGGATGATCTGCAGGTGCGCCATGTGATGCCGGTTGCCTGACGGATGCCGGTTGTCCTTCTGCTGCCTTCCTGCCCCGGAATGTCCGCCGGGGGAATCCGGCCGGGCGGCGCGGGCCGCGGCGATGGCATCGAGCCCGGTCCGGACCGCGCGGTCGCCGATCACATGCAGATGCAGGTCGAAGCCGGCAGCGTCCAGCGCCACCGCGGCGGCCTGCAGCACGTCGGGGGACAGATACAGCAGTCCGCGCCCGCCGGTGGGCTCCGGCCCGGCGCAGGGGCAAGGTTTCAGGTACGGGTCCAGCATGGCCGCGGTCTGGTTCTCCGGCACACCGTCGACCATGATCTTGGCGCTGACAGTTTGGAAGCCGGCGTCGGCGTTCTCCGCCCGGCGGTCCCGGAAGGAGTCCACCAGCTCCGGGACCGAAGCCACGGACGTGTCCCGCGGAACCCACAGCGCACCGGTGGCCCGGGCCTTCAGTTTTCCGGACCTGCTCAGGGAACGGTAGGCAGCGGAGGCGTCCGGGTAGCCGCCGTAGCTGCCCAGGATGGCTTCCTGCCAGCCGGTGACGCCCAGGGAGAACAGGTGCTCCTGCGCGTCCAGGATGCCGGCTTCGAGCAGCCCGTCCGTCACGGGCGGCAGGAGATGCGCCACCAGGACCATCGCACCTTCGTGCAGGATGCCGCTGGGCTGCCCGCCGGCGCCGCGTTCTATGCGTCCGTCCGCGGGATCGGGGGTGGAAGCGGTAATACCGGCCAGCTCAAGGGCGCGCGAATTGACCCAGGCGCTGTGGTGGTCGCGGTTGAGCAGGTACACGGGGCGGTGAGGGACGACGGCGTCCAGCACGGTGCGGCTCGGGTAGCCGCCGGGAAAATCGCCTTTATACCAGCCGCCTCCGGTGATCCACCCGGCGTCGTTCCCGGCAGTGGGAGGCAGAGCGGCATATTCGGCGATCCGGTCCAGGCAGGCCCGGGCACCGCTGAGCTCCGCCAGGTCGCAGCCCAGCCGCTCCACCCCGGCGTAGGCGGCGTGGATATGCGCATCGGTGAAACCGGGGGAGATGAGCCGGCCGCCGAGGTCGACGGTCTGGGTGGCGGGGCCGCCCAGCTCCCGGATTTCCGAATCGGTGCCCACCGCGGAAATCCGGCCGCCGGAGACCGCCACGGAGCTGGCCCCGCGGACCAGCCGCCGGCCGTCGAAGACTGCTCCGGAATGGAAAATCCATTCTGCGTGTGGCACAGGTACCTCGTATTTCACTCTGGGGTCTATTCCGGTTTGGCCCAGCGCCTTTTCCGGTCCATTTGTGCAGCCAGCGGCACAAAATGAATGGCAATCAAAGGATCGGTAAATAATGAATGGCATTCATGCGGTCAGACTGCTCCTATAAAACGGGAGCTAAGTGACCTTGTCAACGGTGCTGACCAAGTTGCCGGAATGTTTACATCCGGGAAACGCAAGGTGGCAGGAAGCCGCCGGATCACTGTCAGCTGCATCCAGCCAGGCGCGTGCCGGAGAGCGGGAAGCAGAACCTGCTCCCCGCTCTCCGGCACGCCGGGAATCCGCGCAGCTGGTGCGCAGCCCGGACGGAAGGGCTACTCCTCGGTGTGGCCGTCCGCGATGTCCAGGACCTCATCCAGGATGCCCAGACCGGTCCGGGCTTCCTCGTCGGTGACGTTCAGCGGCGGAACCACATGGATGCGGTTGAAGTTGGCGAACGGCAGCAGCCCGCGTTCCTTGCAGGCGGCGATCAGCTCGTTCATGGCCGGGCTGGAGCCTCCGTAGGGGGCCAGCGGTTCGCGGGTTCCGCGGTTCTTCACCAGTTCGATGGCCCAGAAGGCTCCGGTGCCGCGGACCTCGCCCACACTGGGGTGCTTCTCCGCCAGCTGCGCGAGCCCCGGACCAAAAACGTCCGAGCCCAACCGTGCGGCGTTCTCCACCATGCCTTCGTCCCGCATGGCGCCGATGGTTGCCACGGCGGCCGCGCAGGCCAGCGGGTGGCCGGAGTAGGTCAGGCCGCCCGGATAGGCGCGGTCGGCAAACCCCGCGGCGATTTCGTCGGAAATCGCCACACCGCCCAGCGGTACGTACCCGGAGTTGACGCCCTTGGCGAAGGTGATCAGATCAGGTTCAACACCTTCGGCATGCTCAATCGCGAACCACTTGCCGGAGCGCCCGAAACCGGCCATTACCTCGTCGGCGATGAACACGATGCCGTGTTTACGGGTCAGTTCGCGGACTCCGGCCAGGTACCCGGGCGGCGGAACCATGATCCCGGCGGTACCGGGAATGGATTCCAGGACGACGGCGGCAAAGGCAGCCGGGCCCTCAAGCAGGATCAGCTGCTCCAGGTGTTCCAGCGCCCGCTGGCATTCCTCTTCCTCGGTGGTGGAGTGGAACTGGGTGCGGTAAAGGAACGGTGCGTGGAAATGCACGGTTCCGGCGTTGCCGTAATCGTTGGCCAGGCGGCGGGGATCCCCGGTGACGTTGATCGCCAGGGCGGTTCCGCCGTGGTACGAGCGGTAGGCAGAGAGCACCTTGTAGCGCCCGGTGTGCAGCCGGGCCATCCGGACGGCATGCTCAATGGCGTCAGCGCCGCCGTTGGTGAAGAAGATCGTGTCCAGGTTCCCCGGGGTCAGCTCGGAGACCAGCCGGGCTGCCTCTGAACGTGCGTCATTCACATACTGCGGAGCGATGGTGCACAGCTTCCCGGCCTGCTCCTGGATAGCCGCAACCACCTTGGGGTGCTGGTGGCCGATGTTGGTATTGACCAGCTGGGAGGAGAAGTCCAGCAGCTTCCGGCCCCTGCCGTCCCAGACGTAGGAGCCTTCGGCCTTGGTGACCGTCATGGGGTTGATCTGCTTCTGCGCGGACCAGGAGTGGAAAACGTGCCTGCGGTCCAGCTCATAGGCCCGGCGCCCGGCGGCGAGTTCCTCTTCCGTAACCGTGGTTTCGGTGGTGGTGCTCATAGTCGGTACTCCTTCGTGTCCTAGGCGTTCTGGGGGAATCCGAGGTTCAGGCCGCCGTGGCTCGGGTCGAGCCAGCGGCTGGTGACCACTTTGCCACGGGTGAAGAAGTGCACACCCTCGGTGCCGTGGGCGTGCGAGTCGCCGAAGAGCGAGTTCTTCCAGCCGCCGAAGGAGTAGTACGCCATGGGGACCGGGATCGGCACGTTGATCCCGACCATCCCCACTTCCACCTCGTTCTCGAAGCGCCGGGCTGCGCCGCCGTCGTTGGTGAAGATCGCGGTGCCGTTGCCGTACTGGTTGGCGTTGATCAGCGCCAGGGCATCGTCGTAGCTGTCGGCGCGGACCACGGAGAGCACCGGGCCAAAGATCTCGTCGGTGTAGATGGACATGTCCGGGGTGACGTTGTCGAAGAGGGTCGGGCCGAGGAAGAAGCCTTCACCTTCGGCGTCCGGCTCCACCTGGCGGCCGTCCAGCACCACGGTGGCACCGGCCGCAACGCCGGCGTCGATGTAGCCTGCCACCTTGTCACGGTGGGCTGCGGTCACCAGCGGGCCCATGTCCGTGCCGCGCAGGCCGTCACCGATGCGCAGGGTGCGGGTGCGTTCGGCGATCTTGGCGACCAGCTCGTCGGCGATGGGCTCGACGGCGACCAGGGCGGAAATGGCCATGCAGCGCTCGCCGGCCGAGCCGAAGCCGGCGTTGACGGCGGCGTCGGCCGCCAGGTCCAGATCGGCGTCGGGCAGGACGATCATGTGGTTTTTGGCGCCGCCCAGGGCCTGGACCCGCTTGCCGGCGGCAGTGCCTTCGCGGTAAACGTACTGCGCGATCGGGGTCGAGCCCACAAAGGAGACGGACTTGATGTCCGGGTGCTGCAGCAGGGTGTCCACGGCCACCTTGTCACCGTGGAGCACGTTGAACACACCGTCCGGCAGGCCGGCTTCCTTCCACAGTTCCGCCATCCAGTTGGCGGCCGTGGGGTCCTTCTCGCTCGGCTTGATAACGACGGTGTTTCCGGCGGCGATGGCGACGGGGAAGAACCACATGGGAACCATGGCCGGGAAGTTGAACGGGCTGATGATCGCAGCGGGTCCCACCGGCTGGCGGAGGGAGTGCACGTCCACCTTGGTGGAGGCATTCTCGGTGTAGCCGCCCTTGAGCAGGTGCGGGATGCCGCAGGCAAACTCCACGACTTCCTGGCCGCGGCTGATTTCGCCGAGGGCGTCGTCGAGGACCTTGCCGTGTTCAGCGGTGATGATGGCGGCCAGTTCGGGCTTGCGTGCGTTCAGCAGTTCGCGGAAGGCAAAGAGGATCTGAACCCGGCGGGCCAGCGACGTGTCGCGCCAGAGCGGGAAGGCAGCGGTGGCGGCGGCGACGGCGTCATTCACTGTTTCGGCCGAGGCCAGGGCCACCTGGGAGGTGACCTTGCCCGTGGCCGGGTTGGTGACGTCGGCGAGGCGGGTGTCCGAGGGGGCGGTGAAAGCGCCGTTGATCCAGTGCTGTGTGGTCTGCACGAAGGGCTCCTTGGGATGCGGATTGTGGGGTGTCGCGGTTCTGGCTCCATCCTGCCCAAAGGTGTGACCCGAGGAACATTGGCAGTCTGACAGGAAATACTAGGAAATCTTTACGATGTGTAAGACGCCGCCGCGGGGAGAGGCCTAGACTCGCGGCATGAGCCTGACCCTGGAAGACGTGCTGCAGCTGGAGGTTGTCGCTGCCGGAGCACCGGAGGTGCTCTCCGGACAGGAGCTTCTGAGCGCTCCCGTGCGCTGGGTGCACGTGGCCGAACTTCGCAGCCTGGCAGACCTGCTCGAAGGCGGTGAGCTGGTCCTGACCACCGGTCTGGCGTTCGGAAGTTCAGCCGGGGAAGCCCGGGACTATCTGGCCGGGCTGCAGGCTGCCGGAGCTGCCGGGGTCATTGTGGAGATCCCCGCCGGGCGTCCGGCGGACGCTGCAGCCCTGACCGCTGCCGCCGGGGAAACTGACCTGCCCGTGGTCCGGCTGCACCGCCGGATCAGATTCGTGGAAGTCACCGAAGTGGTGCACCGGCGCATCGTCGCCCGGCAGCTGGAGCAGGTGGAGAAGGCCAGGGAAGTCCACGAGGTCTTTACGATGCTGAGCCTCCAGAGCGCCGGGGTGCAGGAGATCGTTGACCGCGCCGGGCAGCTGCTGGGGTCCCCGGTGGTGCTGGAGGACAGTTCCCACCTGGTGGTGGCGTTTGCCCCCGGCCCGGTTCCGCCGCAGGAGCTCCTGCAGGACTGGCAGCGCCGGTCCCGGGCGGTGCACCGCAGCGGGGAAACCGCCCAGGCGGGGGACGGGAACTGGCTGCAGACCCCGGTGGGCCTCGGCAACCAGTACTGGGGAAGGCTGGTGGTGCCTCAGGCCCCGCATGCTCCGGAGGCCGCAGCGGAAGCGTCGATGGTCCTGGAACGGGCCGGTCAGGCTCTGTCCATCAACCGGCTTGCCGAGCGGGACCAGGCGGGCCTGGCCCAGCAGGCCCAGGCCGGCCTGATCCACGAGCTGCGTTCGCCCCGGGGGCCGGAGGACAGCGAGGCACTGACCCGTGCTGCCGCGCTGGGGCTGCAGCCTTCTCCGGTGTACCTGCCGCTGGTCCTGCAGCTGGACGCCGGTGCCGGCAAGGACCCGATGTCGATGCAGCGCAAGGAACGAGCCCTGCTGGAAATCCTGGACGGTGTGCTCGCCTCTACCCGCAATTCCGCCCTGGCGGCGGCCCTGCAGACCGGTCAGGTGGCGGTGCTGCTGGCCCTGCCGGCCCGGATGCTGGAAGACAGTGTGCTGGAACGGCTCTGCGGAGACCTGGCTGAGCGCTCTGCTGCCGCCGCGGAACCGCTGCGGTGGACGGCGGGAGTGGGCCGGGCGCGGTCCGCACTGGCGGATGCAGCCGCCGGGCTGGATGAAGCGGCCCATGTGGCGCAGACCGCCGGAACCATGCCCGGCAGCGGAAAACGGTATTTCCGTTCCACCGATGTGCGGCTGCGCGGGTTGCTGGCCCTGCTGCGCGAAGATTCCCGTGCCGTGTCCTTCGCCGCGGCGGAGCTGCGTGGAATCCTGGCGGAAGGCGCGGAGGAGGACCTGGCGCTGCTGCAGCGCTTCCTGGACTGCGGCGGCAACAAAACAGAGCTGGCCCGCAGCGGCTTCCTGAGCCGGCCCACGCTTTACTCCCGGCTGGAAAGGCTGGAGGCAAAGCTGGGGGTGTCCCTGAACGATCCGGAGTCCCGGACCTCGCTGCACGTCGCCCTTCTGCTGCGCCAGCTGCAGTCGCTGCCGGCGGCGGGGTGACGGTGGAAGGTTCGCAGCGCGTCAGTCCGAGCTAGCGGCCCGAGATGAGGTCCGCTGCCTTGGCGATGGGCGACGTCGTCCGCCGTCCGCGGTTCTCGGCCCGGTCCGCCGCGTAATACGCCGCGTACATTGTTTTCACCCCAAGCCAGCGCAGCGGCTCGGGCTCCCAGCGGCGGACCTTCCGGTTGACCCACGGCATCCGGGTCAGTTCGCTGCCGGGGTCCAGGATCAGGTCGCGCAGGGTGCGGGCGGCCAGGTTCGTGGCCGCGACCCCGGTGCCCACGTAGCCGCCGGCCCAGCCCAGTCCGGTCGCGGAATCCAGGCCAACGGTGGCCTTCCAGTCGCGGGGGACTCCCAGCACGCCGGCCCAGGCATGCTCGATCCGGGCCTCCGCCGCTGCCGGGAACATATCCCGGAGGAGATGGGTGAGGTTGGTGATGGTCTCCGGCTGGGTGGCGCCGTCGGTGTCGGTGCGGGAGCCGAACCGGTAGGGCACACCGCGTCCGCCCAAGGCGATCCGGCCATCGGCGGTGCGCTGGGCGTACATGTACGCGTGCGCCATGTCTGCCACGGTGTCCATGGAGTTCCAGCCGATGTCATCCCACACCGCTGCAGGCAGCGGCTCGGTGGCGATCATGGAGGAGTTCATCGGCAGCCATTCGCGGTGGTGTCCCCGCAGATTGGCGGTGAACCCTTCGGTGGCGCGGAGGATGTACTTCGCGCTGACGGTGCCTCGCGGGGTGACGGCGCGTCCGGGCAGGATCCCGGTGACGGTTGTGTTCTCGAAAATGGGCACGCCAAGTGCCTCGACGGCGCGGGCCAGGCCCCGGACCAGGCGCGCCGGATGGATCCGGGCACAGTGCGGGTGGTGGATGCTGCCCAGTGCGCCGGACACGTTGAGCCGCTGTGCGGTTTCACCGGCGTCGAGCAGCCGGGCTCCCGCCTCCGGCCACTGGGATTCCCCGGCGGCAAACCCCTGGAGCCGGCCGAGCTGCGCCTGGTTGCGGGCAACGTTCAGTTCCCCGCCCTTGGCGATGCCGGCGTCGATCCCTTCCGCAGCTGCCACCCGGATGACCTCATTCACGGTGTCATTGAGCAGTTCCTGGAACCTGCCGACCAGGGCACGGCCGTGGGACTTGACGTATTGTCCGCGGCCGCCGGTGATGGAGTTGGTGAGCCAGCCGCCGTTTCGCCCGGATGCCCCGAACCCGGCGAACCGGGATTCCAGGACCACCACGGACAGGTCCGGGCGGGCCTGTTTCAGGTAATAGGCGCTCCACAGCCCCGTGTAACCGGCACCGACGACGGCGACGTCCGCTTCCAGATCCCCGTCCAGGCCGGGACGCGGATCCGGAAGGCCGGTTTCGGCAAACCAGAAGGAGACGTTGCCGTTCACGGGAGCTGTGGAGAGAGCCATATCAGAGGTGGTTCAGGCCTTCTGTGAGTACCGAACGCAGGATCGATTCGATCTGGTCGAACTCCGGCTGGCCGATGGTCAGCGGCGGTGCGAGCTGGATGACGGGGTCTCCCCGGTCATCGGCACGGCAGTAGAGGCCGGCGTCGTAGAGCGCGGTGGAAATGTAGCCGCGCAGCAGCCGCTCGGACTCGTCGTCGGAGAAGGTCTCCTTGGTGGTTTTGTCCTTGACCAGTTCAATGCCGTAGAAGTAGCCCTCGCCGCGCACATCGCCGACGATCGGAAGATCCTTCAGCTTCTCCAGCGTGGCGCGGAAGGCAGGAGCATTTGTCTTCACACGGTTGTTGAGGTCCTCACTGTCGAAGAGGTCCAGGTTGGCCATGGCGACGGCGGCGGAGACCGGATGCCCGCCGAAGGTGTAGCCGTGGTAGAACGTGGTGTCGCCCTTGGAGAACGGCTCAAACAGGCGGTCCGAGGCGATCATGGCACCGAGCGGGGCATAGCCGCTGGTGATGCCCTTGGCACAGGTGATGATGTCCGGCACGTAATCAAAGTCGGTCGAGGCGAACATCGAACCAATCCGGCCGAAGGCGCAGATGGTCTCATCGGAGACCAGCAGGACGTCGTACTGGTCGCAGATTTCCCGGACCCGTTTGAAGTAGCCCGGGGGCGGCGGGAAGCAGCCGCCGGAGTTCTGCACCGGCTCCAGGAAAACGGCCGCCACGGTGTCCGGACCCTCGAACTCGATGGCCTCACCGATCCGGTCCGCAGCCCAGCGGCCGAAGGCCTCCGGGTCCTCCAGGCCGGCGGGGGCCCGGTACTGATTGGTGTTCGGCACCCGGAACGCTCCGGGAACCAGCGGCTCGAACGGGGCTTTCATATCCGGAATGCCCGTGATGGAAAGGGCACCCTGCGGAGTGCCGTGGTAGGCGACCGCACGGGAGATCACTTTGTGCTTGGTGGGCTTGCCCGTGAGCTTGAAGAACTGCTTGGCCAGTTTCCACGCGGACTCGACGGCGTCACCGCCGCCGGTGGTGAAGAAGACCCGGTTCAGGTCACCGGGCGCTCCGGCTGCGAGGCGTTCGGCCAGGTCGATGGCCGGGGGATGGGCGTAGGACCACAGGGGCATAAAGCTCAGTTCGCGGGACTGCCGGGCGGCTGCCTCGGCCAGTTCTTCCCGGCCGTGGCCCACCTGCACGGTGAACAGTCCGGCCAGGCCGTCAATCAGTTCGTGGCCCCGGTCGTCGTAGATCAGGTGGCCCTTGCCACGGGTGATGATGGGAACGTTGCCGCCGGATACCGGCCCCGAATGGCGGGCCATGTGCATCCACAGGTGGTCGCGGGCCGCCTGCTGGCGGTCCGTTCCACGGGGTGTGGTCGACGGCGAGAGGGAGGATGGCTGGACTGTTGTATCGGTCATCTGGTGCCCCAGTTGTAGGCCTGCTTCCGCAGGGAGAGGTACATAAAGGTTTCAGTGCTGGAAACGCCGGGAATGCTGCGGAACCGGTTTACCAGCAGCAGCAGATCCTGGTCGTTTTCGCACACGACTTCGGCCAGCAGATCGAACGAGCCGGCCGTGACGACGCAATAGTCCACCTGGTCAATGGCTGACACCAGGTCGGCCACCACCAGAACATCTCCGTGGACCTTGATGCCCAGCATCGCCTGCCGTGGGAAACCCAGCTGCAGGGGATCCGTCACGGCCACAATCTGCATCACGCCGCTGTCTGTCAGTTTCTGGACCCGCTGCCGAACCGCGGCTTCGGAGAGGCCCACTGCCTTCCCGATCGCGGCATAGGACCGGCGTCCGTCTTCCTGCAGCTGCTCGATGATCGACTTGGAGATGTCGTCGACAGAATGGCTTCCGGCTGCGGATTCCATGGCGTTCTTCACCTCCAGGTGCGGATTCACGAGCTCGCGGCGTGCGAGTGGTTGCAATTCAATCTTTTATTTCGTTCGAAATCAAGGCTTTTCGGAACTGAAAACGTGGCTTCAGTGAGGATATTTTTAGGAAACCGTGGTGTAACAAAACTTTTACAACGAAAAGCTTGTAGGCGCGGAATTCCGTCTGGCACTATCGATCATCAACACCCGTCCGCAGTGAAGTTGTGCCAGCAAGGAGCCCCTATGTCTAAGCGTCCCGTGACAGATCCAATGCTCAGGAGCATCATCAACTCCCAGCTGTCCCGCCGCAGGCTGCTGATGGGGGCGGGAGGACTTTCTGTCGCAGGCATGCTGGCCGCCTGCGGGACCGGGGGAGGAACGGGCGATTCGTCGTCGAAGCCCAGCCCGGCTGCGGACGTCTCCGATTCCGAGAAGACCGTGAGCTGGGCCAACTGGACGCTGTACCTGGACTACGACGACTCCACGCAGAAGTACCCCTCGCTGGAAGCCTTTTCGGCGGCCAGCGGCATCAAGGCCAGCTATTCCGAGGATGTGGACGGCAACGATACCTACTTCGGCAAGGTCCAGGGCCAGCTTGCGGCCGGCCAGGACATCGGCCAGGACATCGTGACCCTCACGGACTGGATGGCGGCCCGCCTGATCCGCCTCGGCTACACGCAGGAACTGGACCTGGCGAACATCCCCAACTCCAAGAACCTGCTCGCCACCCTGCAGAACGTGGACTTCGATCCGGGCCGCAAACACTCCCTGACCTGGCAGTCCGGTTTCGCCGGAATCGCCTGGAACAAAGAGGCCTTCCCCAAGGGACTGAAGAGCGTTTCCGACCTCTGGGCTCCGGAGCTCAAGGGCAGGGTGGAGGTCCTGGACGAAATGCGGGACACCATGGGCCTGCTGATGCTGGAGAACGGAGTGGACATCACCGGCGACTGGGGAGACGAGGAATTCGATAACGCCCTGGACGTCCTCTCCAAGCAGATCTCGGACGGACAAATCCGCCAGGTGAAGGGCAACTCCTATAAGGAGGACCTCATTTCCGGTGATGCCCTGGCCGTCATCGGCTGGTCCGGCGATATTACCCAGCTGAATTTCGAAGAAGGCGACAAATGGGAGTTTGCCATCCCCGACGCCGGCGGAACCCTCTGGTCCGATAACCTGCTGGTGCCGATCGGCGCCACGCACAAGGCCAACGCCGAAAAGCTCATGGACTACTACTTTGACCCGGTCAACGCAGCCACGGTGGCTGCCTACGTCAACTTCATCTGCCCCGTGGAAGGCGCACGGGAGGCCATGGAGGCCATCGATCCGGAACTGGTCGAGAACCCGCTGATCTTCCCCACGGACGACTTCCTCGCCAACGCCCATGTCGTGCGCACGCTGACCGCCGATGAAGAGACTGACTACAGCGGCCGCTTCCAGACCGCGATCGGAAACTAACGGCGATGAGCACCACAGAACTCTCCCGGGAATCCGGGGCGGCGGACAAGGGCAGCGGCGCGGACCTGGTCCTGTCCGGAATCACCAAACGCTTCAGCGACTTCACCGCCGTCGACAACCTGGACCTGGTGATCCCCTCAGGTTCCTTCTTCGCCCTGCTGGGCCCCTCCGGCTGCGGAAAAACGACGACGCTGCGTATGGTCGCCGGGCTGGAACAGCCCACCGCCGGCAGCATCAGCCTCGGCGGCAAGGACATTACGGGCACCAGTTCGTACCAGCGGCCGGTCAATACTGTCTTCCAGAACTACGCGCTCTTCCCACACATGAGCGTGCTGGACAATGTGGCCTTCGGGCTCAAGCGGCGCAAGGTCCGCGACGCCGATGCCCAGGCCAAGGCTGCCCTTGAACTGGTGGAGCTGAGCCACCTGGCAACGCGGCGTCCGGCCCAGCTTTCCGGCGGGCAGCAGCAGCGGGTCGCCCTGGCCCGCGCCGTCGTGAACCAGCCGGCGGTCCTGCTCCTGGACGAACCGCTCGGCGCCCTGGACATGAAACTGCGCCGCCAGATGCAGGTGGAACTGAAGAAGATCCAGACCGAGGTCGGCCTGACCTTCGTCCATGTCACCCACGACCAGGAAGAGGCCATGACCATGGCCGACACCGTGGCTGTGATGAACCACGGCCAGGTTGAGCAGATGGGCCCGCCGCAGGAACTGTACGACCTTCCGCGAACAGCATTTGTCGCGAACTTCCTGGGCAAGTCCAACCTCATGCCGGCCACGGTGACCGGAGAAGCCGGTGAGTTCCTCCAGCTGGATGTGGCGGGCAATGCCCTGACCCTGCTGAAGGACCGGGCCACGGACCACAGCGGCCGGATCCTGGTAGGGATCCGGCCGGAGAAACTGCGGATGGAAGCGGATCTGGCCACCTCGGCGCAGGACTCCATCCGGGGCGTGGTCCTGGATGCTTCCTTCACCGGAGCCAGCACGGAGTACCTGGTCGAGGCAGAGGGGATCGGCACGGTTGGCGTTTTTGCGCAGAACCACGGCGGTGCCCTGTTCGCTGACGGGGACCGGGTCCGCCTGGCCTGGGATCCCACGCACGCCTTCGGGCTCAGCGGAAGCGAGGACCGGGAGGCCGGAGCCGGAGAGGACGGCCTCTGATGGCGCTGCTGACCGCGGGGAAAGCCACCGGTCCCAGTGCCGCCGAGGAGGAAGCGAGTAAACGGCGCGGACGGGTCGGTTACCTGCTGATCCTTCCGGGTTTCATTTTCCTGCTCCTGTTCTTCGCACTGCCGGTGGTTTCGCTGCTGGCGACCTCGCTCTACGTCAAGCCGGAGGGCGCCGACGTCGGGCAGTTTGTTCCGGCGCTGGAGTTCGGCAACTACCTGGTGGTCCTGCGGGACTACTGGCCGGCGCTGCTGCGATCCTTCGGGTTCGCGCTGATTGCCACCGTGGCCGCCCTGATCATCGGTTACCCGATGGCCTACCTGGTGGCTGTCCGGCTGCGGGAGCGGAAGCTGCTCAAGGGCATCCTGCTGGTGCTGATCATCGCCCCCTTCTTCACCAGCTTCATCCTGCGCACGCAGGCCTGGAAGCAGATCCTGGCGGATGAGGGGCCGGTGGTGTCGGTGCTCCGGTCGCTGGCCCTGCTGCCGGAGGACGGGCGTCTCACCGCCACGGCGTTCGCCGTGATCTGCGGCCTGACCTACAACTTCCTGCCGTTTATGACGCTGCCGATCTACGCCAACCTGGAACGGCTGGATACCCGGCTGATCGAGGCCGGCGGGGATCTGTACGCGAACGGCTTCACCACTTTCCGCAAGGTCACCTTTCCGCTTTCCCTGCCCGGCGTAATGGCCGGGACCCTGCTGACCTTTATCCCGGCCACGGGCGACTACGTGAACGCGGCGCTGCTGGGCAACAACCAGAACACCACCATGATCGGCCAGGTCATCGACTCCCGTTTCTTCCGGGTGGTGGACTACCCGGGCGCCTCCGCCCTGTCCTTCCTCCTCATGCTGGCGATCCTGTTCCTGGTGATCCTGTACGTGCGGCGTTTCGGCACCAAAGAACTGATGTAAGGACAAGCCATGAAACAGAAAATAGGCCGCTGGCTGGTGCCGGTATTCGGGGGACTGGCGTTCCTGTTCCTGCTGGTTCCGATCGCCTACGTGTTCGCCTTCTCCTTTAACGACGCCGGCCGCACCAACCTGACCTGGCGGGGCTTCACGCTGGAGAACTGGAAAAACCCCTGCGGCGCACCGGATGTGTGCCAGGCACTGGGCAACAGCCTCCAAATCGGGTTCATAGCCACGGTCCTGGCCACTACGCTTGGCACGGCCATCGCCATTGGGCTGGTGCGCTACCGGTTCAAGTTCAATGCGACGGCGAACATGCTCATCTTCCTGCCGCTGGCCACACCGGAAGTGGTCCTGGGTGCTTCCCTGCTGGCACAGTTCCTCAACCTTGGCGCCGAACTGGGCATGGGCACCGTGATCATCGCCCACACCATGTTCTGCATCTCCTTCGTGGTGGTGACGGTCAAGGCCCGGGTGGCGAGCCTGGATCCGAAACTCGAGGAGGCCGCCGGAGACCTGTATGCCTCCCCGGTCCAGGCCTTCTGGAGGGTCACCTTCCCGCTGCTGCTGCCCGGAATCGTCGCGGCCGCGCTGCTGGCCTTCGCCATGAGCTTCGACGACTTCATCATCACCAACTTCAACTCCGGCAACGTTGATACGTTCCCGAAGTTCATCTACGTCGCCGCAACCCGCGGAATCCCGGCGCAGGCCAATGTGATCGGCTCGGCCATGTTCATCCTCGCCCTGCTGGTGGTCATCGGCGGACAGGTCCTCTCGCACCGGCGGGCGAAAATGCTCGCCGCCCGCTGATCCAAAATTAGTCCGTCCCGGCCAGCAGTTCCCGAAGGCGCCGCGCGTTATGCACCGCGGCGCCGTCGCCGTCGTTAGTGAAGTAAGCAGAGGCATCCCGGCCGGAACCCTGCCATTCCCGGATCCGGCCCGCCCACGGGCTGAAAACCGGTGGAGCGCCGTGCCTGCTGCCGCCGACGGACGCACACTTAAAGGGACCACTGCGGTTCCTCGAGGAAGGGCACACCATGGCACAGCCAGCAGAATCCGGTTCCCGCCGGGGAATCTACCTGGAAATGGTGCGGAGCTTCGCTGCCCAGCCGGAGGCCGTTTATAACGCCTGGGCAGACCTGGCCCACGCCACCGACTGGTGGGGGCCCGAAGGCTTCATCGTCCCGGCAGACCGGGTCAGTGTGGATGACCGGGAGGGCGGAAAATACAAGGCCTGCATGGTCAACACCATCACCGGCGACGAGCTGTGGTGGGGCGGCACACTCGAACGCCTGGACCCGCCGGACCATCTGTCGATGACCCAGCAGTGGGAAGGGCCGGACGGCACCCCGGCCAGCAACCTCACCCTGATCACGGTGGACCTGGAACCGCACAACGGCGGAACACAGATGACTTTCCGGCAGGGGCCGTTTCCGAAAGCCGAGGACCGCGACAGCCATGAAACCGGCTGGAGCCAGTCCTTCCACCGGCTTTCGAACTTCCTGGCGCGCCACCGGTGACCTGCCGCCGGCCGGGGAAGGAACCCGGTTGAAATAAGCCGGACATCTTTGCGGTTGAACCAAGAGTCCCGTCCTGCACCGCCTGCCCACAGCGGCGCTGCAGCGAAGGGACAGGACAAACCCCGCAACGAAAGGCCAGCATTCCATGCCGTACCCGCTCTCCATCCTCGACTTCGCATCCATTGAAGAGGGCGGAACCGCAACGGATTCCTTCCGGGACAGCCTGGCCCTGGCACAGCACGCAGAGAAGCTGGGCTACCGGCGGATCTGGTATGCCGAGCACCACAACATGCCGACCATCGCATCGTCCGCCACCAGCGTGCTCATCTCCTACATCGGTGCCCATACCTCCTCGATCCGGCTCGGCGCCGGCGGCATCATGCTGCCGAACCACGCTCCGCTGACCATCGCTGAGCAGTTCGGCACCCTGGAATCCCTCTACCCCGGACGTATCGACCTGGGTCTCGGCCGGGCACCGGGCAGCGACCAGAAGACCATGCGGGCGCTGCGGCGGGACCCGATGTCCGCTGACAGCTTCCCGCGGGACGTCCAGGAGCTGCAGGGGTACCTGACCGGCAACAGCCTGATCCCGGGCATCGACGCAATCCCCGGCAAGGGGACCAACGTCCCGCTCTACATTCTGGGCTCCTCCTTGTTCGGTGCCCGCCTGGCCGCTGCACTGGGCCTGCCGTACTCCTTCGCCTCGCATTTCGCCCCGCAGGCCCTGCAGGACGCCGTCGCCCTGTACCGCCGGGAGTTCCAGCCCTCCGCGCAGCTCGCGGAGCCGTATGTCATTGCCGGCGTGAATGTGCTCGCCGCCAACACCACCGAAGAAGCCCAGGCCATCTTTACGCAGTCCCAGCGCCGCCGGGTCACCCAGCTGCTGGGCAAGGACCGGACCTACACGGACGAAGAAGCGGACCTGGTGCTCGAGTCACCCGCCGGCCAGCACATCAAGATGATGGGCCACTACTCCGGTGTGGGAACCACCGCCCAGGTACGGGAGTACCTGGACTGGTTCGCTGAGCATGCCCAGGCGGACGAGCTGATCGTCGCCACGCACGCTGCCACGCTGGAGCAGCGGCTGCGGTCCTTCACCCTCCTGGCCCAGGTGATGCAGCCCGCCGGAGCGTAGCCGCGGATCCCGGGGCAGCCGCAGGGGCTGCTCCGGGCGTAACGCCGGCAGCCGCAGCAGGGGTGCAATGCAGCCCTGTGCCAAAATCGGATTCATGACGAATTCTTCCCATGTCATCCGTGTGAACGTGCCCATGCGGTGGTCGGACATGGACGCCTACGGCCACATCAACAACGTGGAGATCCTCCGCATGCTGGAAGAAGCCCGCATCCTGGCCTTCGGTCCGCCCGGCGGCACCGGGGCACCGGGCACGGAACCGCCCATCGCACTCTTCAACTCGGTCCCGGCGAACACACAGTCCCTGATTTCCGAGCATCGGGTGAAGTACCTGGCTCCGCTGGAGTACCGCAACATCCCGGCGGACGTCGATATCTGGATCAGCTCGGTGAAAGCAGCGAGCCTGGGCATCTCCTATCTGGTGTCCGATCCGGTGACCGGAGCGCCGTGCGTCAAGGCGGAGACCGTCCTGGCTTTTGTCGATGGCGCATCCGGCCGCCTGCTGAGGGTGAGTGCGGAACAGCGGGAGCTGATCCGTCCCTGGGCCGGGGAATCGGTTTTCGCCTGAGCCTGAGCCTGAGCCTGACCCGGGACCTGAACCTGACCTGGAACCTGAGGCGGGAATGCGGGCGGAAGCGCTGACCGGGATAAGGGCGGCGGGCTAGTCTGGGCTGACGGGGGACCAGGCGCACCCGTTAGGAGACCACCGTGTGGCACAGCCTTGGAATTTCGCCTCTTGAAGCGCTCTGGGTCGTTATTTCGGCCCTGGGCATCTATCTCGCCTTTTTCCTGCTGGTCCGGGGTTTTGGCCAGCGCGCGCTGGCCAGCTGGTCGACTATGGACAAGGCGATAGTCATTGCCCTGGGTTCTGTCCTGGGCCGGGTGGTGCTCGGCTACACCCCAACGCTGGCGGCAGGCATCATCGGGCTGGCCACGATGTTCGGGATGCTGCGGCTGGAAGCCTACCTGCGGCAGACCAGGCACGGAACGTACCTAAGCAGCAGGCCAATTCTGCTGATGGCCGGAGAACAGGTCCTGGCCCAGGGGCTGAAGCGGGCCCGGATTCAGGAAGACGAGCTGTACTTCAAACTGCGGCAGGCAGGGATCAGGAACTTCTCTGAAATCGCCCTGGTGATCCTGGAACCAACCGGGGATGTCAGTGTGCTCCGGCGGGGGCTTCCGATCGACCGGGTCCTGCTTCGCCGGATCGCCGACCGGGGCCGGATTCCGGCGGAACTCCTGGAGCCGGAGTGAGGTCCAGGCACCCTGTTGGCGGAGGGATGTAGCACTCTCGGGAAAACTCGTGTATAGTCATTTTCAGTTGTTGTGTTGCGCGTTTTGTATTTCAAGCGGCGAAACCCATACGGGCTAGCCGCTTTTTCTGTAGAAGCGGTAAAAACGGACACCGCGACTGAAACCCCCGAAAGTCGGAGCGGTTTCGAGCAGAAAGAAGTATTAAAAATGGCTACAGGTACCGTGAAGTGGTTCAACTCCGAAAAGGGCTTCGGCTTCATTGAGCCGGACGACGGCAGCGCCGACGTCTTCGCTCACTACTCCGCTATCAACTCCAGCGGCTACAAGTCCCTCGAAGAGAACCAGAAGGTCTCCTTCGACACCGAGCAGGGCCCCAAGGGTCCGCAGGCCACGAACATCCAGGGCCTCTAATTCCAGAAGCCTAGACACCGCCGTAAAGGCAGGTATCTAAAAAGAAGAGCAGGACGGTTGCCCGTCCTGCTCTTCTTGTTTAACCGCTAGTCCTGCACCCGCACTGCCGTTTCACGCAGGTACTGCTCCACCCGTGTGTAGGCGTCCTGGGTCAGGGCCCGCCAGAACTGCATGGCCAACCTCGGTTCGTCCGCCTCCATCCGGGCGATCTCCTCGGCCGGGAGCCGCCATACCTGGACCTCGCCGTCGGCCTTGACCGTGGTTTCCTGGCGCTTGTCGTCGCCGAGCGCCATTTCGCCGAAGGTCATGCCGGCGCCCAGCCGGTTCAGCTTCACCCGGTGCCCGTCAGGCCCGGGCATCAGAGTCTGCACATACCCGGAGGAAATAAAGTACACGCCGCTGAACCGTTGTCCGATGCGCCGGATCACATCACCGTCGGCGTAGGAGAGTTCCTCCATCCGTCCGGCCAGATCCCCGGCGGCCTCCTGCCCCAGCGGGGCCAGGGCAGGGGAGTCCGCGGGGAGGATCCGCTCCGGCTGGACCAGATCCGCGCCGTAGCGCCCCAGCAGCTCGTCTTCGCACCATTCCACTGCAGCCGAGCGGGTGGTAAACGCGGGCACGGGGTGGCCGTGCTGTGTCAGATCGGCGGAGACGGTGCCGGCGGTATCCACCAGGGCCAGCTGCCGGCCGGAGTCCTTCAGCATCTGCGCCGCCTCACCGAACATCCGAAGGGCTACGCCGGAGACTTCGTCCACGCTCCGCAGGTCCAGGACCACCAGTTCGACGTCGTCATGAAGCGAGGAGAGCTCGCGGACCATCGCCTCGGCCCCGGCAAAAAGCAGATCCCCATTTAGTTCGAGGACGTGCGCGCGGTGCGCGTTGGCGCGGAGCACGGCGGCGGCTTCCTCGCTTCGGCGGATGCCGGACGGCGTGGTTCCGATGTCATAGGCAGCCCGGAGCGCTGACCGTCCGGTCCGTCCGGCCCGGACAAAGTGCAGTTCCAGGTCGTGGGACAGCCGCTGGCTGACCGCGACCCCGCGGACGCTGCTCCCATGGGCATCCAGCGGCGGAGAATAAACAGCCAGCCCGATCTGGCCGGGCAGCACTGCGATCGTTCCGCCGCCCACACCGGACTTAGCGGGCATCCCGACGCTGCTCATCCACGCGCCGGCATCGTCGTACATGCCGCAGGTCGCCATAACCGAGAGCACACGTTCCACCGAAGCGATGTCCAGCACCTGCTCATTG
Source organism: Arthrobacter luteolus NBRC 107841 (assembly GCF_001552075.1). Classification (GTDB taxonomy): domain Bacteria; phylum Actinomycetota; class Actinomycetes; order Actinomycetales; family Micrococcaceae; genus Arthrobacter_B; species Arthrobacter_B luteolus. The sequence continues at coordinate 69,619 of NZ_BCQM01000003.1, forward strand.
CTCAGGGGATTGCGGCCGCTGTTGGCCAGCGTTGCAGCCATCATCGCCAGGTCGAGGGCAGTCACCATAACGGAGCACTGCCGGAAGTAGTCCTCGATCACCGGCGTCGGGTCGGATTCGATGATGCCGAAGCTGCGCAGCAGGTAGGCCAGGGCGTGGTTGCGGTGTCCGTGTTTCAACTCGGACTGGTAGATGCGTTCGCTGACGGATAGCTGGCGGCCCGCGAACGCCGAATAGGTATTCAGGATCCGCTTGAAACGGGAGTTGCCGCCGGAACCGCGCACCAGGGAAGTGGCCGTCAGCGCACCCGCATTGATCATCGCGTTGGCTGGCCGTCCCGTCCCTTCGGCGAGGGAGATTTCGTTGAAGGAATCTCCGGAGGGCTCGACGTCGACTTTGGCATCGACGTCATCCATCCCGCGGTCGGCCAGCGCCAGCCCGTAAGTGAACGGCTTGGAGATCGACTGGATGCTGAATTCCTCGCGGGTGTCACCCACCTCGTATACGTAGCCGTCGGCGGTGGCGAGGACGATTCCGAAACGGTCCGGATCAACGTTCGCCATGGCCGGAATGGAGCTGTAGGGTTTTCCGTCCTTAAGGTCGGAAATCTCGGCGTGGATGCGCTGCAGGTAGTGCTCGATCGGGGAGTCCATCTTTCCAGCCTAGGGGAGTCAAAAGACCCGTGACGCTGCCCTGGCCGCTGTGTATACTAGCCGCAGTTGTTGTGTTGAGCATTTTGTATCCAAGCGGCCGAAACCCAGATCCAGGGCAAAGCCGCTTTTTTTGTAGAACGCCGTAGACGGCACAGCAACTGGAAGCTCCCCGACGGTCGGGGATGTTTCGCCTCAGAAGGATGATTAAAAATGGCAACTGGCACCGTGAAATGGTTCAACTCTGAAAAGGGCTTCGGCTTCATCGAGCCCGACGACGGCAGCGCCGATGTTTTCGCCCACTACTCCGCCATCAATGCGAGCGGCTACCGCTCCCTCGAAGAGAACCAGAAGGTTAGCTTCGATACCGAACAGGGACCCAAGGGCCCCCAGGCGGTAAACATCCAGGCTGTCTAACTAAGACTTCCGGCCCCTTTCACGGGCCAGCTGGACGCAGATGCAGGACGGATTTCCGTCCTGCATCTGTTGTTTAAACAGCTCTGCCGAACCTGCGGCCGTTTCGCCGGCGGTGTTTCCTGGGCGGGACGGGATACCTTCCAAAGCCCTCCAGCCGCGCGTACGTTGGCATCCATGGCGACAAACGAGCGGAAAATGACTCCTGCCGACCTGGGCATCGACCTCGCCGGCGGCGACCCCAGCCAGCTGTACCGCTGGTTCCTGGCCAGCCTGCTGTTCGGCAAGCGCATTCAGCAGGACCTCGCTGCCAGCACCTGGCACGTGCTGATGGACAACGGGCTGACGAGTCCAGAGAGCTTCGCCTCCGTCAGCCGGGAACGCCTGATGGAGCTCCTGACCGAAGGCGGCTACGTGCATTACCGCTGGAAAGAGGACGACGAACTGCACACCGTGATGGCCGGAGTCATTCAGCGCTACGGGTCACTGGAGCAGATGGTCAAAGGCGCCGGCTCCGCCGAGGAGCTGAAGCGGCGCCTGGAAGAATTCAAGGGCATCGGCCCGGTCACAGCGGGCATCTTCATGGAGTGGATTCCGCAGCAGTACAACGGGACGTATCCGGGCTAGCCCTGCGTGGGCTCCGGCGCAGATGACGCGGGCTGTAACAGAACACACATTGGGTCCGGCGTAAGGCTATACTTCCAACAGCTTCAAGAACTGCGGCCGCCAAGCTCCGACTTGGCCGCATACCAACCCCACGCTCGTTGGGTGGTTCGGATGAAGAAGCGGCCTGCACTCGCCCCAAGGGGCAACCGGTGCCAGGCAAGAGCACGCCGAAAGGACCGGCGCACGGCGCCGCACCCATGGACACATTTGTTCCCGCACGACCCTCCCTTCACGCAGTCAGCCTCCAGGAGTATGAAGCCGTGGTCAGCGGGCGGGAAGCCTTTATCAGCTTCCTGCTCGGCGACCCGGCTGCCGCAGTATGAGCGCTCCGGCAGGGCTGCTCCTCGATACGCCGGTCGTCGCGGAGGTGCGCGGCGCGGCCCCGGATCCCGGCGTCGTGGCCTTTCTGCGCAGCCGGAGCCATCTGCGCATATTTGTCTCCGCCCTCACCCTTGCGGAGCTGGACGCGCAGGAAAGCCCCGACGGATGGCTCGAGGAGTTCATCAACCGGTTTTCCGGGAACATCCTGCCGGTCAGCCACCACGTGGCGGTGGCGTGGCGGTCGCTGCCCTCCGTCCCGGCGGCGGAGACCGGCGACGCGCGGGAGGCGTTCCGCTCCCTCATCGCGGCCACTGCCATAGAGGCAGGCCTGACCGTCGTGACGCACGAAACCGGGGCCTATGAGGCCTATGGTGCACCTGCGGTGAGCCCGTTCAGAAAATTCGGTGCGGCACAAGGGGTGTGAGAGAATTCATTGTCCCGGGTGAGCCCCGGCACATTGCCGCGGCTGCTGTCCCGCCGTGGCCTCCCGCACGATAGGAATCCCAGGCCGATGGCTGAGAACAACGCCCGCGCGGGTGCCGTCCCGCACTCCGAGCGCGTCGATGACGACGGCGGCGCACCCGCCAAATGGAAGATAGTCGGCCCCGGGCTGGTGGTCGCGGCAACCGGTGTCGGCGCGGCTGACATGGTCGCGACCCTGGTCGCCGGGTCCCGGTACGGCTACGGGCTGCTGTGGGCTGTCATCCTCGGTGTGATCCTGAAGATCATCCTGGTCGAAGGCGCCGGCCGCTTCACGCTGGCCACCGGAAAAACCATCTTCGAAGGCTGGCGTTCCCTCGGACGCTGGACCACCTGGTACTTCGGCCCCTACATCATGATCTGGGGCTTCGTCTACGGAGCGACGGCGATGTCCTCCGCGGCCCTCCCGCTTGCCGCGGTGTTCCCTGTCCTCCCGCTCTGGGCCTGGGCCATCTGCATGGGACTGGCCGGTTTCGTCATGGTCTGGTTCGGCAAGTACGCCACCTTTGAGAAGATCACCGCCGTTCTGGTGGGCCTGATGTTCGTTTCCGTCGTGGGCCTGGCCATCATCGCTGTGCCGAACATCCCGGAAATGTTCAAGGGCCTCGTCCCGGTCATTCCGGAAGGCGGCGTCGTTTACACCCTGGCGCTTGCCGGCGGTGTGGGCGGCACGATCACGCTCGCTGCTTACGGTTACTGGCTCCGCGAAAAGGGCTGGTACACGCCCAAGTGGATGAAGGTCATGCGGATCGACAACTCCATGGCCTACGTCATGACCGGCATCTTTGTGGTGGCCATGCTGATCGTCGGGGCCGAGGTGGTCCGGACCGCCGGCATCTCGCTCAGCGCCGGCGATGAGGGCCTGCTGGACCTCTATGACGTGCTGAAGGTGGAGTACGGAGACTTCGTCGGCACCGGCTTCCTCGTGGGCTTCTGGGCTGCCTCCTTCTCCTCGATCATCGGTGTGTGGAACGGCGTCTCGCTGATGTTCGCCGATTTCTGGGGCAACATGCGCGGCAAGGAATCCGGGCACCCGGACACCCGGGTCGGCGGCAAGTACTTCAAGTTCTACGTCCTCTGGCTGACCTTCCCGCCGATGATCCTGTTCGCGCTGGGCCAGCCGATCGGCCTGATCCTGGCCTACGGTGTCCTTGGTTCGCTGTTTATGCCGTTCCTTGCCCTGACCCTGCTGGGCCTGCTCAACGGCAAGCGGATTCCGAAGGCCTACGCCAACCGCCTGCACACAAACATCGCGCTGGGAATCACCGCCCTGCTGTTCATCATCCTGGGACTGCAGCAGGCCTGGAAGGCGCTGGCCCCGGTCTTCGGCGGCTAAAAACACCCTTCCCCCGTCCGGCCGCAGGCCGGGCGGGGGACGACTGTCCAACTGCCCTGCCGGGGTCAAACGCGGCAGGGCAGTTTAGCGTATTCGACGCACTTCCACGAGGGAAAAACCCGGTTCGAAAATAAGTACCCGGACCCCATCTACGTGCTGCAAACCACCCGTTACTCTTAAGTGGCGAGAGAAGGTTGCAGCATGGAAATCAGCGCAGCGGGTGGCCTGAATCGTCTGATTGCGGGCCGTTACCGACTCACCGAACCCATAGGCCACGGTGGCATGGCCACCGTCTATCGAGGACAGGATGAAGCTCTCGGCCGCGATATTGCGGTGAAGCTCTTCCGAGCCAGTGCTGTGGATCCCGACGACGTCGAGCGCCAGGACACGGAAATGCACCTGCTGGCCTCCCTCACCCACCCCGGGCTGGTCACCCTGTTTGATGCCGGCAAGGATGATGCCGGCCGCGACGACGGCGCCGCCGGCGAACCGCGTGCCTTCCTGGTCATGGAACTCATTGATGGTCCGGACCTTCGGAAACGGCTGCGGGACAAACCCGTGCCGGCTGCCGACGTCGCGTATATCGGAGCCGAACTTGCCGGAGCGCTGGCCTATATCCATGCCCGTGGTGTTGTACACCGGGACGTGAAGCCGGCCAATATCCTGCTGCCGCCGGCAATCGCGGGAACTGCCCCGCGGGCCAAGCTCACCGATTTCGGTATAGCGCGGATGGTGGATGGTGCCCGCATCACGGCAACCGGCGCGACCCTGGGAACCGCCAACTATCTGAGCCCCGAGCAGGCGTCCGGCAGTTCCGCCTGTGCGTCGTCAGATATCTATTCGCTCGGGCTGGTCCTGCTGGAGAGCGTCACGGGCCGGATCGAATTCGGGGGCAGTGCCGTGGAGGCCGCCGTCGCGAGGTTGAGCCGTGACCCGGAGATACCAGCAACCCTGGGGCCGATGTGGCGGTCGCTGCTGAGTGCCATGACGGCACGGACCCCGGAGGACAGGCCCACGGCAGGAGAAGTATCTGCGTCCCTGCTGGATTTCCGCTGGGCGGGCGCGTCCGCTGCGTTCCGGCCTGCAGATGATGCCGGAGTTCCCGGGCCGGCACAGGACGCCGCAGCATCGATTGTGTCCGGGGCGGTCGCCGGAACAGCGGGAATGAGTGGAACGGGAGGGACAGCCGGAACCGGTGGCACGGGAACAGCGGGCCCGGAGCCGGATCAGGAAGCGGCGGACTTTCCAGTACCCGCGGCGCCTGTCCCCGCTGTGGAACAGGCGGCAGCCGCTTATCTATCGGGCGGTGATGGGCCCGGCCATCCGGATGTCCACACGCCCGCAGCCCCGCCGACACCCCCCTCGATTGGCCTGTTGCCGGTTTCCGCGCCCGTTGGGCGGCGGAACGGCGGGCGGTGGCGGACCGGCGGGTCACGCCGAAGCAGCGGATCACGGCGGATCAGCGGGTCACGCAGTGCCGTCCAGGGCTACGCGGGGTCCGTCCGCGTGGCTCCCAGCCGTGCGGTGATTACCGGCCGGGCGCTGCTTGCTGTCCTCGCCATGACGGTGCTGACCGTCGCCGTCGTCCTGGCAGCGGGGCGGGTGGGCGCCGCCGGCCAAGACCGCTACCCGGTTAATCCCGGGCACATCAGTGGAACAACACCCCAGCCGATCAGCCCGCCGTAGCCCTGTTTATGCATGGGACCCGGAGTCTCGCATACTTGTAGAATGACTTTTCCGGTGCTGAACACCTCCGACCGCTGCCCCTGCCTCAGCGGGGACACCTACGGCGGATGCTGCCACCGCTTCCACGCAGGCAGTGTGCCCGCCCCGACGGCGGAAGCACTGATGCGGTCCCGCTATTCCGCCTTCGTGACCGGAGACAGCAACTATCTGCTCCGCACCTGGCATCCGAGTGCGCGTCCCGCCCGGCTGGACCTGGATCCGGCACGCGTCTGGCGGCGGCTGGACATCCTGTCCACCCAGGCCGGCGGCCCCCTGGACTCCACCGGCGTCGTCGCTTTCGCCGCACATTACCGGGAGGATGATGCTCCCGGCGTCCAGAGCGAACGCAGCAGTTTCCTCCGGGAAGCAGGCCGTTGGCTGTATGTGGATGGTGAGTAGCCGTTGAACCTTCCGCGGAGTGCGGCTCCGGCCTAGGGTTAGGGGCAGCCCGGCGGAAGGCTGGCGAAACCGGCACGTGCCGGGAAAGCCGGCAGCAGCGCTCAGCCGGGCCTGCCCCAGGCCAGACCGAGCGGACGAGGACACCATGAAAGCACTCGTTTACGAAGGACCCGGACAGAAATCCTGGAAGGATGTGCCGGACCCGCGCATCCAGGAACCGCGTGATGCGATCGTCCGGATCGACACAACCACCATCTGCGGAACGGACCTCCACATCCTCAAAGGTGATGTTCCTGCTGTCACTCCCGGGCGGATATTAGGGCACGAGGGCGTCGGCACCGTCACCGAAACCGGAACCGGGGTGAATTCCTTCAAAGCCGGAGACAAGGTCATTCTCGCCTGCGTTTCAGCCGATGGCTCCTGCACGTTCTGCAAGGAGGGACTCTATTCCCACTGCCTCGGCGATGAGGGGCAATCCGGGATTGGCTGGATTTTCGGGCACCTCATTGACGGCACACAGGCGGAGTACGTCCGGGTGCCCTACGCGGACACTTCGATGTATCTCCTGCCGGAGGGTGTTTCCGAGGAACACGGTGTTCTGCTCAGCGACATTTTTCCGACCGGCTTCGAAATCGGCGTGCAGTATGGCCGGACCAAACCGGGCGACGTCGTAGCCGTCGTCGGCGCCGGGCCGGTTGGCCTTGCTGTCATTGCGACCGCCGGACTCTACGGAGCGGCAAAGATCATCGCCGTTGACCTGGACGCCAACCGGGTGCAGCAGGCGCGGCGCTTTGGCGCCACACACGGCGTCAATTCGGGGGACCAGGACTGGAAGGAACAGATCCTGGCCCAGACCGATGGCCTGGGCGTGGACGTTGCCGTGGAAGCTGTCGGCATCCCCGCAACCTTCGACATGTGCACGCAGATCGTGCGGCCGGGCGGCAACGTGGCAAACGTGGGTGTCCACGGCAAACCGGTCAGCTTGGCCCTGGACCAGCTGTGGATCAGGAACATCGGCATCAGCACCGGTCTGGTCAACACAAATACCCTGTCCATGCTGCTGAAGCTGGTCGCCGAAGGAAAGCTGCCGGCCGATCAGTTCATCAGCCACCGGTACCCCCTGCAGGACATCATGACCGCCTATGACACCTTCTCCCGGGCAGCGGAAACCGATGCCCTCAAGGTGATTCTGCAGGCCTGACGGCACGCGCCGGCTGTTTTTGGCGCAATTGTTACCCGGGCAGATAATGGGGTTCTGCGGCCGCACCCGCAGCCGCAGTTTCCACTGTTATAAGAGGTTTGCAATGTCTAACGGCACTACCCGGATGATGATCGCCGGACGCCTGAATGTCGAAACCGGAAAGTTCTCCATGCAGGAAGTTCCGGTGCCGGACCCAGGCCCCGGTTTCGTCCGTATCAAGGTGGGCGCGGCAGGCGTCTGCCTTTCAGATGTCCACCTGATCCAGGGCCTGCTCCGCCCCAAATTCCTTCAGGGCGATGAAGTCACGCTTGGCCACGAAGTAGCGGGGACGGTGGATCTCGCCGGACCCGGCGTCACCTCGGTGGCGGCGGGGGACCGCGTAGTGGTCCAGGCGGGCTACGAGCACAATGGCAGGACTCTCACCATGGGAGTGGATTACGACGGCGGTTGGGCTGAGTATTTGGTAGTCCCGGCCGGTGTGCTGGTCCCGCTGGGTGACCAAATACCGTTCGACCAGGCATCGATCATTCCGGACGCCGTCTCCACTCCGTGGGGTGCCATTGCCTCCACCGCAGATGTGCGCGCCGGCGAATCCGTCGGCGTTTGGGGTATCGGCGGGCTGGGCGCCCACGGCGTGCAGCTGCTCCGGCTCATCGGGGCCGCGCCGATTATTGCCGTTGACCCGATTCCGGAAGCCCGGGAGCGGGCCCTCGCCTTCGGCGCCGACTACGCCCTGGATCCAATGGCAGGGAACTTTGCGGAGGCCATGGCGGCCGCGACCGGTGGACGGGGGCTGGACGCGGCGCTGGATTTCGCCGGCGTCGACGCGGTCCGGTCCCAGGCACTCGACTGCCTGGGACTGCGCGGGCGGCTGGTGCTCGTGGGCCTCAGCGGCAAGCCGATGACCATCAGCGACAGCACCGAGTTCTCCTACGCGCGCAAGCAGATCCGCGGGCACTATGGATCCGAGGCCCATCATGTGCCCCAGCTGGTGTCCCTGGCCCGGCTGGGACGCCTGGACTTTGCCAAGTCCGTCAGTGCGCGGATTCCGCTCGCAGACGCCGAGCAGGCCGTGAAATCCCTGGACGCCAAGGAAGGTAATCCGATCCGGCTGGTTTTGATTCCCTAACTACACAAGCCGCAGTACTGAAGGGACCTTCCGCGCGCCTCCGGAAGGCCCCTTCTGTTATCCGGGTTGCGTTTCATGACGCGTGGGTGCCGGATTTGCGGGACCGGCGGGTATAGGAGTTGCCTAATAAGCAACTCTTGATGTTTAGTAGTCACACTCGTGTTGCATTGGTGATGCGACCCACAGCCCTGCCCGCCGTTCCGGGCACAGTAAGGATGTCCGCCATGAATCTGACCCGCGATGAGGTCCAAGCCGCTGCCGAGCGTCTTGTTGCCGCGTTTGCCGCCACCGATACCGAGGCCTACTTCGGTGCCTTCGCCGAAGATGCCACGTTCGTGTTCCACACCGAGCCGGCGCGGCTGGAGTCACGGAGCGAATACCGTGCCCTCTGGGAGGGCTGGACCGCCGGGGGCTGGGCCATTGAGTCCTGCACCAGCACTAATGCCCGGATCCAGCTCGCCGGCCCGTCCGCCGTCTTCACCCATGACGTGCACACCGTCGCCGGCACTCCCGGCGCACTGGAAGAGACCCGGGAACGCGAGACCATTGTGTTCGCGCGCTCCACAGACGGCGCTGTCCTGGCTGTCCATGAACACCTGTCGCCGGCACCCGCGGCCAATGAGAACGAGGCAGCATGAGTACAACAACCGCGCCGGTAGCCCGGGTGGAACAACACGGCATTGAACCGATTCCCGCCCCGGAACGGACATCCCGGCCCCTGGACCTCTTCCGCCTCTCTTTTGGCGGTGCCAACACCTTTGCCACGGTAGTGCTGGGATCCTTCCCGATTATCTTCGGCCTGTCCTTCCGCGATGCCTTGCTGGCCACAGTCCTGGGCCTGGTGGCCGGGGCCCTGGTCCTGGCGCCGATGGCGGTCTTCGGGCCGACCAACGGCACTAACAACGCTGTCTCCTCCTCGGCGCACCTGGGCGTGCACGGCCGCATCGTCGGCTCCTTCCTGTCCCTGCTGACTGCTTTCGCCTTCTTCTCCATCTCTGTCTGGAGCTCCGGCGACGCGCTGGTGGGCGGGGCCAACCGGCTGGTCGGCCTGCCGAACAACGTTTTCACGCTGAGTGTTGCCTACGCGGTGTTCGCCATCCTGATCCTCACCGTGTGCATCTACGGGTACCGGTTTATGCTGTGGGTCAACAAAATCGCAGTGGTTGCCGCTTCCGCGCTCTTCCTGCTGGGCATCGTCGCCTTCGCGGGTGCGTTCGATCCGTCCTACGCCGGAATTTTCGGGCCCGGTGCAGATGCCGAAACCGCTGCCCTGTACTGGCCTTCGTTTATCGGCGCAGCGCTGATCGTGATGTCCAACCCGGTGTCCTTCGGTGCCTTCCTGGGTGACTGGTCCCGCTACATCCCGGCAGAAACTCCTAAGGTCCGGATTCTGGGTGCGGCTTTCCTGGCCCAGATGGCCACCATGGTGCCGTTCCTCTTCGGCCTGGTCACCGCCACGATTATCGCCATCCAGGCACCGGCATTCCTGGAAAGCTCGGACTACGTTGGCGGCCTGCTGGAGATCGCCCCGGCCTGGTACTTCCTGCCGGTGTGCCTGATCGCGCTGATCGGCGGTATGTCCACGGGCACCACCGCCCTCTACGGAACCGGCCTGGACTTCTCCTCCGTGTTCCCCCGGTTCTCCCGGATCCAGGCCACCATCTTCATCGGCACCGTTGCGATCATCTTCATCTTCGTTGGCCGGTTTGCCTTCAACATCGTCCAGAGCATCTCAACCTTCGCCGTGCTGATCATCACCTGCACCGCCCCCTGGATGATCATCATGATGGTTGGTTTCGTGACCCGCCGCGGCTGGTACGACTCCGATTCGCTGCAGGTCTTCAACCGCCGCCAGGTGGGAGGCCGCTACTGGTTCAACAACGGCTGGAACTGGCGGGCCATGGGCGTCTGGGGCGTCTCTGCCGTCACGGGCCTGATGTTCGTCAACCTCCCGGGCCAGTTCGTTGGTCCGCTGGGCAACCTCGCGGCAGGCGTGGATCTGAGCATCCCGGTATCGATCGGCCTGGCCGCGGTGCTCTACCCGCTGGTACTGGTGCTGTTCCCTGAACCTGCCGACGCCTACGGACCCGCCGGTCCGCGGTTCGTCCGGGCCGCAGCACCTAAGAACACTCCGATCACGTCGGAGGACGCGGCAGCTGCGGATCCGGTAACCGCCGGCTAGGCCGTTGGCCGAGGCCCACTTTTCGCTGTCCCTGCCCGCCCGGAGCTTTGTTCCGGAGGGGCAGGGACAGCGCTGTTTCCGGCCGCGTTAACACGGGGTGACCTTCCGTTTACGTCACCGCAATGCAGGGTTCGTACGATCAGGGTCTGCCCCCGCCGGTTCAACGCCTTGAGGTCCCCATGCAAACTGCGCCCAATCCGTCTGCCCCCTCCGTCCGCAGTGCCCTGTGGGGCATGGGCCTGGCCGTCGGCGCGCTGCATCTGCTCGCCTGGGGCGGGTTCGCGCTGCTGGTCCTGCCGCACAGCTACCGGACGGGAGACGGCGGCGCGGTCTTCGGTGCAGGCCTGGCCATTACTGCCTACCTCCTGGGGGTACGGCACGCCTTCGACGCCGACCACATATCTGCCATCGACAACACCACCCGGCGGCTTGCCGTGGGGTCGGAACGGCCGGTCTCCACGGGGTTCTGGTTCGCTCTGGGCCACTCGACGATTGTGGTGGGGGCAGTGGCGCTGCTGGCTGCGGGGGTGGACGCCCTGGCCGGGCAGCTTTCGGACGACGGTTCAGCGCTGAAGCAGATTTCCGGCATCTGGGGCCCAGCGGTTTCCGGTACCTTCCTGCTGCTGATCGGGACAATCAACCTGGTTGCCCTCGCCGGTATTGTGCGGGTCTTCCGCCAGCTGCGTTCTGGCAGTTTCCTTGAGGAAGAGCTTGAGGCAGCTTTGGAACAGCGAGGGTTTGTCAGCCGGCTGCTGGGGCCCGTTGCCCGGCGTGTGGACCGGCCGTGGAAAATGTACCCGCTCGGTTTCCTGTTCGGCCTGGGCCTGGATACCGCGACCACCATCGGCCTGTTTGTGGTCGCCGGCGGCGCGGTGGTCCTCTTGCCCTGGTATGTGGTGATGATCCTGCCGCTGCTCTTCACCTCCGGCATGGTGCTCTTTGACTCCCTGGACGGGGTGCTGATGGCGGGGGTTTACAAGTGGGCCTACGATGCTCCGGCGCGCAAGGTGTTCTACAACCTCGTCATCACCGGTGTTTCAGTGGCCGTGGCGTTCCTAGTGGGTGCGGCGGTGCTGGGCGGCCTGTTCACCGACATCCTGGGTCTCCAGACGGGGCCGGTGGCCTGGCTCGGCGGGCTGGACCTGGAGTACTTCGGGTTCGCCGTCGTTGGGATCTTCCTGGCCGCCTGGGCCGCTGCGGCAGCCTACTGGAAGACATCGGACGGGCTGACCCGCTGACCTGCTGACCTGCTGACCCGCTGACCGGGCGGCCGGGAGGCCCGCTGACCGGGCGCCGGGGCCGAAGGGACAGCTTCCCCGTCCGCGGGGCCTCCCGGCGGACGCCTTGCCGCAGCCGGACGGCAGCACCAAGCCGCGCGGTTCAGCTAGCGCGCGGTTCAGCTAGCGCACGGTTCAGTTATCGCACGGTTCAGTTATCGCGCACGGTTCAGCTAGTCCGTAACGCGGTTCAGCTGGTCCGTAAGCTGAACCTTCCACCGGTCGTACTCCGGCTGCACCAGCCGGTCGGCCTGATGGGCCGAATCGGCCAGGGCGCGGAGGACAGCACCGTCGGCGGCAAGCTCGAACCGGTGTGCCGCGGGACCGGCCGTTCCCGGGCCTGCGTTTCCCGGGCCGGTGATTCGGTCCGGACCAGCGCCCGGGTCCTCGCCGGTCTCCGGCCCCTGCCCCGGTGACGGCCGCCAGCCGGCCGCCGTCGCACTGGAGAGCACCTTGGAGGTGCCCAGCACGCCGATGGCCTGCCGCCGGACGCCGGTAAGATCCAGATCCTCGTACAGGAAGTCACCGCCGGGGCCGGTCAGCCGGGTCACGCTGCGCAGTGCGCCGCCGGCTTCCCCGGAGCGTCCCAGCACCAGGGTTTCCCGGATCAGCACCCGGGCTCCGGCGCCCATCCGCACACGGGTCTGCCGGAGGACATTCGCACCGCCGGCAATCACAAACGGTGCACCGTCCCACACCAGTGCCGAACCCTCACCCAGGACGGCGTCCAGCGTCCAGCGGGAGGCGACCCCTTCGGCGTCGTAGGCCACCATCCCGGCCGGTTCGATCACCTCCAGCGTGACCCCGGGACCAACGTTGAGCTCAATCCGGATGTCGTCCCCGCCCAGCAGCATCATGTGGATCCCAATCAGGGCAACGCGCAGATGCGGGGTCCCGCCGTCCGGCGCGCGCAGCGGGGCACTGACCGGCCGCGGCGCCAGATAGAGTCCCTGGTCCAGCACGGAGAACCGGGCACCGGCCCCCGATCGTTCCACACAAATCCGGGTGGGCCGGGAGCCGGTATCCACGGCGCCGCAGACAGGATCAGTGACGGTGGACAGCGCCGGGCTCCTCGTCGTGGCTGTGGATAAACCCGCCGTCCTCGTCAGCGTGGAAGTGCGGTGCCATGGGCCCAGGGTCCTGCGGGGTGTGCGAACCGGCGCGGTGCTGGGCGACCATCCAGCGCACCCAGGCACTGAGCTGGTCGATGGTTTCCTGGCGTTTGCGGGACAGTGCCAGGACCGGTCCGCCCTCGCGTGCAGCGGTGGCATCAGCGACCATCTGGTCCACATCCACGTCCACGTGCGGGGCCAGATCGATCTTGTTAATCACCAGCAGGTCCGCGCGGGCGATGCCGGGCCCGCCCTTGCGCGCGACGTCGCCGCCGCCCGCGACGTCGAGTACGAAGATCTGGGCGTCCACCAGGGCGGGGGAGAAGGTCGCGGTGAGGTTGTCGCCGCCGCTTTCCACGAGGACCAGGTCCAGGGGAGCGAAGTCCGCTTCGAGGTCCTCGACGGCCAGCAGATTGGTCGTGACGTCGTCGCGGATGGCGGTGTGCGGGCAGGCCCCGGTCTCAACTGCCCGGATCCGCTCAGCGGGCAGGACACCGGCCGAGCGAAGGAACCGGGCATCCTCATCCGTGTAGATGTCATTGGTGATCACCCCGATGCTCAGTTCCCCGGACATCGCCCGGCAGACCGTGGCGATCAGTGAGCTTTTTCCCGTCCCCACGGGTCCTGCGACTCCGAGACGCAGGGAACGGGTGGACGGGGGTGTGGCGGACGGGTGCATGGGGTTTTCAGGCAACGAACAGTCTCCTTGTTCTGGTGGTGTGGTCTTCGGCCCAGTGCTCCATCCACGGGGCACTGAGGGCGGGCAGGTCTTCGAGTCCGCGGGCGGCCACCGCGGATTCTGCGACGTCGTTGATCTCGCCCTCAGCGGCGAGGATCCAGCCGGCCGCGGTCATGGGGTCGATCGGCAGCAGCTTCAGGGCCGCGGATACGACGGACTGGGCATCGTCGTAGCAGCAGAGCCGGGCCAGCGGACCCTCCGTCATACCGAGTGCGGCTGCGGTCACCCCGAGGGCTACGGGCCGGGTGGGTTTCGGCACGGTCTGTTTCAGGAGCGCGACGGCGGGATCCCCGGCCTTCAGGGTGGCCGCCAGGCGCAGCATGCCGCGGCCGAGCCGGCGGGATGCGTCGCGCTGGGCGGCGGACGGGGTGCGGGCGTCGAGTGCGGCTTCCAGCTCCACGAAGCCGGGAGGGACCGTTTCCTGTCCGGTATCCGGACGCGGCTCCGAACCGGTTCCTGAACCGGGCTGCGGGACCGGACCGGCGGTGCGGATCGCCTGAGCTGCCCGGAAGGCCAGCACAGCGGCGCATGCCTCCATCCGCACCACGGTGGAAAGCCGCGCCAGTAAGTAGGGGTACACACCCTCGACGCCCAGCCCGGCGAGCACCGCGGGTTCCATGCCCGCGGGTTCCATGCCCGCGGAGTGTGAATAGGCGCCGGACGGCAGCCGGGAATCGGCGAGCAGGAACCCTGCCAGGGCAGAGCCGGTGTCAGACATGGTGCCCCGGCCTAGAAGAGGGTGTAGCGCTGGGTCAGCGGGAGCTCGGAAACCGGTGCCGGTTCAATGACCTGGCCGTCGATGCTGACCAGGAATGTTTCCGGATTCACCTGGATGTCCGGCAGTGCAGTGTTATTCGGCAGGGACGCTTTGGTGACGTTGCGGGTGGAGGTGATTGCGGTCAGGGGACGGGTGAGTCCCAGCTTCTCCGCCAGGCCGTCCTCCAGTGCCGCCGGGGCAACGAACGACGTCGAGAGGTGTGGTGCCGAGGAAGCGCGGCCGGCGAGGGCCTCGCGCATCCAGACCGGCTGCGGAGTGGGCAGCGAAGCGTTCGGGTCGCCCATCTGCCCGGCCACGATTGCCCCGCCCTTGATCACGATTGCGGGACGGATGCCGAAGAACGCCGGATTCCACAGCACCAGGTCCGCCATTTTGCCGACCTCGATGGACCCGACCTCGCCGTCAATGCCGTGGGCCACAGCGGGACAGATCGTGTACTTGGCGATGTAGCGCCGGACCCGTTCGTTGTCCGCGGGCAGGGAGGATTCCGTGGTGCCCATGTAATCCTTCATCACGTGGGCCACCTGCCAGGTGCGGGTGATGGTTTCGCCGATCCGGCCCATGGCCTGGGCATCCGAAGAAGTGATGGACATGGCGCCGAGGTCCTGGAGGACGTCCTCGGCCATCATGGTGTTGGCCCGGATCCGGGATTCGGCGAAGGCCAGGTCCTCCGGGATCCGCGGGTTGAGGTGATGGCAGACCATCAGCATGTCCAGGTGCTCGGCCACCGTGTTCACGGTGAAGGGCAGGGTGGGATTGGTCGACGCCGGCAGTACGTTGGCGGCCGCCGCCACGGTAATGATGTCCGGGGCATGGCCGCCGCCGGCGCCTTCGGCGTGGAACACATGGATACCGCGGCCCTTGATGGCGGCCAGGGTGTCCTGGACGTAGCCGGCCTCGTTCAGCGAGTCGGCGTGCAGGGCCACCTGGACACCCCAGCTCTCCGCCGCCGTGAGTGCGGCGTCGATGGCGGCGGGGGTGGAGCCCCAGTCCTCGTGCACCTTGTAGCCGGCGGCGCCGGCAAGGGCCTGCTCTTCGAGGGCCGCCTGGCTGACAGTGTTGCCCTTGCCGTAGAGCAGGAAGTTCATCGGCAGCGTATCGAGGGCCCGGTGCATGACCTGCAGGTTCCAGGCTCCCGGGGTTGCGGTGGTGGCCTTGGATCCCTCGGCCGGCCCGGTGCCGCCGCCTCCCACCGTGGTGATCCCGGAGGCCAGGGCTTCGCGCAGGGCGTCAGTGCCGAGCAGGTGCACGTGCGTGTCGATTCCTCCGGCGGTGAGGATCCTGCCCTCCCCGGCGACCACCTCGGTTCCCGGTCCGATCACCAGTGCCGGGTCGATTCCGTCCATGATGTCCGGGTTGCCGGACTTGCCGATTCCGGCGATCCGGCCGTTTTTCACCCCGACGTCGGCGCGGACGATTCCCCAATGGTCCACGATCACCACGTTCGTGATGATCAGGTCCGGTGCGCCCTCGGCTGAGGTCCGGGTGGACTGGGCCATGGACTCACGGATGTTCTTCCCGCCGCCGAAAACCGATTCGTCCCCTCCGAAGGTGTAGTCCTTTTCCGGGGAAATCCAGAGGTCCGTGTCCGCGAGCCGGATCTGGTCCCCGACGGTGGGTCCGTACAGCTGGGCGTAGTCGTGCCGGCTGACCTGCATTACTAGGCTCCTTTGGGGGCGGTGCGAATCTGGAGCCCGGGCACAGTCGCGCTTCCGGCGAACCTCACCAGCAGCACTTCGCGGGAGGCCCCGGGCTCAAAGCGCACGGCAGTTCCAGCCGGAACTCCCAGCCGGAATCCGGCTGCTGCGGCCCGGTCGAAGGAGAGGGCTGAGTTCACGTCCGCGAAGTGGAAGTGCGAACCCACCTGGATGGGCCGGTCGCCGTCGTTCATCACCACCAGCGTCCGGGACTCGCGGCCCGCATTGATCTCCAGGAAGCCCGTGGCGGTGCGGACTTCACCGGGAACCAGGGGCCCGCTCATGAGATGGGATCCGTGATGGTGACGAGTTTGCGCCCATCCGGGAAGGTGGCTTCGATCTGCAGGTCCGGGATCATCTCCGGAACGCCTTCCATGACGTCAGTGCGGGAGAGCACACTGCGCCCGTCACTCATCAGATCGGCCACCAGGCCGCCTTCGCGGGCGCGTTCCATCACCCAGCAGGAGAGCAGGGCAACGGCTTCGGGGTAGTTGAGCCTTAACCCGCGTGTCCGACGGTCGCGCGCGACCATCCCGGCAACACTGAGCAGCAGCTTGTCCGTATCGGCAGGCGTAAGAAACATGGGGAAAGTCTTCCACCGGCATGTTTCAGGTTGTCGCCACTGTGTTTCCGGGACGTTGCGGGCTTACTGGAAGGCTGCCTTCCGGGGCCGGGAGTTACTTGCCCTTGCCCTTATGCGAATGGGCGTGCGCATCCTTGGCGTCCTTAGCCGCCTTCACTGCGGCGGCTGCTGCGGCGGTCTTCACCGGGGTGGGAACCTTAACGACCTTGACCTTTTTCTTGTTCTTGGTATCCAGAATCAGTGCCGCAGCGATCCCCGCCAGCCAGATGTCCTTCGCGAACGGCACACCGGCGTTGCTCGGCCGGAAGCCGTCGTCCTCCGTAAACTCCGGAGTCTTCAGGTACATGGTGACCATTCCGCCGGAAAACGCGCCCAGCGCCAGGCCAGCCAGCTTACTGGGCACAAACGGTGTCAGGAGGAACAGCCCAAGCGTGATTTCCGCGGCGCAGAGGAGTTTGCCGAACCGCACGGGTTCCAGGTCCAGGACCTGGGGGAAGGCATTTCCGGCCAGATGCTGCAGCCCGGCCGCTGATTCGGCGTCCAGATTGCGCTTGTTCAGGCCGGAATTGAGGATATAGGCGCCGGTGGTGAGCCGCAGCGGAATATGGCTGAGTTTCATAGTGGTTCCTTACGGGGGTCGGCGGTTTCACGCACGAGCCTACGGCCGGGCAGGGGCCGGCACCAGAGCGGGCCACAAAAACCGGACTGGCCGGCGGGTTCCGGACCGGCACTTCATGAACACCGGATGGCTGGCAGGTGCACATCGGGTGCCGGGGCCAACACACGGCCGTAAAGTTACCCCGATCACCTTATTTCTGCTTTGATTAAGCCGGTACCGAGCTTCCGAATCCCCGACGACACTAGACGACACCGGACGACACTAGAAGGTCAACAATGGATTACCTCCCGGCCGAACATCCCCGGCCGCGACACTTCATCCTTCATCTGAGCGACACCCATCTGCTGGCCGGCCCCGGTCCGCTTTACGGGACGGTGGACAGCCGGGCGAAGCTGCTCTCCCTCTTTGCGCGGCTGGAGGCGGCGGAGCGCCGGCCCGAAGCGATAGTTTTCACCGGAGACCTCGCAGACAAGGGTGAGGCGGCAGCCTACGACTCCCTGCGGGCAATCGTGGAACCTGCAGCGCAGCGGATGGGCGCCCGGGTGATCTGGGTTATGGGCAACCACGACCGGCGGGACACGTTCAAGGAACGCCTGCTGGACGAGGCGCCGGACATGGCACCGATGGACCGGGTCTACGAGGTCAACGGCCTGCGCGTCATCACCCTGGACTCCACCGTTCCCGGCTACCACCACGGCGAGCTCAGCGGAGCCCAACTGGTGTGGCTGCGCTCCGTCCTGGCGGATCCGGCACCGGACGGGACCATCCTGGCCCTGCACCATCCGCCGGTTCCCAGCGTCCAGGACCTCAGTGTCCTGGTGGAACTTCGGGATCAGCGCGCCCTGGCGTCTGCCCTGGAGGGAACGGATGTCCGGGCCATCATCGCCGGCCATCTGCACTATTCCACCTTCGCCACCTTCGCCGGCATCCCGGTGTCCGTTGCCTCGGCCACCTGTTACACGCAGGACCTTGCGACGCCGGGAACCCGGGGGCAGGACGCCGGGCAGGGCTTCAACATGATCCATGTGTATGAGGACTCCGTGGTCCACTCGGTCGTGCCCTTGGAGGAGCAGGAAACCGTGGGAGAGCGGGTCGATGAGACGGAGACCCGGCGCCGGCTTGAAGCTGCCGGAATCCGCATCCTCGAGGCCCGGAGCATGAGCCACGCCTGAGGGCATCGGCCACGCCTGGGGCGCGGAGGTTTACTGCCGGTCCTTCCGGGACCCGGTCAGTCCTTCCGGGACCCGGTCAGTCCTGCCCGGACCCGGTCAGTCCTGCCCGGACCCGGTCAGTCCTCCGCGGACCCGGTCAGTCCTGCCCGGGTTCCGGACCGAGGTTGAAGAACCGCCCTGAGATACTCGTGGGCGTCAGCTCAACATACCGGTGTTTTTCGGTGCGGACCCACGGCCGCAGGGGGAGCTCCTCGGCAGCCTCGATCTCAGCAGCGCGCTCGAGCTCCCGGGTGGTTCCATGGATGACGACGGACCAGGCTTCGTCGCTGTAGACCCCATCCACCTCGAAGGCGACCTGGGAGTTCACAGTCAGCTCCGCCAGTTTTGTGCCGGGCGCAGTCCGGAACAGGATCACGCCGTCGTGCGCGTAATAATTCACTGGGAAGATGTCCGGCCGGTTGCCGACGCTCAGCGCCAGCCGGCCGTGGAAGGTTTTTTCGACGAACTTCCAGGATTCTTCGGCCGTGAGTTCGACAACGGGCGGCTTCTCATCGCTTGTCATGCCCCAAGTGTGCCAAGCGGACCGCGCGGCCGCCACCGCCGGGCCGGCAGCGGGGTCTTGACCCGGGCGGAAGAGGTTAGAAGAGTGGCAGGGGAACCTTTGAATTTTTCCCGGAACACCTCAGCCAATGCTAGGGGAAGACGATGACGGATGATGAGAAGTCCTATGAAGCCCAGGTGCCGCTGACCACGCGGCAGGGTCACCCGGTCTACGACAACCAGAACTCGCGCACGGTCGGCCCCCGCGGGCCCGCGACGCTGGAGAATTACCACTTTCTGGAGAAGATCAGCCATTTTGACCGGGAACGGATACCCGAGCGGGTGGTCCACGCCCGGGGTTTTGTAGCCTTTGGCGATTTCGAAGCCACCGGCAAATGGGGTGGGGAACCGATCGGGACTTATACCCGGGCAGCGCCCTTCGCAGCCCCGGGCAAAAAGACCGACGTCGCCATCCGGTTCTCCACCGTGATCGGCGGGCGGGACTCTTCCGAGGCGGCGAGGGACCCGCGCGGCTTCGCGGTGAAGTTCTATACCGAGGAGGGTAACTGGGACCTGGTGGGCAACAACCTGGGTGTTTTCTTCATCCGGGACGCCATCAAGTTCCCGGACGTGATCCATTCGCTGAAACCCGATCCGCTGACGTTCCGGCAGGACCCGGCCCGGATTTTCGACTTTATGTCCCAGACCCCGGAGTCCATGCACATGCTGGTAAACCTGTTCAGTCCCCGCGGCATCCCTGCGGACTACCGCCACATGCAGGGTTTTGGGGTGAACACCTACAAATGGGTGAACGAGGAGGGTGAGACCAAGCTGGTGAAATACCACTGGCAGCCCAGGCAGGGGGTGAAGTCACTGACCGAAGCCGATGCAGCCAACATCCAGTCGGGAGACCTCGGCCATGCGTCCAAGGACCTGTACGAAGCGATCGAGTCGGGCGAGTATCCGCAGTGGGATCTCTACGTGCAGATGATGGAGGACAACGATCATCCGGAACTGGACTTCGACCCGCTTGATGACACCAAGACCTGGCCGGAGCAGGACTTTGTGCCCCGGCTGGTGGGCACCATGACGCTGAACCGCAACGTCTCCGACCATCATGAGGAAAACGAGCAGATCGCGTTCGGAACCGGCGTGCTGGTGGATGGCCTGGACTTCTCCGACGACAAGATGCTGGTGGGCCGGACCTTTAGCTACTCGGATACCCAGCGGCACCGTGTTGGGCCAAATTACCTGCAGCTGCCGGTGAACTCGCCGAAGCATGCCCGTCATGCGACCAACCAGCGCGGCGGGCAGATGTCCTATGGTGTGGACCTGGCGCCTGGCCAGAACCCGCATGTGAACTACGAGCCGAACATTACCGGCGGACTGCAGGAGGCGCCCAAGCCCGCCCACGAGGAACAGGGGCCGGACCTTACGGGCAAGCTGACCCGCAAACGGATCCCGCGCACCAATGATTATCTGCAGGCCGGGCAGCGCTACCAGCTGCTGGAGCAGTGGGAGCAGGATGACCTGGTGAAGAACCTCTCCGACAACATTTCCGAAGCCAGCCGCCCGGTGCAGGAACGCATGCTCTGGCACTTCTACATGTGCGACGACGAACTGGGCTCACGGGTCGGCGAGGGCCTCGGTATTGGCCTGGACGAGGTCAGGGACCTGGGCCCGCTCGCCACGCAGACCCTGAACGGCGAGGAAACCGCGCGGATGCAGAACCTGGGAAACAACGGTCCGCGCAGCGTCGAAGGGCTGACCATGACCCACTGTGTCCCGGACGAGCACGTGGTTATCGGCCGCTGAGTCCTGCTTGGCCCAAAGGCGGCGGCGGCCGGGCACCTGCCCGGCCGCCGCCGTCGTTCTGTTTAGATTTCCCAGCTTCTAGATTTGGCTGGTTTAGATTTCCCAGGGTGCTTTGATCGGGAAGTACTTTTCCAGGAAGCCGGTCACCCGGGCGGTGCGTTCTTCGGTGGGGACCTCGGGGAAGGAACCGTCATTGAGGCAGAACAGGTCCTTGTTGCGCTTCTCCAGGAGCCGGTCCATGGACTTGAGCCCACGGTAGGACGTGGTGTCCACGTACTTCACCTTGGCCGTTTCCTGGGTGACAGCGCGCCCGGTCAGCAGGGCGTAGTAATGGTAGAGCGAGTTGGTGACGGAGATGTTGTCCTTCGCCCGGAACCTGCTGGCGGCCGTGGCAGCGAATTCCTCCGGGAATACGGCTTCCATCTCCACCAGGACACTCTTGCGCAGCGGTGCGGCAGTGTGTTCCAGATGCCGGGTGGTGATGCGGCCGAAACGCTCCCACAGGAGGTGCCGGTTGACCCGGGCGGCGTTCTCGAAGCCGCTGCGCTCGGGGTCGTTGGCGCCGAGCCCGATCCGCGTGCTGGCCTCAATGAACTTGGTGATCCCGCCGGGGGAGAAAAACAGATCCGGGCCCACGGGACGGCCGAAGAACATGTCGTCATTGGAATAGAGGAAGTGTTCGGACAAACCCGGAATGTGCTGGAGCTGGGATTCCACGGCCTGCGAGTTGAACGTCGGCAGCACCGACGGATCGCGGAAATGTTCCACGGCCGGCACGAAGGTCACCGAGGGATGGTCGGCCAGCCAGTCCGGGCGCGGGGAATCGGAGGCGATGAAGATGCGCCGGATCCAGGGCGCGAACATATAGACGGAACGCAGCGCGTATTTCAGTTCGTTGATCTGCCGGTAGCGGGCTTCGTGGTCGTCACCTTCGCCGACGACGGCGTCCTGCATCAGGGCAGCACGGCGGGCGCGGTATTCCGGGGAACTGCCGTCCACCCAGGAGAAAACGAGGTCCACGTCGAAGCGGATGTCCGTGGCGTGGTCAGCGAACATGTTCTCGATGGTCGGCCAGGTCAGGCCATGCTTATCCACGCTGCCGCGGACCACCTCAGAGGCGGGCAGGGTGCGGCGGGTCAGGGAGTTCTCCACCGGGAGGGTGATTTCGGTGTCGCCGAGGTCCCAGAGCTCCACCTGGACACCCGCAGAGGGGCCGAAAACCAGGTTGGTGCCGCTGGTCCCGCGGGGCCGGAACAGCCGGATGATGCGGGTTTTTTCGTATGGGGAGAGCTCGCCGTCGGCAATCAGCAGGGTGCGGGACTTCTCGGTGTCCACGCTGCGGGAGTAGAACGGCTCGTCCCGGCAGGCGTCAACCAGGGCGCTGCGCAGCTGTTCGCGCAGCCGGATGTCGATCGCGATGACCGGGCGTTCGTCGTTTCCGCGGACCAGCAGGTAGTCGATGCCCGCGCCGTCCAGCACACGCCGGACGAAGAGCAGGTCCTCCACCATCGCCTGGTGCGGGGTGAGGCCGGTGTCCATCAGGGTCAGGCGGCCCTTTATTTTCTGGACGTTGGGGCGGTGCTCCACCCGTTGGATAACGGCCAGGGAAGCGGTCTGCAGATCTTCGGGCTCGCTCCCGTCTTCGGGAGTTCCAAAGTAAACGTCGTGTTCGGCGGAGATATCGGTAATGGGAGCCTCCAAAAGGGGTCGGGCGCAAGGCAGGTGTTTGTGGAAATGTGCGACGCTGCACGGGTACTGGACTCCCGCAGGCGCACCGGGCCGGTTTGGCCGAACGGGTGCGTGGAACTGCGGAAGCTATGGGTGGCACGGCCGGGGCTGCGTAGCATGGTTGCTGAGCACGCGGAAACCTCCGGGAGCCGATGTGAGATACCGTAACACCCTGATTGCGGCGGGAATAATGGGCGGCCTCTGCCTGCCGTCCTGTGCGGTGTCTCCGGCGCCGGATGCCGCACCGGAGAGTGCTTCTCCCGGCTGGGCAACCTATGCCGTTGAGCGCTCTGACCTGGAGTTTGAGTACCGTACCGACTGGTCGGTGGAGGAAGTGGCGGCCCTGGCCAACGATCCGGCCGGCGGGGTGTCGCTGCGGGTGCACGACGCCGGCGGAAGAGTGATTGCCTGGCTGGACACCGGGATCATCACCGACCAGATCTGCGCGCCGTTGCCGGAGCCGGTGGCGTACACCGAATACGATGCTGCGCCCATGCCGGGGCTGATATCTGCCCAGGGGACGGTGCAGCGGTTTGTCTACCGGTCAGTCGTCCCGGCCGGTGGCGGAGAAGCTCAGGTGACCTACGCTGTCGTCAGCGCTCCGACGCCGTCTGCGGAGGAGGCTGCCTGTGGGCTTTTCGATTTCTTTACGCTGACGGAGTCCAGCGGCGGGCGGTTCGCCGGGGCGGTTCCTGCGGACGGCGGGGCTGCTGGTGGGGGTGCCGGTGGGGCTGAGGCTGGAGGCGGAGCTGGAGCCGAGGCTGGAGCGGGGCCTGGGGATCATCTGGAGAAGACGGATCATCTGGAGAAGGCAGCGGCGTTTGAGGAATCTCAGGAGTTCCGTGATGTGAAGCGGATGCTGGCTTCCCTGCACAATGCGGGTTGATGTGTCCCTGGCAGCGGACCGGCGGGTCGCTGGTAACGGAATTTCTGCTTTTTGGACGGCTGTTTCGGTGGCGCCCTGTGGATAAGTCAGTATGCTTTGCGGCAGTTTGAGTAGCATCTACCGCACTGGTCCTGATGGCTTACCCCGGGGGTCTTACATGTTTAGTCTCGTTGAGCGTCGTCGTGCTGCTGCTGGCGCTGGTGCTTCTGCCGCCGGCGCCGGTGCAGGATTCACGGGTGGCGGGTGGCTTGCTGTTGCAGTCGCGGGGGCTTTGATGCTGTCCGGGTGTTCCGGTTCGGGGGACCGGGATGCGGATGCTGCCGAGACCCCAAGCGTGAGCTCCTCTTCGAGTTCTCCGGAAGCTCCGAGCCCCTCTCCGTCTCCCTCTGCTGTGTATAAGCCGGCGTCGGCTGAGGGTCCTGCGGAGAACGTGCCGCTGCCGGTGATGCCGGAGGAAGCGAAAGTCGAATCCAAGGAGGGGCTGATCGCTTTCGCAAGGCATTGGTACGACCTGGCGAACTATGGATATGAAACCGGGGATGTCGAGCCGGTCAAAGCTACAAGTGGAACAAGCTGTTCTGGATGCACACGGTATTTAAGTGTCGTGGAACGGGGATTCAGTGCGAACGATTGGATGGCAGGATCTCTGATCGATTTTCGGAGTGTCCACAGCGACTATGTCCTTACGCCAGAAGGACGCTACCAAGTGCTGATTCAATTTACGCAGGAACCGATTGAGTTTTACGGACCAAGCGGAGAATCCTATGGCACCGATCCGGGGAGCGAGATGCCGGTCGTCCAAATGCTGGAAGCGCGTTTCGAGTCCGGAAAGTGGACCGTCGAGCAGTTGTCGAGCATGTAATGGAGACAGCAGCCGTGTCATTGCGAATCGGGACCGTGGGCACAACTTTCCTTGTCATGATGTCACTTTTGTGGCTCGGCTCGGCCCATGCCGACACCGACAAGACCGGAGATTCATCGTTTTATGACGACACAGTGGTGACTCGATGGCAGCAACATCAGAGTGGAGTGTGGACGCAGGTCCCAATCGGCGTTCCCGAGAGTCCAAACGGGTTCCGATACGAACCGGCGTGCTTCGACGATCAAAACTCAGGGGACGTTCAGTGCCTAGTTCAATCTGACAGCTGTTCAGCAGGGCCGGATGGGCGCCTAGTGTGGTGGTACTCAGGGCTTCGGGTTGTTGATCCAGCGACTTGGCCTCGGTACGGTTCAGCCCCCACCTGCATCTACTCCGAAGACCCCGCAGCTTTTGAAGAGCGGCTCCGCGCAGCTGTGCTCTCCGCATTCCAGGAAAGTCCGATTGCGCCCGGTCAATTGTCAGTACAGCCGAGTCCGCACACGCTTATCGGAGCGCACACGAATGTGTATGTCGAAGCCGGTGAGCAGGTGTTCGAGATGAATCTGCTTGGCCAGTCGATCCGGATAGTCGCCAGTCCCACGGAATACACCTTCGATTATGGTGACGGAACGGCTTACGGCCCGGCTCGGGTTCCCGGCGGGCCGCTTCCGGAATCCCGCTGGGGCGAACAGACCGCAACGAGCCATGCCTATGAAGCCACCGGAGATTTCCCGGTGACCGTGACGACGTTCTTTTCCGGCGAGTATTCGGTCAACGGGGGCCCGATGGTTCCGATCGATGGCCGGGCCCAGGTGACCTCGCCCGTTCAGCTGCTCAGCGTATGGCGTTCAGAATCCCGAAATGTGGCGGATGACTGCCTGGTCAACCCGGCGGGAGTTGGCTGCTGACCCGGCTGGGCCACCCGCGAGCCACTTCAGCCCTCCGGGACGGGCACTGTGAACAGTGTCCGGGGATCCTGCAGGAGCGCTGGATAGGTGAAGGCAGCCCGGTTCAAGACCTCGCCGGTCAGCGACACCCGCCGCCGGGCAGTGTCATTCGTCAACGTGACCGGTCCAACCTCTCCCAGTTCCAGCCGGGAACGGTCAGATCCGAGCAGCGCGACGGGATCGCCGTCGTTCATTACCTCCAGGAAACGCTCCAGCTGGCGGCCTTTCTTGCCGGTGATCGGAGTCCCGCGGGCAGAGAGCATGGGCAGCTCAATGACCGGCCCGTCCGGGTTCCGGACCGGGCGGGCAATCCACAGCCAGCGGTCAGCGGGTTCGGTAGGCGCTGTCGGCATGGCCGGCTCCGGCCAGACGTAGGGCAGGCCGGCCGGTGTTCCGGGGAACAGCTCTGCATAGAAATCCGGATCCTTCACCAGGAGGTTGGAGCGGTGGCCCTCATGAAACGCCCCGCCGCCCAGCCACGGCGGCCGGGGAACGACGTCGGACGCGGCCTCCGGTGCGAACTCCAGCAGCTGCTCCCGGACCGTGTCGGCAAAACCCCGGGCCACCCACTCATCGGTCATCGCGAGTCCGTAGGCGGCCAGCGCGGGTACATACCCCATCCACATCCGGGTCGCAGGATGGCTCTGCCAACCGTAGTCCGGGACCACGAGGGCGCGCAGAATCTGCAGGGTTTCAACCCGCTGTTTGCCCAGCCGGGGTGAATCCAGGACCCGGGCGCTGCGTGAAAAACTCTCGTAGGGGAGGAAGGTCTGCACGAATCAGCCTGCGGAGATGAGAGAACGGGCGAACACTAGATCGTCGAAAAGATGCGGTCCCAATGAAAACTGTTTACGGCCCACGACGGAGAATCCGGACTTCCGGTAGAAAGCCTGCGCCCGCAGGTTCATACCGTTCACCCCGAGCCACACCGTGCCGATCCCTGCCTCCTCCGCAGTTTCGAGGACAGCAGTCATCAGCCCGGACGCTACACCCCGCCCGTGCGCTGCCGGATGCGTGTAGAACTTGGAGAG
The DNA here is from genome assembly GCF_001552075.1 of Arthrobacter luteolus NBRC 107841. Lineage (GTDB taxonomy): Bacteria > Actinomycetota > Actinomycetes > Actinomycetales > Micrococcaceae > Arthrobacter_B > Arthrobacter_B luteolus. Next base: position 95,905 of record NZ_BCQM01000003.1, read on the forward strand.
CTCCGCTGTCGGACCGGGGAGGCCCTCCAATGCAGCGGCGATCTGCGGATCTGCAGGCGGTTCCAGGACCAGCAAGGCGTAGCCGACCAGCCCCGGATCAGCCCGTGCCACGAGGACCCGGCGGGCAGGATTGGCGGCGAAACCCGCGAAAGCATCCTCCGACAGCATTCGGGCAGCGAATTCAGCCGCTTCTTCCTCCGTCACAGCAGGCGGGCAGGCAAGCGGGAAGGTCAGGGCGGCCAGCGAAGCCAGCGCAGCAGTATCTGTGTCCCGCGCCGGACCGACGGCAAACACCGCGCGATCAGTATTCGGCATACAGCTCACCTGCCATCAAAGGAACATCCAGCCGGTTATCCGGTCCGGGCAGCGGGCAGGCCCAACGCTCGTCATATGCACAAGAAGGGTTATACAGGAAGTTGAAGTCCAGGACGAGCGAATCATCGCCACCGGCGCCGAGATGCGCGCCCTTAATGGTGTCGAGCAGGTATCGGCCGCCGCCGTAGGTTCCGCCGTTCCGGCCGGCGAGGGCATCGCGCACCGGCAGGAAGAGCCCGCCGCCGTACGTGGCCAGCCGCCACAGCGCCAGGCCGCCGACGTCGGGGAGCTGCACTGTCCCCAGGCGCTCAAAATACACCGTCCCGTCCGTACCCGTGGCGGCCTCGAAGCGCTGCCCGGCGCCGTCGTCGTCAATCACCGCCTCGAAACGCAATGCAGGATCATAAGGCGCGAGGGCGAGGCCCGTGAAACGCGCCTTCGCCGCCTCACTCAGCGGCGAGGCAGGATGGGTACCGAACATTAAGTCCCGTTCGCGGCGCCACAGATCATGGGCGGACGACGGCGATTCGTCCGCAGCTGCGCGCCGAACCTGGGCATATATCTCGAACATGCGTCTGCGCCAGTCAGCCGTCCGGAGTGCCGAAGCAGGAGAAACCATAGGCCCAGCGTAGTGTGTTTGGCGTGACTACCGGACTTCTCATTGTGGTGCTGACCTCGATTTTTATCGGCGCGGTCGCCCAGCGAATCGCCGGTCTCGGCTTCGCGCTGCTCATTTCCCCCTTCCTGGTCATCATTCTTGGAGCCCACGGCGGCGTCCTGATGGTGAACGTGTGCGGATTGATTTCCTCCCTCCTGATCATGTTCCGCGTCTGGAAGGAAGTGGATTGGAGCATGTACCGCTGGCTGGCGATACCGGCGGTCATCGGCAGCATCCCTGCTTCGATGGCAGCCGTTTACCTGCCGGCCGCGCCAATGGCCGTCATTGTGGGCGGGATTGTGCTTGTTGCCCTGGGCGCCTCGTTGGTGCTGGCACGGAATTCGGTGGTGGTGACCGGCAACAAAGCCAAGGCAATTGCGGGGTTCGCATCCGGCATCACGAATGCTGTGGCCGGCGTCGGCGGTCCCGCAGTAAGCGCCTACGCCGTGATGGCGCGGTGGCCGCAGCGCCCGTTCGCGGCGACGCTTCAGCCGTTTTTCGTGACCATTGCTGTCGTCACCCTGAGCGTGAAGCTCACGATGGACCCGGGGCAGATGCCTCCTTTCAGCACACTGGCGTGGATTCTGATCGGTGTCCTGATTGTGGCAGGCATCTATGCGGGGGAGCAGCTTCAGAAGCACATCAGTGACGAACATGTACGGTTCGGCGTTATTGTCATTGCCTTCCTTGGCGCTGCGGCGGCCATGGCCAAGGGGCTGTTCGACCTCTACGCGTAACCTCGGCCGATGCACGTACATCCGGTTCGACGGCGTGGGCTGGGACCGGGGCTGGAGTTCCGCACCGTCCGTGAGGCAGCGGACTCGGCCCGCCCGAAACCACCGGAAATAAGCAGGTAATTGGGGCTGAAAGTCCCGTACCTGGTGAACGCGTGATTCGTCGATTTTGGGCCTCGAATGTCAGTGGCGGCTGAAAGTGTTGGGGTATGAAGAGCTCCCCGAGCACACCGTTCTTCCGGTCCGCAGATCGGGAAGATTGCGGTGTGCCTGGAGCTTCCGATCGTGGACAGTGCGAAGGTTCCGCCGGGGCCGGGGCCGGGGCTGGCGCCGAGGCTCGGGCTGGGGCTGGGGCTGGGGCTCGGGAACGGGATCAGGCTCGGGCTGGGGCTCGGGCTGGGGCCGGCACTGGGGATGGTGCTCGGGATCGGGCTGGGGCCGGGTCCGAGACTCGGGCTAGGGCCGGGGGTTCCTCGGGTCCTGCCGGGGAGAAGAACCGGGCCCCCGACGCTTCGAATACCGGCGCTTCAAATACCAGCGCTTCGGGTGCCGGCATGAGGCGGGACGTAGGCGCGGCAAGCGGCCCTGAGTCGGCCGATTCAGGGGCGGCCCCGGGCGGCATCTGTGGATCTGTGGCTGTGTTTTGGGCTGCCCCGGCGGCTGCTCCGGCGGAGGACATCGCGGGGATCCCGGAGGGTTTCGACGGGCGGCTGTCCCTGCGTTCGGCGGAGCTGCTGGGATTCGCGGAAACCGTGGAGGCATTAGAGCGGCTGGGCGTGCTGATCTGCTGGGCCCAGGCGCAGCAGGCCAGGACCGCGGCGCGGCTGGAGGAGCTTTTCGCGCGGGACATTGCTCGGGCTGCCGGCCGGGAGGATCCGGGATTGGCACTGTCCCTCGCGGCAGCTGAGGCTGGTGCGGTGCTGAATCTGCCGCATATGAGCGCGATGCGGTTGGTGAGTGAGTCCTCCCGGCTGAACCGGGAACACGCTCAGACACTCGCGAGGCTGGCCGAGGGACGGATCGGGTACCAGCACGCACGGATCATCCTGGACGAAACCCAGTTCGTCCCCGACGGACCTGACCCCGATGCCAGCGCAGATGCCGGTCCGGCTGGCGGTGCAGGCAACGGAACGGACAGCCCAAACCCAGGGGAAGACTCCCAGCCCGAATTGGATCTGCTGGGCACAGCAGGTTCTGACGACGATGGGAGTAATCCGGAATCTGTGAATGCGAAGCCGGTGAACGCGCGGCAGCGTTTCGAAGCGGACCTCCTGAGTAACGCCGAGGGCCGGACAGCGGCGGGATTCGGGAAGAAGGCCCGCCGGCTCCGGGAGTCCCGGTTTCCAGAGACGATCCCGGTCCGGCACCGGGACGCTTTTGAGAAGCGGCGCGTGTGTTTCGACGCGCTTCCCGATGGAATGTCCTGTTTGACGGCATTCCTGGCTGCGGAGCAGGGGCAGGCTATCTATGCAGCCCTGTCGGGTGCGGCCCGTGCCGGAAAAGCCGCCGGTGACCCTCGAACCATGGACCAACTGCGCGCTGACACCTTGGCTACGGTATTGCTCGACGGCGGCAGGCCGGCGGAGGCGGCCCCACCGGCCGTGCTGCAGGACGGAAGAACGCGGTCTCCGGGCCCTGTGGCCCCGGCTCGGGCCGCACCGGCAGCTCCTGCAGACCCGGCAGCTCCTGCAGACCCGGAAACTCCCGAGGGCCCGGAGGCACCGGAGGCGCCGGTAACTCCCGCACCGTCTGTGGCTCCCGCAGGTCCGGTAACTCCGTGGGCGCCTGGTGCCCACGGGGCTTCGGCAAGGCCCGTGGCTCCGGTAGCTCCGGCACCGTCTGTGGCTCCCGAGGTTCCAGTAACCCCGTCAGTGCCTGTGGCTCCCGCCTCTCCAGGGGATGCGGTGGGGAGACCGGCGTCTGCAGCTCGAAAGCGGAGCGGGGCGCCGAAACGGGTTCGGCGGGCGGAGCGGCACCGGAATCAAACCCGGACGAAGACTGAGGTGATGGTACTGATCAACGTTGACACCCTCGCGGGTTTGGACGATGCCCCAGTCGAATTGAACGGATACGGCCCGATCAGTCCTGAGGCGGGTCGGCGAATGGTTCTGCAGGCACTGAGCTGGACACCACTGGTACAGGACCCAACGACGGGGGAGATTCTCGGGGTGGGACGAAGGCGGCGGATACCTGCCGGTCTGAAACGTTGGCTCCAAGCACGGGACGGAACCTGCCGGTTCCCCGGCTGCGCCGTTAGCATGACCCGCTCCGAAATCGACCACACCACGCCCTGGGCCCGGGGTGGCCCCACCGAGCATTCGAACCTGGAGCACCTCTGCCCCAAACACCACCGGTTCAAGACACTCGGCCACTGGAAAGCCCGTCAGCCCGAACCCGGCAGCATCGAGTGGACCTCTCCAACAGGACGGGCTTACCGCACCGAAGCCGCTCTCGACTACCTTGGCCATCTACCCCCGGGCTTGGGCATGGGCATGGGAAAGGGCTTGGGAATGGACCCGGGAATGGACCCGGACACAAATGCGGATGTGGATGCAGACGCGGATACAAATACGGATACCGGGACGGGGGCCGGGACTGTCTCCGGCCGGGGGAACGGCAACCGTGAACCAGGGGCACCTGCTGCTGCGGATACAGCTCCCATGGCGCCTGTGAGGCCCGATCTGCAGCAGGAAAACGAAGCGCCACCCTTCTAAGGACAGCTGGCGTCCCTAGGAACGGCTTTGTTGATTCGTCCCGCCCCGCCTTGGCCACGTTTATCCCCTCGGTCCCCGCGCCGCCTTGGCCACGTTTATCCCGTCGCACCCCACCCCGCCTTGGCCACGATAATCTCTCGTACCCCGCGCCGTCCGGGTCACGATAATCCCCTCGGTCCCCGCGCCGCCTTGGCCACGATAATCTCTCGTACCTCGCGCCGTCCGGGTCACGATAATCTCTCGCACCCCGCCCGGGTCGCCCTGATCCCTCCATGCCCCCTCCACCGCTCCGTCCACAGATCCCCCTGCCGCCATCACCTCCGCTGGCCCCGCAGCGATGGCCCCGCAGCGCCCGGGAGAGTGCCTCGAGCCGCGACACTATGCGCCGACTCACACCCGGTACCTGAAGGGCGCGCAGGGTCCCCAATGGCACGATAGAAAGCGATGAAACTCTTTAAACGCCCGAAGAAACCGGGTGTGGTGCCCATGCCGCTGTGGCTGCAGGGAATGTTCGAACTGGGGCAGGCAGCAGTGCTGTCGGCCCTGGTAGTCATCCTGCCGCTGACCGGTGTCTGGGCCGCGAACGGGTTCTCGGACCGCGACTACGCCTCCCTTGCCCGGCTGAGCGGTCAGGCCTGGCTGCTCCTCCACGGAGTGCCGCTGTCCCTGACGTTCCCGGCGGGCACGGTTGGGCCGGAAGAGACGGGAGGGCTCCTCTCCCTCATCCCACTGGGCCTGACCCTCATCCCGTTCTTCCTCGCCTGGCGAGCAGGCCGCCGACTGGCCCGGGCGTCGTACACGGACCAGCTGTGGCAGGCCCTGCTGGGCGCGGTTGGAATCTATGCCCTGGTTGGAACAGCGGCAGCTTACTTTTCGGCAAACGACGACGTCCGAATCTCACTCGTCGCAGGTGGGCTGGTGCCCCTTATCCCGGCAGGCCTGGGCCTCATCATTGGTGCCCGCAGGGAAGCCGGTTCCTGGGTGCGGCTCATCGGCGTGGACCTCACCGACTGGATCGCCCGGACCAGCCAGCATTCCCGCTGGGCGGGTTCCTACCTGTGGGCCGCGGTACGCGCCGGGGTTGTGGGAATCAGTGCGGCGCTGGGGCTTTCGGCACTGCTTCTGGTCGTGGCGCTGGCACTGAACTGGGCACAGATGGTAGCCATCTACGAGCGGCTCGACGCCGGAATTATCGGCGGAGTGGTGCTCACCGTGGCTCAGCTGGGACTGATCCCCAACTTCGTCGGCTGGACCCTGTCCTGGGCCTCAGGTGCGGGGTTCGCGCTTGGTGCCGGCAGCACGATCAGCCCGCTGGAAACAACAGTCGGACCTCTGCCGGCCCTGCCCGTGCTGGCTGCGCTCCCCAGCGGACACATGGACTTCGCCTACGCAGCGCTGCTGATCCCGGTTGCGGCGGGGGTCCTCGCCGGCTGGTGGTTCCTGCGCGAAGGAGAGAACCATTTCGATGAGTGGCTGGCTATCAAGATCCATGCCCGCTGGTTCACCGCCCCGGTTTCGACCATCGCGCTGGGCGCAATCATCGGAATTGTCTCCGGACTGTTCGCAATGGCAGCTGCCTGGATATCCAGGGGCTCCCTCGGCATCGGACGCTTCACGGAGATCGGCCCGGACCCCCTGTGGACCGGCATCTGGATAGCTGCGGAAGTCGCCGTCGGCGCCGTCATCGGCTTTGCGGCCGGTCCTTGGCTGGAACACGAAAAGCGGCGCCGTCCGGCTGTTTCGGAAGAGGTTCTGGACAACGTTTAGGCGCACCCGGACTGGCCGCCCGCTGGCCTGACGCCGAGCCGGCTGACGCCGGCCCCGCTGACGCCGAGCCGGCTGACGCCGGCCCCGCTGACGCCGAGCCGGCTGACGCCGGCCTCCGCCCGCTGACGCCGCTCCGCCCGCTGACGCCGGCCTCCGCCCGCTGACGCCGCTCAGCCCGCGGACGCCGGCCTGACGCCGGCGTCCGTCCACTGGCGCCGGCCCGGCTGACGCCGGCCTCAGCCCGCCAGCCTCAGCCCGCTGACGCCGGCCTGACGCCGAGCCGGCTGACGCCGGACCCGCTGGCTACGGTTCGGGGATCATTCCGCCGAAGGTCATGTAGTCCTGCACACAGTTCTCGGTCGCCTGGACCGTCAAGGCCGACTGCATGCAGGTCTCGTACTTGGCTGTCAGCGGCCACAATGCCACCATGGCGGCGAGCCCCAGAGTCATAAACGCGGTAGCTGCCAGGCCCATGGAAACGATGACCCGGAGCATCCGGTGCATACCGAAACGGATGATCTTGACCATCGCCATGATGCCAACCACCAGGGCGGCAACGCCCAATGCCAGCGGCAGCAGCTTCCAGGGCAGGGCCAGTTCGGAGCTGATCAGCATACCGGCGAGTAAAGCGATAAACACCCAGAGGAAGGACCGGGCTTCTTTGGTCTGCGCCTCGGTCGGCTCGGGCTTGCGGGTAGCCGGAGGAAACGGCGGTCGCGCATTCAGTGGAGGGCCGTCGTTGTTCATGGATTAAGCCTAGGCGACGCTTGGACTTAAGGTTGACACATGCGAATTGTTGTTCTGGTCTCCGGCACCGGCTCTAACCTCCAGGCCGTCATCGACGCCGTAGCCGCGGGGGATCTGGACCTTGAGATCGCCGCGGTGGGGGCCGACCGCCCGGGCACCTACGGCGTCGAGCGGGCTGCAGCGGCGGGATATGAAACGTTCCTGGTGAATTTCCGGGACTACGCCGTCCGGGCTGACTGGAACCGCGCGCTGACGGAGAAGGTCGCGTCCTACGCGCCCGACGTCGTTCTGTCCTCGGGTTTTATGCGGATTGTGGACGAGCACTTTATCGACACCTTTGCCGGCCGCTACATCAACACCCACCCGGCGCTGCTGCCCTCTTTCCCCGGTGCGCACGGCGTCCGCGATGCCCTGGCCTACGGGGTGAAGATCACCGGCTGCACGGTTCATATTGCCGACGCCGGTGTGGACACTGGTCCGATCCTCGCTCAGACGGCAGTGGAGGTGCTCGACGGCGACACCGAGGAATCGCTGCACGAACGAATTAAGGTCCAGGAACGCCGGCTGCTGATTGAAACGCTGCGGCAGCTAAGCACCATGGGTGTTCCCTCGCTTCCCCAGCGCTGACCGCCGGCGCTGACCTGAGGCAGTGCGGGACCGGCCGGAAATCTGCATGCTCCCGGCCGATCCCACAAAACTCCTAGTCCAGTGCGGTGCCCCGGGTCTCCGGTGAAAAGCGGGCCATCCACAGCACCGCGGCCAGAACCAGGACGCCGGCAACCGCAAAGGACAGCGGCAGGCCCAGATACGGCCACAGCACGGAGACAAACAGCAGCGGGCCAAACCCGGCCCCCACCCGCGACGCCGTTGACGCCCACCCGAAACCGCTGGCACGCAGCCTGGTCGGGTACAGCTCGGAGACATAGGTGTACAGCACGGGGATGGCTATCTGCACCACGAACCCGTAGATCAGCAGCCAGGTGGTTGCTGCAGCCGGAACATCCACCACCAGTGCCACCACCACAAGAGACGCTGCGGCAGCGGGCCCGGTGACCGCGAGCAGCCACTTGCGGCCCACACGTTCGACGAGCAGGGCGGCTGCCACCACACCCAAGAGGCCGACGGCGGCCATGCCGGACGTTGTCAGGAACGCTTTGTATTCGGCGAAGCCGGCGTCAACCAGGATTTTCGGCATCCACTGCAGGGCCAGGTAGTAGACCAGCAGGATCGTCACGAACAGGGACCACGCGGTGACGGTCGATTTCGGGTTGGAACGCCAGACTTCCGTCAGCTGGCTGCCCATGGTCTTCAGCGTGAACTTCGGTGCCGGCTCGGGTTCGGGCAGCCGCCATTCGGTCTGGGTCCCGCCGGTGCGGGCAATGAGGTCATTGATCACGGCCTTGGCTTCTTCGGTGCGCCCCGTGCGGACCAGGAAGAGCGGCGATTCCGGAACTGAGCGGCGCACCCAGAACACCAGCAGGGCCGGCGCCACCATGATCAGCATGGTCCAGCGCCAATCCGCGACGGTTGCCATAATCACCGCGGAGGTGACGCCGCACAGGGCAGCGCCCACCGGCCACCAGCCGTCCATGGCCGTGAGTACCCGGCCGCGCTGCTTCCGCGGAGTGAACTCTCCGACCAGTGCGTAGTCCACCGGTACACAACCGCCAAGCCCGATTCCCGCGAAGAACCTGAAGACGCAGAACCAGGCGATGTCAGGTGCGAACGCACCGAGAACAGTGAAGATCGAGAAGATCAGCAGGGTGGCGGTGAAAGCCCGCTTGCGGCCGATCGCATCGGCGATAGACCCCCACACGAAGGCGCCGATCGCCATACCGAGCAGGTTGGCGGTGCCAATCCAAGCTGCCTGGGCGGGGACCAGGCCCCACTCCTTCGAGAGCAGCGGAATCAGGACGCCGTTCAGCGTGACGTCCCAGGCGTCGAACATAAAACCGAGCCCGCCGATGAGGAAAATCCTGCCTTGGACCCGCCAGCGCCAAGGCAGATTCTGGACTACCTCGTCACCCGCCGGGAGGGTGTGGGTTGTGGTCATGAGTGGCCTTCCGGGGGAGTTATAGTCAAATTCGTCGAAACTCGTAAAACTGTACAACGAAATTCCCGGAACCGCTCCCGACGCTGGCAAACGGTGACTTTTTCGGCTCACCGCAAGGTTTGTCCCCGGCACCGGTGCCCAGCCCCCAGTGTCCGGCCCAGCCCCGCGGCCAGTTCCCGGCGCTCCGGCCCACAGTGTCCGGCCCAGCCCCGCGGCCAGTTCCCAGCGCTCCGGCCCACAGTGTCCGGCCCAGCCCTGCGGCCGGCTCCAGTGTCCGTCCCAGCCCCCAGCGCCCGTCCCGGCCCCGGGGCCAGTTCCCAGCGCCCCGTCCAACTGTCAGGCGGAGCCTGTGAAGTGTGCACTGGGAGCTTCTGGAGGACTAGGAGGGTGAAGCAGGGTGCGAGGAATGGGCGCCGTCGAGGGCGAGCGATGTTTGAGCCAGCCAGCGGGCTCACGCTGCCAGCTGCCAGCTGGCAGCCCTAACAGTCAGACCATGGATGGCTCCCAGGAGGGATATCGGGGCGAATGAGTCCGCAGGCTCCGGCTCTGTTACCCGCAGTCGGTAAAGCTCAGTGCGCCGGGCATAAACTGGTCCCGGGCCCGCCCGGCCGCAATCCGCGGCGGTCGCGGCTCGATCTGCCGAAACCACGTCACCTGGAGTGCCTTCCGTGAAACACACCCCCCTCGACCGTGTCCCCATCCGCCGGGCCCTGATCTCGGTTTATGACAAGACCGGACTGACGGAACTGGCCCAGGGCCTCTCCGCTGCCGGCGTCAGCATCGTCTCCACCGGCTCGACCGCCAAGCAGATCGCTGCGGCCGGCGTGCCGGTCACCGAGGTTGCCGAAGTCACCGGCTTCGCTGAATGTCTGGACGGCCGGGTGAAAACGCTGCACCCGCGCGTACACGCCGGTATCCTCGCTGACCGCCGCCGCCAGGACCACAGGGACCAGCTGGAGGAACTTGGCATCGAGGCCTTCGACCTGGTGGTCGTCAACCTGTACCCGTTCGTCGAAACCGTGAAGTCCGGCGCTGCCCAGGACGACGTCGTGGAGCAGATCGACATCGGCGGACCCTCCATGGTCCGCGCCGCGGCTAAGAACCACCCGTCGGTCGCCGTTGTCGTTGACCCGGCAAAGTACAGCGCCGTCACTACTGCTGCCGCTGAAGGCGGCTTTGACCTCAACGAACGACGCCGGCTGGCCGCCGAAGCGTTCGCGCACACCGCTGCGTACGACACTGCTGTAGCAACCTGGACCGCCCAGCAGTTCGGCGACGGCACCGAAGCCGGCGCCGCCTGGCCCGCTTACACCGGCATGGCGCTGGAACGCTCCGAGGTGCTGCGCTACGGCGAAAACCCGCACCAGGCCGCCGCGCTTTACGCTGATCAGGAGGCGCTGCCCGGCGTCGCCCAGGCTGACCAGCTGCACGGCAAGGCGATGTCCTACAACAACTACGTCGACGCTGATGCCGCCCTGCGCGCCGCCTTCGACTTCGACGAACCGGCAGTCGCCGTCGTCAAGCACGCCAACCCCTGCGGTGTGGCTGTGGCCTCTCCGGGTGCCGCGGACCCGATCGCCAACGCCCACCTGAAGGCGCACGCCTGCGATCCGGTCTCCGCCTACGGTGGAGTCATCGCGGCGAACCGGACTGTTACCGCGGGCATGGCCGAAACCGTGAAGGACATCTTCACCGAAGTTGTCATCGCTCCGGACTTCGAGCCCGAGGCCGTGGAAATCCTGACCCGCAAGAAGAACATCCGCCTGCTGACCCTGCCCGACGGCTACGGCCGCAACCCGGTGGAGTTCCGCCAGGTCTCCGGCGGTGTGCTGATGCAGCAGCCGGACACCGTGCAGGCCGAAGGGGACGACCCAGCCAACTGGACGCTGGCCGCCGGCGAAGCCGCGGACGAAAAGACGCTGGCTGATCTGGTCTTCGCCTGGACCGCGGTCCGCGCCGCCAAGTCCAACGCGATCCTGCTGGCCCGTGACGGAGCCTCCGTCGGCGTCGGCATGGGCCAGGTCAACCGGGTGGACTCCTGCAAGCTCGCCGTGGAACGCGCCAACACCCTCGCCGGGGACGACGACGAGCGCGCCCGCGGCGCGGTGGCCGCCTCCGACGCGTTCTTCCCGTTCGCCGACGGCCTTCAGATCCTGCTGAACGCCGGTGTCCGCGCCGTCGTCCAGCCCGGGGGTTCAGTCCGTGATGAAGAGGTAATTGCAGCAGCCAATGCTGCCGGCGTCACCATGTACTTCACCGGCGCCCGCCACTTCTTCCACTAGGAAGCGTCCTCCGGCCCTCCGGTCTGCAGGCTGCGCGTGTGACGAATGCGCGCAGCCTGCAGTTTATGGAGCGCAAGGGCGCTGTGGCATAGTTGGACTCAGATACCAGACCCAAAAAGCCGGGTCCCTGCATGTCAAAAGCCATGTCCGGACCCCCATCACACTAGGAGACCGTGTGGCTGACAAAATCAAGGTTGTGGGCTCTGTCGTAGAGCTCGACGGCGACGAGATGACACGGATCATCTGGCAGTTCATCAAGGACCGCCTGATCAATCCGTACCTGGACGTTGACCTCAAGTACTACGACCTGTCGATCCAGAACCGCGACGCCACGGATGACCAGGTCACCATCGACGCCGCCAACGCCATCAAGGAACACGGTGTGGGCGTCAAGTGCGCCACCATCACTCCGGACGAGGCCCGCGTCGAAGAATTCGGCCTGAAGAAGATGTGGGTTTCCCCCAACGGGACCATCCGTAACATCCTCGGCGGCGTCGTCTTCCGTGAACCGATCATCATCTCCAACATCCCGCGCCTGGTTCCGGGCTGGAACAAGCCGATCATCATCGGCCGCCACGCCCACGGCGACCAGTACAAGGCCACTAACTTCAAGGTGCCCGGTGCCGGTACCCTGACGCTGACGTACACCCCCAAGGACGGCGGGGAAGAAATCAAGACCCAGGTTGTCACCTACGGTGACGACGGCGGCGTGGCCATGGGTATGTACAACTTCAACGACTCCATCCGCGACTTCGCCCGGGCCTCCTTCGCCTACGGCCTGCAGCGGAACTACCCGGTGTACCTCTCCACGAAGAACACGATCCTGAAGGCCTACGACGGCCAGTTCAAGGACCTCTTCCAGGAAGTCTTCGACGCCGAGTTCAAGGACCAGTTCGAAGCAGCCGGCCTCACCTACGAGCACCGCCTGATCGATGACATGGTTGCCTCCGCGATGAAGTGGGAAGGCGGCTACGTCTGGGCCTGCAAGAACTACGACGGCGACGTCCAGTCCGACACTGTGGCGCAGGGCTTCGGCTCGCTGGGCCTGATGACCTCCGTGCTGATGACCCCGGACGGCAAGACCGTCGAGGCTGAAGCAGCTCACGGTACGGTTACCCGTCACTACCGCCAGCACCAGCAGGGCAAGCCCACCTCCACGAACCCGATCGCCTCGATCTTCGCGTGGACCCGTGGCCTGATGCACCGCGGCAAGCTGGACAACACCCCCGAGGTCATCAACTTCGCCGAGACCCTTGAAGACGTCGTCATCAAGACGGTCGAATCCGGCAAGATGACCAAGGACCTTGCAGCCCTGGTCGGACCCGACCAGGCTTACCTGACCACCGAAGAGTTCCTCGCCGCACTGGACGAGAACCTGAAGGTGCGCCTGGGCTAAAACCCGGCATCCAGTACTAAAACTGCAGCCAGCCCCGGTCCGATTGGACCGGGGCTGGCTGCGTTATCCCGGAAAGCGGTTAGGCGCGGATCAGACCGAGCGCCCCTTCTGGTTTTACCGAGAACTCCAGTTCCTGAATGAGCTCCGGCCGCACCGGGGTGATGCTAAGCGAACAGTGCAGATCTGCATACCGGCCTGGGACGCGCCAGCTGATCTTCGAGGAGCTCTCCGGGACAGCTGGCGTTGCCCGAGCCGGGCTGAGGCCACCTGTCTCCTTCATGAGTCTGGTCAGTTCCGCCCGGCGGTGCTCCATTGGAAGATCCTTCACCATATTGTCAGCGAAAACCGCGCATGCGTGTGCGTCATCCCATTGGGTCAGCAGCTCGTTGATCCGCTCTCGGGCGTGGAGGGTTGAGGCCCAAGGCTCCGGCCGCGGCGGTACGGGGCAGGGAAGCGCGGATTCCCGCGCGCCCTGGCCATGGACCGGCGGCGCGTTGTCCTCCAACAGCCGGGCAAAAATCCGCCTGACCGGCACCGCCGCCTCAGCATAGGTGGCGTTCTCCACTCCGATGCCGAAGAGCCCGGTTTCAGGATGCCAGCGCATATGTGAGCTGAAACCCGGATAGCCGCCGGAGTGGGAAACCACGGTTCCGTAACCGGGCACCTCCTCAATAAAGAGGCCGAAGCCGTAGGCACGCGGCAGCTCCGCCACCTGCCCGTTCTGAGCGGGCATAAGCAGGCGCTGTCTCTGCTGCATCTCGCGTCGGGACGCAGGGGCCAGGACATCCGGCCGTTCCGGTTCCGGGGCAAAAGCCGAAGCGAGCCATCCGGCCCATCTGGCCATGTCCGCTGCCGAGCTGAAAAGCCCTCCGATCGGCGAAAATGCCCCGGGGCTGGTGAAGGGCTCAACTTGCCAGGCGCCGTCCAGACGGCGGAAACCCGGGGCCGGGGGAGCGTTGAGGGCTCCGGCGGAGAACGCAGTTTCGGTCAGGCCAAGCGGCTGCAGCAGCCGTTCGGCGATCAGGTCCGTATACGGTGTGCCCGTAATTTCCTCCACGATGCGGCCCAGAATGGCGTAGCTCAGATTGGAGTAGGCGAACCCGGTCCCCGGATCGGCAGCGAGAGGCAGCCCAAGGGCCAGCAGCCGGTCCAGTGCGGCTGCCGGCATTGACTCCTGGCGGTCGGCCCAGTGGTTGTCTGTTGCCAGGCCCGCGGACATGGTCAGGAGCATTTCAGCAGTCGGATGGATACGTTCGTGGAAGGCACTGCGGAGCACTGGCAGGTAGTCTTCCGCCGGACGGCTCAGATCCAGCAGCCCTTCGTCGCGGAGGATAAGGACCAGTGCAGCAGTGAAGCTCTTGGTACAGGAGGCGACCCGGTATGGCGTGTGTGTATCCGGCGTGTTGTCTCCTCCCGGGTCCACACTGCCGTAACCACCCGAGGCAATCACCTTTCCGTGCCGGCCGAAGGTATATGCACCCCCTGGCACGATTCCGGCCAGGACACGCGTGGAAAACTCCTCCGCAGCGGAACCGGGCAGTCCTGGGTCACACATGAATGAGGAAATCGCCCAGTACAGCAGCGCCGGACCGGACGGATGCCACGGGAACCCGCTCATCGACGCCGTGTACCCCGGCAACGGTGCGGCCGTCCGGGTCTGCACCCAACGGGGAGAACCCGTAGCAATTGATGCCGAGTGCGCTGAACGCCTTTGCATCGGTGCCGCCGCCCATGCAGACAGGGACCACCACGCCTTCCGGATCGTGCCGCACAAGCGCGGCCCTCATAGCTTCGAACCAGGATGAATCCACCGGTGAGGACACTGCCGGCTGGTTGGAAAGGAACTCGCGGCTGACCTGGGGGCCCAGCATGGCGTCTATCGTGGCAAGGACATCGTCCTCCGTTCCCGGCAGGCACCGCACGTCCACCTCGGCCTCGGCCAGGCCGGGAATAACATTGACTTTGTAACCCGCGCGCAGGACTGTCGTTGTCGATGAACACCGAATCGTAGCCCGTGCCACATTGCCGGCATCACCGAGTGTGTCAATGGCCGCCAGGATCCCCTCGTCGCTGCAAAGATCGGGTTCGTAACCCAAGGCCCTTGAGACACCGTCGATATAGCTGCGGACCGTCTCGGTCAGGACGATCGGCCACGTATGGTGGTTGATCCTGTGGACCGCGTCAAGCAAAGCGGTGACGGCACTGTCCGGGACTGGCCGGGACCCGTGGCCTGACGTTCCGGTTGCACTCAAGCGAAGGTGCAGCGTGCCGCGCTCCGCCGCTGCCACCGGATACACCGTCACCGTGGAGCCGTCGGCGGCCAGCAGTGGAGTCGCGTTGCCGCCGGATTCTCCGATCGCGGCTTCCACACCTGCGAAAAGCCCAGGGTGCTCGCGGACCAGCCACAACGCGCCGTACTCGCCCTTGTCTTCCTCGTCGGCTACAAAAACGACAACGATGTCCCGGCGCGGCTGAAGACCACGTTCAGCCCAGTCCAGCAGCGTGGCCAGAGTCATCGCGGCCATGTCCTTCATGTCGCTGGCGCCGCGGCCGTAGATGTAGCCGTCCTGGATAATCCCGGCAAACGGATCAAAGCTCCACTGCTCCGGTTCTGCCGGGACCACATCGATGTGGGCATGAACCAGCAGCCCCGGAAGATCCCTGTCCTTCCCGGGGACCCGCACGACCACGGAAGCGCGGTCGGGGGAGGGGCCCAGTATCTGGGCGTCATAGTGGGCCGCCTTAAGTAAATTCTGGATAAATTCTGCGCACTCTTTCTCGCCTTTCCCATACCCGTTGCCAAGGTTGGTGGTGTCAAAACGGATCAGATCGGCGCAGAGTGCCGCGGGGTCAGTCGTGCTCAAAGAAGCTCTCCTAGGCGTAGTACAACACAGGTTCCGTGGGAAGTGGAGCGTTTCGGGAATGTTTCAAACTGTTGGATTTTGACAACTATAGGACAGTTGCGGGATTAGTTTGCCGTTCTATATGTTGTACTCAATCGTTCGTGATTTTGGGTTTTATTGCGGGTAAATGTGCATCGAAAACGATGTATCTGCATGCAATATGCGTCTTCAGCATTATCAGTTTCACAACAGAAAAGAGCCTCCACATGGTGTTCCAACGCTGGTCCATACGCTCGAAGTCTCTCCCGGAACCCGGCGCAGGGGAGGTCCGGCGGCACCGCGGCCGCACGGCGGCGGCGGTTCTGGGGGCCGGGGCCATCGTTGTCTCCCCGCTGGCCTTGGCAGTACCGGCGCAGGGAACCGCATCCACAGCTCCGATGCTCAAGGCGGCGCTGATCGGTGACATCGATACTCTCAATCCGTTCCTTTCGGTCCTGGCTACCGGGTCGGACATCCTGACGTTCCAGTATGAGAACCTGGTTCAGTTCGGGGCGGAAAACAATGAAATCGTGCCCGGGATCGCGGACAGCTGGGAGACGTCGGAGGACGGTACGGTCTGGACCTACACGCTTCCGGGCGATGCACTGTGGTCCGACGGCGAACCGCTGACGGCCGAGGACGTGGCCTGGACGTACAACGCCATCATGGAGATCGACGAGCTTAAACAGGCCAACGGCTCGCTGGTGGAGAACTTCGTGTCGGTTGAGGCGCCCGATGACACAACGGTCGAAATCACACTCTCCGAAGCCCAGGCACCCAATCCGGGTGCTGACATCCCGGTTGTGCCGGAACATATCTGGGGCGCTCTTGAGGACCCGGCCACCTTCGAAAACGCAGCTGACACCGTTGGAAGCGGACCGTTTGTCATCACCAGCTATGACCAGGCAGCCGGTGTGCAGCTCGCTTCCAACCCGAACTACCGTCACGGGGAGGCCAAGGTCAGCGGCCTCACCTACGTTCCGTACAAGAACACTGATGCAGCTGTCCAGGCGCTAAAGACCGGTGAAGTGGACATTGTCAGCGGCCTGACCCCGGCCCAGTTCCAGGCGCTGGAATCCGAACCCACCATCACAGTCAACGAAGGGACAGGCCGCCGCTACACTGCACTGGCCGTCAACCCCGGTGCCTTGGACTCGGACGGTAAACCGCTGGGCAACGGAAACCCTGCCCTGCAGGACCAAGTGCTCCGCCAGGCCATTGCACGTGCTGTCGACAACGCAACCCTGCTGTCCAAGGTTCGCCAGGGGCTTGGAATTCTCGGTACCGGAGAGGTGCCCACCACCTATCCGCTGTATCACTGGGATGCGGCACCCGAGGAGCTCGTGCTGTCCTTTGATCCGGAAGCCGCCAACAAAATGCTGGACGACGCCGGATATACCGCCGGCCCCGACGGCATCCGTGCGGACAAATCGGGAAATCCGCTCTCCCTGCGCCTGATGGGGCGCAGCACGGACCCAACCCACCAGCAGATGGCTGACTACATCAAACCCTGGCTGCGGGACATCGGAATCGACGTCACCACAGAGATGAAGGCTCCAGCCCAGGTAAATGACGATTCCACGGTAGGCAACTACGACATGTACTTCACCGGATGGGGCATGGGGCCGGATCCGGACTTCCAGCTCTCCATCAACCAGTGCTCCTCGAGGCCTAACGCGGACGGCACCGGAGCCACCAGCGAATCGAACTGGTGCTCCCCGGAATTCGACGAACTTTACCTTGCGCAGCACACGGAACTCGACCAGGAAAAGCGCAGTGAACTTGTTATTCAGGCGCAGAAGGAAATCTACAACGCTGCCGTAAACAACGTAATCTATTACGGCAGTGCGTTGGAAGCGTATCGTTCGGACCGCTTTACCGGATTCGTGACGCAACCATCCGAATCAGGTGTTATTTCCTCGCAGAACGGTCCGTGGGGACTCTATAGCGCAACGCCGGTTTCCGCCATAGACACCGCATCTGAAACCTCGCCGTCACCGGCACCGTGGATTGTGGGCGGTGCAGTTGTCCTGGTGCTCGTCGCAGGGGCGGTCGTCCTCCTTCGGCGCCGGGCCGCTACTGCCGACGACCGGGAGTAACCCCGCCATGTCCGGAGTGCTGAGCTCCGAAATTGAAGCAGTAACCGACCATGACGAACCAGCAAGAGGGATGTCCTGGCTCCGGTACGCCGGCAGGAAAGCAGGCGGAGCCGGGATCTCCCTGATTATGGTCGTCATCCTGGGGTTCTTCGCCTTCCGGATTCTGCCCGGTGATCCTGTCAGGTCCATGTCGGACGGGCGGCGGGTCAGCGCGGAGCAGATGGAAATCCTGCGCAGTCAACTGGGACTGGACCAGCCGCTGCTGGTCCAGTTCTGGACCTACCTCACGAACCTCCTGACCGGAGACCTGGGGTACTCCTACACCTACAATCAGCCGGTGGTTCAGCTGATCGGAGACCGGATGGGAGCCACCCTGCTCCTCACCGGATCCGCAGCGGTCATCTCCGTCCTGCTTGGACTATGGCTCGGGCAGAAGGCGGCCTGGCGGCGGAATTCACTGTTCGACAAGCTGCAGACCGGACTGGCGCTGGTGTTCTGGTCCGTGCCGACGTTCTGGCTCGGCTTGCTCCTGTTGCTCCTGTTTGGAGGAACTCTGCGCTGGTTCCCTACCGGCGGCATGGTCACGGCCGGAAGCTCACTGACCGGGCCTGCGTACATCTGGGATGTTGCCATGCATATGGTGCTGCCTGTCCTGACTATGGTCGCCGTGGTTTACGCACAGTACCTGCTGGTCATGCGTGCGTCTTTGCTGGAGGAAATGACGTCCGACTACCTGACCACCGCCCGCGCCAAGGGCCTGAAGGAGGATCTGGTCCGGCGCCGGCACGCGGTGCCCAACGCCCTGCTGCCCACCGTAACGCTGATCTTCCTCACTCTGGGCGGCCTGGTCGGCGGCGCGGTCACGGTCGAAACAGTTTTCTCCTGGCCCGGGCTGGGGTACCTGACCTTCCAGGCACTCAGTGCGCCTGACTTTCCTGTTCTTCAGGGCACATTCGTGGTGTTCTCCTCCATTGTGATCCTGATGAATTTCCTGGCGGACCTGCTGTACAGGGTCCTCGATCCAAGGCTGCGTACGTCATGACCAATCAATCGACCCGTAATCCGGGAGACACCGCACCACCCGCCGGCCAGAACGGCCGCAGCAGCGTCGCCGCCCAGCGCCGCCGGCAGCGCGTGGCAGAGGTGTGGCGCGAATTCCGTTCCAGCGGAACCGGTATGACGGGGCTCGTGTTCCTCCTGGCGGTCATCGCATTGGCTGTACTCGCGCCCGTCCTGGTCCCGGCCGAAACGCTCGACGTCACACGCATCGACACACCCCAGAACCAGCCGCCCACCCTCGCCAACCCGCTGGGTACCGATCCGGCTGGCAGGTCCATCCTGGGCATGCTGTTGTGGGGGGCCCGGATCTCGCTCCTCGTCGGCTTCGCCGCCACGATTGTCTCCGTGGTTATCGGAACCGTGATGGGCATGGCTGCGGGACACTTCAAGGGGATGACCCAGGGAGTCCTCATGCGCATCATCGACTTCTTCCTGGTGGTCCCGTCCCTGGTACTGGCCATTGTGCTTTCATCGGTCATCGGCCCCGGAGTACTCACGATCATCGTGGCCATTGGGGTGACTTCCTGGGCCAGTACGGCCCGTCTGGTCCGGTCCCAGACCCTCACTGTCGAATCCCGTCCGTACATTGAACGGTCCTGGGCGCTGGGTGCTTCCGACAGCCACGTCATTTCCCGGCATGTACTCCCCGCAGTGATGCCCCTCGTGATGGCCAACACCACGCTCACCGTCGGATCCGCCATCATCGCGGAGTCAACGCTGGCCTTCCTTGGCCTGGGTGACCCCAGCACCATTTCCTGGGGATCGATGCTGAAAATGGCGATGGACACGGGGGCTGCGACTGGCGGCTACTGGTGGTACGTCCTGCCCCCTGGCATCGCGATCGTCGTCGTCGTGCTTGCCTTTACACTGGTAGGCCGGGCGTTCGAAGCGGTCATCAACCCCACTTTGCGAGGTCGCTAAATGCCCAAGCTTGAATTCAAAGACGTCCGGATTTCCTATGAGACTCCTGCACAAAGCGGACGCGGCACGGTGTCCGCCGTCAACGGGGTGGACCTGATCATCGAGGCTGGATCATCGGTGGGGCTGGCCGGGGAATCGGGCTGCGGAAAGTCCACCCTGGCCATGTCCGTCCTGCGGCTGTTGCCCGCCAACGCGAGGATCTCAGGGAGCATCCTGCTGGGAGATGAGGACATCTCCACCTTGAGCTGGGGGAGGCTGCGCGCCGTGCGCTGGAGCGAAGCAGCCATTGTTTTCCAAGGGGCAATGCACTCCCTGAATCCCGTTCAACGGATTAGGGATCAGATCGGTGAGGCCCTGTCGATCCACGCCACGGGGGAGCAGGCGAAATACAAATCCGAGCAGGAACGCAGCAGGCGTGTCAGCGAACTCCTGGCACAGGTAGATATCCCGGTCAGCAAGGCGGGCAGCTATCCGCATGAGCTTTCAGGCGGCCAGAAGCAGCGGGTTATGATCGCCATGGCCCTGGCGTGTGAGCCGGAAGTCATTATTGCGGACGAACCCACCACGGCCCTGGATGTTATTGTCCAATCCCAGGTTCTTGAACTGCTGACGGAACTGGTCCGCAGCCGCGGTATCACGCTGGTGATGATCAGCCACGATCTTTCCGTCCTGGCAGCCACCTGCTCACGGATCGTGGTGATGCAGGGCGGAGAGATTGTCGAGGACGGTCCTTCGGCTCAGGTGATGCGCAGCCCGCAGCACCCTCACACTCAGGCACTGGCTGCAGCCTTCCCAATCATCGGGGATCCGGCCTCCCGGCTCAGCCTGCCCAAATACACCGCTCCCAATGCGCCGTCGGCCCCGGGCGCGGAGGCCAAGCCGCAGGACGGGGTACGTCCGGAACCACTCATCCGGGCGGAGGACATCACGGTTCGTTTCGGCGGAGGGAATGGGCGGGGGACGACGGCGGTCGACTCCGTGTCGCTGGCCTGTGGGCGGGGTGAAATTGTGGCACTTGTGGGTCAGTCCGGTTCAGGGAAAACAACCCTGGCACGGACGATCCTGGGACTGCAGGCACCTTCTTCGGGGCAGATTACCTTCGACGGCAAACCGCTGGGCCGCGGCCGGGCTGCCCTCAAGGAATACCGGCGCCAGGTGCAGTTTGTCCTGCAGGACCCATCCGCGGCGCTCAACCCCAAGCACTCGGTCTACGAGGCAGTCGCGGAGGGACCGCGTCTGCACAAGCTGCAGCAGGCCGAGCAGGACACTGTTATCCAGGCACTGGTCTCAGCGGAGCTGACCCCGCCGGAGCGGTTCCTTTCGGCAATTCCCCAGGAGCTGTCCGGTGGGCAGCGCCAGCGGGTGGTTATCGCCGGAGCGCTGGCCCTCGATCCCGCCTTTATTGTGGCGGACGAACCGGTGGCAAGCCTGGATGCATCAGTCCGCGCGGAAATCCTGGCCTTGCTGCTCAGACTTAAATGCGAACTCGGTCTTGGCGCTCTGGTCATCACGCACGACCTTGGACTGGCGTGGAACATAGCTGACCGTGTGGCTGTGATGTACAGGGGAAGGATAGTGGAAGAAGGCCGGACCGAGGACGTGCTGCTCAGGCCTCGGCATGAGTACACGAAGAAGCTCCTGGCAGTCGTCCCGGCGAACAACACGCTGGACGACGCCGGCGGCGATGACCGCAGCGAGGCGCGGCTGTGACGGGCCGATCCGTGCCGGCCCCGCTGCAGCCCGGCGACCGAGTAGGAATTGTGTGCCCGTCAGGGCCGGCCTCCGCGGAACGGCTCAGACAGGCGATGGAGCTGCTGCAAAGCTGGGATCTGGTGCCTGTACCCGGTCCCAACGCCCGGGCCGTTCATCCACGGGCCGGCTACCTGGCCGGTACCGACGCCGAACGCGCCGCCGACCTGCAGGACGCCTGGTGCGATGACACGCTCAAGGCGGTCTTCTGTGCCCGGGGCGGGTACGGCGCGGTGCGGATCCTGGATTTACTGGACACGGACAAGCTGCGGGCGGCTGCGCCCAAGGCGCTCTTCGGCTCCTCCGATGTCACAGCCCTGCACGAGTTCTGGTCTGAGCAACTGGGATTGGCTACCTGGTTCAGCCCCATGATCGGAACCGATGCCGTCCTCGGGGATGACATCGCGGCCGAAGACCTGCACAGCGCGGTTTTCGGGACCCACCCGGGTGTGTACCAAGCCGGGACCGGCGCCCGAACCATGGTCGCTGGAAGGGCCACGGGAGAACTCACCGGCGGAAACCTCAGCCTTCTTGCCATGACCACCGGTACGCGTGGACGAACGCGGAAGCGGGCCGAGGGAAAAATCGTCCTCCTCGAAGACGTCACCGAGGAGCCATACCGGCTTGATGCCCTGCTCCACATCCTGCTCCGTTCCGGGTATTTCGAGGGTGCAGCCGGAATCGTACTGGGAACCTGGGTTGAATGCGGCGAACTTACGGCTGTCCTCGATCTCCTGGACGAAGTACTCTCGCCCCTCGGTATCCCTCTGGCCTCCGGATTTCCCCTTGGGCACGGTCCACAGGCCCGCAGCATCCCGCTGGGAGTGCGGGCTGAACTGCACGCGGGTCAGGAAGCTGTATTGACCCTGCAGGGATCCCGCGGATGAGCGTGGTCTCCGCTTACAGCGACGGTAAGCCGTTCATCTCCTGCTGCCTGCGGGATCCAGCCGGGAAAATTCTCCTGGGGCTCCGGGAAGATGAACCTGTCTATTCCGCCAGCACGATAAAGGTGGGTGTGCTCCTGGCGGCAATGGAACAAGTCGCCGCCGGACGGCTGGACCTTTCCCAACCGCTAACCGCCACCCGGACGTTTTCCAGTCGAATCAGGGGTGCCGGAACCTATGACTTCGATCCTGAAGAAGTCGACGAAGCGATGATCCCGGGCACCCTCATGTGCCTGGACGATGTGCTGCGCCGGATGATCGAGGTCTCCTCCAACGAAGCGACCAATATGGCAGCAGCCCTTGTCGGCCTGGACACAGTTGACGCCGCCATAAGCAGGTCCGGGGCCTCCAACTCCGGAATGGGCCGGTTATTCGGAGACTATGCTGCCTTGGCCGCCGGATTTACGAACGTAACCACCGCCTCGGACCTCACCCTGCTGATGCGCGCGGCGGCGACGCGGGAGGGCCCCACTGGGGAAGCCATGCGCGACTACCTGCGTGGGCAGCGGCACCTTGTCATCGCGGCCGAGCTACTGGCGGTCCAGGGGACTGGGGGCATGAAGCTGGACTGGGGGAGCAAGTCAGGCAGCGTGACGGGGATCGAGCACGACGTTGCCTTCTTCCGTCCCAACGGAGGCGGCCTCCAGGACGTTTACACCCTGGCCGTATGTACCAGGGGCTACGCACCGGAGCATGCGCAGGAGATTATTCGTGCCGTAACAGCCTCGGCCCTGCTTCCGGCAGGGCTCATTGCCAGCGTGCCAGCGTGGTCAGGAGACAAACCATGAACGGGCCCCGCATAGGATTCTGCCTCACCGACACAACTGGCAGGGTCCTGGCCTCCCGCGGTGATCATGCTTCGTTTTACGGGGCAAGCACGGTGAAGCTTGGTGTACTCCTCGCCTTGGCGGAACGGATTGACACCGGTTTGCTGGCCTGGGACCTGAATTTGCCAAGCCGTCACTGGTTCTCCAGCCGGATAGCGGGCGCCGGCGAGTTCGGCTTCGTCCCTGGTGAAGTCGACCACGGTATGCCATCAGTGGGCACACCCGTGACTCTCCGGGATCTTGCCGGGCGGATGATCGCCTTCTCCTCAAACGAGGCAACCAACATCCTGGCTGAGCTGATGGGCCTGGATGCGGTTAATGCCGCCTTCGCCCGGGTGGGAGCGGAAGACGCCGGCATGGACCGTTTGATCGGCGACTATCCCGCCCGGGAGGCCGGCTTCTCCCACGACGTCTCGCCGCGCGCGCTCGCCATCACCATGGCCGCCGTCGTTTCGGGGCGGGCCGCCAGCCCGGAGACGACGGCGGTGCTGCTCGGTATGCTGCGGGACCAGCAGTATCCGGTCATTGCGGATGTGCTCGGTCCTGGCCGGGACTGGGGCAGTAAATCAGGCTGGGTGGACGGGATCGAACACGATGTAGCCTTTGTGGGCCCTGCGGATTCCGGCGGGGAGACCTTGTGCCTGGCGGTGTGCACGGAGGGCTATGCCCCCGATCCTGCGAAGGAAGCCATCCGGGCGCTCGCCGCGGTGTTGTTGAACTGAACCAAACGGTTCCTTTCGGCCGGTATCCCGGGCTGGGCCCGGAAGTATGCACTAAGTACAAGCAGCACAGAGCCCGGTCCGAGTGGACCGGGCTCTGTGCTGTCAGGTCCAGCCAGCTAGATGCCGGCGCCGTCTGAATATCCCGGCTGGGACGAACCGGTTCCGGAACCTGATGACGTGCCTGTCCCCGTGCCGGAGCTGCCAGAAGAGCCAGCACCAGCGGAGGAGCCGACCGAGGCGGAGGACGTTTCGCCCTGAATGACGTTTCCGCTGTCCTTGTAGGAGGCGGAAACTTCAATCTTCCGGGGCTTGGCCCGCTCGCTGACGGGGATAAAGACGCTCAGCACACCGTTTTCGTACTTCGCGGAAATACCGTCGATATCAATGCCCTGGCCAAGGTTCAGCTGCCGCAGGAAACTTCCGGACTCACGCTCCCGGGTCAGCCAGGTGGCGCCTTCCGGGGCCTGGATGGTGCGCTCAGCGCGGATGGTCAGAAGCTGGCCGTCCACGTCCACATCAACGGATCCCGGATCGATTCCCGGCAGGTCCGCGTTCATGATGTAGTGGTCGCCCTCGCGGTACAGGTCGATCGGCATCAGCCGCAGCCTCTGCCGCGGATCCAGGAGAGCGCCTGCTACCCGGTCCAGTTCGCGGAAGGGATCGAATTTCATCGCCATTCTCATCAACTCCTTTTCACCGTCCCGCCGGGGCGGTGAGCTGTGTTCGTCACTGATAGAAATCAAACAACCAGAAATGAATAAACGAAGGGTCGACAACTTGAGCCGACTACGCTCAAGTGTGGAATTAGATTAGCACTCTCATATGGAGAGTGCCAATGATCACAAGGTAACTCCCGCCGGCTACTTCCAGTGTTGGCCACCCGCCGCGCTCCTGCCTAGACCGGACGCCGCTGGCTAGTCCAGCGGCCACAAATGCACCGGCTCGTTGCTGTGCATGTGGTGCCAGTACCGCCGGGTCATTTCGGACAAGGCCGCGGTCCGGCCGAAACCTGCAGCCTCGAGCTTCCCCAGCACCGCGATCTGCCAGGAAGCACCGTTCTGCTCGCTGCGCGCCCGTTCCCCAATAACGCCGAGGTAGCGTGCGATGCAGGCTTCGTCCACGCCAAGTTCCCGCAGCCCGTCCGCGGCCATGGGGACGAGGTGCCGCACCACGAGTTCCGCCACGGGAATGTCACCAATGCCCGGCCAATAGACCGAGGCGTCCAGCCCCAGGCGGGAGCACGCCAGGAAATTGTCCGTGGCTGTCTTGAACGCCATTCTGGTCCAGAGCGGACGGTCGGCTGTCCGCAGCGTATGGACAAGACCGTAGAAAAACGCCGCGTTGGCGGTAACATCCAGGACCGTGGGTCCGGCCGGCAGGGTGCGGTTTTCCAGCCGCAGGTTGGGTGTCTCGGTGCCGGGATCGTAGATCGGCCGGTTCCACCGGTAGACGGTGCCGTTGTGCAGGCGCAGTTCCGGCAGCAGCGGGGCGCCGGACTGGGTGGAACCCGAACCGGCAGCGGACACCTCGGGCAGCAGAGCCGGAAAATAACGGACGTTCTCCTCGAAGAGATCGAACATCGAGGTGATCCACCGTTCACCGAACCAGACCCTGGGCCTGACCCCTTGGTTCCGCATTTCCGGCGGACGGGTGTCGATGGCCTGTTTGAAGAGTTCGATGCGCGTTTCCTGCCACAGGATACGTTCCATAAACACGGGGGAGTTGGCGGCCAGGGCCACCTGTGGCCCGGCGATCAGCTGGGCTGCGTTCCACGCGGGGGCAAAATCGGAAGGGCTGACTTCCAGGTGCAGCTGCAGGGAGGTGCAGGCAGCCTCCGGAGCAATGTTCGCAGCATACCGGGACAGCGTTTCCACCCCGGTGAGCGACAGATACACGTCCTCGCCGCGCGCCTGGAGGACGGAAGTGTTCAGGGCCGCATACCGCGCCCCGGAACTGATCCAGGCATCTCCGTCGAGAACGGCCGGGGTGAGTGTTGGAAGAATTCCCACCATGAGGATGTTTGCTTCGGCCTTGGCTGCCAGCTCGTCTGCCCGGTTGAGCTGGCGCCGAAGGCTCGCTTCCAGTTCCTGCAGGCCCGCTGCCCGGATCGAGAGCGCCGGATGATTCATCTCGATGTTGAAGGCGCCCATCTCGGTCTGGAACGCAGGATCGGCAATTTGTTCCAGCACGGAAGCATTGCGCAGGGCTGGGGTGAAATCGTCATTGGTCAGGTTGAGTTCAAGCTCGACGCCGATGCTTGCGGAGTCGGCGAATTCAGCGGTGCCCAGGAAACCGGCAAATCTGTCCAGGTTTTCCAGCAGGCGGGCACGGTAACGGGTCCGCTGCTCGCGGCTGAAGGACTTGGAGGAGACTTCTGCGCCCATGGATGAAGGTAACCACGGCTGCGGGATGTTGTATAGCGTGCCGGCGGGCTTGGCTGGAAAGCTCCCGGGGGCCTGTTGTGCCGGGCCCGCCTGTGCCTAGTCTCGTTGAAGGGGAACCAGAAACGGGCGCACCGCAGGCCCACCGAAAGCCCATGTAAGGAGACAGAAATGCAGATCGGAAAGCAGCAGATTATCGATTTCCTGAAGAGCAAGGGCAGCAGCGACCAGGCGGACCAGGCGGAATCTGAATTGCCGGACCAGGTGGATACCGACAAGGACTCGGGTCTGCTCAGCAAGCTGGGTGTAAATCCGCAGGATCTGATCGGTAAGTTCTCCGGCGGCCTGGGTGGCCTGGGCGGGTAGCCCGGACGAGTCCCAGACCGACGCTTAGGAACCCCGAGCTTAGGCACCCGGCGCTTAGATACTGGGCGACTAGATACTGGGCTCAGGAACCGAAGCTTGGAAACCAAGGGCAGGGGCACCCGGTTCGGGGGCCCCTGCCGTTGGTTTGCAGCGGTTACTCTTCGACGATCTGGCCTTTGAGCAGCCGCAGCCGGCGGTCGGTTTTCCGGGCCAGGGCCTGGTCATGGGTGACCACCAGGATGGTGGTGTTCTCCCGCCGGCAGAGGTTCCGCAGGAGCTCGATGATCAGCTCACCGGTTTCCTCATCCAGGTTGCCGGTGGGCTCATCCGCCAGGATCAGCTGCGGCCGGTTCGCCAGGGCACGGGCTATGGAAACGCGCTGCTGCTGCCCGCCGGAAAGCCGGTTGGCCTTACGCCCGTGCAGCTCCTCCGTCAGCTCCACGCCGTTCAGCAGCTCACGGGCCCGGGCGATCCGGCCGGGTTTCGGGACACCGGCGAACTCCATGGGCAGCATAACGTTCTCCAAGGCCGTCAGGTTCGGAATCAGGTTGTACTGCTGGAACACAAAACCGATGTCATTGCGCCGGTAGTCCGTCAGTTTACCGTCCGGCAGGGCAGAGATGTTGACGCCGTTGACGATCACGTCTCCGCTGGTGGCTTTGTCCAGGGCGCCCAGGATGGAGAGCAGGGTGGATTTCCCGCTGCCGCTTTTGCCCAGGATCGCAGCAAAGGTGCCCTGCGGAAGGGTGAATGAGACGCCGTTAACCGGCTTGATCCTGCTGTCACCGGTCTTGAATTCCTTGACGACATTCTTTACTTCAAGCATGGTTATTCTCCTCGCAGGACTTCGATCGGCCGGATGCGTGCTGTCAGCAGAGCCGGAACCAGGGCACCCAGAACCGCGATGAACAGGATGCCCGCCGCACCCAGTCCGATGGTGGCCGGACCCACGGATGTGGTGACGGTTCCGATCAGGTCTGCGGTCTCGCCAAAGGGGCCTCCACGCATGGAGCCGCCGCCCGGCCCACCCGAGCCGGCGTCGGGTGGAGTGCCCATGGCCTGGCCGCCGGATTCCGGTGGAGCCTGCAGCTGTCCGCCGCCGGCCTGCCCGCCTCCGGGAACCGCAGCGGCGGCAGCGGTGGTGCCGGTATCGGTGCTGCTGTCCACCAGCGCCCCGGCGATTGGCCCGCTTGCTCCCATGGCGATAGCCGATCCAACCACGGCCCCGAGCACCACCAGGACAACGGCTTCGAGGACGAACTGCAGTCCGATGGTCTTGTTCGAAGCGCCGATGGCCTTCAGGACACCGATCTCCCGGCGGCGCTCACGGACCACCATGATCATGATCAGCAGGACGATCAGGGCGGCGGTCACCAGGGCGGCGACGAAGCCGATGAGTGAAATCGCCTGCACGCTGGCGAGGGAATCGACAGCTTCCGACAGGCCGGTGGAGCCGGCAGTGACATCCACCCGGTCTGAACCGAGTTCTTCGAGGAGAGCGGCCTGGACCGGCTCGACGTTCTCCATGCTGTCGACTGTCACCGAGATGGTGCTCAGTTCCCCGGCCTGGCCGCTCAGCTCCTGCGCTGCGGCGAGCGGAAGGTAGAGGGTGTTGTTGTCGAACTCCGTGCCGGCGTCGAACACTCCCGTGACGGTGAACGTGCGGCCCAGGGCTTCGAAGGTGGAACCCGTGGTCAGCCCGTTCTTCTCTGCCAGTGCGGTTCCCAGCAGGGCCTGCGTGGAGCTGGCCGAGTAGTCAGCGATGGCGGAGCCTTCGGTCAGGGTCAGCGCGTCGACGCCGGTGTCCATGGCGCTGCTGATCCCGGTGGCTGTGATGGGGAGGGAGAACGCGGGCATGGCCTGGCTGTCCGTGGAGCTGTCTCCGTTATTCCGCTGGCCCAGGGTGCCGGCTTCGACGGCGGATTCCAGGCTGGTGGAGCCCGCGGTGGACATCCCGCCTCCGGGTCCGCCCCTCTGGTTCTGGCTGGCTCCGGTATCCGCGGCGTCGGTTCCTTCCGTGGAATCGCTGGCCGTGGACAGGCGCAGGGCCAGGGTGCCTGACGCGGCAGAAACGTGATCTGCTCCCTGGATGGTGGCCAGGTCCTGGTCGGTGAGCGGTTCGCCTCCGCCTTCAAAACCCCGCGATCCCGCGGGGTTGACGGTGAGTTCCGTGCCGATTTGGCTCTTGAGGTCCGAGACCTTCGCGGCAACCGCTTGATGGGCGACCAGCATGGACAGGGCTAGGCCGATGGCCACCGCAAGAATGACGATGACGGCGCCGCTTCGCACTCGGTTGCGAAAGGCGTTGCCCATACTGCGGGCGAGAATGTTCATTTTTCCTCCGGGGACGCTGGTTCTGCCACAGCTTTCAACCTGCGGCTAGACCAGCATCCCGGGGGTTGCTGTGCCTGCCGCTGGGTTGGGCTGTGGCAGGACTATGCGGAACCTGGGAGTTTGCTCAGCGTGTGCAGTGAGTGCCGCGGAGCGTCGTCGTTGGGGTAGCGGACCCCAAGCTGCGCCCGGGCCTCGTCAAAGAGCTGCATGGTGCGAAGAGAATCCGACCACGGCATGGTGGGGCTTTCGAGCAGCCCTTCCTGGATGCAGCGGGTGACTTCGCGGATCTCGTATGTGTAGCCGTTACCTACCTGCTGGAAGCGCTCAACCCGTGCCTCGCCCAGGTGCTGCTGGATATGCAGTTCCACGGGATTGTGCAGGGGCGCCCCGGTGCGGACCCAGCCCTCACTACCGGAGATCGTGGCCGTGCGGGGACCGGAAGAGAGCAGGGAGGACGTCAGCTGGGCCAGCGCCCCGGAATCGTAGCCCAGTGTGAGGGCGTTCTGGGTGTCCACGCCGTCCTTGTTCAGCGACCCCGTGGCCTGCACACGCTGTGGGAAGCCGAGGGCCCCGACGGCGAGGGTCAGGGGATAGACCGCGAGGTCCAGGAGCGCGCCGCCGCCGGCCGCAGGATCCCAGAGCCGGTTTGCCGGGTTATAGGGTGCCGGAAACCCAAGATCGGCCTGCACCCAGTTGATGGTGCCCAGCTCGCCGCTGGCAAGGATTTCCCACAGCCGGTTGATGCAGGGGAGGAACCGGGTCCAGACGGCTTCCATCAGGAAAACCTCACGGCGGGCGGCAACCTCCATCAGGTCCGCCATTTCGGCGGCGTTGATGGTGATCGATTTTTCGCACAGCACGTGCTTGCCGGCTTCGAGCGCTTCGCGGGCCAGCTCATAGTGCTGGGCGTGGGGAGAGGCGATGTAGACAACGTCGACGTCCGGATCGTCAAAGAGCTGCCGGTGGCCTTTGCCCCGGGCCTCGTCGTCGCAATAGCTGGCAGCGAACCCGAACCGGTCCGCAAAGTCCACTGCCGTGGACTCGGAGCGGGAGCTCACGGCCTGCAGGACAGCGTCCTCAAGGCGGGCAATGTCTTCGGTGACCCGGCCCGCGATGTGTCCGGTGGCCACGACGCCCCACCTCAGGATGCGGCCGGTGGCCTGGACCGGGCTGGGCGCCCCTTGAAGGACACACGGCGGTGTGTGAATGTACTGCGGGGCGCTCATAGTCCTCGGCTCTCGGTAAGTGGCTTGGCCAGCTAGTGTCTCGGCAATAGAACTACCTTATGGTCCGGGGTGGCTGCTGCCCAGTCCCGGATGGCTACACTGCCGGGTCTGCCGCCGCCTGCGGAGCGTCCGGATCCAGCGGCTCCGGCCGGCGGCGGGCCAGCAGGGGCAGGAGCGCCGCCAGGCACATCACCGATGCAGCGATGGTTAGCGCCCGGTAGTCGACGACGGAGATCAGCACCGCAGCCAGCGCGGAGGAGGCTACCTGGGGAAGATTGATCATCACATGCGTGGCGGCGGCGGTGCGGCCCTGGAGCGAGGAAGGGGTTTCCGACTGGCGCAGCGTGTTGAAGGAGACCACGGCCAGGGAGACGCCGGTACCGGCAAGGGCAACCGCCAGGAAAAACAGCGGAACCGAGGCAGTGGCCAGCAGCGGAATGCCAACCGCGAAAACCGCGATGCCGATCCGCAGGCATCCGGAAAGGCCGGTCCGGCGGATAACTGCCGCTGCGGACAGCCCGCCAATGATCGCAAACACCCCCTGGACGCTGGCGAGCACGCTGATGAATTCCGGCGGCAGCCCGGCACCCTGGTCCACGGCAGCGAATTCAGTGACGTTCAGCGCTCCAGCGCCGCAGACCAGGATCACGATCGCCAGCGTGGCGGTGCGCAGCACCCGGTGGCGGGCCAGGAACACCGCACCGGCCATCGACTCCGTCCAGAACCCGGGCCGGCTTTCCGGGGCAGCCTGGACAGCTGGGGCCGGAAGCCCCGCGAGGACAAGCGCGGACACCGCGAAACAGCAGACGGTCAGCACAACGATCGGCGCCATGCCCCACAGTGCAAACAGCCCGGCACCCAGCAGCGGGGACACGATCCGCAGGCCCTGGTCGATGCTGGTCAGCAGCCCGTTGCCGGGAGCCAGCAGGCGTGGTTCCAGCAAGTCCTTGAGCAGTCCCGACTGCGCGGCGGCGGTGAGGTAGGAGCCGGTGCCGTACAGGAACATCACCGGATAGATCAGCCAGGCCAAGGTGGCATCGCTGATCAGCAGCAGGGGCAGGACGACGGCGGCAGAGCCGGCGTTGGCTGCGACGAGCAGCCCGCGCCGGGGGAGATGGTCGGCGAGCCAGCCGGTCACCGGAGCAAGGAGGGCGGGCAGGCCCAGGCAGGCAAACACCAGTCCGGCCGCGGCATCACTGCCGGTCAGGTGTTTCATCCACACAGCGGCCGTGAGGTAGAGGGCTGAGTCGGCGAAATTGGAGAAGACCCACGCTGCGGACAGGCGCCGGAACGCCGGCACGGCCAGGGCCTGGCGGTTGGTGCCGGCCCCGGCTGTGTCCGCCAGGCCCGTCATGGCGCGTCCGGGGAGGGGACGGGCTCGAAGTTGGTCACGCTGAAGTAGTGGACTTCGCGGCTTCCGGGCGGCCGCAGCGCCGGGTTGGTGCGGCGGGGTGCCAGCTGGTCCAGGAGTTCCATGATGTCTTCGCGGAGAGCTTTCAGCTCAGCCGGCGTTGCGTAGAACGTGCTCTTGAGGATCGACGCCGCGTCGACGTCTTCGGAGGCCAAGTCGCCGGAGGTCCGGACCCAGTCCATGATCCGCTCCGACTCCCGGGTGACCAGGAGGCCGGACAGTGCGGCCAGGGCGTGCTGTGAGCCGGGGACCGCGGGGTCAACCGAATGGGTGCGGCTCTGCTGCGGAGACCGCCAGGGTTTTTCCCGTCCCGGCTGCTGGACCTGCTCGATGTAGCCGTGTTTCGCGAGGATCCGGAGATGGTAGGAGCAGCTGGCCACGGACGCGCCGGTCGCAGCAGCACACTGGGTGGCTGTGCCTTCCGGGACCTTATCCAGATAGTCCAGCAGGGCCAGGCGGAGCGGATGGGCCAGGGCCCGGATGCGGACCGGATCGGAGATCTCAGCGGAGCGTCCGGAGCCGGACGGTCGGGGTTCGGGCGAATCTGTCTGCGGGGCCATGCGCCCATCCTGCTTGCTAAAGACTTCTTTAGCAAGGTTTCTTTAGAATTAATTTCCCGGACCGGAGAAACCCGGAAAAGCACCAGCCGGACAAGGAAAAGCCCGGGCCGCCTTCAATGAGGCGGCCCGGGCAGTGTTCCTAATGACCCTTACTTGACCAGAGCGGCCAGCGTGGGATCGTTGGCGTACGCCTCGGCGGCGTTTTCCTTGGTAACGATCACCGGTTCCAGCAGGTAGGCCGGAACAATCTTGACGCCGTTTTCGTAGGACTCGTCGTCGTTGATTTCCAGTTCCTCGCCGGCCCCGAGGCCCTTGACCATTTCAATGGTGTGGTCCACCAGGGCGCGGGTGTCCTTGTTGATGGTGGAGTACTGGACGCCGTCCATGATGGACTTCACCGACTCAACCTCGGAGTCCTGCCCGGTGACAACCGGAACCGGCTTACCGGCTGCGGAGACAGAGGTCAGGATGGCACGGGCCAGCGTGTCATTGGGGGAGAGGACACCGTCCAGCTCCTCGGCGGAGTAGGAACCGGAGAGCAGGGTGTCCATGCGCTTCTGTGCGTTCTCGGCCTTCCAGCCCTGCGTGACAGCCTGGTTGAACTCGGCCTGGCCGGAGACAACGTTCAGGTTGCCGGCTTCAATTTCGGGCTGCAGCACGTCCATGGCGCCGTCGAAGAAGACCTGGGCGTTGGCATCGTCGGGGGATCCGGCGAACAGTTCAATGTTGTACGGGCCTTCGGGCTTGTTGGCCTTCATACCGTCCAGCAGCGCCTGGCCCTGCAGCTGGCCGACCTTGAAGTTGTCGTAGGCCACGTAGTAGTCGACGTTCTCGGTGTTGGTCAGCAGCCGGTCGTAGGCAATGACGGTGATACCGGCATCCTTGGCTTCCTGCAGCTGCGAGCCAAGCTGGGCGCCGTCGATTGCGCCGACCACCAGTACCTTGACGCCGTTGGTGATCATGGAGCTGATCTGGTTCTGCTGCTCGGACACGCCGCCGTTGGCGAACTGGACCTGCGGCTCGTAACCGGCTTCCGTGAGGCCGTCGTTGAACAGGCCTTCAGCAAGGACCCAGTTCTCCGAGGTCTTCTGGGGCAGGGCAACGCCAATGGCGGATCCCTCTTCGAAGCCGGCGGCGTCAGTGGTCCCGGACTCGTCGGCACGGCCGCAGGCTGACAGCGACAGTGCTGCCACCGTGGCGACAACTGCAAATGACTTTGCGATTTTACGCATCGTGTTCTCTTTCTGGGTGGGTGGAGCGGGCGGTTTGGTGGTGCGGTTCAGGGGGACTTAGGCGTCCGTTCCGATGGTGGACTTGGTGCCGGTGGGCATTTCGGGCTTCGGATTCACCGGAGCCGGTACGGAAAGCTGGTCCGGTTTCCTGCCGAAGCTGCGCATCATCAGGCCGGTGATTGAGGGCTTGCCCTGGGATTTGTTCCACACATCGAGGGCGACTGCGACCAGCAGGACCAGGCCCTTGATGATGGAGGTGAGGTCGGCGCCGATGCCCAGCAGCTGCAGCCCGTTGTTGAGGACCGCCATAACCAGGCCTCCGACGACGGAACCAACCACGGTGCCGACGCCGCCGGACACTGCGGCGCCCCCGATGAACACGGCGGCAATGGCGTCGAGTTCCCAGCCGGTTCCGTCAAACGGACCGGACGCCGTGGAGCGGGCCACGAAGATCATGCCTGCCAGCGAAGCGAGGATGGACATGTTCATCATGACCAGGAAGTTGACCTTCTTGCTTTGCACGCCGGAGAGCTCGGCGGCATGCAGGTTGCCGCCCACCGCATAGACGTGGCGTCCGATCACTGTCTTCGTGGAGATGAAGACGTAGAAGATGACCAGGGCACACAGGATGATTCCGGAGATGGGGAAGGACGTCCCGGGCCGGCCGGTGGAGAAAAGGTACGTCGCGTAGAGGATGGCGGCGACCAGAAGGCCGGTCTTGACCACCGAGACCCAGACGGGCGGGTTGGCCGATCCGATCTTGGCGGTCTTGGCGCGGCGCCGGATTTCACCGACTACGACGACGGCGGCCAGGAGCAGGCCGAGCAGGAGGGTCAGGTTGTTGAAGCCCGTGTTCGGACCGACCTCCGGAAGGTAGCCTGCGCCAATGAACTGGAAGTCCGAGGAGACCGGAACGGTGTTCGACTTCCCGACCCACTGGTTCGCGCCGCGGAAGATGAGCATGCCGGCCAGCGTGACGATGAAGGCTGGAATGCCGACATAGGCCACCCACATTCCCTGCCAGGCGCCGATGGCGGCACCGATGAGCAGGCCAAGGAGGATGCCGCCGTACCAGGGCAGCCCCCAGTCCCGCATGGCCATGGCCACGATGATGCCGGTGAAGGCGGCGACCGAGCCGACGGAAAGGTCGATGTGCCCGGCGATGATCACGAAGACCATACCAACGGCGAGGATCAGGATGTAGGAGTTGCCGTTGAACAGGTTGATCATGTTCGTGGGCGTCAGGGTCTTGCCGCCGGTCAGCCACTGGAACAGGGCAATGAGTACGACGAGGGCGAAGATCATGCCGAACTGGCGGCCGTTGCCGCTCAGGAGCGCTTTGACTGCTTTCATGAGAGGGGTCCTTGAGTGGCGTAGTCTGTGGTCTTTTTCCCGGCGGAGGTCATCAGCCGCATCAGCGTTTCCTGGCTGGCATTGGCCTTGGAGACTTCCCCGGTGATGGCACCTTCGAAAATGGTGTAGATGCGGTCGGAGAGGCCCAGCAGCTCGGGCAGCTCCGAGGAAATCACGATCACGCCCTTGCCCTGGTTGGCCAGCTCCTGGATGATCCCGTAGATCTCGTACTTGGCACCGACATCGATGCCGCGGGTAGGTTCGTCGAGGATCAGCAGATCAGGATCGGTGAACATCCACTTCGCCAGGACCACTTTCTGCTGGTTGCCGCCGGAGAGCTTGGCGACACCTTCGTCCACGCTGGGCGCCTTCGTCCGCAGGCTCTTGCGGTATTCCTCGGCGTACCGGTACTCCAGGTCCCTGTCCACCACCACGCCTTTGGTGATTTTCTGCAGGTCAGCGGACACGGTGGTCGCCTTGATGTCATCCAGCAGGTTCAGGCCCAGGCTCTTGCGGTCCTCGGTGACGTAGGCCAGGCCGTGGCGGATGGCCTGGTTCACCGACCTGAGCGTCAGTGCCTCGCCATCCTTGATGATTTCCCCGCTGATGAAGTTGCCGTAGGAACGGCCGAAGACCGAACGCGCCAGTTCGGTTCGTCCGGCACCCATCAGGCCGGCGAAGCCGACTATCTCCCCGCGGCGCACCTGGAAATTGGAACCCTTGCAGACCAGGCGGTCAGCGACACTCGGGTGGCCCACCGTCCAGCCCCGGACCTCGAAGAAGACTTCACCGATCTTGGGGGTGTGGTCCGGGAACCGGGATTCCAGTGAACGTCCGACCATGCCCTTGATGATCCGGTCCTCGTTGGCACCGTCCCTGGCGACGTCGATCGTCTCGATCGACCGGCCGTCGCGGATGATGGTGATGGAGTCGGCGATCTGCTCAATTTCGTTCAGCTTGTGGGAAATCATGATGCAGGAAATCCCTTTGGAACGCAGCCCGGCCATCAGGTCGAGCAGGTGCTGCGAGTCCGACTCGTTCAAGGCCGCGGTAGGTTCATCCAGGATGAGCAGCTTGACCCGCTTGCTCAGCGCCTTGGCGATCTCCACGAGCTGCTGCTTGCCGACGCCGATGTCCTTGATCGGGGTGGTTGGATCCTCGTTGAGGCCAACCCGTGCCATGAGCTCGGTGGCCTCGAGATTTGCCCGGTCCCAGTCGATAATGCCAAAGCGTTTGGGCTCGTTTCCGAGGAAGATGTTCTCCGCAATGGAAAGTTCAGGGATGAGTGCGAGTTCCTGATGGATGATCACGATTCCGGCTGCCTCGGAACTCCGGATGTCCTTGAACTGGACTTCCCGGCCCTGGAAGAAGATGGCGCCGCTGTAGGTTCCGTAGGGATATACCCCGGAAAGGACCTTCATCAGGGTTGATTTGCCCGCACCGTTTTCGCCGCAGATAGCGTGGATTTCGCCGGCCTGGACGGTGATGGAAACCTCTGAGAGGGCTTTGACTCCGGGAAATTCCTTGGTGATGGACTGCATTTCCAGGATGGTGTGCCTAGCCGGCATTGGTGTATTCCCTGCCATAGGGGCTTCGGGCGCCCCGCGCCCCAGTTGCCCGAGCTGCAATCGCTGCTCGCATTAATGCCTCCCATTGTGACTTCATTGTCTAAACGCGGACCCTGCGAAGGGCCGCTAAGGAAGTAAACTCTCTCGGCCCACTTGTCGTCAAGTCTTGAACGCAAGAGACCCGAAATTACCCAAAAAACATGCTTTCAAATGTAATTCAGTGTCAGAGTACGGCACGGGCCTGGGCCAGTACCAGCGAAGCTGCACCCAGTGCCTCCGCCCGGTCTCCAAGCGAGGACATGCTGAGCGTGGTGGTCTCGCCGATCAGCGGCACGGCATGCCGGAGCAGGCCGCGCCGGACGGGGTTCAGCAGCACATCACCCAGGCCGGTCAGCGAACCGCCCACCACGATCACTTCGGGATTCAGTGCGTTGGCGATCCCTGCCACGGCCCGGCCGACAGCCATGCCGGCGTCATCGACCACCCGCAGGGTGGCCGGATCTCCGGCCGCACCACGGCGGACGATGTCTGCCGTGGTGACCGGACCGGACGAAGCTCGGCTGAGCAGGTCCATCATGGTGGAGGTGGAGGCAACCGTTTCCAGACAGCCCCGGTTGCCGCAGCGGCAGATAAGCCCCTGATCCGAGATCGTGGCGTGGCCGATTTCGCCGGTGACGCCCACGTTCCCGTAAAACAGGGAACCGTTGATGATCAGGCCGGCACCAACACCGGTGGCCACCTTGACGAAGATCAGGTTTTCGCAGCCTCCGTGCGGCCCCCAGGTCACCTGGGCCAGGGCGCCGAGGTTGGCGTCATTGTCGATGAACACCGGAAGCTGCAGCCTGGCGCCCAGGTCCTCGCGCATGTTGATGCCCACCCATTCCGGCAGGATCGCGCCCCGGACCACGGTTCCGGTCCGCCGGTCAATCGGACCGGGAATGCCGATGCCTGCGCCCAGAACCCGGTGCCGTTCCACGTCCGCCTCCGTCAGGACCCGGTCCAGGAGCGCCGACGCCGCATCCATGCCCTCGCCCGCGGAGTGGCCCAGGGGCAGGGCGATGGCAGCCTCGTGGAGGATCTGGTAACCAAGGGTCGCCAGGACAACCCGGATGTGCCGGCGGCCGATGTCGATCCCCGCCGCGACGGCCCCGGTGTCAATGAGGCGCACGGACAGGGCCCGGCGGCCCGAGCTGGTGGTTGGTTCGGTTCTGACCAGCCGGTTTCCACTCATCTGGCGCACGATGTTGGAGACGGTTGCGCTGGAGAGGCCGGTGCTGCGGGACAGCTCTGCCTGCGTCTGCGGGCCGCCGGCCAGCAGCGCCTCAACGATCCGCTGCTGGTTGCGGGCACGGAGGGCTGTCTGGGAACCGGGATTGCGGCGCCGGCCAGCGGCGAGGGCCCTCATCGTTGGGGGTGAGTCAGCGGACATGTTGTTCACAGTGCTACACGGGACCTTTGTCGTCAAGAATTGAACGCAAGCTGAAACAGGTTCATCAACCTGCAGCCGGTACGGCTCAGCCTGCCGCCACGGCTTCCCGGTGCGCGGCGGCCGTTTCCAGATAGTGTGCGGCGTTGCTCTGGACCGAGGCGAACTCCTCGTCGGTGAGCGGGCGCCGGACCTTGGCGGGTACTCCGGCGACGAGGGAACGTGGGGGAACCAGGGTTCCCTCAAGGACCACGGCTCCGGCAGCCACCAGCGAACCGGCGCCGATCACGGCCCCGTTCATGATCGTTGCACTCATGCCAATCAGGCAGTCATCCTCCACCGTGCAGCCGTGGACGACGGCGTTGTGTCCCACGCTGACCCGGTCGCCCACAGTGGTGGGAAAACCCGGATCCGCGTGCAGCACAACGTTGTCCTGCAGGTTCGTTCCCGCTCCGACCCGGATCGAGTTGGAATCGCCGCGGACACAGGCGCCGTAGAAGGCGCTGGCGCCTTCGCCGAGTTCGACGTCGCCAATCAGCGACGCCGTCGGAGCCAGGAACACGGTGGGAGCGATGGTGGGTGTTTTTCCGCGGAAGGTAACGATGTGAGCCATGCGACAACTGTAACGGCCGGGAAGCGGGCAGGCTGAGCCCTAGTTGAAGACGATGGTGCGCCTGCCATCGAGCAGGACGCGGTGCTCCGCGTGCCACTGCACGGCCTTGACCAGGGTCCGGCCCTCAACGCCCGCGCCCAGCGCCGCCAGGCGGGCGGCCGTGCGGGAGTGGTCCACGCGGATGACTTCCTGCTCGATGATTGGACCCTCGTCCAGATCGGCGGTGACGTAATGCGCCGTGGCGCCAATCAGCTTCACCCCGCGGGTGTGCGCCTGGTGGTACGGCCGCGCGCCCTTGAAGGAGGGCAGGAACGAATGGTGGATATTGATGGCCCGCCCGGAAAGGTCGCTGCAGAGTTCATTGCTCAGGATCTGCATGTAACGGGCCAGGACAACCAGTTCGATGTCCAGTTCTTCCATCAGTGCCCTCAGCTGGGCTTCGGCAGCCGGTTTGGTATCCGCGGTGACCGGGATGTGGTGGAAGGGCACACCGTAAAACTCCGCCAGGCCGGCCAAATCCTTGTGGTTCGAGACGATCGCCGGAATCTCGATGGGCAGGTTGCCGGCACGCTGCTGGAACAGCAGGTCATTGAGGCAGTGTCCATCCTTGGAAGCCATGATCAGGGTCCGGACCGGAGCGCCCGAGGGGTGCAGCTCCCATTCCATGCCGAAGGCTTCCGCTACGGGTTCCAGGGGAGCGCGCGTCGCTTCGTAGGAGCCGGGCGCGGTGAAATCGACCCGCATAAAGAAGGAACCGGTGTCCGGGCTGCCGTATTGCTGTGATTCGGTGATGTTCCCGGCCGCGGCGGCCAGGGCCCCGGAAACGGCATGGACGATTCCCGGGCGGTCCGGGCAGGACAGCGTCAGCGTGTAGGAAGCAGGTCGGGAATCGGCGGCTGAATCGGTTGCCGGCAGTCCGGCGGAAGCATTTACGGTCACCCTGACAAGGTTACCGCCCGGGAGGGGCTGGCCTACGCTGGGTGAATGGACGTTACTTTCGCCCCGTTGTCGGACAAGGACGATGAAGAGCTGGTGCGGTTCCTGACCACCAACCGCTTCCCGTTCCACCTCATCACCGAGCCATCCGAAGAGCTGGTCCGCAGGCTCCTGCTTGAAGGCCGGTTCGAGTCCGACGGCGTGCGCACCTACTGGGTTTTCGGTGAAAACCAGCGGCTGGGCCTGGTAATCCTGGAAGACCTCGGCACCGAATGCGCTGTTTTCGACCTGCGGCTTGTCGAGGAGCACCGCGGCGAGGGCAAGGGAGTGCCTGTGCTGCAGGCGCTCACCGGCAAGGTTTTCACGGATTACCCCCACCTGCGCCGCCTTGCGGGGAAGACCCGGGAAGACAACATTGCCATGCGCAAGACGCTGCTGCGCTCCGGATTCGTCAAGGAATCCCACCTCCGCGAGGACTGGCCGCTGGATGACGGGCGGCGGATTGCTTCCGTAACCTACGGGCGCCTGCGCACGGACTGGGAATCAGGCACCGTCACGGATTTCCGCTGGGAAGACCTTTCCTCCCCGGCTCCGGCGCGCGGGCCGGAACCGGGCCCATCTGCGCGGTAACATGGTTATGCCGCGACTGGCGTCGGGTGGGTAACCACCAGGAAGCGGCACAAGCAGGGCCAAACCACGGATCGCACGCCTGGGCCGGGGTCACGTAGTCATCTGTCTGTCATGCCCGGAAATCGGGGGTGCCCGGCAGGTAGCCTGACCTATAGCCATCTTTCCCAGGAGATCCACGTGAAACTATCCACCCAGCCCGTCACCAACGCACCCCTCTCGGAAGTCGATCCCGAGATTGCAGCCGTCCTTGAAGGCGAACTCGCCCGCCAGCGGAACACGCTGGAAATGATCGCCTCCGAAAACTTTGCACCGCGTGCCGTCCTCGAGGCCCAGGGCTCCGTCCTGACCAACAAGTACGCCGAGGGCTACCCCGGCCGCCGCTATTACGGCGGCTGCGAGCAGGTCGACGTCGCCGAGAACCTGGCTATCGAACGGGTCAAGGCCCTGTTTGGTGCTGAATTCGCCAACGTCCAGCCGCACTCCGGCGCCCAGGCCAACGCCGCTGCCCTGGCCGCAATGATCAAGCCCGGGGACAAGATCATGGGCCTGAACCTCGCCCACGGCGGGCACCTGACCCACGGGATGAAGCTGAACTTCTCCGGCAAGCTGTACGAAGTCGCTGCCTACGGCGTGGACGAGAAGACCTACCGCGTCGACATGGACAAGGTCCGCGAACAGGCCCTGGCTGAACGTCCGCAGGTCATCATTGCCGGCTGGTCGGCGTACCCGCGCCAGCTGGACTTCGCTGCCTTCCGCTCCATCGCCGATGAAGTCGGTGCCTACCTGTGGACCGACATGGCCCACTTCGCCGGCCTTGTGGCAGCCGGTCTGCACCCGAGCCCGGTTCCCTACTCCGACGTCGTCACCTCCACCGTGCACAAGACCCTGGCCGGCCCCCGGTCCGGTGTCATCCTGGCCAAGGAAGAACTCGGCAAGAAGATCAACTCCAGCGTTTTCCCCGGCCAGCAGGGCGGACCCCTGATGCACGTCATCGCGGCCAAGGCCGTCGCCTTCAAGGTGGCCGGTTCCGAGGAGTTCCGCGAACGGCAGGAACGTGTGCTGGAAGGCGCCCGGATCATCGCCGACCGGCTGACCGCACCGGACGTGGCTGAACACGGCGTCTCCGTGCTCACCGGCGGCACCGACGTGCACCTGATCCTGGTGGACCTGCGTAATTCCAAGCTGGACGGCAAGCAGGCAGAAGACCTGCTGCACTCGGTCGGCATCACCGTGAACCGTAACTCCATCCCGTTCGATCCCCGCCCGCCGATGGTCACCTCCGGCCTGCGCATCGGCACCCCTGCACTGGCCACCCGCGGTTTCGGCGCGCAGGAGTTCACCGAGGTCGCCGAGATCATCGCCGCAGCCCTGAAGCCGTCTCCCGACGCTGAGGACCTGCGCCGCCGTGTCTCGGTCCTTGCCGAGAACTTCCCGCTCTACTCCGGCCAGGAAGAGTGGTGAACGTGGAACAGGGCACGAACATGAAAGGCAGCGTTGAGGTGGAAACCAAGATGCCGGAAGGCGCACAGATCCTCGACGGGCTCAAAGCGGCCCGGGAGATCAAGGACGAACTGGCCGCACGTATCCGGGTCCTGAGCGACGAACACGGAATGACGCCCGGCCTCGGAACCGTCCTGGTGGGCGGTGACCCGGCCAGTCACTCTTACGTGGGCGGCAAGCACAAGGACTGCGCACAGGTGGGGATCAACTCGATCCGCCGGGACCTGCCGGAGGACATCAGCCAGGAGGACCTGGAAAAGGTCATTGACGAGCTGAACGAGGACCCGGCCACCACCGGCTACATTGTGCAGCTGCCCCTGCCCAAGCACCTCGACACCAACCGGATCCTCGAGCGCATCGCGCCCGAAAAGGATGCCGACGGCCTGCATCCGGTGAACCTCGGGCGCCTCGTCCTCAACGTCTCCGACGCGATGACCTCGCCCCTGCCCTGCACCCCGCACGGGATTGTGCAGCTGCTGGTCCGCAACGGCATTGCCCTCACCGGCAAGAACGTGCTGGTTGTGGGCCGCGGCGTCACCGTTGGCCGCCCGCTGGGACTGCTCCTCACCCGCCGCCAGATTAACGCCACGGTCACCCTGGCACACACGGGCACCGTGAACCTTCCCGAACTCCTGCACGACGCCGACGTGGTTGTTGCTGCCGCGGGTTTCCCCGGCATGATCAAGGCCGCTGAGCTGAAGCCCGGCGCGATTGTCCTGGACGTCGGCGTCACCCGTGTCACCGACCCCGAGACCGGGAAGACCACCCTGATGGGTGACGTGGAAAAGGACGCGGCTGCCGTCGCCTCCTGGATTTCGCCGAACCCCGGCGGAGTCGGCCCGATGACCCGGGCCATGCTCCTGTCCAACGTGGTCGAAGCCGCTGAACGCCAGGCCGGCATCCTGGCCGGCTGAGCCGGTCCAGCCCGAGCCGCACCATCCAGGCTGCAGGCCCGTCCGCTCTCCGGCGGGCGGGCCTGCAGCCATTGTCAGGGCTGCCTGCACCAGTCCTTGAGCTGCCTGCACCAGTCCTTGAGCTGACTGCACTATGATTGCCGGGTGCCGCAGATCACAGCCTTCTCTCCGCCTGCCCAACGGGCCTTCCAAGGACCCGTCATCACCGCCGCGAACCTGAGGAAATCCTACGGAGATTTCACTGCGGTGAACGGCATCAGCTTTGATGTGCCGGCGGGGGAGTCCTTCGGGCTGCTCGGCCCCAACGGCGCCGGTAAATCCACCACCATGAAGATGATCGGCGGCGTCTCCAAACGCACCTCGGGCGAGCTGCGCATTATGGGTCTGGACCCGGACCGCAACGGTCCGGAAGTGCGGGCGCACCTCGGCGTCGTGCCCCAGCAGGACAATCTGGACGAAGAACTGAGGGTGCGGGACAACCTGCTTGCCTACGGACGCTACTTTGGCCTGCCCAAAAGCTACCTGCAGCCCAAGGCGGACGAACTGCTGGAATTCGCCCAGCTGACCGATAAGGCCAAAGCCCGCGTTGATGACCTCTCCGGGGGAATGAAGCGCCGCCTCACCATCGCCCGGTCCCTGATCAATGATCCGAAGATCCTGCTGCTGGATGAGCCAACCACCGGGCTGGATCCGCAGGCCCGGCATATCCTGTGGGACCGGCTGTTCCGGCTCAAGGAAGCCGGTGTCACCCTGATCCTGACCACCCATTACATGGACGAGGCCGAGCAGCTGTGCGACCGCCTGATCGTCGTGGACAAGGGCGCGATCATGGCTGAGGGATCACCGGCGGCGCTGATCCGCGAATACTCCTCGCGGGAAGTGGTGGAACTGCGGTTTGGTTCGGAACGCAACACCACCGTCGCAGCGGAACTGGGCGGGATCGGAGAGCGGATCGAGACGCTGCCGGACCGTGTCCTGATCTACGCGGAGAACGGCGAGCATGCACTTGAAGCGGTCGCTTCCCGCGGCCTGCGCCCCATCACTTCACTGGTCCGGCGCTCCTCCCTCGAGGACGTGTTCCTGCGGCTGACCGGAAGAAGCCTCGTTGACTGAGCAGCAGACGCACGCGGTCCTGGGACTGCGCTCACCACTGACGCCGGAGGAAACGGCGCGCCGTGCCCGGAGGTTCGGCGCCTTCTATTACGCCGAGCACTGGCTGCGCCGGATGCGCGGTTATGGCTGGACCGTGCTGGTGACGGCGATCGGGACTCCGCTGGT
This sequence comes from Arthrobacter luteolus NBRC 107841, assembly GCF_001552075.1. Taxonomy (GTDB): domain Bacteria; phylum Actinomycetota; class Actinomycetes; order Actinomycetales; family Micrococcaceae; genus Arthrobacter_B; species Arthrobacter_B luteolus. The sequence continues at coordinate 139,502 of NZ_BCQM01000003.1, forward strand.
CTATCTCTTTGGCATGGGCGTCGGCCTGGCCTCGCTGGTGGATACCGGGACCAACGCAGCGTTCGACGCCGGTGACGGCAGCTCGGTCTCCTACCTGCTGTTCGTCGGGCCGGCCCTGCTGGCGACTGCTGCGATCATGGTCTCCAGCGAAGAAAACACCTACACCGTGATGTCCGGGTTCAAATGGCGGCGGACCTACTACGGCCCCAACGCTTCGCCGTTGAGCAGCGCGCAGCTGGTGGACGGGCACGTCCTCGGACTGGGAACCCGGCTGCTCATTACCTGCGGGGCCTACTTCGGCTTCCTGCTGCTTTTCGGCGCGGTCGGAAACCCCGCGGTTGCCTGGCTGATGGTGCTGACGGCGATCCTGGGCGGGCTCGCCTTCGGGCTGCCACTGATGGCTTACAGTGCCTCAATTACCGAGGACAGGGGCCAGTTCGCGATGGTCCAGCGGTTCATTGTGATGCCGCTGTTCCTGTTCTCCGGCACATTCTTCCCCCTGGACACGCTGCCGCTGGTCATCCGGTGGATCGGCTGGATATCGCCGCTGTGGCATGCGTCCGAACTGGGCCGGATGGTCAGCTACGGGCTGGCGGAACCTGTGTTCCTGACCGTGGTTCACGTCGCCTACCTGCTCCTGCTGGCGGTGGGCGGCTGGCTGCTGACCCGGCGGAACTTCACCCGGAGGCTGGGAAAATGAGCGCAGCACACCGCACCGGCAGCACGGGGGAGACCCTGGCCGCAGGCCACACCACGCCGGGAGCAGCCTGGCCCGAGCCGCGGCAGCGTTTCCTCGGTTCGCTGTACGGCCGGAACATCCGTGCCGTCTTCGCCCGCGGACTCAAAGCCACCTGGGGAACCAACTGGTCCATCATGATCAGCGGGTTCGTTGAACCGGTGCTGTACCTGCTGGCCATGGGCATCGGCCTCGGTTCGCTCATCGGCACGGTCTCCGGGCCCGGCGGAGAGCAGATCAGCTACGCGGCCTACATTGCTCCGGCGCTGCTGGCGGTGTCCGCCATGAACGGTGCCATCTACGACTCCACTATGAACGTTTTCTTCAAGCTCAACTTCGCCCGGCTGTACGAGGGAATGCTCGCGACCTCCCTCGGGCCGCTGGACGTGGCCCTCGGCGAGATTCTGCTTGCCCTGCTGCGCGGCGGAATGTACGCAACCGGATTCACTGCCGTGATGGCCGCCATGGGGCTGGTCACGTCGCCGGCCGCGCTGCTGATGATTCCGGCAGCCGTAGTGATTGCCTTTGGCTTCGCCTCCATCGGTATGGCCATCACCAGCTACATGAAAACCTTCCAGCAGCTGGACTGGGTCAGCTTCGTGATGCTGCCCATGTTCCTGTTCTCTGCCACGTTCTACCCGCTGAGTGTCTACCCGCAGGGTATTCAGCTTGTTATCCAGGCGCTGCCGCTGTGGCACGGCGTGGAGATGCTGCGGCAGATCAACGCCGGGGCCTTCGGGCTGGATACCGCGGGGCATCTGCTCTACTTCGTGGTGATGATCGCCTTCGGCCTGGTGATCACGACGCGGCGGCTGGAAGCACTTTTCCAGAAGTAGCAGCGTTTCCGGAGGCAGGAGCGTTCCAGCAATGTTCCGGAGGCAGCGGCGTCCAGCCGCAGCGCCGGCTGCTCAGGAGGAGCGGGCCCGGGCTGCCAGCGCGGCCTGCAGCCTGGACTCGACGCCCAGTTTGGCCAGCACATGGGACACATGCGTCTTCACCGTGGTTTCGGAGATACCCAGCCGGCGGGCAATCCTGACGTTGCTCAGTCCTTCGCCCAGGCAGTCCAGAACTTCGCTTTCACGTCCGGTGAGTTCCACCACCGGAGGCAGCGGGACCGCGCCGGAGGTTTGGCGGCTGACCGCCGCGGCGACCAGCCGGCCGGCAACCTCGGGGGCAATAACGGTTCCGCCTTCGTGCACCCGGCGCAGCGCCGTCGTGATTTCTGCCGGTTCGGCGGTTTTCAGCAGGAACCCGGCTGCTCCGGCGGTCAGGACCCCGAAGAGGTAGGAATCGTGGTCGAAGGTGGTCAGGGCAACCACCTTCGCCAGGCCGTCGGCAATGATGGCTCCGGTTGCTTCCACACCGTCCATCACCGGCATCCGCAGGTCCATAAGCACGACGTCGGGCTGCAGCGCCCGGGCCATGGAGACAGCAGTGGCGCCGTCGCCGGCCTCGCCGACTACTTCGAATCCAGGTTCCACCTCGATGACCATCCGCATGCCCAGCCGGATCGCCGCATGGTCGTCGGCCAGCAGGACCCTGAGCGTTTCACTCATGCTTGGTTCCCCCCTGGGCCATGGAACCGGTGCCGGCCGGGAATCTGAGATGCGGGCCGTCTGCCGGGCGGTCAGGGGCGGCCGCAGCGGGCGCGAGGGGAGTCTCCGGCAGAACTGCCTCCACTGCCCAGCTGCTGCCCCGCGGGCCTGCGCAGGCGTATCCGCCCAGCTGTTCGGCCCTGGCCAGCATGCTGGGGATGCCGGTCCCGGTACCCATTGCACGGTCCGCCGCGGAGGCAGCAGCACCGGTGGCGCTCGAATCAGGGCTTGTGCCGCCGTCGTTTTCAACCTGCAGCCGGACCCCGGCGGGAACCTGGTCAAGGGACATCCGGACTGCCGCTCCCGGTGCATGGCGTCCCGCGTTGACCAGCGCTTCGGTGACTATCCGGTAGAGGGCAGCCTGCACCGGCCCGGGGAGCCCGGCACCGCCGCCGGGCAGCCCATTGGTCCACCTGATCGTCAGCCCGGCAGCCCGGTGCCCATCCACCACGGCATCCAGATCCCCGGCGTTCCCGGCGAGGGGACGGGGCTCGCCGGTACTGAGCATCCGGATCATCCCGTTGAGTTCCTCCAACCCCGCCACGCTCTCCCGCCGCACATGGGAGAGCACTTCACGTGACAGCCGGCCGTCAGGGCTGCTCAGCGCAGCGCCGGACTGAAGCGCGATGGCGGACAGTCGCGAGGACAGGACATCGTGAAGCTCACGGGCCATGTCCTGGCGTTCAGCCGCCAGCGCCAGCTCGTGCTCACGGGAGGCGAGGCTGGCCTGGTCGCGGGCGGCCTGCCGGATTGCCGCCGCCCGGGCAGACTCACTTTCCGCCAGCTGGCCCGCCTTCCGGAGGTTGCCTGCCCATTCGGCAGGCAGCAGCAGCACCATCCCGGAGGTCAGGAGGAAAACCACGCCCGCGGCAAGGCTCCCGGTCAGGAACCAGGCAGCGGCCCCGGACGCGGCGCAGACCGCCAGCGTGGAGATCTCCGTGGTCCTCGCGGCACGCGCTGAGCCGAAGAGAACCAGCGAGAAAACGGCTTCAAAAGCGAAAAAGTACCCGCCGGCGCTCCCGGCCAGCGCCAGGGCCAGGGCTGCGCCGGCACAGACAACCACCATCAGGACCGTCCGGCGTCGGCGCAGGACGACGGCAGCGGATCCGGCCACGGTGAGCAGCGGCCACCACGGAGCCAGCCAGGGCAGCAGCGGTTCACGGGTTGCGGTGATATCGACCGAATGCAGCAGCCAGGCCAGCGCGGCATAACCCAGTGCCAGCACCACGTCCTCGCGGCGGATCCGGCCGGAAGAAGAATCCATACCCTCCATCCTGATGGCCCGGACCCCGGCAGCCAAGCAGGCCGCACCGGCCTGAGACGAAAGGATGAGGTCCGCTCCTCCTGATGCCGGATGCCCGCTGAATCCGCTCCCGGAAGAGTGGGGATATGACCTTGGAAATCCTGGCCCAACTGGCCATTCTCGCCCTCATCGACAGCACCAGCATCGGCACGCTCGTGATCCCCGTGTGGCTGCTCCTGCGACGCGGTGCGCGCAGGACAGCCGGGAAGGTTGCGGTGTACCTGGGGGCAGTCGGGGTGTTCTACTTCCTGGTGGGACTTGTCCTGCTTTCAGGAGCCACCGGGCTCACCGGTGTGCTGGGCAGCGGCAGCATCGGGTCCGTACTGGAGCTGCCGGCGGTGCAGGCCGTGATGGTGGCCGCTGGGGCGGGCATGCTGATCTGGTCATTCAAGGACTCAACCGGCATTTCAAAGCCCGGTGCCCGAAACAGCTCAGCAGGCGAAGCCGGTGCTGCCGGTCCGGGGGCTGCGGTTTCGGGAGTCCACATACCGATCCAGGCACCCGGCCGGGAGCCGGCCCAATCGAGCTCCCAGGGGGACCGGCCGGGCTGCGCGGCCGGCTACGCCACCACAGGCAGTACCGCCACAGGCAGTACCAAAGCTGGCAGCGGAGCTCCGGCCGGAGCCCGCGGAGCCAAGGTGGCAGCCGCCGAGCGCTCCGAGGCAACTGAGCGGCGGTGGCAGCACCGGATTGCCAGGGCACTCGACACCCGCGGCGGCCTGCTGGGCCTGGCCCTGCTCGCCGGGCTCCTGGAGCTGCCAACCATGCTGCCCTACCTTGCCGCCGTCGGCCTGCTCACCGGTTCCGGTACACAGTGGCAGGCCTCTGCCGGGATTCTGGGCCTCTACTGCCTGGTGATGCTGCTGCCGGCCGGGCTCCTGGTTGCCGGCCGGCTGCTGCTGGGACGGCTGCTGGATTCTCCGCTGGAACGGCTGGGCGCCTGGCTGTCCAGGGTTTCCGGGGAGGCTGTGCTGTGGGTGGTGGGAATTGTCGGCTTCCTGCTCCTGCGGGCAGGGCTTGCCGGGCTCTTCCCCGGGGCGGCCTGGAACCCGTTCGGCTGAGCTCCGGGCAGGTCAGTCAGTCCGCGGCGGCCAGCGCCGAGCTGAAGATCCGGGTCATGGCGTCATTGAAAAGGACGAACTCCACAGTGTCTATCCCCGTGCCCGGATGGTTCCGGACGGTCCGCACGGCAATCTCCGCGACTGTTCCGGCGTCCCACCCGTACACTCCGGCGCTGATCGCCGGAAACGCGACCGATGCCGCCCCCAGTGAGACCGCCGCGTCCAGGCTGTTCCGGAACGCTGCTGCGAGCAGACGGGGATCTGTCTGGCCGGCGTGCCGGTTGGGGCCGACGGTGTGGATGACCCAGCGTGCCGGCAGGGCAAACCCCTCGGTGACCGCTGCCTGGCCGACTGCGAGTCCGTCCCGGTAATCTCCTGCCCGCAGGGCGCGGCACGCCTCGAGCAGTTCCGGCCCTGCGGCCCGGTGGATCGCGCCGTCAACGCCGCCGCCCCCAAGCAGGGAGGAGTTCGCGGCATTCACCACCGCGTCCACGGACCGCCGGGTGATGTCTCCGGTCACTGCCTGAATCTCCATCGCACCAGCCTCCCAGGAGGGTCACCCGCCCGGCAACCGGCAGGCCCGCGTAACCGCAGCCAAGAGCAATCCGCCGTTCCGGGTTTCGCCGTGGGGGTAAGCGGAATCGATCTGCATGAATTTTTGAGAGAATAAAGTTATGCAGTCCATCCCTCACGGCAAAACGCCGCCAGCATCCAGCCCCGGCAGGGGAATCAGCCGCAAGATGGCCACCATCGGCACCACTCTTATGGTGTTTGTGTTCATCGTGGCCGTGATCTTCGCCGCCAATGAGAACGACGTCGTTGGCTGGCTGGTGGTGATTATCTCCCTCGGGTGGCTGCTCCTGTTCGCCTTTGTGGTCTTCAGCATCCGCGGGGCTGCCCGGAAGGCCGGCGCGAAGCTGGCCGAGGCACAGGACTCGCTGAACCGTGCAGCGGGGGGAGCGCCGTCTGTCCAGGTCATGGATGAGGCAACCACGCTGCGCGACCAGAAGCTGGACCACAGCTTCAAGATCATCCAGGTGCAGTCCCGGGTGATCCGCGAGAACCTCGGCAGCGATGAGGGCCAGGTGGAACGGGCGATCGAGACGATCGAAATCACCGCGCACAATGCCCGCGGCATGATGAAGAAGGACGACGGCGGCCCGGTCGAGGGCACGCTCGTCGACTGATCCGCGCATCACACGCGCAGGCCGCATGCCGCTTTGCCGGCAGACCGGCCAAGATGAACCCGCAAGCTACTGAGGGGTATGGTTATTGGCGTGAGCATGGCATCTGCAGGGGAGCCCAGCCCCGCATCGGCACTGGGAACACTGAGAATCGCGACGGTCAACGTCAACGGAATCCGCGCCGCGTACAAGCGCGGCATGGCCGAGTGGCTGGCGGAGCGGAACATCGACATCCTCTGCCTGCAGGAGGTGCGCGCGCCGGACAAGATTGTCCGTGAGCTGCTCGGAGACGAATGGCACATCCTCCACGCCGAAGCCGAGGCCAAGGGCCGGGCCGGTGTGGCAATCGCCTCGCGCCAGGAACCTGTTGCCGTGCGCGAACACATCGGCGAAGAGTACTTCGCCCTCTCCGGCCGCTGGGTCGAAGCAGACTTCAAAGTGCCCGTGGACGGTGAGGAGAAACTCCTGACCGTTGTCAGCGCGTACGTGCACTCGGGTGAAGCCGGAACCCCCAAGCAGGAGGACAAGTACCGCTTCCTGGACGTGATGGCGGCGCGGCTGCCCGTGCTGGCAGCAACCAGCGACTACGCCCTGATCGTCGGCGACCTGAACGTGGGCCACACCACCCTGGACATCAAGAACTGGAAGGGCAACGTCAAACGGGCCGGCTTCCTGCCCGAGGAACGTGCCTACTTCGACCGTTTCCTTGGTGAGGAGATCGGCTACGTCGACGTCGCCCGGAAGCTTGCCGGTGAGGTTCCCGGTCCGTACACCTGGTGGTCCTGGCGGGGCCAGGCCTTCGACAACGACGCCGGCTGGCGCATCGATTACCACATGGCCACTCCCGGGCTCGCCGACCGCGCACTGAGCGCCGTCGTCGACCGCGCCGCCACCTACGATGCCCGTTTCTCTGACCACGCCCCCGTCGTGGTCGACTACCAGTTCTGAGGTCCAGAAGAGATGACTGAAACCACCTCCACACCTGCACCACGCCAGCGCATCCTCTCCGGGATGCAGCCTTCCGCGGACTCCCTGCACCTGGGCAACTACCTTGGTGCCCTTGTGAACTGGGTCCGGCTGCAGGAGCAGTACGACGCCTACTTCTTTATTCCGGACCTGCACGCCATCACGGTGCCGCAGGATCCCGAGGACCTGCGCAAGCGGACCCGGGTTACCGCCGCGCAGTACATCGCCGGGGGAGTGGACACCGAGCGCGCCACCCTTTTCATCCAGTCGCAGGTCCCGGAGCACGCTCAGCTGGCCTGGGTGCTTAACTGCCTGACGGGTTTCGGCGAAGCTTCCCGCATGACGCAGTTCAAGGACAAGCAGCAGCGCTTCGGTGCCGACGCCGCTTCCGTGGGCCTCTTCACCTATCCGATCCTGCAGGTTGCGGACATCCTGCTCTACCAGCCGCACGGTGTGCCCGTAGGAGAGGACCAGCGCCAGCACGTTGAACTGAGCCGGGACCTGGCCAAGCGGTTCAACAGCCGCTACGGCGAGACCTTCACGGTCCCGGAGGTCTTCATCCAGAAGGACTCGGCAAAGATCTACGATCTGCAGAACCCGGCAGCGAAGATGTCCAAGTCAGCAGCGTCGCCTGCGGGCCTGATCAATCTGCTGGACCCGGACAAGGTCATCGCCAAGCGGATCAAGTCCGCTGTCACCGATGACGGCACCGAGATCCGCTTCGACCGCGAGGCCAAGCCGGGAGTCTCCAACCTGCTCTCCATCTACTCGCTCATCACCGGACGCAGCGTTGACACGCTGGTGAAGGAGTATGAAGGAAAGATGTACGGACACCTCAAGGTTGACCTGGCAGACGCCGTCACCGAGCACATCCGCCCGATCCGCGAACGGGCCCTGGAACTGCTGGACGACCCGGCGGAACTCGACCGGCTCCTCGCCCACGGCGCCCTTAAAGCCCGGGAAACGGCGTCGGCTACACTGGCCGATGTGTACGAGAAGATGGGTTTCCTGCCACTGGGTTCCAGCACCCGCTAATCCTTATGGGCTACACGAACTCGACGGTGCAGATTCCAACCGGCGCAGCGCGCGGCGGCCGCACACGGATGCCCGAAACGGAGTGCCAGGTAGGGATTGTCATTCCTGTTCCGGAGCCCATCGCCTCCTATCTGAAGCGGGCGCGTGCATCCTTCGGCGACCCGATGGCATCGGTTATTCCAGCCCACATCACCCTGGTTACCACCACCCCGGCATCGGACTGGCCGTCCGCGCTCCGCCACGTCCGGCAGGTGACCGCAGCGCACCGCCCCTTCACGGTGACCCTGCGCGGCACCTCGTCCTTCCGGCCGGTGACGCCCGTCGTGTACGTCAACGTGGCGGAAGGGTTCGAAGAGTGCGCACGCCTGCACCGGGAGCTCCAGCGCGGGCCGCTGGAGCATAAGACTCCCTATCCCTACCATCCGCACGTCACGGTGGCACACGATGTCAGTGAAGCTGGCATGGACGAGGCCCTCACCTCGCTCAGCGGATATGAGGCAAGTTTCACCGTGGAACGGATCGGGGTCTTCGAGCACGACGAGAAGGGACTCTGGATCCTTCGCGAGGAATTGGCCCTCGGCGGTTAGGCGACTCCGCCTGCGCTACCCGCGTGCCCGCTGTCTTCCCGCGGCTGCGCTGCTCCTAAACGCGCTTCCCGCGGCTGCGCTGCTCCTAAACGCGCTTCCCGTGCCCGCCGCAGGTAGACGAGCGACCACGCGGCGATGATGTCAGCCGCACGGGTTGTCTGCTCCCGGTCCGGCATCAGGTGGCTGGCTCCCTCCAGGGAGACGAAGCTGCGCGGCGAACGGGCTGCCTGGAAGATCTCCGAGGCATTGTCCACGTCCACGGTGCCGTCCTGCGGTGAGTGCATCACCAGCAGCGGGACGCCGAGGCTTCCGATGCGCCCGGCCAGGTCGTGGCTGCGCAGGTCATCGACCAGTTCCTGCCGGATGGTCAGCGTCCGGCCACCGAGGGTAACCGCAGCGTGCCCCTGCCGGGCGATGGTCTCCAGCTCGTCTTCGAAGAGGTGCACCACGTGCGAGGGGCGGAACGGAGCCGCTATGGTCACCAGGGCAGCGAGCCCGGGAACCGCGTGTGCTGCGGCCAGGGCAGCTGCGCCGCCGAGGGAATGCCCTACCAGCAGAGTGGCGGGCCGGTCCCGTGAGCGCAGGTAGTCCACGGCGTTGAGGAGGTCCGCGACCTTGGTGCTGAAGGATCCGTCCGCCCAGGTGCCGGTTGACCTGCCCAGGCCGGCGGCGTCGTAACGAAGCACCCCAATGCCCTGGGCCGACAGGCCCTTGGAGATGCGGGAAGCAGCCGCGCTGTTCTTCCCCAGGGCGAATCCGTGGCAGAACACCGCCCAGCCGAGCGGGTCGCCGTCCGGGATGTCCAAGGTCCCGGCCAGTGTGGTCCCGTTGGCGCCGGGAAAGGAGACGGATTCGAACGCTGGCATAAATAAACCCTAGCCCGTCTGCCGGAGCGCGGGAAAAGCACCCGGATGGAACGAGCACCCGCCCGGCGGCCGGTGAAAGGCAAAAAGACAGCGGCCCCGGTGATGACCGAGGCCGCTGTCTTCCGGGCGGAAACCTGCCGCCCGCTGTGCTGCTTAGATGGAGCGGTTTAGGATGGCCTGCTTGACCTCTGAAATAGCCTTCGTGACCTGGATGCCGCGGGGGCATGCTTCCGAGCAGTTGAAGGTGGTGCGGCAGCGCCACACGCCTTCTTTGTCGTTCAGGATCTCCAGGCGCATATCTCCGGCGTCGTCGCGCGAGTCGAAGATGAAGCGGTGGGCATTCACGATTGCCGCCGGGCCGAAGTACTGTCCATCGGTCCAGAAGACCGGGCAGGACGAGGTGCAGGCGGCGCAGAGGATGCACTTGGTGGTGTCGTCGAAGCGCTCACGGTCCTCAGCGGACTGCAGGCGCTCCTTCGTGGGCTCGTGGCCCTTGGAGACGAGGAAGGGCATGATCTCGCGGTAGGACTGGAAGAACGGTTCCATGTCCACGATCAGGTCCTTCTCCACCGGAAGGCCCTTGATGGGCTCCACCAGGATGGGCTTGGACGTGTCCAGGTCCTTCAGCAGCGTTTTGCAGGCCAGGCGGTTGCGGCCGTTGATGCGCATGGCATCGGACCCGCAGACGCCGTGGGCGCAGGAGCGGCGGAAGGAAACGGAACCGTCGTGTTCCCATTTGACCTTGTGCAGTGCATCGAGCACGCGGTCGGTGCCGTACATGGTGAGGGTCCACTCGTCCCAGTGAGCCTCGTCAGAGATCTCCGGGTTGTAGCGGCGGACCTTCAGCGTGATGTCGAAGGAGGGGATTTCACCACCGGTGGCTTCGGTCAGATCGACCTTTGAGGCCGGCTCTGCAGTTTCCGTTGTCATTAGTACTTCCTCACCATCGGCTCGTAGCGCGTGAAAATAACCGGCTTGGTATCGAGCCGGATGCCGGCGGTGTGCTCGGCGTTGTCCGCTTCATCGACCTTGTAGGCCATGGAGTGCAGCATGAACTTCTCGTCATTGCGGTCCGGGAAGTCTTCACGGAAGTGGCCGCCGCGCGATTCCTCGCGGTGCAGTGCTGCAACCGTCATGACCTTGGCCAGTTCGAGCAGGAAGCCCAGCTCTACGGCCTCGAGCAGGTCAAGGTTGAAGCGCTTGCCCTTGTCCTGGACATTGATCTTCTTGTAGCGCTCTTCGAGATCCGCGATGTCGGAGAGCACCTGGTTGATGGTCTCCGCGGTGCGGAACACCTGCATGTTGGCGTCCATGGTGTTCTGAAGGTCACGGCGGATCTCAGAGACACGCTCGGTTCCCTCGGAGTTGCGGACCACGTCAAGCAGTGCGATGGTCTCGGCTTCCGGATCCTCCGGCAGGTCAACGAAATCGGCCTGCAGCGCGTACTCCGCGGCGTAGATACCGGCACGCTTGCCGAAGACGTTGATGTCCAGCAGCGAGTTGGTGCCCAGGCGGTTGGAGCCGTGCACGGACACGCAGGCAACCTCGCCGGCAGCGTAGAGGCCCGGAATCACGGTGTCGTTGTCCTGGAGGACCTCGGCCTTGATGTTGGTCGGGATTCCGCCCATCACGTAGTGCGCCGTCGGGAAGACAGGAACCGGCTCGGTGTACGGCTCCACACCCAGGTAGGTCCGGGCGAATTCGGTGATGTCCGGGAGCTTGGCATCGATGTGCGCCGGTTCCAGGTGGGTCAGATCCAGGAGGACGTAGTCCTTGTTCGGGCCGCAGCCGCGGCCTTCACGGACTTCGTTCGCCATCGAGCGGGCCACGATGTCACGCGGTGCCAGGTCCTTGATGGTCGGTGCGTAGCGTTCCATGAAGCGCTCACCCTCGGAGTTGCGCAGGATGGCGCCTTCGCCGCGGGCAGCCTCGGAGAGCAGGATGCCCAGACCGGCAAGGCCGGTCGGGTGGAACTGGATGAACTCCATGTCTTCCAGGGGGATGCCCTTGCGGAAGGCGATGCCCATGCCGTCACCGGTGAGGGTGTGGGCATTGGACGTCGTCTTGAAGACCTTGCCTGCGCCGCCGGAGGCGAAGACTACGGACTTGGCCTGGAAAACGTGCAGTTCGCCGGTGGCGAGGTCATAGGAGACGACGCCGGCCACGCGCTTCTGCCCGAAGCTGTCGGTGACAGTCAGGAGGTCCAGCACATAGTACTCGTTGTAGAACTCCACGTTGTGCTTGACGCAGTTTTGGTACAGCGTCTGCAGGATCATGTGGCCGGTGCGGTCTGCTGCGTAGCAGGCACGGCGGACCGGGGCCTTGCCGTGGTCACGGGTGTGTCCGCCGAAACGGCGCTGGTCAATGCGGCCTTCGGGCGTGCGGTTGAACGGCAGCCCCATCTTTTCCAGGTCCAGCACTGCGTCAATGGCTTCCTTGGCCATAACCTCAGCTGCGTCCTGGTCAACCAGGTAGTCGCCGCCCTTGACCGTGTCAAAGGTGTGCCATTCCCAGTTGTCTTCTTCTACGTTGGCCAGTGCTGCGCACATGCCGCCCTGTGCCGCACCCGTGTGGGAGCGGGTCGGGTACAGCTTGGTCAGTACCGCCGTCCGTGCGCGCTGTCCGGATTCAATGGCGGCACGCATACCGGCGCCGCCGGCGCCGACAATGACGACGTCGTACTTATGGACCTGCATACCAGATGCTCTTTCTGTTGAAACTGAACCTTACTCAGGTCTTACTCAGGGAGTGCTGCGGTACCGCTCCGGGCCTACGGGGCCGGGCAGAAGGACGGCAGCTGGTCCAGCGTGGCGTTGGCCGGGCACGGATCGAACGTGAAGATCACCAGGGTGCCGAGGACGATGATGACCACGGTGGCGGAGTAGAGAACCGTCTTGAGCCACATCCGCGTGGAGTTCTTCTCTGCGTAGTCATTGATGATCGTGCGGACACCGTTGGTGCCGTGGAGCATGGCAAGCCACAGCATGACCAGGTCCCAGATCTGCCACAGCGGAGAGGCCCACTTGCCGGCGACGAAGCCGAAGTCGATGGCCTTGATGCCGTCGCCGAGGACCAGGTTCACGATCAGGTGGGTGAAGATCAGCACGACGAGGAGTGCACCGGAAATGCGCATGAACAGCCATGCGAACATCTCGAAGTTGCCCTTCCCCGACTTGCTGCGGGTGTACCTGGGGGAGATGCGTCCGGCCCGGGGGGCTTCAATATTCGTGCTCATGATTTAGTGACCCCCGAGAATGATGGGAATGTGGCGAATGGAGAAGCCGATCATGGTCACGGCCCACAGGCCGACCACGCCCCACAGCAGCTGACGCTGGTACTTGGGGCCCTTCTTCCAGAAGTCGATAAGAATGACCCGGATGCCGTTAAAGGCGTGGAACACGATGGCGGCGACCAGGCCGAGCTCACCGATACCCATAATGGGGTTCTTGTACGCTCCGATGACCACGTTGTAGGCCTCGGGCGACACGCGCACCAACGAGGTATCCAAGACATGGACCAAAAGGAAGAAGAAGATCACCACGCCAGTAATCCGATGGGCAACCCAGGACCACTGGCCTTCGCGGCCGCGGTAGAGCGTGCCTGCTGGTAACTTCGACACTGAATTTTCCTCCCTGCAACGCAGCGGCGCTAGCGCGTCTTCCACGCAGTGATGACGCCGGTGCGAGAGCACTTATAGGCTCAAGCATAATCTAGGTCCCGGTAGGGCCGGGATCAATTTAGGTTCCCCTATCGTGTGACCTGGCTTACACTGCCTGTCATCTGTGCCAGGACAACCTGTACCCGCTTAGGCGGGGCTTCAGCAGGCCGGAGGGAACGTTCAGCTAACCTTGGCACTGATGAGTACTGAAATGAAAAATGTGAACGCGGGTTCCACTCCGGACGCCGGCGTCTTCAAACGCTTTTACGGCGTTATTCCGGCTGGCGGCGTTGGAACCAGGCTGTGGCCGCTGTCGCGGGCTGCGGCTCCGAAGTTCCTGCATGACCTGACTGGATCGGGCTCCACCCTGATCCGCGCCACCTATGACCGGCTGACGGAACTGAGTGAAGACAGGGTCATGGTTGTCACCGGCCAGCTCCACCGGGCCGCCGTGCTGGCCCAGCTGCCGGAGATCCAGCCGGAGAACCTGGTGCTGGAGAGCGAGCCGAAGGATTCCGCTGCCGCGATCGGGCTGGCAGCAGCCATCCTGTACCAGCGCGACCCGTCCATCATCATGGGGTCCTTCGCCGCGGACCAGGTCATCACCCCGGTCGAGGTCTTCCAGGAGACAGTCCGCGAGGCCATCCACACCGCCGCCCAGGGCTACATCGTGACCATCGGCATCCATCCCACGCACCCGTCCACGGGATTTGGCTACATCCGCGCGGGTGAAGCGCTGGACATTGCTGGCGCTCCCAGCGCCCACGCCGTCGTCGAGTTCGTGGAGAAGCCCTCCGAAGACACGGCCCGCTCCTACCTGCGCAGCGGCAACTACAGCTGGAACGCAGGAATGTTCGTTGCTCCGGTGGCACTGATGCTCAAGCACCTGCAGGCGAATGAACCCGAGCTCCACGCCGGGATCATGGAGATCGCCGCGGCCTGGGACACGCCGAGCCGCCGCGAAGTGGTCCTCCGGGTCTGGCCCACGCTGCCCAAGATCGCCATTGACTACGCGGTAGCCGAACCGGCCGCCGCCGCCGGTGACGTGGCAATGATTCCCGGGATTTTCAGCTGGGACGACGTTGGTGACTTCGCTGCGATCGGCCGGCTGAACCCGGCCGAGCAGAACTCGGAGCTGACCGTCATGGGTGAGGGTGCCCGCGTCTACTCCGAGGATGCCTCGGGAATCGTTGTCTCCGACACCAAGCGGGTGATCGCCCTCATCGGCATCGAGGACGTCGTTATTGTTGACACACCTGATGCCCTGCTGGTGACCACCAAGGATCATGCCCAGGCCGTGAAGAAGGCCGTGGAGCACCTCAAGGCCAGCGGCGACACGGACGTACTGTAGGCCGCAGGGGCTTCGGCCCGCGGTGTTATGAGCGTTCGTGAAGTCTTAAAGCCAACTGGTTCCCGCAAGCCAGCGCAGGTTGGCTAACCTTGAACATGTGCAGACAACCTCGCTGAGTAACTCGCCCGTACCATCAATCAGGGGCAGTGTTGCTCCGATCCTGGGTGAGTTGATCGATTTCCGGCGGGACCTCCACTCCCATCCGGAACTCTCGCACAAGGAATTCCGCACCACCGACCGGATTATCGAAGCCCTGGAGGCCGCCGGCCTGCAGCCGAAGCGGCTCTCCGGCACCGGCGCCTACGTTGACATCGGCGACGGCCCCATCCAGCTCGGCCTGCGCGCGGACATTGATGCGCTTCCCGTGCTCGAGGAGACGGGTCTGCCCTACGCGTCCGTCAACACCGGGATCACCCACGCATGCGGGCATGACATCCACACGACGGTAATGCTGGGCGCGGCCAAGGTGCTTGCCCGACTGGATGCGGAAGGCAGCCTCGGCGGCCGCATCCGCGTCATCTTCCAGCCGGCCGAAGAGGTGATGCCCGGCGGTGCCCTTTCCGTCATCGAACAGGGCATCCTCGAAGGTGTGCCCCGGATTCTGGCGCTGCACTGCGACCCGCGGGTCGACGTCGGGCAGGTGGGCACCCGCATCGGTGCCATCACCTCGGCGTCCGACACCATCCGGATTGAACTCTCCGGACGCGGCGGCCATACCTCCCGTCCGCACCTGACCGAAGACCTGGTGTTCGCCCTGGGGCAGATTGCGGTCAGCGTTCCCGCTGTCCTGTCCCGCCGGATCGATGTGCGCAGCGGCGTTTCCGTGGTCTGGGGCCAGATCCACGCCGGGTCAGCACCCAACGCGATTCCGGGGCACGGTTTTCTCGCCGGAACCATGCGCTGCCTCGACGCCGAGGCCTGGTACGCGGCGGGCAAGCTGCTTGACGACGTCGTCCGGGAAGTCGCGGCACCCTACGGGGTGGAGGTGGCGCTTGAGCACACCCGCGGCGTTCCGCCGGTGATCAACTCCGAGACTGAGACCGGGCTCATCGAAGCCTCCGCTCGGGCCGAACTGGGTGAAGACTCCGTAGTGCTCACGCCGCAGTCCATGGGCGGGGAGGACTTCGCCTGGATGACCCAGGCCGTTCCCGGTGCCATGATGCGGCTGGGAACCCGCACGCCCGGAGGCGAAACCTACGACCTGCACCGGGGGGACTACAACCCCGATGAGCTCTCCATCAGCTGCGGCGTTTCGGTGATGGCGGCGGCTGCGGTCCGGGCGGCACGCGGGCTGCGCCACTAGTCCAACCGGCTCCGCCGGGCCCCCAACCGGAGCGGCTGGCACCGCAGCATTGATAACAACATACAAACGATGTTCTTCAGCGCCCCCAGATCGTAGGTGGTTTGCGCCACATGCCACTATGGTTGGGTCTGCTGCGCTCCGCTGAGGTAAGGGGCGCGCACCACACGCGCCTGCGCGCGAGGCCGTTCAACCGGATGGCCGTGCTGCAGACTCCAACGGGTGGACCCCTTTTCTTTTCTGGAGGAACATTGAAGAATTTTCCGCGCAGCATAAAGCGCAATGCCGGTATTTCCGCCGCCATGCTGGGCGCTTCGGCGCTTCTGCTGGCCGGCTGCGGCGCCGCTCCCGAGGAAGACGCTGCCTCGGACACAGCCAGCAGCGGCAGCAGCGCCAGCAGCGATTTCCTGGCGTGCATGGTTTCGGACTCCGGCGGGTTCGATGACCGCTCGTTCAACCAGTCCAGCTTCGAGGGCCTGCAGGCCGCGGAGAAGGACCTCGGCATTCAGATCAAGACTGCCGAGTCCCAGTCCGAGACCGACTTCCTGCCGAACCTGGACTCCATGGTGGTCCAGAACGGCTGCGACATCACCGTCACCGTTGGCTTCCTCCTGGCAGACGCCACGAAGGAAGTTGCTACCGCGAACCCCGAGAGCAACTTTGCGATCGTCGATGACAACAGCATCGAACTGGATAACGTCAAGCCGATCATCTATGACACGGCGCAGGCTGCCTTCCTGGCAGGCTACGTAGCTGCCGGCACCTCCGAAACCGGCAAGGTGGCCACCTACGGCGGCATCAACATCCCCACCGTCACCATCTTCATGGATGGCTTCGCGGACGGTGTTGAGTACTACAACGAGCAGAACAGCGCCAACGTTGAACTGCTCGGCTGGAACAAGGCAGACCAGACCGGTTCCTTCATCGGCAACTTCACCGACACCGGTGCCGGTAAGACCACCACGCAGAACTTCCTCAATGAGGGTGCGGACATCATCATGCCCGTGGCCGGACCGGTCGGAACCGGCACTCTGGACGCGGTCGTTGAAGCGAACGCCAACGGCGGCAGCAACAAGGTGGTCTGGGTCGACTCCGACGGTTTCGAGACCGCGGGCACCGGCCAGGAATACATCCTCACCTCGGTTATGAAGCTGATGGGCGACGCGGTGGAAACCGTCATCTCCTCTGACGTCGACGGCAACTTCGACGCCACCCCGTACGTCGGAACCCTGGAGAACGGCGGCGTCGCACTGGCTCCGTTCCATGACCAGGAAAGCGCTGTACCTGCGGACGTGAAGACCGCAGTGGACGAAATCAAGGCCAAGATCATCTCCGGTGAAATCACCGTGGATTCCGCCGCCAGCCCCAAGTAATACGGGCATGCAGTGAACTCAACCGCCGTCCGCCCCGGCTGCACCGCAGCGGGGCGGGCGGCGGTTTGTTCTGGTCCCGGTAGTCTTCCTCCCGGGAACCCAAACACTCAGACTCAAACAGATTGGTTGGGGTTGTGAAACTCGAACTTAAGGGCATTACCAAGCGCTTCGGCACGCTGGTGGCCAACGACCACATAGACCTGGTGATCGAGCCCGGGCAGGTGCACAGCCTGCTGGGCGAGAACGGTGCCGGCAAATCGACGCTGATGAACGTCCTTTACGGCCTCTATGAACCCACCGAGGGTGAAATCCTGGTCAACGACAAGCCGGTGGTCTTCTCCGGCCCCGGTGATGCCATGGCCGCAGGAATCGGCATGGTCCACCAGCACTTTATGCTGGTGCCCGTCTTCACCGTTGCGGAAAACGTGGCGCTGGGACATGAGAGCACCAAATTCGCCGGCACCCTGAACCTGGAAACCACCAAGGCCCGGATCCGGCAGATCTCCGACCAGTACGGGTTCGACGTCGATCCCGAAGCAGTCGTTGAAGACCTGCCGGTGGGTGTGCAGCAGCGGGTGGAAATTATCAAGGCCCTGATCCGGGACGCGGAAGTCCTGATCCTGGACGAGCCCACCGCCGTCCTCACCCCGCGCGAGACGGATGAGCTGCTCGCCATCATGCGCCAGCTGACCGAGGACGGAAAGTCCGTTGTCTTCATCTCCCACAAGCTGCGCGAGGTGAAGGCCGTCTCTGACGTGATCACTGTGATCCGCCGCGGCCAGGTGGTAGGCGACGCTCCGCCCAGCGCCAGCACCTCGGAACTGGCTGCCATGATGGTGGGCCGCTCCGTCAGCCTGACCCTGGAAAAGGCCCCGGCCGAACCCGGTGCAGCCACCTTCCAGGTCCGGGACCTGGTGGTGCTTTCAGACTCCGGCCAGGCCATGGTGGACCACGTGAGCTTCGAGATCGCCAAGGGTGAGATCCTCGCCGTCGCCGGTGTCCAGGGCAACGGGCAGACCGAACTCACCGAAGCCGTGATGGGCCTGCAGGACCACGTAAGCGGCTCCATCCAGCTCGACGGCAAAGAACTCGTTGGCCGGCGCGCTGACCAGATCATCGACGCCGGTGTGGGCTTCGTGCCCGAGGACCGCAGCGTTGACGGGCTCGTCGGACCCTTCTCGGTGGCGGAAAACCTGATCCTGAACCGCTACAAGAAGGCACCGTTCGCGCGTGGGCTGTCCATGCGCCCCGCAGTTGTTGCCGCCAACGCCGCCGAGAAGATCAAGGAGTTCGACATCCGCACGCAGTCGGCGGAGTCGGCAGCGGGAACCCTTTCCGGCGGCAACCAGCAGAAAGTCGTGATGGCCCGCGAACTTTCGCGGCCGCTCTCACTGTTCATCGCGTCCCAGCCAACCCGCGGCGTCGACGTCGGCTCCATTGAGTTCCTGCACAAGCGGATCGTTGCGGAACGCGACGGCGGCACACCCGTCCTGATCGTGTCCACCGAACTGGATGAGGTCCTGGAGCTGGCTGACCGGATTGCCGTCCTCTACGGCGGCAGGCTCATGGGGATTGTCCCCGGCAACACCCCGCGCGGTGTCCTTGGCCTGATGATGGCCGGGATGGGCGCCGATGAAGCACTTTCGCACGACCGTGAGACTGAGGAAGGGACACAGTGAGCCCGGAGGAAAAAGGCAGCAAATCAGAGGATGCCCGCAGCAAGGATGTGGCGGCCGCTGAAGACACGCGGCTGCTGACCGCCGCGGAAACGGCCGGCGGGGCGCTTCCGCCGCCCGCCGTACCGGTCTCCGGTTCCGAGCTCCGCCCCGAGGGCGGCAACGAATCGGTCCTGCACCGCATAGTCACCGGCAATGCGCTGGTCTCCGTTCTGGCCGTCCTGATGGCACTGATCCTCGGCGGCCTGCTCATTGCCGTCACCGACGAAGCCGTGGCCAACTCCGCGGGCTACTTCTTCAGCCGCCCAACAGACCTGCTGGGGGCTGCCTGGTCGGCGGCTTCGGGAGCCTACATCGCCCTCTTCCAGGGATCGGTCTTCAACTTCGAGGCCGACAGCTTCTCCCGGATGATCTATCCGCTGACCCAGACCCTGACCGTCGCGACGCCGCTGATCTGCGCCGGCCTCGGAGTCGCCCTGGCCTTCCGGGCCGGGATGTTCAACATTGGTGCCCAGGGCCAGATCATCATCGGTGCCACCCTGGCGGCCTGGGTCGGTTTCAGCTGGCACCTGCCGGTGGGGCTGCACCTGCTGGTTGTGGTGATCGCAGGAGCCGTCGGCGGCGCCCTTTGGGGCGGGATCGCCGGGCTCCTGAAAGCCCGAACCGGTGCGCACGAGGTCATTGTGACCATCATGCTCAACTACATTGCTATCCAACTGGTGCTCTTCCTGCTCACCACACCGGGCTTCCAGCGCCCGGGCTCCACCAACCCCATCAGCCCCCAGCTGGACAGCACCGCGATGTTCCCGCCACTGCTCGGTGAGGGATTCCGTCTGCACTGGGGTTTCATCATGGCCATTGCCGCGACGGTGTTCATCTGGTGGCTGCTTAACCGCTCCACCGTCGGCTTCGAACTGCGCGCCGTAGGCGCCAACCCTGCTGCCGCACGCAACGCCGGCATCAGCACCACCAAGGGCTACGTGATCGTTATGCTGATCGCCGGCGCCCTTGCGGGTCTGGCCGGCGTCGCGCAGGTCTCCGGCACGGAGAAGGTACTCACCTCCGGTGTGGCCGCCAGCTTCGGTTTCGACGCCATTACCGTCGCCCTGCTCGGCCGCTCCTCACCGTGGGGGACCTTTGCCGCGGGCCTGCTGTTCGGAGCCTTCCGCGCCGGAGGCGTCACCATGCAGACCAGCACCGGAACCAGTATCGACATTGTCCTGGTGGTCCAGTCGCTGATCGTCCTGTTCATCGCCGCACCTCCGCTGGTCCGGTCCATCTTTAGGATTCCACCGCCAGGTGCCTTCAAAACATCGGGCAAGCGCACCACCACCAACGCAGCAGCCGGAGGAGCAGCATGAGCACCGCAACCACCCTTGCTTCCGCCGGGCAGCCTGCCGCCGTCCAGGCCATCCGCAGCTGGAAGACTCCGATCCTGTTGGGGTGCCTGGCGATCCTGGCCTTCCTCATTTTTGGGCTGGGCGCGCCGGCCAGTGAGGTGACGTTCAGGCTCACCGAGGACGACGCCGCCATCCAGCTGCCGAATATCGTGGCTTCGGCCATGGCGGTCGGCTGGATCTCCTCGGTGGTACTGCTGGCTTCCGCAGCGTATGCCGCCTTCCTGGTAAGCCGTTACCAGCCCGTGCCGGGCTGGTTGATCGCCGTATTCGCGGTGTTCTTCATCGCCGCCTTCCTGACCTGGTCCGTCGGCAGCGCCCGCAGTCCCAGCGTGGCGCTCTACGGCCTGCTCGCAGGATCCTTCACACTGGCGTTCCCGCTGATCTTCGGTTCCCTCTCCGGGGTGCTCTGCGAACGTTCCGGTGTTGTGAACATCGCCATTGAGGGCCAGCTGCTCTTTGGTGCCTTTGCCGCCGCCGTCGCGGGTTCCCTCTCCGGCAACGCTTTCGTGGGCCTTTTCGCCGCCGCCATCGCCGGTGTCCTGGTCTCCCTGGTGCTGGCAGTGTTCAGCATCAAGTACATCGTGAACCAGGTGATCGTCGGCGTCGTCCTGAACGTGCTGGTCTCCGGCCTGACCGGGTTCCTTTTCTCCACGGTGCTCAGCGCCGACCCGGAGACCTGGAACTCCCCGCCGCGGCTGGATAAGATCCCGATCCCGCTGCTGGAAGACATCCCGATCATCGGCCCGATCCTCTTTGACCAGTCCGTGATCGGCTACCTGATGTACGTGGCCGTGGCAGCGATCTACTTCGGCCTCTTCCACACCAAGTGGGGACTGCGCACCCGGGCCGTGGGCGAGCATCCCAAGGCCGCCGACACTCTGGGCGTGAACGTCAACCGCACCCGCTTCTACAACGTGCTGCTGGCCGGCTCGGTGGCCGGCGTGGGCGGAGCCTTCTTCACGCTGGTTTCGGTGTCCTCCTTCAACCGGGACATGACCTCGGGTCAGGGGTACATCGCCCTGGCAGCCCTTATCCTGGGCCGCTGGAACCCGATCGGAGCCCTCTTCGCCGCCCTGCTCTTCGGCTTCGCGTCGAACCTGCAGTCGGTGCTGAGCCTGCTCGGCACCCCCGTCCCGAACCAGTTCCTGGCCATGCTGCCCTACGTGGTGACCATCTTCGCCGTCGCCGGTGTGGTGGGTAAATCACGTGCCCCGGCTGCCAGCGGCATTCCATACATCAAGGGTTAGGCGGCAGGAAACCATGCAAGGGAATCACCAGAATCCAGCGGCCGCCAGCGGCGGGACGGAACCGGAGAATGCGGAACCGGAGATTGACTGGGAGGTGCTGCAGGACGCAGCCCGCGGCGCCATGGCCCACGCTTACGTCCCGTACTCCCGGTTCCCGGTGGGCGCCGCAGCGCTGACCGATGACGGACGGATCGTTTCGGGCTGCAATATCGAAAACGCGTCCTACGGCCTGACCCTGTGTGCCGAATGCTCCATGATCAGCCAGCTGCAGATGACTGGCGGCGGACGCCTGCTGGCCTTCACCTGCGTTGACGGAGAAGGGCAGACCCTGATGCCGTGCGGCCGCTGCCGCCAGCTGCTGTACGAATTCCGGGCACCGGGCATGAAGCTGCTGACCGTCAGTGGGATCAAGACGATGGACGAGGTGCTGCCGGACGCCTTCGGCCCCCAGCACCTGGAAGGGGACAACAAACAATGAGCTCCGAGCAGTTCGACACCGTTGACATCATCCGAACCAAGCGGGACCGCGGCACACTCACGCCCGAGCAGATTGACTGGACGATCGACGCCTACACCCGGGGAGCGATTGCCGACGAGCAGATGGCGGCCCTGAACATGGCGATCCTGCTTAACGGCATGAACCGGGAGGAAATCTCCCGGTGGACGGCGGCCATGATCGCCTCCGGGGAGCGGATGGACTTTTCCGCCCTCGGCAAGCCGACATCGGACAAGCACTCCACCGGGGGAGTGGGGGACAAAATCACCCTTCCGCTGGCACCCCTGGTTGCCGTTTTCGGAGTTGCCGTGCCGCAGCTTTCCGGCCGCGGCCTCGGCCACACCGGGGGCACCCTGGACAAGCTTGAAGCCATCCCCGGCTGGCGTGCAGACCTGAGCAACGCGGAGATGATGGCCCAGCTGGCGGACGTCGGCGCCGTCATCTGCGCGGCAGGTGCCGGGCTGGCGCCCGCTGATAAGAAGCTCTACGCGCTGCGGGACGTCACCGGAACGGTGGAAGCGATCCCGCTCATCGCCTCTTCCATCATGAGCAAGAAGATCGCCGAAGGCACAGGCTCGCTGGTCCTGGACGTCAAGGTCGGTTCGGGCGCCTTTATGAAGAACGTGGACGACGCCCGGGAACTGGCCCGCACCATGGTCACACTCGGTAAAGATGCCGGGGTCAATACTGTGGCGTTGCTCACCAACATGGCCACTCCGCTCGGTCTGACCGCCGGAAACGCCATCGAAGTGGAGGAATCCGTGGAGGTCCTCGCCGGGGGCGGACCGTCCGACGTGGTGGACCTGACCGTGGCTCTGGCCCGGGAAATGCTCACCGCAGCGGGACGCCCCGATGCCGACCCGGAAGCCGCGCTGAGGGACGGCCGCGCCATGGACGTGTGGCGGCGGATGATCTCCGCGCAGGGAGGCGACCCGGACGCGCAGCTGCCCGTGGCGCGGGAATCGGAGACGATCCTGGCGCCGGCTGACGGCGTGCTGACCGAACTCGATGCCCTGGCCGTTGGCGTTGCCGCCTGGCGGCTTGGCGCCGGAAGGGCGCGGAAGGAAGATGCCGTGCAGGCCGGAGCCGGTGTCCGGCTGCATGCCAAGCCCGGAGACACGGTCAAGGCCGGCAGCCCGCTGATGACGCTGCTGACCGACACCCCGGAGAAGTTCGAGCGTGCGCGGGAGGCCCTCGCGGACGCCGTCACTGTGTCCCCGGGCCCGGTGGCGGCCCCGCCGCTGATCATCGACCGCATCAGCTGACCGCCGTGGCGTGCGAAGGACCGCAGGTCACCGGCCTGCGGTCCTTCTGTGCGCCAGGACGGGGCGGGCTGAGCCATTCTGCTTCTGCTCCGCAGCACCGGGCCGGTCAGGGTTAACCCCTGGGAAGGTTCAGGGTGTTACGGGGGTGATGCCCGATACCGGGCACTCTTTCTAAGATGGCATCGTTGTAGGTACAGATACCGATTCGAGGAGTGCCGCCCATTGGACGTGCTAGACGCCGTAATGGACAACATCAACAGCTTCGTCCTGGCTTACTCAGGGGCTCCCTGGGTTTACCTGGTGCTCTTTGCCTGTTGCCTGCTGGACGGATTCTTTCCGCCGATTCCCAGTGAATCACTGGTGGTGGGACTCTCCGCCCTGATCTTCACGGCATCCGGCCCCAACTTCTGGCTGATTCTCCTGGCCGCGGCCGCTGGAGCTTTCATCGGCGACAACATCGCCTATGCCCTGGGCCGGACACTGCGGACCGACCGGTTCCGCTGGATGCGCGGCCCGCGCATGCAGCGCGGCTTCGTCTGGGCGCGCAAGGAACTGGACAAACGCGCAGTGTCACTGATCCTGATCGCCCGCTTTATTCCGGTTGGACGTGTGGTGGTGAACCTGACCGCCGGCGCAACGCGTTATCCGCGGCGGATGTTCGTTGCGCTCACCGGACTATCCGCGGTGCTGTGGGCAGCCTATTCGGTGGCTATCGGGGCACTCGCGGGAGCCTGGTTCCAGGAACACCACCTGCTCGCCGTCGTCGTCGCCGTTGCGGTGGCGCTGGTCCTCGGCCTGATCATCGACCGGATCATCAACAAACTCCGTGGCCCCACTCCGATGCATACCCCGGAGGCGCTGGTCCAGCCGGCCCAGCCGGCCGAGAAAAAATCCTAGCCAGGAAAATCCCAGCCAGCGAAGTCCGGGCAGCCACCGGCCGGCGGTGGTGCGGCTCACGTAGAGTTGGCGTGTGACTGAGCCCATTACGCATCCCGCTGCCCTTTCCGCCTTCGACATCCGCGTCCTGCCCAAGGTCTCCCTGCACGATCATCTTGACGGCGGGCTGCGCCCGGCCACGATCGTGGAGCTCGCCGAGGCTGCCGGCCACAATCTCCCATCCACGGATCCCGTGGCCCTGGGGGAGTGGTTCCGCGAATCAGCCAACTCCGGCTCCCTGGTGCGCTACCTGGAGACGTTCGACCACACCATTGCCGTGATGCAGACCCGTGAGGGTCTCACCCGCGTCGCCCGCGAGTTCGTTGAAGACCTGGTGGAGGACGGCGTCGTTTATGCCGAGATCCGCTGGGCGCCGGAGCAGCACCTGCGCGGGGGCCTGAGCCTGGATGACGCCGTGGAGGCAGTGCAGGCCGGCCTGGAAGCCGGAGTCGCTGAGGCCGGGGAGAACGGCCACCTGATCCAGGTTGGCCAGTTGATCACCGCCATGCGCCACGGAGACCGCGGCCTGGAAATCGCCGAGCTGGCCGTGCGCCACCGGGACCGGGGAGCGGTGGGCTTCGACATCGCCGGTGCCGAAGACGGCTTCCCGCCCTCGCGGTTCAAGGACGCTTTCACGTACCTGGCCGAGCAGATGTTCCCGGTAACCATCCACGCCGGTGAAGCCGCCGGGGTGGAGAGCATCGTTGACGCACTGGTCCACGGCCGGGCGCTGCGCCTGGGCCACGGCGTGCGCATCGCCGAGGACATTGAAGTGGACTTCGAAGACGAAGACGCGCCCGACGCCGGCGGGGACACCTCCGTCGGCATGGTCACCCTAGGCGAGGTCGCGGCCTGGGTGCGGGACCGCGGTATCCCGCTGGAACTCTGCCCCTCCTCGAACCTGCAGACCGGAGCGGTGGAATCCTTCGGCGAGGACATCGAATCCCACCCGATCGACCTGCTCTACCAGACCGGCTTCGTAGTCACCGTCAACACGGATAACCGCCTCATGAGCGGCGTCAGCCTCACCGATGAGTTCGACCTCCTGGTGCAGACCTTCGACTATGACCTGGACGATGTCCTGGAACTGACCATGAACGCGGCCAACGCCGCTTTCCTCCCGCTCGAAGAGCGGGCGGTCCTGGCCGAATACATCACCGAAGGTTTCAACCGCGTCCGTGGCTAGTCAGGAGCCATGCAGCGATGACCTGGGCCGGGCTTTCATCCGCCTGGCCCAGGTCATCGCGCTGCTGCGTGACCGCTGCGCCTGGACGGGCGCGCTGACCCATGAGTCCCTGCTGGAGTATCTGCTCGAGGAAGCCTATGAGGTCATCGAAGCGGTGGAGACAGGCCACACCGGTGCGCAGGACGCAGCAGAGCTCAGCGGCGAGCTGGGGGACGTGCTGTTCCAGGTCCTGCTGCACGCCAGGCTGCAGGAGGAGGCCGGGAACTTCTCCATCCTTGACGTGGTCGAAGGCCTGACCGCGAAAATGGTCCGCCGCAACCCGCACGTCTTTAATCCGGACGGAACACCCGCGGACTCCACCACCGGCGATCCCGCCGAAATCGAACGGGCCTGGGACGCCGCCAAGAAGCTGGAAAAACCCCGGCGCAGCAGTGCCTTCGAAGGCATCCCCGTGTCCCTTCCGGCTTTGGCCCTGGCCGCGAAAACCCAGAACCGCGCCCGGCGGGCCGGCATCGGTGTTCCCGCTGCGGAAGCCGGTTCCGGGGCCGCACCCGGCGCTGCCGTGCCCGGCTGGGACAACGAAAAGGAGCTCGGCGACCTGCTGTTTGAGACGGTGCGGCAGGCAACCGAACGCGGCATCGACCCGGAGGCGGCCCTGCGGGCTGCCGTCCGCCGTTTTACGGCCGCCGCGCCTCCCATTACCGATTGACCCGCCCGGTCCTTACTACCGGACGGGATTCCACTAGGCTTGGATCAGGCAGCGCGGCTCCCGTTTCAGGCCTGGCTGTAGTTTCCATTCCAAGTTCCAACGAACAGGAGCATTCCCATGGCCATCATTGATGCCATCCACGCCCGTGAAATCCTTGACTCGCGGGGCAACCCGACCGTCGAGGTCGAGGTCCTGCTCGACGACGACACCTTTGGCCGCGCCGCGGTTCCCTCCGGCGCTTCCACCGGCGCCTTCGAAGCCAACGAACGCCGCGACGGCGAAAAGGACCGCTACCAGGGCAAGGGTGTACTCCAGGCCGTTGAAGCCGTCATCGACCAGATCCAGCCCGCCCTGCTGGGCTTCGATGCCGCCGACCAGCGCGCCATTGACCAGGCCATGATTGACCTGGACGGCACGGAGAACAAGTCCGGCCTTGGCGCCAACGCCATCCTGGGTGTCTCCCTTGCCGTGGCCCGTGCCGCTGCCGAATCCGCCGCGCTGCCGCTGTACCGCTACCTCGGCGGCCCGAACGCACACATCCTGCCCGTGCCGCTGATGAACATCCTCAACGGCGGCTCCCACGCCGACTCCGACGTCGACATCCAGGAATTCATGATTGTTCCCCTGGGCGCCGAAACCTACTCGGAGGGCCTGCGCTGGGGCGTTGAGGTCTACCACAACCTCAAGTCCGTGCTGAAGGAAAAGGGCCTCTCCACCGGCCTCGGCGACGAAGGCGGCTTCGCTCCGAACCTGCCCTCCAACCGCGCAGCCCTGGACCTGATCCTCGAAGCCATCACCCGCGCCGGCTACACCCCGGGCACGGACATCGCGCTGGCACTCGACGTCGCCTCCTCCGAGTTCTTCAAGGACGGCGCGTACGTCTTCGAAGGCCAGAACCGCAGCGCTGCGGAAATGTCCGCGTACTACGAGGAACTCGTCCGCGACTACCCGCTGGTCTCCATTGAGGATCCGCTGGATGAGAACGACTGGGAAGGCTGGAAGGCCCTCACCGCGAGCCTCGGCAGCAAGGTGCAGCTGGTTGGCGACGACCTCTTTGTCACCAATCCGGCCCGCCTCGAGACCGGCATCAAGGAAAACGCCGCCAACTCGCTGCTGGTGAAGGTCAACCAGATCGGTACCCTGTCCGAGACCCTCGACGCGATCACCATGGCGCAGCGCGCCGGGTTCACCACGATCACCTCGCACCGCTCCGGCGAAACCGAAGACACCACGATCGCTGATATCTGCGTTGCCACCAACGCAGGCCAGATCAAGACCGGTGCCCCGGCCCGTTCAGAGCGCGTGGCCAAGTACAACCAGCTGCTGCGCATCGAGGAAGAGCTCGACGACGCCGCACGCTACGCAGGCCGCAGCGCCTTCCCGCGTTTCACGGCATAGTTCCACACCTTCCGGTGGGTACCCTCGAATATGGGGGTGCCCACCGGCGGCATTTCCACGGGGAAACAGCGCCGAAGAAACCGAGAGTCAGTCAGACGAGGAGCAGCATGTCCACCCGACGACCCAAGGTGCCGAAACCGGCGGCGGACGGGCTTCCGGCGGGAGCCCCGCGCCGCGCAGCGCCGAAGACCCCGGGTGCGGAGAAAAGCAGGACAGCCGCTGCGCCGGGCACTGGAACAGCTGCTGCCGCACCACAGGCAGGGACGGCCGCCTCAAAGGGCGGTGCTCCGGCAGCCAAGAGCGGTGCAGGCGCCGCTGAGGGCCGCGCCCGGAAACCCCGGCAGCCCAAACCCGCAAAGACAGCGAAGCCGGAGAGCGCATCGGCGGCGCGGGCCGCGGCACGGCAGGAGCTGGCAGGGGAGATCCGCCGGGATGTGCCGGCCGGAACCGCCGGGCCGGCAGGGCCGGCCCGGACAGAACCCGCACTGAGGCCGGTCCCGGCGAAGTCCTTCTCCGGGCGGCTGCTGGCCCTCGGAATCGTTATGGTCGTCATCACTGTCCTGCTGGCACCCTCCGTCCGCACCTACCTGCAGCAGCGGTCAGAAATCGCTGCCCTGCAGGCCGACATCGTGGAGGCCGAACAAACCGGGGCGCAGCTGCAGGAAACGCTGAACCGCTGGGAGGACCCGGCGTACATCAAGGCGCAGGCACGGGAACGGATTTTCCTGGTCATGCCCGGCGAAACCCGGTACCTGGTCAAGGGCGAAGACGGGGTCGAGGAAGTTGAGGAGCAGGCAGCTTCGGAAGCCCCGCAGGACCTCGAATGGGTGGATGCCCTCTGGGACTCAGTGGTCCGATCCGCGGCCGCTCCCTGACCCGGAAACGCCCCGCCGCCGGCCTGGGATGACCGGGAACGGACGCCTGGGCCCCCGGCGGCACAGTACGCTGGACTATTGAAACATCACCACTCCGGGTCCGCAGCGGACCCCCAGGAAGGACCTTCCGGCATGATCCAGGATCAGCTCACACCGACCCAGGAAGACCTGGAGACTCTGAGCCGGCAGCTCGGACGGCCGGTCCGCGACGTCGTCGAAATCGGCGCCCGCTGCGTCTGCGGCAACCCGCTGGTCGCCACCACCGCGCCCCGGCTGGGCAACGGCATACCGTTCCCCACCACGTACTACCTGACCCATCCGGTCATCACCTCAGCCGTTTCCCGCCTCGAGGCGGCAGGCGTTATGGCGGAAATGACGGCCCGGCTGGAACAGGACCCGGAACTTGCCCGCCGCTATGAACAGGCACACGAGGCCTATCTGCAGGTCCGCGACGAAATCGGCGAACGCACGGGGACCGGACCGGTCCCGGAAATCGCCGGGGTCTCAGCCGGCGGTATGCCGACGCGCGTCAAATGCCTCCATGTGCTGGTGGGCCATTCCCTCGCAGCCGGTCCCGGGGTGAACCCGCTGGGGGACGAAGCCATCGAGGGCATCGCCGAATGGTGGACCCGTGAGCGCTGCTATTGTGAGGGCGCGTGGGCCACGGACGGACCCGCCCCGGCCCGGGACCTGAGCCGCCACACCAAAACACAGGGTCTGTCGGCCCAGGAGCTGGACCGGAAACGGGCGGCCCGCCGGGCTGCGCTGGAGGCTGAACAAGGGGGCCAGGAACCAAGCATGGATAATCCGACGACGCGTGTGGCCGCAGTCGACTGCGGCACGAACTCAATCCGGCTCCTGATCGCGGACGTAGTGTCGCGCGGCGGCGTCACCGAACTGACCGACGTCGTGCGCCTGATGCGCGTGGTCCGGCTGGGGGAGGGCGTGGACGCCACCGGCAGGCTCTCACCTGCTGCCCTGGAGCGCACGTTCACCGCAACCGATGAGTACGCAGCGCTGATCCGTGAACACGGGGCCGAAAAGGTCCGCTTCGTTGCCACCTCGGCCACGCGCGACGCCGAGAACAGCGAAGAGTTCACGGCAGGCATCCGGCAGCGGCTGGGCGTGGAACCGGAAATCATTTCCGGCGACGAGGAA
Organism: Arthrobacter luteolus NBRC 107841; assembly: GCF_001552075.1. GTDB lineage: Bacteria > Actinomycetota > Actinomycetes > Actinomycetales > Micrococcaceae > Arthrobacter_B > Arthrobacter_B luteolus. Next base: position 168,863 of record NZ_BCQM01000003.1, read on the forward strand.
GCCGGGCTCTCCTTCGCCGGTGCCACCAGCGTGCTGGGCAGCAGCGACGGTATGCAGACCCTCGTCGTCGACCTTGGCGGCGGTTCCACCGAATTTGTCCTGGGGACTTCGGACGGCGTGCTGGCATCGCGGAGCACCGACATGGGCTGTGTGCGGTTCACCGAGCGGCACCTCGTTTCGGACCCGCCCACCGAGGCGGAAATCGCAGTCGCCCGGGGAGACATCCTGGACATGATCGCGCAGGTGCTGGAGACGGTTCCGCTCGCTTCCGCCGACCGCCTGGTCGGGGTGGCCGGAACCATCACCACCGTGACGGCCCATGCGCTGAAACTGCCGGAGTACTCCTCCGAGGCCATTCACGGAACTGAGCTGAGTGTGGCCGCGATTGACCATGCCGCCGAATCACTCCTGCGGATGTCCCGCAGCGAACGCGCGGGGCTGCCCTACATGCACCCCGGCCGCGTCGACGTCATCGGTACCGGATCCCTGATCTGGCAGACCATCGTGGACCGCATGGCGGAACTGACCGACGGACGCATCGATTCCGCGGTGACGTCCGAGCACGACATCCTCGACGGCATCGCCCTGAGCACGGTTCGGTGAGCGCGGAAACGAAGCGGCGCCGCCCCGGTGCCGCGGTGAAGCGCGCAGCGGGTGCGGGAGCCCTCTCCCTGACGGCCGTCCTGATGTTCCAGCTTGCCGTGCCGGCTGCAGCCCACGCGGACGAGTGGCGGGACAGGGAATACTGGCTGGCCGACTACGGGATCACGGAAGCCTGGAAGAAGACCCAGGGCGAAGGCGTCAAGGTTGCTGTCATCGACACCGGGATCGACTCCAGCCACCCGGACCTTACCGGCGCAGTCACCGGCGGAACCGATGTGTCCGGTGCCGGCGATCCGGCCGGTGCCAGGGGCCTGGGGGTCAACCCGGAACACGGGACCCTGGTTGCCACGCTGCTCGCCGGCCGCGGACACGCTGCCGAAGGCGGCGACAGCAAAGATGCAGACAAGGACAAGGCCAAATACGACGGCCCCGGTAACGGACCTGACGGCATCATTGGAGTCGCTCCGAAGGCGGAGCTGCTTTCGGTGTCCGCCTGGATCGGCGGTTCCAACCCCGGCGGAGTTCCGATTGACGCTCAGCTCCCCAACGCGGTCCGCTGGGCCGTGGACAACGGAGCCAAAGTCATCAACATGTCCCTGGGATCGTCCTCCACCGCCTGGCCTGAGAGCTGGGATGACGCGTTCCTCTATGCCGAGCAGCACGACGTCGTGATTGTGGCCGCCGCAGGCAACCGCGGGGTGGGGATGATCCAGGTCGGTGCGCCGGCCACGATTCCCGGGGTCCTGACGGTTGCCGGCCTGGACCGCCAGGGCAAAGCCAGCTGGGACTCCTCCTCCGAAGGAATCAGCATCGGCGTCGCGGCGCCGGCGGAGAACCTGGTGGGAGGCCTCCCGGGCGGCCCGTCCCGCTATGCCGAATGGTCCGGCACATCAGCAGCTGCCCCGCTGGTCTCCGGTGTGGCAGCCCTGATCCGCTCGGCGCATCCCGAGCTCAGCGCGGCCCAGGTGATTAACCGCATTATCACCACGGCTAAGGATGGTGGAGCACCGGGACGCGACACCCTCTACGGTTACGGAATCGTCGACGCCAACGCGGCGGTCAACGCCGATGTTCCGGCCGTTGCCGGCAACCCGCTGGGAACCATTGAGGAGTGGATCCGCATTCACCGGCGCGGGGAAGCGCCGGCTGCCCCGGAAAGTGACGATCCTCCCGCCGGCCCCGCGGTGCCGGACATCCCTGAGCCCCAGGTGCCTGTGGCTGCGGAACCCTATCTGGAAGAGGATCCGCTCCCGGCGGCCCTGGTCCTGGGCTTCGGCGGACTGGTGCTGCTCGTGGGAACGGCCGGGACCGTCGCCGTCCTGCGGATCCGGCGCTCCGGGCGGCCGGTTCCGGAGCCCGGCGCCGAGGGACCGCCGGCTGACGGAGAGCGTGAAAAGCAACCCGCGGGGCTGGTGTAGCAGACGCTTATACCCGGGCAGAAACAGAGTTCGGGACACTTCGTGAAGACTTTCACAAGTCGGGTAGGATATGTGCCATGGCATCGCACACACAATTTTCTGATCGTCCCCGCGTCCTGGTGGTTGGCGGTGGCTACGTCGGTTTGTACGTAGCCAAGAACCTTCAAAAGAAGGTCAAGGCCAATGGCGGGATCGTTACGGTAGTGGATCCGCTGCCGTACATGACCTACCAGCCCTTCCTGCCGGAAGTGGCCGCCGGCACCATCCAGGCCCGCAACGCCGTCGTATCCCACCGGATGCACCTGAAGGACTCCGAGCTGATCGCCGGCAAGGTAACCGCGATTAACCACGCGACCCACACCGCCACGGTGGAACCTGCAGACGGCAGTGAGCCGTTCGAGCTCAGCTACCGCGACGTGGTTCTCTCCGCCGGTTCCGTGACCCGTACCTTCCCGATCCCGGGCCTGGCCGAAGCCGGCATCGGGATGAAGACCATCGAAGAAGCCGTCGAGATGCGTAACAAGGTGCTCGAGCGCATCGAGACCGCATCCCTGATGACAGACCAGGCCGCACGCGCCCGTGCCCTGACCTTCGTTGTGGTGGGCGGCGGGTTCGCCGGCATCGAAACCATCACCGAAATCGAAGACATGGCCCGCGGCGCCGTGCGTGCGAACAACCGGCTCAAGCGTGAAGACCTCCGCTTCGTGATGATCGAAGCCATGGGCCGCGTGATGCCCGAGGTCAAGCCCGACCAGGCCGAGTGGGTTGTCTCCAGCATGCGTGAGCGCGGCATCGAGGTACTGCTGAACACGTCCCTGGCCAGTGCCGAAGGCGGCCTGCTGAAGCTGATCAACATGGCGGACAAGTCCCCGGCCGGCGAATTTGAAGCCGACACCCTGATCTGGACCGCCGGCGTGCAGGCCAACCCCATGGTCCGCGGCACCGATTTCCCGATTGACGACCGCGGCCGCGTGCGCGCCAACGCTGAACTGCGGATCACCGGCGACGACGGTCCCCTCGAAGGTGCCTGGGCCGCCGGCGACGTTTCCGCCGTTCCCGACCTGACCGGCGGCGGTGTCGGAGGCTTCTGCGTCCCGAACGCCCAGCATGCCGTCCGCCAGGCCAAGCGCCTCTCGAAGAACCTGCTGGCGTCCCGCTACGGCCAGGGTGCCGTCAAGGAATACCGCCACAAGAACCTCGGTGCCGTGGCCGGAATGGGCCAGTACAAGGGCGTTGCCAACATCATGGGCTTCGGTATGAAGGGCTTCCCGGCCTGGCTGGCACACCGTGGCTACCACGGTATGGCAATGCCGATGTTCGAGCGTAAGTTCCGGGTTGTTTCCGGCTGGGCCGCGAACTTCTGGTTCGGCCGCGACTTCACCCAGCTGCTGCACCTGAAGAACCCGCGCAAGGCGTTCGTCGAAGCAGCCACGCCTGCCAAGAAGCCTGCCGGCAAGTAACCTGCAGCTTTAACACAGACCTGCCATCCGACGGCGGCCAACGGAGTACTCCTCCGGCGGCCGCCGTTGGCGGTTAAGGCGTTTCCTGTGCTCCCCGCGGCTCAAGTAGGCTTGTCTTTGCCCCCAAACCACCGGCGCCCAGGCGCCGGGTCCCGGGGCATGCCCCAGTAGCCCAATGGCAGAGGCAACCGACTTAAAATCGGTGTGTTGTCGGTTCGAGTCCGACCTGGGGTACCTGAATTCCCTTATGAATCAAGGGAAGCAGTTCTTCTGAGCAGTGCGTCGAATCCCTAATTCTGGCCCGAAGGGACGCTTACGGGACGGAAACGTTCCTAAAGTCTTTTGCCGGAACCAAGGCATCATAGGGATCCTGCCAGCTGGAATCTTCCCGTGAGATTCTTCTCACTGCCCTCGCCGGCACCCATTCGTTGTGCGCCTGGTTATCGCTGTCCATCCAGTGGAGCAGCACGTAGCTGCGTGTCCACCCGGCCGCCTTGGCATCCACCACGTTGCCGTCCGGGAAGCGAACGCGTACGTAGGGCTCCCGCCCATACAGGGCATGCGTTACTGTCCCCGGTGGCCGTCCGACGTTGGAGACGGTGTTGCGCGGGGTGGTTGCGAGGTCGACCTTAATCATGCCGGATACCTTCTCACCTGCCACTGACTTAAACGCCGGAAGCGCCCCACCCATTCCTGGGCGGGGCGCTTCGTTTCTCAAGCTTCGTGCCGGCCCTTGGAATCGGGTGCCAGGACAGCGAGGTGTTTCCGGAGCCAGTCGTTGACACCCGGTACGGCGAGGACGCGGGTCACGAGTGCAAGCAGCGCGAGGGCGGCCACGAGGACACCGTTCACCCAGAGAGTTACCTCTGCGGGGATGACGTCCGTGTACTCGGTGAGCCAGTCCTGGACGGCCACGAGGATGCCGTTCACGAGTGGGAACAGTGCCACCGCGGCGGCGAAGATGGTGCGGAGCACCGCCCGGCCCGGGTTCGCTTCCTGCGTTGCGAGAGGCTGAGGGGTTTGGAGTCCGTTGCTGGTCATCTACTTCTCCTTGCTGTAGCGGGCTGCGGCCTGTGCGATGTCGTCTGCCTGCTGCCGGTTGATGGTCTTGCCGTCTGCCTGGGCTTTCACGCCTTCGATGGTTCGGGCTGTGGTGGCGGCGACGATGGACTCTGCCTGCACGGGGTTGATGAGGAGCCGGTTGTTCAGTTGCTCGACCACCAGGGCCGCTGCTCGTTTGGCGATGTCTTCGGCTTGCTGTGCTTCGATTTGTACTGCCATGTTTCCCTCCTCGGGAGTGATGGCACCGGCGGGTACTGTGCCCTTGCCGCCTGTGCCTAGGGCGATGACGGTGGATGTTGTGAAGTAGTCTCGGGGGTTGACGCGGCCGTAGAACGTGCCTGCTGGGTAGATGCCCTCGGCGTAGTCGATGAACGCTTCCCAGTGGGTGTGTGGTCCACTGCTGTTCCCGGTGGAGCCGACCGCCCCAATGATCTGGCCTGCCCGGACAAAGTCTCCGGGCTTCACGTCGATGCGTGACTGGTGGCTGAAGCTGGTTTGGATGGCTGATGCTCCGGGCGCGGAGGGCTGGAGGATGGTGCAGCCTCCGGAGCCGCCGTTGAAGGGGATCATTTCCCAGGTGTTGCCGGGTGGGAATGTTCCGAACGACGCCCAGACGACGAACCCGTCACAGGGTGCGACGATGGGGGTGCCGGCGGGTGCGGCGATGTCGATCCCTTTATGCCAGGGCGGACTCTCCCAGGTGTTCTCCACCCCGAAGTCTTGGCTGATGTATGCGCCGTCTGCGAGGGCAACAGGCCAGCGGTCGAAGATGGTCATAGTGCCTCCTGGGCATAAAGAAAGCCCCGGAGTGCGGGGCTTGAGCTAGTCGATATTGATGGACGGTTTCGGCGGCGGTCGGTCGTCGAGACGGAGGACGTGCCACCGTTGGATCAGGTCGTCCCAACCGTTCGATAGGACCCGGAGGGCTTCCCGTAGGCCGCTGATCGTTCGGTCCTGCTCGCGGACGTGGGTCTCTAGCCCCTCTACGCGTCCGGCTAGTGTCTGCCGCTCCCCGCGCTCCTTGTTGAGGTCCTCACGGAGCGAGATGTTGTCTTCACGGGCGGCGGTCGCGACAGCGAGGGCCATCTGCACGGACTGGTCAGCAGCCGCAATGTCCGCGTCTCGCTGGCGAATGGGGGCCTCTTTGCGGGATTGCCGGTACCCCCAGAATCCCGTCCCCCCGAGGGCGGCGAGGAGCGCCACGATGATCGGCACGACGAGTTCGGGGGTCAAAGGATTTCGCCCTTCACTTCGGCGATAGTGCGGCGGGTGTGCCGCTCAATCATCAGGACGGACACGAATCGGAGGAGCCCGCCCAGCCCAAGCATGAGGGGGACGATCCAAGAGAATATGGACTCCGGGTAATGCCAGGACACACTGATTGCGTAGGCGACGAATCCACCTCCGGAGAGCAGTAGCCCGAAGCGTTCGAGCGCCCACCCGGTGGAGACGTCGTCGCCGTGCCAGTTCAGGCCAACAACGGACAGCACGCCGCCGGCCGCAAGGAAAGACGACACCAGGATGACCACGAGTAGCGGCATCTGGTCCATGCTCTTGGACGGGGTGAAGGCTGATGTGAACAGGGAAACCGCTGCGAGGATGCCGAAAATCAGCGATACCACTGCAACCGTCGTATCCATCGGGTGAACCAGCATGCGATCCCACCAAGACGGCGGGTTCCTCACTGGTTGATAAACGTGAGTAGGCACGGGTGCCCTCCTTGTTTTGGGTACAAAAAAAGCACCCATGCGGGGGTGCTGATGGTGGTGCTGAGGTTTAGGCTGTGGCCCCGTAGAGTGCCCGATGCGTGAGGTAGTCGTGCACTGCCAGGGCCTGTGCCAGGATTTCCGGGTCGGTGATGGCGCCGTTGGAGTTCGCCTGTGTTCCGTCGCGGGGGTCCAGCGAGATGTTCACGTAGACCACGCGTGCGGGGGTATTGGCTTCAGCCATGCTGTTGCTCCCTATGAGTAGCGGGTGAGTCGGATGGTGGCCCGGTAGTAGGCGAGGCCGCCGGACGTTTGTATGAACCGGAATTTCAGCTTCGCGCCGGCCGCGAGGAGTTTCCCGCCCATGGCCCCGGTCCCTTGGTCTTCACCGACTTGGATGCCGGTTCGGCTGTACGCGACGTCGTTGCCGTCCGCGATGTCGATGAAGGATCGGCCTGTTGTCGGTTTGGCTGTGGTCAGTCCGGAGTTGGTATAGAGGACGATCTGGAAGTCCACCCCGTAGATGCCCCGTTCCAAGATGGTCAGCGCTCCGGTACTGGGCGTGGTTAGGGTTGCCGTCGAGGAGCCGGCCTGTCGGACCGGGGTGGAGATGTCCTGATCCGCTGCGGCGAAGTTCGCTTTGCTGCCAGTGCAGGTGTACTCCGTGATCGTTATTCCGCGGATAGGATCCCCGTTGGCCAGTACGCCGTTCCGGCCATCCAGCCTAAGCACACCGTCGCCGTCGTGCCGAACTTCGGCTAGAGCACCGATGCCATCTTGCAGCGATTGGGTGTACCAGCCATTTGGGTGGACGGAATGAATGGTTTGGCGGCTTGGCTGTGCTGTGGGTGTGGCACGGTTACTGGCCGCCAGCATGCTTGCGACGTCAGTTGAGACGCTCATGCCGGTATGTCCTGACAGATCCGTGGCGCGGGAGCTGCGGAGCACAAGGCCCTCACTATTGGCGGTATCGGCCATGAGTCCGGCGGACCACTTCGGCACGGTGCCCACACCGTCTTCTCGTTCGCCCTCAAACCACAGGCCTGGCCAGCGGTCGTTCGAGTTCGTGGCGAAGGGAGAAGCCCGCTGGGTTAATATGGCGCGGGTCCGATAGGAAACAGACTTACCACCCGGGTCTATGAGTGTGCCGCGCCCATGGCCTGTCACGCCGTCGTCGGTGAACTTGACGCCGACGTTAGCCGCGGAGTTGGTCTCGATGCTTGCACCCACGACCCGCAGGCCCTGGAAGAATCCATCCACGATCAGCGATGGGGTGACCTTCTCGGTGGCCGTGGCATTGCCGTGGACAGTGAAAGTGACCCCATTGGTTAGGCACGCGACGGCGAAAGCGATGCCGACGACGCCCGCCGGTATGGTGTACTCCTGCTCCAGCTTTCGCCGGCCGGTCCCGCTCCGCGTCGTCAGGCCGGTATAGGACACCGTGCCGTCCGCCTTGAGGAGGTAGGCGTTCCACCGGCAGTTAGCCACTGCGGTGGTGGTGACCTCCACCGAGAGGCTGTAGACCTGACCCGGCGTGACAGACAGCATCTCCGCTGGACGGGCCGCGGTGGGCGTGTTAGGCCAGAACTGAAAGGCATCGTTAGTAGATGCCATGACGTGCTGCATAGCCGCCGGCTCCGTGGCCGTACCGGGAACCAGAGCCCACGTGCCGGAGGACCGCGCCATGCGCCCGCTGTTCAGCTCAGCGTCCAGGAAACCCGGATCCGGTATGAGGTTTCCGCCCGCGCCGATGAACACCTGGTTGGCGTAGAGCTTCATAAACGCGCCGGTCTCGGCGGCGAACTTACGGGCCACCGCCTCCCCGAGCTGCGCGCTTCCCGCGATGAGCTGGTCTGTGGTCACCTTTAGGAAGCTCGCCACGTTCGCTGCAATGCGCTGCGCCGTGAGGGTATTTAGCGCGGAGTCACCGGTGACGAACAGATTCTTGATGTCCACCCGCTGGAACGCCGCCGTGTAGGAGGCGATGTGCTGCGCGTAGACATCTGGCAGCGGGGCCACTCCGGTGAGCATGTCCAGCTCGGTGCGGGCGCTGGCCAGCCGGGCGTTGGCCAGAGCCAGGCCGGAGTCCAGTGCGGGGAGAGTGGTGTTCTGCAGCGTGCCCACTGTACCGGCGAGAGTGTCCTGCGCCTGCTTGTTCCGGATGATGGCCGCGTTCATCTCGGCGTCAACAGCCTGGAATTCCTCCCGCAGCGCATCAACGTCCACGTCCGAGCCCACCCGGGGAAGGACCTCGACCGTGACCTCCCGCGACTGTACCGACCGCTTGCCGCTGAGGGCACGGGAGACGAGCACGACGTACCAGACGCCCGGCTCCAGCATGGCGGTGCGCGAGCCGCCCCGGGGGGACTCCAGCGTGTCCAGGAGGGTGGCGGTGGTCTCGGCCTGGAACCCGGACACCGGGCTGGCGTGCGCCTCGGTGCGCGCCCAGTCCAACGGGGCGGGGATGGTGATATCCGTCTCCCCGCTGACCTCGTCCGCGAAGTTCCCGTCCCACCCGAAGTTCAGCAGCCCCGGCCCGCCGGAGACCACCGCTTGGGAAGGGCGTGGCGGGTTGGGTCCGGAGACCACGACCGCGCCATGCGTTCCGTCGGGCTGCTTGCCGATCACGGAGACAAGCTGCCCGTTGCCGTTGTACTCCTCGATGGTGCCGTCCTCGAGGGAGGAGTAAGCCATCTGTGGTCCGGTAGCCAGCCCTTTCACATGGTTCTCCAGCTTGATGAGCCGGGCGGCGAAACGTTCCACAGGTGTTGCCAAAGCGGTTACCCCATCTTCTCTACTCTCGCCACAGTCAGAATGGCGTGGTTCTTTTCGGGTTCGGTGACGATGGACAGGATCCGAACCCATAGCTCTACGTCCTGGGTCCAGCCATGTTTGGATCGGATGAGGATTTCGTCCCCCGGTGCGTAACTGCCAAGGGGCGCGTGCGGGTGATCGAGCACGGTCAAAGAATCGATGTCCTCATGCCCGAGCCGGGCCGAAAGTTCCCGGGTTGCGGCAGCGTTGGCGGACTTCTTGTTCCGCAGGGTTTTGTCGGTCACGACGACGGTGCGCTGCAGCCTGCCCGTGGTCCTGGAAAACTCGCCGCGGATCATCTTGCGACCCTCGCCAGCGCCCAGCACCACGACTTCGGAGGCGTACTCGTCGCCGTCGTAGATGATTTCCGGGGTGTCGAAGATGTTCTCCCCAACCTGGAACCGCAGATCATCCCGCCGCCGGCCGATGGTTGGGTAGCCGAGCCTCAGCCGGTGGCTGATCGTTTCCCCTGACCATGCATGCGCTACCAGGTAATCGAACGGCGTCTCCGTGGCCAGATCATCGAACGCCTTACCGAGGTCGTGGTCCTTCCACCACTGCAGGGTGTACGGGCCGGTCTGGAAGTTCACTTCTTCACCGGTCTCGGTGGTGAACTTGACCTCTTCCTCCTTGGTCCCGATATTGACCGGGGAGGTGGTCGAATCCAGGACCATCCCGAGGTTGCCCCCAGCCTGACCCTGCTTGTGCGCCCAGATGTGCCGGGCCATGGCCAATGGATCGACCTGAACCCACGAGCCATCCGCCTTGTACGGCTGGCCCTGCAGGTAGCCGGTGAAGCCAACACAGTCCAGGGCGAGCTTCGGGCCATCCTCCGTAAGGTCTGCGAGGATCGCACCCGCCCGAATATGCCCGTCCTTCTCCGCATAGATCGCAGTTGACCACGGCATGAACAGCGGCTCGCCGGCAGGGGAACGCAGCCGAGCGATTTCCGGCTCAATACTGCCCGTAATCCCGCCCGGTCCGGACAGGTCCTCCCGGAGCTGGGAACCCTGCAGCGGCACGTCATTGGAGAGGAAGGTCTCGGTGCCGTCCCCGTTCAGGCGGGTGGCAAGGAACCTCCACCCGGCGGCCACTTACACCGCCTCCTGAGTGAACCAGACATCGAACTGCACATGGGTCTTGGTGTCCGCCCGCAGGAACCCCGGGTCGGTCCCCGCGTTCGCACGACGCGCCTTCAATTCCAGGTTCTGCGTGGTCCCCGGGTAGGCGGTCGGCAGCTTCTGGGACATCGTCACCCCGAGGTTCGCCCGGGCCGGGTTGGAACTGGAGGCCCCCGCATTGATGTCAATTGGCATCACCGGACCCGTCATGGATGTGCCCAGGGTGAGCTGAACCTCGGCGTAGACAATGCCAAGCCGCTGCTCCGCACCGTCCACACGCGCCAGTACCTTGACGTGGGTAGCCCACTCCGGGACAGCGATTGGCGCCGTGACATTCGGCCAGCGCACAAAGGCCGCGTTCGTCAGGTCCGCGACGGTGGCGCCCCCGGAGAGGACCACCAGATCGCGGAACGTCTGCGGGTTGGCCAACTGCCGGGGATCCGTCAACATGGCGTTGGTGATGGTGGCCGTGTTGGCGGGCTGGACCAGCTTGGACAGCAGGACAAACGGATACGCCAGGTTGGTGATGGAGGTTACCCACACCGGCCGGATGTAGGGACCCGCCGCCGGATTGGCCGGGGCTGCCCCGCCAAACTCAGGGTCATCCACCCGCAGAATCAGGTACTTCGTCGCACCGCCGCTGGACCCGGTAGCCGTGACCTCCACATCCGTGGCGGTGGCATTACGAGCCGTGTAGGACTGGTTCGGTGCGCCGGGATAACGGTTGAGGATGGCCGCCCCGCCCGGCGCGATGCGGACAAACGCCCCAGGGGTAGGCAGGGCAGTGACCTTGAGGTCCCCCGGGGAGATGACGCCGGTAGCGCCATTGGTGGCCGCGTAGGCGAGCATCCGGGCCACGGCGGGCGAGTGGTCCGCGCCTTCCGCGCCGATAAACCAGGGGACAGAATCGAGTGCCATGAGTGCTCCTTAGAAGCTGAAAAATGTGTTGCGCCAGCGGACGGTGCAGGACGAGAGGCCGGAGGGATCCGTCCCAGCGAAAACAATCTCCCGGCTTCCGGGCCGCAGCCGGGCCTCAGGGAGATAGGTGCGGCGGGTCAGAGATCCCGCCAGGCTGACGCCGTCGTTGCGGAGCACGGTCCCCGTCCGGGCGTTGATGGTCACTGACTGGTCATAAGCCAGAGAGGCATTGAGGCCGATCTGCCAACCAGTGGACGAGGCCACGGGGTTGAGGACTGGCCCTTTGAACACCACCTCCACAGGCGCCGGGGCGTCCCCACCGATGCTGATGAGACCCTGCCGAGAGCTACCGGGAGAGGCCCTGAGCGGGGCACGCAGCGGAGCTTTTAAGCCTCCGGAGTTCACCGGGACCAGCCCAACAGTGAGCTGCTGCGGCGTGTCGTCGTAGTACCACGTGTCCTTGGTCTGGAACTTGGCAGTAGCCACCACTCGGCCCAGGTCGAACACCTGGGAGAAGTCCGGGAACAGTTCCCGAGCCCGGCCGTAGACCAGCCGGGTCCGCCCTGCGATGGCGTACCGCAGGACGGACTCGGCGCCGGGGACGGCCGCAACCTTGTTCCACGCCCGGGTTAGCGCTGCTAGGCCCGCCAGCGCGGACTCCGCCCCGCCGTGACCGACCCGAAGGCCAAAGGACCACAGGGGCGGGACCCGGAAATCCCGCCCCTGATTAACGTCCTCACCGAAAGGATTGAGCACGTCCTGGGTGCGGTCTCCAGAGGAGGATAGGCCCACACCCTGGACGTACAGGGGGCGACGCCGGGACCCACTGAACAGGTACCCGTCCAGCTCAAAGTCCCCATCCTGGAGAACAGCCATCACATACCCCCTGCATACTTGCCGCCACGCTGTATCCGCGTGACAGCTGAATCAATGGAACTGACCACGCGGCCTGCCTCTTCTTTTGCAATGCCACGAACGGTGCCGAGCAGTTCCCCAGAATCCAGGTAAAGCTGTCCCACGAGGTGCATCTCCCGCTGCCCGGCAGCGGCTGATGCCACGGCCGGCGGCGCGGTGTAGGTGCGGCCAAACCGGTCAGCTGGAGCGAAGTTATCCGACCTCGGGAAGGTCCCGGCGTTGATGGCGGCCAGCTCCGTGTCATACTCCTTCGAGCTGAAAGGGTTGATTACCCACTCGGTTCCCTGCAGGCCGACAGGCTTGCCGTTCACCAAGCCAAGAAGGTTGTCCTTTTTCTTGGTGGGATGCGCAGGGCCAGGTAGCCTGCCACCGGACCAGTAACCCGTCATGATGTCGTCCACCCGCCCACCAAGCGCGCCACCGGGGAGCAGCACTCCGCCGCCGGGCTTTGCACCGCCGTGGGACTCTCCCAGGACGGTTTTCTTGAACAGGGTTTCCGTGGTCTCGATGTAGGTTCGGACCACCCGCCCGTCAAGCTTGTTCAGCTCCCCGGTGAGGGCCTGCGCCCGCCGGGTAGCCTCGTCACTCATCCACGACTCAATGGAGACATCGTCCGGCACCTGGAGGACCTCCCGGGCCATGCTGATGGCGTCAGCTTCTGTCATGCCGAAGCCCTGACCCGTGTGGACCAGCGAGTTGTAGGTGCTGCTGAGTTGTCCCTGGACCTCCTCTAGGGAGACGTTCATGTCATTGGCCATGACCTGCGCGACACTCAGGCCCTCGCGGGCCATGCCAATCAGCATCTCGTTGGCGCCCTTACCGGCGTCGGTGTTGATGTTGAGCTTTGTCCCGGTCTCGTCCAGCACGGCCCCGAGGGTGCTCTGCGAGTTGAGGATTTCCTGGATCTGTCCGTCCATGTCCCGCAGCGTGTCGGCCCACTGGAACGTGGCTTCCCGGGTGTCCATGACGGCCAGCCCGGCGGCGAACAGGGAGTCGAGGTACTTGTCCAGGCTGGCGATGGTGCCGTCTGCTGCCAAGCCGACTTCCTCCAGTGCCTCCGCGGCTTCCTCGGTCATAGGGACTGACTCGGAAGCCGCTTCCCCCACACCCTGCAGAGACCCGGACAGCTCATCTCCATCAGCGGCGGCCAACTTCTGCTCAGCTGACACCGCGGCCAGCGCATCCCCGTACTGAGGGAACGCGGCCGAAACCTCATCTAGCGGAACCTTGTTCTCCTTGGCCCACCGCGTGACGCTGGAGAATACCTTCTCGGCATCTGCCGCGTTGCCCGAGGAAACCAGAGTCGCGAGACCCTGATCCATCCGGTCAAAGGAACCCTTGAGGATCTGAGATGAGCCGTCGATGCCGGTTACCCCGTTGATGATCCCCTCGGAGAAGTCGTTGAACTTCTCGCCCGGGGACTTCTTGAACATGCGGTCCAAGGCGTCGTCCAGCCCGGACACATTGTTGATGAGGCTTCCACCGTCGCGGTCCTGGAAGATCCGATCCAGTGCATCGGCTGCCCCCGGGCCCTTGGCGGTTACGTCAGCGAAGGCATCGGCGATCCGCCCCATGCCGGTGTCGATGTCGTCCATGTAGTTGGCTTCGACAACCTTGGCTAGGGCCAGACCCACCGCGGCGATAGCGCCAGCTACGGCCGCAGCCTTGCCGACCTTGGTAAGCCCGGACGCGGCACCGGAGGAGTGCTCCTGCAGCTTCTTAAAGGACTCCACGGTGTCCATGACCTTCGGGAAGAGGAGGATGAAACCACCCAGAGCCAGGGCAGCGACACCAGCCACGCCGCCAAGCACGGTTACGACGCCCTGCACCGGAGCGGGCAACGCCCCGAAGCCGTTGGCGAGGGTCGCAGTCCCCTCGGCGACGGTTGAGATGATCGGCAGGAGGACGGCGCCCGCGTCGATGGCTGCATCCTTGATGCTGTTCCAGGCCATCTGCACCTGCGCCTCGGTGGTGGCGTACCGCTTCTCAGCTTCCTCCACGAGGGCGGTATTGGCTGCCCATGCCTGTGCACCCTGATCGAGGGAATCGGACAGGATCGTCCCGGCCCCTGCGAGCCGCAGAATGACCGAGGTCTCCTCCGTGCCCTTGATGCCCAGATCGGTCATGGTCGAGATGACGTTGCTACCGGATTCCTTGACCCGGTTCAGGCCCTGCACGACGGCGTCCACAGCGCGGACCGGGTCGTTGCCGAAGTCCTCCGCGAACTGGGCGGACGTGGTGCCGGCGATCTTGGCCAGATTGTCCAGGCCCTCGCCGCCGGTCATGACGTCGCCGTACATGCGCTGCATGACGCGGGACATCACGCCGCCGCCCAGCTGCGCCTCGATACCCACGGAGGCCATTGCATTTGCCATGGCCAGCAGGTCGGCCTCGGACGCGCCAACGAGCTTGGCTGCACCGGCGATGCGCTGGGCCATCATGACGATTTCTTTTTCCGTGCTGGCGCCGTTGTTGCCCAGGAGCACCAGTGCGGCACCGAACCGGGCGATCCCCTGAGATCCTTCGCGCTCCATGGTGCCCATGACGTTGCTGATCTGGGCGATCGCGGTCGCCGCTTCGTCGGCGGTGAGGTTGGTCGTTTCGGACAGATCGATCATGGTCCGCGTGAACCCGAGAACGTCCTCGCGTTTGACGCCCAGCTGGCCGGCCGCCTCGGCCACGCCGGCAATCTCGGCATGTGTTGCCGGGAGCTCGCGAGCCAGACCGCGTAGACCAGCCTCAAGCTCGGCCATCTGTTCCGGGGTGCCGTCAACGGTTTTGGTGACGCCCGCCCAAGCGGACTCCCAGTCCATGGCGGCCTTGCTGACGGCTCCGAGACCAGCGATAGTGACGGTGCCGAAGCCGACCATCGCCTGCCCGGCGGCGTCAACATCCTTGGCTTTGCGGGCCAGTGACTCCAGCCGGGTCTCTACGTTCTCTACCGCAGGGGCAGCCTCGCCTGCCGCCAGAGCGGTGAGGTAGACAGAATCAGAGAAGCTATCCAGTCCATGGGCCGCAGCCTGCGACGAGGAGAGCACCCGGCCCTGGGAATCGACCAGACGGCCGTCGGCTTGGTACTTTAGCCCGGCTTTGTCGGCGGCCATCTGCATGGCAGCGGCCTCGGCGGTGAGCTGGTTGGCCGTCCGCTTACTGGACTGCTCCTGCTTCTGGGAGGACTCCTCGTGCTTCCGCCCCGCCTCAGTGGCCTTGCTGCTCGCCCTGTCCTGCGCGTTGGCCAGCTGATCGGTGGACTGTTTCGCCTTGCCAAGATCGGTGACGTACTGACCGACCTGAGCCTGCAGTTTGACGACGACGGAACGCTCGGCCACTATGCCTCCAAGATGGAAAGTTCGGACGGCATGGCAGAATTGGCGCCATGACTAAACAGGGGGAAAAGGTCCAGCACCGGCGGGGACACAACGCGATCGTCACTGGGCTGGCCATGCTCGTCCTCGGCGGGGCCATGACGGCGGCGGGGACCATTGGCGGTGGATCAGGGCTGGCCGGTTTCAGCGCCCTCGTGGCGTTCGCCGGGTTCATCACGCTGATTGTTGGGATCGGGATCCGCCGTGAGAAGTGACGGCCGGTTCAGCACGACATTGAGCAGCTCACCGGGCTCCGGTTCGTAGGCCGAGTTACCCTGGCGTTCCTTCGACTCGCGGTCGATGACTGCTTGCCGCTGGCAGATGACCGTCTGCTCTGACAGCTCGAACCAGCCGTCGTTCTCCGGGTCTTGGCAGACCACCGAAGGCCAGCCACAGGAGCAAAGCCCACCCATGTAGAGGGTGTAGGCCAGCTCGAGGAGCCGGTCCTTGTGCTTGTCATTGAACCCGAGATAGGACGACGGCGGCCGGCCGGTGCGCGCACTGGTTTCGAGGGCTGCTACGACTCCGGGCCAGCGGCGGGTCCAGAGGGCTTGGGCAAAAAATCTGCGCTCACACGGGGTGCGGCGTTAGTTGCGGTCTCTTCCGCCCGGTACAGCTCAGCCATCTGCGCCTCACCGATCCGGGTGTAGAGGTCCTGCACCTGGCCAAGGGTCATGCGAACATCCGTACGCTCGGCCTGACCGGGCGCCTGCAACCCGATGATGGACGCCGTCACCAGGCGGAGGACGAACCCCTCGTCGCCTTCCTTGATGCCCTTCTGGGCGGCATCGTGCGCCTTTCGGACAGCCTTGCGCTCGGGCTTCGTCAGCGCCCGCAGGTAGACCGTGACACGGGATTCCGCGAACTCCTGCAGCAACGAGGTGTACTCCTCGGTGAGGCCCTCCGCGGCGGGCGCGTCTCCCAAGGACTCTTCGGCCTCGACGCCGGCTGCCGCCACGCGGTGCTCTTCCTCGATGCGTCGGCCAAGATAATTGATGCGTCCAACGAGGTCCCCGCGGGTGTAGACATCGGCGGATTCGACGGGCAGAGCGGCGTTGCCGAACCACGAGTTGAAATCGAAGTTCTTGGCTGCGTCAGAAATAGTCATGGGGTTTCAGGCTCCAAAGGTTGAGGGTGTTCAGGCTCTTGCTGGGTGGTGCGGTGCCCGCCCGGAGCCTGAATCACAGGCGGGCACCAGTAGGGGGTGGCAGCTACACGCCAGCCGCGGCAACCTTGCCGTTGAGCCATGCCGTCTGGACTTCCATCGGCACACGACGCTTGATGTAGCCGCCCATATCGGAGGGCTTCTGCGGGTTGTCGGTGGTTACCTCGTAGCCGTCCACCTCGTCGCCGGTGGCGAAGGGTTCCGTGGACTTCTTCGCGGACTGCCGCTCGTACAGGTAAAGGTTGGTGCCCTTTTCCTTGAGCAGCTCGAACACCGCATCCTCGACAGGGTCTGCCTGCTTGGTCGTGTCGTCGAAGTACCGGAACGGGGTCACCGAAGCGGTGTAGTTCGACGGACCGAGGGCGTTGGCGTTGCCCTCCTTGCACAGTTCTTTCTCCGCGATCTTGTCCGAGTCGGTGGGACCCAGGTTGTAGTCGCTGGAGAGGATCCGGCAGGAGATGTCCACGCCGGCGGTCAGCTCCGCGATGGTCGGCGCGTAAGGGTTCTTCGGGATGGTGGAGAGGGCGACGACTTTGATGCGGCCGTCTGCGAGAGACTTGGGCATTATGCCTCCTTGGTTTTCTCCGGCTTGGCCGGTTCCTTGATGGGTTTGGCCGGAGTGGCCGGCCCGCGGTCGGCGGGGGTCTGGGGTTCCGTGACGGGCACACCGGCGGCGGGCTGCATGGGCTCGGTGATCTGCTCGGTCCGGGCGCGGCTGGACGGCACCTCTTTGAGGTGCGGGTAGTGGTCTAGGTGAGCGCGGGGGACGGTGTGCGGCAGGATTTCGTTGGTGCGGGTGTCGCGCACGCGGATCCATTCGGCTGGCATGGGTGCCTCCTAGGTGGTTTCGAGCCGCCACGGGGCGGGCAGCATGAAGCGGGCCGGGGTTTCGGATGAGTCCCGGAGAGGGGTTTCCTGGCGGAACCCGTCAGGGTTTAGCAGGATGTGCGCGGTGCCGAGGGGCAGGTTTGTGAGGGTGCGGCGGACATCGTGGGCGACCCGGGCGCAGATGTCGGCGTCGGCAGCCACGGCCTTGGATTGGAAGTCCCAGCGCAGGCCCTGCAGGTCGACCAGGTTGGAGAGGTCCCGTTCCGGGATTTCGTCCCCGATCCCGCCGTGGAATACGACGTAGGGGAGGACGAACCCGGCAGCGTCCGTTGGGACTTTCGCGGGCACGTATCCGTCGTAGACCGTGACCCCGCGGAGCGTGCGGAGGGCTGCCAGGACGCCGGCGCGGTACAGGATTGGGTCAGCCATTCAGGCCCTCCTCCGCGATCTGGGCCAGGGCCTGGGCAAACGGTCCTTCGTTGCGGTCCGCGGCCGGACCCATGAACGGCTGGGCAGGGGCGCGGCTAGTGCCAAGTTCCAGGAAGACGCCGTAGTTAGCGGTGGGACCGATCTCCACGGAGAGGTCACCGGCGCGCCCGACGCTGCGAAGGTCGGAGTGCCCGATGGAAGCGCGGAGGTTTCCCGTGTCGACCGGGGCGAGCAGCTTGGCGTCCTTGACGACGTCCCGGGCCGTCTTGCGGACCACGGTCTGCGTGAGTAGACCGGTAGTTACCTGAGCGCGGGCGATGTCGGCGGCGAACCTGCGGACTTGCGAGTTCTCGAAGCCCACGGCGCGCCTCCTACGGGTTTTGCTGGGTGAGGTTGTCCACGCAGGTGAAGTCCCGGCCCCACGCGAGTTCGCCGAACTGTTCGCCGATGATCCGGAAGGACCGGCCCAGAACGTGGACGACGTCGCCCAGTTCGCCGGAACGGATGGGCGGCCCGCCGGCAGGTGCGCTGACGAGGTATTCGCGGGTTTGGGTGGGCTGGTCGGCCTGCTCACCGGTGGCTTCGCGTTTCAGCGCCTGCACACGGACCGTGGTAGACCAGATGGTTTCCGAGCCGTCCCAGCCATCGGGGAGCGGGTACGGGGCCGGGCCTCCGGAGACGCGTATGAACACGGCTTTCGCGGTCTGCGTGCCGTCCAGGGTGGGGCGGTGATGGTCAGCCCAGCCCGCGGGGATGACCGGGTAGCGGGGGAGCGGGCTCACAGCCGGTACTCCTCGCCCTCGAGGTGCCCGTACGGCTGGAAAGGGATGACGTCGAACCCGTCCACGGCCGCGGCGTCTTCGGCGGCGGCCCGGGCGCGCAGCTCGGTGGCCTGCTTCCGCAGTTCAATAGCAACGGCTGGCCCGTCGGTGGAGAGGTCCTGGGTGCGGATCTTCTTCGAGACCAGCACCTCGGACGTGGCGATCGCGTCCAGGGCATCGGCGGATGCCCGGAGGACGTTCTGGTCGTTCAGGTCGAGGTAGCCGCGCAGGTGCTCGTCGGTGAGCAGGAACGCGGCCTCATCGAGGTCAGCGATGCGGAGGCGGACCCGGCCCAGATCAGAGGTGAAGTCGATGGCCATGGGTGCCTCCGCTATCGCTATGAAAGTTTGGGGGTGGCCCCCGCGCTGGGATTGATTAGCCCTATTCGTCAGCGCGGGGACCGGTTGGAGCTAGGCTCCGTTGGACGCCCAGACGCCGGGAGTGAACCCGGGGTCGATGCCGTAGACGTCGCGGCCACGGAACCAGATGGTGTCGTCGTTGAAAGAGCCGTCCTCAACGGACACTGCGCCGCCGCCGACGCGCTGGCCCTGGTCGGACTTGACCCGGATGTCGACCGTTTCCTCACCCGAGAGCAGGGTGCGGATGATGGACGGGAGGTCCGAGGACTTGCCCTGCACGAGCGCCCAGGCGGTGGCCTGCGCGGTGCCGAGACGCTTGCCAGCAGTGCGGGATTCCAGCGGGGTGACCACGTTGGTGAACGGGTTCTGGATGCGGGTCTTGGTAACCTTCTGGCCACTGGTGACCTGCATTTCCAGTTCGGTGGCCTTGAGCACGCGATTCACTTCGCCGCGCAGCGCCGGCCCGTGCACCAGCACGAGGTCGGAAGTGTCCACCAGCTCATCCCGGTGGTTCTCGCGCTGGGCGAGTTCCTTGAGCGCGGCGTCCAGTGCCTCCGGGGAGAACGGCACGGAGGCCACGGAGCCGAAGAACTTCGTGCTCCAGCCGCCATTGCCGACCAGGAGGTCCGCGACGGCGTTGTTCTGGCCCTTGATGGACCCGTTGCCGAGCATCTTGGGGAAGTTCGCCAGCTCCGAGAAGCGCCGGCTGCGGCGCAGCTCCCACGTCAGCCCGTAGGACTTACCGTGCTTGGCCGCCTTGTGCTTCAACTCGGTCTCGTTGAGCGAGCCGCCCTTGTACTCTTCGCCCTGGGCTACGGGCTCGAAGGCGTCGCCGGACCAGAGGTCAACGAGCTTGTGCTCATCGAACGTGTCGACGGTGACGTCCACGAGCAGCGGCTCGAACTCCTTGACGGCGTCCTGCTGTGCCTTGATGGCCTGCTTGGCGAACGCGTCACCCAGCAGGACGGGGAAGTCGCTCGTGCTGAACGCTTCTAGGAGCTTGGCCTGGGTGAAGTGATCGGCGCCGGACTTGCCCTTGGCGAAGAGCTTGGCGGCTTCGTACACGCGCTCGTCCCGGGTGGGCGCGGCGCGGAAACCTTCTTTTGCGAGGATGTCCATGTGTTTGTCTCCTTACGCGCCGACGGCGGTCTGAGTGGTGTAGCCGATCGGGGCTACTTCGAGGGGGCCCGTCGCGGCGGCCTTGGTTCCCAGGGCGACGCCGAACAGGTAGTTGCCGGTGCCGGTCGCGCTGAGCGTGCCGTCGGACTTGATGAAGACCGGAAGGCCGACCGATGCGACGGCGCCGGCGACCTGCAGGTCATAGGAACCGTCCAGCCATACGGTGACCGGCTGGCCGGACTTCGCGTCGATCTGGGCGACGCCGCAGATGTTGTTGACGCGGACCGGGTCGCCGGACTTCACATCGCGGGGTGCCGGCACGCTGATGTGCTGGGCGTTGGTGTAGCGCTGGTTCTTCGCCATGGTTACTTGGCCTCTCCGTCGAGCGCGCCGAGGATGTCGGCGTCGGTGATGGTCTTGGACTCGGTGACGGCGGTCGTGTCTCCGACGCCGCGGACGGTGCCTTCGCCGTGGGCTGCACGCCATTCGGCTGCGGACTCGGTTGCTTCGGCCTTCAGGGCTTCGGCGTCCAGGGTGCCGTCTTCCTTGACCGTGTAGGACTCGGCCAGGCGGGTGATGGTGCGGGGCGCGTCGATGCCATCGAACGCTTCGGCGACGATCTTGGCGGCCTCGGCCTTCAGTGCGCTTTCGCGCAGCTTCCGGTTCTCGGCTTCCAGCGCGGCGGCCCGGCTGGCATCTGCACGGAGGGCCGAGAGCTCGGACTCCTCGATGTTGGTAGTAGCCACGGTGGGCTCCTTCCTGTTTTCGGTAACCCCAGCCGGGTTCGACGGGGAATCAGCGGGGGCCGACTCAGCGGCCGGGGCGACGGGCACGAACCGGGTTTCGATACGGACTTCGACGGGGTCGCCGGTGAGCGTGACGGTGTTCCCGGCGAGCGTGTAGCCCTGCTGGTAGATGTGCTCGGCGTCGTCCTCGCCGTAGGTCGCGTACCAGACGATGGAGTCGTCGAAGTCGCGGACCCAGGCGTACCGGCCGCTGCCGGCGTCCTTCACTGCGGCGTTGAGGTACTCGCGGGTGTCGTTCGCGGTAGCTTCAATGACTCGGCGGGCTGACTCCAGGACTTCGGCGATCTTCCCGCCGCGGCCGGCCTTGGTAACAAAGTCGACGGACTCGGCGTGCAGCAGACGGGTGATGGTCCGCTTCCCGTCCTTCTCGTCCATCTGGGCGGAGGCACGGATGCTGACCCCGATGTCTTCGGCCATCTCGGCAATGGCCTCCCGCCAGTGCGGGAACACCTTGGCCTCGGCGTAGAGCGCTTCCTCGGCGGCGTCGTAAACGGCGTCCGAGGTCAGGACCGCGGCGAGGTCCTTGATGGTCCGCTCCGGACGGTCGTAGGACTCCTGGGCGCCGGGGTGGTCGGCGTACATATGCGTGCCAGCAGAGAAGACCTTGTCCTTCGCGGCGGCCTTGATCGTCTCCGTCGGGTAGGTGCCGGAGGACCCCTCGCCGGCGTCGATGATCTTGATCCGGATCCGGCCAGGACCGGACTTCGTGGCGTTCAGGGCCACGGATTCGGTGATGAGCTTCGGCAAGGGGTGCCTCCTGTTGGGCGTCAAATGGCAAGCGATACGAGGTGGCTAGGCTGTGAGTGTGGGCATGGATGATGCGAACGTCGGCGGCCGGCCAGGGGAGTGCCCGGGTCACGCCTGGGTGCTGCACGGGCTGCAGTTCGACCTGAGCGGCGCCCGCATGTCCCGGCAGTGCCGGTGGTGCGGAGCTTTGAGCTATACGCCGTCCAAGCAGGACTAACCGGCCAGCGCTCGCAGGTCCCGGACCGGGGTTACGTGCATGGCATCGCGCCACCCGTCGGTGCTGACCTTCGTGGACAGGTCGTCCCAGCCGATGGTGCCGCTGTTGAGCAGTTCGAGCCGGTCTCGGCCCATGATCCGCGCCTGGGTGTCTGCGGTGAGGCCGTCGAACCATTCCCTTGAATCCGGCAGCAGGTCGTCGGGTTCGTCGAGATTGAAGCCGAGTTCCCGCCAGGACTTCGTTTTGGGGATCCGGTCACACCGTCCCTGATGGTGGTCGATCGGACCCTCTTCGTCCACGGGGTGGAGCTTGCCGTGCTGGGCGAGGCAGGACGGGCAGGTGCGGGCATCCAGGGATGCTCCCCATAGCCAGCCGGCCATCAGATCGGTGTTGGCTTCGTCGGCAGCTTTCGTTGCTGCGCGGTGCGCGTCCAGCATCTCCGTGCGGGCTATGGTCATGGCCCGGGTGAGCCCGCCGTTGAAGCCCTTCTCAGCCTGCCTGACCATGTTCCGGGCAACCTTGCGAGGGTTGTCCCCGATAGCGATGCCCCGGATGAGGTTCCGCTTCATCATGGCCACAGCATCATCGGAGAGGGGCAGCAGCCCGGTCGTGATGTTCTGGGCCGTGCGTGCAACGATGGCATCCATCGCCGAGTCGGAGACCCGCGTCCAGGTTGGCATGACGCTCACCCGATGATCCGTAGGCATCTGCGAGACCGCGACGTCGATCTGGGACTGGGCTGCAGCCAGCGCGGTACGCATGACCTCGGCTTTCGCGGTCACATCAGCCATTTGTGCGAGTTCGTCGAGTCGGTCAGCTGCGAGGCTGAGGGCCTTCCGGAGCCGGATGTTCTTCGCTGCCTGGGAGCCGGTGACGCGCCCGTTCTTCGCGGACGTCATCAGCTCGGTCAGCGCGGCGTCGAACTCCGCGGCCAGCTCATCCCAGGCCATGGCCCACGCACTGATTAGTGCAAGGTCAAGGTCAGCGAGGATCTGATCCAGGTCGGTGCGGCGCCCGGACAGGAGGGCGAGGGTCTGGCTCGTTATCGCCATCCGTGTCCTCCAGATCCTCGATGAGTTCAAACTCGGCCTCGACCAGTCGGCCGAGCTTCCCGAACTGGGTGACCCTCATGCGGCTTGCTCGTCCGCCCGCTGCCTGATCCGTTCCAGCGCGAACGCATTGACTTGGTCAGGGTGCAGCCCGGACAACTGGCAGTAGTAGTCAGCTATCCGGACAGCGCCGGGCCGGTGAGCGTTCTTCATTGCGTACGCAATGAAGAACAGCTCGCAGGCAACAGCAAGGGATGACTGCAGGGGCGGCAGATAATCGCCAATGTCAGCCCGCGCTTCCGGGAGTAAGGATGCCACAGCGTTCTGTACGCGTCTGAGGTCGCTCATCGGATGGCCTCCTTGTTCTCACCGCGCCGGAACGCCTTCACGGCTGTGTCGCCGGCGCTGGCGTCGGGGTCTACCCAGTTGCCGTCGTCGTCGGTCACGTCCGCGAGGATTTCGTCGACGTCTCGCACGCCGAGGGCACGGAGCATGAGCCGCAGGGTTACGAGCGGCGGCATCTTGCCGGTGCCGTCCGCTTCCACGATCGCTTTCATGATCGTTTCGACGGGCAGCTCGTTGATGTCCGGCCACGCAATGTCCAGGGTCCGGTCAGTGTTCCCGGCCAGCTGGACGGTGAGCGTGTTCTGCTCCCGGGTGACGGTGCCCTTGAGTGGGCCACGCGGTGCGATGACTGCTTGGTCGATGACGTATCCGAGGATTGCGCGGAACGCTTCGGTCCACAGTTCCTGCCGGCCCTTGAACTCCAGCCGGGTGGGCTGGTTCAGGGTCTCTGCAACGGCGCGGGCGCCGGTCTGGCCTGGGTCAGCCATGAGCGTTGTGACGGGGATGCCGAGGCCGGCGGCGACTTGTGTGGCGACGGGCCGCCCGGATTCGGAGTCGATGGTGGCCCCGGTCTTCGGGA
Source organism: Arthrobacter luteolus NBRC 107841 (assembly GCF_001552075.1). Classification (GTDB taxonomy): domain Bacteria; phylum Actinomycetota; class Actinomycetes; order Actinomycetales; family Micrococcaceae; genus Arthrobacter_B; species Arthrobacter_B luteolus. The sequence goes on from NZ_BCQM01000003.1 coordinate 192,710, forward strand.
CAGCCTCGATCTTCTGATCCCCGGTCGTGGCCACACTGGAGCCAGCCGGCATCTGCTGCAGCGCGGCACGGGTCCGCTGGGACATGGGGGTCTTGGACTTCGACATCTGGAACGCGATCCGCGACAGGGCCTTGACGAGCAGGACCCAGTCCTCAAGGAACTCCTTGTACGCCCGTGCCCAGGGGAGGGATGCATAGGCGTCGCCGATGCCGAACTTCCAGCCGTCAAGGCCGTTGTCCTGCAGGTGGTAGACGGGGGAGTCCCACATGATCGGGTAGCTGTTCTGCCCGTCCGTCCATGACTTGGTGCGGGTATTGGGCCGCCACCGGATGTCCGGGTAGTAGGCCGTATGCGGGGAGCCGTTCTCTTCCCAGTCCCGCCGGTAGAACATGGTGGTCATCCGGTCCCCGGGTACGGTGACCTTGTCCGCGATCTCATCGAACGGGAGGGTGCGGGGGATGACCTTGCCGGTGAGCGGGTTCGTGAACAGGGCAATGAACACGTTGCCGTCGGTGCCGATCGCGGTTTCCAGCCGGAGTTTCGCCTGGTGCCCGGTCAGCGCGGCACGGGACGCGTCGTCGTCGAGGAAGTCCTGCACGACGACGTTCACGTCCTGCTGGCCCTCAGTGCCGTCGGAGCGGGCGGTGATGCCAACACCCTGCCCATGGACGTATGACGCCCGGATGGCGAGGCCCCGCTTGATGAGCGGGTTAGCGATCGCCATCATGCGGGAGAGTTCCGCGGCGCGCTTCAGGCCTTCACGGCTGAACTCGTTCGAATACTGGCCGAGCAGTTTCTCCCAGCCCATGTCCTCCATGGCCAGCTGCATCTGCACCATGGATTCCTGCAGCTTCTCCGCACGGTACTCCGCCGTAGCGAGTGCACCCTCGGTGACGGTGTTGGCGGATTCCTGGAGTCCGAAGAACTGGGCGAGCTTACCCATGCGGGCCTCCTAGGATCGGGTTAGACGGGGGAGATGCTCCACCCGTGCGTGTTTTGGAAGTCGTACTCATCCGGCTCGGTGACGTCGTCCCTGGGGCTGGGGATCGGCAGGAGCAGGAGCCGGTTCACGGCTTGGGACAGGGCGTCGATGGTGTCGTCGTGGGCGCTGTTGGGGAAGTTCTTCGCTTCCTCGATCAGCTCGTCCACGTTCGGCAGCAGCTCCGCCTCGGGCAGGACCACGTTCCAGGATTCGGCCAGCGGGGACACCGCCGATGCGCGGGCGTACTTCGACCCCTCCGGCTCGATGGGGATTAGCCCGATCACGGTCTTGCCGAGGGCGTTCATGACTGCCGGCCCGTTGGCCTTGTCTTCGACGAACTTGGCCACGGCTTGTGGCCACTTCGCGGACATGTCCTTGATGGCCTGACAGGTGGCGGTGAAGTTCAGGCGTGCCCGGACCTGGTCGAGCAGGTATGCGTGGACGCCGACCCGCAGCCACACCTGCCCGACCACGTAGTCCGAAGACTTGGTGTCCTTGAACGCGAGGTCCCAGGACTGCACCAGCTCGTGATCGTCACGGCCTATGCCGGGGACGGTGCGGGTGCCGTCCGGGTTCTCCTGCCAGAGCGGGGAGCTGTAGCGCGCCCACTCGGCAGGGAACACGCCACCCTCATCGGGGGATGGCCGGCCTTGGTAGAGACTGGCCCACGTACGGGCGCCGGAAGCGATCTTCCGTTTCACCCACTGGAGGCGGGTTCGCCGGCGGGCGGATTCCATGAACTCGCCCGGCTGCCGGCCAAGCGGGTCCGTTTCGCCTTTCTCGGGGCGGTGGTCCGCTTCGGCGGGAATGTTGATGACCTTCCAGTCCTTCCCGTCCTCGGCTGCGAGGAGGCAGCCTGCGAGGTCGTCCGCGTGCCAGCGGGTCAGGATCAGGATCACGGGTGCCCCGGGTGCGAGGCGGGTGAGCGCGGTGTCTGTCCACCAGTCCCAGGCGCGCTCGCGGTAGACGTCGGAGTCGGCCTGTTCGCGGTCCTTGATGGGGTCGTCGATGATGAGCAGGTCCACGGGCCGGCCGGTGAGGGCACCGCCGATACCAGCGGTGTAAACGCCGCCTTCGTGGCCTTCAAGCGACCATTCGTGCTGCGCGGCAAGATCGGGGCGGACACTGAGCCCGAGTTCTTTGCCGTGGGTGGTGATGTCGTCACGGATAGCGCGACCCCACCGGCGGGCAACATTCGACTCATACGACGCGATGGCGATACGCAGGTCATTGTTCTGGGTGAGGCACCAGAGCGGGAAGCGGCGGGACGCCCGCTGCGACTTCCCCTCCTGCGGCGGCATGCTGATGATCAGCCGGGAATCCGGGGTGTTGAACGCTTCAACCAGGGCCGCGTCGATCAGGTCCAGCGCCGGCGTCTGCACGGTCTTGTGATCCAGGGCGGCAGCCATGTCGCCGGGGGTGGCCCACTTCGGCGGCGCCGGCGGCTCGAACATGCGGGCCGCGGCTTCCCACATGGTCAAGCTCACTGGTTCCTCCTGGCTCGGATATACTTCCTGCAGCGATACCTTCGCGGCGCCTATGGCAATGCGTTAGTTGCGGACAACAGATGCCGGCTAGCAGGGCACTCATGTTCAAAGGCTGTTGAGCGGGTCACCGACGGGTGGCCCGCTTTCCTTTTGCCCTGAAGTCAGAGGTTCGCTTCGATGTAGGCGTGACCGTCGGGCGTTGTCGTGACGCCCTTCGCCGGATTAGCGCAGTCGCAGCCTTCGACCCAGACAGGTGCCGACTGGTCAGGCAGGGCAGAAAGCGCCTTGATCAGCTCTTCAACCGTCATGGAATCCTCGGAAGTTGTTGACGGCTACTGGCTCGCCCCGCTGGAGTGTGGGTGGGTCGGGGGTTTTCGCCGTCAAGTTTGTTGGGTGCTGGCGCGCAGGTCGCGTTCATGGCAAGGGGCAGAAAGACCCACGGTCGGGGACCCTCGAACGGCCTTCACCGGAAGCGGTGCGCTTCGTGGGTCGGCGTTGACGCGCCAGCGCCAAGAATGGGGGAGGCCCCGCGGTCATGGGGAATTGGCGGGGCCTCGTGCGTGTGGGGGCCGGTCTCAGGAGCCACCACTCGCACTATGCCTACAGGCTACGTTGCAGTTTTCAGACTGTCAAGCACTGCTTGCTGATACGCCAACTATTAGGCGGCGAGCTGCGAACGCTTGTAGCCAGCGGCCTTCGTTGCGGCCCATAGGTCCCGCACATCGGCGATGAGGTAGACGGACCTGCCGTCCCGTGTGCCCGTGGCTACGAGCTTGCCTCGGTTCGCCCAAGATCGGATGGTGGCTTGGGGGAGTGCCTCGCGGGTGACGGGGTCGGAGAGCATGCGGCTGATCTCTGCCGCGGTGCCGTGCTGCAGCTCGGCTGCGGCAAGTGCGCGTTCCCGCCAGTCACTCACGTCCCATTCCTGGCCGCAGGCTCGGCAGTGAGCGTATGGCCTGCCGGTGAGCGCGTACAACGGCTGTCCGCACTCGAAGCCTGCCTCATCCAGGGTGGGGCACATGCCGGCGAATACCCGCTGCCCGGCCCGGTCGGTGGCGCGGGCGCAAGCGTTCAGGGCGTCGCGGAGTTCGGTGAACAGGTCGCCCGCCCAGGCTTGCCGGCGGATGAGGTTCAGCTGGGAGACAAGCCACCCGGCGACGGCGGGTGCTTCACCGGCGGGAATGAGTGTGGGGAGGTGGCTGGCCCAGCCGGCGAGGATCACGGACAGGGTTTGCGCCTGGTCTAGGGCGTCGAGGTTGGCGGGCTCCGCAGGCGATGTACTGCCGCCGAGTCCGCCAACACTGCCAGCTCCGACGTCGAGCTTGCACGCACTGGTGCGGATGCTCGACCATGTGCCGGGCACTTCCCGGAGTGCTGCCTCGAGCTGCTCGGTGTGCCGGTGGCAGAGGGTGATGCCGGCGGGGAGGGGTGCTGTGCAGGTGGGGTGGGTGCATCTGCTCCCGTGGGCACTGTCCGCTACCTGGATGATGGTGCCCTTGATTCGCTGCCCGCTCATGCTCCACCTCGTATACCCGCCAACACTTCCCAGTCTACCAACTGACAGTAGGCATTTTGGGCATTATTCAGCGGCGAGTGCACGCAATTGTTGGGGCACCACGGTCTGCACCAGCTTCCACTGCTTCGCCGACAAGTCCAGGGCTTCGAGGATCCCGCGGATCACCCTGGCCACCAGCTCACCCTGGGACTCTGCCAGGCGGACCTTGCGTTCCTCGATGCCCGCTTTGAGCGCCGCGGTGGTGACCTTGACCAGGTGCTCCCGCTCGCGGAGGTACAGCTGGTACCAGACGGACGGTTCGGCCTTCATGGTGGTCTTGTCGATCGGCCCCTCCGGGCCGATGCCTTCCTCGTGGGAGACCTTGCCCCACGCCAACGAGTCCGCGTCCAGCTCGGCGACCTTCCCGCGCAACCACTGCACATGCGCGTAGGTCACACTGATCTCCTCCAGCAGGGCCTTGCCTGGGTCGATATCGGCGTACTTCTCCGTGATCCCCAGCATCCGTACAGCCCGGTCAGCTTGTTCCGCCGCCTTCCGCTCGGCCAGCCGACGCTCCGCCGCCTTCTTCGCCTGCGGCGACTTCCCGCCGTGCCGTCCGCAACGCTTCTGACCCTTCATCGGCGAGGCAGCGCACGGGTTGCCGTCACGCTTACGGGCACCGCATATTGACGCGTTTTTCTTCACCATTCTCCTCCCACGTATCTGAGCTCACCAGGCGGCCGGGCGTGTATAGGTACATAAACTATCGCCGCTTCCGGATCGAGCCTCATTTCTTCCGCGGATCCGCTGAATTCACAGTTCATAAAGCCGACCTTCGGGGGTGTGGAATTCCGTGAGGTCACCCTGACAACGTCAGGGGATTCGAAAGTGCAGCCGCTGAATCGAATCGATGAAGGGTTCCCAACGAAGGTTATCGTCACATCTCCGGATATGAATCGGCAATCCATAAACTCCAGGTACATTGCTTGGCCCATGAAGGGAGTCACATAAATACTCCCTCCGTCGAAATCACAGTCGGCAAAGGTGATACCCACCTCGCTCTCTTGCAGTGCGGGCGTTATCTCCAGTTTCCCGCCCTCGAACTCTGCCTCGAGAAACCAGGGATTGGTGAAGTCGCCCTGGAGGGCCATAACGCCACTCTGCAGTTGGAGCCCCTTGATCATTCCAGTCTCGTGCCAGGAGCAGTCACGCAAAATCAGTTGACCGCCCCGAACGGCCGCGTCGAGTAGCTCGAACCCCAAGTCAGCCCGCTGAAGTGTCATGGCGCTTCCGCTCCAGCTCCGGTCTGTGCCGGAAAGATCCTTTCTGATCCGTGACGCAACGATTGACACTGCCTCTGCCGCTGCGCTGGATCCAGGCTCCTCGGATGCTGAGTCCTTGATGAACGAACAAAGAAGGGCGATGCACACCTGCTGCTCGTCGAAATTACCAAGGGCTGCCCAGTCATCGGATAGGGAGGCCAGAGAATGCAAGCCGGCCAGCTGCACAGCGCTTCTGTCACTTCCCAGCTGCTCAGCAGAACGGGCGTAGCGGTTCCGCAGTTCGCCGACCTTCTCAAGATCATGTTTATCCAAGCTCAGATTCAAGGTGTCCTGTGCCACCCGCTGAGCTTCAGCTGCTGTGTTCTGTGCCTCTTGCGCGAGTCTTTGGGCGTTCTCCGCCGTCTGCTGCTTCCGGTAGGAGAAGAAGATAGTCACCCCTACGACGAGGGCGCCAGCTAAGGTGACTGCGTTCCGCGTGATCGAGAAATAAACCTCCTGGTCCAATTGGGATAGCCAGAATTTTTTTCTTCCGGCGGCCTGCCATGCGAAGAACCAGAAGCAGGATCCGATGATAGCCAGGGAGAAACCAATGCCGGATAAAAATACGTTGCGCAGCTTCATCGGCTTCCGCTCTTTGGATTTCCTCACGCCGAGACTCTATCGTACGTGTCGCCCATCATTCGCATGCAACCGCGCCTTCTTTCCCTTGTGAATTAATGACGGCCGTCGGCCGTGACGGTGGTGGTATCGCCGAATCTTTCGGTAGAAGGCGCGCTCTGCATGCCGTTCCTGCCGCAGCTCTTTGGCAGCCTGGGAGATGTCTTGGGTGAGTGTCATGGTTGGCCCCTTCCGGCAGGATCAGCTTCGCGTCCATCTGCCTGTCGGCGGAACCTGAGTTGCTCCGGCCGTGGACGCCGACCGGCCGCCCGTGGGCCTGTGCAGGACCGGTCATGATGGTGGGGCTCCGGTGCACTTCCTGGCCCCACATATGCTGGTCTGCGTCATCGTCTGGTTTTTCTTTGGGGGAACGCGTGGAAGTGGATATGCAGGAGTTCGTGGGGAGCGAGATCTTTTGGGGAGCGCTGGCCGTCATCGTCGCGTTGGCCGGGTCCGTGGGCTCTGCGCTGGCATTCGGAATCACCGCGTGGCTCCGGCATCGAGAACGGCCGAGTGCGGATTGGGCTGTCGAAATGAATGGCTCTGCCTATTGGGAAGGCTCGCCTGCACGCAGCGGGTACATGCTCAACGGGCACATTTCCAACGCTGGTGACGGAGAAGCGTTTCGGGTTCGCTTGGAAGCACGTGGGTGCGAAGTCGATCTTTTTACACCATCGTCTGGGGGGAGGGTCGCTCTCGTATCTCCGGGAGAGCAAGTGCACTTCCGGATCATGGCTCGACTGGATGCTTGGGCGACCGCAAATGTGGAAGTGGTTTGGATCGAACCGCCCACCCGTCTCCAAAGGGAATCTCGTGTGCCGTTGCACCCGCGACTTCATATGGAACGCCCGGAAGTGACCGAAGACGTGACGAACCCAGAGACTGGCGTTGTAAGCCAGGTCGTCATAGATCCAGCGACCTACGCGTAGAAGCTTGCAACCTCTCAACGCGCTCATGTCATTTTCTCCGGTTCTGGGTGGTCTGGGCAGTCGTCCCGTAGCGGGTGTGGTGCCAGACTGGTTTGGGGTCTCAGAGCCGTGGCTCGGAGAACCAGTCGCAGGTGCAGTCCGGTGTGCGGGTGGGCGCCGGCACAGGTGGGAGAAGGCGGGCGTAAGCGGCTTGCCAGTCCCGCTCCTGGGCGCGCTCGATGCGACGGATGGCCTCGCGTGCGTTACTCATGGGAGCCCAAAACTGTCGGGTCTTCAGGCACTATTGGATCCGGAAACTTGCTGGCTTCAAACACAGTGTTGAACCATGCCAGAGCCTTCACCAGGCTCATATCCAGTGGAAGTCCCTCAACAAAGGCCTCATATGCAGGCCGCTTGTCTGGCTGCTGATCGTAGCGAGTGCCGATTATCTCCGCAGCCTCCATCCAGCGATTCGATGGGCTGATGTAAATGACCCCATCACCACCGGGTGGGACCAGGAAGTCTCTCTTCGCGCCACCGGCTGCGGTCACGAGGATCTCGTGGGCATGACGGTTACGAAGCCAGGACATCCCGTTGACTATGCATCCGTCCGGGTCAGCATCACGCGCTTCGGTATATATGCGGTTGAGGTGTTTCTTGAGGGCATCGTCCAGTGCAATTGCCCACCAAACGCCTTCGACGGCGCCAGTCCAGGAATCGAAAGCGTCCCGGTGTCCAGCACGGCTGATACATGCGGCGAGGGCGGACTTGCTCCAGTGCATTGCTTGGAGCTGGTCAGGGTCAGGAATTCGAGGAGCTTTCTTGATCCCTTCCCAATAGGGAGCGGCCTGGTGATCCATACTGCGGGCCCGGATGCTGGCGGTCGGTGCTGGCCGGCGCTGCTGGCGCGGGGTTTCGGAGTGCTCTGTCATTTGCGCATCGTATAGGTTTGGTCCTCGGGGCCGGGCGGTGTCCATCCGTCGGCGACCAGGGCCGCAGCGGCATCCTGGGTGACGGCGCACCCGTCCGCGAGCCGCGGGGACACCATGACGGTGACAAGCGCACCCATCAGGGTGCCTCCCGTAGACTCAAGCCCATGTTTCGGGGAATTGTCTTGGGGGAACTTTGGGGAGTAGACGAAGGCGTCTGGGTCCAGCTCTGGTCAGGATTTCTGGGCGCCGCCATGTCAGCAGGTGTTGCGGCTTGGGTTGCAGTGTCCGTGCTGAAGCGATCGAACAAGCACCAGAAAGCCTTGGCGGATAGGCAACGGGAGATGTCGGCTATGGCTGACCTGCTTGCGGCAGCCAGCCGGTTTGAGTACACGCCGTTCGATGCCACACACACAGTCATCCTGGAACAGGATGCGGGTTTTCGGGCTGCGGTATACCGGTGGGGTCTAGAAACGCAAGAGATGACGTTCCTCGGAGAGCTGGACCGCGCCTCGCATGTTCTCACAGCTGGAAGCCTCGCCGCGATTGACAAATCCTCGAACGCCTCTGATCGGGGGCTGTGCATATCAACGGTGCAGGAGATGGTATCTGCCCTCACAGAATTCGGACTTGCTTGGTACGCACCCGACAAAGGTGACCGCGAGCGATCGGGACGCAGGCTGACCGCGACAATCAACAGACTGCGCAAGCGGCTCGCGGCCGTATTGGATGACGGGCCCCTTGCTACAGATACCCCAGCGCTGTAGCCGCGGCTCATTCATCCGCCTTCCGGTCGTGGATGGCTTGGACGAGGGCGTGGCCTTCGGGGTCCGCGGCGTAGGTCTCGACCGCGTGGGCGGCGAGCCACTGTTCCTCGGTGATGGTCTTGCATGTTCCGTCGCATTCCTGCATGGCGCCCGTCCAGCGGGAGCACCATTCGCACAGCTGCGGTTCGGGCTGACGAGGCGGGGCGGGCTCCCAGCAGGCACCATCGCACCCGGCGCACGCAGGGCCGGCGATGTAGGGGCAGCCGTTCATGCGTCCCCCTTGATGGAGTGTGCCCGCTGCCGGAGCCAGACGCTGGCTTTGTCCGCGCCAAGCAGGCTTTCGATGGGCATCTCGTCGGCGGCGGCCAGGAGTGCTTCCTGCACGTTCCCGTACCCGGCCTTGGTGAGTTCCTCGGCGACGTGGGCGGCGTGTAGGTCGTCCCGGTCGTTCGGCTCACCGAGCGTCTCGAGGTAGAGCCGCGCCCCGCAGTCGCAGACCGCCACGTCGGTGTAGCCGTACGTGGGGTGGTCCTCGATCTCGGGGCCCGCGTAGGCGTGCGCCGCGATCACGTCCGCCATTCCGGCGCTCACGCGGCAGCCTCGGCAGGGTCAGTGACGAACCACCATTCGATCCATTCCTCGCAGAACGAATACTCGATGGTCCCTTCCTGGCGAAGGACGTCGGGGAGGCCGTTGTCCCGCATATCGGTGGCGTCTTCGCCGGCGTATACGGCGGCATCATTGTCGAACCAGCCGTGCAGCCAGCATTCGTCCTGCTGCACGGGTTCGTGGCCGGGGCCGTAGTCCTTGGCATGGTGCTCGTTCCAGCTTTCACAGTCGCACGCCGGGTAGATGCGGCAGGCTGCAGATGCGCTGCCCAGGCATTCGAAGTGCGGAACGGTTGTGCGGTTCGGGCCTTCCTTGAGGGAGACCTTGTGGGTGTTGCTAGTCTTGGTCATACCGAATCTCCTTGCTTGTTATTCGGTCACGGCCCCGGAGTGTTCGAACCACTCGCGGGGCCTTTGCGTTTCCGTTTAGTCTACCTTGTGATGCTTGGTAAATCACCTAGCACTGCTTGGCATTTCGGTGATGGTGATGACCAGTTCTTTCGGTGCCCCGGGCCGGTAGATGATGGCCGGCATGGGCTTCTCCATGAACTCGGGGGTGTCATCCGGAACGATCCGGTGGTCCCACGCCTTCGTGCCCGCCAGAGCGTCACACAACGGTTTGAGAGTCCAGGCGGCATTGTCCTCGTCGCGCTTGGTCTTTCCGGGAGGTACCCACATGCACGTGACTCCTATTGTGCTCGCAGGCTAGCGCGGTCAAGGGAAGGTTAGTCCACTCGGGGCGGCTGCAGCTGCGCCTCTGCTACGCCGCAACTTTGGTGACTACGACGAACCCTGCATACAGCATAAAGATCACAGCAGAGAGCCGGATTGCGACGTCGCCCCACACGCAGAATTGGTAAAAGCGCTTCCTTTTTTTGCTGAGGGCTTGGATTCGCTGAATATGATTGCTGTGCGTGTTGCTTCGTATAGCGATATGGCAGAAGAGGTCAAAAAGCAGGGAGCGCGTAGTGAGGCCGCGCACAAAGTTGAGTCCGTCGTCTGCTGCATCCTTGGTGCCGTCACCACCGTCACCGGAGGGTGTCGACTCTACGGGTTTCAGAATGGTGCCGTTCAGGATGGCCTGTACTTCTGCCCCGCTCGCATTCCCTCGTGGTGAGGGGGTGTCCTCATTGGTCATGCGGGGAAGAAGCTCTTCCTGTACCGGAGGGAGCCAAGAGCGACACCAAACTCGTTAGCCATGGCAAGGTCCGACATGCCCTTCTCCATCATGGACACGAGCTTCTGCCTTGGCATCAAAAGAGCACCAGCAAAGTGGTCGGCGAAGATCTCGTCCTCTGGTTTCTCCCAGGGTGCGACTGACTCGTCGGAGCGGCGATCTACGTAATTGGAGGGCGCATCGAGGCTGCCGCTACGTTCCACGTAGTGTCCAATTTCGTGAGCACACGTAAACCTGTATCGGTTCCGGGGTTGGTCTTCGTCCAGATAGATGGAGGCGCCGGATGGGTCGCCCATGATCATGCCGATGACATCGTTGCCTAGCTGAGCGTTGAATACTTCCGCGCCCAGCCTGCGGGCTATTACTACTGGGTCAATCGGAAGGTCGTCGTCTGACCAGTACTCTTCAAGCACAGCCTCGGCTAGGTCTTCAGCAGACTGCCGCAGCGCCGGATGACTATTCGTTGTCAACGTTCTGCTCATTAGGTCTCCCCCTTCCGTCTCTCAATTATGCATGACTTGATGCACGCAAAGTCTGTGTGTACCTATAGCGGCCGTGTCGCGTCAATTTACTCAGGGATCGCGTGGTTGTGATCATGAGGGTTCGATGGTGATGACCAATGCAGCCGGACCGATTCCACCATGCCGCAGGTCTGGTCCGTCCACGTGGAGCCAGTCATCATCCGCGAGTAAGCCGGCCTCCACTATGCCGTCCACGCAGGCTTTCGCGGTGGGGTAGAGGTTGCCCGGATCATAGCGGCCGCGGCGGGTTTTCCAGACACGGGCGACTATTCGGACCTTGCCCACTGCCTGGTCGGTCTCCGGTACTGCAACGCGTGCCGCTTCGCGCCACAGTGCAGTCAGCTTCGCCACCTGCATCCGGTGCATCCGTTGGTTCGAATTTATCCAACCCGCCGGTGCCGGAATGGTCAGGGTGATTGGGTCTCCCATACGGGTCCTGCTTTCGTGTGAGTTTGGTGGGTTTGGTATGTTCCCAAGAGCCGCTGTCCGCCTCTGTGCGGGGTCGGTTTGGACTGGGACGGGGAATCACCCCAGTCGGGGTGTTGTCGCTTCGCAGTGGGCGTTCTGGCAAGTGTGGCTGGGTGTTGCGGGCATGGCTTTGTGGGTGGGGTTCATGGGGTGGCCTCCTGGGTGGTGTTGGTCGCCCCTACGGGGTGGGTCGGTGTGATGTGCTCGGGCAGGACATGGACGGGGTTGCGGTGTAGGTCATAGGCCACGAGGTATGCAGTGAAACTTTCGGTCGGCGTATAGCTGTTCCCTGCCCCCTCGCCGAGCCAGATCACAGCGCCATTGGAGAGGGTGCGCTTGCCTACGATCATGCCTTCACCGCCCGGCCAGCGGTGTTCCTCCCAGCCGGGGCCGGAGAATGGCCCTGCGTTGGGGGACCAAATTTTGTCGGGTCCGCCGAACTCTCCGGGCTGGGCACTGCGCCGGCGGAGGTGTTCGGTGTAGGCCACGCGCTGTCCGAGTTGGAAGTCGCTCATGCTGTGGTCTCGCTTTCGGGTTGGTATTTCTTGCCGATGTGGGTGGGTGGTCGGTGTCCGGTCTTGACGTCTGCCCAGCAGCACCGGCAGTTGCGGGCTGGTTCTTCGGGGTGGTCTTCGCAGGGTGGGCCTTGGGGGAGTGCGGCCGGGTTCGTGGCCGTGGCCGTCCAGTGTTGGCCGTCCTCGGGGTAGAGGTTCGGTGTGCGTTTCGCTGGCCTCCCGTCTGGGCCGGTTTCGGTGGCGTAGTGGGCGAGGGCCCGGATGGTGTGGCCGAAGTCCTGTGCGTGGATGAAGCCGTCGCCCTGGTTGACGGTGTGGAGGAGGATGCCGGGTTTGTTCGGGGTCCAGTCGGGCCGCATGACGATCATGATTGCTGCGAGCCGTTGGCCTTCCTGGTCGGTGAGTTTCAAGCTTTCTCCTACTGGGTTTACTGGCGGCGTGCGTCCTGGTGTCTCGCGTTAAGTGAGCGACGATCGCCGCTTTCTTTCTTCAAGGTCTTTGAAAAGCAACCACGCTGGTAGGTGAGATAGGCACTCAAGTAAGTTCTAGAGTTCTTACCTTCTGCCACTGCGTTTGCCACGTGTTTTGCCACTGTTTTGAGTAGCAATTGCCACTCCTTTTGCTACTTTTGCCACTTGGTTTTAGGCCCCTTTCTGGGTCACATTGGGGTCCTTCAGCCACTCTTGGTCGCCTGCTGCGTCGTCCTGACAGAAGCCGCAGGACTCGTCATAGATGAACCGCTTGACGTGGTTCTTCACGTGCCCGCCGCGGCCGCCGGCACGTTTCCGTTCCGTGATTATTCGAGCCAGGGTTTGGTGCTTCTCGTAGTCGTGGACCCGGTACGTCCTGGCATCCACCTTCACCAGCAGCCCAGCTGTGACGAGCTCCTTGAACCCTGCGTCCCCACGGGCTTTCGCAGCCCGGAGAGACACTTCCCCGTCCTTCTGCTGACGGGCTGTCCGGAGCATCAGTTGAAGGTGCAGCAGCTGGGCTGTGTCGCTCAGCGCGTCGATCTTCGGGTTATCGAAGTAATCCAAGGAGAGCTTGATCCACGGGCGTTCGTCCTGGGCCATCAGTCCTGACTCCCTTCTTCGAATTGCATGGCCTGCACAGCGTTTGCAGGTTCTCGTAGGTGTCCGGCCCGCCCTTCGAATACGGCCAAATGTGGTCTAGGGATAGGTTCTCCGTCGTCCCGCAGTGGAGGCACCGGCAACCGTCGCGCTCGTACACCGCTGCGCGCAACTGGACCGGTATCGGGAACCGGTCATAGCGAACAGACCAGAACTCACCGCCTTCCAGGAAATCCCAGCCACCCGGCACCGGCTGCCAAAACCCAGCACGCACCAGACACCGAGCCAGGGCCCTGCCCCGCGGGAACGAACGGACATACTCCGACGATGCGAAGCCGGGATTCCGGGTAGCCACGGAATGGCACCCAGCCACCACCCACAGGCCGAGAGCTTCCAGCCCTGCAGCGCGGGCACTTGGGTGGGAGTGCATCTTGTCAGCAGCGTTAAACCAGGCCATTGGGGTAACCATTTCTGTTAGTAGGCTGTCGGGCATGGAAATATCTCTCACACCGGATTCCGCTGGCGTCTACGCGCAGATCTTCGCCGCGCTGCTCATTGCGTTGGCACTGGAGCGCTTCGAATCTCTGTCTAAAGAAGCTCCGTTTGCCGCCCGTGCTATCGATCTCTTCAGTCGCATGTCGCGAGCTCTCGGTGTCTTTACAGCGGCTGTAGCCGTAGCCATTCTGTTTCCCGTCATTGGTGGGGCCGAGGTGAGCGGCTTCGCCACTGTCTGGGTGCACGTAACCACCTATATCTGTTCTATTGCCCTCGCCTCCTGGGCAGGCGTCCGGATTGGCATGATGTTCATCGACGCTCGGAATTAGCATTCCCGCTGTCACCGGTGGCCGTCACAAGCCTGGACGACTGCGACTTTGTATCCCCCGAAGGGTGAACCTCCCGGAACGTGCCTGGTAGCGAATTTGGTGGTGCCGCGGCAGTCCTTGATGGGTGCCCCAGGCGAATTCCATTCCCCGGGGTAATCGCCGGGGAACGTGAACACGTAGTCGTAGCCTTTCGTCTTGGATTCGAGGACCGGCAGCTCGTTCCACCCGGGCCAGCAGTGGTCCAGGTATGCTTCGGCGGCCTGGTTCTCGCCTGTGTGGATTGGCGTCCACCAGTCGCAGCCGGCGCAGTAGACCCGGTAGAGCATTCCGCGGCCAACGCATTGGCAGGAGCCGCGTTTGCGCTGCTCGGCTGTGGTCTCGCGCCAGTGATTGCAGCCGGGGTCCGCCGTGTAGGTGAATGAGGGATGCGGGCCACCCATACCGTTTCGCCCGGTCATGGACTCGTGCCAGCCCGGGAAGGCCTTCCAGTCCTGCCAGCGAACGCCTTGGTACCCGTCCACCCAGCGGTGGTGGAGCGCGTCGAGCTTGTCCGGGTCGGTCTCGTAGTAGGTCCACCCGGTGAGGCTGGAGCGATCCTGAGATGTCTCGGATGCTTCGAGCTGGCCCAGCAGGACGAGCAGATCCAGCTGACCCTCCAACTGCGCGGTCACGGTTCTTTCCTCAGGATGCTGCGGCAGTCTTTGCAGTGGGTGTTGGGGCGGCCGGTGAAGTCGATGCCGCATCGTTTGCAGATGAACTCGTCGCAGCGCAGTTCCCGGATCGGCAGTATCCGGGTCGCCAGGATCGTCATGCCACTTCGCCGAACGGGTGGGGTTGTCCGTACTCGCGGGCGCCGAGAGGTTCGGCCGGGGCCGTGGCGGTGACGACGAATGCCGCGCCTTGAGAGCCAGGGATGCGGCGGCCGGGGCAGACGGCGAAGCTGGGTTCGCCGGTGATCCGGACACGGTGCCGTGCGGCAACGGCGGGCAGGTCCCGGTGCGCTTCGACGAAGAGCAGGGTGGCCGCCATGCCGGCGTCGACGATGGGCCAGACGGCTTGGAAGGTGCCCACTAGTCGGAGCACCTGCACTCTCCGGTGGCCCGGATGATGGTCAGGCAGCTGGGGCACTGGTCACCGGGGTTCACGCTGCAGCCTCCGTCGTGGCGTAGCGGGTGAGGAAATCGGGGTGAAAGCCGTACCAGTGGAGGTCGTTCTCGGGATTGCCGGTGGAGACGACGATGACGGGCGCTGATGCGTATCCGAGTTCTCGGACGGCGGCCAGGTCTGCGGGGGATTCGCTGAGGTCCACGGTCTCGAAAGGGATTTCCCGGTCAGTGAGCCAGGTCTTGGTCAAGCGGCATTGCCGGCAGTCCGGGGTGGTGTAAACGGTGATCTGTTTCAAGGTATTTCTCCTGGTGGTTGGTGTTGTGCCGCCCGCTGTTTGGCGCGGACGGCACAACAAAAGATGGGTGGTTTAGAAGGGTGGTTCGTTGGTGGTGGCGGCGCCCCACCCGTTGGTGGAGCCGCCCCAGCTGGACGTGCTCGCCGTCGCCGGGGCCCCGCTTCCGGAGCGTTGGGTGCGGGTGACCTTCGCGGACGCGTACCTGAGACTGGGGCCGATCTCGTCGACCTCCAGCTCCATGACGGTCCGCTTCTCGCCTTCCTTGGTCTCGTAGGAGCGCGTGGTGAGACGTCCTTGGCAGACGACGCGGGTTCCCTTGGTCAGGGTTTCGGCCACGTTCTCCGCGGCCTCACGCCAAACGCTGCAGCGGAGGAACAGGGTTTCCCCGTCCTTCCACTCATTGGACGGCCGGTCGAACGTCCGCGGAGTGCTGGCAATCTGGAAGTTCGCCACCGCGGACCCCGACGGCGTAAACCGAAGCTCCGGATCCGCGGTCAGATTCCCCACTACAGTGATGGTTGTTTCGCCTGCCACGGTTACGCCACGTCCTTGAATTCGTCGACGTGGTCCTTATAGATCAGGACCTTCTCGTTGGTGATGCCGGCGATGCCGACGGAGGCCGCGCCCCAGATGCTTTGGCCTTCGAAAAGGACGACGATGGGCGTTCCTGGCAGGTCTTCCCATTTGTCGACACCCACGGCCTCAAGGACTCGCATGATGTGGTCGAGGCCGTAGGCCGTGCCGAAGCGTCCGAGGTGATTGTCCTCCTCGGCTCGCCTCGGGGTGTCGAGAGTCATTCCGCCGACACCGACGCCGCCGCCCTTCCATTCGACGTGCAGCATCCCGGTCATGACGCCGTGGTGTTCTGTGCCCAGGCTGGTGCTCTTGATGGTTCCGATCTGTCCGCCGTAGGTCTTGCCGTCGTGCTTGATAGTGATGGTCATGTTGCTCATTACGCGTCCTTCGCTGCGGACGCGGCGGAGGCGATGGCATCCAGTATCTCGGGCGCCGCACCGGCGTCAGCCGCCGCCGTCCAGAGGGCACGCAGGGCGGTAACGTCGCCGGCGGCGAGGTCAATCTCAGCGAGCCAGTCACGTTCCGACGGGAGTTCACCGGTCTCCTGATCCACGACGTCGTCCTGAGGCTTTGCCTCTGGTTCGGGTTCAGGTGCCGGCGGGTCGGTCACGACGTCGGGAACCGCCGGGACAGGGGGCTGCCGCCGCTTCACCGTGCGCTTCTGCTTCTCAACCGCGGGGGCGGCCGGCGCCGGGGAACTGATGGTCTCGCCCATGTCCTCCAGCTCGACGTCCTCGACGGAGTACGCGGCCACGCCGGTCAGCACATCCGGGGCGATGGTGCGGCAAGCCTCTGCCTGGGCCTTGGCCGTCAGCATGGCGATCGGGTCGGTGTTGTACTTCTTGTTGCTGAGATAACCGGCCTGCCGGGCGCGCTCGATGGTCCAGGTGAACTCCTGCCACTCCTGCTGGCCCTTCCGGCGGCCGAGGATGGTCACAGTCTCCGGGGTGGCGGCGGTGCGCCGGACGTCGTGGCCTGCAGACAGCACGAGTGCCACCATGGTCCGGGCGTACATGGCCGGGCGGCCCTGCACCACGAAGATGTTGGACAGCGAGTTCATCGGGTCCAGGCCGAGTGACTTGCCGGCCAGGATGGCGGCTGCCGCGGCGTCAGGCTTGCCGCGGAAGGGCGCCGGCACAAACTCGGTACCGCAGAGCGCGGTGCCGAGACGGTGAGCGGCGTCCAGCTCCTGCGCCCACTCCAGCAGGGACACGGTGGTGGCGGTCAGGTTCAGCGCCGGGGCGCCAGCGGCGGACGGAACGGCAAGAGCATTTGCCTGGGGGAGTGTAGCGAGTTCGGTCATGACTGGGTTCCCTTCGGGAATCGGATATTGATGTCGGCTTGCATGGTGGTCAGGGCTTCGATGAGCAGCTGGACCGCTGGCGGGTTGAGGAATACCTCGTGATAGGTGGTCGTTCCTTCACACCGCATCCACGTATTCACGGCGATCTGGTCATCCTCGTAGTAGAGGGCGACCCCCCTTTCGCGTTCGTGATCGACGAACTCGAAAGGAGCACTCAAGCTGCTGCGCTCATTTCGGTGTTCGGGGTGGTGAGCGGTTCGCCGATGATGGCGTCCCGCTCCTTGGTGGTCTTGTGAGTGAAGGCCGCAGCCAGGAACAGCTGGTAGTGGCGTTCGATCGCTTCCTGGTCCGGAGCCAGGGTGTAGAGGCTGGTGCCGAGCGGCGCGGCAGCGTACCGGGCGTTCGCACCGTCCCGATCCGTTGGGGTTACGTGGGCGACGTACGTGGCATGGACTTCAGGCATGGGCTGTTCGTGCCCGTCCGCGTCGACGTAGAACTCGGCCTTGGAGTACGCGCCGGTCTGCAGCGCGGTCTCCCCGTAGACGCCCTTCGATGTCTTGATGTCGATCTGCACGAGCTTCCCGCCAGCGAGGAACGGGGACGTGGCCAGGAGGTCGAAGGTGCCGGCCCACCAGTCCTTCCGGTTCCCGCACGGACGCTCCATCAGCACCGGGGTGATCTGGAAGTCGTCCAGGAACTGGACGTACCCCTCCACGAACCCGAGCAGATCCTCCGGCACATCAGGTGCTTCGCCGGTGCGGTGCAGTTCCTCCGCCTGGGCGTGCACCGCGGTGCCACGAATGCCGGCGGCGTCGCGCTCCTTCGTCGGCAGCTCTTTCAGCTCCCGAACAGCGGTTACCGGGTCGCCGGCGAGCAGCTCCTCGAGGCGCTCGCGGTTAGCAGGGTCCGTCACCCACTCGGCGACGACCTTCGGCGCCCAGCGAACCAGCGCCGGCTTCGGCACACCGCCGCCGAGCAGCGTGGTCACACCGGTGACGGGCAGGAACTTGTTGCCAGCGGTGATCGGGCCGGGCTTCTCGGACATCTTGTACCGGTGGCCGTTGTGGGTGAACACCAGACCAGCAGGGACCGGGGCGAGGCGCGGCTTCGGGCCGGGGAGTTCGTTGTTCATCAGTTCCACCAATCTGTCTTGGGTTCCGGCGTGTAGAAGAACCCGCCCTTGTTGTTGTGCACGCCGCAGAACGCGCCGTCCTTCTCTGCCTGTTCGGTGATGACCCTGCAGTCGCACCGGTATGGGTCTGGGCTCATGCTGCGACCGCGCCGTCTTCGATGGTGATGCCGAAGTCGCCGGTTTCGTCGACCATCTCGATCCACACCTGGTAGTCGGTGGCCACGGCCATTTCCTCGATGAGCTGCAGGTTCGTCGAGTCGAGCAGGGAGCCGTCAGCGATGCGAATGACCCGGAGCCCGGGGTTCAGCGCGATGGCCATGGCCAGGGAGACGCGGAGCTGCTCGGCGCCGGAGGCCTGCTTGAACGGGACGCCCTGGTAGGTGACGCCGTCCTCGTCGAAACCGAGGCCCTCGACGGGGAAGGTTGCGGCGGCGAGCCCGTCAGCTTTCCGCTTGTCGATGGAGTCCAGCTGCGCGGTCAGGAACTCCGCATCGCCCTGCAGGCTCGCAAGCCGCTCGGCCAGTTCGCGGTGCGCTTTCGCGGCCCGGACGCCGGCGTTGATCTGCTCAGCGTTGTCGATCTGCGACTGGATCGCCTCGAGGTCGATCGGGGCGGGGAGGAGCGAGACTTCCTTATCGATCTCTGCCAGCTTCGCCTCAGCCTCTTGGAGTTCCTGACGGAGGATGTCCACTCGCTCGGCATGATAGGCGGCTTGCCTACGCATGTTGGAAGCGCGAGTGTTGGTGTCCTGGGCTTCCCGGTATTGGGTGAGCAGCGCGGATACGCTGACCTCTTCCTCGGGCACGTCGGTGGGGAGGGTGTAGCCGGCGGCCTGGCCCTGCAGCTCCTTGATCCTCCGGTTCACGTCTGTACGCTCAGCGAAGACCTTCGCCCGGTCAGCTTCCAGCTTCGCCGGATCGAACGGCAGCTCCACCAGATCGTGGAGCGTCTTGAGCTGCTCCTTCTCGGAGAGCTGGGTGAATGCCAACGGGTCCAGCGACAGACGGCCCAGCAGCTCGTCGAGCTTCGCCTGCCCCTTCGAGAAGGTCGAACCGTCCTTGCCTTTGACGGTCAGCTTCGACGTCGTGCCGGAGAACGTGCGGGTGACGATCAGGTCCTCCGTCTCCAGAACGATCTGCGCTTTGTTCTCGCCGTCGCGGATGGGCCGGGGGAGTGCCTTTGTGCTGGTGCCGCCCAGCGCTGCGGTGATCGCGTCGAGGACGCTGGTCTTGCCCTGCCCGTTGCGGCCGGCGATCACGACCAGGTTCCCGTCCGGGTTGATCTCCACAGCGCGGAGACGTTTAAAGTTGCTGGCTTCCAGCTTCACGATCTTGCTCATCAGGATTCTTCTTTCTTGAGGTGGTTGAGTTTCATGTGCTTGCCCCGGATGCCGCAGTGCGCGAGCCAGGCGGTGACGGCTCCGGCTAGGTAGACGGAGTCTGGAAAGTCGAGGAGGTCGAGGAAGGCGTCCATCAGGGCGCCGAAGCAAAGTGGGCTTCGGCAGCTGCGTCGAGGGCGGCTTCCGCCTGGGAGATCCCGACGCCGCCCAGCAGGTCCAGCCATGACGGTTCCGGATTGGTATCCAAGGGGACGTGCTTCTCCCACCACGTACGGAACCATGCGCGGATCATGCTGCGGCTGCCATCTGCACCGTGCGCTGCTCACCGAAGCGTTGAATCGGACCCGCAGGGAAACCGGCTGCGTCCAGAGCGCCGTTCACTGCCGCGTTCAGGTCCGCGTCGTAGGTGTCGCGCCGATCGTGCGGCTGGTCTCCCCAGTAAACGTCCATGAGATTCTCGAATGCTTGGAGGACATCCAGCAGATAGTCCCGGAAGTCACGGGTGTTACCGCCGCCGATCTTCCAAGCGAGGCTCTCCGCGAAGTACTCCAAGCGGCCGGTGTTATCCACCCCGTGGTTGTGGTGGTACGTCCCGGTGAGCTGGCGAACAACAATGTCCACCTCAGCCCTCGGGAGCTGTTCGGTATGCTGGGTGATGGTCATCGGTACTCCTTCAGTGGCGGTGACTTGAGGTCTCGGGTCGCACCCCGGGGCCTCTCTTCGTTTGGTGGGTCAGGAAGCGAGTGGCAGGTTCTCGGCGTATGTTTCGAGGTCGGACGCCCGGTAGTAGATGCGTCCTCTGTGCTTCACCCAGGGAGGTCCCTGCTGGAGGCAGCGCCAGTTGCGGAGCGTCTTCTCGGTCAGGCCGAACATCTTGGCCACCTCGGTGGTGGTCAGCAGCGGTCCTGCCATCAGGCGGCCGCCTTCCGGTATGACTGATTCGGCAGACCGCGCCAGAAAGCCCGCATGCTGCCGTTGCTGCTTGGGCGGCGTGATTTTCGGTGTTCCACGTAACTGATGAGGCCGGCGTTGGCTGCCGCTTGGAACAGCGGCCCCCAGTTGTTGGGGTGTGGCGGTGGCCGGAGTCCGTGCTTGGACTCCAGTGCGTAGGCGTCGAACACTTCGCCTGATTCGGCTACGCGGGTCAACACTTCCCAGGCATCGGTTCGCCAAGTGGTGTCTTCAAGGACTGCGGGTGAGCTCATGAGTCTTCCTCCGGTTCGGTGAGGGGCAGTTGCAGGGCCCGCTCCAGTTCGAGGAGCCCGTTGTGCAGGTCATCGGTGCTGGCCTGCCCGTAGCGCGTTTCTTCAATGAGGTTCCTGAGGTTCTGAGTCAGGGCCCCAGCAGTCCTGACGGCCATCAGGCTGCCTGGGCCTGCGATTTCGCCCGGCGATTGATGGGATGTCTACTAGCAGGCGATATTTCGGGGTCGAAAAGGGCACGGATGGGCACTTCAAGAGCCTCCGCGATGCGCTCTGCAACCTCCGGTGTGCAACTGCGCTTGCGGCCCGCCGTCAGGTGGTTGATGAAGCTCGGCGCGACCTGGGCCCTTTCCGCCAGCAGTCGCTGGCTGATCTTCCGGCTATCCACCCGGTCCGCCCGCCCAGAGTTGATGAGGTCCATGTCGTCCCTCGTTAGTACGTATGCCCGGAGTCGATCCTGACTGATTCGCATATAGGTTCCTTTCGGCCAGACTGTGCGCTTCCGGCGCATCATGATCACGGTCATTTAGCTCCCCTTCATTCTCTAGTGGTAGGCGGCTACCTGTCAACTACTGATAGACAGACTATCGCCTACCGGTAGGCGGGGTGTCAAGCCCAGAATCCGAAGAATCCCTAGAAGATACAAAAGAGTCCGTCTACTGCTGGTCGAATTGGTAGGCGCTATGGGTAACATTGGGCGAGAAACAACGGTAGGCATGTTCGCCAAAACACGTATTGACGTGCGTCAAGCAGTAAGGGAAGTTTCAAACCATGACGAAAAACAGTCCTGAAGGAGGCCTTCCGGAGTTGATCCTGAATCACAAAGGGACCCGCTCCTTCGACGACCTCAGCCGCGCATGCGGAGGAAGTCCGAGCGGCAAACGACTGCATCAAATGGTCAGCAAGCCAATGCGGAGCTTCCCGGATCCGGACACCATCAAGGGACTTGCGAGAGGACTCAATGTCTCCCAGATGGATGTTCTCCTCGCCGCGGCTCGATCCTTGGGGCTCCGAGTGTCGGACTCAGACACCTCGGTCCTCGTCCTCCAGGAGGCCGGCACGTTGCCACCGGATCGCCAGGAACTCATCATCTCCGTCGCACGGGCCCTGATCGAGGGCAATGAGGCGATGAACAGCGGTGCAGAAGCGGACCACCCCATGGACGCAGACCTCACCCAAGACATGCACGACCTCGCGGCGCATAAAGGTGACAAAAAAATCGGCCCTTACGACCTACCCGAATAGGACAACCCCATGCGAGAAGCGTTTCCCGAGAGGGGAATCCAGAACCTCATCATCCGGCACAAGCGCGACCGCAGCTACGAACGAATGGCTGCAGTTACCAACCATGCACTGAGCAGCAAGCGCATCCAGCAGCTGGCCACCCAGCCCATGCGGAACTTTCCCGACCCCGGGACGATCGCCAACCTGGCTCAGATCCTCAGCACAACCAGCAACGAGGTGCTGCTGGCCTGCGCGGTATCTCTGGGGCTGGATGTCCGCACCGGTGACACACACGACCTCGTGTTGCCCGGGGCAGGGACACTCCCAGAATCGTCGCAGGACCTGCTGCTCAGCATGTCAGCGGAGATGCAGGAACTCCATGAGCTGACCAACGCGCAGGACCAGGGAGTCAAGCTCTGAACGTCACACCCAGCACCTACCGTTAGTTGCCATGAAGTTAGAGAGTATTGCGGCTGACTTGGGGGTCAGCCTCCGGGAGGGACCTTTGCCTCCCGGTTGGTGGGGAGCCTATGACCATAGGATCCACACCATCACCCTCCTTCCCAACCTGCCGCCCATTCAATACCGCCACGCCTTTGCGCACGAGCTGGGGCACGCGTTTTACCGGCACCCTACGAGCACCCCACGCAACGAATGGGAAGCATCGGCCTGGGCCGCCAAGCAGCTCATCACCTTCGAGGCACTATTGGAAGCCACACTGGGCGCCGACACAGTGACCGGAGTGGCAGCCATCCTGCAAGTCATGCCGATCGACGTCGAAACGTACACGCAGTGTATGAGCGAATACCAAACGCAAAAAGTCATGGAAACACTCACGAGCGTCAAATCCTGTTAGGAGCGGAGCATGGGGCGTCCGGTAATGCCCATTGGCGGGCACGGAAACATCAGTGCGACGAAGCTGGAAGACGGGCAGTGGCAGGCGCTGGCACGGTTCCGGGACCGTGATGGCGTTACCCGCCGGGTCAAAGCCACGGGCCGCAACAAGACGAGGGCAATTCGTGCGCTGGAGGACAAGCTGGAGCGCCGCGCCCGGCTCGGCGGCCAGGACCTGACAGCGGATTCCAAAATCAAAGATCTGGCCGAAGCATGGTTCGCCACGGTCGACAAATCCCCAGGCACCCGCGACACCTATAGAGGACTGCTGAATAGCCACATCCTGCCAAGGCTGGGCGAGAACCGGTTGTGGGAAGTAACAACCGGCCGGGTCGAGCAATTCATTGCCGCTGTAGCCGAACCATCAACCCTCGACATCGTTGCGAAGAACGGCCGGCCGATGACCGTAAAGAGCGGCGGCCCGACCGCGGCCCGCATGTCCCGCACCGTCCTCGGTTTGATGTTCCGGCTAGCCGTCCGCCACGACGCAGTCGCCTCCAATCCGGTCAGGGAATCGGTTCCACCCAAAACCGCGAGAGCGGATATTCGGGCGCTCACAGTCGAGGAATTCGGGCGGCTACGGGCGAACGTCCTTGAATGGCAGGACTCCGGGGTGATGGGCCCCCGCAAGTCCAAGGACCTCATCGACAAGGTCGACCTCTTCATAGCGACAGGTCTTCGACCAGGAGAGCTACTGGGTCTCCTTTGGAGCGACGTCGACTTCACCTCGAACCCGGCGACCATCGAAGTCACCGGGACCATCAAGCGGACAAGCGAGAAGGGGCTGCATCGGCAGGCGTATCCCAAGACGGAGCATGGCAAGCGGATCCTGGGCCTGCCGGCATTCGCGGTGACAATGCTGAGGCGAAGGAAGCTCGCCCAGGATCCCGACAATCCATTGGGATTGATCTTCCCCTCGGCTGCAGGCAGCGTGCTGGATCCCGGCAACTTCCGGCGGCAGTGGGTAGATGCCCGCGGAGAGGAATTCGAGTGGGTGAAGCCAGGCGGGTTCCGAAAGGCCGTGGCCACCCTCATCGAGCGGGACGCTGGTTCGATGGTCGCCTCGCAGCAGCTGGGACATTCTTCCGACGGCCCTACGCGCCGGCACTACATCGAACGGAACCGCTTGGCACCGGACACGACACGCATCCTGGAGCGGTTCGCTGGAGGGGACGGTTAGGGGACGGAAACTCCCGGAAAGGGACGTTTACGGGACGGAAACGCCGGGACACTGATCGGACACCAGCGGGACACTTGGCCAGCCGATCCCGCTGGCTGAGCGGCGCGGGGGATCTCGGCGGGACATGCGCGGGACGCGGACCATTTAACGGTGTGTTGTCGGTTCGAGTCCGACCTGGGGTACCTGAATTCCCGGTTGACGGGCCGTCCGGCGCCAGCCGGGCGCTATCCGATGCGCTGAGATGCAGCGCCGAGATATCTCGTTAAGGGTTAACGTTTCCAGCCGCACATAATGACCCCTCAGCAAGCACATACCTACGCACGATGTATCATTCGCGCCACAGGTGTGATGAGTGTTACAAGGCTGTAACCGGAACCCCTTATCTTCGTCACATTATTCAACTAGCTTTTCTTCCACCAGGAACACCTGGTGACAGCATCAAAGGCACCCGCCTTTCGATCGGGGAGAAAAGTACATGACTGCACTTCGCAATACCGGGCCGCTTGGCCTCGGGGATGGGTATGGCCGCGCCGCAAAAATCGCAGCACTGGGCATGGGTATTGCCCTGTTCGCATCGGCCTGTGCCAGCGGCGGCGACTCCGGAACGGAGTCCTCACCGTCTGAAGAATCTTCGTCATCGACTGCCAGCTCTGTACTGAGTTGCCCGCCCAGCCAGGGCGGCACCGGCGAGGACCCCGGAGAAAAGGGCGACCCCGCAGCCGTTCCGGCCTCCACCGGCACCACAGACGCTCCGCTGAAGCTCGGCACCCTGCTGCCGACCACCGGCGCTCTGGCCTTCCTCGGCCCGCCGGAAATCGCCGGCGTGGACCTGGCGGTCCAGGAAGTCAATGCCTCCGGCGGTGTGCTGGGCAAGCCGGTTGAGGTTGTCCACCGAGATTCCGGTGACACCACCACGGACATCGCCACCCAGTCCGTAACGGACCTGCTCGGCCAGGACGTCAGTGCCGTTATCGGTGCTGCTTCTTCGGGTGTTTCCAAGACGGTCATCAACCAGATCACCGGCGCCGGCGTCATCCAGTTCTCCCCGGCCAACACCTCGCCTGACTTCACCGACTGGGACGACAACGGCCTGTACTGGCGCACCGCACCCTCCGACGTTCTCCAGGGCCGCACCCTGGGCAACTACATCATGGAGTGCGGCGCCCAGACCGTCGGCATGATCGTCCTCAACGACGCCTACGGAACCGGCCTGCAGTCCAACATCAAGAGCTCCGTCGAGGCCGCGGGCGGCCAGGTTGTCTCCGAGGCAATGTTCAACGAAGGCGATTCCCAGTTCAGCAGCCAGGTTGATGCCGTGACCGGCGCCAACCCGGACGCGATCGTGGTCATCAGCTTCGACCAGGCAAAGAGCATCGCGCCCCTGCTGACCGGAAAGGGCGTGGACCCGTCGCAGATCTTCTTCGTGGACGGCAACACCTCCGATTACAGTGCAGACCTTGAAGCAGGCACGCTCGAAGGAGCCCAGGGCACCATTCCTGGCCCGTTCGCCTCGGAAAACTTCAAGAACGCCCTGCTGGAAATTGATCCGGCGCTCAAGGACTGGGCCTATGCAGGTGAGAGCTACGACGCCGTGACCCTGCTGGCGCTGGCCGCTGAAGCTGCCGGCAGCACCGACGGGCAGGCGATGGCCGCAGAGCTCCAGGGCGTATCGCAGGACGGCGAGAAGTGCTTCGACTACGCCAGCTGCGTCACGATCCTCCGCGGCGGCGGGGATATCGACTACGACGGCTACTCCGGGCCGGTGAGCTTCGATGAGAACGGCGACCCGACCGAGGCCTTCATTGGCATCTACCAGTTCGACGCCGACAACAAGCCGGTGCCGAGCCGCTCGGAAGTGGGCAAGCTCTAAGCGCCGCGCACCAGGGCTGACCCGGTTCACGGGCTCACCCGCACCAAAGGAAGGGCTCCCGCCACGGCGGGAGCCCTTCCTTTGCGATGGTGTGACTCGTGCTGGCCGGAAGGCGGGTCAGGCGGTATCGGCCAGTGTGCCGAGGTAGAGCTGGATGACCTTGGGATCCTTCATCAGTTCCCGGCCGGTGCCGGTGTAGGCATCCTTGCCCTGGTCCAGGACATAGGCCCGGTCGCAGATCTGCAGACAGCGGCGGGCATTCTGTTCCACCATGATCACCGAAACACCGGCCCGGTTGATCTCGTGGACCCGCAGGAAGGTTTCGTCCTGCTTCACGGGGGAGAGGCCGGCGGAGGGCTCATCGAGGAGAAGCACGGCCGGTTCCATCATCAGCGCGCGCCCCATGGCAACCATCTGCCGTTCGCCTCCGGAGAGTGAACCTGCCCGCTGGCTCCGGCGTTTCTTCAGCTCGGGAAACAGTTCCGCCACGAACTCGAAACGGTCCTTGAAGTTCTTCGGCTGCTGGTAAAGGCCCATCTGCAGGTTCTCTTCGATGGTCAGCGAGGCAAAGACGTTATTGTTCTGCGGGACAAAACCGACGCCCCGGGTCACCAGTTTGTTCGCCTTCAGGCCGGTCAGGTCCTGGCCGCGCACCATCACCGTGCCTGAATGCACCTTGACCAGGCCGAACATCGCCTTCAGAAGTGTGGACTTGCCGGCCCCGTTGGGCCCGATGATGCCGATAAGTTCACCCCTGCGGGCTTCGATCGAACAGCCGTTCAGGATATTGACGCCGGGAATGTAGCCGGCCACCAGATCAGTAACCTTGACGACGGAATCGCCCTCGAAGTTCTCTGCGCTCATGCCAGGTCCTTACGTTCGTGGATGGTGGGACTGGACAGGTCATCGTCGGGCCGGATGTCCGATTCGGGGTCCCTTTCCAGCACGGCCTCGAGTTTCTCGAAGCCTTCGGAATCACCCAGATCGACGTCGTGATGGGCGCCCAGATAGGCATCGATCACAGCCTGGTCCTTCATGACCTCACCGGGCGGGCCCTCGGCCACGACCTTGCCTTCGGCCATCACAATCACCCAGTCGGCAATATGGCGGACCATATGCATGTCGTGTTCCACAAACAGGACCGTCATGCCTTCGGCCTTCAGGTTCTTGATGTGGTCCAGCAGCGACTGGGTCAGGGCAGGATTCACTCCGGCCATTGGCTCGTCGAGCATCACCAGCCTGGGATTGACCATCAGCGCACGCGCCATCTCCAGCAGCTTGCGCTGCCCGCCGGAGAGCGACGCCGCGTACTCGGTGCGTTTGGTGTCCAGCTTGAACTTTGCCAGCAGGCGGTCCGCCTGTTCGGTGATTTCGTCCTCGCGGCCCTTCCACAGCGGGCGGAACAGCGCCCGGCGCAGCGCCTCGCCGGGCTGCTTGTTCGCACCCAGCCGCATGTTCTCCAGAACGGTCAGCTTCCCCATCACTTTTGTCAGCTGAAAGGTCCGCACCATGCCCAGGCGCGCCACCCGGTAGGCAGAGACGCCAGCCAGATCCCGGTCCTCGAACTTCCACTCTCCGGACTGCGGGGTATCAAACCCGGTCAGAAGGTTGAAGAGCGTGGTTTTGCCGGCACCGTTGGGCCCAATCAGCGCCGTGATCTTATGCCGCGGGATTTCCACGTGCTCGACGTTGACGGCGTGGATGCCGCCGTAGGTGCGGGTCACGTTCGAGGCCACCAGGATAGGGTCGCGCTTGCGGCAGCCAGGCACCGCGGCGCCGGTGGAGATTGGGCGCTCATCGATCATGTACTGGTTCTCGGCCCAGCTTTCCTCCGGGCCGGAGTCTGCCGGTTCCGCCGCCGGTTCCGCTGATGGTGCCTCCGCGGCAGGAACGACGGCGTGGGCGCCGTCGCGGCGTTTCGGCTGGGGGCTTTGTGCTTCATGGCTCATGCGAATGACAGCTCCTTCTTATTGCCCAGCACGCCCTGCGGCCGGAAGATCATCAGCAGCATCAGCGCCACACCTACAAGGATGTAACGAAGCTGGCCGGCCTGGGTAGTGGTCAGGAAAGTGATGAACCCGGACTCGATGGCGCCGTAGAGCAGTCCCTGGGTAAGGGAGAGTACTGCCCAGAAAATCATGGCGCCGATCACCGGCCCGAGGACCGTGGACATACCGCCCAGGAGCAGGGCCGTATAGAGGAAGAACGTGAGTTCAGTGCCGTAGTTGGCCGGCTGGACGGCTCCGCGGGGGAGGGTGAAGATGATGCCCGCAAGTGAGCCGAGCAGGCCGCCGATGATCAGCGCCTGCATTTTGTAGGCGTACACGTTCTTACCGAGCGAGCGCACCGCGTTCTCGTCCTCGCGGATGCCCTTGACCACGCGGCCCCAGGGGCTGCGGACCAGGAGCCAGACCACCAGGCAGGCCAGTGCGACGACGCCCCAGGCCACGACCCGGATCCAGAGGTCCCGCTCGTTGAGGCTGAACGGCCCCAGCGTGTAGACGCCCGGTGGGAACGGGTTCAGTGCATAGAACCCGCCTTCGAAGGACGCCAGGCCGTTGGCGGAGCCGGTGACTTCCGTCAGCCCGTTCGTGGTGACAATGTAACGGACGATTTCCGCGGCGGCGATGGTGACGATTGCCAGGTAGTCCGCCCGCAGCCGCAGGGTCGGCAGGCCCAGGATCACCGCGAACGCCACAGAGGCCAGCATGGCAATCAGCAGTGCCACCGGCAGCGGTGCATTGAAGCTCAGGGTGGGAATGGCGAAGCCGTAGGCTCCGATGGCCATAAAGCCGGCCTGCCCGAAGTTCAGCAGCCCGGTGTAGCCGAAGTGCACCGCGAGGCCCAGCGCGGCCAGCGCGTAAGCCGCCGTGGTGGGAGTGAAGAATTCGTTGACTGCACCCAGCAGTATGTTTCCGAAGTCCATGTCGAAGCCCCTAACCTATGCGCTCACGGCGGCCGAGGATGCCCTGCGGCCGGACCAGGAGGACGAGAATCATGATGAGCAGCGCGCCGACGTACTTCAGGTCCGCCTCGAGCCAGAGCGTGGAGATCTCCACGAAGAGTCCCACGATGATGGAACCGATCAGGGCGCCGAAGACTGTGCCGAGCCCGCCAAGCGTCACGGAGGCAAAGATCAGCAGCAGGATCTGCTGCCCCATGTTGAAGGAGACCCCTGGGCGGTAGTAGGCCCAGAGAATGCCGCCCAGGGCAGCCAGCGCACCGCCGGCCATCCAGACGATCCGGATCACCCGGTCGACGTCGATGCCCGACGCTGCAGCCAGCGGCGGGTTGTCAGCGACCGCCCGCGTGGCCTTGCCGATCCGGGTGCGCAGCAGCAGGGCTGCAACCACTAGGATGACGGCCAGGGAGACGCACAGGGACACCAGGTTGTTCCGTGAGATCGAGACGGGACCGAGTTCGAGCATCGGACTCTGGGAATCGGGCAGCTGCTGGGTCGCTCCGCCGAAGAAGAAGAGGATCGTATAGCGCAGGGCCAGTGCCAGTCCGATGCTGACGATCATCATCGGGACCAGGCCGGTGCCGCGCATCCGCAGCGGTTTCCACAACCCGGCGTCCTGCACGTAGCCCAGACCCGCACCGCCGGCCACCGCAAGTATCAGCGCCAGCCACAGCGGCAGGCCGGCGGCGGAGAAAGCGAAGGCCAGCACAGCACCGAACGTGACCATTTCTCCGTGCGCGAAGTTGGTCAGTCCGGTGGTCCCAAAGATGAGCGAGAGCCCGACGGCGCTGAGCGCGAGCAGGAGCCCGAAACTGAGTCCGGCGACGGCCCGCTCGATGAGTTTGGTCCCGAAGCTGTCTCCCTGGAGGACGATGCCCTCGCCGAGGAGGAAAAGGGTGGTGATGTTGGAGGTGCCGGCGAACGTCACCGTACGGGGGTTTTCCTGCCCTTCGGCGAGTCCGAGGCCCTCGGGGAGGGTGGACTCATCGAGTTCCACTTCGTAGGCTCCCTGTTCCGGGACGCCGATGGACCAGGAACCGTTTTCAGCCGTCTGCGTCTGCGCTTCATAGCCGTTGGCGCTCGCCTTGATCGTGACCCCGGAGACCGGAGAGCCCGCGTTCCGCAGGACACCGCTGATGCGGTCCTGGTATTCGGCCCCGTCCGTGACGGTGCCGCCGGGGCTTTCGGATTCTCCGGCGCCTGTCTCAGATGCGGGGCTTTCTGATGCCGAGGGTGGAGCTGTCGTTGCATGCACGGCAGGGGCGGCGAGCAGGAGACCGGCAAATATGCCGGCCACCGCCGCGAGCGTCCCTATATACCGGGCGAGTGCCGATATTCGTCCCAAAGTGAATAACCTCCGCCGGGGTATTAGTGCGCCGGTTTTCGGCGCACTTTTTGTGTGACCAATGTGATGTGCGTCACGGGTGTGGATCATGCTACCCGGCAGATGTTTCAGTGGGGTGACCGGACAAGTGAGCTTTTGTCGCGATCGTGTAACGACTCCGCTGGGGTGCTTCATTATGGAAGCCGGAGGCCGGATGCGGGTCCAATGGTGCCAAACCGTTATCAACCGATTCTGTCCCTGCGGAATCTTCCGGCGCCGCCGCACGTTCTGGTTGATAGGCTCATTTACAACCAAGCCCCCCAAGATGGAGGACATTTTCATGGCACAAGGCGGTAACCCGGTTTTCAACGGAAAGAATTTCCGTTCCCAGACCCGTGGCGGAGCAGCCACAGTACCGGCCAGTGGACCGTTTGCAGGGCAGGACCCCATGAGCCCGCAGCAGCTGCAGGACATGTATGCCGCACCCTCGGCCGGACCCGCCCAGACCGGCCGGATGACCTATGACGACGTCATCATGAAGACGCTGGGCTGCCTGGCCGTGGTCCTCCTCGGGGCTGCCATTCCGGTGTTCGTACTGCCCGGCGCGGCCGGCCTGCTGATGATCGTCGGCGCCCTGGGCGGTTTCGCCCTCGGCCTGGTCAACTCCTTCAAGCGGGAACCGGTTCCGGCCCTCATCCTGGCGTATGCCCTCCTCGAAGGTATGTTCCTCGGTGCACTGACCCAGGTCCTCGACGCCATGTACCCGGGCATCGGGCTGCAGGCCGTACTGGGCACCCTCGCCGTCTTCGCCGTGACCCTGGTGCTGTTCAAGAGCGGCAAGGTCCGCGCCACGCCGAAGGCCATGCGCTTCTTTATGATCGCGATGATCGGCTACCTGGTGTTCTCGCTCATGAACATGGGCCTGATGATCTTCGGTGTTGTGGATGACCCGTGGGGCGTGCGCGGCGTGGAGATCGCCGGAATCCCGCTGGGCGTCATCATCGGCCTGCTGGCCGTGGGCCTGGCTGCCTTCTCGCTGATCATGGACTTCACCTCGATCGAGCAGGGCGTCAAAGCCGGCGCCCCGCAGCGCTACTCCTGGACCGCTGCCTTTGGCCTGACGGTCACCCTGGTCTGGCTCTACGTGGAAATCATCCGCATCCTCGCGATCCTGCGCGGAAGCGAATAGCCTTCAGCCTCCGGGCATCATCCGCGGGACCGCAGCTGCCAAGCTGCGGTCCCGCGGCTCTTTAACCGGCAATACGCTTCTGCCGAGCAGCGGTCAACCGTACTATCAGGGCCACTGATCTAGGGGGAAAAGTGACCGAGGAACATACCGGGCACGCTGCGGCGTTCCAGGAGCTGCTGCTGGGTGCGGAAGAACTGGAGGCATTCCTGGCCGGGGTGGCGGGGCTGGCCGCCGCACACCTGGGCGCAGACGGGGTCCGGGGCTGTTCCCTGGTCATCGAGCGGGCACGCCGTGCCAGGGCCGCAGCGGACAGCGACGAACGTTCCGCCCGCATGGCTGCCGCGGCCTTCGGCAACGGCGGACCAGGACTCGCGGCACTGGCCGAGAACCAGTCCGTGGCGGTCACGGACGCCTGGTCTGAAACCCGTTGGCACGGATTCCCGGGAACGGCGGCCGCCGACGGAATGCGTTCCATGGCCGCTGTTCCGCTGGCCCTGGAGGGAACCGCCCGGGGCGCCCTGTGCGCCTACTCTCCGCGCCCGCATCTCTTTGCACCCCAGATGCTCCGGACCGTCGAGAAGGTCGCAGGAGAAGCCTCCCGGACCCTGCGGCTGGCACTGCGGATCGACGCGCACCTCCATCGCGCGCGCAACCTTCAGGCCGCCTTGGAATCCCGGACCGTGGTGGACCTTGCGGTCGGCATCATCATGGGACAGAACGGCTGCAGCCAGCAGGCCGCCGTCGAGATCCTGCGCAGTGTTTCCAACACCCGGAACGTGAAGATCCGCAGTGTCGCGGCCGGTGTGGTGGCTGCCGTGAGCGAACGGGTCAGTACGCACTTTGACGAGTAGCCTCCGGCCAGCCGCCAGGAGCGTCCCGGGACTAGGCTGGGGCCATGACAACCGTGAACAACAAGCTCCAGCCCGCCACCGGCGAACAGTTCCGGCTCACCCAGGGCAGTTCCGCCGCCGTCGTGGCCTCCCTGGCCGGAGCCCTGCGCAGCTACACGGTCGGCGGGACGCAGCTGGTGGAAACCTACGCTGATGACGCAGTTCCGCCGTCAGCGGCCGGAATCCTGCTGGCGCCCTGGCCCAACCGCGTTGCGGGCGGGCGCTGGGAACTTGAGGGGCAGCGGCAGCAGCTTGATATCACCGATCCGGCCCACGGCAATGCGATCCATGGCCTGCTGCGGAACACCGGCTACGCCGCGGTGGAGGCATCGGCCAGCAGTGTCCGGCTGACTGCGGTGATTTATCCGCAGCACGGGTATCCGTTCCACCTGGAACACGGAGTCCGCTACAGCCTCGACGCGGACGGAGGGCTGAGGGTCAGGCAGTCGGTCACCAACCTCTCCGGCGCCCGGGCGCCGTTCGCCCTCGGCGCGCATCCCTTCCTCCGGCTCGGGGAGGTCCCCACCGAGGAACTGACGCTCCAGGTCGACGCCGCCACGACCCTCATCACAAACGAGGCGATGATACCCACCGGGCATGTACCCGTGAGCGGCATCCGCGATCTGCGCCTGCCCAGGAAGGTCGGGCCGCTTGCGCTCGACGCTGCCTACACCGGTCTGGCCGAACGCGGCGGCAAGCACCGGCACACACTCTCCGCGGATGACGGCCGCTCGGTCGAGCTGTGGTCGGACACCGCCTTCGGGTACGTCCATGTGTTCGTCACGGACAAGTTCCCGGGGCGTTCCTGCGCCGTCGCGCTGGAACCCATGACCGCCCCGGCCAACGCGCTGAATTCCGGTGCCGGGCTGCGGTGGCTGGAGCCCGGAGGCACCTTCAGTGCCGAGTGGGGAATCCGGGCGGACCTGTAAAAGTCCCGAAGGCGTAAAGGTCAGGGATTGCCCACCCAAATATGGAAAGATGACCCCATGAGACCCCATGCCCGACGGGTAGCCGCGCCCAAAGCCGTCCAGGCCGCAGCGGTGCGCTCCAGCCGTGCCGGTGACGATGTTCCGTATGCCCTGCGGGTCAGTGCCTCATGGGCCTGGCGGCTCGGCGTCGTCCTGGTTGTCAGCGGCGGACTGATCTGGATCCTCAGCCACTTCTCCCTGCTGATCATTCCGCTGATGGTCGCGGCCCTGCTGGCCGGACTGCTGTCGCCGATCAGTTCCTGGCTGCGCCGTAACAAGGTGCCGTCCGGCCTGGCGGTGGCAGTGACAATCGTCTCCTTCCTGGGGCTGATCGTCGCAGCCCTCACCCTGGTGGGCAGGCAGCTCGCCCTGGGGTTCCGGGATCTCTGGGACGAAGTGCTCACCGGGTTCGACCAGATCCAGGAATGGCTGGCTGCCGGGCCCCTGCGGGTCACCTCAACCCAGATAGACAGCCTGCTGGGCGAGGCCACCTCGGCGCTGCAGCAGAACTCCGCCAGCATCCTCTCCGGCGCACTCAGCGTTGGGAGCAGCGCCGGGCACTTCGCCGCAGGCGTCCTGCTCACTCTGTTCGCGCTCGTGTTCTTCCTGCTCGACGGACGCCGGATCTGGCGGTTCCTGGCCGGCATCATGCCGCGCCGGGCCCGTGCGGCCGCCTATGGCGCCGGCATCCGCGGCTGGGAATCCATGACCACCTATGTCCGGGTGCAGCTGCTGGTCGCGTTCATCGACGCAGTGGGGATCGGCGCCGGCGCCGCGATTATCGGTGTGCCGCTGGCCCTGCCGCTGTCCGTGCTGGTTTTCCTGGGCTCGTTCATCCCGCTCATCGGTGCCTTCGTGTCAGGTTCGATCGCCGTCCTGCTGGCGCTGGTCGCCAACGGCTGGCTCAATGCCGTGATCATGCTGGGAATCGTGCTGCTGGTCCAGCAAATCGAATCGCACATCCTGCAGCCGCTGATCATGGGACGGGCGGTGTCCCTGCACCCGCTGGCAGTGATCCTGGCAGTCACCGGAGGAACGCTCGTCGCCGGGATCGCCGGTGCGCTTTTCGCGGTTCCCGTGATGGCCATCCTCAACTCTTTCGTCCGGTATATCGCCGGCCGCCGCTGGGAACAGGACCCGCTGCTGGCCGGGGACAGCAGTTTCGGACCGCCGGGATCGCCACCGCCGGATCCCGACCGGGAGGACGAGGCGGATGACTTTGAAGCAGCAGCTCCGACCGGCAGAACCACCGCAGCCGACCACACCACAGCAAACGAAGAAGAGAACCGACGTTGAACGACTTTCCCCAGCTGCCCGTAACCCTCGACGACATCCAGGCGGCAGCCAAGCTGCTGGACGGCGTCATTGCCCACACACCGATCGAACAGTCCCGGGCGCTGGGCAGGATCACCGGATCCGACGTCTTCCTCAAGTGTGAGAACCTCCAGCGCGCAGGATCCTTCAAAGTCCGCGGAGCCTACGTACGGATGGCCAAGCTGAGCGAGGAGCAGAAGGCCAGGGGCGTAGTCGCGGCCTCCGCGGGAAACCATGCGCAGGGTGTGGCCGTGGCTGCGGCCCGGCTGGGGATCAAGGCCCGGATTTTCATGCCGCTGGGCGTCGCCCTGCCGAAGCTGGCTGCTACCCAGGGCCACGGCGCCGAAGTGGTGCTTCACGGCCACAACGTCGATGAGGCCCTGGCGGAAGCCCAGCGCTACGCGGACGAGACCGGAGCCGTTTTTGTGCATCCGTTCGACAACGTGGACATCGTGGCGGGGCAGGGAACGCTCGGACTGGAACTGCTGGAGCAGATCCCCAACCTTGACACCGTGCTGATGGGCGTCGGCGGGGGAGGGCTGCTGGCCGGCGTGGCGGTCGCCATTAAGGCGCGGGCCAAGGAGCTGGGCCGGGAGGTCCGGATCATCGGTGTCCAGGCGGAGAACGCAGCAGCCTACCCGCCGTCGCTGGCAGCCGACGCCCTGGTGCCGCTGAGCAAGGTCTCGACCATCGCCGACGGCATTGCCGTGGGGCGGCCGGGCCAGCTGCCGTTCTCCATCATCCGTGAACTGGTGGACGACGTCGTCACTGTCAGCGAAGACGCGCTGGCACGGGCACTGATCTTCCTGCTGGAACGCGCCAAGCTCGTCGTCGAGCCGGCCGGGGCAGTTGGCGTGGCCGCCATCATGGAAGGCAAAATCGAGAACCCGGGGAACACTGCAGTGATCCTCTCGGGCGGAAACGTGGATCCGATGCTTATGCTGAAGGTGATCCAGCGCGGCCTCGCGGCTGCCGGACGGTACCTCGTGGTACGGATCCTGCTGGATGACCGTCCCGGTTCGCTGGCCACGATTTCGCGCATCATCGCCGAATCCGATGCCAACGTCACCGGCGTGGACCACACGAGGGTTGGAGGATCGATCAGCATGGGAGACGTCGCCATCACCATCAACATGGAAACCAAGGGCCACGAGCACGGTGAAAAGGTGCTGCAGAACCTGCGGGCCGAAGGTTTCCACCCCGTCGTGCTGCACGGCTAGCCGATGCTGGCCCAGCGAGCAAAGAGCGCGCTGTTTCTTTCCGCCTGCCTCACGGCGGGAATCTGGCTGGTGTATTTCCTCACCCTGCCCTTCCAGGCCACCCTGCTGCCTGCCCTGGGGATCCTTCCCCGGCAGCTGGAGGGGCTGGACGGCATACTGTTCGCGCCGCTGCTGCATGCCGGAACCGGGCATCTGCTGAGCAACAGCCTGCCCCTGCTGGCGTTCGCCTTCCTGGTGCTCCTGGAAGGCGTGCGGAGGTTTGCGGCGGTCGCCGCGATCTGCTGGCTCGTGTCCGGGACCGGTGTCTGGCTTCTGGGCGGAGGACTCACCATCGGAATTTCCGGTGTGGTGTTTGGACTGTTCGCCTACCTGATGGTGCGGGGCTTCTATAACCGGGATCTGCTGCAGATCCTTATCGGGGGAGTCCTGTTCCTGGTCTACGGGTCGCTGCTGTGGGGGATCCTGCCGACGGCGGTGGGGGTTTCGTGGCAGGCGCACCTCTTTGGCGCCGCGGGAGGCGTTATCGCAGCGCTGGTGCTGCGCAGCCGTGGCGATACCGACCGGTTCCGGACGCAGAAACGGGCCCGCCAATAGGCGGACCCGCTGCGAACCGCCGGTGGCGGAAAACTACCCGGCGTAAGGCTTGGCCGAAACAATCTCGACTGAAATGCTCTTGCCGTTGGGGGCGGTGTAGTGCGTGGTGTCTCCGGTCTTCAGACCCGAGATCGCGGCACCCAGCGGCGACTTCTCGCTGTACACGTCAATGTCGCTGTCGCCGGCGATTTCGCGGCTGCCGAGCAGGAAACGCTCCAGGTCCCCGGCGATCTTGGCTTCGACCAGCATGCCCGGCTCCACCACGCCGTCGTCAGCCGGAGCCTCGCCGACCTGCGCGTCGCGAAGAAGCTGTGTCAGCTGGCGGATACGGGCCTCAGCCTTGCCCTGCTCCTCCTTGGCAGCGTGGTAGCCGCCATTCTCCTTCAAGTCGCCTTCGGACCGTGCCTGTTCAATACGTGCAACAATTTCGGTCCGGCCGGGGCCCGAAAGGTGGTCCAGTTCCGCCTTCAGGCGGTCGTAAGACTCCTGCGTGAGCCAGGCGACAGATGCGCTGTTGGTAGACACGGGTCTCTCCTTATATGACATCCGAATCCTCGGAACAGATTCGGCTTGGCTGAAAATTGCTGTGCGGCCGGGGTGGCCTGACAAGCAAATACCCCGCCGGACGGTGACCGGTTGCTCTGGCTGGTATTCCGGCAGTCACCTGGGCGGGGCGTTACGTAGCCTCCATACTAGTCAGCCGGACGGACAAACCCAAGACATCCGCACGGGGTTTCGCTTTCCGGCTAATTGTGCCCGGAGGCTAGAGCTGTGCGTCCTCGACCAGCCAGCAGGCGTTCACTCCGCCGGTGACACCGAGCGAATCGGTGCGCAGGCTGATGCGCTGGGATACGGTCTCTGTCTCCGCCGGGCCGATTCGGACCGTTTTCCAGCCGACCACCGCATAGCTGTCATTGAGCACCTGGACGGCACACTCAACCGTGGCATCTGAGGGCTTGGTGACGTTGAAGTCCACCACCGCGGTGGAGGCGTCGGGAATCGAGAAGCCAACATCCTTGGGTGTGATGGAGCCGGATCCGGAAGGCACCGCCATCAAAGCGACGACGACGACGGCCGCCAGTCCGGCGACGGAGGCCAGGACCGCTTTGGTGCGCCGGCCGAGGCCGGGCTTGGGGGTGCCGTAGCGATTGGCTAACCTTGGGGTGGATGACAATCCGTCCGCGGGGCGCTCTGGAACTGGCAGACCGGCAGAACCTTCCTCAGTGCTCACCACTTCATTTTACCGAACATTCTTGTCGGCGTTTTCCGCCGACCGTCAGGAGTACCGCGTTGTCCACCGAACCGAGCTTTGCACCCGACGGCGAACTGCGCCTGCTGGCTGTCCACGCCCACCCCGACGACGAGGCCAGCAAGGGTGCCGCCACGATGGCGTCCTACGCCGCTTCCGGCGTGAAGGTCATGGTGGCCACGTGCACCGGAGGTGAACGCGGTGACGTGCTGAACCCCGCAGCGGCGGACGAGCCGGCTGCCAAGCGCGACCTGGCCGGACTCCGGCGCAGCGAAATGGCTGCCTCACAGGCAGCGCTGGGCATCGAGCACCGCTGGCTCGGCTTTATGGACTCCGGCTTGCCCGAAGGCGATCCCCTGCCGGAACTGCCGGCGGGCTGCTTCGCGCTCCGTCCGCTGCAGACCGCAGCGGCTCCGCTGGTGAAGCTGGTGCGTGAGTTCCGTCCGCACGTCATCATCAGCTACGACGAAAACGGCGGTTATCCGCACCCCGACCACATCATGGCCCACCGGGTCGCCGTCGAGGCCTTCCACAAAGCCGGTGATCCGGCGGCGTACCCGGGCACCGGGGCAGCCTGGGAGCCGCTGAAGCTCTACTACGACCGCGGCTTCAACCCGGAACGCTTCCGCGCCCTGCACGAGGCGCTGACCCGGGCCGGGCTGGAATCCCCGTACGCGGAACGCCTGGCAGCCTGGCTGGAGGCAGAGCCGGAGGGACACCAGCCGCCGCCGCCCCTGCACCCGACCACCACCCAGGTCGAATGCGGGAAGTTCTTCCCGGCACGCGACGCCGCCCTGAAAGCGCACCGTACCCAGGTCGACCCGGAAGGATTCTTCTTCGCCGTCAGCACCGACCTGCAGCGCGAGGTGTGGCCGTGGGAAGACTATTCACTGATCGAATCCCGCGTCCCGGCCTCCGTGCCTGAAACCGACCTCTTCGCTGGCATACGATAGAGGGTAGATACGGCGTCCGTGCGCCGGCTTCTGCCAAGAGAGAGATACTTCGTGAACCTGCTGTACAGCGTGTACCTGACGGTCAACCCTGCCCCGATCGAGGGCGACCTCAAGCCGGGTCTGGAAGAAGGGGACATCACCCCGGGCCTCCTGGGCTTCCTCGCAACCCTGTTCCTTGCCCTGTGCGTGGTGTTCCTGATCCGCGACATGGTCAAGCGGATCCGCCGCGTGCGCTACCGGGCCCAGGCCGCTGAAGCCCAGCAGGCAGCTGCTGTGGACGGGGACCAGGAAACTCCTGCCGGTGGGATTGCCGGCGAGGATCAGGAGGTGGCTGCAGCAGTGTCTTTGGACACCGGTGACGCAGTGTCCCTGGAGGCCGGCGAGGCTGCCGGGAAGCGTCCGGGAACGGACGGATAGTCCGCATGGCGGAGAGGCTGAGGAACCAAGCATCGGCCTATCTCCGCCAGCACACCGGAAACCCGGTTGACTGGTGGCCCTTCGGCGGCGATGCGTTCGCTGAAGCCCGCCGCCGGGACGTTCCCGTTTTCATTTCGATCGGCTACGCCGCGTGCCACTGGTGCCATGTGATGGCCCACGAGTCCTTTGAGGATCCGGAGACTGCCCGGGTGCTCAATGAGAACTTTGTCAGCATCAAGGTGGACCGGGAGGAACGCCCCGACGTCGACGCCGCGTACATGGCGGCCACCCAGGCGCTGACCGGGCAGGGTGGCTGGCCGATGAGCGTGTTCACCCTCCCCGACGGGCGGACGTACTACGCCGGCACCTACTTTCCGTCCCAGCCGCTGCAGGGCACACCCTCCTTCCGCCAGGTCCTCGACGCCGTCGTCACTGCCTGGACCGGGCGCCGGGAGGATGTTGAGGAAAGCGCCGCCCAGATCGCCGCGCACCTGGCTGCCGGGCAGCTTGCGAACCAGCACCTGCTGGGAAGCCTCGCCGGCACCGCCGTTCCAGAAACCCCCAGCGGCGGCGACGGCGGCTGGGCAGCGGACGCGCTGGGCGCCGCCGTCGGCGTCCTGGCCCACAATGAAGACCCTGATTTCGGCGGATTCGGGGGAGCCCCGAAGTTCCCGCCGTCGCCCGTCCTGCGTTTCCTGCTGGCCCACGGCCACAGCAGCGCCCCCACGGCCGGGACCGCTGCCGGGCTGGCTGCCCGGACCCTGACCGCAATGGCGCTGGGCGGGCTGTATGACCAGGTCGAAGGCGGATTCGCGCGGTACGCGGTGGACCGCCGCTGGCAGGTCCCGCACTTCGAAAAAATGCTCTACGACAATGCGCAGCTGCTCCGGTTGTATGCGCATTACTCCCGTGCGGAAACAGACCCGGACCACCACGGCCTGGCACTGCGGGTAGTAAGGGAGACCGCCGAATGGCTGACGCACCGGATGCGGCTGCCGGGCGGTGCCTTCGCTTCCTCACTGGACGCAGACACCGTGGTGAACGGCCGCCGCGTCGAGGGCGCTACCTACGTCTTCACCCGTGCCGAGCTTGAACAGGCTCTCGGAACCGGCAGCCCTGCCCTGGATCTGCTTGACCTGGACGACGACGACGGTGCCTCCCACCGGCTGCCCGGCAGCACACTTCGCCTGGCTGCAGTGCCCACAGCGGAGCAAACCGCACTGTGGGCCGGGGCCAGGGCAGCCCTGGCCGGGGTCCGGCAGCAGCGTCCGCAGCCGGACCGGGATGAGAAAGTCGTTGCCGGCTGGAACGGCCTGGCCATTGCCGGGCTGGCCGATGCAGCGCTCGCCCTGGCGGATGCCGGAGCACCGGAACCCTGGATCCTGCGCACCGCCGAAGCTGCGGCGGAGTACCTCCTGCGGGTCCACTGGAACGGTTCGCTCCTGTACCGGGTTTCCCACGACGGTGCGGCACAGGGGATAGAAGGTCTGCTGGAGGACTATGCCGGAGCCGCGGAGGGGCTATTCGCGCTGTACGCAGCCAGCGGAGACCCGCGCTGGTTCGAGGCCGCACAGTCCCTGGTGGCAGCGGCCAGAAGCCGTTTCCTGGCCGACGGGACACTTTCGGATACGGCGGCTGAATCCGCGGAGGTCCGGCGGGCGCAGGGCGGGGTGGTGGCAGCCAACCCGCTGGATGACGCAGTCCCCAGCGGTGTGGCCCTGTTCGCCGGGGTCCTGCTGACCTCTTCGGCGTACAGCGGGGCAGTGCAGGACCGTGCCCTCGCGGAAGCGCTGACCGCACACCTGCGCCGTGCTGCCCCGGCCGCGCCTCAAGCGGTGGGATGGGCCATGTCGGTGCGGCAGGCGCTGGAGGACGGACCGCTGGAGCTGGCGGTCACCGGCTCCGATCCCTCGGCGGTGGCAGGGCTGCTGGCCGCCGGGCGGGATGCGGGCGGCCCGTCGCTCGTCGTCGCCCATGGTCCGTCCAGCGGGGTTCCGCTGCTGGCTGGGCGGGAGACCGAAGCGCCAGCGCTGGCCTATGTCTGCCGCGCCATGCTGTGCCGCCGGCCGGTGGACAGCGCAGCGGAACTGCAGGAGCAGCTCCAGTCCGGGACGCCGGCTGGCTAGCCCTGAACCGACAGCACGGCGATCATGATGGCCACGTAGTGGCAGGCAAATCCCACCAGGGTAAAAGCATGGAAGATCTCATGGAATCCGAACCACGTCACAGACGGATTGGGACGTTTCAGGGCATAGATCACGGCACCGGCGATGTACGCAGCCCCGCCGGCGATGACCAGGACGGCAACGGCGGCGTTCACGGACCAGAAATCGGGAATGTAGAAAACAGCTGCCAGCCCCAGAGCGATATAAACCGGGGTATAAAGCCAGCGCGGCGCATTCAGCCAGAGCAGGCGGAACGCCACGCCGGCGGCGGCACCGGACCAGATGATCCACAGCAGCAGCACCGCTGTTTCCCGGGGCAGCAGCGACCAGGCCAGCGGGGTGTAGGACCCGGCGATGACCAGCATGATGTTGGTGTGATCCAGGCGCTTGAGGATCTTCTTCACCCGCGGCGTCCAGTTTCCCCGGTGATAGACGGCTGAGACACCGAACAACAGGATTCCGGTCAGGGCGTACACGGCGCAGGCGATGCGCGTTCCGGTTGTTGGAGCCAGGGCCACCAGGACGATTCCGGCCGCCAGCGCCAGGGGCGCAGCCCCCGCATGGAGCCAGCCGCGGAAGCGGGGTTTGATGTCCAGCACATCTGCCACGGATTCAACGG
Organism: Arthrobacter luteolus NBRC 107841; assembly: GCF_001552075.1. Lineage (GTDB taxonomy): Bacteria > Actinomycetota > Actinomycetes > Actinomycetales > Micrococcaceae > Arthrobacter_B > Arthrobacter_B luteolus. The sequence goes on from NZ_BCQM01000003.1 coordinate 234,387, forward strand.
CGGATTCCAGCGGTCCCGGGGCCGTGCGAGAGTCCGGGTCCTGCTGGACCGGCCCTCGCTGCGAGGGTGAAGTCATGCTGTTAATCCTAACTTACGATCCGGTAGGTTACTAAGCGGTAGTGTCGTTCCCGCTCCGTGATGCACGGCAGCGGCGGTGTCGCGCGGTAGCCTTGAAAAAGCAGATTCCGTGTTCGAACGGATCCCCAACACACAAGAGGCAGGTGAATCACCCGTGCGGTTTCCCGGTGTGGTCTACGCCTATTACGAGCGGAAGCTGCGGCGCAGCCTGGCCAAGGACAGCATCCCCGAGCACATTGGGGTGATGGTTGACGGGAACCGCCGCTGGGCCAAGCTTGCCGGTGCCCCAACTGCCGACGGGCACCAGGCAGGCGCAGATAAGATTCTGGAGTTCCTGGGCTGGTGCGAGGAACTCGGCGTACGGGTCGTGACGCTCTATATGCTCTCCACCGACAACCTTAACCGCGACCCGGACGAACTGGAACCGCTGCTGGGCATCATTGCCAACACCCTGGACCGTCTCGGCGAGAAGGGGGATCTGCGGGTCCAGCCCGTGGGCGCCCTGGAAATCCTTCCGCCAGAGCTTTCGGACCAGCTCTCGCGGCTGGGCGAGAGCACGGCAGCCGCTACGGGACTGCACGTCAATGTGGCCATCGGATATGGCGGCCGGCGCGAAATTGTCGACGCCGTCAAGGAACTGCTGCGTGACGCCCAGAAACAGGGCAAACCCATCGAAGAGATCACCGAAGACCTCTGCGACGCGCAGATATCCGAGTATCTCTACACCCGCGGCCAGCCGGATCCCGAGCTGGTCATCCGGACCTCCGGGGAACAGCGTTTGTCCGGCTTCCTGATGTGGCAGAGCGCCTACAGCGAGTTCTATTTCTGCGAAGCGCTGTGGCCGGACTTCCGCCGGGTGGACTTCCTCCGCGCGCTGCGGGATTACGCGAGCCGCCAGCGCCGGTTCGGCTCGTAGACCGGGCGGTTCGGCGAACAGCGGGTGAACAGCTGAAACTGCCCCGTGTCCCTGTGTTCTGCGGGCCGGAGGCTGGCGTAGCTTGGACCTACCGATCAGTCCCATGCTGACGGAACCGGAGGCCGGATGTTCACACTTGGTGTGCTGAGGAGGCCGCAGCCGGCCTCCTGTGCCGGCCTGCGGATAACCACGCTTCTAGCTAATCGGGGCCCCTGGCCCCGGACTGGAGATCCAAGTGGCCGTATCCAAGATTTCCTTTCCCGCCCACGCCGGCACGCAGGCGCAGCCGCTCGGGTTTGTGCTTGATACCTCCGTCCTGCTCTCGGATCCGAAGGCGATCCTGCGGTTCGCCGAGCACGAGGTCATTCTGCCCCTGGTGGTTATCAGCGAGCTGGAAAGCAAACGCAGCGATCCGGAACTGGGGTATTTCGCCAGGGGCGCGCTGAGGCTCCTGGACGACCTGCGGGTGGAACACGGCGGCCTCGACCGGCCGGTTCCGATCGGTGAAGCAGGCGGAACGCTGCGGGTCGAAGTGAACCACATCTCCCTGGACGTGCTGCCGATGGGGATCCGGGGAACGGACAACGACAGCCGGATTCTCGCCGTCGCCCGCAGCCTGGCGGACGAGGGCCGGCGGATCACCGTGGTGTCCAAGGATCTTCCCCTGCGGGTGAAGGCAGCAGCTGTGGGGCTCACCGCCGACGAATACCGCAACGAACTGGTCCGCGACACCGGGTGGACCGGGATGGTGGAACTTGAAGTCGGTGACGCCGAGGTCAACGCCCTCTATGACCATGAACCCGTCTTCCTGCCGGAGGCTGCGGAACTGCCCGTCAATACCGGCCTGGTGCTGCTGGCAGGACGGTCGTCTGCCCTGGGGCGCCTGGGTGCGGACAAGCAGGTGCGGCTGGTCCGCGGCGACCGTGACGTTTTCGGACTGCACGGGCGGTCAGCGGAGCAACGCCTGGCGATAGACCTGCTGATGGACCCGGAGGTCGGAATCGTCTCGCTGGGCGGACGCGCCGGCACCGGTAAGTCCGCGCTGGCGCTGTGCGCCGGGCTGGAAGCGGTGCTGGAGCGCCGGGAGCACCGGAAGGTGGTGGTCTTCCGCCCCCTCTACGCCGTCGGCGGCCAGGAACTGGGGTACCTCCCCGGCAGCGAGGCGGAGAAAATGGGGCCCTGGGGGCAGGCTGTCTTCGACACACTCGAAGCCCTGGTCTCCCGGGAAGTGGTTGAGGAAGTCCTGGACCGCGGCATGCTGGAAGTGCTGCCGCTGACCCATATCCGCGGCCGCTCCCTGCATGATTCCTTCGTGATCGTGGACGAGGCCCAGTCGCTGGAGAAGAACGTCCTGCTGACCGTGCTCTCGCGCATCGGACAGAACTCCAAAGTGGTCCTGACCCACGACGTCGCCCAGCGGGACAACCTCCGGGTCGGACGGCACGACGGTATTGCCGCGGTGGTGGAAACCCTGAAAGGGCACCCGCTGTTCGGGCACATGACCCTGACCCGGTCTGAACGCTCCCCAATCGCTGCCCTTGTCACCGAACTGCTCGAGGACGGCCAGATCGCCTGAGCCACGTCTGAGCCGCCAGGCCCGCCGGCTCAGTTTAGGCCTCCGGCAGCGCAGGCCTCCGGAAGGGCAGGCATCCGGCCGCGCCGGCCATGATCGAGCCGGCGCGGCCGGTTCGTCCTACAGGTCCCGGCGCTTGACCTCTCGGCCACCCTCTTCCTGTGCGTGGTGATGGCCGGCTGCGTGTGCATGGTCAGCACCGGCGGCTTCCGCTTCACCGGTCACCACCGTGAGTTCAACAGGCGTCTCGGGAAGGTCGAAGCTGGACAGAACGGAACCGGCGGCGACATCAACCACGTGCAGCTTCCTGGCAGCAGGCTCGGTGACATAGACGAGCCCATTGGTGCCGGCTGTCACCGCCGGTGCGGGCGACTGCCATTCCTGCGGCTCCTCCCAGGGTCCGACAACCCGCACCTTATGGATGAGCTCACCGGTTTCCTCGTCGAGGACGTTCAGTTCGCCGTCACCGGTCAGGATCACGGCTTCGCCTGCCGCTCCCCGGGCGAGCGAGCGGAACCAGTAGGGCGAGCCCAGATCCACCGTGGTCATCGAGTTGGTGCGGGTGTCGATCAGCCCGATGCGGGTGGGCCGTTCCAGTTCCGCATCGGGATTGGACTTGTAGTCGGCCAGGATGATGGGGGATGCGTGGCTGCCGGCCTGGTTGCCCGACCGCTGATAGGCCTCCGCGACCGGCACCTTATGGAAGGCACCGTTCCGGAAAATCACCGGACCGTTCTCGCATCCCAGGGAGATCACATCTCCTTCGGGCGTGGGCATGGCGGCTGCTTCGCCATGTACGCCCGGACAGTCCGTGGTTTCCGCGAGGACCTCGCCCTTGGGGGAGCGGACCTGGACGGTGGAGCGTGATTCCTCCGTGCCCTGGGTGAGCAGCAGGTCACCGCTGCTTAACGGAACGGCAACACCGTGGTGCGCGGCGCCGGCGGAATGTTCCTCCACCTCGTCCGCGGTAACCTCCCCGTCCGCGAACGCCGTGGAATCGAGCACGCTGATGGTTCCCGTGCCGTCGGCGAAAAGGGCAGTCCTGCCTTCGTGCGTGACGACGTGCCCGGCGTCGGCGGCTTTCACGGCAGAACCGGTCAGGGCAGGTGCCTGCTCGTAGTAATGCCGGTGATCGCCATGCGCCTCCACGATCAGGCCTGTGTCGAACACGCGGAATTCGTGGCCCGCACTGACCAGGACGTGCCGCCCGTCGCCGGCGTTGTTAAGCCGCAGGAAACCCTCCGTCCCGGTGCTGGTCACCGCACCGCTCCCGGTATCCACCGTCATCAGGCCGCCGTCGTAGGTAAGGACGGCGCGCGGAGCCAAGGCGGCAACTTCGCGGCGGTCGGGGGCGGCGGCCGTGTTCCCGGCAGCGGCGGGGGAGGTATTCAGTGAGGTGCTGGAATCAGGTTCTGCCGATCCGGCAGTGGAACAGGCGGACAGGAGCAGGGCGCCAACCACGGCGGAGGACAGGGACAGGGTTCGTGGAGATATCGACATGCCCACAGACTAAATGCAAATGGTTCTCATTATCAATTGTGTCGTGCGGCACCGTCCGGCGCCGCGGTGGTGGTTTGCTGGACGTGCGGGAAAGCGCGGGGTGCGGGGACCGTCCTGTGGAGCAGCTTCGGGCTGCTGTCAGCAGGACCGAGCGCCCGTGCCTTGTCCACAGGACCGGCCGCCCCATGACCGACTCCTGGCCGATGCCGTACGGTGTTGCCCATGTGGGGGATCGTGGGGGATTACTGGGTCCAGGAGCCGGCAGCTGCGTGGCTGCTGCTGGCCGCCCTGGGCTATCTGGCCGTGCTGTCCGTCCTGCTGGCGGCGGAAGACATCCGCAGCCACCGGCTGCCCGACCGGCTGGTGCTCCCGGCCTATCCAGCCGCGGTGCTGCTGCTTTCAGCGGCGGCGCTGGCTGCCGGAGACCCGGGCCGCCTGGCGGGAATGGCGGGAGGCTGCCTGGCGCTGCTGGCGGGGTATTTCCTGCTGCGGGTGATCAGCCCGGCCGGGCTGGGCCTGGGGGACGTGAAGCTGGCCGGAGTGCTCGGGATCTTCCTGGGCTACGCCGGCTGGGCGCAGGTGGCAGCAGGCACGGCGGCGGGGTTTGTGCTGGGCGGCCTGTGGGGCCTGGGCCTGATCGTGACGGGGCGGGGCACAGGGAAAACCAGGATTGCCTTCGGCCCTTTTATGCTCGCCGGCGCTGCCGTGGCACTCCTTGGCCCTGGCCTACAGTAGGAGGATGCCCACGCCCGACTTTGTCCTGTCCCTGCGCGAAAAGATAGGCCATGAGCTGCTCTGGCTGCCCGGTGTTGCCGCCGTCGTCTTCAACGAAGCCGCGGAGGTTCTCCTTTGCCGCCGGGCGGACAACGGCAGGTGGACCATCATCACGGGAATGCTTGACCCGGGGGAGGAACCAGGCCCCGGGCTGCTCCGCGAAGTCGCCGAGGAGACTGGTGTGCAGGCCAGGATTGAGCACCTGATCCATGTTGGCGCCACTGACCCGGTAGTGTTCCCCAACCAGGACCAGTGCCAGTTCCTGAACCTCGTGTTCCGGTGCGCCTACGTCAGCGGAACCGCCCGGGTAAACGACGACGAGTCCAGCGATGTCCGCTGGTTCGCCCTTGATGCCCTGCCGGAGCTCAATGCCAGGCATCGGATGCTGATCGATCTGGCACGCAGCTCCACGGGTGTTCCGGTCTTTGAAACCTAAGCCAGGCCGGCGCCCTTAACGCCGATGGACCGGCACCCAATGGTGCCGGTCCATCGCCGCCGCAGCGGAATGCTGGTGCAGGGAATGCCTAGCGGGGGAGTTCTTCTCCCTGCTGTTCCTGGCCGCCGGAACCGTCCTGGACAAGACCGTCCTGGCTGTCCGGCCCATCCTGCCCGGACTCGCGGGATGACGGCGCGGGAGATGCTTCCCCGCGGAGGGCAGCTTCACGCTCAGCTTCGAGGCGGACAGCTTCCTGGCCGCCGATGGCCTCGCCCCGGGCCACCATGCCGGCCACATCGGAGAGCGGGATCTCCTTCAGGAAGAGGGCCAGGACCAGGGCGATGGCGAGGAACGGAATGAGGTACCAGAACACCGGAGCCAGCGAATCGGCGTAGGCCGTGACAATGCCATCCTGAACGGTTTCAGGCAGTGCATGCAGCGCCGCCGGCTGCAGGGTGGCCGTAGCCTCGCCGGCCGCTGCCGGATCCATGCCTGCTCCGGAGAAAACACCCATGAGGTTCTCGGACAGCCGGGTGGTGAACATAGCCCCGAAGATCGCCACGCCCAGGGACGCACCAACCTCGCGGAAGTAGTTGTTGGACGAGGTGGCGGTGCCGATCTGGTCCACGGGAACCGAGTTCTGCACCACCAGGACAACCACCTGCATGATCAGGCCCAGGCCCGCCCCGAAGACGAAGAGCTGGGCGCAGATGATCCAAACCGGGGTGGAAGCAGCGAGCGTGGTCAGCCACAGCATGGCCGCAATCACCAGGATTCCGCCGGCAATCGGGTACTTCTTGTATTTGCCGGACTTGGTGATGGCCAGGCCGGACCAGATCGAGGTGCCCATCATGCCCACCATCATGGGAAGCATCAGCAGGCCGGATACGGCTGCGGAGGTTCCGGTGGACATCTGCAGGAACGTGGGCACGAAGGCAATGGCAGCGAACATGCCCATGCCCAGGGTGAAGCCGATTGCCGTGCTGTTGACGAAGATCGGGTTCTTGAACAGGCTCAGCGGAATGATCGGATCCTGGGCCCGGCGCTCGGTGAGCACGAAGGCGAAGGCGGCCAGCAGCATGCCGGCTCCGAAGGCCAGGGTAGCCGGATCGGTCCAGCCGTGGTCCGCACGGCCGCCGAAGTCGGTGAAGAAGATCAGGCAGGTCGTGGCAATGGAGAGCAGCAGGACACCGCCGAAGTCGATCCGCTTCTCGGCCTTCTTGCTGGGCAGCGTCAGGGTGAAGAACGCGATCAGGAACGCGATGATGCCGATCGGGATGTTGATGTAGAAGGCCCACTGCCAGGTCATGTGGTCCACGAAGAAGCCGCCCAGAAGCGGGCCGGCAACGGCGGACAGGCCAAAGATGCCGCCCAGGGGGCCGAGGTACTTGCCGCGCTCGTTGGCGGGCACGATATCGGCGATGATCGCCTGGGAAAGGATCATCAGGCCGCCGCCGCCCAGGCCCTGGATGGCGCGGAAGATGACGAAGCCCCAGAAATCCGTGGCGAGGGCGCAGCCGACGGATGCCAGGGTAAACAGTGCGATGGCGAAGAGGAAGAGGTTGCGCCGGCCCAGGACGTCACCGAACTTGCCGTAGATGGGCATCACGATGGTGGTGGCCAGCAGGTAAGCGGTGGTGATCCAGGTCTGGTGCTCGACGCCGCCGAGCTCGCCCACGATGGTGGGCATGGCGGTGGACACGATGGTCTGATCGAGGCTGGAGAGCAGCATGCCGGCGATCAGGGCGGAAAAGATGATCCAGATGCGCTTCTGGGTCAGCAGCAGCGGCCCGGAGGGGCGTGCGGCGGTGGTGGTCATTCGGAGTCCTCAGGGGGGTAGGAGAGGGGGGAGGAGGTGGAGAAGACCTCGCGGGCGGAGTTGACCGCATCCACGAGCATCCGGCGGTAGGGCACGGTGTTCTCCGGGGCAAAGAACTTGGGCCCGGCGTTCTGCACCAAGGCGGCGAAGACGGTGATGGCAGCGCGGATCCTGGGGTCATCAGCGGGCAGCGATTCCCGGGTGGAGAGCATCGCGGCGAACGCCTCTTCGGCCGCGTGCGAGCCGTGCATGGCCTTGTGCAGCAGCCGGGGCTCGGCCGCAATGGCGTTCTTGAGCATGATCATCTCGGCGCGGGAGATGGCCATCCGGTCCATCATGCCGACCGCAAGGTCCACGAAGTCAGCCAGCAGCGTGCTGGAAAGCTCTCCGGGCGGGGAGTCCTTGCCGCCGTCGATGAAGCGCTGGACCAGGTCCTCCGGAAGGTCATCGACGGGAGAGCCAAGGATGGCGTCTTCCTTGGCCGGGAAGTAGTTGAAGAAGGTGCGGCGGGAAATGCCCACTTCCTCACACAGCTCCTCGACGGTGAAACCGTTGACGCCGCGTGCCGCAGTGAGCGTCCGCGCCGCCGTCGTAATGGCGACCCGGGTGGCAGTGCGCTTGCGTTCACGCAGGCCGGACCCTGAATCGGATGCACTATTCGTCACGGAGTAAAGTTTTGCACTATGGGTAAATAAGTGCAAACCGCCGGAACGGGTAAGGGCGCCCGGCCAGCGGCCGGGCGCCCTTAGCGGGAATGTGCGTTCCGGTTATGCCTGCGGGGGCTTGGTCATGGACAGCACGTCCAGAGCCGAATCCAGCTGTTCCTCGGTCACTTCGCCGCGTTCCAGGAAGCCCAGTTCAATAACGGACTGGCGGATGGTCTTGCCTTCCTTGACTGCGAACTTGGCGATCTTGGCAGCGTTCTCGTAGCCGATGTACTTGTTCAGCGGCGTGACGATGGAGGGGGAAGCCTCGGCCAGGTAGCGTGCGCGCTCCACATTGGCTTCGATGCCGTCGATCATCTTGTCCGCCATGATCACCGAGGAGTTGGCGAGCAGGCGGATGGACTCGAGCAGGTTCGAAGCAATGACGGGGATGCCGACGTTCAGCTCGAAGTAGCCGAAGGTGCCGGCCCAGGCGATGGCGGCGTCATTGCCCACGACCTGTGCGGCAACCTGCATGACGGCTTCGGAAATGACGGGGTTGACCTTACCCGGCATGATCGAGGAGCCCGGCTGCAGGTCGGGGATGGCGATCTCGCCGAGGCCGGTGTTGGGGCCGGAGCCCATCCAGCGCAGGTCATTGGCGATCTTGGAGAAGGAGACCGCGATGGTGCGCAGCATGCCGGAGACCTCAACGAGGGCATCACGGTTGGCCTGGGACTCGAAGTGGTCCCGGGCCTCGGTCAGCGGCAGGCCGGTGTCGGCAGCCAGCAGCTCGATCACGCGCTGCGGGAAGCCTGCCGGGGTGTTGATTCCGGTGCCCACGGCGGTGCCGCCCAGCGGAACCTCGGCCACACGGGGCAGTGACGCCTGCACACGCTCGATGCCGTAGCGGACCTGCGCGGCGTAGCCGCCGAACTCCTGGCCCAGGGTCACCGGGGTGGCGTCCATGAGGTGGGTGCGGCCGGACTTGACGACGTCCTTGAACTCTTCGGCCTTGCGCTCCAGCGAGGCAGCCAGGTGGTCCAGGGCCGGGATCAGGTTGTTGATCAGGGCGGACGTGGCGGCGACGTGGACCGAGGTGGGGAAGACGTCGTTGGAGGACTGCGACGCGTTGACGTGATCGTTGGGGTGGACCGTGGTCTCGCTGCCAGCTGCCTTCAGGGCGCGGTTGGCGAGTTCGGCCAGGACCTCGTTGGTGTTCATGTTGGACGAGGTTCCGGAGCCGGTCTGGAAAACATCGATCGGGAACTGGCTGTAGTGCTTGCCGGCCGCGACTTCGTCAGCGGCGGAAGCAATGGCCTTGGCACGCTCGTCGTCGAGCACTCCCAATTCGGCGTTGGCAGCGGCAGCGGCCTTCTTGATGCGTGCCAGCGCCTCCACGTGCGCGTCATCCAGGGTCTTGCCGGAAATCGGGAAGTTTTCGACGGCGCGCTGGGTCTGGGCGCGGTAAAGGGCGTTTACCGGGACCCGGACCTCACCCATGGTGTCATGTTCAATGCGGTATTCAGCGGAGTCAGAAGTCATGGCTCCCAGCCTAGTGGGCGTGGGGGCCGGGGCTAAAACGCGTGTCGCAAAGCAGCGCTGCCCGATGCCTCGGCCTAGCCGGCGGCCAGGTCCCCGACGCCGGTGCTGAGGTTGCCGATGCTGGAGACCAGCTCCGCCCGGCCTTCGGCGAGGTGGTAGGAAAGGCCGACGACGGCGGCGCGCCCGGTGGCAACCGCATCGGAGATCAGCCGGGAGTCCTCCACCAGCCGTTCCGCCGTTTGCCGGGTGTGCTCCACCACCATGTCATTGACCTCGCTCAGTCCGTTCCGCTGGGCGGCAAGGACGGAGGGTGTGATGCGCTCGACCAGTGTGCGGACGTGCCCGGCGGGCATGGAACCGGTGTCGACTGATTCCTTCGTGGCGGTGACCGCACCGCAGCTGTCGTGGCCGAGGACCACGATCAGGGGAACGCCCAGGACGCCGACGCTGTATTCGAGGGAGCCGAGGACGGCGTCGTCGGTCACCTGGCCGGCGGTGCGGACGACGAAGGCGTCGCCAAGGCCAAGGTCGAAGATGATTTCAGCGGCGAGCCGGGAATCCGAGCAGCCGAAGATAACCGCGAAGGGATTCTGCTGGTTGACCAGCGAACTGCGCCGCGGGGCGTCCTGGTTGGGGTGCTGGGAGCTGCCGGCGATGAAACGGTCATTTCCGTCGCGGAGCCGCTGCCACGCCTCTGCCGGAGTGACGGGAGAACTAAGGGGGCTGTTGATTTCAGTCACCGTTCAACAATAATGCCCCGCGGGCCTTCCCGGGGTTCTGTGACTGCCGCAGGGGACCGGACGGCGACGTTGGAACCCGGCCGGAGCTGCCCCGGCCTAGCTGCCGGATGCCGCTGCGAGGTCCCGGAGGGCGGCCTCGGCAAGCAGGTCAACGGTCGCCAGGTCAGCGTCGGAGCTGAGGACCACTGTCATGCCATCGACCTCGGTCACAAGGTGGGCCTCGCCGTCTGCGCCGTCCCGCAGCTGCCACGTGGTTCCGCCCACGGTCCGTTCACCGGCAACCACGGAATCGTCGGTGGTCTGGGAAACCCAGGTGGGGTTGGCTGAGGCGGTCTGCGTGAGGCGGATGAAGTCCCAGTCCGGAGTGAGATATCCCACTTCCCAGGCAGGGACACCGGAATTGACTCCTGAATCCCAGCGGGCGTAGTTGGCGGTCCAGCCGTCCGGCAGCTCGGGGGCCAGCGGATCGTAGCCTGCATCGGCCGCTGCCTCGGAAGCGATCGCCTGAACATCGACGTCGCGCACCTGCGGCTTCTGGTACGGGTTCAGCAGTACCGGAAGCAGCACGATTGCCAGGGTAATGCCCGTAGCAATGAGCATGCCGATCACCGTTGCATTGGCGCGTTTGGCCTGCTTGGTGGTCAGGGTCGGGGTAACTGCGGGTTCTTCGGGCTGCTGGTCGCTCACCCTTCCATAATCGCCTATGCGGCCCGGCAAGTCCTATTCCGGTTGCTTTCCGGCCGGGCCGCTGCCCTGGCCTGCGGGGGTAAAACGGAGACTGCTGCGGTGCTCTGAACCCGTTGGCGACTATGATCGAACCAAGGATCAGCCAGCGGGTGGCTGCAAGGTGTCACTCACCGAACGGCAGGAACCCGAATTTCAAAGATGAGGTTAAACGTGTCCCAAGGTGCCCAGTACTCAACGCTTTCACCCGCCCTGGCAGTCGGAGACGACGAGCCGGACCGGAACCTCGCGCTCGAACTGGTGCGAGTCACTGAGGCCGCGGCGATCGCCGGTGGCCACTGGGTTGGTTTCGGCGATAAGAATGCTGCTGACGGTGCGGCCGTTGACGCAATGCGTTCGCTGATTTCGTCCGTTCATTTCAACGGCGTTGTGGTCATCGGTGAGGGCGAGAAGGACGAAGCCCCCATGCTGTACAACGGCGAGCATGTGGGAGACGGCACCGGCGCCCTGTGCGACGTCGCAGTGGACCCGATTGACGGCACCCGCCTGACGGCGATGGGCATCAATAATGCGCTGGCAGTACTCGCCGTCGCCGAACGCGGCACAATGTTCGATCCCTCGGCGGTGTTTTACATGGAGAAGCTGGTCACCGGCCCCGAAGCCGCAGACATGGTGGACCTCCGCCTCCCGATGAAGCAGAACCTGCACCTGATTGCCAAGGCCAAGGGCAAGAAGATCAACCAGCTCAACGTGATGATCCTGGACCGCGACCGGCACAAGCCGCTGGTGCAGGAAATCCGTGATGCGGGCGCCCGCACCCGGATGCTGATGGACGGAGACGTCGCCGGCGGCATCGCCGCAGCCCGCGAAGGCACCGACGTCGACGCGCTGATGGGAATCGGCGGAACGCCCGAAGGCATCATCACCGCCTGTGCCATCAAGACGCTCGGCGGTGTCATCCAGGGCCGCCTGTGGCCGACCTCGGATGAGGAGAAGCAGAAGGCGATCGATGCCGGCCACGACCTGGACCGCGTGATGACCACCAACGACCTGGTGACCAGCGACAACTGCTACTTCGCCGCCACCGGCATCACCGACGGCGACCTGCTGCGCGGCGTGCGCTACAAGAAGGACCGGGTCCTGACCCAGTCGATCGTGATGCGTTCCAAGTCCGGGACGATCCGTGTGGTCGACGGCGAACACCAGTCACACAAGTGGGAGTCCTACGCGCGCCTGCGCTAACCCCTCTTCCCGGCACCCCGGCGAAGGGATGCCAGCAGCAGGAGCCGGCCCGCAGCGGGCCGGCTCCTGCTGCTTTGGCGCTCCGGGAAAGTGCCGCTTGAGTTCCGGCTCAACTGTCCGCTGCCTGCTGGCGGATCAGCTCCGGCGGGCGGCAGCCACCCGCGCGGCGGCGGTGACGGCCACGATGATCAGCGCCGCTGCAGCGGCAGCCACGGCGGTCGGAACGGACACCAGTTCGCCGTTGATTCTCGAGACGGCGATCCAGGACAACCCCCATGCCAGTGCTGCGGCCGGGGCCAGGCGGCCGCGGCCGTAGAGGGCCAGGCCCACACCGACTGCGGCGGCTGCGGCCAGGACGGCGGCCGCCCAGACCACGGGGTCCAGACCAAAGCCGTCGAAACCGCCCGCGGTCAGGGTCGAAGCAATGTTGGCGCAGATCGCCACGGACACCCAGCCCAGATAAAGCCCGAGCGTCCCGTCAACCACTGCGGCACCTGCCCAGCTGTCCGGACGCGAACGTGCACAAAGCCTAAACACCAGGGCAAGGATCACCAGCAGGGCGGTGATCATCGCGACGGAGAGCGCAAGTGAACCGGCCTGCACACTGAGGATCCACGCGGCGTTCAGGAGCATGGACACCGCGGCGAGCCAGCCGAGGGAACGCTGCCGCCGGGAGGCGCGCTGTGCGGGCAGCCACTGATAGACCGTGAAAGCACCCAGGCCGGCGTAAACCACGGACCAGATGGAAAACGCCGGGCTGGCGGGGGCGAGATAGGTGGCATCGGCGCCGAGGGCACCCCCGGCAGCCTCCGCGATGGGGGTCCCGCCGAAGACACCAACCCCGATCATCGAACCAATGATGCAGAGCAAAAATGACACGGTGACGCTTAGCTGCCGGACGATGTCCCAGCGCTCGGAGCGGTGCTCCGGTGAGCCGCCGGGGCCGGATGGACTGGAATCATTTGACGTCGAAGTAGCCATGTTCGAGCGTAACAAAGCCTGCTTGGTTTCCCGCCGGGAAACCAGGCGGGTGTTGCCCGGCGGGCGGCCGGTTCGGAGCGCACGCAGGCTTGCACGTAGGCTTGTTGGCATGACACTGAGCGTTACTTCCTGCACCGATCCCTCTGACTGGGACGGCTGGGTCAACCGGTTCAACGGGCACCCGCAGCAGCTGTGGGGCTGGGGTAAGACGAAGGCAGAGCACGGATGGCGCGCAGAACGCCTGCTGATTTCCGACGCCGGTGAGGTAGTGGGCTGCGCGCAGCTGCTGATCCGCCGGCTGCCGTTCCCCTTCCGGGCACTCGCCTACATCCCGCGCGGACCGCAGGGAGAGAAAGGCCGGGAAACACAGCTCCTCGATGCCGCCGCGGCCTATGCCAAAACGGCCCACCGGGCCGTGGCCCTGACAATCGAGCCGGACTGGGACGCCGATGCCGCGGCCACAGCTGCACTGCCGGCCGCCGGCTTCCGGCACAGTGCCAACACCATCCTCATCCCGCGCACCCTCATCCTGGACCTCACGCTCAGTGAAGAGGACCTGCTGGCGGGCATGAGCAAAAAGCACCGCCAGTACATCCGCAAGTCCGGCCGTGAGGAGCTGGACTACCGGACGGTTTCCCGCGAAGAGATCCCGCAGTGCCTGGCGGTCTACAAACAGACCGCTGAACGCGCCGGATTCGGTATCCACGAGGATGCCTACTACCAGGACATCTTTGACAACCTCGGCGCAGCCTCACCCGTCTACGCGGCGTTCAAGGAGAACGAGGTGGTCGCGTTCCTGTGGCTCTCCGCGAGCGCTTACACCGCCTTCGAGCTGTACGGCGGCATGAGCGAGGAAGGCGAACGGCTACGGGCCAACTACGCCCTGAAATGGCTTGCCATCCGGGAGATGAAAGAGCGCGGACTCACCCGCTACGACTTCAACGGACTGCTGAACGACGGTGTGTCCAAGTTCAAGATGGGCTGGGCGCAGCACGAGGACCTGCTGGCGGGAACATGGGACAAACCCCTTTCCCCGCTGTACCCGGTCTTCACCACGGCGCTGCCGCTCGCCAAGAGCACGCTGCGCAAGGCCCGCAGCGTCCTGTCCGGGATCCGCGGACGCCTTCGGGGAGCAAACTCCTAGATCTCCAGCTGCGGTTCGTCCGTCCCAGCGGCCGCCGGAACGGTGCCGGCGGTCACCGCGAAGGCCAGCGCACCGTCGTCGTGCTGTGCTGAATGGGCGGCGAGCTTAGCGATCACCGGTGCCTCGTTGGCCGGAATGAAAGCACAGTCGCCGGGATGCAGGACCAGATCCTGCTTCGGCGAATCCAGAACCAGCGATCCGCGCAGCGCGATGACCAGAGTAGGGCCGTTCTGCAGCACCGGGACGTCGGCCGCTGACATGCTGGGCCCGGCGTCCCCTGCAGACTGGGCCAGTTCCAGCCGCTGCAGGGAGAACTCGCTGAACGGGGGCTGGTAGATTTCCTGTCCCAGCCCGGTGAACCCGGCTTCGAGGCGTGGAACCCCCAGCGGGCGGAAGTCCACGGTTTTAAGCAGCTCGGGTATGTCCACGTGCTTCGGTGTCAGGCCGCCGCGGAGCACGTTGTCCGAGGAAGCCATCACCTCCACCCCCAGGCCGCTGAGGTAGGCGTGGATGTTGCCGGCCGGCAGGTAAATGGCCTCTCCGGGCTGCAGCGACACACGGTTGAGCAGCAGCGAGATGAGCACGCCCGGGTCTGCGGGGTAGTAGCCGTCCAGGTCAGCGATGGCAGCGAGGGCCGGGTCCAGGGCAGCACGCTGCCCGTCGCCGAGGCTGCGGACCGTTTCCGCGGCGGCCGTTACGGCGCCGCGGACGTCCTCGCCGCCCATGATCAGGCGCCGGAACACCTTTTCGAGTTTTTCGGCCGCAGGCCGGCCGGACTCCAGATCCGACACAGTCTCCGCCAGCAGGGCAGGGGAGGGCCGGCCGGATGCCTCGACCAGCCGCGCCAGGTCACGGAACAGCCGGGCGGCGTCGCCGGGCGCGCGGAAGCCGCACAACGCCTCGAACGGGGTCAGCGCGAAAATCATCTCCGGCTTGTGGTTCGCATCCTTGTAGTTCCGGTCGGAGGCCGAACGGTCGACGCCGGCGGCGTCTTCAGCGGCGAAGCCCGCCTCCGCCTGGTCCCGGGTGGGGTGTACCTGCAGGGACAAGGGGGACCCCGCAGCCAGCAGTTTGGCCAGGAAGGGCAGAGCAGGTCCGTGCTCGGCGACGGTCCCGCGGCCGAGCGCAGCCTCCGGGTCCGCGGCGATGAGCTCGTCCAGCGTCTCGGCGGGACCCTGGGGATCAACGATCCGCGACGGGGCGCCGGGGTGGGCTCCGTACCAGAGCTCGGCCTCGGGTTCCCCGCTGGGGTCCCGGCCGAAGAGCTCGGCCATGGCGGTCATCGATCCCCACGCGTAGGGGCGGAGATTTCCGGCGAGCAGATACATGGTCCTCTTTCAAATGCACCGCACCTGCGGATGCGGCCGCACGTGCGGTGCGGGGAACGTCGGTTAAGCGGCGCTGCAGACGCCGTTGTTGTCCAGGAGCATGCCGAGTGTGGCAGTGTCGCCGATCGTAGCAAGTTCCTGGAGGTATTCCGCGGTGATCTCCGGGCCGGCCGGTGCCGGGGTCTCGGTGGCAGGCGCAGCTGGAGCGGGCGTATCCGTGGATGCGCCGCCGTCCTCCGCCGGTGCCGCGGGGGCCGGCGTGTCGCCGGTTTCAGTAGGTGCTTCCACCGGCGGCTCGGCGGTGGCGGACGAAGCGGCGAGCATGTCCTGTACACGGGTGTGGATGAGATCGAAGTCCGGGTAGGTGACAAAGTTATCCGCCGCGGTGCCGAAATCGGGCGGGCCGATGGTCATCCGCTGCACCTCGTGGTTCTTGGACTTCAATGCGAGGTCGATGAAGCTGCCCAGCTGGTCCTGCGGGATGTCCGTGTGCACCACCTGTTCACCGGCGGAGGCGATCGCCTGGAACCGGGTGAGCAGGGTCGCGGGATCCAGCTGCGCCACCATGGCCTGCTGGACACACTGCTGGCGGGCGATCCGGTGGTAGTCGGTCACGAATTCCCGTGAGCGCGCATACCAAAGGGCGGTGTAGCCGTCCATCGTCTGCACCCCCGGGGCGATCCACCCGTCCGGAGGGTAATGCTGGTTGGTGCCGGGGATTTCCCCTGCCGTGATGGGAACCCAGCCGCCGGCATTGATTTTCACCCCGCCCATGGCGTCGATCAGGCTGGAGAAGCCTTCCATGTCCACGATCACGTAGGACTGCACTTCAAGGCCCAGGATTCCCCCGGCGGCATCCATCATGGCTTCGGCGCCCGGGTCCTCCGAGTCCGGGTACAGGTCGGCGTGGTTGTCGGTGACCACCTGGTAGAGGCTGTTGAGGATGCACTCGTCACCGCAGTTGTAGCCTTCCGGATAGACCTGCCAGAGCGGCGAATCCTCGGTAAAGAGGGCGTTCTGGAAGTTGCGGGGGAGGCCGAAGGTGACAATCTGGCCGGTCTTCGCGTCCACGCTGAAAACGGACATGCTGTCCGGACGGAGACCCGTGCGGTCCGCTCCGGCGTCGCCGCCCATCAGCAGGAAGTTGTAGCGGCCGTCCACCGGTTCAAAGGCCGGTCCGGAGGCGAAAATGCTGTCGAAGGTCTGGCGGCTGACGTTGAGGAGCCAGGCGCCGTAGGCCAGCCCGCCGCTGGTGAGGGCCATCAGGACCACCAGGGCGCCGGCAACGGCCGGCCGCACGTTCCGCTGCAGCAGCGGGGGCCGGATGATGCGGAAGGTGTTCAGGAAGAGCAGGGCCCAGCCAACGGCGAGTAAGGCCAGGGCGGCCATCAGCAGGAACGACGTCCAGCCGTTGGTGAAGAAATTCACCAGAAGGATCCGGTTGGTCAGCGCGATGACCAGCACCGCGATGACCGCGGCCCAGACAGTGAACGTGACCTGGAGGGCACGGCGTCCCAGCCGGCGGTCGCCGGCGACGACCTGCGCAGAGCCGGGCAGGAGCAGGGTCAGCAGCAGCAGCACGAAAGCGCGCTTGGTGCGCACCTGCGGGGACGCGGACTGCGGATAGCGGACCGGATCCGTGAATACTGCGCCTCTCGCCTCTGTCCTGCCCATCCGCAGTCCCTAGGCGCTTTCCGTGACCGAAGTACGCAGGCGCGCACCCTTGGCCATGGCACTCTGGCGGAGTTCGCCGGCAAAATCGATGAGCTGCTGCTGGAGTTTCGCAGCCAGCGGGTCCGTGCCCGAGGCCAGCATCCGCACCGCCAGCAGGCCGGCGTTGCGTGCGCCGCCGATGGACACGGTTGCCACCGGGACGCCCGCCGGCATCTGGACGATCGAAAGCAGGGAGTCCATGCCGTCAAGGTACTTCAGCGGAACGGGAACGCCGATCACCGGGAGCGGGGTCACCGCGGCCAGCATGCCAGGAAGGTGGGCTGCTCCGCCGGCGCCAGCGATGATGACCCGCAGGCCGCGGGTGTGCGCTTCCTGGCCGTACGCAATCATCTCTGCCGGCATCCGGTGGGCGGAAACCACGTCCGCCTCGAAGGGAATGCCAAACTCGGCCAGGGCGGCCGCTGCGGCGTCCATCACGGGCCAGTCCGAATCGGACCCCATGACCAGGCCGACCAGCGGCGTCTTGGCGGTGCTCATGACAACTCCTCGTTTTCTACCCGGTTCAATTCCCGGCCGTCGCGGATGATTCCGGCAGCCCGTTCCGCGCTGCGCCGGACCGCGGGCAGGTCTGCGGCAG
The DNA here is from genome assembly GCF_001552075.1 of Arthrobacter luteolus NBRC 107841. Classification (GTDB taxonomy): domain Bacteria; phylum Actinomycetota; class Actinomycetes; order Actinomycetales; family Micrococcaceae; genus Arthrobacter_B; species Arthrobacter_B luteolus. The sequence continues at coordinate 252,102 of NZ_BCQM01000003.1, forward strand.
CCGCTCCCACCACGTTAACGTGACCGATCTTCCGGCCGGGACGCACCGACTTGCCGTAATTATGTACCTTCGCGGACGGAACAGCGGCCATTGCCAGCCTTGTGCCGCCGAAGAGGTCGGGGTTGTCCCCGCCCAGGAAGTTCTTCATCACGGTGACGCCGCCCAGCAGCCCGGCGTCACCGAGCGGAAGATCAAGGACCGCCCGCAGGTGCTGCTCGAACTGGCCGGTCACGGAGCCGTCCATGGTCCAGTGACCGGAATTGTGCGGGCGCATGGCCAGTTCGTTGATGAGGAAGCCCGGTCCGCGGCCGGGAGTCTCAAAGAGCTCCGCGGCCATTACTCCGGTGACGCCAAGCTCCTCCGCCAGGCGCAGCGCGGCGGCCGAGGCAGCCGACGCCGTGGCCGGGTCCAGGTCCTGGGCGGGGGCGATAACCTCGTCGCACACCCCGTCCACCTGGATCGAATGGACCACCGGCCAGGCAGCACTTTCACCGCCCGGTGTCCGGGCGATCAGGGCAGAAAGCTCACGGGTGAAGGGAACCTTTTCCTCGGCAAGCAGGGGCGAGCCGGTGAACCAGCCGGCAGCATCGGCCGCACCTGCGGCATCCTCGATGATGCGCACACCCTTGCCGTCATAGCCTCCGCGCGGAGTCTTCAGCACTACCGGCCAGCCGGCCGCCTTGCCGAAGTCGACCAGATCCGCGACCGTGGAAACAGCGGCCCAGCGCGGGTTGGGCAGACCCAAACGGTCGACGGCGGCACGCATCACCAGTTTGTCCTGGGCGTGCAGCAGGGCATCGGGACCCGGCTGGACGTTGATGCCTTCGGCCAGCAGGGCCCGCAGGTGATCCCCGGGAACATGCTCGTGGTCAAAGGTCAGGACGTCCACACCCTGGGCGAAAGCCAGGAGGGCCGCGTAATCGGTGTAGTCGCCTACGACGGCGTTGGACACGGCAGCTACGGCGGATACGTCCGGACCCTCAGCCAGGACACGCAGCTCAAATCCAAGCTCTGTGGCCGCGGGGGCCATCATCCGGGCCAGCTGGCCGCCTCCGACAACGCCAATAATTGGAAATCTCACCTCTACAGGTTACCGAAACCGGCGGGTTTTCCCGCTCCGCGTCCTGGTGCCCCAGCCCGGGCACCCGGCAAACTCCCACGAAGGGCAGGTAAAGTGTGTTCTTTCCGCCCTGTCTGCTCTCGGCGGTAGCTCCGCCCGGCCGGCATATCCGCCCGGGCACGATTGGCCGCGGAGGGTCATGATCACATCATTTATTTCCTGGCTTAGGGGACTGGCGTCTGCCTTCTGGCGCGAGGTCGCGAAGTTCGGCACGGTCGGTGCTGTCGCATTCGTCGTGGACAACGGCCTGACCTGGATCTTCATGCACTCCATCATGGAAGGCAGCCCGGCGAAGGCACGGTTTGCCGGCGCTACGATTGCGACACTGTTTTCCTGGGTGGCGAACCGGTGGTGGACGTTCCGCCACCGCAGGCAAAGCAATGTGGCCCGTGAATTTGTGCAGTTCATCCTGATCAACGGGATCGGCATCCTGATCTCCACCGGCTTCACCTGGATTGCCCGCTACCCGATGGGCATCACGGATAACAGCACCCTGTTTATGGCCGGTGTCATCGGCATCGGGGTGGCGACCGTTGTCCGGTTCTTCGCCTACCGGTACTGGGTCTTCAACAGCTCCGCCGATGACGAGGCGCGCGAACTGGCCATGGAAATGACCTTGGACCCTTCCCGGGAAGTCGACGCTGCCGCCGCCTCAGAGCCCGCAGCAGAAGGCGCCAAGCAGCTTAAGCCCCAAGCCGAGCAGTAACCCGCTCTGCAGCCAGCGTGCTGGCCGGCACCTCGACCCCTTCACCCGACAGAACGATTGTCCCGCCGGCGGACCAGGTATCCAGAGCCGCTCCGAGGACCGCTGCAGTCCCGGCCCCGGCGGGGGCCAGCAGGACCTGGGGTCCGTCCGCAGCCGGTGCCATGAGCGCGCTGAACGGAACAGCGGCCCCTTCCGTTCCGGACGCCAGGGCGTCCCCGGTCCCTTCGGGGGCATCCGGCCCGGCATAGGTGTCCGCGAAGGACCGGACTTCTGCCGTGTAATCCACTGTGCCGGCCGGGAGGCTGCCTGGCCATGCCATGGCCAGGGCGGGAAGTGCCACGGCAACCACCAGCTGGCCTGGTGCCTGAGGCTGAGGTTCTCCTGCGGTGACCCTAACGCCGGCCCGTGCCTCGGCCGATAGGGAGAGTATGCAGCCCGTTTGCCACGCCGCGAGGGCCCAGACCAGGGTCTTCCAGTGCACGGGCATGTCCAGCTGCACCACGGTGCCCGGCTCCACGTCCAGTTCCTCGATGGCAAAGTTGGAGGTTTTGGCAACCCAGTTGTCCAGGACCCGGCCTGAAAGCTCTACCCGTTCTCCGTCCGGTCCGTACCAGATCAGTGCGGGTGAGGTTGCCTGCTCTGTCCGCAGCGTGGACAGTATGGATGGGACCGGGTTTTCCGTCATGGGCTTCGCTTTCGCTGGTGGAGGATGTGTTGTTTGGCGGACCGCGACATGCCGTGTGGGGCAAAATTTACGGCGTGGCGCGCCACCGCGGGACGGTTCAGACTCTATAGGATGCCGAAACAGCTTGACGGGGACGTATTACACGCGTGTAATTAGGGAACGGATTGTTCCAGCAAACCATTACCGACGCGCATGCACAGCAAGCTGATTGTCGCTTGGGTGAATCCAGATATCCGCTGTTGGAGCATTTACACCGGGAGGACTCCATGGGGCAAGCAGAAATGAAGCATGACCGGCCGGACGTCGCCGCGCAGGCCTCCACGAGCTACGGCTCGCGGGGAGTGCCTGTGGACTGGTACGTCGATCCTGCGGATCCCGAAGCCGCGGACCGCTACCGGGAGAGCGCCGGAAGCCTGGAGTCTGCAGCGACAGCATTCCTCGCGGCTCATGAGGCACTGGCCGGAGGGTCGCCGGAAGACGATCCATTGGATCCGCCGGTCTCGCTGTTCCAGACACCTGCGGAAACGGAGGAGCGGAAAGTCTGGATCGGACTGCCGGGCCTGGGTGACGGGTATGCCGACGAGGGCGAACTCGGCTGGCAGGCGGACGCACTGTGCGCGCAGACAGATCCCGAAGCGTTCTTCCCCGAAAAGGGCGGATCCACCCGCGATGCAAAGAAAGTCTGCGCCGCGTGCAACGTGCGGTCCCAGTGCCTGGAATATGCACTGGCCAATGACGAACGCTTTGGTATCTGGGGCGGGCTGTCCGAGCGGGAACGCCGGCGTCTTCGGAAGCAGGCAGTCTAATTCCTTCGCACGTCCGCGTATGTGCCGTTGTGGTTGCCCACAACGGCGCCGAGTACCTTCCCGAAACACTTTCCGCACTGGCCGCCCAGACCCGCCCGGCAGACTTTTGCCTGGGCGTCGACGCGGGCTCCACTGACGCGTCGGCATCCCTGCTCCAGCTCGGCCTCCCGGTTGGCAGCCCGGTAACCGGCGCGCCGTCCCGGGCCGGATTCGGTGCCGCCGTGAAGACGGGTCTGGCACAGCTGCCCGCCCGCTCCGGCGACGGCGGTGCACAGGACTGGCTCTGGCTGCTGCACGACGATTCGGCGCCGGACCCCGACGCCCTGGCCCAGCTGCTCCGGGCCGTTGAAGTAGCGCCGTCCGTGACAATCGCCGGCGCCAAGCAGGTGGAGTGGGAAAATCCACGCAAACTCGTGGACGTGGGCGTCTCCGTCAGCCGGTGGGCCGAGCGCCTGACCATGATCGATACTGACGAGCTGGACCAGGGACAGTACGACTCCCGCAGCGATATTTTCGCAGTGAACTCCGCCGGCATGCTGATCCGGCGTGACGTCTGGGACCGCCTCGGCGGATTCGACCCGGCACTGCCCGGAACCGGGGACGATATTGACCTCTGCTGGCGGAACCGGCTCGCCGGCAACCGTGTGGTCGTGGTGCCTTCGGCCCGGATCCGCCACGCTGGAAACCGGCCCAACACAGCCGCCTCCGCCGGTGCCGCCCGGAAGGCGGAAATCTTCCTCCGCCTCAAACATGCCCCCGGATGGCAGCTTCCGTTCCTGGCACTTGGCGCCGTCCTGGGTGGGTTCGGCCGGTTCTTCCTGGGGATGCTGGCCAAGGATCCCGGATACGCAGCCGGGGCACTGGTCTCAAGCATTGCCGGTGTCCTCCGGCCGGTGGACCTCTACCGCTCCCGCAAAGCTGCCGCGGCCACCCGCCGGCTGCCGCGCAGTACTGTCCGTGCCCTGGTCACCGGGCCGCGTGAAGTTCGTGAATACCGCCGCTCCGTGCATGAATCCGAAGCTGCGGCCAAGACCCATCCGGCCGACGACGCCGGGTCAGTCGATTCCTATGTCCCCAGCGGCGACGCGAATGATGACTTCGCTGCCCTGTCCGGGCCTGCCCGCACCTGGGTCGGCGCCGGCGCCCTTGCCGCCGCCGTCCTGCTGACGGTGGCCGCGCTGACCGGACTGCACCGGTTGGTTGGAGCCGCCGCGCTCACCGGCGGGGCCCTGCTTCCCGTGTCGACGGCGCTGGGAGACATCTGGGCCAACGCCAGCGGCTGGTGGGCGGAAACCGGTGCCGGATACCCCGGCCACGGTGATCCCTTCGACTATGTGCTGTGGCTGCTTGGCGCCGCCGGATTCGGCAACGCCAACGCCGCCGTGGTTGTGCTCGTGATCCTGGCCATGCCGCTTGCCGGGCTCAGCGCCTGGTTCGCCTCCGGGGCGGTGACCCGCCGCAGCGGCCTGCGCTTCTGGGCCGCCATGTTCTGGGGCGCCCTGCCGGCTCTGCAGGCAGCCCTTGGCGAGGGACGGCTCGGCGCGCTGCTGGCCCATCTCCTGCTTCCGCTGACCGCTCTGGCCATGGCCCGGGCCCTGGGTATGGGCCTGGCAGAGGACGAAACCCGCCCGCACCGGGACTCAGGCGCGCTGCAGCGCAAACCCGGTGTGCACGGCGTTCCGAGCTGGACCGCCGCCGCTGCGGCAGGCCTGCTCCTGGCCATTCTTACCGCCTGCGCACCTCTGCTCTTTGTGCTCGGCACCCTCAGCGTGCTGATCCTCTCCGTCCGGCTGCGCTCCAGGGCCCGGACCCTCTGGTGGTCGCTGCTCCCGTCAGCCGCGCTGCTCCTGCCGGTCATCCTCTCCGCTTCGAACAACCTGCGCGCGGCAGCTGCCGATCCCGGCGTGCCGCTGGGCTTCGAGCCGGCCGCACTGTGGCAGCAGCTGCTCGGATATCCGGCTGCCTTTGCCGCGGCCGATCCGCTGGCCGGCCTGGACTTCCTTCCTTCAGGGCCTTGGGCCCTGGTGCTCGCGCTGCTGGTGGGTGCGCCTGTGGTTGCGGTGTCCGCGGCAGCACTTTTCACCACCCGGCACGCGGGTGCCGCCCGTCTTGCCTGGCTCCTCAGCATCAGCGCGCTGGCCCTGGGCGGAGCCTGCGCCTATCTGGCCACCGGAAGCTCAGCGACGGCACTGGTCACTCCCTTCCCGGGCCCGCTCGTCTCAGCGGCCGTCTTCGGGCAGCTCTGCTCGGCTCTGCTGGCCATGGACGCGCTGCTGGCCCGCCGGCGAAGCGCTGACGGAACCGTTAGGAAGCCGGTTACCGCCGGCGTCGTAATCCTTGGCATTCTGCTTGGTGCCGGTCCCGCAGTCAGCCTGGCGGCCTGGACTATTCCGCAGGCCACCGGTGCCGTGACCGAAGCGGGAGCGGGCGGAGCCCAGCCCGGAACCACCCTGGCAATCCGTCCCACCGATCCCCGGGTGCTGCCCGCAACGGCAGCTGACCGCGGCAACAGCCCGGACCAAACCCGCGCACTCGTCCTGTCCATGGGAACGGGGGACGACGTCACGGCAACCCTGATGCGCTCCGGCGGGAGCACCCTTGACGGACTGAACGCTTCCTACACCGCGCGTTCGGTGCAGGGTGATCCGGGCCAGGAAAACACTGTCCCGGACGACGAAGCAACCGCCGCCCTGCGCAGCGCCGTTGCAGTCATCACCGCCGGCACCGGGGTGGATCCACGATCCGAGCTGGCCCGGCTCGGCGTCGGCTTTGTGGTCCTGCAGACCTCTGATACCGCCGCGGAACTCCTGGCCGACCGCATGGACGCGGTCCCCGGCCTCACCGCCGTAGGGCAGACCGGTTCCGGCTGGTTGTGGCGGGTGGTGGGAACCCTGGACGAAGAGGGCACCGAAACCGTAGCCGGACAGACGTCCCGCGTCCGGATCCAGGACGCGGCCGGTGAGACGGTGGCGCTGGTTCCCTCGGAGACAACGGCCGTCAACACTGACATACCGGCCGGTGAGGAAGGCCGGAAACTGGTGCTGGCTGAACGCGCCGACACCGGATGGCAGGCCAGCCTCAACGGCAACCGGCTTGAGCCGGCAACCGACGGATGGGCGCAGACGTTCAGCCTGCCTGCTGAGGGCGGGACCCTGAGCGTGGACTACCGCAGCGCCTGGGAACCGTACACAGAAATCGTGCAGATTGTCGTTTTCGGACTCACCCTGCTCCTGGCCGTGCCCACACCCGTGCGTTCCGGCGTGATCCGCCTCCCCGGCAAGCAGCGGCCCGCGCGGCAGGTTGCCGGGACCTCCGATCCAGGCGCCTCCGATCCCGGCACCTCCGATCCCGGCGCCGCGGGACCCGGCAGCTCCGGGCCAGGCAGGGGGCCGGGCGACGGTCCTGAACCAGAGGGCACAAACCCTGCCGTTCCGGGAGCTGCACCCGGACCGGTCAAGGCATCGCGGCGGAGCGCAGGCTCCGCCCGCCGGACCAAACACGAGCGCTCTGCGGAGGCCGGAGGCACCAAGGCCGCTGGGAACACCACAGCTGCCGGACGCCCCACCGCAGACGGGCATCCCGCAGCAGCCGGCCCCACGGCAGGCGTAACCAAAGCCACCAAAGCCGAGGCAAAAGCCAAGGCCAGGGCGGCGAAGGTCCGGGACAAAGCCGACGAAAAAGCCCGGGCCAGGGCAGCCAAAGCCGGACCGCGTGATGCGAAGCCAGCACCCGGAGAGCCGGATAAGGCAGCCGAATCCGCGGGTGCTCCGCGCTCAGCCGCCGGCGCGGCTAAGCCTGCCGAGACGGCCAAACCCGCTGAGGAAGCCGGGCAACCCACTGGCACAGGCAGCCCTGCCGGTGACCAGGACCGTGCCGGTGCCGGGACAACATCCGCGAACAGTTCACACGAAGGAGTCCGCTGATGGAGCGTTCCGGTGAAGTCACCCGGTCCGCAGCACGCGGCCGCCGCCAGAGCCGCCGGAAAACGGCCTACACCGTCTCCGCCGGCGTCGTTCTGATGGCCGCGGCCGGAGCACTGATCACTGCTGGTGCGGTGGCTGCTCCAGCCGGCTCCGGCATTGCCGTCCAGCCCCCGGCCACCGAGGTCCCGGCGGGCGCCCTGACGGCGGTCTGCCCCCAGCCGCTGCGTTTACTGGCGGGTAATGTTTCCGGCACCGACGCCGAGTACAGTCCGGTCTCCGAATCAGCTGCCACTGCGGTCAGCTCAGTTGTTCTCGGCGCTCCCGGCGCGTCCCTTCCGGCCGCTGAGCTCAGCGCACTGGAGGACGGGAAGGTCCTTGCGGGGATCAAGGCGGGAGACACCGCGCCCTTGGCCGGGACCCGGCTCGCCGGTGTGCTGCAGAACCAGGCAGTCGGCACCGTGACGGCCCTGGAAGCGGAGCCCAGCGGCAAGACACCGGCTACTGCGAACGCTGTCCTGGGCTATTCCGCCACAGACGGTGACCTGGCCGGACTGGCCGCGGCCAACTGCCAGACGCCGGGCAACGACATGTGGCTCCTCGGGGCGCGGACCACCGTGGGCGCCACCGCGGTGCTGCGGCTCTCCAATCCCTCGGTGACCCCGGCCACCGTCGACCTGGAGCTTCACGGTTCAGCGGGACGGATCGAGTCCGGCAACAGCCGCGGGATCGTCGTCGCGCCGGGTGAAACCCGCTCCATCATCCTCGCGGGACTGGCCGCCAACGAAGAGGCCGCCGCCGTGCGTGTGCGCAGCTCCGGCGGTCCGGTCACCGCGGTTATCGAGCAGAGCATCCTGCGTGGGCTGACCCCCGGCGGTGTGGAGATCATTGAACCAACAGCTGCTCCTTCGCCCCGCCAGGTGATTACCGGCATAGCACTCCAGTCACCGGAGACCCTCCGGAAGCTGGCCGAACAGGAGGGCCGCGCCTCAGTGGCCTCAACCCTGAACGTGGCTGTTCCGGGCAGCACGGATGCAGTGGTCCACCTGCGGGTCTTTGGCCCCAATGGGGAAGTCCAGATCCCCGGCGGCGGAGTCTTCAGCGTGCCCGCCGGAACCGTGGGGAAAATCCCGCTGGCGGACCTGCCGGAGGGCACTTACTCCCTGGACCTTTCATCCGACGTTGCCTTCACCTCCGCCGCGGTTTTCAGCCGCGGCACGGAACCCGACGAGCGGGTGGAACTTGCCGTCGCTCCCGCGGATACACGGATGGGCAGCGAACATCTTGCCGTCACCGTCCCCGGAGCCAGCTCCTCCCTGGTGTTCACTGCCCCCGACGGGTCCGCGGAGGTCAGGGTCCGCGCCATTGGTGCCGACGGGAAGCTGCAGGAGGAAAAGGTGGTGGCCGTTCCCGCCGGGCGCACGCTGACCCTGCAGTCCGCTGACCTCGGTTCCGGAAACCTGGCTGGTGTCCTGGTGACCGCCGTTGGCGAAGCCGTGTACGGTGCGCAGCTGGTCACCGGGGAGGGACCCGGCATCTCGGTTCTGCCCCTGCCGGAGGGAAGCACCGGCAGCAGAAGCGCCCAGATAGGCATCGGCTACTAGGCAGACCGATAGGGCGGGCGGCGCTTACTACAGCGGGCGGAAGCGTCCGTACGTGGGATCAATGGACTCCGGATCCAACCCCTTGAGGGAGGCCAGCTGTTCCACCACCACGTCGTGGATCAGTTCGCTGACCGGAACAAGTCCGCGTGCGGTCGACTCGACCGGGCGCCGGTAAACCGTAATAACCGGTGGCTTGGGTCCGTTGCCCGGCGCTGAGGCGGCCAGGGGGATGGAACCGCCGCGCCGAACCAGCTCCTCGAGGCCGTCCGGAATTTCCTGGACAACAAACTGATAGGACTGGATGTCCTCGCCCCAGAGACGCTCCAGCCGCTGGGCGGATTCCATGACCCACTCATCGAAGCGCTCTGCCCGGGTGCGGGAGCCGGCCAGATGGGCCGGCAGCAGCTCCCCGCGCAGACCCCGGCCATGACGGTTACGCCGGCGCCGGTGGAAAGGGCGCGGCGAAACGGGATCCGCGGCACCAGTGCCGGATCCGCCGTCGAGCCTAATCCGAGAGGACGATCCTGGAGGCATACCCCCACTCTAGTCCGCAGGGAGCCGACCGGGGGAGTGCGGCGCGCTCCCGCCAGTGTGCGCACCTCCCGGCAGCCAGCGGGCCGTGGTCCGGCGTGGCTGCGCGCTGCCGGCAGGCGCAGGGGTAAAGTGTTCCTCCGTGGGATCCTTACGTCTTTGTTCACGTTCAGCGTGCCGGCAGGCCGCCGTCGCTACTTTGACGTACGTGTACGCCGATTCCACCGCAGTCCTGGGTCCGCTGGCAACCTACGCAGAACCGCACTGCTACGACCTGTGCGAACTGCACGCACAGCGCCTTACGGCGCCCCGCGGCTGGGAAGTCCTGCGGCTTGAGCTTGGTAACCAGTCCCGCACCCCGGGACCCGATGAGCTCTCCGCCCTGGTGGACGCTGTCCGCGAAGCCGAGGCGGAAGAACCCGCAGCGGAAGAGGAGGCGGGCCGCCGCAGCGGCAGGCACGCACTGGAACCCCCGGCCGACCTCTCCACAGGCCGCCGGTCACACCTCCGGGTATTACGCGAAGATGTCCGCGAACAGAGTTGATCCTGCTCCGCGGTCCGTTCGCTATTAGGCTGGGACCAACAGCCGGGAAGAACCACGGCCGGCGCATCATCAACCGTTTCGCAAGGAAGTGCTGTACCCATGGCTAACCTGACCCCCGATCTTCTGGAAGCCCTGCGCTGCCCCCAGACGCATTCGCCGCTGAAACAGGCCGGCGACGAGCTTGTTTCCACCGCCCCGGGCCCTGAGGGACAGCCGGTCCGCTACCGCATCGAAGAGGGCATCCCCGTCCTGCTGGTGCCGGCCGGCGACACCGCTGCCGCCAACCCTGCGGCCGAGAACACCACCAGGAACGAGGAGTCCCACCAGTGAGCATCGATTTCAAAGTAGCTGACCTGTCCCTGGCCGAAGCCGGCCGCCACCAGATCCGGCTGGCTGAACACGAGATGCCCGGTCTGATGGCCCTGCGGCGCGAATTCGGACCCACCCAGCCGCTGGCGGGAGCCCGGATCGCCGGTTCCCTGCACATGACCGTCCAGACGGCGGTGCTGATCGAAACCCTCACGGCGCTGGGTGCGGAAGTCCGGTGGGCTTCCTGCAACATCTTTTCCACCCAGGACGAGGCCGCCGCGGCCGTCGTCGTGGGCGGCGGCACCCCGGAGGACCCCCAGGGCGTGCCGGTCTTCGCCTGGAAGAACGAGACGCTTGAGGACTACTGGTGGACTGCCGAACAGATCCTCACCTGGCCCGAGGGCTCCGGCGGACCGAACATGATCCTGGACGACGGCGGCGACGCCACCATGCTGCTGCATAAGGGAGTTGAGTTCGAGGCCGCCGGCGCGGTCCCGGCGAACCCCTCCGAGGATGATCCGGACTACTCGCATGAGTACACGATCTTCCTGGAAACGCTCCGCCGCTCGCTCGCCGGGTCTCCGGGGAAATGGACGGAAATCGCCAAGGGCATCCGCGGCGTCACCGAGGAAACCACCACCGGTGTGCTCCGTCTCTACCAGCTGGCTGCGGACGGCCAGCTGCTTTTCCCGGCTATCAACGTCAACGACTCGGTGACCAAATCCAAGTTTGATAACAAGTACGGCATCCGCCACTCGCTGCCGGACGGCCTGAACCGGGCCACCGACACGCTGATCGGCGGCAAGGTCGCCGTCGTCTGCGGGTACGGTGATGTCGGCAAGGGAGCAGCCGAGGCACTGCGCGGCCAGGGCGCCCGGGTCATCGTGACCGAAATCGATCCGATCTGCGCCCTGCAGGCGGCCATGGACGGCTACCAGGTGGCGCGCCTCGAGTCAGTTGTGGGCCAGGGCGACATCTTCATCACCACCACCGGTAACAAGGACATCATCATGGCGTCCCACATGGCGCAGATGAAGCACCAGGCGATCGTGGGCAATGTTGGGCACTTCGACAACGAAATCGATATGGCCGGGCTCGCCCGGGTCCCCGGCATCCGCAAGGTGGAGATCAAGCCCCAGGTCCACGAGTGGATCTTCGACGAGGGCACGGACAACCAGCGCAGCATCATCGTGCTGTCCGAAGGCCGCCTGCTGAATCTTGGCAACGCCACAGGGCACCCGTCCTTCGTGATGTCGAACTCCTTTGCGAACCAGACAATTGCCCAGATTGAGCTGTTCACCAAGTTCGGACAGACCAAGGAAGACGGCAGCCCGGAGTACGCCAAAGAGGTGTACGTGCTGCCCAAGATCCTGGACGAGAAGGTGGCCCGCCTGCACCTGTCGGCCCTCGGCGTCGAGCTGAGCGAACTGACCAAGAGCCAGGCCGAATACCTCGGCGTGGATGCTGCCGGACCGTACAAGCCGGAGCACTACCGCTACTAGGCCGGCCAGCAAGCCCTAACCGCCACCGGCGGCGCAGCAGACCTTTCCGCTGCGCCGCCGGTGCTGTTTAAGCGCGCGCCTATCGGTCAGCGAACGGGAGCCGGTGCAGCCGCTCAGCTATCCGGCCTGTGCGCTGCCGCTGGGCGCTGAGCCGGGCGAAGTCGCGGTCCCGCCGCTGCACCATCACCGCGCGCAGATAGGATTCGGGCACGGTCCCGGGCGGGGGAGGCGGAGAAACAAAAGCCGAGACCTCGGTGGCCAGCGACGTGCCCAGAGCGGTGCGGGCCTGCGGCGTCATCCGTGCGGCCTGTGCCAGGAACCGCGCAGCCCTGCGGGACAACGGGTCCGGAAGACGCCCGATGTCTGCCAGCGAGGCCCAGGGAGCCAGTTCCGCCGGCATCACGACGACGGGAGGCGCGGGAGCCTTGACCCGCTCACGCATGGCATACGTGCCGGCGAGCATGTCGCCGAGGCGTTTGGACTGCTCATTGAAGACAGCCACAACGAAAGCCAGCGACCCGGCCAGCATGTAGATCTCCAGGACAGCCAGGATCCCGCGGGTGAACGCCTGCCGGAACCGCACGGCACCGCCGTCGTCACGCACGATCCGCAGCCCCATCACCAGCCTGCCCAGCGATTTCCCGCGGGTCAGGGTCTCCACCGTCACCGGGACCACCAGAATCACCAGAACGACGGCGGCCAGCAGGAGCGTACGCGTCAGCGCCGGATCCAGGGCGCCGCCCAGCGTATTGCCGACCAAGTAGAAGAGCAGGAAGAGCAGCAGGAGGTTTGCAACCACGTCGATGAGCGTGCTCAGGGCCCGGGCGGCGAACGACGCCGCGCGCAGCTCCAGGACAACGGCTTCACCGGTAACGACTGTGCTCATACCAGCCTCATGCTTTCCCCATGTTTCCTGCTGTGTGTCCGCTCCGGACGGCCGCCCGTTCGGAGTCCACTCTACCCAGACGGGTCTGCCCCCGGGCCGGCAGCGAGCTGACGGAACCGCCGGGATCACGCGTGGCTGTGGACCCGCGCGGACCCGGCTCCCGCTAGGGTGGAGGCGTGGACATGGATGCCTTCGCCGCCGTGCACCGGGAAGACTGGCAGCGGCTTGACGAGCTCACCGCACGGCGCAGGCTGACCGGTGCGGAAGCTGACGAACTGCTGCTGCTGTATCAGCGTGCCTCAACGCACCTCTCGGTGATCCGCTCCACCGCACCCGAGGGTGCCTACTCCGCGGCTCTGTCCATGCGGCTGTCCCGTGCCCGGACCCGGTTCACCGGAGCCCGGTCCAACTTCCTGGAGGACGTCGCCGGGTTCTTTGTGTACTCGCTGCCGGCGGCCTTCTACCGCGTCCGGTGGACGACCGTGGTGATCGGTGCGCTGTTCATCGTGGTCGCCTGGCTGGCTGGTTACTGGGTCACATCCACCCCCGGGGTGCTCGCTGCCATGGGTACGGACGCTGAACTCCGCCGCTACGTGGAGTCAGACTTCGCGAACTACTACTCCGAAAACCCCGCGGCATCGTTCGCCGGCATGGTGTGGACCAATAATGCATGGATCGCCCTGCAGGCCGTGGCCTTCGGCGTCACCGGAATCTGGGGACCTTACATCATCTACCAGAACGCCATTGGTGTGGGCACCGCCGGGGGGACAATGGCCTCCTATGGGGAGCTGGACACGTTCTTCAGCTATATCCTTCCGCACGGGTTGATGGAGCTGACTGCGGTTTTTGTTGCCGCTGCCGCTGGTCTGCAGATTTTCTGGGCGCTGGTTGCTCCGGGACCCAGAACCCGGGTGAGCGCCCTCGCGCAGGAAGGCCGGTCCCTGATGACCGTTGCCCTGGGCCTGGTGGCTGTGCTTTTCATCTCCGGACTGGTCGAAGGCTTTGTCACCCCCAGCCCCCTTCCGGCGTGGCTCCGGATAAGCATCGGGGCGCTGGTGCTGGCAGGGTACTGGGCCTACACCCTGGTGCTGGGCAAACGGGCCTATGACGCCGGGTACCGGGGCGACCTGCTCTCCCGCGACGCCGGCGAAGCCGCGGTCCGCGCTGCCTGAAGATCCACCGTTCCACCGAAGCAGCCTGGAGCGGTTCGGGGTGGCACCCGGAATAGGACGGTGTGGCCCGGTAGGGTCTAAGAAGGACGGAACCGGAACCCCCACCACCGGTGACTTCATACAGGATTGGGATGAGAGACGAAGCAGTGGCAAGCCAGGACCAAGACCCCACCACGGAACCCGCGCCTGCCGGTGAGGCCCCTGCAGGAAAGGGCACCGGGCCCAGTGATGCCAGCGAGACCATCGTCTCCGGCAGCCACGCTGCGGGAACTCCGGACAATGCCCGCCCAGCAGACACCGCCCCAGCCGAGCATGAAGCCTGGGAGGCGGAATTCGCGGGGCTGACCGGCTCCGGCGCAGCAGACCCGGGCGCGGCCGATGAAGCGGCCGAACCCGGCGATGCCTCCGGCGCTGCCTCCGACGCTGCCTCCGGCGCTGCCTCCGACGCTGCCAGTCCCGGCGCTGCCGGCTCCGGCGCCGGCACTGCCGCTGCCGTGAACCGTCGTGCTGCCGCCGGAAAAGCAGCAGGACAGGCCGAGGTTCCCGGCGGGCATCCCTCCGTGGCGCAGCGGAGCACCCTCCCGATGCGCGCCGCGAGCACCATGCCAAACCTGAGCCGCTATGACGCCGCCGAATCCGCCGGCCCTGCTGAGGACAACGGAACGGAGACTTCCGCTGCCGCGTCAGGTGCTGCCGCGGCGGCAGCCACCGGCGGAATCGAGGCCCGGAAGACCGCTGACCAGCGCGGCAGTGCCGCCGGGACCGGCGCGGCTGCCGGCGTCACCGGAAACCAGGACGCCGGAGCAAACGGTGCAGAAGCCGGGTCCACTGACAGCGGCACAGACCGTGGCCCGTGGTACGTCTCGGGAACGGCGCCCAGCGAAACCGATGCCGGAAACGAAACCGGACAGGATGCCGAAGCCGGAGCCGGCCAGGACGAAGAGGCCCAGCGCCGGTCCTTGGAACGGGAGCGGGCAGCGGATGCCAAACCGGTCCTTGCCCGCATCATCCAGGTGTCGATCGCCGTCTTCTTCCCGGTGATGCTGCTGGCGGCAGCTATCCGCGCCGTCGCCACCCCGATGTTCCTCTGGGTCGAGTACTACCGTCCGGGTTTCCCGGCGGATGCGTTCGGGTTCTCGGCCGAAGACCGCATGACCTACGGTTCCTACGCCGTCGACTATCTGCTGAACTTCGCCTCCCCGCGCTACCTCGGTGATCTGGTGACCCCGGATGGGGATCCCCTGTATCTGGCCTCCGAGGTCTCCCATATGGCGGACGTCAAGATGGTCCTGGGCATCGCGTTCCTGAGCGCTGTGGGCATGGCGCTGCTGAGCATCGCCGGCGGGATCTACCTGGCCCGGCGCTGCCCCGGCGGCATCCGCCGCGCACTGTTCGCCGGTGCGCTGGCAACACTGGCACTGATTGCTGGCCTGCTGGTGGCCGCTGTCCTCGCCTGGGAACAGTTCTTCACCCAGGTCCACAGCATTTTCTTCTCGCAGGGTAACTGGACGTTCCGGCTCGATGACACGCTGATCCGGCTCTTCCCCTCGCAGTTCTGGATGGACGCCGGCGGAAGCGTTGCGGGCATCGTGCTCCTGGCGTGCGTTATCACCCTGGTCTTCACCTGGCCGACAAAAACCCGGCGTGAGCGCTCCCGGCTGGCGCGCGAAGCCACCCGCAGGAGGTACCTGGAATCCCTCGATTCCTTCCAGGGAGACAAAACCAGCGAGCCGTAACAACAGCCGTAGCAAAAAAGGAAGGTCCGCCCCGGTACGGAGCGGACCTTCCTTTTTTCTGCCTGGAGCTACTTGACGTAGAGCTTCTCGACTTCGGCCGAGAAATCGGCCATCACGGCTTGGCGGCGAAGCTTCAGCGTGGGCGTCACGTGCCCTGCTTCGAGGGAAAAATCGCGGGGGAGGACAGTGAACCGGCGGATCTGTTCGGCCCGGGAGACCGTTGAGTTGGCAGCGTCCACCGCCTCCTGGACCTGGGCCTGCACCACGGGATGGTTTACCGCGGAGACATCCTGGAAACTATGCCCCTGCTCACGGGCCCACACCGCCAGTGCTTCCTCATCGAGGGTGACCAGTGCGCCCACGAACGGTCGGCCTTCCCCGACGACGACGACCTGGGAGACCAGGCGGTGCTCCCGGATCTTCTCTTCCAACGGCCCGGGAGCAACGTTCTTGCCGCCGGCAGTGACCAGGAGGTCCTTTTTCCGTCCCGTGATGGTGAGGAAGCCGTCGTCATCCAGGGTGCCGACGTCGCCCGTATGGAACCATCCGTCGGCGAAGGCTTCGGTGTTCGCGGCGGGATTCCGGTGATAGCCGTTGAAAACGCCCACGCCCTTGACCAAAACCTCGCCGTCGGCGGCAATCCGCACCGCATTTCCAGGCATCGGCAGGCCAACCGTGCCGACCCGGGTCAGAGGCACCGTGTTGACGGACGCCGGGGCCGTCGTTTCCGTCAGGCCGTAGCCTTCCAGGACAGCGATACCCGCGCCCCGGAAGAAATGGCACAGCTGCGGGCTGAGCGGACTTGCTCCGGAAATGGCGATGGAGAGCTGCCCGCCGAAGACATTCCGGACTTTCGGATACAGGAGTGCGTCGAAGATCCTGTGCCGCAGGCGCAGCGGCAGCGAGGGACCTTTTCCGCCCTGGCCTGCCCGGTCCACGGCTTCGGAGAAGGCGACGGCGGTTGATGCGGCGGAGGCGAAAAGCCGGCCCTTGCCCGCGGCCTCCGCACTTTCCTGCGCTCCGGTGTAGATCTTTTCGAAAATCCGCGGCACGGCGAGAAGGAACGTGGGCCGGAAAGTCTTCATGTCTCCGACCAGGGCAGATGCGCTGGCGCAGTGGCCCAGCTGCACACCGGCGGCCAGACAGCCGATCTGCACGGCCCGGGCCAGGGCATGGGCCAGGGGCAGGAACATCAGCGTCCGCGCGTTGGGAGCCTTCAGCATCTCGGGGAGGAGCTCGATGACGTTGACGCCGAAGACGGCGAAATTGCCGTGCGTGATTTCGCAGCCCTTCGGACGCCCGGTGGTGCCCGAGGTGTAGACCAGGGACGCGGTGTCCGCGAGCCCGCGGACCGACCGGGCGGCCTCGAGGTCTGCGTCGCTGACCTCCGCTCCGGACGCGGACAGGGCACGCAGGTCCGTGCCGCCGTCGACGTCCGTCAGGTGCCACAGGGGAACGTCAAGACCGGCCGCACCGGCACCCGCCGAGATGACCTTCGCCTTCGCGGCGTCTTCGGCGAAGACAAGCCTGGCTGCGGAGTCCTCCAGGATCCATTGAATCTGGCTGGCGGAGGAGGTTTCGTAGATCGGGACCGTCACGGCTCCGGCGAACCAGATGGCCAGGTCAACGACGGTCCACTCGTAGCGGGTGCTGGACATAACCGCCACGCAGTCCCCGGGACGGATGCCCTGCCGAATAAGTCCCTTGGCGGCTGCGGAAACTGCCGCAAGGAACCCGGCAGCGGTGATGTCTTCCCACCCTGCGTCCGACTGGCGGGCATAGAGCGGCAGGTCCGGCGACCGGGAGGTCAGTCCGAGGAGGATGTCCGTAATGTTGGAGTCGGCCGGGAGCTCGACAAATAAGTCGGTGGAGGATTCGCGCACTGCGCCACTCTCTTTCCGTGCTTGTGGCACATTGCGTTGAGACCTAAATCCAGCTCGGCATCCACATTCGGAGCCGCCAACCAGAATAGGGGATGTTCTCTGCAGTCCACACCGGATAGAAGAAGGCGGAGACCAGAATAACAGCGAGCAGGAAGCACCCGACGCCGACTGCGCCGCGCTTCCGGCGCAGTGCCGTGTCGTGATCCCTGCCCAGCATGAGGCCCAGGACATAGGTCAGGGCCAGGATGAGGAAGGGCTCGAATGACACCGCATAAAAGAAGAACATGGTGCGGTCCGGGAACGCGAACCAGGGAAGATACCCGGCAGCGATCCCGGCGAGGATGGCACCGGCCCGCCAGTCCCGGCGGCCGAGCCAATACGCCAGCAGCACGCCAAGGCTGAGCAGTGCGGCCCACCAGATGAGCGGATTGCCAACAGAGGTGATGGCCGAGGTGCAGGTTTCAAAACCGCACCCGGGGCTCCCCGGATCGGGAGATTCATAGAAAAAGGAGGTTGGGCGGCCCATGAATAACCAGGTCCAGGCGTTGGCCATGTAGGAATGTTCCGATGTCAGCCCGTTGTGGAATTCATAGGCGCTGCGGTGGTACTCCGCCAGTGACCGGAGGGAATCCGGAAACCAGCCGAACGTTTCCGACGGATTCGTTTCGGCCCAGTGCCGTCCGTACGAGTCGGATGCGCGGAACCAGCCCGCCCAGGTAGCGGTGTAGGTGGCCAGGGCCGTGGGGATGAGAGTGAAGAACGCCGGAACGCCGTCCTTTAGCAGCGCGAGCGGCCAGCGGCGGATCCCGGCAACGCGGCGGGCGCTCACGTCCCAAAGCACCGTCATCAGGCCGAAGACGGCGACGAGGGCCAGCGCGGACCATTTTGTGCCAACCGCCAGCCCGAGGCAGACCCCGGCCACGAGCCGCCAGGGCCGCCACAAAAGCCACGGCCCGGACGCCAGGGCTGCGAAGGGCGGCGCGCTGCCCGGCGCCACCGCAAGTTTGCGGGCCAATCGTCTCCTGCCGTCGTCGCGGTCCAGCAGCAGGGCACCAAAAGCCGCCAGCACCCAAAAGGCCAGGAAAACATCCAGCAGTGAGGTTCGGGACAGGACCAGATGGTGTCCGTCAACGGCCAGCAGCACACCGGCTGCTCCGCCAAGCAGGGGGGAGCGGAAGAGGCGGTATGCAATCAGCGCCAGCAGCAGGACAGTGAGGGTGCCGGCCAGGGCAGCGGAGAACCGCCAGCCAAAGCTCGACCCGGGGCCGAAAAGGGCCATGCCGAAGGCGATCATCCATTTGCCCACCGGCGGATGCACCACGTACTCCGGTTCCTCCAGCAGCCCGCTGGGCTGGCCGGCGGCAAAGGAATCGTTGGCATTCTCCGGCCAGGCCCGTTCATAGCCCGACATCAGATAGGAGTAGGCGTCCTTGACGTAGTAGGTCTCGTCGAACACCAGGGAGTCAGGCTCACCCAGGCGGACAAACCGCAGCACTCCGGCCAGGACAGCAGCACCCAGCGCGGCTGCCCAGGCCCAGGCGGGCGCGGGCAGCGCCGCACCGAGCAACCGTCCCCGCAGCGTCTCGAAGGAGAAGGCCTGTCCTGGATCCAGAACCGGCGGCGTCTGTTCCCGGGGCGGGCTGGGGGTCAGGGACAGGGTCACGCGCTCAACTCTATAGCCTGTCGCGTAGGGTTGAGGGGTGGACTCAAGCATGGATGGAACCCCGCAGACGGCAAGCACCGACGGCACGGAGGACAACGCTCAAAGCACTGCCGCAGACACGGGGTCCGGGCGGCGCGCCGGATCGGGCGGGCAGATCGTGCTGGCGGCTACCCCGATCGGAAACATGGGCGACGCCACCGTCCGGCTGATCGACCTCCTGCAGCACGCGGACGTCATCGCCGCGGAAGACACCCGCCGGCTGCATCGGCTGGTCAGTGCCCTGGGCATCAGCACCTCCGGCAAAATCCTGAGCTACCACGAGCACAACGAACAAAACCGTACCGCCGACCTCCTGGAACTTGTCCGCGGCGGTGCCACCCTGCTGATGGTCACCGACGCCGGTATGCCCTCCGTCTCCGACCCCGGCTACCGGCTGGTCGAAGCGGCCGCCGCCGAAGGAATTCCGGTCACCGCGGCCCCCGGCCCTTCAGCTGTGCTCACCGCCCTTGCCCTCTCCGGCCTGCCGACGGACAGGTTCTGCTTTGAGGGTTTCCTGCCGAGGAAAACAGGGGAACGGGCCGGACGGCTCGCTGACCTGGCCGGTGAACGCCGCACCATGGTTTTCTTCGAGGCGCCGCACCGGCTCGAGGCGATGCTCCGGGCACTCGACGCAGCATTCGGCGGTGACCGTCCCGCCGCCGTCGCCCGTGAGCTGACGAAGCTCCATGAGCAGGTGCTGCGGGCACCGCTGCGTGAACTGCTCGAATGGGCTGAGGGCACTGAGGTCCGGGGCGAGATCGCCGTCGTAGTCGGCGGCGCGGGAGAAACGGCACCGGAGGCCCCGGAAGACCACGTGGGCGCGGTCAACGATCTCATCACCCAGGGCTCGCGGCTGAAGGACGCGGTTGCGAGCGTCGCCTCCGATGCGCGGATCAGCAAGCGGGAGCTGTACTCCGCTGTGCTGGCCGCCCGCAGCGGCAGCACCGATGACCAACCCGGCAAACCCGATAAAGCCGGCAAACCCGCTAAGTAACGGCTCACCCCGAACACCCGAAGCCAAGTGCACAGTGAAACGTCAGTTTTGTTGTGCAGGAATGCATTTACAGTGATCCGCGCGCGTCTTACGGTGAGTTGAGCACCGGTCAGATCGTGTACCGGGAAACCCGCACATTTTTGGAGGCTCACCCATGGCTGTAACCGCTGAACGCGAGGCCGAACTGCTGGCCCAGGTTCCCACCGGCCTGCTGATTGACGGACAGTGGCGGGATGCCACCGGCGGCAAGACCTTCGAAGTCGAGGATCCCGCCACAGGCAAGGTGCTGCTGAGCATCGCCGATGCCAGCACCGAAGACGGCGCCGCGGCAATGGACGCCGCCGCCGCCGCGCAGGACTCCTGGGCACAGACCCCGCCCCGGGTCCGCGGAGAGATCCTCCGCCGGGCCTTCGAGCTGGTCACGGCACGCGCCGAAGACTTCGCCCTGCTGATGACGCTGGAAATGGGCAAGCCCCTGGCGGAAGCCCGCGGCGAAGTAGCCTACGGCGCCGAGTTCCTGCGCTGGTTCTCCGAGGAAGCCGTCCGCGTGACCGGCCGTTACGGCATGTCTCCCGATGGCAAGTCGCGGATCATGGTCACCAAGAAGCCGGTTGGCCCGTGCCTGCTGATCACCCCGTGGAACTTCCCGCTGGCCATGGCTACCCGCAAGATTGCCCCCGCGGTGGCTGCCGGCTGCACCATGGTGCTCAAGCCCGCGAAGCTCACCCCGCTGACCTCCCAGCTCTTCGCCGCCGTCATGATGGAAGCCGGCCTGCCCGCCGGCGTCCTGAACGTCGTCTCCACGACCAAGGCCGGGGAAGTGACCGGGCCGATCATGCAGGATGACCGGCTGCGCAAGGTCTCCTTCACCGGCTCCACCCCGGTGGGCCAGGCCCTGATCCGCGACGCCGCGGACAACGTGCTGCGCACGTCCATGGAACTGGGCGGCAATGCGCCGTTCGTCGTCTTCGAGGACGCTGACATCGACAAGGCCGTTGAAGGCGCCATGGCCGCCAAGCTGCGGAACATGGGCGAAGCCTGCACCGCTGCCAACCGCTTCATTGTGCATGAGGACATCGCGGACGAATTCTCCGAGAAGTTCGCTGCCAAGGTCGGCGCCATGACCATCGCCCGCGGCACCGAGGACGAATCCAAGATCGGTCCGCTCATCGATGCCAAGTCCCGGGACAAGGTCCACTCCCTGGTCGAGGACGCGATCGACGGCGGCGCCACGGCTGTTGTCGGCGGCGCACCGGTGGACGGCCCCGGCTACTTCTACGCACCGACCGTGCTGAAGAATGTTCCTGCCGGTGCCCGCATCCTCAAGGAAGAGATCTTCGGACCGGTGGCCCCGGTCATCACCTTCTCCACCGAGGCTGAAGCCGTGAAGCTGGCCAACGCTTCCGAATACGGCCTGATCGCCTACGTCTTCACCGAAGACCTGAACCGCGGCCTGCGGATCGGCGAGAAGCTGGAAACCGGCATGCTGGGCCTGAACGCCGGCGTTGTATCCAACGCTGCCGCCCCGTTCGGCGGCGTCAAGCAGTCCGGCCTGGGCCGTGAAGGCGGAGACGAAGGCATCGAGGAATACCTCTACACGCAGTACATCGGCATCGCCGACCCCACCGCGTAGGCGCTGTGGCCCGAAGCCGGGCCGCAGCGCGGAAGACCCGGTGCCCTGGCAACAGCCAGGGCACCGGGTCTTCCGGCGTTAAGCACGTGCCACGGCCGGGTCACTGCCGGCGGGAGCGTCCCAGCGAAGCCGGGAACAAGGCTGCCTTGAGCCGGGTGCCGGCAGGAACGGCGGCGCGCAGCCCGGCCGCGAGTACTTCGACGTCGGCCCAGGACGAAGCGATCCGGGTCCGGGCCGGGGAACCCGCTCCCGCAGCCCCGGATGCCGGCGCGGCGTAGGCTTCGGCCTCGTACGCTCCCCGGAGCCGGTCCAGGGCTGCAGCCGAGGAACCGGACAACCCGGCGTCGGCCACCAGCCGGGCGGCGTAGGAACGCGGGCTGTCGGCGGTCCTGGCCGGATACCCATAGTCCTGGGCCAGGTCGGTGGCCTCTTCCCACGCCAGCCCGGCGCCTCCGCCCAGGGCGGCGTGGGCGCGTTGCCGCTTCCGGGACCTCCGGCGCCGCAGTCCCCAGGGGGTCAGGAACGCCAGGGCCGCCACCAGTACCCCGATACCGGCACCGGCGAACGGAGCCCGGCCCGTCTCTGCGGGTCCCACCGGCTGCGGCTGCGCCGGCGGAGACGGCGCTGGAGAGGTTACGGGCGGCGGGGCGGCGGGCTGCAGCTCCCGCGGATCGGCATCCGCCTGGGCCGCAGCACCCGGGTTCTGCTGCCGCGGCACGGCATAGGCCGGGACCACGCCCCGGGACGGGGTCGGCTCGAAACGGACCCAGCCGGCTCCCTCGAAGTACAGTTCCGGCCAGGCGTGCGCGTCACGGGAATCGACGGCGAACTCATCCAGCTCCTGGCCGGCGGCTCCGGTGCGGGTCTCGCTGGTGGCCCGGCCCGGGGCATACCCCAGTCCCATCCGGCTGGGGATTCCTACTTCCCGGGCCATCACGGCCATGGCAGAGGCGAAGTGCACACAGTACCCGGAGCGCTGTTCAAGGAAGCGGGCCAGCACGTCCATACCGTTGCCGTCGTAGCCGCCCTCCACCGGTGCATCGAGTGAATATGTGAACCGGGAGCCGCGCAGATAGGACTGGAGCGCCAGCGCCTGGCCGTAGGGAGATGTTTCGGCTCCCACCGCCTCCTGCGCCGTATCCCGGATGATCTGCGGCAGGTTGTCCGGGAGATCAGTGAACACAGCGTCCACGGCGCCTTCCGGCGCTGGTCCGATGTCTCTGAGCGTCTCACTCGTCACCGTTGGGCTCAGACTGCGCACCTGATAGCTGGACTGCGTTTCAGCGCTGCCGTCAGCGGAGAGGATGGTCATGGTTGCCGGGTCCCAGGTCCATGCGCCGCCGACCTCCGAAATTGATGAGGGGGCGTACGGGGCCAGGAGCCAGGGACTTGAATAGGTCTGCGATCCGATGACGGTCGTCGTGACTGTGGTTGGAATACCCGCTGCCAGGCCTTCCGCCGGTGCCATGGAGGAAGTACCGAGGCGGCGCGCATCCGAGCGGGTATCCGGCGCCCACCGGCTGCCGGAGAAATCCTCGAGCGTTGTGGAGCGGAGGTAAAGCGGCCGGGTGGAATCGGTGGCGTAGGTAATCCGGCCGGTCGCGCTGGGCTGGCGCAGATCGTTGCCCAGAGTGACCACGGGATTGAGTCCGGTGGTGCCGGCAAAAAAATCAATCCTCGCACCCTGTGGAAAGGCGCCGCTGCTGAAACCCGGAATGGCCAGCGGCAGCAGCAGCGCCGCGATGACCGCTCCGGCCCCGATACCGGCTGCCGCCGCGGCCTGGCTGCCGGACGGCCGGCTGCGGCCCGCCTGGGCATCCGCCCGCTCCTGCCACGCACCCGCCGCCAGGACCAAAAGGAACCCCAGCGCTGCGGCAAGGAAACCCGCGGTACCCACGCTTTGCGGCTTGATGATGCCGGGGACCAGCAGGATGGTAAACAGGCCCAGGCCGCTCGCGGCCGGCATCCGCAGGGTCGCGGCCAGCGTGTCGACCAGGACCGTTACCAGGCCCACTGCAAGGCAGGCGATGAACACAACCCCCTGCTCGGGAACAACGGGTATCACCTGCGAAATAACCACTGTCTGGGCGTCAGCGAGCAGGGACGCGGCCCGGGCCGCTGATCCAGACGTGGGAATGACGCCCAGGAACGCCGTATCGAAGGCAAACATCCAGGTCAGGATCATGGTGAGTGAAACCAGGCCGGTGAGGGGAACCAGCACGGTGGGGAACCGGAAACGCCGCGCAAGGGCGGTGGCCACGGAAACGGCGGCAACGGACAGGCCCAGCGGCCACAGCCAGGCAAAGCCCTCCAGCACTCCGTGGATGCTGAGGGAACAAAGCAGGACGGCAGCCGCCGCGGCGGCGCCGGTTACCCACTGGGCTGAGGCATGGCGGTCCCTGGCCGGCAGGGGGCCCTGCGTTTCCGGCCGGGACCGTGGCCGGGCCGTGGCCGTGCTCACGGCAGGCGTCCCTGCGGGAGAGCGGACCCGGCAACGGGCCCGCCGGCTCCGGACCACACCGCAGCCACAGACTGTGACGGTTCGACGGCGACCGCGGTCCACCCCGCTGCCCGCAGGACAGCCAGCACCGGAACGGCGGCGGAATGCCGTTCGCTGACCAGGATGGCGATGGCGTTGGGGGCGTAATCCGCTGCCGGGGCCATCCGGTGTACGTCTTCAACGCTCAGCTTCCCGGCAATCACAATCAGCGGGCCGCGGTTGCGCTGGTCCTGCAGAGCCTCTGCCAGCGCATCGCCGAAAGGCGCAAGGGAACCGGCCGACGGCGGCGACGCCACCCGCGCCGGTTTACCCGGACCGGTTGTGGCAGCACCCCTGCGCTGCGACTGTCTGGAACGCTGCGGCTGTCCCGGGGACGCTGAACCGGCAGACGGCTCCAATCCCAGGGCAGCCAGTCCGTCGCCCAGATCCAGGACTCCTGCCTCGCCGCTGAAAATGTCCAGCTCCGGCGCCGCTGCGGATGGGGAACGGGCCAGGCCCGGCCGCGCCATGGCATCCATCAGCCGGACGGCGAACCCGAGCTCCATCAGATGGGCGCCGACAGACATCACGGCGGAGACGGCCCACTCGAAGGCCTCGGAACTGGCCGGAGCCGAGGCATCCGGGCTGTCGGCCCAGAAAGGGGAGAGGAATCCCTCCTCGTAGGAGCTTTCGCGCTGGTCGAGGAGGACCGTGGCCCGCGGAGCCGTAACGGTCTCCTCCTGCCGGACCATCAGCTTCCCGTGCCGGGCGGTCGCAGACCAATGCACCCTGCGCATGGGGTCGCCGTGACGGTACTCCCGGGTGGTCACATCATCCTGGCTGGGGATGCCCTGGAGCCGGGTGGAGACTGAACCGTCGGCTCCCCGCAGCCCGTCAAGGACCGCAGCCGGCAGCTCGGCCGGTGCCGGCTTGACCACCAGCTCATCGGTGCCTCCGATGGTGTGGCGCAGCACCGCCAGGCCGAAGGGATCGAGGAATCCGGCGCTGACCGGACCAATCTGGTAGAGGCCGCGGCGGGAGGACCGCAGCCGGTACTCGTACCGGCTGGTGCCTCCGGAGGCAGTGCTGGCCGCCGGATACCGGAACTCCGGACTGGCTCCGAACCGTGCAGGCAAACCTTCGCGCATCCTGGCCGTGCCGCCAAACGGCCGGACCGGGGTGAGGCTGAGCGAGATGCTCACCGCGTTTCCGGCATCTGTCGACGGCGGGGAAAAGGTCCGCTCAACGCTGAAGACCGGGCGCAGCAGCCGCAGCGCCAGAACCGAAGCCAGCGGCAGCAGGATCAGGAACACGGCCAGCAGCAACAGGTCCCGCCGGCCCAGCACCTGCGCACCCAGGAGGGCAGCAACACCGGCCGCGGCCACGCCGAACCCGCGGCCGGTGAGCATACGCGTACGGACTCTGGACAGCATGGCCCTCCTAGGCACGGGCGGGACTATGGCCGGGTCGCGCCAGCGGCTCCGGGCGGGCGGGGGACAGGTACCTTGGCCAGGATCGCCCGGAGCACCGCGGCCGGGGTTTCACCGGCGCTAAGCGCCTTGCGCTCGAGAATCAGCCGATGTGAGAGGACCGCCTCGCCAAGACGCGCGACGTCGTCGGGCAGCACGAAATCCCGGCCGTCGAGGGCCGCGCGGGCCTTGGAAGCACGAAGCAGCTGAAGCAGTGCCCGCGGACTGGCGCCGAGCCGCACCAGCGGGTGCCCGCGGGTGGCGGCGCCGATCCCCACCGTGTACTCCTTGACCGCTGAGGAGACATACACTTCCCGCACCCGGGCGGTCATCGCGGCAATATCGCGGCCGGAAACCACCGGGACGATCGATTCCAGCGGGGAAACCGACTGATGGGACTCGAGCATGTCGATTTCGGAGGCCGTGTCCGGATACCCCAGGGAAATGCGTGCCATAAAGCGGTCCCGCTGGGCTTCGGGCAGGGCGTACGTGCCTTCCATCTCCAGGGGGTTCTGGGTCGCCACGACCATAAAGGGTTCGGCCAGGCGGTACGTTCCGCCGTCGACAGTCACCTGCCGCTCCTCCATGCACTCCAGCAGTGCGGACTGGGTCTTGGCCGAGGCACGGTTGATTTCGTCGCCGATCACGATATTGGCGAAGACCGGACCGCGCCGGAATTCGAACCGGTGCGCATCCTGGTTATAGATCGACACCCCGGTCACATCGGAGGGAAGCAGATCGGGGGTGAACTGGATCCGCGTCACCGAGCAGTCCACCGCCCGGGCAAGGGTTTTGGCAAGCATGGTTTTGCCGACCCCGGGGACGTCTTCGAGGAGGACGTGGCCTTCGGCGAGCAGCACGGTCAGTACCAGCCGGGCTGCCTCATCCTTGCCGTCAATGACGGTGTTGATCGCGCCGAGGATACGGGTGCTGGCGTCAAGGAACGAGTCTGCCGCTCCCTGCGCCCCCGTTCCGGCGAGCCGGGGGACCGCGGTATCCGTGGCATCAAAAGCAGTGGCGGCAGCAGATGTGTTACGAGCGTCCATGGATACCTTCCAAGTCTCGGCGAAGACAGCCGGGACTCTCGTCCGGAAACACGGCTGGCGGCTGCGTGCCCCCTGACGGCAGATGACGGCAAATATCTTCCGGCTGCCGGCCGGGGCCACGTTTCTACGTACAGGGTACAAGCTCACTTAGGCTTAAAGACATGAATATTCCCAGCGGTTATGTTCCGGGTCAGATACCGCAGACCTACCTGTCGCTGCCGCACAGCCGGCGGGAGGAGGGCAAAGCGGGAGACAAAGCGTTCGCACCCGCCCCTGAACCGCTGCCGGTTCCGGTGATGGACAACCACACCCATCTGGATTTCGGCGGGCCCGGTGCCCTGACTGCGGGGGCTGCCCTCGACGCCGCTGAGGCAGCCGGTGTCCGCGGCGCAGTCCAGGTGGGGACGGACCTGGAGTCCTCACGCGCGGCTGTCCAGCTGGCACAGGAGGATTCCCGGTTGCTGGCCGCCGTGGCAATCCATCCGAATGACGCGCCCGGACTCGCCGGGCTCGGAACGCTGGACAGTGCGCTCGCCGAAATCGAGTCGCTGGCCGCCCACCCCCGTGTCCGCGCGGTGGGCGAAACCGGACTGGACTACTTCCGGACCGGACCGGAGGGCACCGGGGCACAGCAGTACTCCTTCCGGCGGCATATAGACATAGCCCGCAGGCTGGGTCTTGCCCTTCAGATACACGACCGCGATGCCCATGAGGACGTGGTGAGGGTGCTCAATGAAGAGGCGGAACCTCCGGCGGTGGTTTTCCACTGCTTCTCGGGAGACGCCGGACTGGCGAGGATCTGCAATGAGAATGGCTGGTATATGTCGTTCGCCGGGACGGTCACGTTCCGCAATGCCCAGGGCATCCGCGATGCGCTGCAAACCGCCGATCCCGGGCTGATACTCGTGGAAACTGATGCTCCGTTCCTCACGCCCCATCCGTACCGCGGACGGAACAATGCCAGCTACATGATCCCCTATACGGTGCGCGCGATGGCCGAAATCCGGGGGGTTGAGCTCAGCGCACTCTGCGCTTCAATTGCCTCGAATACCGAGCACGTCTATGGGTCCTGGGACTAGCTGCGGGACACCAGCCTGAGCCATTCCGCGGATAAGGGGCCAGATGCCCGGTTTGCCCGCAGATCACGGTTCGGTTACGGTAAGACCCTATTAGCCGGGGTCGGGGAAGGCTTCCGGACTGATACCACTGCCTCCGCGCCGTGCGCCCGGTCTCGCTGAGTCCGGACTCAAGGTGCGGTGATGGTTCCTGCCTGCACTCGTCGGCGCTCCGTGAGACCCGGAGGTCCGCCCGGCGTGTGCCGTGTCCCCGTGCCCGGAAGCTGTGAACGTTTGGAATTCCGTGGCAACTGCATTCGTGAGGCGCACACTCAAGCTCGGGGGTCAGGCCGCCGTGATGGTGGCGCTCATCCTGGGCCTCGTAGCCTTCGTCGGCACCAACAAGTCCGTCGTCCTGTCCGTGGACGGCGAAACCAGCGACATCATGACCTTCGGCGGAACCGTTGAGGATGTCCTGGCCAAAGCTGACATCCAGCTGGCGGCCGCGGACCGTGTGACTCCGGCTCCGGGGACCGAGGTCCTTGACGGCTCCCGGATCGAAGTCACCACGGCCAAGACAGTCAATGTAAACGTTGACGGCACCGGACACACAGTGCAGACCACCGGATCCACCGTGGCGGACCTCATTTCGGAACTCCGGGTCTCGGCGAACTCATCAGTGTCGGCATCGCTGGACACCTCGCTGGCCAAGCTGAGCGGGCTGTCCATCTCTACCCCGAAGACCGTGCTGCTTGTCGCGGACGGCAAGTCCACCGAAATCGAAACCACGGCGGGAACTGTCGGAGCTGTGCTCGACGAGGCCGGTATCAAGGTAGGCCCCACAGACCGCCTCTCCGCCCCGGCCCGTGCTGATATCGCGGACGGGATGATCCTGAAGGTCACCCGCATGGTCACCGGATCCCAGGAAACCGTCACCGAAGCAGTGCCGTTTGAAACGCGTTCCGTGGAAGATCCCGAGATGTTCGAAGGCGAGAAGCAGGTAACCGCCGCCGGGGCCGCCGGCGAACGGACCCTGGTGTTTGACCTGGTTATCCTGGACGGACGTGAGGTCAGCCGCAGCCTGGTCAGCGAAAAGCTCAGTGCGGAACCGGTGACTGAAACCGTGGCCGTCGGTACCAAGAAACGTCCCGCCGCTGCCCCGGCCGGCGGTGCAGCTCCCGCGGGCGGGAGCTGGGCAGCGCTCGCCCAGTGCGAGTCCGGCGGCAACTGGCACATCAACAGCGGAAACGGCTACTACGGCGGACTGCAGTTCAGCACCCAAAGCTGGATCGGCGCCGGCGGCGGTGCCTACGCCCCGGTCGCCAGCGACGCCACCCCGGAACAGCAGATCGCCGTCGCAGAGAATCTCCGCGCCAACGGAGGCTGGGGCCACTGGCCTTCCTGCGCGCGCAAGCTGGGGCTGCTCTAACCGAACGGTCGTCCACAGCGAACGCATTAGTCCTGGCACCCTTGCGAGAGCGAGGCCGCCAGGGCTTTCGCGTGTCCGGACCTGTCTGCCGCGCCTGCCCTGCGGAAGAGCGCTTCGCTTTCCTCCAGCCGGGCGGCGGCCGCGCAGCTCCTGCCCAGGGAAGCCAGGCTGAGCCCGAGCTGAAGGGCCACCTCGGCAGCGGTTTGAGGAGCCAGGACAGCCCGCCCGGCGTAGGCCTCGGACAGCAGGCTGACAGCCTCGGCATGGTTGCCCTGCAGCTGCTGCCACCGCCCGCGCGAATGCAGGAGGTCCAGGGCATCCGTCCGTGATCCGCCCACCACTGCCAGCGCTGTTTCAGCGTGCTCGATGCAGTCCAGGGTCTGATCGTCATGCAGGCCGGAGGACAGCCGCATACTGGCCGAGGCCTTGTTAAAAGAGGCCCACAGTCCCAGGTCCAGCCGGGGACTCAGCAGGGAGGCGGCCTTTCCATGGAACCGGACGCCGGCAGCAAGGTCGCCGCGGCGGAACGCCACGTTGCCGGCCGTCCAGAATCCTTTTCCAGCGAGTTGTGCGTCCGGCACTGTGTCCAGCAGCGGTACCAGGAACACCCGGCAGACTTCCCAGGCCTGCGCCAGGCGGCCACTCTCCGTGAGCGCGGCGATCAGTGCCTGGTACGCCTCCAGCAGACCGTCTTTTCCCGCCGGCGCCTTCTGCGCAGCGGCGACCGCTGCCTGCCCCTGCCGGACCGCCTCAGCCAGAAGGCCCCGGCCCTGGTAGGCATTGGCCAGCAGGACCTTGGCACGGGCGCGGAGGCACAGCTGCTCCAGTGCCAGCCGGTGCCGGGCCAGCGGGGACGCCCGAAGGATGCAGCCATCGAAATCCCCGAGCTTGAGCTGGCAGCGGGCGGCCAGGAACGCCAGGGCCCACCATTCGTCGGGATCGTGTTCCGCCAATGCGGCTCCGGCACCGGCGGCCGCGTGCTCAAGTGCCTCAGCATAGTTGCGCTCGTCCCAGAACTGATGGGCTGAGAGGCCAAGGAAGATCGCTCCGGCCGGGCCCGCCGGCCGCGGAGCGTTTCCGGGTGCGGAGGCCAACCTCTGTGCGAACTGCGTTATCGCGGTTTTACCGGGTTCCCGCCGGCCGCTCTCAATCAGCGACACCCCGCGTTCAGTCAGAAGGGGAGCTCCCACTTCGGAGCGGCTCAGAAACCGCTCCCGCCGGTCCGACCGGAGCTTTTCACCAAAGGATTTGCCCATCGCCATTCCCGCCGTTCTCCGGGTGCGGCAGACTTGGATTCTGCCGCGGCAATCGATGCTACCGTCCGGCAACCCGCCACGGCAGAGCAGCAGGGGCTAACGCGGAAGGAATCCCATGAAGATGTTCCAGACACCGGACCCCGCAGGTTTCAGGACGCAGGTGGGGGACTGGCCGGACTAGGAGCTGCCCGGCGCGGACACCGGTCCGCAGCTGCGCTGGCGCTAGTATTAGGCAGTGACTGATTCCGTATCCACGCCCGTTCCACGGCCCAGGCCGCTCCTTGGCGCCTCCGATATCCGGGCGCTGGCCGAAGAGCTGGGCGTCCGTCCCACCAAGACGCTCGGCCAGAACTTCGTCATCGACGGGAACACCATCCGCAGGATCGTGTCCGCGGCCTCGGTGGGCGGGGAAGAAACCGTTCTGGAGGTCGGTCCCGGGCTCGGCTCGCTGACCCTTGGCCTGCTTGATGCAGCGCGTGAAGTGGTCGCCGTCGAAATTGACCCGGTGCTGGCCGGCCGGCTTCCCCAGACAGTCAGTGCCTGGCGTCCGGAGAAGGCCGAAAACCTGCACGTGGTTCTTGCCGACGCCATGCGCGTGACAGAACTTCCCGCGCAGCCGTCGGCCCTGGTAGCCAACCTCCCATACAACGTTGCCGTACCCGTTGTCCTGCACCTGCTGGAGCACTTCCCCAGCCTGCGTCATGGCCTGGTCATGGTCCAGGACGAGGTCGCCGACCGGCTGGCGGCCAAACCCGGTTCGAAGACGTACGGGGTTCCGTCCGTCAAGGCAGCCTGGTACGGGACCATGCGCAAGGCCGGCGTCATCGGCATGAACGTGTTCTGGCCTGCGCCGAAGATTGCCTCCGGACTGGTTGGCTTTGAGCGCCACGAACCTCCCGCCACGCATGCGAGCCGGCAGGAGGTCTTCGCGGTGATCGATGCCGCGTTCGCCCAGCGCCGCAAGACGCTGCGCGCCGCCCTGGCCGGCTGGGCCGGAAGCCCGGCTGAGGCCGAACGCGCCCTGCGCAGCGCCGGTGTGGACCCGAGTGCGCGGGGCGAGGTCCTGGATATCCACGCGTACACACGGATCGCCGAAGCACGGACCGCCGTATGAGCCTTTCCGCGCCGCGGGCGGTACGTGCCCGCGCACCGGGGAAGATCAACGTCTCCCTCCGCGTTGGTCCGCTCCGGCCGGACGGCTACCATGCGGTGGCAAGCGTCTACCTGGCAGTCAGCCTCTTTGAGGAAGTCACGGCCACCGCGGCGGCGGAGCCCGGCATCACCGTGC
The DNA here is from genome assembly GCF_001552075.1 of Arthrobacter luteolus NBRC 107841. Taxonomy (GTDB): domain Bacteria; phylum Actinomycetota; class Actinomycetes; order Actinomycetales; family Micrococcaceae; genus Arthrobacter_B; species Arthrobacter_B luteolus. The sequence goes on from NZ_BCQM01000003.1 coordinate 283,857, forward strand.
GGGTGGACGCCGGAGGGCCACTCAGCATCCCGGCCAGCGGCATCCCGCTGGGCCCGGAGAACCTGGTGGCCCGTGCGGCCGCTGCCCTGGCCGGCTACGCGGGCGTCCAGGACCCGGCCGTGGACCTGGTCATCACCAAACACGTTCCGGTGGCCGGCGGCATGGGCGGCGGGTCCGCGGATGCCGCTGCCGCGCTTCTGGCCTGCAACGAACTCTGGGGAACCGGCCTCAGCGCAGCGGAACTCGCGTCACTCGGTTCCCAGCTCGGCGCTGACGTGCCCTTCGCCCTCACCGGCGGCGCCGCCGTCGGACTGGGCATCGGCGACCAGCTCACCCCCGTTGCCGCAGAGGAACCACTGCACTGGGTGCTGGTGGCCTCCGGCACAGGGCTGTCCACACCGGCTGTCTACGGGCGCCTGGACGCGCTCCGCTCCGAAGCCGGAACCGTGGCGGAAGAACCACAGGCAGCGGATCCAGCGGTGCTGGCCGCGCTGGCCCCGGGGAACGCAGCCGCACTCGCCAGCGTTATCCATAATGACCTGCAGCCCGCGGCGCTGTCCCTGGCCCCGGCCCTGGAAGAAGTGCTGCGGCGCGGCCGGGAACTCGGAGCACTCGCGGGGATTGTCTCCGGATCCGGTCCGACCCTTGCCTTCCTGGCTGCAGACGGGGCCGCGGCCGCCCGCCTGGAAACCGCCCTGCGCGCCGAGGGACACAACGCCCTGGCCGTTTACGGACCCGCCCCCGGGACAGAACCCGCCGTCCCCGCAGACAACAGCTGAACCACCGAAGAAAGTAGTTCCGATTGGCACACCTGCTTGGCGCTGAAAACCTCAGCATCGCCTTTGGCACCCGAACCATCCTGGACGCCGTTTCCCTTGGCCTCGACGAAGGTGACCGGATCGGGATGGTGGGCCGCAACGGCGACGGCAAGTCGACGCTGATGCGGCTGCTCGCCGAACAGCAGACGCCGGACAGCGGCCGGGTCACCCGCCGCCGCGACGTCACCGTCGGCTACCTGGACCAGTCGGACGTGCTCGACGGCGACCTCACCGTTGGCGCCGCGATCGTCGGCGACGCTGCGGACCATGAGTGGGCCTCCGATCCCAAAATCCGCGACGTGATGAGCGGCCTGGTCCAGGAAGTGGACTGGAACGCGAAGGTTTCATCGCTCTCCGGCGGGCAGCGGCGCCGCGTTGCACTGGCCAAGCTGCTGATGGGCGACGACGACGTCATTATGCTCGACGAGCCCACCAACCACCTCGACGTCGAAGGTGTGGCCTGGCTGGCCCGGCACCTCAAGCAGCGCTGGCGGGCCAACGAAGCCGGCCTGCTGGTGGTCACCCACGACCGCTGGTTCCTCGACGAAGTGTGCACCCGGACCTGGGAAGTCCATGACGCCATGGTGGAACCCTTTGACGGGGGTTATGCCGCCTACGTGCTGGCCCGCGCGGAACGCGACCGCACGGCCGCCGTCGTGGAAAACAAGCGCCAGCAGCTGATCAAGAAGGAACTGGCGTGGCTGCGCCGCGGAGCTCCGGCCCGCACCTCCAAGCCCAAGTTCCGGATCGAAGCGGCGAACACCCTGATCGCGGATGTCCCGGAACCGCGGGACACCCTGTCGCTGAATAAGATGGCCACGGCCCGCCTGGGCAAGGACGTGCTGGACCTGGAGAACGTCTCACTGGAGCTGGGGGACACCCAGCTGTTCCGGAACATCACCCTGCGTCTGGCTCCCGGCCAGCGGCTGGGGATCGTGGGCGTGAACGGCGCCGGCAAAACCACCCTGCTGCGCCTGCTCAACGGCACGGTGGAACCGACGTCCGGCCGGCTCAAGCGCGGCAAGACGGTCCAGACGGCCGTCCTGACCCAGGAAGTCCGGGAACTCGACGACGTTGCGGATCTGCGGGTCATCGAGGTCATCGAACAGGAGAAGCGCGTCTTCAACGTTGGCGGCCGTGAGCTCTCCGCCGGCCAGCTCGTGGAGCAGCTCGGCTTCAGTTCCCAGCGCCAGTGGACTCCGGTCCGTGAGCTGTCCGGCGGTGAACGCCGCCGGCTGCAGCTGCTGCGCCTGCTGGTGGGCGAACCGAACGTCCTGATGCTCGATGAGCCCACCAACGACCTGGACACCGATACGCTGGCCGCGGTCGAAGACGTGCTGGACGGCTGGCCCGGGACGCTCGTGGTGGTCTCGCACGACCGCTACCTGCTCGAACGCGTCACCGATACCCAGATGGCCCTGCTGGGTGACGGCAAGCTGCGGGACCTGCCCGGCGGCGTCGACCAGTACCTCGAGCTGCGCGAAGCCGCGCTCGGGGCAGGAGGCGCGGGCGGCGGCCGCTCGTCGCAGGCGTCCCGGGCGGCGCAGGCCGCCGGCTCCCGGCCCGACGCCGCAGGCCCGGGTTTGCAGGGGGCCGGAACGGCAACGGCGGTGGCCGGGTCGGTTCATTCCGAGGCTGACAAGCGTGCCGCACGGAAGGACCTGACCCGGATTGAACGGCAGCTGACCAAGCTGGCCGCCCAGGCGGAGAAGATCCACGCGTCGATGAACGCGGCAACCGCACAGGCGTCGCCGGACTTTGAGTTCCTGGCGGACCTGAATGCAAAACTGCAGGCCGTGGCCGCGGAGCAGGAAGAGCTGGAAATGCAGTGGCTCGAGGCGTCGGAGCTGCTCGAGTAGCGGTTAACTGACAGGCTCTATGCGGGCCTTCGGACCGCTGCCCTGCGAATCGGGCCGGCCCGGGTAGGGGCCAGCTCCTACCGTGGGTCTGCGGCTTCGCGGGCTGGGGCTTCGATCTTGCCCTGGGGTCCGCCCGAGAGCAGCTGCGGAAGCACATGATCGCGCAGGAGCGGGGAAATGTCCGTGCGTGCGAACGCTTCGGCCGGGGTGAGCCAGAGCGTCTCCTCGATCTCCGCGGCGGCCTTCGGAGCCGGCTCGGAGCCGGCCCCGAACGGGCCGGACAGGGTCAGTGAAAACAGGCCGGCATCTATGAACGTATTGGCTTCGTTGGCGGCTGGACCGTACCAGCGGCCAATGTCCGACAGGTCGGAGGCCTCCACCTGAAGTCCCAGCTCTTCGTTGACTTCGCGGGCGGCTGCCTGACGGAAATCCTCGCCAGGCTCCAGCTTCCCGCCGGGCTGCATAAAGCGCTGTGTGCCACGCTTGCGGACCAGCAGGATCCGCCCCCCGGTGTCGTGCACCAGGACGGCGGAGAGTGTGAGCACCATGGGTGCGCCGCCGGGAATGTGTCCCAGCGCCGGGTCCTTCTGCAGTCCGGTGAGCCCGTTCCAGGAGAGATTGACCAGGTGCGCCGCCACGGTCGCCTTGTCGGGGGAGCGGGCATCGAGCCACCACTGACCGGTCATGGCGACCATGCCTACGAGCATCTGGGCGTACATTCCGCCCACCTCGGCGCTGAGCCCGCGGCTGCTGAACTCCTTGGCCAGGATGTGCTCCACATCCGCGGCGATGCGGGAAAGCAGGGTGGAGAAGGTTCCTTCGGGCTGCGACGGCGGCGCGTCCCGGACCAGGATCCGGAAACCGTCGGTGTGGTTCTCGATGTAGTCCAGCAGCGCATAGGCGGCGCGTTCGAGCAGGACGCGCGGGCCGGCGTCGGCCCCCAGCGCCTCGGTGATGGCGGCCAGCAGGCGGTCGAACTCGGAGTCGACCACCTCGGTGTAGAGCGCTTCCTTGGAGCCAAAATGTTCATAAACCACCGGCTTTGAGACGCCCGCTCCGGCGGCGATGTCCTCAATCGTGGCTCCTTCGAGCCCGCGCAGTGCAAAGAGGGACCGTGCGACGCCGATCAGTTGTGCCCTGCGCTGGGTTCCGGTCATGCGCGGCCGTGAGCGCGCCGCTGTTATTCTCGCCACCTCCCCAGTCTACGCATTCTCCCGGCCGGGCCTCCGGACGGGGCGTCGGAACCCAAGTCGCGGATGGGCCTGAACACATGGCAAACTGGACTCTTGTGTGCAGCCGGTGCTGCGTACTTTCCGCCCTGGTGTAATGGCAGCACCCCGGCCTTTGGAGCCGTGGAGTATAGGTTCGAATCCTATGGGCGGAACGCTAAGGCAAGCAGCCGCACTGGGGATATCCCGGAGGCAGCAGACGCCGCCCGAACCCGGCCGGACAACGTGTAGGAGCGCTTTTTCGTGAGCATGCAGGATACGCAGGGTACCGGACCGAACACTGAGGCCGGCCCCGCCGCCGTCATTGTCCTCGCCGCCGGAGCCGGCACCCGGATGAAGTCCCGGACCCCCAAGATCCTCCACCCGGTAGGTGGCGTGTCCATGATCGGACACGCCCTGAATGCCGCGCAGGCGCTGGCTCCCCGCACCCTCGCCGTTGTGGTCCGCCATGAACGGGACCGGGTCGCTGAGCATGTCGCAGCGCTGCAGCCCGGAGCGCTGATCGTGGATCAGGACGACGTCCCCGGAACCGGACGCGCTGTGCAGTCCGCCCTGGAAGCGATCGACGCCGTCAGCGAACTTGAGGGCACCGTCGTGGTGACCTACGGTGACGTGCCGCTCCTGGAACCGGCGACCCTGCGCGAACTGGTCACGGTGCACCGCGTCGACGCGAATGCCGTAACGGTCCTGACCGCCCGCGTGGATGACCCGACGGGTTACGGGCGGATCATCCGCGCCGCTGACGGCACCGTCACCCGGATCGTGGAACACAAGGACGCTGACGCCGGCGAGCGGGCCGTCAACGAAATCAATTCCGGGATCTATGCCTTCGACGCGGGCGTGCTGCGTACAGCGCTATCCCAGGTGAGCACCGATAATTCCCAGGGCGAGATGTACCTGACAGATGTGCTCTCGCTGGCCCGCGACGCCGGCGGCCGGGTCGCTGCCGTCGTCACCGGGGACCAGTGGCAGGTCGAGGGTGCGAACGACCGGGTGCAGCTGGCGGCCCTTAACGCCGAGCACAACCGCCGGATCCTCACCACCTGGATGCGAGCCGGCGTCACCGTGGTGGACCCGGCTACCACCTGGATCGATTCCACCGTCACCCTCGCCGAGGACGTCACGATCCTGCCCGGCACCCAGCTCCACGGCAGCACGCAGGTGGCGCGCGACGCCGTCGTCGGCCCGGACACGACCCTCACCGATGTGACGGTGGGGGAGGGCGCCAGCGTGATCCGCACCCACGGCTCGGGGGCAGAGATCGGGGCACATGCCGCCGTCGGCCCCTTCGCCTATCTGCGCCCCGGAACCCGGCTCGGGGAGCAGGGCAAGATCGGCACCTTCGTCGAGACCAAGAACGCCCTCATCGGCACCGGTTCCAAGGTGCCGCACCTGTCCTATGTGGGGGACGCCACCATTGGTGAGCACTCGAACATCGGCGCGGCCTCCGTTTTCGTGAACTACGACGGCGAAAAGAAGCACCACACCACCGTGGGTTCGCACGTGCGGATGGGCAGCGACAACATGTATGTGGCCCCCGTTACGGTCGGCGACGGGGCGTACAGTGGAGCCGGGACCGTGATCCGCAAGGACGTTCCTGCGGGCTCGCTGGCAATCAACGTGGCCCCCCAGCGCAACCTCGCTGGCTGGGTGGGCACCAACCGCCCGGATTCCGCAGCAGCCAAGGCCGCGGAACGTGCGCAGACACAGACTTCCCTCTCCGGTACTGATAACCCCACGCGAGAAAGCGATCACGAATGAGCAGCGAAATCACCTCCAAGGGTGAAAAGAAGCTTGTCCTAGCCACAGGACGGGCTCACCCGGAGCTGGCTGAGGAGATAGCCAAGTGCCTGGACACGGACCTGCTGCCGCTGGCCGCATATGACTTCGCCAACGGCGAGATCTACGTCCGTCCGGGCGAGAGCGTCCGCGGCACCGATGCGTTTGTGATCCAGGCCCACCCGGCGCCGTTGAACAACTGGCTGATGGAACAGCTGATCATGATCGACGCGCTGAAGCGGGCCTCTGCCCAGCGCATCACCGTGGTCTCCCCGTTCTACCCGTACGCCCGCCAGGACAAGAAGGGCCGCGGCCGCGAGCCCATTTCCGCCCGCCTGATCGCCGATCTGTACAAGACGGCCGGCGCTGACCGGATCATGAGCGTTGATCTGCACACCTCGCAGATCCAGGGCTTCTTCGACGGCCCTGTTGACCACCTGATGGCCATCCCCCTGCTGGCCGACTACATCCGCACCCGCGTGGACGTCACCAACGTCACCGTCGTCTCCCCGGACACCGGCCGCGTCCGCGTTGCCGAGCAGTGGGCCGAACGCCTGGGCGGCGCTCCGCTGGCCTTCGTCCACAAGAGCCGTGACCTGACCGTCCCCAACCAGGCTGTCTCCAAGCAGGTCGTCGGCCAGGTCGACGGCCGCACCTGCGTCCTGATCGATGACATGATCGACACCGGCGGAACCATCGCCGGAGCCGTCCGGGTACTGAAGGAGGCCGGTGCCAAGGACGTCATCATCGCCGCCACCCATGCCGTGTTCTCCGATCCGGCCGCACGCACCCTGGCCGAGTCCGGTGCCCGTGAAGTAGTAGTCACCAACACGCTGCCGATTCCGGTCAACAAGCGGTTCGAACAGCTCACGGTGCTCTCGATCGCCCCGCTGATCGCCCGCGCGATCCGTGAGGTTTTCGAAGACGGATCGGTGACCAGCCTCTTCGACGGCAAGGCCTAACCCGCGGCTGTCCGCTTCAGGCGCTAAACCTGCGGCCCCAGGCGCCCAGCTAAAACACAGTGCACACCGCTAAACAGTGCACGCAGCTGGAAACACAGTGCACACAGCTTGAACGCAGTCAGTGCCCGAAAGCCCCGCTTTCGGGCACTGACTGCGTCCAGGCCGCAGCACCACCCCTGCGGCCGCCCTCCCGCCGCCGCGGACCAGGCATCCGGGTGAATGCGGTAGGATTGTCAGCGATGCCTAGGCGAGGGAGGCCCCGGAAAAATCCGGCGGTACTCCGTTATCGACGGTGGCTGGCAACTTCTCAACTGCACCGCAGTCCTCTGGACGGCGACAATGCAGCTGGTTCGTTCCGATACCGGCGCCGGATAGGCAACTCGAAGCCATTACGGAAGAACCACAACAGGAGTTTGTTATGTCTGATCAGAAGCTCGCAGCCACCACCCGCACCGACTTCGGCAAGGGCGCTGCCCGCAAGGCCCGCGTTGCCGGCAAGATCCCCGCAGTCATCTACGGCCACGGTGCCGACGTTATGCACATCCTGCTGCCCGCCAAGGCAACCACCCTCGCCGTCCGTACCCCGAACGCACTGCTGACGATCGACGTCGACGGCGAAGCCCACCTGGCCCTGGCCAAGGACATCCAGCGCGATCCGATCAAGCAGATCATCGAGCACATCGACCTCCTGACCGTCCGCAAGGGCGAAAAGGTTGAGGTTGAGGTCAACGTCCACGTTGAGGGTGAAGTTGCCCCGGGCGCCGTCTTCAACCAGGAAGCCGTGACCATGCTGGTCTCCGCCGACGCCACCAACCTTCCCGAGTCCATCAAGGTCAGCGTTGAAGGCCGCAAGGCCGGCGAGCACATCATTGCCGGTGACATTGATCTGCCGGCAGGCGTCGAACTGCTGCTGGACCCGGAGACCATGGTTGTCAACGTTTCCGAGCCGACGGTCCAGGACCTGGGCGAGGAATCCGGGGAAGAGGCTGCAGCAGCTCCCGCAGCCGAAGAGGCCTAAGTCTTTCCTGCACGGTTTGCCGGGGCGTGAACTCCTGGACTGAGCCGTCCGGCAACTTTCGGAACCAGTCCAAGGAGCAGTCCCACCTGTGAACAGCAATACCTGGCTTGTAGCCGGGCTCGGAAACCCCGGGCCCGGCTACAGCCGTAACCGGCACAACATTGGCCAGATGGTCCTGGACGAGGCCGCCGCCCGGATGGGCGCCCGCTTCAAGACGCACAAGGCGCGGGCCCAGGTCGCTGAAGGCCGAATCTCCCTTGGTGGCCCACGCGTGGTGCTGGCCAAGCCTTCGACTTATATGAATCTCTCCGGCGGTCCGGTGTCGGCCCTGGCCCGTTTCTACGGAATCGACCCGGCCCAGGTCATCGCCGTTCACGATGAGATCGATATCCCGTTCAACACCGTCAAGCTCAAGCTCGGCGGCGGTGAGGGCGGCCACAACGGCCTGCGCGACATCAGCAAGGCCCTGGGGACCAAGGATTACCTTCGGGTGCGGGTGGGTGTGGGACGTCCGCCCGGGCGGATGGACACGGCCGACTATGTCTTGAAGGACTTCGGCATCACCGAGGCAAAGGAACTGCCGTTCCTGATCTCGGATGCGGCTGACGCCTTGGAAATCCTCATTTCGGAGGGTCTGACCGCCGCTCAGCAGAAGTTCCACGGCGGGTCCTGAGGCCGTCCCTGAGGTAAAGCCCCACGTCATCGCATACAAGTAGTGCGTGGCATTTTTAGGGTATTTAACCAGTGCCGCCAGTGCCCCTGAACAGCATTGTTTGAGCCTGACCCCGGGCCTAGACTGGCGTTAGCCTTCGGGCTCCTGAAGCGGGGCCGGCGTCGGGAGGCCTCCGAGACTGGGCCACCCCCATCCCGGCGTCGGTCCCTTTTTCTTTGTTTGTTTCCCAACCCAGGTTGCCTGCACTGCCATGTGCCGGCGGGAACCCATCTACTCAATGCCTTCCTATGAACGCTGATACGGCGTACGCTAACCCATTGACTCGTATGTTGCGGGGGCGCAGAAAAAACCGAATCAGGCAGCATGGGGGAACGCTTATGGGATGGGCAGCCAGGGCTGCTTCTAGCCTGTGGACACCTTTGGAAGCTGCTGGCCGGGTATGACAGCGGCCAGGGCGCCGATGCCACTGGTGGGGCGCGAAAGCGTGCTGCACGGCATGCAGGATGCTTTGCGGAGCGGGAAGGGCGTGCTCATCGTAGGCGCGCCCGGAATGGGCAAGACGGCACTGGCCACGGCAGCGCTGGAGGCAGCCGGCGGATACCACGTCGTAAATCTTCACGGAACCCCGGTTTCCCGAAAAACCTCATACGGGGCTATGGCCTGGCTGATCACGGAACTGCCTGCATCGGCCAAGCTGCACCCTGTCCAGGTCCTGCAGCAGCTGCGTGTCCTGCTCCGGCAGAAGGCCAACGGCCTTCCGGTCCTGATCTGCGTTGATGATGCTGAGGAACTTGATGACCTGTCCGCACTGGTGGTTTCGCAGCTGGCCCGCGGGGGAGACGCTACTGTCATCGCCACTGTGCAGGACATCCTGCTGGCAGCACCGGACCTGATTTCGCTGTGGTCAGACGGTTATCTCCAGCGAACCGACCTTGAAGCCCTGGACCAGGCGAATACCCATCAGCTCATGGAGCAGACGGCAGGCGGTCCGGTGTCTGAGCGGGCCCGGGCGGCGATGTGGACGGAGACCAGGGGCAGTCCGCAGTTCACCATCCTGATGACCCTCGAGCAGATTAAGTCGCGGCGGCTGGTCCGAAGCGAGGGCGTCTGGGTGATGGCCGCGCCCTATATCCACACCGGGGCGATCGCTGAACTGATCTCTGCCAGGCTGTCAGGGCTTTCGTCCGAGGAACGCAAAGTAGTGGAGATCCTCTCCTTTACCGTTTCCCTTCCGCTGAAGGTTTTGCTGGAACTGGCAGCACCGGACGTACTGGACACGCTGGAGGAATCCGGAACGGTGGAGCTGACCGGCTGCCCGGTGCCCACAGTGCGGATCCGCAATGCCACCCTGGCCGCCGTGGTGGCGGAGAATGTACCGCTGGGGCGCAGCCACCAGCTGTGGAAGGAAGTCTCAGCGGTGCTGGGCTCCAGCGACGGTCTGGACCCGGTCGCCACGACCGGTTATGCGTCCTGGTCGCTGGCCTGCGGGGCACAGCTGGACGGAGAACTGGTACTGCGGGCCGCAAAGGCGGCCAATGCCCGGGGGGACAACGCCGGTGCCCTTCTCTACATCAGGTCCGTTGCCGCGGAAGGCCGGAGCCAGGAACTTGTCTGCGAGGAAGTCAGCGCCCTGACCCTCCTGGGCGAGAACCAGCTGGCGCTGAGCGTCCTCCAGCACTTCGAACCGGGGTTCGACGTCAGCCGCTCAAGCTGGGTTGAGCTGATGCTTCAAAAGGCCGGGCTGCTGCGCAGCCTGCCCAAGGCCGGCAGCGCCCAGTCCGTCCTGGCCAGCCTCCGCGGCAACGGCGCCGCCGGAATTGACGGAACCCATCCCCGAACGCCGTCGTACCACGCGGATACGGAAGCACCCATCGTCCTTGCCCAGGCACATGCGTGGCTGGCGGAGGGAGACTACACCCAGTCGGTTGAACCGCTTCTTGCCCTCGCCCGCCAGGAAGGTACTGCGCCGGGCCTGCGGGCCCTCGCAGCGGCCATGGCGGCCGAAGCCCTGAGCGTGACCGGCCGCGCCGGCGAAGCCATGGCCATGCTCGAGGACTTCTGGCCGCTCATCATGGCCCCGCAGACGGCGCCGGACCAGGCAGCGGTCCTGACCCGTCTCTTCTACGCCTTTTACGCGGCGGGGGAGTTGGAGCGGGCACGGGAGATGCTCCGCGCCGCGGAGGAGCAGAACGAGCAGGGATTTTTCCGGGGCAACGGCGGAGAACTGGCAGACGGATTCCTGCGGGTTGCAGCTGGAGAAGGAGAGGCAGCGCTGGAATCCCTCCTGCCCGCTGTGGGGCAGCTTCGGTATCACGATCCGGAAAACCTGCTCCCACTGGCCGCCGCCCTGATGGCATACGCATACGCGCTCAGCGGAGATCCGGAGCAGGCCGCGGCCTACACAGCCCTGGCCCCCCGGTTCCGGCACCGGCCGCTCTGGTATGCCAGGCAGATGACCACCTATTTCAGGGTGCTTGCGGAGGAATCCGAACCACCGGAGGCAAACTCCCGGCGCCTGTTCCAGCTCGCCGAAGATGCCCTCGAACTGGGTAACGTGTCCTTTGCCCTCAGCTGTCTTGAACGCGCGGTGACGCTGGGGGACAACACCGCGGCCATGCTGCTGGTCAGAACGGCAGAGGGGGCCTCTGGACGGTGGGCGGAAGTGCTGGCCCGGTACGGCCGGGGACTGACCGAGGGGAACCCGGGGCTGCTTCTGGAAGCGGCCCGGGGAGCACAGGAACTTGGGCAGCATCCGCTGGCGCACCACGCAGCCCGGCTGGTGCGGACGGTAGCGGACACCGTGCCGCGGAGCATGCTGCGCGCGGCCGCCGCCGTGGAAAACGCTGCCTTCCGGCAGCTGCGCCGGGAAAACAGCTTGGAGCAGAAACTTGGGGAGCTCAGCGAGTTCGACGCGGGGCTGGTGAGGCTGGCGGCGGGAAAACAGACCCGGACCCAGATCGCCGAGGAACTCCACCTCTCCCCACGCACCGTAGATTGGCATCTGGGCAAGCTCTTCGACAAGCTGCATGTATCCGGCCGCGATGAGTTGAGGGACGTCCTCCGGTAATCCCGGCGGATGGATTTGGGGGAAACATGCAAGGTTTTGCTTCGCAGCCGATGGTGGGCCGGGAAGAAGGCGTAGAAGCCGTCCTGGCCAGCATCCGCTCGCCGGAACTGCGGGGTGCCCTCGTCGTCGCGGAGGCAGGACTGGGGAAGAGCGCGCTGGCCAACGTGGTGGTTGGAGTCCTCGAATCGGAGATGCCGGTCCACCGCATCCATGCCAGTTCGGCGCTGACCGGGATTCCCTTCGGTGCGCTCGCCCCGCTGCTGCCTGTGCTCTCTGCGAGCGACACGGACTCGCCGCTGGCTGTGATGCGGGCCCTGCTGGACCGCCTGCGACCGGCAACGGAGACGGACACACCCACACCGCCGCTGGTCGTCGTGGACGATGCGCATGCCCTGGATGAAGCCAGTGCTGATCTGCTGTCCCAGCTGGTGGCAGCAGGCACGGTGCGGATGCTGATCCTGACGCGCAGTATTACCGATATTCCGGCCGGAATACCGGCCCAGGTCTGGAGCGGGGTACTCGCCCGGCACCATCTGCTGCCCCTGACAGATCCCCAGGTCCACGATCTGTGCGGGCAGGTGCTCGGAGGGCCGGTGCTGAGCACGACCAGTGCCGAGCTGGCCCGGATGAGCGGCGGGAACCCGATGTATGTGCTCGCGCTGATCGCCGAAACCCGGCGCACCGGCAACCTGGTCCCGCGCCGCGGAGTCTGGCTGCTCGGGGAAAACGTACGCCCGCCCCAGGGCCGGCTGGGCGATCTCCTGAAAGCCCAGCTGTCGGGCCTTTCACATGATGAACGTGAAGCCATGGAGATCATTGCCCTCGCGGAGCCGGTACCCATCGGCGTCGCCTTTCGCCTGGGACTGCACCGTTCGGTTGATGCGCTGACCGCCGCCCGGCTGGTCAGCGTGGAAGAGGACGGTCAGCGGCTGCTGCGCCCGCGGCACCCGCTGTACGGCGAACTGGTCCGGCACATGGTGCCGGCCGCCCGCAGCGCCCGCCTGCGCCAGCGGGTGCTCGCTGTCCTGCCGCAGAACCCTGACTCCATGGACGGCCTGCTGCGCAGCGTCGCCTGGTCCCTGGACTGCGGCGCACCCGTGCCAAATCACCAGCTTCTTCAAGCCGCCTACATGGCAAATAACTTCTTCGACAGTGACTTCGCCCTCCGCGCTGCCCACGAAATCCAGGACCCCGATCTGCTGCCTGCCGCCCGGATCCAGACGGCGAGGGCGCACTACCAGCGGGGAAATTTCACCGCGGCGCAGGAGCTGGTGGCCGGAACGGTCGAGGCGGCGAGGGACCTCACCACCGCCAAGCTCGGCACGCTGCTGGACGTCCAGCTGCGCCAGCACTCCGACCGGGCCGGCTCCGGGCTGCGCAAGGCCAGGCAGACCTGGGAAGACGCGATCGGCCGCATCGAAGCAGCCGCCGCAGCTGATGGAAGGAACGACGCCGAACTGCAGGCGGACATTGCCTCCTCCCGTCGCGGAGCACGCCTGCTGGAAGCCTTGATTGCGGTAGCTGAAGGCACCTACCGCAGCACCGCAGCCGAGCTGACCAGCCTGCTGGCCAACGCGCGGGCCGAGGGGGATGCCGAGGCCACAATGATGGCACTCACGCTGCTGGGTGACATCCACACCTGCAGCGGCCGCTCCGAAACAGCCGCCAACCTGACCCGTGAGGCGCTGGCAATCATCATCCGCAACGACCACAGGTTCCTGACCTACTACCAGTTCGTGCTCCACCGCCATCTCTCGGCACTGCTCTGGGCGGGGTACTGGGAGGAAGCCCGGGACACGATGCAGAAGGACTTTGCTGCCTCCTCGCGGAGCACCGGACGGATTGGCGGCACAGTGGACCTGTGCTTCGCCGTGATGGAACTTCGCCGGGGCCGGTTGAAGGATGCACTGCCAAAGCTCACCGCCGCAGTCGAAGGCCTGCGGACCCATGATCCCGAAGGGATGCTGCCCCTGGCATTGTCGATCAGTGCCCAGTTGTCCGCACGGCAGGGCGACCTCGCCCAGGCTGATGAAATCCTCGCGGACTGCGACAGACTCGAGCCGCGCGGACCGGTCAACGCACAGATGATGGCACGGGGAAACCGGCTCGCCGCCGAATACGCCAGAACGCAGGACCCCAAGGCGCTCACGGACCTTCGGGATCTGGCGGATCAGGCGGAGGAACTGGGACTGGCCGCAGCGGAGTTCGAGCTGCGGGCGCTGGGCATGGGCCTGGGCGACCCCACGGTCATGAGCCGCCTGCTCAAGCTCAGCGAGGAGGTGCAGGGACCCCGGGCCCGTGCCGCCAACGTGCTGGCCCGGGCAGTCCTTGACCAGGATGTGCCTGCCCTGCTCCACCTCGCCGTGGAACCGATGGACGCGGACAGTACGGCCCTGGGCCCGCTGGCGCTGCAGGAGGCCCTGCGCCTGGCCAAAGCTGTGGGTGACCGCACACAGGTACAACGGGTCCAGCGGGTTATCGGCAAGACTTCCGAGGCCGCCGCGAGCAGCCGCAGCACCGCCAGGACACCGTCGCTGACGCGGCGGGAGAAGGATGTTGCCACCCTGGTTATCCAGGGCCACCGCAACGCCGAAGTGGCCGAGCGCCTGTACCTGTCCGTACGCACGGTCGAAGGGCACATCTACCGGATCTTCGAAAAACTTGGCATCAGCAAACGCGATGAACTAACAGCTGAGCTGCTGGGGGAGTAAATCCAGACTCTGACTACGCGGTAGGGAAGTACCCGTTCCGGGTAGCGGGCGGCGATTACCGGTAACCGGTACTCATCCGGCTCCAAACGCGGCCTTCGTAGGGTGATCCGCAGTAACAGGAGCTCAGCCGCCCTCGGCTGCGGACAGAACAGCAGGTCTCAAAAGTGCACCCTTCGCCAACCGTTGGATCGGTCTTGCCCGAAAACGTCCTGAACGTGGCCGTGATCGGTGCTGGATACTGGGGTCCGAACCTGGCCCGTAACTTCCACGCCAGCCCGGACTGGCACCTGAGCGCCATCTGCGACCTGGACCGGGAACGTGCCGGCCGGCTGGCGCACACTGCGGGCGGCGCAGCCGTCCAGGACTCGGTCCAGGCGCTGCTGGAAGACCCCGCCCTGGATGCCGTGGCTATCGCTACTCCGGCCCGCACCCACCATGCCATCGCCGCCGCCGCCCTGGCGGCAGGCAAGCATGTCCTCGTGGAGAAGCCCCTGGCCGACACGCTGGCGCACGGCGAGCAGATGGTGCGCACGGCCGAAGCCGCAGGGCTGGTCCTGATGGCGGACCACACCTACTGCTATACCCCCGCCGTCCAAAAAATCCGCGAGCTGGTTGCCGGCGGCGAGCTCGGCGACATTTTGTTCATCGACTCCGTGCGGATCAACCTCGGACTCATCCAGCCCGACGTCGACGTGTTCTGGGACCTTGCACCGCACGATCTTTCGATCCTGGACTTCGTGCTCCCGGGGGGACTGCGGCCCATTCAGGCCACCGCCCACGGATCCGACCCGCTGGGCGCAGGAACGGCCTGCGTGGGGCACCTCATCCTTGAACTTGGCACGGGAGCCCTGGCCCACATCCACGTCAACTGGCTCAGTCCCACGAAGATCCGGCAGCTGGTGATCGGCGGCAGCCGGCGCACCCTGGTCTGGGACGACCTCAACCCCCAGCAGCGGATCAGCGTGTATGACCGCGGGGTCGATCTGGCCCAGCAAACCGGCCTGGCCGAACGCTCCCGGTCCAACATTTCCTACCGTCTCGGCGATACCTGGTCCCCGGCGCTGCCCGAGCACGAGGCACTGGCCGCCATGGTCGCGGAGTTCGCGGCCAGCATCCGGACCGGCCGGCAGCCCCAGACCAGCGGAAACTCCGGCCTGCGCGTCCTGTCCGTGCTCGACGCCGCCACCCGCAGCCAGCAGACCGGATCCCCGGCCGCGCTTCCCACCCTCGAACTGGAATCAGCCTCATGACACAGAACCATTCGCTGTACGGAGCCTCCATCCTGGTCACCGGCGGAGCCGGAACCATCGGATCGGCCATAGTCGACCAGCTCCTGGCCGCCGGTGCAGGTGAGATCCGGGTCCTCGACAACCTGGTGCGCGGCCGCCGCACCAACCTCGCTGATGCCCTTGAGGACGCCCGGGTCGGGCTCTACGAGGGAGATATCCGGGACCGGGACCTGGTGCACGATCTCACCAAGGGAACCGACTTCGTTTTCCATCAGGCCGCGATCCGGATCACGCAGTGCGCCGAGGATCCCCGGCTGGCCCTGGAGGTGCTTGCCGACGGTACGTTCAATGTCCTGGAGGCCGCTGCCGCGCACCGGGTGCAGAAGGTCGTGGCCGCCTCCAGTGCGTCGGTGTACGGGCTTGCCGGGCAGTTCCCCACACCTGAGGTTCACCACCTGCATAACAACGACACCTTCTACGGGGCCGCCAAGGCCTTCAACGAAGGTATGCTCCGCAGCTTCCAGGCGATGTACGGACTCTCCTACACCGGGCTGCGGTACTTCAATGTCTACGGTCCGCGGATGGATGTCCACGGCGTCTACACCGAGGTACTGGTCCGGTGGATGGAACGCATAGCGGACGGGCTTCCGCCGCTGATTTTCGGCGACGGTGCGCAGACCATGGACTTCATCTACACCGAGGACATTGCCCGGGCAAACCTGCTGGCCGCGGCGAGCGGCGCCGAGGGGATCTTCAACGTCGCCAGCGGTACGGAAACCAGCCTGCTGGAGCTGGCCCGCCAGCTGCTAGTGGTGATGGGGTCCGGGCTCGACGTCGAATTCGGTCCCGCCCGCGAGGTCAACGGTGTCAGCCGGCGGCTCGGGGACACCGCTGCGGCGCAGGACCGGCTCGGGTTCACGGCCGAAGTGCCGCTGGAAAAGGGGCTGGCGGAACTGGTGCAGTGGTGGCTTCCGCTCCGCGCGGAGATCGCGGCCGGACGCGGAGGGCAGGAACTGTGAACCGCATCAACGTTATGAAGCCATGGCTCGGAGCGGAGGAAATTGCCGCCGTCAGCGACGTCATCTCTTCCGGCTGGATTGCGCAGGGGCCGAGGGTCGCGGAGTTCGAAGCGCAGTTCGCGGCCCGCATGGAGGCCGGGCACGCCGTCGCGGCATCGAGCTGCACCACGGCCCTGCACCTGGCGCTCGTGGTTGCGGGCATCGGACCCGGTGACGACGTCGTTGTGCCGTCCTATTCCTTCATCGCCACCGCCAATGCTCCCACCTATGTTGGTGCACGGCCCGTCTTCGCGGACGTGGACCTCAGGACCGGAAACCTCACCGCCGAAACAGTGGAAGCGGCCCTCACCCCGGCGACCCGTGCCGTGATTGCGGTGGACCAGGGCGGTATGCCGGTGGACCTGGCATCCCTGCGGCGGCTGTGCGATCCGCTGGGGATCACCGTCCTGGAAGACGCGGCCTGCGCTGCCGGCTCCCGGTATGCCGGGGCCCCGGCGGGGGCGGGCGCCGAGATTGCCGCCTGGTCCTTCCACCCGCGGAAAATCCTGACCACCGGAGAAGGCGGTATGGTCACGACCTCCCGTCCGGACTGGGCCCTGCGTGCCCGCGCCCTGCGCGAACACGCGATGAGCGTTTCCGCGGCTGACCGTAGCGCCAGTGTGCTGGCCGCCGCCGAAATGTACACGGAAGTAGGCTTCAATTTCCGTCTGACCGACCTGCAGGCAGCTGTCGGAATCGTCCAGCTGGGGCGGCTCGATGCCGCCGTCCGCCGGCGCCGGGAACTCGCCGGTGCGTACACCAAGGCCTTCGCCGAAGTCCAGGGAATCCGCACACCCAGCGACCCGCCCTGGGGCGAGACGAACTACCAGTCCTACTGGATCGAGATACTGCCGGGCTTCAGCATGGACCGCGACGGAGTCCTGGCAGCGCTCGCGGATGCCGGCATTTCAGCGAGGCGGGGGATCATGGCCTCGCATCTGGAACCGGCCTACCGGAACCGGGACACGGGATCCGTGCCGCTGCCGGTCA
Organism: Arthrobacter luteolus NBRC 107841; assembly: GCF_001552075.1. Lineage (GTDB taxonomy): Bacteria > Actinomycetota > Actinomycetes > Actinomycetales > Micrococcaceae > Arthrobacter_B > Arthrobacter_B luteolus. The sequence continues at coordinate 301,250 of NZ_BCQM01000003.1, forward strand.
CCGAACGCCTCAGCGCCAACACACTGATCCTCCCGCTCTTCCACGAAATGACCGAATCCGAGCAGGCGAGAGTCATCGAGGCCGTGAACCGATGCGACAGGACTCCGTGACCATGCCGGCCCTGCTGCTGCTGGCCGCGGGTGGACTGGGCCGTGAAGTCCTGGCGTCCCTGCGGATGGTTAACGACTACCGGATCTTCGGTTTCCTCGATGACGACGAAGGGCTGCACGGGACGCGGGTTGACGGCGCTCCGGTCCTGGGCGGCATCGCCGATGCCGTGAACTACCCGCGCTGCCGGTTTCTGGCCTGCGCTGGCTCCGGCGCGGCGCGGGCGCAGATGCTGGCCACCCTGGAAGCGGCAGGAATCGGTGAAGACCGGTTTGCGACCTATGTGGACCCCCGGGTCCACCTCCCGGAGGGCTGCACGGTGGGAACCGGCAGCATCCTGCTGGCGGGCACCGTCCTGACCGCGTCTGTGTCCGTGGGACGCCATGTAGCCGTGATGCCGAACTGCACTCTCACACACGACGACGTCCTCGAGGACTTTGCCACGCTCGCCGCGGGTGTGTGCCTGGGAGGCGGGGTCCACGTTGGATCCGGCGCCTACCTGGGCATGGGTGCCAGCGTGCGGCAGGGCGTGCGGATTGGACAAGGATCCGTGGTTGGCATGGCTGCGGCAGTGCTGCAGGACCTGCCGGCCGGCCAGACCTGGGCCGGGGTTCCAGCCCGGCCCCTGCAACCACACGACGCTGAACTGGCGCCGGTTATGGCCGGAACAGATCGGGAGAGGACAGAACAGCAATGACAGCGGAGCACAAGATCCGGGTCCCGCTTGTGGACCTGGCCGCGCAGCAGGCCGAGGTCGACGAGGAAATCCAGGCCGGGCTCAAGGACATCTTCGCCCGGACCGCGTTCATCGGCGGCGCTGCAGTCGCCGAATTTGAGGCCGCCTACGCCCGGTGGCTGGGGGTAGGACACTGCATCGGGGTCGGCAACGGCACAGATGCCCTGGAACTGGCACTGCGTGCCTGCGGCGTGGAACCGGGCGGGGAGGTGATCCTGCCGGCCAACACGTTCATTGCCACTGCAGAAGTGGTTTCGCGCATGGGCGCGCGGCCGGTGCTGGCCGACGTCGATCGGCAGCACCTGCTGCTGGATCCCGCCCGTGTAAGGGAGGCCGCAGGTCCAAATACCCAGGCGCTGATGCCGGTGCACCTCTTTGGGCAGACGGCACCGGTGGAGAAACTAGCAGAAACGGCCCGCCGCTGGGGCGCGGTAATTGTGGAGGACGCAGCGCAGGCCCAGGGAGCGGTGCGGTTCGGGAACCGGGCCGGAACGCTGGGTGACGCCGCCGGGACAAGCTTCTACCCCGGGAAAAACCTCGGCGCTGCCGGTGACGCGGGAGCGGTCCTGACCCGGAGCAGCACCATCGCCGAACGGGTCCGCCTGCTGGGCGATCACGGCAGCAGGGTCAAGTACCAGCATGAAATACCCGGCATGAATTCGCGCCTCGACGCGGTCCAGGCCGTGGTTCTCAGCGCCAAGCTGCGCCAGCTCAGCCTCTGGAATGACCAGCGGCGGCAGGCCGCCGCTGCCTACGGCACCCTGCTGTCCGGCATTGAGGGCATCACGCTGCCGGTCTCCGCGGAAGGCAACACCGACGTCTGGCATATTTACGCCATCCGGGTTCCCGCCGCTGAACGGAACCGGGTCCTGCGGGCACTGACCGCCGCAGGCGTGGGTGCCGCCATCCACTATCCGGTTCCGGTGCACCTGACCCGGGCATACGCCCACCTGGGGTACGGTCCCGGGGATTTCCCGGTCAGCGAAGAGGCCGCGGACCGTCTGCTGTCCCTTCCGATTTATCCGCATATTACCGGCGCCCAGCAGGAGTTCGTGGCCGAGACCCTGGCCGGGGCGCTGAAGTGACTTCCCGCCCCGATGCCGCCGGGCTGCAGGCCCTGGGAAGCCGGGCGGCCCGCGGAGCGCTCTGGAGCGGAGCGAACGCATTGATGATGAAGCTGGCCGGGATCGCCGTCATGGTGGTTGTGGTCCGGCTGGTCACACCGCACGATTTTGGTGTTTTCGCCGCAGCCCTGGTGGTCCACGCAGTAGTCTCCAGCTTTGGCGAGCTGGGACTGTCCTCCTGCGTTGCCCGCCGGGACCTGGACCCGGAGAAGGTGGCCTCGACCGTCGCCCTGCTGGCGCTGCTGAGCTCCTTCCTGCTGGCCGTTGGCATGGCGCTGGCGGCTGATCCGCTGGCAGCAGCACTGGGGGCACCGGAAGCCGCCGGACCCATCCGGGTGCTGTCCATTGCCGTGTTCCTGGGTGGGGTGTTTACCGTTCCCGGAGCCCTGCTGGTCCGGGAGTTCCGGCAGGGCAGGGTCTTCCTGGCCTCCATCATTTCCTTTGTGCCCGCCAATCTGATTTTGGTGCTGCTGGCGGTGAACGGCGACGGCGCCATGGCTTTCGCCTGGTCACGGGTGGCCGGCCAGCTGGTCAGCGGCGTGGTGATGGCCCTGAGCGTGGACCGGACCTACTGGCCGCGGCTGCGCCGGGCGGAGGTAGGGCCGGTGCTCCGGTTCGGCCTGCCGCTGGCCGGTGCAAACCTGCTGGGCTACAGCCTGCTGAACGCCGACTACGCGATTATCGGTGCATTCCTTGGCCCCGGGGAACTTGGTATTTATACGCTCGCCTTCACCGTGGCCTCCTGGTCAACCTCGGTGCTGAGTTCCACCATCAACTCGGTGGCGATGCCGGCCTTCTCCGCCCTCCGGTCCGACCCGGCTGAACTGCGCCGTTTCCTGGCGAAGACATCGCGGCTGGTGGCCCTCATCGCCTTTCCCATCTCCGCGCTGACCATCGCCCTGGCCGACGAACTGGTGGCTGTCCTGTACGGGCAGCCATGGGCGGCGGCCGCCCCCGTCCTGCGGGTTCTTGCCCTTTACGGAGGCCTGTTCGCGCTTTCCCTGCTGCTCTCCAATCTCCTGGTTGGCCAGGGACGTGCCGGTGCCGTTTTCGGAGTCCAGGCTGCCTGGCTCCTGATACTTGTCCCAGCCGTGGGACTCAGCGTCGGACCGTACGGGCTCCCGGGTGCAGCCTGGGTTCATGTCGCGGTCATTGCACTCGCGGTTTTCCCGCTGTATCTGCGTGCCGTGCGGAGCTCGGTGCCGGCGCCTGGCCGGCTGCTGGCCCGCGCCGCCGGGGCTCCGGCTGCCGCCGCCGCGGCGGCAGCCCTCCTCGGCCTGCTTGCCGCGGGTGCGGGCAACAGCGATTTCCTGCGGCTGCTGTTTGGCGGCCTGGCCGGATGCGCCGTGTACCTGATCCTTTGCGCCCCGATGATTCGCCGGATCCTCCCCGCAGCTCCGGCCGGACGGGCCGGGGAACTGCTTGCCGCCTATGACCACTTCGAACAGCCGCTCCGGCGCCCGCTGCGGGTCCCCAAGGAGGCAAGATGACCACCCCGCCATACAACCGGCCGCGGCTGCTGTTCTTCCGCTGGGCAAGGCCGGGCCTTCCGGACTTCCTGAGCCGGCACCTGGACGAACACGTCCAGACCCTCGGGCACTTCTTCAACGTGCGGGTGATCGACCGGGACTGCGATTACGGGATCGAGTGTGACGAGTTCGAGCCTGCCCTGTGCGTCTTTGAATCAGGTGTCTACGCGGGTGAGCGGAACATCCGCAACACCGGAAGCCGTCCGGAGATCCCGAAGCTGGGGTTCCTGCATTCCGACGCCTACGACCTGGCCAGGGCTGTCTTCCTCTCCGATATGGAACGCTGGGGAGTGGAATCCTTCTTCACAAACTCCGTGGCCATGGCGGAATACACCCCGGAGATCAGCGACCGGCTCTTTGTCTGGCCGCACGCAGTGGATCCCTCGGTGTTCCGGCGGTATCCGGCGGATTCGGGTCCGGCGGACAAGAACATTCCGGTGCTCTTCACCGGCAGCCAGGAACGCCACTATCCCTGGCGGAACGCCGTCGGGCGGGTCCTGGCACAGCGCTTCGCGACCATGACCATGCCGCACTACGGGTGGGGGCTGGGCGCAGGCCGCACGGTGCACGGAACGGAGTACGCCCGGCTGCTCAGCTCAAGCATCTTCGTTCCGGCATGCGGCAGCATGTCCCGGGACCTCGTCCGGAAACATCTGGAAATACCCGCCGCCGGAGCCTGTCTGGTGGCTGAAGACACGCCCGCGCTGGCCGCCTTCGGATTCGTGGACATGGAAAACTGTGTCCTGGGCGAACCGGGGGAGCTTGCGGACAAACTGGACTTCCTGCTGGCCGACGCCGGCCGGCTCGCGGACATCGTGCAGGCCGGACATGATCTGGTGCACACCCGCCACGTGCAGGACCGCCGAAGCCAGGTGCTCGAATGGCTTCAGCTTTCTGCGCGCCGGGGGCCCGGGGAACGGATTGTCCAGGCCGGCCCCGCCGGCAGCCTGCTGCTCGCACCCGCCGAACCCCGGCCTGCTGCCTTCCTGGCCGGCGGCAGGGACCGGGAAATCCTGGCTGCCGGCTGGCGCGCCATGGACGCCGGGGACCTCGACGGCGCCCGCCGGGAGTTCCTGAAGTGCCTGAACTTCTACTTCATCCCCGAAGCCGTGATTGGGCTGGCCTTCACCGAGCTGGCAGCCGGAAACGCACAGGCAGCCCGGGACTGGACCACCCAGGCGCTGACGGACACCTTCACCGACCGGTCGGCTCCGGACCCGGATCCCGTCCTGTGGGCCACGCACATCCGGGCACTGCTGTGTTCCGGGGAGTCCGGCCAGGCACTTGCGGCAGCCGGGCAGTTTCCGGCGCTGCGGCATCCCGAGCTTGAGCGGATGCGCCGGGCCCTGGGACTGGCCGCAGCCGGGCCGGCACCCGCCCGGGCATCGATTTGCCCGCCGCCGGCCCGTTCGGAGGAACAATGGGAGCAGGAACTGGCCACTCACCGGCAGGCCTGCAGCCTGGCTGCACCCGCAACGCCGGGAAAGGCATCAGCCCGTCTCATGAAGCAGCGCATCCGCCGCCGCATCCGCTGGCGGCTGCGGACCGGGCCGGTAAAGGAAGTCCGGCTGCGCCTCTCACCGGTCAAGGCAAGGCTGCTCGGCGACGACTGGTCGCGGATGATCACTGACCTGGTCCGGCGGGAGGGACTGGACGAAGCGGTGCTGTTCGGGCGCCCCGCCAACGACCGTTTCCAGCGCGCGCTGCGCCGGGGCCTGGATCTGAATCCGTCACTGCCGCCGCTCACTCAGGTGCCGGCTCCGGGACCCGCTATTACGGGACCCGGACCCGCCCTGCCTGGTGCCCACGGCCACCGGGTGCTGGCGTTCGTGGCCGACCCGGCTGCCGCTGCCGGGGCCGCAGGCTTCCTGACCGGGTGCTCGCTGGTCATCGTCAATAACACTTTTGGTCCCGAAGGCTACCGGCTCGTCACCGAGCTGACAGCTGGAAGCAGGCTGGTGCTCCTCGCCCATGACGCATTGAAGGGCCGGATGATCCTTGGCGGAACCGGATCTGGATCCGTTGTGCAGCAGAGCCTCAGCCGGACCCGGAGCCAACCGGTTCCCCAGACCGGCGGGAGGAACGAATGAGGAGCAAGGGTCCGCTGCTGTGGATTGCCGGAACACCGTGGGACGGTGTTGCCGGTACTGAGAAACAACTGGTCAGCGCCCTCGCCCGGCACCGTGGGGTGGTCTGGGCCGATCCTCCGGCGCCGGTGTTCGGCGGCCGGGCCAAGGGCATCTTTCCCACTCTGGAAACGGTCCACCCGGGAATCCGCCGCCTCACCGTGCCGGTCCCGCCCGCTGCGACCCGTCCGGTGGTGCGGGCAGCTGTCGACGTGATCCTGCAGCGTGCTTTGAAGGCGCTGCCTGCATCCGGACAGGGAACCGTGGTGGTTGCCGGGCCCCTGGGCAGGTTCCCGCGTGACACAGGGGCTTTCAAGGTCTTCTTTGTCACCGATGACTGGCCGTCGGGCGCAGCGCTGATGGGGCTGCCGGCCGCCAGGATACGGCGCTGCATGAAACGCAACCTCCGGGAAGCGGACCTGGTGGCGGCAGTCTCGCCCTACCTGGCGGGCACGCTGAGGCAACTCCATCCCGGGGCTGAAGTCCTGGTACTGCCGAACGGTTGCCTGCCCCCGGTGGCCGGCCCGGCCGAAAAGCGCCGGCCCGGTGCCGCGTTGGTGGGCCAGCTGAACGAACGGCTGGATCTGGAGATTCTCGACGCCGTCGCCGCCTCGGGGACGGACCTGACGGTCATCGGCCCGCGCACCGAACGCGACGCCGCCGTGGGCGCCCGGCTTGACGCGCTGCTTAGCCACAGCAACGTCACCTGGCTGGGGGAGATGTCCGCAGCCGAGGCTGCCGAACAGCTCGGAACAGTGACCGCCGGTATTACCCCGTACGCAGACTCGGAGTTCAACCGGGCAAGCTTCCCGCTCAAGACCCTGGACTACCTCGCCGCAGGACTGCCCGTCGTCGCAACCGACCTGCCCGCTGCCCGCTGGCTGGACACCGGACACATCGTCCTTGAGAGCAGTCCGGAGGGTTTCGCGGCAGCAGTCAAGCGGCTCGTCGGCGAGACACCGGATCCGGTTTCGATCCGGCAGCGGCAGGGGATTGCCCGCGGACACTCGTGGGATTCCCGGGCCGGGACGCTGCTGCAGGCCATTGACGATGCGGCGCCGGCCTTCGCGGGTGATCACTTCCTCCTCACCCGCTTCAACCTGCCGACCCGCGGGGCGGAAAGCCTGGTGCGCGCCCGCGAGGGCTGGCTGCGGGAACGGGCCGGGCTCTTTGAGCGCTACTGCCTCCCCTCCGTCGCCGCGCAAACGAACAACCGGTTCCGGTGGGTCATCTACTTCGACCCTGAAAGCCCGGACTGGCTGCGCGATCGAATCCGCAGCTGGTCCGCGGACGGTGCTTTCACACCGGTCTACCGGGCGTCGGTGAGTCATGGCGAACTCCTGGCGGATCTCCGTGGCATGGTTCCGGAGCCGGGAAACCTGCTGATGACCACCAACCTGGACAACGACGACGGCGCAGCGGCCGGTTTTGTGGACCGCCTGCAGCAGGCAGCAGGGGCGGCGCAGCCGGCGCGGACGGCGGTGTATCTGCCCCGGGGCCTGATCCTGCAGGGAACCTCGCTCTACGCGCGCACCGACCGGACAAACGCCTTCTGCTCGGTGGTGGAACCGTGGCAGGACGCAGTGACGTGCTGGAACGACTGGCACACGCTGCTTGGACGCAGCATGCCCGTTCGGGAAGTGGCCGGTCCGCCGGGCTGGCTGCAGGTTGTCCACGGCGGGAACGTCAGCAACCGGATCAGGGGCAGGCGGACCGCGCCGGAACCGCACCGGGCATCTTTTCCGGGGCTGCTGGATTCGGCTGAACCACCGTCACGGAGGGAACGGGTGCGGGAAACGTTCCTGACCCTGCCGCGCCGGGCTTTCCGGGACGGGCTGCGCAGGGCGGCTAAGACCGTGCTGCTGCGGGTGGCCGGCAAAGACGGATTGGACCGCATCAAGGAACAGCTTGGTACCCGCCAGGGTGCCGGAAGAACGGGGACATCATGACCGCGCCGCAAAGCCTGCGGGTGATAGCCCGCCGCTGGTATCTGATCCTGGTGGGCGTGCTGCTCACCGGGGTGCTCTGCGCGGCGGCGATCCTGCTTGTTCCCCCTTCCTATGATTCGCAGGGAAGCATGGTGCTGATGCCGCCGGCGGCGGCGGTAGGTGAGGCCGGGAACCCGTACCTGCAGCTTGGTGGCATGAGTGAAGCCATGGACGTCCTGGTCCGGCAGTCGAGCGCCACCGAAATCCGTGAGCAGATCCTGGAGAGCTATCCGTCCGGCACCTATGTCGTTGAGCCGGACCGGACCACCAGCGGGTCGATCATAGTGGTGCACGCGACCGCGGAAACCCCTGAGGAGTCGCTTGGGCTGCTTGACGACGCCATGGCCACCGTTCCCGACACCCTCGCCAGGATGCAGGACGAACTGGGGGTTATCTCCGGGCAGCGGATCGACATCATGCCCGTGGTGGTTGATACCGAGGCTAAGTTCAACTTCAAACAGACCGTCCAGGTGGTCGCGATGGCCGGCCTGGCAGGCCTGGCCGGAACCCTGATGCTGACGGCGCTGCTGGACGGTCTCCTCACCGGCCGCAGGCTGCGGAAAGCGGCGGCGTCCGGTCCGGACCGGGCCCAGCCCGGCCGCAGCGCACACACGGAACCGGAATCCAGGCCAGGATCCGGCCGCGCGCAGCCGGACACCGCCCCGGCGGGTACTGTCCGCCCCGGCAAAGCGGGGCGGGGACAGGCCACCGGCCCCCAGCTGCCCGGTGGCCTGCCGGATACCGGAGCGGGAGACCGCTTTGAGGAAACGGCGGAGCGAACCACCGTTGCCGGCCGGGACACCGCTCCGGCGAAAGAGGCAGGGGTCCGTTGACAGCCGCACAGCTTTTCGGTGCACTGGCCCGGCGCTGGTACATCCTCCTTGCCGGGCTGGGCTGCACCTGTGCCGCGTTCATTCTCCTGGGGCAGTCCGCAACGGTCTATGCGGCACAGTCTGACTATGTCTTCGTGGCACCGGGGGTCCCAGGCGAGAGCCGCCAGCTGACCATGGCCGAACCACAGACGCTGATCGATTTCACGGCCATCGTGGAGCGGAAAGTCCTTACCGGCACCAAACCCGCGAAGCTGGCTTCACCGTCCGCATCCCTCTTTGGCACCGGGATCCGGGAGGGCACCTCAATCAATATGCTGGACAGCGGCGGGCAGTGGGTTCCTTCCTTCAGCCGGCCGGTCCTGTCCGTCCAGGTGGCAGCTCCGTCCCCGGCCGCGGTCCGGAACGGGATGGACGCCGTGCTGGCCGAAGTGCGCAAAGTGAGCACGGATCTCCAGCGGGAGTCGGGCGCCGAGCCTGGGTCCTTTATCACGGTGGAACGTTCCCCCGAAGACCTGAACATCACGTCCTTCGGCAAAACCCGCACGGGTGAAGTCAAAGCCTTCGCAGCACTGGCGGCCGCAGGGCTGGGACTTTCCTGCGCCGCTGCTGCCGCCGTGGATTCCGCAGCCGCACGCCGGACCGGAAGAACGCTTTGACCGCCGTAGGCAGGCACCCGGCGGGACTGGCACCCGGACCGGATACCGGGCGTGCAGCAGGGGATGCCGTGGCTTTTTTGACCATCTATCTCGTCCTGACCCTTGCCGTTCCCTCCTACCTGACCATCACGCCCCTCGGCGCCATCGGCAGGCCGTCCACGCTCTGGGGAGTCCTTGGACTGTCCTGGTGGGCTTTCGAACGTCTGCGGCGGCCGGCTCCCGCCGCCAACGGATCACCCGCGGTCCGGACTGCGCTGCTGCTGTTCCTCGCAGGCGTCCTGATCAGCTATGCCACGGCCAATCTGCAGGGCATGCCGCCGGCCGAATCCACGCCCGCGGACAGCGGACTCATCCGGGTGGCCGGCTGGGTCGGCATCGCCCTGCTCGCCAACGAGGGCATCACATCGATGTCCCGCTGGCTCTGCCTGATGCGCCGGCTGGTCCTGATCGGCGGGTTCTCAGCCCTCCTGGGACTGGCGCAGTTCCTCACCGGCCAGAGTCTGCTCGAGTGGATACAGCTGCCCGGCTTCAGCGCTGACACCGCCTACACGGTGGTCTCCAGCCGCGGGGAATTCGTCCGCCCCTCCGGTGCCGCCTCGCAGCCGCTGGAATACGCGGCGGTGCTGTCCATGGTCCTGCCGGTGGCGTTGATGCTGGCGCTCACGGAAAAGCAGCGGAGCTTCGCGGCACGCTGGTGGCCGGCCGCCGCCGTCGCCCTGGTTACCGTTATTTCCGGTTCCCGTTCCGCCTTCATCGGTGCCACCGTCGGAGTGCTCGCCCTGGTGCCCGGCTGGTCTGCCGCCGTGCGGCTCAGGGTCCTAGGCGCGGCAGTGGTCCTGCTCGGAATCGTCTATGTCACGGTGCCCGGCATGGCGGGAACCATCCGCGGCATGTTCCTGACCCTGGGCAACGATTCGAGTTCCCTGTCCCGGACCGACAGCTACTCAGTTGCCGTGGAAATAGCCTTGCGGAATCCGTTCTTCGGACGCGGGTTCGGTACGTTCCTGCCGCATTACCGGATCTTTGACAACGGCTACCTGACGGCCCTGGTCGAGCTGGGGCTGGTGGGCGCCGGGCTGCTGATCCTGATGCTGGCCTGCGCGCTCGCGGCCGCACTCCGGCCCGCGTTCGCTGCTGATACGAGGGGAAGCGCAGTCCGGGCGCAGGGGAGCGCCGTCGCAGCTTCCCTGCTGGCCGGCGGGGTCCTGCTGGCGATCTTCGACGGCCTCAATTTCTCCATGTCCGCAGCGCTGCTGTTTCTGATGTCCGGTGTGGCCGGGGCATTCCGCGGACTCCACCCACCGCCGCGCCAGAGCACCATCCGTACCCGGGAGGAACCATGACAGAACAGGGCAGCCGCAGCCGGCTGCGGCGGATCCGGCCGGAAGCCACGGCGGTTTTCCTCGCTGCTGCGCTCGCCGTGGGCCTGGCCGGGTGCACCGCACGGGCAGATACCCCGCCGCCCGTCCAGGACCAGCCCGGGGACCTGGCGCTGCCGCGTATTCCTTGGGAGGGCGGGCCGGCCTACTGGTCCGGCTACGCCAACGCGGACGCGGCAGGGTGGTCGGATCCCTCATTCTTCCCGATCGTGGCGTGGCACAACGGCATCAGCAGTAACGAGGAGGTGCAGTACGACAAATCGCTGGGCATCAACACCTACATCGGACTGTCGGAGGACACCAACTTCCAGCTCTTTGAAGACAACAACGTGTTTTGGATCGGCGACGCCGTCAACGAAACCTTCTCTCCGGACAGCCCGAACTGGGTCGGGTCCTTCCTCGACGACGAAGTGGACGGCAGGTTCAGCCCGCAGGAGGGCCTGCGGCGGCTTGAGGCCAGGGCAGCGAAAGCACCGGAGGGAACGTTCAAGATGGCGAACTTCACCCAGATGGTGCTCAGTACCGATATGCCGCCGCGGGATGCGGAGAACCTGGTGAACGGCCCCACCGACGTCGTGTCCATGGATATGTACTGGTACACCGTTCCGCATTGTTCGCTCCAGCCTTACCGCAGCCCCTATCTGGTGCCGATCAGCCAGCCTGCCTGCCGGACGGCGTCGAGCTACGGGCGGGCTGTGGAAGCCCTGCGGATGCGGGACGCCGCGGACGGCACCCTGCAGCAGATCTGGCATTTTGTCGAGAACCTGAATGGCGGTCCCGCGGAGGGGACGTTCTCCGGCTACGTGCAGCCCGGCGAGGTGCAGGGGGCGGTCATGAGCGCCGTCATCAATGAGGCCCGCGGCGTCCTGTATTTCAACCAGAGCTTCTCCGGGCCCTGCGAAACGTCCAACGTGTTCCGGGCCTCGCAGCTGGACCCGGATTTCTGCGGACGGGAGCAGATCGAGGCGGTGAAAGAAGTCAACACGAAGATTCACGCGCTGGCCCCGGTCATCAACACCCAGTCCTATGAACACCGTTTCGGTGACGGGCTGGACACGATGCTCAAGACAGATGGAACCCATGCCTATGTCTTCGCCATGACCGAGGGCGGGACCGGGCCAGGGCCAAGGACCTTCCAGCTGCCGGAGGGAACTGCCGCCGGGGAAGTCGAGGTGCTCTTCGAGGACCGGGCCATCGAGTCCGACAGTTCGGGGAAGTTCACCGACAGCTTCGAGCAGGAGTACTCCTATCACGTCTACCGTGTTCCGCTGGCGCCGTGAGAGTGGCACTACCTGCCCGGGTGGGCGACTGCGCGGCGCGAACCGCGGGCCTGCCGGTAGGTGCCACGCCTTTTATTTCCGCTCCCCGGTCCTACGGTGAGGGTGGCATCCAGTGGACGGCATAGATGAAGGACGCAGGACACCATGCACATAGACTCCAAGGCCCCGGCCCCGGCTCCGGTGTATCCGGGGATCCGGCGGCGCAGCCTTGCCGCGGCTGCCGTGGCGCTGTCCGTTCTGCTGGCAGCAGCGCAACTGGTGCTGCTGCAGCCGCCGCCGGCCGCTGCAGCAGAGAACTGCGCAGCAGCGCAGCACCCGGTGGCCTGCGAAAATGCGAAACCGGGCACGGACCCGGAAGTGTGGGACATCGAAAAAGCCGGTGATCCGACAATCCAGGGCTTCGCCACCGAGATCAGCGTCAACACCGGGGAAAGCCTGGACTTCAAGGTGGATACCGATGCGTCTGCTTACACCATCGATATCTACCGCACGGGCTGGTACCAGGGGCTCGGTGCGCGGCACATCGCCACGGTGGCGCCCTCGGTGCCGCTGCCGCAGCATCAGCCCGAATGCCTGAGCGACGTCGCCACCGAGCTGGTGGACTGTGGAACCTGGCACCGGTCGGCAGGCTGGACCGTGCCGGCGGACGCCGTCTCCGGGGTGTACGTGGCGCTCCTGCGGCGCACCGACACCGGCGGGGCAAGCCACATCACCTTCATTGTCCGCAGCGATTCCTCCACCGCCGACGTCGTGTTCCAGACCTCGGATCCCACCTGGCAGGCGTACAACACCTACGGCGGATCGGACTTCTACCAGGGGGCTGCGAACGGCAGGGCCTACAAGGTCAGCTACAACCGTCCGATGGCCACCCGGGGAGACAACGACGGACGGGATTTCTATTTCAGTGCCGAATACCCCATGGTGCGGTTCCTCGAGAAAAACGGATATGACGTCACGTACCAGGCCGGCGTCGACACCGACCGCAGGGGTGAGGCGCTCAAATCGCACCGGGTCTTCCTCTCCGTTGGCCATGACGAATACTGGTCCGGGGCCCAGCGGGACAACGTGGAAGCGGCCCGGGACGCCGGGGTGAACCTCCAGTTCCTCTCCGGGAACGAGGTCTACTGGCGGACCCGCTACGAACCTTCTCCGGTGGACGGAACCGGGCACCGCACGCTCGTCAGCTACAAGGAAACCTGGGCCAACACCAAGATTGACCCGGCGCCGGAATGGACGGGGACCTGGCGGGACCCCCGCTTCAGTCCGCAGTCCCAGGGCGGCGGCGTACCGGAGAACGCCCTCACCGGTACCGCCTACGTGGCGAACTTCTCCGACCTTCCGGTGACGGTCAGCGCCGAGGAAGGCAGGTACCGGCTGTGGAGGCACACGGACCTGGCCGCCCAAAGCCCCGGGAGCCGCACCGAACTGGCCGCGCACACCGTCGGTTACGAATCCAATGAGGACCTGGACAACGGCTTCCGGCCCGCCGGCCTGACGAGGCTCTCCACGACGGTGGGGCCAACACCCCAGTACCTGCGTGACTACGGAAACACCGTCACCGAAGGAACCACCGAGCACCACGTAACCCAGTACCGGGCTCCCAGCGGAGCCCTGGTGTTTTCCGCGGGCAGCGTCCAATGGACCTGGGGACTGGACCGGGAACATGACGGCTGGGGCGCGCCGGCCGACCGCCGGATGCAGCAGGCACAGGTCAACCTGCTTGCTGATATGGGAGCCCAGCCGGCCTCCCTGGACTCAAGCCTCACCGCCACCGCGGCCAGCACCGACAAGACCGCGCCCTCCACCGCCATAACCTCCATCCAGCCCGGGACAGCCGTGCCGAACGGCAGTTCCGTCACGGTCACCGGAACAGCGTCGGACACCGGGGGGCAGGTTGCCGGAGTGGAGGTTTCCACCGATGACGGCCTGACCTGGAGAGCCGCCGACGGTACTTCGACATGGAGCTACACCTATATCCAGCACGGGATGGACACCCAGACCGTGCAGGCCCGGGCCATTGACGACAGCGGCAACTTCAACACGGCCGGGGTCTCCGCGCCGCTCAGTGTCCAGGGGCCGTATACGGTGTTCGGCGCCGAAGAACCCGAAACCGCGGACGGCGGGGACGGTTCGGCTGTGGAAGTCGGCATGCGGTTCACCCCCGCTGTCGGCGGCTACATCAGCGGGATCCGGTTTTACAAGTCAGAGGCCAACACCGGGCCGCGCAGCGGAACGCTGTGGGACGCGTCGGGAACCGCGCTGGCCACGGTCGCCTTCACCGGGGAGACCGCAGCAGGGTGGCAGCAGGCAATGTTCACCCAGCCCGTGGCCGTCAGCGCCGGAAACGGGTACGTAGTCTCCTACAGTGCGCCGTCCGGGCACTATGCAACTGCCGCGGACTACTGGTCGGGCGGGGGCAGCACGGCTCCTCCCCTGACAGTGGCCGGCGGATTCGGCGCCGCGCCTGCCGGCGTGTACAACACCACTCCGGGACGGTTCCCCGCCGACAGTTACCGCAACACCAACTACTTCGTGGATGCGGTCTTTGAAACGACGAGCAACGCGCCCCTGTCCGCCTCCGGACATACACCCGCCGACGGCGCTGCCGGGGCTGCGCTGAACACGCGGATCAGTGCGGTGCTTTCGAAGGAAGCTGTCCGGGAAAGCGTGAGCATAGTGGTCCGCGACGCAGGTGGAACGCCCGTTGCCGGAACAACCAGCTATTCCGCGGCCAGCCGTACGGCGCAGTTCGTGCCGGCGGCGGAACTTGCGGCCGGGACCCGGTACACCGTTCAGCTGGCCGCTGTGGACACCGGCGGCGGCGCCCTGGTCTCCGGCGGAACCTGGTCTTTCACCACAACCCGCAGCGCCGCTGAGGGGGACTGCCCGTGCAGCCTGTTCAGCGAAGATTCCATTCCGCAGCTGCCCCAGCTTTCGGACGGGATACCGCTGACGCTGGGTGTTGCGTTCCGGCCCGACACAGCCGGCACCGTGACCGCCGTCCGGTTCTACAAAGGGCCGGGAAACACCGGAATCCACACGGGCCGGCTTTTCGGGCCGGGCGGCACCGAGCTTGCCGCGGTCACGTTCAGCGGGGAATCGGCGTCGGGCTGGCAGACGGCCACCTTCCCTGCTCCCGTGCCGGTACAGGCCGGACAGGAGTATATAGCTGCCTACAGCTCACCCAACGGTGCCTATTCGGCCAACCTTGGACAGTTCGCCGGAAGCTATGCCTACGGCCCCCTGAGCGTTCCCGCGGATGGCGGCCGGTACGTTTACGGCGGAACCTACCCAGAGCAGTCCTCCACGTCGGGATACCTGGTGGATGTGGCCTTCGAACGCGGAGACCCTTCCCTGAGCGTGTCTTCCCGCGCACCCGCGGCCGGCGCTGACAGCGTCCCGGTAGACACAGCCATTTCCGGGACGTTCTCCCACGAGGTCCAGCCCGGCTCCGTAACCTTCAGCGTCCGCGGTTCGAACGGGGCGGAAGTGCCCGGCCGGACCGCCTACGACGCGGCCGGCCGGACAGCGGCATTCACACCGGCGGCGGCGCTGACCGCGGCCACGGCGTATACCGTGAGCCTGAACGCTGAGGCTGCCGGCGGCCTGCTGCCCGACGGCAGCGGGACCTGGACGTTCACCACCGCAGACACCGGCACCGAAGGGGATTGCCCGTGCGGGCTGTTTCCTGCCGACACGGTTCCGGCCATTGCCCAGGTGGCCGACGGGCAGCCGGTTGTGTTGGGGACAGCGTTCCGGTCCGCAGCCGACGGACTGGTCCGCGGGATCCGATTCTTCAAGGGACCCGGAAACAGCGGCACCCACACCGGGCGGCTTTTCGCCCCGGACGGATCGGTGCTCGCCTCGGCCGTCTTCACCTCCGAATCCGGCAGCGGCTGGCAGAGCGTGACCTTCGACGCTCCGGTCCCGGTCCGTGCCGGAGAGGAATACATAGCGGCCTACACCTCACCGACGGGGACCTACTCGGTCACCCCCGGCCAGTTCACTGCACCGTACAATTACGGGCCGCTCAGCGTAGCGGCCTCCGGGGGCAGGTTCAGCTATTCCGGCGGCTATCCCGCGAGCCCCTCTGCGGCGGGCTACCTGGTGGATGTCATCTTCGATTCCGGCGGTGTCCTGCCGGAAGTTCCGGAGGCAGGCTGCCCCTGCAGCCTCTACGCCCAGGCGGATGTGCCCCTCATCGACCGGGTGCTGGACGGAACACCGGTGACCCTTGGCACTGCGTTTTCCGTGGACGTTCCCGGGGAGGTCAGCGCAGTGCGGTTCTACCGCGGCCAAGGCAACACCGGACCGCATACGGGCTACCTTTACGACGCATCCGGCACCGAACTTGCCCGGGTGCTTTTCCCCGACGGGACGATTGCGGGCTGGCAATCGGCAACACTGGACACGCCGGTACCGGTGCTGCCCGGCACTGAGTACACAGTTGCCTACAGCGCGCCGTCGGGCGTCTACTCTGCCACTCCGGGGGGATTCACGGCCGGCCGGGACCGGCTGCCGCTCCTTGTCCCGGCCAACGGCGGCCGCTACTCCTACGCCGGAGGTTTCCCCACGGCTCCTTCCGGTTCCAGCTACCTCGTGGATGTGGTCTTCACCCGGGCAGGGCAGCGGCCCGGATAAGGCGGGCGGGCAGCCGGGGATTTCCCGGCATCAGCGGACGACCGCCGGTGACCAGGCATGTTCGACGAACAGCTCCGGCGGTCCGCCCGCTGTGTCCAGTGACCAGACATCGGAATCGCCGGAAGCGCCCTGGCGCGGAAGCCCGTACAGGACCGTGCCTTCGTCCAGCCACTCAATCTGATCATCCACGCTGCGGGTTTCGTCGAGGACCGTTTCGGTCAGGCTGTCCAGCTCCAGCACTGCCACCCGCCAATGCGGAACGGCAGAACCGGAGACGTCCTTCTTGAAGGCAATCCGCCGTCCATCGGGGGAGAGGGAGGGGCATTCAACGCCGTCGCGCAGGGCAGTCAGGGACCGGGCAGAGAGGCTGCCGCGGACCAGCCAGGTGGAACCGCCGCTGGCCGCCGTGGCATAAAACGTGTCTCCGTCCGTGCTGAAGGTGACGCCCCAGATGTTCCTGTCCGCTGCGGTCACTGAAATGCCTTCCACCAGCAGCGTGAAGTCTTCGATGTTGCCGTAATCCGGGCCGCCAAGGGCGGTGATGCGGGTCTCCGTGGAGAAACCTGTGCCGGCATAGGAGTGCCCGGTGACGAACGCGGTGGAGGCCACCAGGGACCCGTCCGGTGAAATTCGTGTCCTGCTGGGAATGCCCGGCAGCGGCCAGGCCGCCAGCTGGGCGCCGTCCGGGTCCAGCACAACGTCGGAGAAGGTCGTCAGCACCCCCGGCGTCGTCTGCAGGCAGGAACGGACCGATGCTGTGGCGTACACCCGGTCACAGGCCGTGTCCTCCAGCCTCCGGGGCCCGCCGGGCGCTGTCAGCGGAACGCTCCCAAGATGCCCATAGCCTTCGCCGGAGGCCGTGTTCCGGAACATCACGTATCCGCCGCCTGCTGCCCGCAGGTTCTGGTCGACGGCGACACCCGGCGCAGCGCTTGAACGTGCCTGGTACTGCTGGAACGCTGAGACGCCGTAAAAGGTACTTCCGGCGACGACGGCGGCCGTCACCACTGCGAGCACCCGCCAGCGTGCCGGGGAAGGCCCGGGGCCGTCCGGCAACGGGCGCGCTGCCGGGGAACGGTCGTCCAGGGCACTCATGAATTCCCGCCGCCTGGATTTCCTCCACCGGCGCGGGCCGCTTCCACGCTGCGTCTGGCCCCGGTCGACCGGATGAGCCAAACCGCAGCCGGCAGCACCAGCGCCAAAGCTGCTGCCGCCGTCCACAACGCGGTTTCCGGGCCGAGCGTGTACCAAAGGACTCCGAATGCGCTGGAGGCTACCAGTCGGCCGACGGCGACGGCCGTTTGCGCGGCAGCGATGCCGGTGGCCCGGAGCCGTGGAGGCACCAGGGATCCCATCATGGCGGCCAGCACCCCGTCGGTGGCTGCGTAAAAGGCACCCAGCGCCAGAAGGCAGGCAAGGACCGCGGGCAGGCCGCCGATCCCGGCACAGGCGTAGGCTGCCAGCAGGCCAAGGTGTCCCAGCAGGAACACCTTGTGCCGTCCCCAGCGGTCGGCTGCCCGGCCCAGTGGAATGGCGAGCAACAGATAGGCGGCATTCGTCCCAACGAAGAGCAAGGGGAACCACAGCGGGTTGAACCCACCGCCACTGAGGAGCAGCAGGTAGAGGAACCCGTCGCCCACGCTGACCAGGGCGAGCAGCCCCGCGGCCAGGACGAGCCGGCGCACCGCGGAGGTGTTCAACTCCCGCAGGGCTTGGCGGCCGGTAACCCGGCGGGAATCCGGTCCCGCTGAGGGGGCCGGAGCAGCGGCGGGAGCCGGCTCCTGCCGGGCGGACCGCAGGTTGGGAACCAGCAGGACCAGTACAGCGACTCCCAGGACGGCGGCCCCCAGCGAAAAGACGAAGACCGTCGAGTAGCCGCCGGGCAGGATCAGCAGCACCCCGAAGGCCAGCAGCGGGCCGGCTGTTGCTCCCACAGTGTCCAGCATCCGGTGTACACCAAAGGACCGGGCAAGGTGCTCGGGCTGGGCTGCCGAGGTAATCAGGGCGTCCCGCGGTGCCGTGCGGATGCCCTTTCCGATCCGGTCCAGCGTGATCACCGAAGCCACTGCGCCCACTGAGGCTGAGACCAGCAGGCCGGCCCGGGCAACCATGGACAGTCCGTAGCCGGCAGCAGCCACCCACTTCGGGCGGTCCACGGTGTCCGACGTCCAGCCGGCGGCAATCCGGACTACGGAGCTGATGCCCTGCTGAAGGCCGTCCAGGAAGCCGTAGGCGAGGATCGAGAGCCCCAGCGCCCCGGTGAGGTAGACGGGCAGCACCGCCGCCACAGCCTCCGAGGAAACATCTGTGAGCAGGCTGACGATCCCCAGCCAGACAATGACGGGGGAGAGCCGGAAGGGGACCTGGGCCGGAGCATTCCGGTTCCGCCGGCGGGCACGCTGATCTGCGAGTGACAGGTACATAGCTGCCTACACCCCGGCCCGCAGCACGGCGAAAACGGAGTACGGCAGATCCGCCCCACCGGTTGCCGGTCCAACGCTGACGGTGACAGCGCTGGCGCCGTAGGACCAGACGGCGGTGGTGGTGCCGCCGGCGGTTTCAGGAGCGCCGGGCTGGAACCCCAGTGACTGGAAGTGGCTGGCATAAAACGCCAGGACGTCGACGGTGCCGGAGCTGCTGCTCGCCCTCAGTCCCGCCTGGAGGGTGTTGCCGGAGGACGCGATGGAGGAAGCCAGTATCCTCGTACCCGGAGACAGCGGGAGCACGTGCTCGGGGAAGGCGTCCACCAAGCGGCCCTCTGCCGCATCGGCCGGCGGGAGCGGGGGTTCCAGCAGTGTTTTCGCCTCAGGGAGGACGCGCGACGCCGGCAGCGTTCCGGCTCCTGCTGCAGCGGCTCCCGGGGGAACTTCCAGCGGACGTTCCGGGTCAGGGGACGCGGCAGGCGGCCGGGCGCCGGGTGCCGAAGCGGTGTCCTCCGCAGTGTATTCACCGGGCGCCGGGCCGGGGCCGGGCGAAAGCCCGCCGGTACCGGCACCGGGGGCGGCGTCAGGGGCGGCGTCCTGCGCTTCCGGGGCAGAGGCAGGGCCGGACAGCCCGGACAGAATAACCCCGCCCGCCAGCAGCACGGCCGCGAGAATAAGTCCGGTCACAACGAAGGCCTTGGTGCCGCGCATCAGCTTCGCCATCTAGGAAGCTCTGTCCTGCTGCTGCACCGGTATCCTGCTGCTGTTGTCCCGTTCCCAGGCGGCGCCCGGACGGGAGGCAGCGGCCAGCCGGCGGCCGGTGACGGTCAAAGCTGCATAAACCGCGGCGTCGAAAGCGCTGCGCGGCCCGCGCACGGACCGCAGGACACCCGCCGCGCTGGCAAGCATCGTGCCGTGCAGGGCGCCTTGCTCGGAGTTTCCACGATAGGTGCGCCGCAGGATGGCCAGCAGGCCGGCAAGATCCCGGGGCAGCCGCACCAGGACGGGCGGACAGTCCAGTACCGACTTCTCGGCGCCGGCGAAGAACCGGTCCACATAGAGGTCATCCGCAACTACCGGGGGCAGCTGGCCAAGCCGGCTTCCGGCCTGCGCGCTCAGGGCGTAGGCTCCCGCTCCCCAGAGCGAGTGCTCCGCGCCGGGGAGATGCCGGCGCGCACGGTAATAGGACCGGACCAGGAAACCTGCACCCTCAAGGTCGTATTCCGCTGCCGGCCGCACGGCCTGGGCTCCGCCCTCCAGGGCTTCAAAAATGGCCTGAACGGTCTCCGGCCGAATCCGGATGTCGGCGTCGAGGTACAAGCGGGGCCACTGGCCGGCTGCTGCGTTTCCGGCATTCAGCGCTGCCGTCTTGGACGCTTCCGCAAGTTCCAGGACCGTGGTGCCGGGACGGGACCGGGCGACCCGCGCCGAGTCATCGCTGCAGCCGTTGCAGACTACTATCACCTGCACGCCGGCCGCTGCCGCCGGAGCCAGGGCGTCGAGGGTCTCGCCGATGACCGCTTCCTCGTTGTGGCAGGGGATGATCACGGAGCCCGGCGGAATAGGTGAAGCACCGGCCGGAGGACGGGGGACGGCAGGCACGTCAGCCTTCGGCAGGAAACGGCGCCGACCGGGGGCCAGAAGGGTGCGCACGGCGAGCCGGTGGCCGGCGCCGCCGATTCTCAGGGTTTCCGTCAACAGCACCATGCTGCCGAAGATTGCCGCGTAGCCGGGGCTGCGGTGCAGCTCGGCGTAGCGGACCCGGTTGACGGCCATCAGGGCTGAGAGTTCCGGGGACTGTCCCGAGCCGCCGCGCCGGTGGACCATGGCAGCAGCCGGCTCAAACCATACTGCCGCCCCCGCGTCCCTGGCACGCCGGAAGTAGTCGGTTTCCTCCGAGTAGAGGAAGAAGGACTCGTTCCAGGGCCCAAGCCTGCGGGCCAGGGGCATGTCCACCAGCAGTGCCGCGCCGGTAGCCCACTCCACCGGATGCGCGAAGGCATACGCTTCGCCGTCGTACTCAATTTCGGAAAGCCAGCCAGGACGGCGGGAAAGCCGGCGCCCCACCAGCGCATCACCCAGCGCGCGGGTAATGGTTGGTTCACGGCGGAGGGACGGATAGGTACTGCCGTCTTCATCGGCGAGCCGCGGCACCACGATTCCACTGCCCAGCTGGTGCAGGCGGCGGAGCATGGCGGCCAGGGCTCCGCGCTCCACCCGCAGGTCCGGATTCAGCACCAGGACCGCACCGGCGTCGCCGGCCTGCTGCGCGGCGGCGTTGATGCCACCGGCATACCCGAGGTTGCCGCCCGTGCGCACCACCGTCACGTCGCTGTGCCGGGTAAGCTCCCGGACGGTGGCATCTGTCGAGGAGTTGTCCGCGGCGACGACGCGGATGGTCTGATCAGCGGTTTCCGCACGCAGGGATTCAAGGAACGTACCGATATCCAGGGCATTGTTGTGGGTCACGGTGAGGATGCAGATATCCGCATAACCGTGTGCCGGGGCGAACTGCCCGGAGTCCGGAGCGGGGAGCGGCTGCCGGACTGCCGGGACCTGGCGGCGGAAGGCGGCCGCCTGGGGCGCACTGCGGCGCCGCAGCCGTATATAGGCGGGCGGGCCCTGGAGAAGGTAGCGCCGTGCCAGCCGCCGCGGTTCCAGGCTCAGCCGCCAGGCCCATTCGAGGCCGTTGATGCTGACCCAGGACGGAGCGCGCTGGATGCGTCCGGCGAGAAAATCAACGACGGCGCCAAAGGCCAGCAGTACTGCTGCACCGGTGTCCGGGCCGTACTCGGCGATCCAGAGTTCCTGCCGCGGTTTGCCGAGCCCCACGACCAGGACGTCCACCCCGGCACCGGCAATTTCTGCGGCCAGGGCACGGTTGGCTGCGGGATCTGCGAGCGCGGACCGGGACGGCGCCCAGCACCGGGCGACCACGAGATCCGGACGCCGCTGCGCCAGCAGCTGCGTCAGCTCCAGCTGGGTCGAGGCAGTACCGCCCAGGAACCCGACACGCAGTCCGTGCTCCTGGCAGTTATCGAGGACCGGGTCGATGAGGTCGCTGCCGGCGAGGCGGGGCCACCGGGTACCGGTCAGGGCGCTGGCACGGGAGGCCAGCGGTGCGCCGTCGATCAGGTTTAGCCACTGGACTCCGGCAGGGACTCCCGAAGAGACCCGGGGCGCCTGCAGCGAACCCTGCCACCGGCCCCCGGTCCCGAAGTAATGCAGGTGGTCCAGATTGATGGAGGCCACGGCCAGCGGCAGGGTTTGGCCTGCACGATCACCGATGGTGGCCAGAGCCTGTTCAGCGGTCCGCAGATCCACCTCCACGCCGCTCAGGAGAAGGCGGGCGGCGCTCTGCGCCCCGGCTTTCCGGGCCACATGCCGGCCGGGCACACGGACATCCGCGTTATTGCTTTGTGTTGCCAAGACCGCTCCTCAGACTCGTACGTACGAGCAGTGAGAATAGGAGCGCGAGCAGGAGCAGCCCCGGGTAGGAGCTACGGGTCTGCCGAACGGAGTGGAACCCGGAAGAGGCGCCCGAGCCGCGAAGTTCTACTTGTTCCTCACAGTGGATCTAAGTAGCGCTTCTCTCTTCGACGGTTCCGGAGACCGCGCCCCGGCGCGGTACGGGCTGCAGGCCACTGGCCTCCAGCCGGAAGCAGTCGCCCGTTACCGGGCAGCTCCAGTCTTCCGGTTCCGGTCCCTGCGCCAGCGGATATCCGGCCGGTCCCACCCAGCCGACCTGCCTCGCCGGCACACCTGCGACCACGGCATAGGACGGAACATCGCGGGTTACCACGGCACCGGCGGCCACCGTTGCCCAGCGGCCGATCCGCAGCGGGGCGATGCAGACGGTGCGGGCCCCGATCGAGGCGCCGTCCTCAACCACCACACCCACCGGGTGCCAATCCGCCGCGCTCTTCAAGGACCCGTCCGGATTCACCGCCCGTGGGTACGTGTCATTTGTGAAGACCGCTGCCGGACCGACGAAGACGCCGTTGCCCAGAACGCTGGGCTCGTAGACCAGGGCGTGGTTCTGGATCTTGCAGTTGTCCCCGATCTGCACGCCGGGACCGATGTATGCGCCGCGGCCAACAACGCAGTTTGAACCCAGTGAGGCTCCTTCACGCACCTGGGCCTGATGCCAGATGAGGGTCCCGCCGCCGATTTCCGCGTTCTCGGCGACATCCGCCGTACTTTCGATCCGGCTCATGCACGTTTCCTTTCGGCTGTGCGCACCCTCGGTCGGTCCGCTGGCCACACCCTACCGCTCCGGTGCCGCGCCCGGGTGCTCCGGGACTCCCGCAGGTATTGTCCGCCCCGTCCCAAGTAGCGGATCCGTTTGCGGCCTCTCCGGCGCCCACCCAAGTGGCGCAAAAGGGGGTAGCGACTACTTGTAGCAGTGCCCGATCCCCGACCCTACGCTTTGTCCTCGACCCCCGACACGAATCCAAGCGTAAGAGGCGGAAATTTCATGCGCGTTGTTCCACCGGTGCAGCTGCATCAAAGCCGGGCCGCTGCCGGGGAACCGTTGCAGCTGGCCGGGCGCGGTGACGCGGTTCGGTCCGCGATGTCTGCCGTGGAAGGCAACGGCGGAGCGGTGATCGTGGGGCCGGAAGGCATCGGAAAGACAGCCTTGGCCAACCACGTGGCCCGCGCGGCCGGCCAGGGCTTCCATGTAGTCCACATCCGTGGGAGCGCGGTGTCGGCCCGGACAGATTACGGTCCGCTGAACTGGCTGCTGTGCGAACTCCCGGAATCCGTGCTGAGCAATCCGGTGCAGGTCCTCCGCGGGCTAAAGGCGCATCTGGCCCGGTTGGCCGGGGGCCGGCGGACCCTCCTGGTGGTGGATAACGCCCATGAACTGGACCCGCTGAGCCAGACCGTGACCGTCCAGCTGGCCCGCCAATCCGTCGTGGCGCTTCTGGCCACCACCCCGGATCTCCTGCGCTGCGGTGAGGAAATGGTCCGCTTGTGGTCGGACGGGATGATCCGCCGGATTGATCTGGGGCCGCTGGAAACGTGCGAGGCGCAGGCCCTGATGGAAGGGGTGGCCGGAGGCCGCTTGTCTGCCCTGGCCGTCAGGACGGTGTGGGCCGACACTCAGGGAAATCCGCTGTTCACTTCCCTGCTCTGCAGAGATCAGATTGCGGCGGGACGGATCCAGGACCGTGGCGGAACCTGGACGCTCACCGGGCCGCTGACCTACACGGGAGAGATCTCGGACTGGATGGAGAGCTGGTACCGCGGACTGCCGGAGCAGGAGCGGCGGATCGTGGAACTGGCCTCCCTGTGTCCAGGACTTCCCATCGAAACACTGCTGGCCGTCGCGGACCCGGACTCATTGGACAACCTGGAGGAACGCGGCGTTCTCAAGGTCGGCCACGGTGAAGGAACCGTCTCGCTCCGGGAACCGCTGTATGCGCGCCTGGTGGCCGGGCTGATACCGGTCGGCAGGTCCTTTGACCTGTGGCAGGACATCATGGACACCGATCCCGATCTCTCCGCATTTCCCGATGCCCCGGCGAAAGCTTATGCCCGGTGGTCCGCATCCTCAGGCAACACCCTTCCCGTGGAGCTGGCACGGCGTGCCTGCGCGGCAGCGAACCGTGCCGGTGAGCCGGAAGCCGCCCTCAAAATAAGCGCCGCGGTGGCCTCACCCAGCCCGGGGCTGGTACTGGAACGGGCGCGGGCCCTGGCAGCTGCCGACCGGCCGCGGGAAGCCGAGCGTGACCTTCGGGCGCTGGTTGACCGTCAGGACGCCGGTACAGCGGTACCCGCTCTGCTGGAGTTGGCGGCGATAGGACGCAGGCTGCCCCAGCCTGCGATTGATCCACGGGCCGCGCTGCAGCAGGCGGCCGCCGCCTCGGCGGCGCTGGAGGAGCCGGAGCGCAGCGAAGTGCAGCACAGGATTCTGGTGGCCGAGGCAACCCTCGCAGTGCAGGACGCAGATCTGGCTGCTCTGCCGGATGGGCTGGAAGCACTGTGCAAGGACCGGTCCGTGGCCGAAACCGTTCGTTTTTCCGGCCGCGTCTGCCGCGCCCAGGCGCTGGCACTGGCGGGCCGGACGGATGAGGCACGGGAGGAAGCTTCGGCACTCTGGGCCGACCTGCAGGCCGCCGCGGGACTGCCCGAAGTCGTCGGTGGTGAAGTCCTGACGGGAATCCTGTGCACCTACGTGCTGTCAGGAGACCTGACGCTCGCCCTGGAACTGCTCAACGGTTCAGCCCGGCTGCGCTATCTGGACACCTACCTGGGTTCCTGGATGGAGTTGCCCGCCGGGGTGGTCCTCGCGCTGAGCGGGCGGTCCGACGCTGCGCTGGAATCCTTGCTCCCTGCGCTCCGGCAGCTGGAAGTGCGCGATCCGCGGGAGCTGCTTCCGCTCGCATTTGCGGCGACTGCCTACTCTTACGCCGCCAACCAGGACTGGGACAGGATGGGCGAATACCTGGCGGCAGCCCCGGAATACAGATGCCGGCCAGCTGCCCATATCGCGGCGGTCACCAGGTTCTTCCTGGCGGCGGCAGTGCTGGCGCGGAAGTCAGACCGGGCCTCGGCAGCGGCCCTTACAGAACAGGGCGTCCAGGCCAAGGCACAGGGCTGCTATCCGGAAGCGGTGCTGTGTTTTGCAACCGCCGCGGTGTACGGGGACGGCCAGGCCGCCGTGCTGCTGGAAAGCACCGCGGGTGAGGGAACAGGGACCAACGCCGGTATGTGGCGTTCCCTCGGAACCGGGCTGCGGCAGCGGTCCGGCCGAGTGCTGTCCGACGTCGCGCGGCAGCTGCTGCACCTGGGTCACTTTGGGCTGGGGCATAAGACAGCGCTCGCTGCCCACGATGCGGCCGTGGCCGGCAAGGACCGGGACGGGGCCAGGCGCGCCCGGTCCGTGGCCAACGAGTGCTACCGGTTCCTGGCAGAGGCCAACGGCATCGCGCGGCGGCTGGCCTCCCTGTCCGAGTTCGAGCGGGATTTGGCCGTCCGGGCTGCCGCCGGCGAATCCAGTGTCCGGCTGGGTAACGCCCTGCACCTGTCGCCGCGGACAGTGGACTGGCACCTGGGCCGGATCTTCCAAAAGCTGTATGTGTCCGGACGCGCCGAACTGCGGCGCCTGCTGGGGGATGAGCCGGGGAGCCAGCAGCCGGAAAAGGACGGTGAGTACAAGTAGCGGCTGTTGATTATTGAGGAGGAGACCAAGTATCGGCATGGAATGCCACGCCTGTTATTCGAGTAAGTAAAGCCAACTACTGGTGATTGCTACTCAAGCCGGTGTGCAGGGGCCCTACCTACTCTGATGAACGCCCGCCAACGCGGGTCAGATGGGTTTGTATAGAAGAGGTCTCACTGTGGACGATCATCATTCGACGGGCGCCACCGCATACGCTGCGCCTTCCGCTGCTGCCGGCACCGGCCCGGACTGGCAGCCGCGTGCCGATTCCCTGTTCCTGGGCAGGGCCAGCCTTATCCAGACGATCGCTGAGAGGCTGGAACCGGATTCTCCGGCTACCGGCTGCCTGCTCATCGGCGAGGAAGGCAGCGGTAAGAGCGCACTCATGCGCCACGTCCTGCAGCTCCATGGCCAGGATGCCTACACCATCCATGTGCGGGGCTCAGCATTCGCCGGGCGCACCCCGTTCGGGGCGCTCACCTTCCTGCTTTCCGACCTGGATCCGGAGGCCTCCTCCCACCCGGTGCTGATCCTGCGGGGCCTTACGGCTCTGGTCCGCGAACGTGCCGCTGGACGAACCATCATCCTGGCCGTGGATAACGCGGAGGAGCTGGATGAGTTTTCCGCCATGGTGCTTAGCCAGATGGTGGTGAACCGGTCCGCCCGCATGATTGCCGCGTTCCGCGACTTCAGCGCCGCCCCGTCGGAGTTCATGGGGCTGTGGCGGGAAGGGCTGCTGACCCGCCTGGACCTGGAACCCATGCTGCCATCGGACTGCGCACACCTGCTGGAGGCCGAGCTGCGGGGGCCGGTGAGCCGGGCCGCGGCAGAGGACCTGGCCCGGATCAGCGGAGGTAATCCGAGCCGGCTGCTGGCCGCCGCCGCTGATTACCGGGACAGCGGCCGGCTGGTTCTTGCCGGCCAGGTGTGGGTGCTGGCACCCGGACGGCAGCCGGGGTTCCCGCGTCTCTACGCCGCCATGGGAATCAAATTGTCTGCCCTTGAACCTGGCCAGCGGGAACTGCTTGAGTTCCTCGCACTTGCCGGTGCCCTGCCCCTGACCCAGGTACTGGAACACGCGGACAGCCTGGATGTGGATGCCCTGCAGGAAGCCGGGCTGCTGCTGCTCACCCATGCAGGGGTTCCGGCACTGTCCCTGGTCGACCCGACGCTGGGAACGGTCTTGCGCGCCCAGCTCGATGCAGGACGGCGGCAGGCGCTGCTGGACCGGATCCTGCCGGACCCAGCCGTCTCCCCACCGCTGCGCAGCGCGGAATGGCTGCTGTCTGCCGGGGCCAAACTAACTCCGGAACTGGCACTGTCCGCCGGCCGCGCCGCGAACGATGAGGGGGATTCCGCCGCTGCGGAGCGGTTCATCACCGCAGATCCGAACTATCTGTCGTCCCCGGCAGCGGTACTGGAGCTTGCCCGCGCGCATCTCGACCGCCGCGATTACCAGGCGGCGGCCGGCATCGTGGACCGGCACCGGCAGGCCGGCGGGGCACCCTCCGCTTCGGTCGAGAACCTGCGGCTGCTGATGGCTGAAAGCCGGGCAGGCTGCCTGGCAGCCACGGAGCAGATCAGGGACAATCTGCTGCTGCCGGCGGAAGGAACGGATACCGGGAAGCACACCTCCCTGCTTGACGAGGGTGAGCGGATGCTGGCTGTTCTGCTGGACGGCGGAATGGGCCGCGCCGAGGCCGCGCAGCTCACAGGCGAGCTGACCCTGGCCCGCGCCCGCTGTCTCTCCCAGCACGGCAAGTACACGGAATCCGCTGCCTTCCTCTCCGGCGTCTACGCCCGGGGAGACGAAAACGGGCGTGGCTTCCGGGTCCTGGTGGGGTCATGGCTCTGCGAGGCCTGGGGGATGACCGACCGGCAGGGCGATGCCCTGGAGCTGGCAGCAACTCTCTGGAACCTGCTGGCCGATGGCCTTCCACCGGATCTGGAGGAAGGCCCCGCCGCAGAGGCCAGGGCACGGCTCATCCACGTTCTGCTGGTCACCGGCGCCGTGGCGGCGGCCGCCGCCTGCCTGACTCCGGCAACCGACGCGGTGGAACACAGTGTCTTCGGCGGAACCGTCCGGGAAATCTGCGACGGGATGCTCCGGGCATTCGAAGGCCGGGGCCCTGCCGCGACGGCGCATTTGCTGCCTGCGCTCAGGCAGCTGGAAGTGGCGGACCCGTTCGGCATGCTGCGGACTGTCCAGTGTGCCGCGGCTTATGCCGCTGCGCTCCAGGGCCAGGACGAACGGGCCTGGGACCATCTGCGGTCCGCCGGCGCGGTATCGGGATCCCCGTCCTGGGCTGTACAACGGACGGGAGCCCACTTCGCGGTCCTTGCACAGGGGGTGCTGAAGTCTCCTGAAGCCGGACCCACGCTGGAAGAACTCGCCGCAGCGGATGAAGAACGCGGCGCCGGCTCCTATGCGCTGCTGGCCACACTGGGTGCAGTGCGCCTTGGCAGGACGGACGCTGCCCAGCAGCTGCTGGACATAGCCTCCGGGCTGCAGGGAGGCTTCGCCCGGTTCTGCGAAATATATGCAAAGGGCGCCGGCGAATTCGATGCCCAGCTGCTGCTTCTCGCGGCCGACGCGGCCCACGCTGATGGCCACGACCTGATCGCCCGGGAAACCAGGGAACAGGCATTGGAAGTGGCCTCCGGAGCGGGCGACCGGGCCACCGTACGCTTCATCCACCGCAGCCGGCGGCTGCTTTCAGCAGAGGCAGATAACGACGGCGAGGTGGAGGACTGCCTGCGCGGATTGACCGCCCGGGAACGGGTCATCGCCCGTTCAGCCGCGAATGGAACAAGCAACAAAATCATCGCCCAGGAGCTCTCTATTTCCGTCCGCACGGTGGAAGGCCACCTCTATCAGATCTACTCCAAACTGCACGTCGGAAGCAGGCGGGAACTAGCCCGGCTCGTCGCTGCAGGCAAACCGGCTGCCGTGGCAGGTGCGCAGTAATGGCGGGCCAGGTAAAGCAGCCGGCGTTCCTTCGCGCTGCCGAAGCGGAAGACATCGCAAGCCGGCTCCTGGACCCGGTGCTGCGCGGCGTCGTCGTACTGGCGCCGGAAGGCATGGGCAAGAGTGCACTGGCGGAGGAAGTCCTGTCACGGCTGGACGGGATAGTCACCGTCTACCGGATCCACGGAAGCCCCGTGCTCTCCCGGATCTCCTACGGCGTGCTTACGCCCTTTATGGAGCCCGCGGCGGCAGAGGACCTGGAATCCCCGCTCGTGGTGCTGCGGAACATCCGCCGTTACTTCCGGGTCCGTGCCGAAGCCGGGCATCCTCAGGCGCTGCTGATGGTCGACGACGCCCATCACCTGGATGAGGCATCCAGCCACATCCTCGTCCAGCTGGCCATGTCCGGGGAGCTCCGGCTCGTCGTCCTCTCGCGCAGCCGCGGCGTCCACATGCAGGAACTTCTCTCCCTCGCCCGGGACGGACTGATGTCCAGGTTCGATCTGCAGCCGCTGCCGCTGGAAGCTGTTCATGAACTCTGTGTGCAGCAGCTTGGCGGACCGGTGCTCACCGCGTCCAGCGCGGTCCTCGCGCAGATCTCGGGCGGTAATCCGCTTTACGTCAAGGCGCTGATCACGGGTGCCCGGCGCCGCGGCGAGCTGCTGCTGCGCAACGAGTGCTGGTATCTGCGTTCACTTCCCGGTGGCTTGGAACCAACGGCCCAGGACCTCGCCAAGCGGCTGCTGGCCGGCCGCACCCCGCCGGAACGGACCGTGCTCGAAACCGTGGCGTTGGCCGGCGTCCTGTCCCGCTCCGCACTGGCGGCGCTGACGGACCAGGAAACCGTGCAGACCCTGGTCGATGATGGCTACCTGGAACCCGTCTCAGATTTTCCGGAGCAGCTCGGGATGGCGCAGGCACTGCACGCGGATGCCATCCGCAGCCTGGTGCCACCCATGCGCAGCATCGAGATCAGAGAAAATCTGCTGGGGGAGGGCGGAGCCGCGGAACGGATTCCGCAGTCCCCGCGGCATTTGGGATGGGCACTGGACTGCGGTGAAGACCCGCAGGATGCCGCTCTGGTACAAGGTGCGCGGGCCGCGAATGCTGCCGGGGACTCCGAGCTGGCGCTGCGGCTCGCGCAAGCGGTCCGCCCTGGCACTTTCTCGGCCCGGGCGAACGTGGAGGCGGCCGCGGCCCACCTGGCCCTGGGCAATTTTCCCGACGCCTGGGCCGGCCTGGATGACGCCGTCAGCACGGCACCGGATACCGCCACCCTGGATTTCGCGGTATTGGCAACTGCGCAGCTGGCAGCGGGCTCTGATCAGACGGGGGACCGGATCCGCATGTTGGCCGGTGCCTGGGCTGCCCGCGATGCGGAACTTGCCGGACTCCAGGCACGGGACAAGCGGACCGCCTGGCTGGCGGCGGGTGAAAGCGTCCTGGAGCTGTGGGCGCGGGTGGCTGACGGTAATCTGCTGGCCCAAGGCGCATCTGCGGCTGCCACCATGGACCTGCTGGAGGCCGAAAGCCTCCGGACGGCGGCGGAGGAGGAATCCCCCGCGCTGCATGAGTTCAAGGCACTGGGTTTCGCTCTTGTCTCGGAAGTCCGTACCGCCGCCGGCGCCGCCCACGAAGCCGTGACTGCCGCGCACCAGGCACAGGACGAACTGCTGCAGGAGCCGCTGGCTCGAAGCAGCGTGCGGGGTAGCCTGTTCCTCCGGCGGAGCTTTGCACTGCTGCACGGTGGCCGGTTTGAGAAGCTCAGCCAGTTACTGGCCGCAGAACTGGAGACCGCTGACCCGCATCACCTCCTGGCCTTCGGAGGCACCATCGGGGTGCTTGAGGGAGCGCTCGAAATACATCAGGGCCGCTACCGTGAGGGACTGCGGCGGCTTCGGCCCGCAATCGAAGCTCTGCGGGCACGCGATCCGGAACGGCTGCTGCCCTACGCCCTGGCCGTGGCTGGCTACGTGGCTGCCGTAGTGGACGACACCGGTCCGGCTGCCCGGTTCGCCGGCGAGCTGCGCGGGGTGGGCTATGCCGGCCCCCGTGCCCTGTCGCTGACGGCCCGGGCGTTCGCCGCTGCAGCCCTCGCGCCGCAGGGTTCGGAGGAGCCTCCGCCGCCCCTGGTGCGCGAACTGGCGGCCGAAGCCCGGGAACTTGGGCAATATGCGGCGGAGAAAGACATCCTGGAGCTGGCGATGGCAATCGGCGACCTGAAACAGGCCCGCCGCCTGGTGGACCTGACCGACTCCTTCGAAGGCGGCGAGGCTGCTGCACTGCATGCCTATGCCGCTGCCGTCGCTGCGGATAACCCTGAACGCATGGTGGCGGCCGCAGACGAAGCGGTCCGCCGCAGGAAATTCCTGGTGGCCGTCGAATGCATCGGCCATGCCATCCGGTATTACGGGGCGCATAACAACCTGCGCCGGCAGCGGGCCCTGATTCAGCAGCTGCGGCGGCGCCGGGACGAACTCGCCGGGGTAACCGTTTCCTATCTCAGTCCCAGCGTTCATCAGGTACGCCTGACCAAAAGGGAGCACGAGATAGTGAAACTGCTGCTGGAAGGCGCGAGCACCAAGGATGTTGCCACCCGTTTTACGCTTTCCCAGCGCACAGTCGAGGGGCATGTCTACCGGATCTACGTAAAGCTCGGGATCAGCAAGCGCACGGAGCTCGAAGCCGTGTACCGGGCGCTGGAAGCCGAGCCCAGGGTGCCCGCCGGACACTAGCCTGGAGCCAGCAAAACGTCATAACCAGTGTGCCGCAGCGCGTTACGCGTGCTGCGGCACACTGGTGCCGGAAGCCCCGCAAGTAGCACCGGCGCCGGCGGCAGGTAGCGTGCCCGGATGGTTAGGTGAATAGGGTTCTTTTTAGGGTGCCTGCTACTGGTGCAGCACCTCGGCATCTGGCATTTACTGAACGAGTCAGTTTGGAAGTGCAAAGAAGTGCAAAAGAAGGTCTCCCATGCGCGGCTCACCTGCGTTCCCCCCAAGCGGAGCTCGGATCCCTGGTTTCAACCGGCCAACACCGGAAATGAAACCTCCACATGCGGAGCCGGCGGCGTCGAAGTCTGCTGAGACCCAGACTTCCCCCCAGCCGTCGCCGGCTCCTTCCCTGCTTCCGCTTTGGGCGGCGTGCTGAAATGGCACCCCTGAACACACGCTCCGTCCGGGCCAGGCCCAATCGACACAGTCCGCACGGACACGAGGCGCTGACACCGCCGCCGCTCGGCTTCCCACCCCGGACAGACATCATTACGGAGAGCTGGGCGGCGGCCCAGCCCCGGCCCAGGACCAAAGCTCCTGAGGACCGGTGGCGCCGCCAATACCGGGCCGGCCTGATCAGCACCGACTTCGTGGTGACCGTCCTGGCCCTCGCCGCAGGGTGGGCAGCAGTCATCACCCTGACTAACCGGGGTTTCACAGCGGAAGCCCTGCGTCATGTGGGTTTCCTCCTCCTGCTGCTGTTCGCCTGGAACATAGGGCTGGCCGTATACCGGACGAGGGAAGAGCGCCTCCTCGGAATCGGTGTGGACGAGTACAAGCGGATCGCCACGGCAACCCTCAGGATGTTCGGCGGTGTGGCCCTGGCCATGGTGCTGCTGCAGCGGGATATTTCCAGCACTGTCCTCGCCGTCTCGCTGCCGCTGGGACTTGGCGGGCTTTTCCTGGGCCGGTGGTGCTGGCGCAAATGGTTGAATTCGCAGCGCCGGCTGGGCCATTACCTATCCCGGGTGGTGGTTTTCGGCTGTTCCGAGGATGTTGCGTATGTGGTGAAACAGGTGTCGGCCCACGCCTCCGCCACCTACCAGGTAGCGGGCCTTGTGGTTCCCGGCGGGCCGGGACCGGAGCTGGACGGCGTCCTTGAAGCCGGGCTTCCGCTGGCCACGGATCCGGAAGAAATCACCGAGCAGGTCCGTGCCCTTGGAGCCAACGCGGTGATCGTGGCGGGCCCGGTTCCGGGCGGCAACCGCTACATCCGTGAACTGGGCTGGCGGCTGGAAAACACAGCGACGGAGTTGATCCTCGCATCGAGCCTGACCAATGTGGCTGGACCCCGGATCCATTGGCGTCCGGTTGAGGGATTGCCCCTGATGCATGTGGAACTGCCGCAGTACAGCGGTGGAAAACACGTACTCAAACGCTGCCTGGACATTGGGCTTGCCTCGGTGGCGCTGGTGGGACTGGCACCGGTCTTCGCAGCGCTGTTCCTGATCGTGCACTTTGACAGCAAAGGGCCCGTGATCTTCCGCCAGCAGCGTGTGGGTGTGCGGGGCCGCACGTTCCAGATGCTGAAGTTCCGGTCCATGGTGGTGGATGCAGAGCAGCGCCTGGCGGGCCTGAAGAACCGGAACCAGGGTGCAGGTGTCCTGTTTAAGCTCAAACACGATCCTCGGGTAACTCGGTGCGGGCGGTGGATGCGCCGGTTCTCCCTGGATGAACTGCCTCAGCTGTGGAACGTGCTGCGTGGGGACATGTCCCTGGTCGGGCCGCGTCCGCCCCTGCCGTCCGAGGTCAAGGGTTATCAGGGCTCCACACACCGCCGCCTGCTGATCAAGCCCGGGCTGACCGGTCTGTGGCAGATCAATGGACGGTCCAATCTGGCCTGGGACGAGTCGATCCGCCTCGATCTGTTCTACGTTGAGAACTGGTCGCTGACCGGTGACCTGATGATCATGTGGCGCACGGTCAGGGTGATGGTCCAGCCCGAAGGCGCCTACTGAGACGCAAACTTAGGCGAGACTCAGATGCCTTAGTACCTCCGCCGTGGGATGATTAGGTCAGACTTGTCTTGCGTAATCTCGCCGCAGGATGCCCCCAGCAGAGGAGAACCGACCGTGTCTGTGGTTTCGACCCCCGCCACCCTGCACCTAGCTTCCGGGCCATTGGACAACGCGGAAGTGGTCCGGATCCGAAATGACTTTCCCATCCTGGACCAGGATGTCAACGGGCGCCGGCTGGTCTATCTGGATTCGGGAGCGACGTCGCAGAATCCGCTGAGCGTGATCGAGGCTGAGCAGGAGTTCTACGAACAGCGCAACTCCGCGGTGCACCGCGGAGCCCACACCCTTGCCGTTTCCGCCACGGACGTATTTGAAGACGCACGCGGCACGGTTGCAGGCTTCATTAACGCCGCTCCGGAAGAGGTTGTCTGGACCTCCAACGCCACGGAGGCACTAAACCTGGTCACCTACGCGTTTTCCAACGCCACAGCGGGACGCGGGGGAGAAGCAGCCCGGCGCTTCGCCCTCGGTCCGGGGGACGAGATCGTGGTGACCGAGATGGAACACCACGCCAACCTGATTCCGTGGCAGGAACTGGCACTGCGCACCGGGGCTGAACTGCGCTGGATTCCCGTGGACGACTCCGGGGCCCTGCGGCTGGAGGAAGCCGAGAAACTGATCGGTGACCGGACCAAGGTGCTGGCGTTCACCCACGCTTCCAATGTCCTGGGAACCATCAACCCGGTGGGAACCCTGGTGGATATGGCCCGCCGGCATGGCGCGCTGGTGGTTTTGGACGCCTGCCAGTCCGTTCCGCACCTGCCCGTGGACGTAAAGGCGCTGGACGTGGACTTCGCAGCGTTCTCGGGCCACAAGATGCTTGCGCCTACCGGGATCGGTGTGCTGTACGGCAAGGCCGAACTGCTCAATGCCATGCCGCCGTTCCTGACCGGCGGGTCCATGATCACCACTGTGACGATGGAGAAGGCGGAGTACCTGCCCGCCCCGCAGCGATTCGAGGCTGGGACACAGCGGATTTCCCAGGCCATGGCCCTGGGCGCGGCCGTCAACTACCTGCAGGAGACCGGCATGGACCGGATCCACGCGTGGGAAGCGCAGCTGGGCCAGCGGCTGGTCACCGGGCTGGAGCGGATTGACGGAGTTACGGTGCTGGGCCCTCCAGCAGGGGTGGAGCGGATTGGGCTGGCGGCCTTCGACGTCGCTGGTGTCCATTCGCACGACGTCGGCCAGTTCCTCGATGACAAGGGCATTGCCGTGCGGGTGGGCCACCATTGCGCCCAGCCGCTGCACCGCCGGCTGGGGCTTGTCTCCAGCACCCGTGCCAGCACCTACATTTACAACACCACGGAAGACGTTGATGCGCTGCTTGAAGCAGTGGCCGGCGTCCGTCCATTCTTTGGAGTGAAATAGCCATGAGCTCGGACCTGGAGCAGCTTTACCAGCAAATCATCCTGGAGCACGCCAAGCTGCGGCACGGTGAAGGTTTGGTGGACCCTCCGGAAGGAACCGCCAAGGGGGAGTCACACCAGCTCAACCCGACCTGCGGTGATGAGATCACTCTGCGCGCGGCGCTGGACAATGCAGCAGAAAACGGTGCAACGGTTGGCGGGATCAGCTGGGAAGGCCAGGGATGTTCCATCTCCATGGCATCCGCCTCTGTCGTCACCGGACTGGCCGCAGGCCTGCCCCGCGACGAGGTGGTGGGCCTGGTGGAGAACTTCCGGGAAGTGATGCGTTCGCGCGGAACGGTTGAAGCTGACGAGGAGGTGCTCGGCGACGCCGCGGCCTTCTCCGGGGTGTCCCGCTACCCGGCGCGGGTGAAGTGCGCCATGCTCGCGTGGGTTGCGCTGGAGGAAGCTGTTCAGACCGCCCAGTAGCTGCGCGCAGACGACCGCCGCCGGGTCCTACCGGCCGGCGGTTTTCTGCAGGGGCAGCTCCACCCGGAACGTCGTCCCGGCACCCGGCTGGGATGTCAGGCAGATGGTCCCGCCATGCGCGGCGACGATGTCCTTGGTGATGCCAAGGCCAAGTCCGACGCCGGGTATCCCCGCTTTCTTCACGGCAGCGGCACGGAAGAACCGGTTATAGACCTCACCCTGTTCGGCTTCGGACATCCCCATGCCTTCGTCTTCCACCTCCAGCACCACGGATGCGTCACCACTGAGGACCCGGAGGGTGACGGTGCCTCCGCCCGGGGAGTACTTGATCGCATTGGAGACGAGGTTGTCCAGAACCTGCTGGATGCGTGTGGAATCAAAGACCCCGCGGACATCGGCGGGAGCTTCGACCACAAGCCGGATCCCCGCAGCGTCGGCCCTTGGCCCGGCCGAGTCTGCAGCTGACCGCGCCAGATCGCGCAGGGAGAGTTCCCCGGCTTCCAGATGGATGGAGTCCGACGCCGTCGTCAGCAGATCGGCGACCAGGACCAGCAGCCGCTCGGCATTGCGAAGCGCCACGGACAGGGACGCCTGCAGCGATTCGGAGAGACCTTCATCTTCGGCATCGGCTATGGCGAGGTCAAGGTAGCCGATGATCGAGGTCAACGGAGTTCGAAGCTCGTGTGAGACGCTCGCCACGAAATCCTCCTTCGCCCGCAGGGCCCGCAGCATGTCAGTGACGTCGCTGAATGCCAGGACCGATCCGTTGAACTCCCCGTCCTCATCGTTCAGCGGGCGGGCGGATACTGCCATGGCACGCTGCTCCGCACCGCGGCCGACCCACATGAGGCTGCCCGAATAGGCTTCGCGGCGCAGGGCCCGGGCCATCGGACGGTCCGCTGGGGGAAGGGGAGTGCAGCCGTCCTGATCGAAGAGCAGCATGTCGGCTTCGTCTTCGCCGTCAGTATCCGCAGGAACGGAGAGCTGATGGGTGGCCAGCTGCCGGTTGTTCATCAGCATGATGTGGCCATCCCTGGCCAGGACCACAACTCCGACGTCGATGGTGTCCTGGACGGCATCGAGGAGCTGCGCGCGGCGCCGGCTGTCCTGCAGGCTGCGCTTGAGCTCCCGGTCCTTTTCCTCAAGTGCCTGCTGTTGCGCAGCGGCGTCCTGCACAGTGATGGCGGCGGCAAGATACATCAGCAGCATCACCAGCGGAACCAGGCCAGGGGCGAGGAGATCTGCGGGCTCCGGGCCGCTGCCGAAAAGCGGCGCCCAGGCAACCAGCAGGGCACCGGAAAAAGCTGCCAGCGCTGCCAGGCGAGGCGCGACACCGGACCAGGCCAGCCAGAGGACGGGAAAAACGGCCAGCGCAGCCACGCCCGGAACATCGGGCCGGACGCCGCGGTAAAGGAGGGCAATGGCGCCAAAATCGAGGAGCGGAACCAGTAAATAGGCCCGATTGAAGCACCGGTCCCACGGCACGGAAACGGACAGGAGTGACAAAACTGCGATCAAACCCAAGCCGGTGAGGAACTCAGGATTTGAATATGCCTCCGGTTTGGCCACAAAAACGATCGGCAGCAAAACGACTACGGCAAGAACAAGAGGGGACTGGCTCAGCGCCACCCGGTCGCGCAGGGCAAACAAATAGAAGTCCCTGCGCTTTCCCAGCGAGGACAGGGTCGCGTCCTTGAATCTGGACATGGGGCGGCAACCTCGCATTTTTTGAGTGAATGAAGTCCGCAGTTTATCTGCCTAGGCTGTAGGATGCCGAATAAGGGGAGCGGGTACAGCAGGTCTCGCAGGACAGGAAAACCACAAAAAGTATGGAAACACAGCGCGTAGCCGTCATTATCGAAGACGACAAAGACATTCGCGATCTTCTGCACGCAGTACTCCAGCAGTCCGGTTTTGAAGTACATGCAAGTCCCACCGGATCCGAAGGTGTGGAAGCGGTCCGCACCCACAATCCCGCCGTCGTCACCCTTGACCTCGGGCTGCCGGATATCGACGGGTTTGAGGTCATCAGGCAGCTGCGGCTGTTCAGCGACGCGTACATCGTGATGCTCACGGCGCGTGCCGAAGAACTGGATACCCTGATGGGCCTGGAAGCCGGCGCGGACGATTACATCACCAAACCCTTCCGGCCGCGCGAGCTCCGCGCCCGCATTTCTGCGATGATGCGCCGCCCGCGCAAGGACGAAGCGGCCCCCTCTCCCGCTGCTGCACCTGCTGCCGAAGTCCCGCAGGCGTCCGTTCCCGAGGCAGCCGCACCCAGTGCGGACAGCGGTGTTTTCCAGCACAACGGCCTGATGCTGGATCCCGGAACGCGCACTACCCAGCTTTCCGGCCGGGACGTGGACCTCACACGCACGGAATTTGACCTGCTTCAGGCGCTTCTGGAAAGCGGCCGGCGGGTGCGGAGCAAAACCGACCTGGTCCGCCGCCTGCGCGGGGAGGACTACGACACCGGGTCCTACATCAGTGAGTCGGACGAGCGCACGATCGAAGTCCATGTCGGGAACGTCCGGCGGAAGCTCGGTGACGACTCCCGCTCTCCGCGCTGGCTGGAAACAGTCCGCGGCGTCGGCTACCGGCTCGCTCCCGCCCAGTAGGTCCCTGACGCGCACCTCCCCCAAAACGCAGGCCCTGCAACGCAGCTTTCTGAAACACAGCTCCCTAGGACGCAGCTCCGTGAAACCGGGCGGCTGCTCCGGAGGGCGTCAGCGGACTGGAAATGTTTGGCTGAGGTGCCGCACAGTGTCGTCGCCGCACTGCTGAATCGGTTCGATCAGTGAAGCCAGGCCGCAGTGATCCGCGCTGCGGACCATCTCCTGCGCCCGCGAAGCGAGCCCGGCGAGGCGTTCGGCTCCGGCCATTTGGCTGGAGATCTTGATGCTGAGCACCACGTCCATGGCGCCGGGGAAGTCTGCGGTGTCCAGGGCCGCAACAAGGCGGGAAAAGCGTCCGTCCCACATATCGATGTAGTTTCCGACGAACTGGTGGCAGATCTCCGGGCCCATTTGTTCGCTCAGCTCGCGCAGAACCCGGGTGGAGACCAGGGTTTGGGAAGATGGGCGTTCTGTCACCGCGATCATTTCGGAAGTCGTGGGGCGGGAGCAGCGCCGCAGGCGCGGGTGGCGCAGCCTGCCGGCACGATTCTCTGGCGGGGAGACATGGGGGTCCTCCTGATGGACAGCAATCCCCTTGTGGGGGATTCGGGTGAGTCAATGCTGCCAACTGTGTCAGGGCAAGCTCAGGAACTCTCCCCGTGCAGGCTCAAGATCCCGGAAATTTTGCCGGTCTGCCGGCCGGCTGGCTTAAAGAACGACGCCGGCACCTGGGAAGGTACCGGCGTCGTCCTTAGCAGCCGTAAACGGCCGCTGAGGAACTAATCAGCGATGTAGAAGAGCCGCTTGTTGACGAACTCGTCCATGCCCAGCGGACCAAGTTCGCGGCCGTAGCCGGAGCGCTTGACGCCGCCGAACGGGATGTCGGCTCCTTCGCCGACACCGTTGACGTTGGCCATGCCGACTTCCAGCTGCGCCGCTGCGCGGCGTGCGCGCTCCTCGTCCGTGGAGAAGACGGCGCCGCCGAGGCCGTAGTCGCTGTCATTGGCGAGCTGAACGGCTTCCTCGTCGCTGGAGACCTTGTACACCACGGCCACGGGGCCGAAGAGCTCTTCCCGGTAGGCGCGCATCTGCGGGGTGACGCCCGTGAGTACAGCCGGAGCGAAGTAGGCGCCCGGACCATCCTGCAGGGTGCCGCCGGCGTGCAGGGTGGCTCCCTTGCTGACGGCGTCCTGGACCTGCTCTGCCAGCCCCTCGGCGGCGGTGCGGGAGGAGAGCGGGGTGTAGGTTCCTTCGGCCCCTTCTGCGGGGTTTCCGGGCACCAGGTCCTTGGCCAGGTGAGTCAGCTCCGCCACGAACTCGTCATAGATGTCCTCCATAACAATCATCCGCTTGTTGGAGTTGCAGGCCTGCCCGGTGTTCTCGATGCGGGTCGCCCAGGCCTGGCCTGCGGCAGCCTTCACGTCCTCGGCGTCAAGCACCACGTAGGGATCGGATCCGCCCAGTTCCAGGACGACCTTCTTCAGGTTCTTACCGGCCAGTTCGCCGATGATCGCTCCGGCACGCTCGGAACCGGTGAGCGAGACGCCCTGGATACGCGGGTCAGCAATGATGTCCGCGATCTGGTCGTAGTTGGCGAAGACGTTGGTGTAGACACCCGCGGGCACCCCGGCGTCGTCCATGATTTTCTGGATCGCCAGCGCGGACTTCGGGCAGGACTCGGCGTGCTTGAGGATGATGGTGTTGCCCAGCATCAGGTTCGGCGCTGCGAAGCGGGCCACCTGGTAGTAGGGGAAGTTCCACGGCATGATGCCCAGCAGCGGCCCGACCGGGAGCTTCTGGATCATGGCCCGGCCGCCGCCGATTGCCTTGATTTCCTGGTCCGCTGCCAGCCCGGGACCTTCAGTGGCGAAGTAGCTGAAGATGTCGGTGCAGAACTCGGCTTCGCCCTTGGACTCGGCGAGCGGCTTGCCCATCTCTTCGGTAATGATGGCGGCCAGTTCCTCCACACGTTCGGTGAAAAGCTCGCCGACCCGCGCCACGATCCGGCTGCGTTCCTCGATGGGAACCCCGCGCCAGGACTCGAACGCTGCCTGTGATCCCGCCAGTGCTTCCTGGATCTGGGCGTCGGTGGCCGTGGGGAATTCCTCGCCCTGTTCACCGGTAGCGGGATTCACTACCCGGTAGGACCTGGCCGTTGTGTTGGAAGTGGTGCTCACGTCCGTACTCCTTACGCATAAAAGTGGGTTATGTCATCATGCCCCGAAACGGGCTTCACGGTAAACAAATCACCTGTTGGTGACGCAGTCCGGAGAAGCCGGAAACCCGGTCCGGCAGGCCCCGGGGAAGATCTTTCAGGCTCCGGGAGCCATGCCTGGCCGCGCTGCCCGCCAGGCATAGACGGCGGCGGTGCCCAGTGCGGCTCCCAGGGTGTTGGCAAGGACGTCCTGCAGGGTGGGGACCCGGTCGGGCAGGAGCAGCGCCTGGCAGGTCTCCACGGCCGCGGACAGGCAGAAGCCGGCCACGGCAGCCAGCCAGGTCCAGCGGGAGCCCAGCCACGTGCCCACGAGCAGCCCGAACGGAACGAAGAGAAGGACGTTCGCAGCGGTTTCAACGAGGCCGTAGTCCACCCAGGCCGGGATGCCGGTGTTGTGCAGGAGCTCCAGGAACTGCTGCAGAACCGCCCCCGCTGTTCCACGGTCCACGGGCGCCGGGGTGAGGACGACGGCGCAGAGGGCACCGAAGTAGAGCACTGAGGCGGCCAGCAGGGCAGGCCTGCGCCGGTGGACCCTGCCGCGGGCGGGATTCTGCATGCTCGCTCATTTCCGGAGTCAGTGCGGAATCCGTGGCCTGGGAGCCGGAATGATCCGGATTGCGCAGATGTTGAGGGGGTCTTGTGGGCGCCTTGAGCATTGTCCCAATGTTTTCCGAACCCTGTGCCAAGACTGCCCGGTTTCTTGAGTTCCGCGATGGAAAGTAGTTCCAGCGGCAGGGGAAAACCCCGGGCCGATAGGTCTCACAGGAACAAGGGGAACACAATGAACAAGATGGCAAAAGGCGCACTGGCAACCAGCGTAGGCGTGGCACTGCTGCTCGGCGGCGGCGGAACCCTGGCAGTCTGGAACGTCTCCCAGACGGCCAACGCCGGCACGATCGTCGCAGGTGACCTGAACCTGGTTGCAGGAAAGGGCACTTGGACGAATGCCAAGGGCGCCAAGATTGACCCGGCAGTCTACAAGGTGGTCCCGGGCGATGTGCTCACCTACACCCAGGAACTGGATGTCACCCTGGTCGGCGACCTGATGGAAGCCAAGCTCACCCTGACCGGCGCATCGAGTGCCTTCACCAACGCCTCAGTCTCCGACATCGTGGTCACGGATACTGCGGGAGCGGCTGTCAACGCGGCCAAACTGACCCCGGCGACGCTGCCGGCGGACAAGAAGGTCAAGGCAACCACGACGTTCACCTTCAACTCGAACACCGTGAACCGTGACGATGCAGGCAAGACGGCCAACTTCTCGGCCCTGCGCTACACGCTGGACCAGATCGCCCCCAAGTAACCGCGCACCCCGCCACTTGTTCTAATCCCCGGCTGTGCGCGGCGCGCACGCTCCGCGCACAGCCTTCCCCCTGGAGATAAAGCTCATGAAAAGCCTTCGAGTACTGAAAGCGGCAGGTCTCATCCTCGCTGCCCTGGTGCTCGGGCTGATGACGGCCCAGGGCAGCTACGCACTTTGGAACGCAGGAACCCAGGCGAATGCCGGAACCATCCAGGCCGCCAGCTTCGACGTCGTGATGGACAACGGCACCGGTCCGGTGCTGATGACCCAGGCAGACGGCAGCAAGGGAACGGTGGCCCTGAACGTTGGCACTGTGAACGCAGGCTCTTCCGCCTACACACGTGTAGTGCTTACCAACAACTCCAACGCCGGCGGCAGCTTTACGATCAACGCCTCCGCAGGAGCAGCACAGATTTCGCCCTTCCCGGAGCTGTGGACCGTCCAGCACCGGGCCGTTTCCGGCACCGATCCGGGCGCCTGCAGCGCCGCGTTGTTCAATGCCACCCAGCCGCAGACCGTAGATATCCCCAAGGGTGCCTCCGGACTGATCTGCTTCCAGGTCACCCTCGCCGGATCGGCGAACATCCAGGGACAGGCATCCACCATCACCGTCCCGCTCTCCGCCGCACAAGTAGGTTAGGAACAAACCATGTCAACTGGACACAGCACCGCTTCACCGGCCGTCCGGGCACTGAAGCTGGCCGGCACCGCAATCAGCCTCGTCGCCATGAGCGTTGCGGCCCTGGCCGCCCTCGTGCTGATCATCGTCCCGCTGGTCACCGGTTCGCAGACCTACACCGTGCTGACCAGCTCCATGGCACCGAACTACGCACCGGGCACCTTCCTGGTCGTCAAGCCGACGCCGGCCGACGCCCTGCGGGTCGGTGACGTGATCACTTACCAGATCGAGTCCGGTAAGCCGACAGTCATCACCCACCGGATCACCGGCATCAGCGCCGGCCAGAATGGTGAGCGGACCTTCACGACCCAGGGCGACAACAACGCCGTTGCCGACGAATTCCCGGTGATGGAAGCCCAGATCCGCGGCAAGCTGTCCTACGCGGTTCCGTATGTCGGCTTTGTGGCCAACGGCCTGGGCAACAGCGAACGCGGCGAGATCGCACAGTGGGCCGCCGTTGGCCTGCTGGGCTACGGGATCGTACTGCTGGTCCGCGGAAGCCTCGAGAAGAAGCGGAAGAACTCGGAAGCCGACGACGTGGATGCCGTGCTGCTTGACCTTCCGGTCGGCGGCGCCCACGTCCGCGACGCCGGACCTGCCGTCCGTCACCTTCACGACCACGGCAACACCGCGTTCGGCCACGACCCCGTGCTGCGCGACTGCGACCACTGCGACCACGCTGCTGTTTCCTTCCACGTGGCAGAAGCCCCCAAGAGCGTGGCAGTCTGATGCACTCCTCCAGCCGGACCAAGATGCCACTGGGCATCAGGGCCGGCCTGGCAGCTCTGGGATGCGGGCTGCTGGCCGCGGCCTCCCTCGCTTCCGCTCCCGCCGCCTTCGCCGCAGACGACTACCTCCAGGTCAGCCTGGATGGCGTAGCCTTCGGCAGCCCGGCCGCCGGCTCCGTTTTCGCTGACGGTGTGCGCCTGGTCCCCGGTGCCACCAGCACCGGATCTGTCTGGGTCCGCAACGCGGGACCCGAACCTGCCTTCCTCACCGCGGCAGCGTTGAGCACGGCAATGGATCCGGAGCTTGCCGGATATCTGACCGTTGGGTCCTCCGCCGTGGGGTCGCCGGCTGCCGGTGCGGCCGTCATCGGGCCGG
Organism: Arthrobacter luteolus NBRC 107841; assembly: GCF_001552075.1. Lineage (GTDB taxonomy): Bacteria > Actinomycetota > Actinomycetes > Actinomycetales > Micrococcaceae > Arthrobacter_B > Arthrobacter_B luteolus. Next base: position 344,752 of record NZ_BCQM01000003.1, read on the forward strand.
CAGGTTCCTGCACGGACCTGTCCCTGGCAGTGGCCATCCCGGCCGGCGCGGCCCGGCAGGTGGAACTCTCAGCCGGGCTGCTGCTGAATACCCCCAATGCAGCCCGGGCCAAGCAGGGCACCTTCGATCTGCTGCTCCTGCTCGATTCCGCCGGAACCGGCCGCTCCGCCTGCGACGCCGCAGCGGAGCCGGTCCGCCCCGGCCAGGTCCCGTCTCCGGGACCGGGCCAGCCGCAGCTCACCGCACGGGCTGCAGATCTCCCCGGAACCTCCGCCGCACGGATCGCCGCTGTCCCCGCAGCCGTGCCAGCCGCGCCCGCCGGGCTTCAGCCGGCTGAGGCAGAGGCCATCCCCGCGGCCGCGCCCTCCGGAACCCCTGACGCACCGCCTGAAATCACGGCCGCCTCATTCATTGAGAGTACGGTGGAACCGATCATCCGCACCTGGCAGGGCACTTTGATGGTGCTGCTTACCGCTGCATTCTTTGCTGCGGCTGCCGTCAGGACACGAATTACCCGAAGGACGCCATGAACCACAACGAGCAGCCGAAGCCTCCAGAGGAGAAATCCGGGATGCTGCAGCGGTTCCGGCGGCTTCCCGGCTCCCGTGCTGCTGCGGCTGCTTTTGTCCTGGCCCTCGTCCTGGGGTTCGGCGGACCCGCTGCTTACGCCTGGTGGAGTCAGCAGGGAGCCGCCAGCTTCTCGGTGACCGCCGGTGCACCCACGGCAACTCCCACGCCGACGCCGACGCCGACTCAGCCGGGCCCACCGGCGGTTGGCCCTAACCCGGTGCTTGCCGGGTGGCCGGGCAAGCCCTCCGGAGGGGTTGTTTGTACGCCCCTGAAGGACTTTGAGAGTCTGAGGCAGGACCGGGAAATGGGCATCAGCTTCTCCTGGGGAGCGCCGGTCAGGGGTACCGCGCCCACGGGCTACGCGGTGCGGATGACTTCCAACTCTCCCGGATTCGCCTATGACAAGGTGCAGAACGTCACCGCAGCCAATGCCGTGTTCACGCTGCCCCGGTCCCTGTCCGATCCAAAAAGCGGAAATGCCGTGGACGGATCCACGCCGTACTACACCACGTACACCATCCGGGTCATGCCCATGAACGGGGCAGTCGCCGGGGATCCGCTCTACTGGACCTACAAATACGAGCACTGGAAACTGGATAACTGCTATGACGAGCGGGGCCAGGGCAGCGGGCTCGGCACGGTGGGGAACACCGTCCTCACCTGTTCAAAGGCCATGCCGAACCCCCGGTGGGTGGACGGCTACTACACACTGACCCTGGGCTGGCAGCCCGCCCCTGCCGCGGCCTCGTACCGGGTAACGATCGTCTCGAACGGACGGCCCGGGGTGTACGGCCTGGATATGACCACGCCGGACGTGCAGGCAGCCCTGCGGTTCGCAAAGGAAGCCGGGTCCTACGGGCAGTACACGGTCAGGGTCCAGCCCATGAACGCCAGCGGATCCGGCGATCCGGCGTACATGACCTACCAGCTGGGCGAATACAGCCAGGAGTGCTGGAAGACCGGCGCAGAGTCGCTCTAGCGCCCCTCGTTTTCGCTGGAGTCCGCTTCGAAGACGTCCGGGATCCCGTTCTCATCGGCGTCCACCCGTTCGGCGGCGTCGATCACCGCATAGCGGCGGTTGCGGATGGTCAGCAGGACCGAGGCCAGCAGGGCCGCGAGCACGGAAGCGGCCAGGATGGCGACCTTCGCGTCGTCGTTGTGCGCCGATCCCACTTCGAAGCTCAGGTCGTTGACGAGCAGCGAGACGGTGAAGCCAATGCCCGCGAGGATGCCGATCCCGGTCAGGTCGATCCACTTCACTGAGTCGTCCAGCCGTGCCTTGGTCACAGTGGTCAGGGTCCAGGTGGTCAGGAGGACACCGATCGGTTTGCCCGCTACGAGGGCAAGGATAATGCCGACGGCGACCGGGTCGGTCAGGGCACGGCCCAGTCCGTCCAGTCCGCCGATTGCGACCCCGGCTGAGAAGAACGCGAAGACCGGAACGGCGAAGCCGGTGGAAATCGGCCGGAACCGGTGTTCGAAGATTTCGGCCAGGCCCGGCTTGTCCTCGCTCGGGGGGAGCTTGGCGCCGGCTGCGCTGCGGCGCAGGACCGGAACGGCGAAGCCCAGCAGGACACCGGCCACGGTGGCGTGGACACCGGACGCGTGCATCAGGATCCAGACGGCTGCGGCGAGCGGGGCGAGGAACACCCAGAATGCCCAGCGCCGGGTCCCGAAGAACCGGGGCGCACGCTGGACCAGGAACGTAAAGGCTGCGAGCGGAATGAGCATCAGCAGCAGCATTTCCGGCTTAACGTCTTCCGAGTAGAAGAACGCGATGATGGTGATCGCGATCAGGTCGTCAACGACAGCGAGGGTCAGCAGGAAGATGCGCAGCGCGCTGGGCAGATGGGAGCTGATAACGGCGAGGACGGCCAATGCGAAGGCGATGTCCGTGGCGGTTGGGATGGCCCAGCCGCGGAGCCCGTCGGAGCCGGAAACCAGGTTCACCGCAACGTAGATCAGCGCCGGAACGATAACGCCGCCAAAAGCTGCCGCCACCGGAACGATTGCTTTGCTGATCTGCCGCAGGTCTCCGGCCACGAACTCCTTCTTGAGTTCCAGGCCGACCAGGAAGAAGAAGATCGCCAGGAGACCGTCAGCTGCCCAGGCGCCGACCGTGAGGTCCAGATGCCAGGGTTCGTAACCGAAGCTGAAATCCCGGATGGTGAAGTAGCTGTCTGAGGCGGGGGAGTTGGCCCAGATGAGGGCGGCTACGGTGGCGATCAGCAGGAGAATGCCGCCAACGGTTTCCTTGCGCAGGATCTCTCCGATGCGCAGGTACTCGCGGTAGCTGGACCGGCTGAGAATGGTGCGGGACGCCCCGGAGGGCTTCTGTGAGGCCATGAAGGCAGGCTCCTAAACGTAATCGGGTACGGCAGAACTACTGCCGACCAGACTTCCCGGCTCACCTTCGCACTAGCTTACCTTCCCCCGCACCTTGAAGGTGCGGGGGAAGGTGGAGCGCTACGCGGCCAGGGCGCGGACGCCGATGATCGCGGTAGCCAGACCGAAAATGATCGCGGTGCTGATCAGCATCAGGTTCACGGTCATAAAACGGGTGGGGGCGCCGTTGGCGTCCCGGGCCTCCGGAGCCTTCAGGACACGCTTGAGGAACGGAGGCCAGACGATGATCGACCAGAGGCCGGCCGCAATGAGGACAAACGCCAGGGGTGCAGACAATGACAAAGAGAGCTCGCTTTCAGGCCGCGGACGGACCTAGTTGTTTTCGATCCATTTGCCGGCCTGCGTGGCCTGGATGGTCAGGGCCTTACCGATCATCGGTTCCGCGGCCTTGGCGATCTTGTCGCCCAGGAACGGGATCGAGGAGCTGACGCTGCCTTCGACGTCGGTCCGGGTGCCCTCCGGCACCGCCACCATGCGCTGGACGGCATTGACCTTAAGGGGAACGCCGCCGACAGACAGGTCGATGGTTGCGGTGCGGGAGCCGTCTGCGGCGGGCGCTTCCCAGGACTCCTTCTGGGTCACAGTCAGCGATGCACCGACCAGCTTTTTGGCCATGTCCGGCAGGCGGTCGGTGGGGAGAGTGCGGACGGCCGTGACGGTGAACGGGCCGGCGATGTCGCCGTCAACCACCAGTGAGACCAGCGAGCCGCCTACGTGCTCACTGATGCTGCGGACAAAGTCCTCATCCGTGAAGGTCTTGGTCAGCGTGGCAGCGTCATACGGCAGAGTGGTGGATGCAGTCAGGGCCATTGGGTCCTCCGATAGGTGGTGTGCGGCGGGCCCGGCGCCGAAGCGCTGGACCCGCCAAACATCCTAGTCGGTGAAAGGCTGCGCCCTCCAACGCGGTCTGTCCCGCAGTGCTCAGGGAATTCTCACGCAGCCCGCCGCCTGGTTGTCCGTGGAAAGGATGACGATGGACTTGCCCGACCCGTTGTCCGGCAGCACCCAGGGGACCGTCACGGATGCATCCGCAGACCCGTCCGCGTCCGTGGTGAAGTCCAGTGCCAGTCCGGACGGAACGTTCTCGCTGACATCCTCTTGGACGTATTCCGGTCCGGCGTCGGAGACATCGGCTCCGCACGCCTGGTTGTGCAGGACTCCGGAATAACCTTCATCCGCGGCAAAACCCTGGACCTGCATCTCCATCGTTGTCTCCAGATCCGTTTCCTGGAGCGTGAGTTCGGTTTCGGCTCCGGCCGGAATCAGGTCCGTGTCATAAGCCGTGGCGATGGCGTTCTCGCACCACGGCCCAAAGGCCCCTTCGATCACGCCGCCTGAAAGGGCAGAAGGTGAGGCGGATGAACACCGGCTGGCCTCCACCGTGGTGCCCGGGCCAGCAGCCTGGCAGGAGGCTGAGGTGGCTTCGGGTCCCGTCTCGCAGGCCGGATCGACCGATTCCTGCGTCGAGGCCGCGGGGGAACCGGAGTTGTACATACCTCCGCCATCCCCGTCATTGGAACAGGCAGTGAAGAAGAGAAGGGCTGCTGCGAAGGCAATGAACAGAAGCGGCGTTTGACGTACCAGTCTGCGTTCCATGGGGCAGGCCTCCGATGCGCTGGGGAAAGGCGGTTGCGGTGTTGCCCGTGCCTTTCCAGCGTGGCAGCCGCGATCCGGAAAATCCACACCCGGGCCCGCGCCCGGGCGCGATCAGGCGGGAGGAAACCTAGACCATGGACGCATCCGGGGGAAGATCCCCGCGCAGTGTCCGGAGTGGAAACAGGCTAATCATGCGGGTTTCACAGCTGACCCTGTTAGGCCCCCAAATCGTCGAGTAGCATCACCGCACGGCTGCTGCCCTGGGACGGTGACGGGCACACCGTGTCCACTCACTCGCATTCACTTAGGGGAACGATGAAATTCAGCAGATCGGCGCGCGGGGCAGCCCTCGCGGCCACTATTGTCCTTACAGTTTCGGCGGGAGCTCCGGCTGCCTTCGCCGCTGACGTTAACTCAGGCGGTAAGAACGGTCAGGGCGCCCACCAGGGGCCGGGGCAGAACAACGGCAAGCCAGGCCAGGGGCACCCCGGCAACGGAAAACCCGACAAACCCGGCAAACCTCACAAGCCTGACAAGCCCGGCAAGACGGACTCCGACAAACTGCGGGACAAGGTCACGCTCAAGGGGCTGCTGGGCCACCTGAACGCTTTCCAGGCCGCCGCGGACGCCAACAGCGGTAACCGTGCTGCCGGTACGCCGGGTTACGAAGCCAGTGCCCGGTATGTGGAATCGCAGCTGCGCAAGGCCGGCTACAAGCCGTTCCGCCAGGCTTTCACGTACGAACAGTTCGTCCTTAACGGAGACGCCCTGGAGCAGGTGTCACCGAATCCGGCTACCTACACCGCCGGTACCGATTACCTCACCATGAGTTACTCCGGCTCCGGGGACGTGACCGCGGCAGTGACGGCCGTCGACATCAACCTCGCCGGCAACCGGGCCAACAGCTCGGGCTGTGAAGCTGAGGACTTCGCGGGGTTCACAGCGGGCAACATCGCTCTGCTGCAGCGGGGAACCTGTGCCTTCGGCGACAAGGTTGCCAATGCGGCGGCCGCCGGAGCGGCCGGAGCCATTGTCTTCAACCAGGGCAACGATGTTCCGGGCGATGACCGCACCGGGCTGATCAACGGGACACTCGGCTCCGAGCTCTCCGCCATCCCGGCGGTGGGCACCACTTTCGCCCTGGGGGAGACCCTCGCCGGGACGGCGGGAGTGACGCTGCGGCTGGCAGTTGATTCCGCCATCAATGCCACCGAAACTTTCAACGTCATCGCTGATACGCCTAAGGGAGATCCAACGCGGCAGGTTGTGGTCGGCGCGCATCTGGACTCGGTGGCCGAGGGGGCGGGTATCAATGACAACGGCAGCGGTTCCGCCGCCATCCTGGAAACCGCGATCCAGCTCGGCAAGACCGGGAAATTCAAACTGGAGAACCAGGTCCGGTTCGCGTTCTGGGGTGCGGAAGAGGACGGCCTGGTTGGTTCCACGCACTACGTTTCCCAGCTTGACGAGACCGGCCTGCAGAACACGCTGGCCAACCTGAACTTCGACATGGTCGGCTCCACGAACTTCGTCCGCTTCGTCTACGACGGCGACGGCGACGCCTTCGGCACGGCAGGGCCCACCGGCTCGGACGTGATCGAGGGAGTCTTCAAGAGCTACTTTGCCTCGGTTGGCCTGGCCTCGGCACCAACTGAGTTCAGCGGACGCTCTGACTATCAGGCGTTCATCAACAACGGGATCCCGGCCGGCGGACTGTTCACCGGTGCGGAAGGGATCAAGACTCCGGAGGAAGCAGCGCTCTTCGGCGGGACCGCCGGCACCGCCTACGACCCCTGCTATCACTCGGTGTGCGATAACCGGAGCAATATCAGCAACAAGGCAATGGACGAGATGTCCGACGCCGTCGCGCATTCCGTGCTGACCTTCGCGCAGACGAAGGCCGATCTCAAGGGCGGTGCCGGGGCCGCCCGCACCGTGCCCGCACAGCCTGACTACCTGGGCCATGAGGCTCTGCGGTAACAGCCCAGCTGCCGGTTAGGAGCAAAGGAGGCCGTCCATTCAGGACGGCCTCCTTTGCCGTTCCGCCGACAGCGGGATCCGGAGCAGGCGGCCGTGCACAGCGGGTACGCTGGAAAGACCACCCGGGGTTGACTGCCAACTTCGGGTTCTTGTGTTGCCCTGCACTGAAGGAGAAACACCGAAGATGAGCCTGAACGGACTGCGCGCCGCCCTGGCCGAGGACCCGTCCTACGCACGCCTGCGCGCCCACGCTGCGCGGCCGCCGGCCCAGCGCAGCCAGGACCTGGAAATCGGAGCTCCGCAGGGTATGCGGGCCGCGCTGCTGGCCGAGATGGTGGACGGTCTGGCGTCCGGGGGCCCCGACGGCGGGACACCCGTGGTCCTGGCGGTCACCGCCACCGGACGGGAGGCTGAGGACCTGGCCGCCGCGCTGCGCAGTTACCTCCCGCTGGCCGGGATTGAGGAGTTCCCGAGCTGGGAGACGCTGCCGCACGAGCGGCTTTCCCCGCGTTCGGACACCGTGGGGCGCAGGCTCTCCGTCCTGCGCCGGCTGGCGCATCCGGGGAACGATCCGGTGCAGGTGGTCGTGGCGCCGGTCCGCGCGGTGGTTCAGCCGCTGGTGAAGGGGCTTGGGGACCTGGAACCGGTCTCCCTGGCGGTGGGGGATGAACGCCCGTTCGAGTCCGTGGTCAAGGCGCTCGCAGATGCTGCCTATGCGCGGGTGGACATGGTGTCCCACCGCGGCGAGTTCGCTGTGCGCGGCGGCATCCTGGACGTTTTCCCGCCTACCGAAGACCATCCGATCCGCATCGATTTCTTTGGCGATGAAGTGGAGTCGATGCGCTGGTTCGCCGTTGCCGACCAGCGCACGCTGACGGGGGAGGACGTGATCCACCCCAAGGAGCTTTACGCACCGCCCTGCCGTGAGCTGCTGATTACGCCGTCCGTGATGAGCCGGGCGGCGAAGCTCAAGGATGAGATGCCCGCAGCCGCGGACATGCTGGAGAAGCTGGCCGGCGGCATTGCCGTTGAGGGGATGGAATCACTGGCCCCCGTGCTGGTCGATGAGATGGTTCCCCTGATGAGCGAGCTGCCGGCGGGTTCCATCTGCGTGGTGATCGAACCGGAGAAGGTGCGCGCCCGCGCCCACGACCTGGAGTCCACGAACGAGGAATTCCTCGCCGCAGCGTGGGCCACGGCGTCCGACGGCGGCGCGGCACCGGTGGATCTGTCCGCCGGCCTGAGCGCGGACCTGGAAGCCGCGAGCTTCCGGTCGCTGGCCGACACCCGTTCCGCAGCGCTGCAGAACGACGTGTCCTGGTGGGCGGTCACCTCCTTCAACCCGGACGAAGAGACCGTCCTGGACATCGACACCCTGACCATCAACGCCCGGGAGCCGCGCGGCTACAAGGGCGACGTCGCGGAGATGATGGAGTTCATCGGCTCAAGGGTGCGCGACCAGTGGCGGATTGTGGTGGTGACCGAAGGTCCCGGCCCGGCGTCCCGGCTTGCGGAGCTGTTCGCTGACAATGACATCCCCGCCTCCCGGGTGGAATCACTGGATTCCGAACCGCAGCCCGGGATCATCGAGATCACCACCGCCAGCGCCGGCCGCGGATTCGTGTTCGACAATCTCAAGACCGGCCTGCTGACAGAGGCGGACCTGCTCGGCCGGGCCAGCGCATACTCCACCCGTGACATGCGCAGGATGCCCTCCCGCCGCCGCAACGCCGTCGACCCCCTGCAGCTGCAGGAAGGCGACTACGTGGTGCACGAACAGCACGGTGTGGGGCGCTTCGTGGAGCTGCTGCAGCGCGCCACCGGTGCCGGCGGAAACAAAACGGTCCGGGAATACCTGGTACTGGAGTACGCTCCGGCCAAGCGCGGGGCCCCCGGGGACCGGCTGTTCGTGCCCACCGACCAGCTGGACCAGATCACCCGGTATGTGGGCGGCGAGACGCCGGTGCTGTCCAAGATGGGCGGTTCGGACTGGGCGAAAACCAAGAGCCGGGCACGGAAGGCCGTCAAGGAGATCGCCGGGGAACTGATCCGGCTCTACTCCGCCCGGATGGCGTCGCGCGGCCATGCCTTCGGCCAGGACACCCCGTGGCAGCGCGAACTGGAAGAGGCTTTCCCTTACATTGAGACCCCGGACCAGCTGACCACCATCAACGAGGTCAAGGCGGACATGGAGCGGGAGATTCCCATGGACCGCCTGGTCTCCGGCGACGTGGGCTACGGCAAGACCGAAATCGCCGTGCGTGCAGCCTTCAAGGCGGTGCAGGACGGCAAGCAGGTGGCCGTGCTGGTGCCAACCACCCTGCTGGCACAGCAGCACATGGAGACCTTCACCGAACGGTTCTCCGGATTCCCGGTCCGGGTCGCCGCCCTGTCCAGGTTCCAGACCGCCAAACAGGCCAAGGAAGTGATCGAGGGGGTCCGCACCGGCACCGTGGACGTGATCATCGGGACCCACCGCCTGCTCTCGCCTGAGGTGCAGTTCAAGGACCTGGGGCTGGTCATCGTGGACGAAGAGCAGCGGTTCGGCGTCGAGCACAAGGAGGCGCTGAAGAAAATGCGCACCAACGTGGATGTGCTCGCCATGAGCGCGACGCCGATCCCGCGGACGCTGGAAATGTCGCTGACCGGCATCCGGGAAACCTCCACGCTGGCTACTCCGCCGGAAGAGCGCCACCCGGTCCTCACCTACGTCGGTCCCTACACGGACAAGCAGGCTTCCGCGGCCATCCGCCGTGAGCTGATGCGTGAAGGGCAGGTGTTCTTCGTGCATAACCGGGTGTCCTCGATCGACCGGACCGCCGCGCACCTGCAGGAGCTGGTGCCCGAAGCCCGGATCGCCGTCGCGCACGGCCAGATGAGCGAAGCGAAGCTTGAGCAGATCATCGTGGACTTCTGGGAAAAGCGGTTCGACGTGCTGGTCTGCACCACCATCATCGAAACCGGCCTGGACATCTCCAACGCCAACACCCTGATCGTGGACCGGGCGGATCACTTCGGCCTGTCCCAGCTGCACCAGCTGCGCGGCCGGGTGGGCCGCGGACGGGAGCGTGCCTACGCGTACTTCCTGTACCCGTCGGAGAAGCCGCTGGGCGAGGTTGCGCTGGAACGGCTGAAGGCTGTGGCTGCCCACAACGAGCTCGGCGCGGGCATGCAGCTGGCCATGAAGGACCTGGAAATCCGCGGCGCAGGCAACTTGCTGGGCGGAGAGCAGTCCGGTCATATCGCCGGCGTCGGGTTCGATCTCTATATCCGGCTGGTTGGCGAGGCAGTGGCGGACTACCGCGGCGAAGCCGAGGAAAAGGCAGCGGAAATGAAGATCGAGCTGCCGGTCAACGCGCACCTGCCGCATGACTATGTGCCGGGGGAGCGGCTGCGGCTGGAAGCCTACCGCAAGCTGGCGTCGGCCATCACGAACGAGGCCATCGACGAGGTCCTCGCCGAGTTGGTGGACCGCTACGGTGAGCCGCCGCAGGCGGTGAAGAACCTGATCGACGTGGCACGGTTCCGGGTTGATGCGCGCGAGGCCGGGCTGACCGACGTCGCGCTCCAGGGGAACTTCATCCGGTTCTCCCCGGGAGACCTGCCCGAGTCCAAGACCATGCGCCTGCAGCGGTTGTATCCGGGGGCGCAGGTGAAGCCGGCGCTGAACTCGGTGCTTATCCCCAAGCCGAAGACGGCACGGATCGGCGGCCGGGACCTGCAGGATGCGGAGATCCTGGAGTGGGCGCACCAGGTGCTGGACACGATCTTCAAGGACTAGCCCGGAAGGCAGGCGCGGCCTCCTTCGGGAGGGGGGACCGAAGGAGGCCGCGGTCTAGGGGGTGGAGACGGGCGGCAGCTAGGAATCGAACCCCATCCCGATGGCGTCCATCAGCTTCAGCCACGGACCCCGGCGGCCCTGCCGGCGGTCGGCACGCACCATGGCCGCGGTGGTGATTTTGACACCGATCCAGGCCACCGGCTCCGGCGGGAACGGCAGGGGCAGTTTGCGGACCAGCTCCAGGCTGGTGCGCCGGGTGGTTTCTCCCGAGAGCAGGTCCAGGAGCACATTCGCCGCGAACCGGCTGGCGCCGACACCGAGTCCGGTGAAGCCGGCCGCGTAGGCGACCCGTCCGCCGTAGGCCTTCATAAAGAAGGAGAAAAAGCGGCTGCAGGTATCAATCGCACCGCCCCATTTGTGCGTAAAGCGGATGCCTTCCAGCTGTGGAAACGTCAGCAGGAAATGAGCGGCCAGTTTGCGGAAGGTCTCCTCGCTCTGGTCGTGCTCGTTTTTCAGGCTGCGCCCGTAGTGGTACACGGCGTCGTACCCGCCGAAGAGGATCCGGTTGTCATCGGTGAGCCGGTAGTAGTGAAACCGGTTCGCGACGTCGTCGAGCCCCTGCCGGCGTGACCAGCCGATGGACTTCAGCTGGGCCTCGGTCAGCGGTTCAGTCATCAGCGCGTAGTCGTAGACAGGCACGGTGTGCAGCCGTGCGCGGCGCAGCAGCGACGGAAAGGCATTCGTGGCCAGGGCAACCTTGGCGGCCGCCACCGTTCCCCCGCGGGTGGTCACCTCCACCCCGTTCCCGGTCCGGGACAATGCCGTGACGGGCGAGTTCTCGTAGACCTGCACTCCTTGCTGCCGGCAGGCCCGCTTCAGCCCCCATGCCAGCCGGGCCGGGTCAACGAGGGCGCTGCCCCTGCGGTTCCAGAGGCCGGCGAGGTAGAGCGGTGAGTGGACTTCTTCCTGGACTTTCTCCTGGTCGAAAAACTCCTCACCGGTCTCCTCCGCTTCCTTCCGGAGCCAATCGACCTGGTGCGGTTCGGTGGCCAGGGCCAGGGTTCCGTTCCATTCGAAACCGCAGTCGATCCCGTGCCTCTCGAGCGCTGCGGCGAACTCGGCCAGATTCTCCTGGCCGAGTTCCTGGAGCAGGTCCACTTCCCCGGGCAGGTGCTTTACGCCGTTGCTGTGGCCGTGGGTCAGGCTGGCCGAGACGAAGCCTCCGTTCCGCCCCGAGGCGGCCCATGCCACCTCGCGGGCCTCCAGCAGCACCACGGAAGCGGACGGGTTCCGTTCCTTGGCCATCAGGGCCGTCCACAGTCCGGTATAGCCGCCGCCAACCACCACCAGGTCCGCGGTGGTGCGGCCGGTTAGCGGAGGCAGCGGGTCCGGGCGTTCAGGCCGGTCCAGCCAGTAGGGGGCAGCCGCGGCCCCGGACAGGGCGTCGGTGATGCTTCCGGCCGGGACACGTTCCTCGGCCAGGTCATAGGCGGTGGTGCTGGGCACAGGGTCTGCTTTCGCTCGTGGGTGGTTCTTAGCGGGCAATCCGCCGGGCTTAGGCGGGACGGTAACCGGTGGTCTCCGGCGGAACCGAGTGCCTGATCATCAGGTGCCGCGTGACCGAGTAGTCCAACAGCGGTTCCATGCTCATGTCCTTTCCAAAGCCGGATCCCTTGACCCCGCCGTGGGGTGCTTCCGAGGCCAGCGGAAGATGGTCGTTGACCCAGGTCACGCCGACGTCGAGCCGGTGGCTGACACGGATGGCACGGCCGACGTCGGCGGTCCAGACCGAGGATGCGAGCCCGTAGGCGTTGTCGTTGGCGAGGGCAACGGCGTCGTCCTCCCCATCGAACGGCAGGGCGACCAGCACCGGGCCGAACACTTCGCCCTGCACCAGTTCCGAGGACTGCCCCGCGCCCACCACGAGCGTGGGCGGGAAGTAGAAGCCCGCTCCCTCCAGCGCCGAACCGCCCTCCAGCACCTCCGCGCCGGCCTGCACTGCCCGGGTCACGAAGCCGGAGACCTTGTCCCGGTGGGCCGCGGAAATCAGCGGGCCAATGTGGGTCAGCGGATCGTGGGGGTCGCCGAGGACAATTCCCTTCAGCTCGATCCGCAGGGCCGCGACGGCGTCGTCGAAAATGCTCCGCTCAATGTAGACCCGGGTGGCGGCCGTGCAGTCCTGGCCCGTGTTGTAGGTCCCGCCCAGGGCCACCGCGCGGGCCATCTGGGCGATGTCCGCGTCCGCGAACACCAGTGCCGGGGCTTTGCCACCCAGCTCCAGGTGGACGCGTTTAATATCCTTGACGGCGCCCTGCATCACAGCCCGGCCGGTGGCCGTGGACCCGGTCACGCTGACCATGTCCACCCCGCGGTGGGAGGCCAGCGCTGAGCCGATTTCCCCGCCGCCGGTTACGACGTTCAGCACACCCTCGGGCAGGCCGCAGCCGGCAGCCAGCTCGGCCAGCCGCAGCGTGGATCCCGGCGTCAGCGGGGCGGGTTTGAGCACCACCGTGTTCCCGGCCGCCAGTGCCGGGCCGGCCTTCCAGAGCGCCATGATGAGCGGAAAGTTCCACGGAGTGATGCCTGCGACCACACCGACCGGCCGGCGCAGCATCACCGATGTGTATCCGTCCGAGAACACTCCGGCCCCGGTGCCGTCCACGGACCGGGCAGCACCCGCGAAAAAACGCAGGTTGTCCGCGCCGAAGGGGATCTCGCCGTCGAGCACCGTTGTCCAGGGCTTGCCGCCCTCGGTGACCTCCAGCTCGGTGAGCGCCTCAGCATCCGCTTCGAGCGCATCGGCGAGCTTGAGCAGCACCCTGGCCCGCTGTCCGGGCGTCTGCCCGGCCCAACCGGGAGCAGCAGCGCGGGCGGCGGCGACGGCGGTGTCAACGTCCGCGGGCGTGGAAGCGGAGAGCGTGCCGGAGACCGTTCCGGTCGCTGGGTTCACCAGCTCCTGGACTTCGCCGGAGGAGGAGCGGTAGCTGTTGGAAATGAAGGTTCCAGATGACATGGTGGTTCGTCCTAGCTTTACAGTGCGGTTTCGGTTTGGGGCTGTGCATGTACGGCGGCAACGCCTTCCAGCGCGGACGCGGCGGCGGCCAGGCCGTCGGCGGCCCGGATCCGTTCTCCGGCCGCCTCGCAGCGCGAGCGCAGGTCCTGGTCCCGGAGCAGCTCGTCCACGGCGCCCAGGAGCTCCGCGGGGGTGCAGGCATAGGTATCCAGCCGCCGTCCGTAACCCGATTCGTGCACCCGCTGGGCGTTGTCATACTGGTCCCAGAACAGGGGCAGCAGGATCATGGGCTTGCCGAAGTGCAGCGACTCTGTGGTGGTGTTGTTGCCGCCGTGGGTGATCACCAGGTCCACCAGTGGGATGATGCGCGTCTGGGGCAGGAATTCCGCGCCCCACATGTTGGCGGCGAGGGTAATCTCCTCATGCAGGGGACCCTTGGAGACGATGAAGTTGTAGTCCCCGGCGGTGCCCAGGATGTCCACCGTGCGCTGCATCAGAGCGACGTCGGCCCCGCCCAGGGAGCCGAGGCTGAAGTAAATGAGCGGTTTGGTGCCGTCCAGGAAGTGCCCTGGCAGATCGGCGGCAGCTTCCGTCTCCCGCACGGCGGAATCCACCCGGGTCCAGTCCGCGCCCAGCGGGCGGCCGGCGGTGTAGTCGAGTTCCTCCGGATACACGTAGATGTTGTGGACCCCGCTGTGAATGAACTCCAGGTAGGGCAGCGGCTGGGCGCCCTGGGCCTGGACCCAGGCGTTGAAGTCCTCCCAGAGGTCCTTGTGCGTGCGTTCGTATTCGGAGCGGTACTCGCCCCACCCGGTGACGTCCGTTTCTCCCAGGCCCGAGTAGGCCGGAGCGATGCCGCTGCCCGGGATTTCCAGCGGATTGCAGGAGACAATCCGGACAAACGGCCTGCCCGCCGTCACGAGTGCCGGAAACGCTACGACATTGTCCTCAATGATCACATCAGGATTTACTTCCGCAATTATTTTCTGCAATTCTGGCTCGCAGTATTTTGCACCTTCGATGGCTCCCTCCCAGATTGGACGGATTACCGTTTCAGCCTGCAGGAGTGTGGATTTGCGGAATTCCGGAGAGATTGCCTTGATGTATTCTTTCCAGAAATCTCCCGCTTCCTGGTCTCCTTCAGCCGGCGGGGCGAAGTCCACGAGCGCCTCCTCGAAACCAAGCGGCGCAAGCTTTCCGCGCCAGGATGACTCTGAAGCGAAGACGACGCGGTGGCCCCGCCGCAGCAGCTCACTGCCAATGCCAATGCAGTTATTGGTGGGCCCGTATGCACTTTCGGGCATGAAAAGAAAAGTACGTGAATTTGTCAATGTTCTCTCCTTGGTGCTTAAGTGACGAGAATTACTTCCTTGGAAATGCCGCTGATTGGACGGGGGTGTCATATTGTGGTGTATCTGATCCATTTGGAGGAAGGCTTCGAAGATGGCACGCCCGAAGAACCAGGCCGCACGGCGCAATGAAATTGTTGCCGCGGCGCAGCGTGCGGTTGCCAAGCACGGTCCGGACGGTGCGCGGCTGAACCGTGTTGCCGAGGAAGCTGGCCTGACCAGCGGGGCGGTGCTGTACTACTACCCGAACCTCGAGGACCTCATGCTCGAAGCCAACCGGGAAGCCATGGAACGGTTCTACGAACAGCGGGTGAGCATGCTTGGCTCGCTGCCGGATGACCCGGCGGCCCGGCTCCTGGCTCTGATCCGCTCCGGGCTTCCCTCCGGGCCCGACGATGCGCAGGTCGCGATGCTCTGTGCGCTGGGCGGCTCGGCCGGCAACAACCCGGTGACCGCTGCCCTGCTGACCTCCCTGTACGAACGCCAGGTGGGAATGTACCTGGTGGTTTTGGAACAGGGCGCGGCGCGCGGGGTCTTCGCCCTGGCCCAGGACCCGCTGACGGTCGCGAGGAACCTCGTGGCGCTGGAGGACGCGTACGGCTACCGGATTATTGCCCGTCACCCCAGCATCGACGCCGAAACTGCGGCGGGACTCATCGCGGACTATGCGCGGATAGCAGCCGGTCACACGCTCACCGGCGCCTGAGCTGCCGGGACCGCGCCCCTGTCATCGGCAACGGCCACGGTATGCGCCGGGTCCAGGATGAGCCCAACTCCGGCTCCGCGTTCCGGGACCTGGACAGCCCGCATGGTGCAGGTGAAGGGCTCCGGCAGCCCGGCAACCCGGATGGCCACGGTGGAGGTTCCGCCGAGGAAAAAAGTGTCCACGACAGTTCCGTCCAGGGTCCCGGCGCCCGGTGCGGCCAGGACAATGTCTTCGGGGCGGATCACGGCGGTTGCCGGGCTGCCCGCGGAAAGGGCGTGTTCCACGGCCAGGACCAGGCCTGACGCGAGCTGGATGCCGCCGGCCACGGCCGTACCGTCCAGCATGTTTGCCGATCCAATGAAGTCCGCGACAAAGCGGGACTGCGGCGCCGAGTAGAGGCCAACCGGGGTATCGACCTGCTCCAGCCGGCCGGCGTTGAGCACCGCCACCCGGTCAGCCATGGACATGGCCTCTTCCTGGTCATGGGTCACGACCACGAAGGTCATGCCGACTTCGTGCTGCAGCCGCTTGAGCTCCAGCTGCATCTCGGACCGGACCTTGCGGTCCAGGGCGGACAGTGGCTCATCCAGCAGCAGCAGGCGGGGCCGCTTCACGATTGCCCTGGCCAGGGCAACCCGCTGCCGCTGACCGCCGGAAAGCTGGCCCGGGCGGCGCTTGGCATAACCGTACAGACCAATGGTTTCCAGGGCCTCACCGACCCGGCGCCGCACCTCTGCCTTCGGGGTTCCTTCGGCCTCCAGTCCATACGCGACGTTCTTCTCCACGCTCAGGTGGGGAAACAGTGCGTAAGACTGAAACATCATGTTGACCGGACGGCGGTGCGCCGGCAGCCGGGTCAGCGGAGCGCCGTCGAGCAGGATCTCTCCTTCGGCTGGGGTCTCAAAACCGGCGATGGAGCGCAGCAGGGTGCTCTTGCCGCAGCCTGAAGGCCCAAGCAGGGCAAAAAACTCGTTCTCCGCGATGTCCAGATCGATTCCGTGCAGGGCCTGCACGGAGCCGTAGCTGTGGCTCAGGCCGCTGAGCCGGAGCAGGGGAGCGGCGGCAGGGGTGCTGGTCATAGTGAATCCGCAATCTTGGTTAGGCGCTGTGTGCCCAGGACCGCAAGGACGGTCAGGCCCAGCAGCATGGTGGCAAGGGCATTGATTTCCGGTGAGACACCGAAACGCACCATCGAATAGATATTGATGGGCAGGGTGGAGACGGTGGGGCTGGTGGTGAAGAACGCGATCACGAACTCATCCAGGGAGAGGGTGAAGGAGAGCAGCGCTCCGGAAATGATTGCCGGGCCAAGCTGGGGCAGGGTGACCTTCAGCAGGGTCCGGCCCGGTGACGCGCCGAGGTCCCTGGACGCCTCCTCGAGGCTGGGATCCACCTGGGCCAGCCTCGCCAGGACAATGGCCGTCACGAATGCCATGGCAAAGACCGTGTGGGCCAGGATGACCGAAAGCAGTCCCAGCGTGAAGTTGAGCAGCGTGAACAGGCTCAGCAAGCCGATGGCCAGGAGCAGGTCCGGGAGCATCGCCGGGGCGATCGCGATCGCCCGGATCAGGCCGCCGCTGGTGTGCCGGTGGATGCCGACGGCGGTCAGTGTGCCCAGCGCCGTGGCGAGCACCGCGGCGGCAGCGGCAACTATCAGGGTGTTCCCCAGGGCCGCCAGGATGTCCGGGCTGCGGAACACCTCGGCGTACCACTGCAGCGAAAACCCGGACCAGGAGAAGAGGTTCGAGGAGGCGTTGAAGGACATCGCCACCACCACGAGGATGGGAATGTAGAGGAAGGCAATCGCTCCCCAGAACGGCAGGCGAAGGTGCAGTCCGGGGCGGGTGGCGGCGTCCGTGCGGGGTCCGCCCCTGGCTTTCCGGGACCGGGCAGGCAGTGCGGCGGGAGCGTTCACGGCTTCACTTCCTTGGGGGTCTTGCCTTCGCTGACCGCGCGCGAGGCGCGCTGCTGAAGGACCAGCAGCAGCACCAGGAATGCCGTCATGACCAGGGCAAGCGCTGCGCCGAAGGGCCAGTCGCGTGCCTTGAGGAACTGGTCGCGGATAAGGTTGCCGATCAGGACGGTCTTCCCGCCTCCGATCAGCTCGGGAATGATGAAGTTGCCCATGGCGGGCACGAACACGAAGATGCAGCCGGTCAGCGCCCCCGGGGCGGAGAGCGGAAGCGTGATTGTCCGGAAGACCCGGAAGGGGGATGAACCCAGGTTTACGGCCGCTTCCGTCAGCTGGGGGTCGTGG
Source organism: Arthrobacter luteolus NBRC 107841 (assembly GCF_001552075.1). GTDB lineage: Bacteria > Actinomycetota > Actinomycetes > Actinomycetales > Micrococcaceae > Arthrobacter_B > Arthrobacter_B luteolus. Next base: position 362,410 of record NZ_BCQM01000003.1, read on the forward strand.
GAGACGAGCGAGGCGTACAGCGGCAGGATCATCAGCGGCAGGTACATGTAGACCAGTCCCACCACGACGGCCGGTTCGGTGTAGAGCATATGGACCGGCTCGCTCGTAATTCCCAGCCAGGACAGCCCCTGGTTGATCCACCCGGCGTTGTTCAGCAGCAGAATCCAGGCATAGGTCCGGATCAGGAAGTTGGTCCAGAAGGGCAGCAGCACGGCGATCAGCGCCAGGGTGCGCCAGCGGCGCGGCAGGCGGGCAATAAACAGGGCTGCGGGATAGCCGATGAGCAGTGCGATCCCGGTTGCGGTTCCCGCAATGAGGATCGATTTCAGGACAACACCGAGGTAAAGCGGATCGGCCAGGCGGGCGAAGTTGTCCAGCGTGAAGTTGAATTCAACGCCGCCGAAGCGGCCGCGCTCGAAGAAGGCATAGACGGTGACCAGGGCCACCGGCAGCACTGCGAGCACGAAGAGGAACACCATGCCGGGACCCAGGAGCGGGAGTCCGGCCAGCCTCCGGCGCCAGAAGGCGCCGGAGGCCGCGGAGCGGGGAACGGACATCGGCGCTACTTCGCGGAGATTTCCGTGGCGAGCCGGGTGTACTCGGTGCTGTAGTCGCCCAGGTCGACGATGACTTCCTGTTCGGCGAGTTCCGCCGGTGTCATGGCCAGGTTGGGGTAGGTTTCCAGCAGCTGCGGATCCAGGGCGTCCATGGCGGCCTTGTTCGGAACCTTGTAGAGGATGTTCTCTGCCGCCCAGGAATGGACCTCCGGCTCCAGCACGTAGTTGAGGAAGGCCATGGCCGCCTCCTTGTTCTGTGAACTCTTGAGTACCGTCATGGTGTCCACCCAAAGGTCACTGCCTTCTTCGGGGACAGTGAACTTGATGTTGGGATCCTCTGCGATGCCGTAGTTGCACCAGCCGTCCCAGGCCTCGGTGAGGACTGCTTCCCCGGTGACGAGCTTGCTGTAGAAGGTCGTGTCATCGAAGGCCAGCAGGGTGGGCTTGGTCTCCATCAGCTGATCCTTCACCGCCGACAGCTCATCGGGGTTCTCCGAATTCACTGAGTAGCCCAGCGCCTTGAGCGCGGGAAGCGCCATCCAGCGTTCGGTGGACAGCATGGTGGTTTTGCCTGCCGCCTCGGCGGACGGCTCCAGCAGGTCCAGCCACGACGCCGGTTCGGCCGGCAGCAGATCGGAGCGGTAGCAAAGGCCGGTGGTGCCCCAGGCATACGGCAGGGAGAACTTATTGCCGTCGTCGTAGGCCAGTTCCGTGGCTTCCGGGTACAGGTTCGTGATGTTCGGAATCAGGTCATGGTCCAGTTCCTGCAGCATGCCGCCCTCGTTCAGGGCCTGCGCGTACTGGCCGGAGACGAAGGCAACGTCGATGCCTGAGTCGCCGCCGGCAGTCAGCTTGGCCATGATCTCTTCATTCGTGGCGTGGTGGACAATCTGGACCGGAACCCCGGTCTTTGCCTCGAAGGTCTCCGCGAGGTCCTCCGGGTAGTAGTCGGCCCAGATGCCGACGACGAGCTTTTGTGCGGTGATGTCGGCTTCGGGATCCAGGTCCGCGGACCCGCTTCCTCCGCCGCAAGCTGCCAGGGCAAGAACCGCTGATGCTGCGAAAGCGGTCCGCGTAATGCGCTGCAAACTCACGATGGCTCCTTTGTGAAGACTCGGAAAACTCGGAAAATCCCAGCCGGCCCGTAACATCCGGCCAGTCCAGGAGTGTGGCCCAGGTCACGTTAAGACTCGGTGGTGAATTGATCTTTGCATCAGAGTTCAAGGAATACAACGGTTATTTTCAGCCGTAACAAGCTGGTTACATGGGGTTCTTGAAATTGGCATACAACGAATGTGATGGTTGTGGGATGGAGGAAGTCAAAGCCGTGCACGGCTACATTCGGCTCAACGGCGACGGCAGCCTCACAGCCTTGGATTCCGCGGGGCAGGCAGCGGAAGCGGGAAGTGGCCTGGCTGCGGAACTGGTGGCAGCCGTCCTGGCAGGGGCTGCCGGTGGCCTGAGCTGTACGGCTGGGACCCTGGAAACCGTGCGGACGCCGCTGCCGGCTGCGGGATCCGGCTCCGCCGAGACCGCAGTGCCGGTGGACATGACCAACCTGTCCGTGGTGGTCGGCGGAGACAAGATCGTGAAACTGGTCCGGCACTGGGGCGGAGCCGACCGTTCAGCCCGGCTGCTGGCCCGGCTGGCCGAAGCCCGGGTGGCAGTGGTGCCAGGCTATTTCGGCTCCCTGGACTGGATCCACCCCACCCGCGGCCGGGGCACCATCGCCTTGGTCAGTGCCATGGTTCCGGACGGGAGCGACGGCTGGACCTGGGCCGTGGACGACGTCGTTGCCTGGTTCCGCGGGGGAACGGCGCCCCTGTGGCCCGCAACGCTGGGCACCCTCGTGGCCGGCGTGCACTGCGCCCTCCTCGGGGCGGGACAGCACAGTCCGCCGGACGCCTCCGAAGTCAGGGACCGCACCGCGCGGGTCCTCGAGGACGCGCTGGCCGTGACCGGCGGTGCGGCCGGAACCCGGCTCGCGAACCGTGCCGGGCATCTGGCGGAACTCCTGCAGTCAGTCCCGGAGACCGCCGGGCCGGCATTCGACCTGCACGGGGACCTGCACCTGGGCCAGATCCTGCGTGCCGGCGGAACATACTGGCTCCTGGACTTCGACGGGGATCCGCAGCTGCCGGCAGCGGAACGGGACCGGCCGGACACTGCAGCGCGCGACCTCGCGCATCTGGCAGCAAGCCTGGACCTGGTTGCCTCCGCAGCCGCCAAACGCCTCCAGGTCAGTGATCAGGCGTCGCTGGCCAGGCTCTACGGCTGGGCGGAGGAAGCCTCCGTCCTGATGACGGACGCCTACCGGGACGCTTCCTCGGCGGCCGGGAAGCCGGGTCTGCTGGACGAGTCGCTGCTGCCGCCGCTGATTGCCGAGCAGCTGCTGCGGGAACTGCTTTATGCCCACCGTTTCCTGCCCCGCTGGCAGTACGCAGCGGACGGCGCCCTGACCTTCCGAATTTCCCGCGACCACACCCGTACGAAGGAGCCTTCGTGGACACCGCCCGCTTTATAGAAGACCTGCAGCTTGTGCCCGACTACCTGGACTCACTGGCCCCGCTGCTGGAGGAGGGCTACCCGGGACTGGCTCAGCTGCCGAAGGCGCCGCGGATCCTGGTCCTGGCAATGGGATCGAGCGCCTACGCGGCGGCAACTGTGGCGCGCAAAGCCCGTGCCGACGGCATCAACGTCCAGGTGGAGCTGGCCAGCACGGTGCTGCTGCCTCCTCCAGCCCCGGACCTGCTCGTCGTCGCGCTTTCCGCGACCGGTTCGAGCGTGGAGGTGCTGGCGGCAGCCGAACGGTACCGCGGCACCGGATTCCTGGTGGCGGTGACCAACAACCCGGATTCGCCCCTGGCCTCGCTCGCCGACTTTACCGTTCCGCTGAAGGTGGGCCGGGAAGTCTCCGGAATCTCTTGCCGGAACTTTCGGCACTCACTCCTGGTGATGGCGGCCCTGCTGGAACACTGCGGAGCTCTCTACGGTTCGCTGCCGGCCGCTGCCAGCCGGGCGGCAGCGGGAACCCGGGAGCTCCTGGGCACCTCGGGGAACTGGCTTCCCCAGGTATCGGATGCCCTGCAAGGCCCCGACGGGACCTTTCTGCTGGCCCCCTCGGAACGTCTCTCCAGCAGCAGCCAGGGGGCATTGATGCTGCGCGAAGTGCCGCGGCGCCCCGCTTTCGGAAGCGAGACCGGCGACTGGTCCCACGTGGACGTTTACCTGTCGAAGACCTTGGACTACCGGGCACTGGTTTTTGCGGGTTCTGCCTGGGACCAGCAGGCATTGGACTGGATGGTGCCGCGCTCGGCAACCATCGTGTCTGTGGGCGCGGTCTTCCCCGAAGCGGCGCACAGCATCACCTATCCGGGGCAGGGGGAGTGGCTCGTCTCCGCACTGGTGGAAACGATGGTGCCGGAGCTCCTCGCCTGGGACTGGTACACAAAGGACCCCGGGTACTCCTGGAGTGCCTGGGCCGCGTCCAGCCTGCCGGGGTGACTACTGCATGATCGCGATAGCGAAAACAATGATCGACGCCAGTACGAGCGCGCCGATCGCGGAATAGGAGATACGGGTAAAACGCTGCTGGCGGCTGCGCTCCAGGCGCCATTCCCTGCGGGTCAGTGTTGTGCTCATGCAGAACTGTAGGAAGGGGCCCGGCGGAATACGAAGAGTACTTTCTACTTGATCCTCGCCGATTGTTACCCGGACGTTCGCTTATATTACGTGTCTTGCCGGGTCAGGCCTGCCGGATACAGCGAAGGCACGCTGCCCGGCCGTGGAAGCGGCCCGGGCAGCGTGCCTTCGGCAGATGCAGCTGCGGATTACTCGTTGTGGCTCTTGCCCTCTGCCAGCTCGGCGCTGGTGTCCGAGCGGCCCATCATGAACGGAATCATGAACGCAAGGGTGCCGAGCACAAGGCAGGCAGCCATCGGCCACACGACGTCCAGCGTCAGCCAGTTCAGCGAGTAGAGGGACAGCACGAAGAGCCCGAAGAAGATGACAAACGTCACGAGGTTCTTGACCAGGTGTCCTTCGCCCGAGTGAGTCGGCTGCTTAGCACTGGTACCTGCCATGGGAGTTCTCCGTTTCAAAAAAGTTTTCAGCGGCGGACGGATCAGTAACCGGACCCGCCGTTACCACCCTTAACAATAGCGATACCTGAGCTGGCTCCAATTCGCGTGGCGCCGGCGTCGATCATTGCGAGGGCATCTTCGCGGCTGCGGACCCCGCCGGAAGCCTTCACGCCAAGCTCCGGGCCAACAGTCCGGCGCATCAGGGCGACGTCCCCGGCGGTGGCTCCGCCGCCGTTGAATCCGGTGGAGGTCTTGACGAAGTCGGCTCCCGCTTCGACCGATGCTTCGCAGGCCAGGACCTTCTGCTCGTCGGTCAGCAGCGCGGTTTCGATAATGACCTTCAGGATGCCTCCCGCCTCATGGACGGCTTCCGCGACCGCGCCAATGTCGCGGACCAGTGCCTCCCTGTCCCCACGGCGGGCAGCGGCAACATCAATAACCATGTCGATCTCATCGGCACCGTCCTGGAGGGCGCCCTGCGCCTCGAAGACCTTCACCTCGGTGGTGGTCGCTCCCAGGGGGAAGCCAATGACGGAGCAGGTGTCCACCCCGGTGTCCTTGAGTGCGGTGTGCACCGTGCTGACCCAGATCGGGTTTACGCACACGGACTTGAAGCGGTACTGGGCTGCCTCTTCACAGACCCGCAGGATGTCCTCACGGGAGGCATCCGGCTTCAGCAGCGTGTGGTCGATATAGGAGGCGAGGTCAGCGGTATCCGGAGTCTCTCCAGGCGCGGTGTTCGTGGGCATGGCGGTCCTTTCCAAACTGGGCTTCCATCCTCGCATATGGAACGCCAGCGGGGTGTGTAGCTATGAATAACTGGAGGAAGGCATGACTCTGTGGAGCTTTAGGCAAGCTAACTACCTGGTGAAAACGCAAAAACCGGACGGCTTCCTGTGAGGAATGCCGTCCGGTTTTCTGCTGATTGCTACAGCGGCCAGTTGCCGATCAGCGGCTGAGCGATGTTACCGCCACCGTTGCTGGTAGAAGACGCGGCATTCGCCGGTGCTGCAACGCCAACGGCAGCGATAGCTGCGGCGAGAAGAAGGGATACGCCAAGTTTCTTCATTAGAGCTCCTATTGTGTGAAATATGCCCAGTGTGCTGACAGAAGTGATTCTACCCAGAAATCACAAAATATGTTCACGCAGAAGCGCGTATGGAGAAGCCGACAATTGATCGTGGGGGGCAGTCCGGATAATTCAGCCATGACTTGCCCCGCGTAATGCTTGGGCGGTCTGTCCCTGCCAGAGCAGAATAGACGTAGTGTTTGCTGCAAGCAGCCGATTGGCGAGAGTGAGAAAGTGTCGTGGCTTTGACTACCGATGACTTCATATTGAACGAGTACAAGGCACGACTGCTCTGGGAACGCCGGGAGTACACCGCCGCCCTAAAACACACGCGCCAGGCTGCAGAGACTGCAGCCTCGCGAAAGGATGAGGCTGGTTGGTGGAGGATGACCTTCCTGCTCGCCGAATGTCAAAGGGAGCTCGGCCTCATCGACGAATGCGCAGACACGGCAAAACTACTGGCCGATCATCCGTTAACTCTGGACGATCCTGAGTTGGCAGCCAAAGCCAAAGCGCTGAGATCGGCCGGTTTGCGGAGCCTCGGGCAGCTTCCTGAGGCTCTGGAGGTTGCGCGCGAAGCGGCTCTCGATTTTCCTGAGACAGGATACGGGAGCAAAGGAAAGCTTGAAGCTCAGCAAGTTCTGGTTGCCGCACTGGCGGAAAGTGGAAACCTGGAAGGTGCATGGCGGGAAGCTGAAATCCTTGTCGGACTGATCGATGACGGAACAGCCGCCAACAAGGCTGGGAAGGGGTACTGGGTTGTAGGTAACGTGGCGTTCCTGCTGGGAAGGAATACAGAAGCCACGCACTACCATGGCCTGGCAGCCGAGTGTCTTTCACCCAGCAACGATGTCAGCCTATGGGCCCTGTTCAACAAGGCATCAGCGTTTATGCGGCTGACCGCAAATCTTGTCGAGCCGGAAACCCTACAGTGCATTGAACGCGCGGAGATGGCGATCTCTATCAGTGGCGGAAACCCTCAGGACGAACTGGATATCATTTCCATTCGTGCTCACTGGTGCTACCTCACCGGCGAAGTGGCCGCGGCGAGAGAGCAAATGGCCGGGGTTGTGCAACAGGTTGATTCAATGTCGCCGCTGACAGAGGGGGACGCGCGTCTCCTGTATGCACGAATTTTGAACGATGACGGTGAAGTGGACCAAGCGGTTGAACAAGCCCGCGCGAGCGCCGATCTATTCGACAAAGTGGGTGCTGCAACTAGGGCTGAACATGCAAGAACGTTCTTGACGGAGATAGGTCGGCTGGATTCGTAGTTCAGTTGACGCGGGATGGCCTTCGGGCGCGCTAGGATGGCCGCACGATGCGGGGTGGAAACCTCCGGCGGGAACAAGCGGGGGTTTTTACTAAGGAAGCTTTGTTTTTTGGGGGAAAATGAAAAAGTCTCATATTCACTGCTGTGGAATACGGGTGCAGAGTCAACACTTCGGCAGTGCGTCTACGCATGGGGGGCGTAATGACGGTTAGCGAAAGCATCAACTACAGCGTTCGTGGGGACTCCGAGATTCGGGAGTCATCAGCGGAGGCCGCATCTGCCATGGAAGGCTACGCAGAAGTCTCCCAGGACGACGGTTTCATCAGCATGGTGCTGCCGCCCGGTGCCGTTATCACCGGCGGGATTGCCGCCCGTGCCGCTGCGGAGTTCCAGGAACTGGCCGGAGCCGTGGACAAACCCCTGCTGCTGGAACTGACAGGCATTGAGTCGATCACGCGCAGCGCCCGCACCGTTTTTGGTTCCGCGCGCTCCGCGTCCGCCGTCGCCGTCGTCGGCTCCACCCAGGTCGATCGGGTCATAGCCAACTTCCTGCTGGGCGGGGACCTGCCGCCGTGTCCCACGAAGTACTTTTCGTCGAAACCCGATGCCCTGGCGTGGCTGGGAAGCCGGGCAGGATGACGGAGCCGGACACAGAGGACACCCGTCTCCAGCAGGTTGTGGACGGAATTGTCCGCATCGCGGCCGGTGACCTGAGTACGCGGATCCGCACCTCGGCCAGACGGGACGCCGTCGACGCCGTTATCACCGGCATCAATCTGCTGGCCGAAGAGCTGAATTCCGTCTACCAGGAGTTTGAGGAGCGGGTGGAGTCGCGGACCCGTGAGCTGCAGGCGGCGCACCGCCAGATGCAGCGGATGGCCATGAGCGATGCCCTGACCGGCACCGCTAACCGGACAGCGCTGATGCATGAGATTGAAGCAGAACTCGCCGCCTCGGGGGACGGCCTCAAACGGCCCGCCATCCTCATGATCGACCTCGACGCGTTCAAAGACATCAATGACAGCTTTGGACACCAGACCGGAGACCAGGTGCTCGTCGAAGTTGCCCGGCGGATCCGCTGGGCCGTCCGGCGCGGAGACACGGTGGCCCGGCTGGGCGGGGACGAATTTGCCGTCCTGCTCCCGGAGACCGGCCTGACGACGGCCATGGGGGTTGCCGCCCGGGTCCAGGAATCGCTGGCCGAGTCCATCCGGGTAGAGGAAATCGATGTCTGGCCGCGGGCGAGCATCGGTGTGCACTCCGCGCTCCAGGGCGAATCTCCGGAAGACATCATGGTCCGGGCGGATACCGCCATGTATGCGGCGAAGGAGGCCGGGCGAAGCCAGAGCAAGGCGTTCGAGCCGGTGATGCTCTATGCGCGCCAGTTCCGCCGGGAGATGGCCGCGGAGCTGCGCGAAGGCGTGGCCCGGAACGAACTGTTCCTGGCCTACCAGCCGGTGGTGGAGCTCGCCACGGGCAGGATGACCGGGGTGGAAGCCCTGATCCGGTGGCGCCATCCGCAGCGCGGACTCATCATGCCGGACGAGTTTATTTCGATCGCCGAGGAGACCGGAATCATCCTGGACGTCGGGCGGTGGGTCCTGCGCGCCGCCCTGGAACAGGTGGCCCGCTGGGAAGAACAGCTTTCCCTCGAATCTGACTTCAAAGTGCGCGTAAACCTCTCCGCCATGGAACTGCAGCGTCTTGACCTGGTGGACCACGTCCGCCGGGCACTCGCGGAGACCGGAATCGACGCCGCCCGCCTGGTCATCGAGATCACCGAAAGTGCGTTCGTCAGCGGCGGGGACGTGGAAATGTACTCGCTGAAATCCCTCGATGCCCTGGGTATCGGCATTGAGATCGACGATTTCGGCACCGGATATTCCTCCATCAGCTATCTGCGCCGGCTGCCCGTGCACACCGTGAAGGTGGACCGCAGCCTGATCCGCGACATCAGCGCCGATCCCGGTCAGCTGCAGTTCGTCGACGCCGTCCACGGACTCATCCAGGCGGCCGGAATGGAAGCCGTTTTTGAGGGGATCGAAACCCTGGACCAGGCAGCGGACCTTCTGGTCCTGGGCTGCCGCAGCGGCCAGGGCTATTACTTCAGCCGGCCGCTCGAAGCCGGGCAGGTGGCTGCAATCCTGGAATCGGGCACCACGCTCCCGCTCGTGCAGGCCTCAGCCGCGGCTCCCACTGCGGGCTGACCGGGACTTCCCTGGCCGGCTCCCCGCTGCGGGGAGCGGGCCGGCTCCGCCGCAGGCAGCGCCGTCCGGCGCCGGCCGGGCTAAACCTAGGCTTCGAGCCCCAGGGCCGCCGCGATATCTGCGGTGGCAGCAGCCAGCCGGTCGGCCGCCGCTGCGCGTGCCCGCACCAGGTCCTCCCGGCCCTCCACCGGCTCAATGACCTCCAAGTAGCACTTGAGCTTGGGCTCAGTGCCGGAGGGACGGACGATGATCCGGGTGCCGTCTTCGGTGAGGTAGAGCAGTCCGTCAGTCGGCGGCAGCGCCTCCGAGCCAGTAGACAGGTCCACCGCGGAGACGACGGGGGAGCCGGCCAGCGAAACCGGTGCCTGATCCCGCAGCCGCGTCATCATCCGCGGAATCAGCGCCAGATCCTCCACTCGGACCGAAAGCTGATCCGAGGCGTGCAGCCCGTGCTCGAGCGCGAGGTCATCCAGCATGTCGAACAGGGTCCGGCCCCGCGCCTTCAAAGCGGCAGCCAGCTCGGCGATGAGCAGTGCGGCGGAGATGCCGTCCTTGTCCCGGACCAGGGCCGGAGCCACACAGTATCCGAGGGCCTCTTCATAGCCGTAGACCAGTCCGGGAACCCGGGAAATCCATTTGAACCCGGTGAGGGTTTCCTGATGCTGGAAGCCTGCAGCCGCTGCGATCCGGGCCAGCAGCCGCGAGGACACGACCGAGTTGGCGAACACCGGAACGCGGCTGGAATCGCTGCGCGGCTTCAGGTGGCCGGAACGGATCCGCTCGGCGAGGTGGGCGCCCAGCAGGGCACCGGTTTCGTCGCCCCGGAGCATCCGCCATTCGCCCGTGGCAGGGTCCTTCGCCGCCACTGCGGCCCGGTCGGCGTCCGGGTCGTTGGCCAGCACGACGTCGGCACCGGACTCGGCGGCCATGGCCAGTGCCAGGTCCAGGGCTCCGGGCTCTTCCGGATTGGGGAAGGCCACCGTGGGGAAATCCGGGTCCGGTTCGGCCTGTGCTGCCACCAGGCGGACGGAGGTGAAACCGGCGTCACGCAGAACGGCGGTCATGGTTTCGCCGCCGACGCCGTGCATCGGCGTGAGCACGATCGACAGGTCCCGTGCGGGGTAGCCGTCACGGCTGGCCAGGGCATCCACCGCGTTGATGTAGTCCGCCACGATGGAATCGGAGACGTCCGTCCAGCCTTCCGGCGCGGTGTCGATGGAGGACAGCGGAACGGTGTAGTCGATGCGTGCGGCGATCTCGGCGTCGTACGGCGGCACAATCTGGGCGCCGCGGCCCGGCCCCTTGACCGTCCGCCCGCCCAGATACACCTTGTACCCGTTGTCCAGCGCCGGGTTGTGGCTGGCGGTGACCATCACACCGGCGTCGGTATCCAGGGCGCGGACCGCGTAGGCCAGGACCGGAGTGGGCAGGGCGGAGGGAAGCAGGAACGCTTCGATCCCGGCCGCGCTGAAGACCGCAGCGGTGTCCAGGGCGAAGGCCCGGGATTTATACCGGGCGTCATAGCCGATCACGGCACTGGGAATCCGGCCGTCCGCCTTGCTCTGCAGGAACGCAGCGATCCCGGCCGCTGTCCGCCGGACCACTGCCCGGTTCATGCGGCGCGGGCCGGCGCCGAGCGCCGCGCGGAGTCCGGCGGTGCCGAACTCCAGGGTGCCGGTGAACCGGTCGGCCAGGTCGGCGACGGCCGCCTCGCCGTCGGCTCCCTGGGCGCCCGCGCGGGTGAGCAGGGCACGCAGTTCAGCGGCTGTGGCCGGATCCGGATCCTCGTCCGCCCAGAGGCGTGCTTCGGTCAGCAGTTCCTGCAGTTCCATGGCGGTCAAGGTCATTGGGATGCCTCTGATCAGGTAAGAGCGGCGCTAGAGGGCGCCGATGATTCCGGCAAGCAGCTTGGAGATGCGGGGACCGGCCTCGACGCCGGCTTCGAGGACCTCCTGGTGGCTGAGCGGTTCCGGGCTGATGCCGGCTGCCAGGTTGGTCACCAGGCTGATGCCGAAAACTTCCATTCCCGCGTGCCGGGCCGCGATGGCTTCGAGCGCGGTGGACATGCCCACGAGGTCGGCGCCGATGGTCTTGGCGTAGCGGACTTCGGCCGGCGTCTCATAGTGCGGGCCGGGGAACTGGGCGTACACCCCCTCGTCGAGGCTGGGATCGACCGTGCGGGCCAGATCGCGCAGGCGGGGAGAGTAGAGGTCCGTGAGGTCGACGAACGTCGCACCCTCCAGCGGTGACGTGGCGGTGAGGTTGAGGTGGTCGCTGATCAGCACGGGTGTGCCGGGCTTCCACTCCGGGTTCAGCCCGCCGCAGCCGTTGGTCAGCACCATCACCTTGGCGCCCGCCGCTGCGGCCGTGCGCACCCCGTGCACAACGGCGCGCACACCCTTGCCCTCGTAATAGTGTGTGCGGGCGCCGAGGATCAGCGCCCGCTTGCCGCCCGGGGTCAGGACGGAGCGGATGGTGCCCACATGTCCTTCCACCGCAGGGGCGGAGAAGCCGGGGATTTCCGACGCCGGAAGGGTGGCGGTGGTCTCACCGATCAGGTCCGCTGCGTCCCCCCAGCCGCTGCCCAGGACCAGGGCAAAGTCGTGGGAGGGCACACCGGTTTTCTCGGCGATGTAGGCCGCGGCCTGCCGGGCAAGTTCAAAAGGTTCGTCGTTGCTCACCCGTACAACTTACCGCCTGCGGCGGCAAACCGCGGGCGGGAAGGGAATCGGTTCGTTTGAGAGGGGCTCCCGGATGGGACAGAATGGACACTTGTGACGAGCCAACTAGATTTCACTGCCAGAAAAATTGCGATCCTCGGCGGCGGCCCGGGCGGATATGAGGCCGCGATGGTGGCCGCCTCCCTGGGTGCGGACGTCACCATCGTCGAACGCAACGGGCTCGGAGGCTCCGCCGTCCTCACCGACGTCGTACCGTCCAAAACCCTCATTGCCACCGCTGACGTGATGACGCGCATGAGCTCGGCCTCCAACCTCGGAGTCGACTTCGGCGAAGCCGGCAAGCCCGTGGTGGCTGATCTGAAGGTGGTTAACCACCGTCTGCTCGCCCTGGCCAAGGAACAGTCCAATGACATTCGCCGCACGCTGGAGCGCATGGGTGTGAAGGTGCTCGTGGGCGAGGGCCGGCTGCTGGACAACCGCACCATCGAGGTCACCTCCGACGAAGGCACCACCACCGTGGAAGCTGAGGCGCTGCTGATCTCCACCGGCGCGAACCCGCGCGAACTGGAATCCTCCATGCCGGACGGCGAGCGGATCTTCACCTGGAAGCAGATCTATAACCTGACCGAGGTTCCCGAGCACCTGATCGTCATCGGCTCGGGTGTCACCGGAGCCGAGTTCGCCTCGGCCTACAACGGCCTGGGCGCACGCGTAACGCTGATTTCCAGCCGTGACCGGGTGCTCCCCGGCGAAGACGCCGACGCCGCCCGCGTGCTGGAGGATGTTTTCCAGGCCCGCGGCATGACCGTGCTGTCCCGCTCCCGCGCAGAATCCGTGAAGAACACCGGTGACGGCGTCCTGGTCACGCTCTCCGACGGCCGCACCGTTGAAGGCTCGCACTGCCTGGTCGCCGTCGGCGCCATCCCGAACACCCGGGACATCGGCCTGGAAGAGGCCGGGGTGACCCTGGATGAATACGGACAGATCAAGGTCGACGGCGTTTCCCGCACCACGGCCTCCAACGTCTACGCGGCCGGCGACTGCACCGGTGTGTTCAACCTTGCCTCGGTCGCCGCCATGCAGGGCCGCATCGCCATCGCCCACCTGATGGGGGACAGTGTGAAGCCGCTGAAACTGAAGAACGTTGCCTCAAACATCTTCACCTCCCCGGAAATCGCGTCCGTAGGCGTCTCCGAAGCCGACATCGCGGCCGGCCGCTATCAGGGCGATGTCATCAAGCTGTCCCTGCACACGAACGCGCGCGCCAAGATGATGGACGTGAAGGAAGGCTTCGTGAAGATCATTGCGCGGAAGGGATCCGGGACAGTCATCGGCGGCGTCGTCGTCGGCCCGCGTGCCTCGGAGCTGATCTTCCCGATCGCCCTGGCCGTCACGCAGAAGCTCCACGTGGATGACGTGGCGAACACCTTCACCGTGTACCCCTCGCTCACCGGCTCGATCTCGGAGGCCGCGCGGCGCCTGCACGTGCACCTGTAACCCAGCCCCTCCAGCCAAGGCCCGGCCCCGGACGTTCACGCGCTCCGGGACCGGGCCTTGGCTGTTTCAGCGGCCTGCCACGGCATGACAGTCAAGGTATGACACCAGGGGTGTCCAAATAGTGGACGGATGTCCGAATGGCGGACGCCGGGTTTTAGGATGAACTGTTTCCATCCCGCACCCGAAAGACTCACCCCATGTCAACAGAAACCTCCAGTGCCGAGGCTGCAAAGGCCCCGGCCAACTCCCGCGGACGCGTCATCGTCGCGTCCCTGGTCGGCACCTCGATCGAGTTCTACGACTTCTACGTCTATGCGACCGCGGCCGTCCTCGTCTTCCCCGTCCTGTTCTTCCCGAACGCCGAGGGCGTCACAGCCCTGCTGAGCTCCTTCGCCGTCTTCGGTGTGGCATTCATTGCCCGTCCGCTGGGCTCGATTATTTTCGGGCACTTCGGTGACAAGGTGGGCCGCAAGGGCACGCTGGTGGCTTCGCTGCTGACCATGGGTATCGCCACGTTCCTGATCGGCTGCCTGCCGACGGCCAACGTTGCCGGCTGGACCTTCTGGGCCCCGGCACTGCTGGTGGTTATGCGCTTTGCCCAGGGCCTTGCCCTCGGCGGTGAATGGTCCGGTGCGGCGCTGCTGGCGACGGAGAACGCTCCGGCGAACAAGCGCGCCATCTACGGCACGTTCCCGCAGCTGGGCGCCCCCATCGGCTTCATCCTGGCCAACGGGCTGTTCCTGTTCCTGAGCTTCAACCTCAGCGAAGACCAGTTCATGTCCTGGGGCTGGCGGATTCCGTTCCTGGCCAGCGCCGTGATGGTCATCATTGGCCTCTACGTCCGGCTGAAGCTCGTGGAGACCCCGGCCTTCCAGAAGGTTGTTGATTCCGGTGAGGTGAGCAAGCTGCCGCTGGCCGCTGCGTTCAAGTTCTCCTGGCGTCCGATGATCGCCGGTACGTTCATCATGCTGGCCACCTACGTGCTCTTCTACCTGATGACCACGTTCACCCTGTCCTACGGCACCGCTGCCAAGACCGCCGAAGAGGCCCAGGCAAAGGCCGAGGCTGCAGGCAAGGCCTTCGACCCCGACACGTTCGCCGCCGGACTGGGCTACGCCCGGAACGACTTCCTGATCATGCTGATCGTCGGCGTCGTCTTCTTCGGTATCTTCACCATGGTTGCCGGACCGCTGGCCGAGAAGTTCGGCCGCCGCAAGACCCTGCTGTGGGTCACCGCTGGCATCTTCGTCTTCGGCTTCACCTTCGCCCCGCTGTTCGGCGGCGGGTTCGCTGGCACCATGGCGCTGCTGATCCTCGGCTTCACCCTGATGGGCCTGACCTTCGGGCCGATGGGTGCGGTGCTGCCGGAGCTCTTCCCGACCAACGTGCGGTACACCGGCTCGGCGATCGCCTACAACGTGTCCTCGATCCTGGGCGCCGCCGTCGCACCGTTCATCGCCGTCGCCCTCTGGCAGGCCGCTGACGGCAGCCCGTGGCTGGTGGGCGTCTACCTCTCCTCCATGGCGGTGCTGACCTTCATTGCACTGTTCGTGACCCGTGAGACCAAGGACGTCGATTACGTGAACCACTCCAGCTAGGAGCTCCGGCTCCAAGCGGCGAAAGGCCCGGATCCTCACGGATCCGGGCCTTTCGTTTGGGTCGGGCCTGTGTCAGGTCCGCTTAGTCGAGGATGGTGGCGATGACCGCCCCGGCAGAAACCGTGGCACCGGGCAGGGCGCTCAGGCCACTGACCGTGCCGGACTTGTGCGCGGTCAGCGGCTGCTCCATCTTCATCGCTTCCAGCACCACCACCAGGTCTCCCTCGGCCACAACGGTGCCGTCCTCCACAGCCACCTTCACGATGGTTCCCTGCATGGGGGAGGTGAGGTCGTTGCCGGTCGCGGCAGCGGAGGCGGAGCGGGAACGGCCCTTGCGGGGTTTGCCGTTGGCTGCCGTGCCGCGGGAGGGCGCGGAGGCCAGCCCGGCGGGAAGAACCACTTCCAGGCGCTTTCCGCCGACTTCGACTGTCAGGCGCTGCCGGGACGCGTCCTCGCCGGAGCCTTGTGCGGGCTCGCCGGAGAAGGCCGGAATGGTGTTGTTGAATTCCGTCTCGATCCAGCGGGTGTGCACGCTGAACGGACCTTCCTCGGGCGCGAAGGCCGGGTCCGACACCACTGCGGCGTGGAACGGCAGGACCGTGGGAAGACCGGTGATCTCCATTTCCTGCAGAGCACGGCGGGCGCGCTGCAGTGCCTGGGTGCGGGAGGAGCCGGTGATGATCAGCTTGGCGAGCATGGAGTCGAAGTTGCCGCCAACGGTTTCCCCGGCCTCGATGCCGGAGTCCACGCGGACGCCCGGCCCGGAGGGCAGGCGCAGCGTGTCGACAGTGCCGGGGGAGGGCATAAAGCCGCGGCCGGCGTCCTCGCCGTTGATCCGGAACTCGAAGGAGTGACCGCGGATTTCCGGGTCCGTGTAGCCCAGTTCCTCTCCGCGGGCGATGCGGAACTGCTCGCGGACCAGGTCGATTCCGGTGACTTCCTCCGACACCGGGTGCTCCACCTGCAGGCGCGTGTTGACCTCGAGGAAGGAAATGGTTCCGTCGGTGCCCACCAGGAACTCGCAGGTTCCGGCGCCCTGGTATCCGGCCTCCCGGAGCAGGGCCTTGGAGGATTCATACAGCCGCTGGTTCTGATCGGCTGTGAGGAACGGGGCGGGTGCCTCTTCCACGAGCTTCTGGTTGCGGCGCTGCAGCGAGCAGTCGCGGGTGGAGATGACGACGACGTTTCCGTGGGCGTCTGCCAGGCACTGGGTTTCCACGTGGCGCGGTGAGTCCAGGAACCGTTCGATGAAGCACTCGCCGCGGCCGAAAGCCGCCGTGGCCTCGCGGACTGCGGAGTCGTAGAGCTCGGGAATTTCCTCAAGCGTCCTGGCCACCTTGATGCCGCGCCCGCCACCGCCGAAGGCTGCCTTGATAGCCACGGGCAGGCCGTATTCCTGGGCGAAGGCCAGTACTTCGTCGGCGCTGGTGACCGGATCTGCCGTTCCCGGAACCAGGGGAGCACCAACCTTGGCTGCCAGGTGCCGGGCCTGGACCTTGTCGCCCAGCTGGTCGATAGCTTCGGGGGAGGGACCGATCCACGTCAGTCCGGCGGCGATGACGCGCCGGGCAAATTCTGCGTTTTCGGACAGGAAGCCGTAACCGGGATGGACGGCGTCTGCTCCGGCGCGCGCGGCGGCGGCCAGAAGCTTGTCCATATCGAGGTAGGTCTCAGCAGCGGTGCTGCCGCCGAGGGCGTAGGCCTCGTCAGCGAGCCGGACGTGCAGCGCGTCCCGGTCAGGTTCTGCATAAACGGCGACCGTGCCGATTCCTTCGTCGCGTGCTGCCCGGATGATCCGGACGGCAATCTCGCCGCGGTTGGCAATCAGGACCTTGCCCAGGGGGACTGTGGTGAACTGGCTCATGAAATGCAGTGGCTCCTTTGATCTGTTGGGAGCCTAGCGCGCTTTTGTACTCTCCCGCCATAAACCGTGCTGTTTCTGCGTGGGTCAGGGACTTTCGTTGTGGAAACCCTACAAACGTATTGCGCCGGTGTGACGTGGAGGGGACGCGGGCCCGGAAACGGCCTTCCACGGTGAAAGCGGCTTATGCACAGGGCTGCTGGCGGTGCGGGTGGCTGCCGCAACCCCAGAGAAGGCATTTGTGGATAAATCCGGCTGTGAACAGCCCTGCGGCCCGCGCTCCTCACGATGATCTGCAATAGAGGAATGACCCGCGCCGCACCATTTCCCGCCAACCTGCCGGAGCACTCCTTCACGCTGAGGCGGGCCCAGAGTCTTGGGCTTCGTCAATCCAGGCTTCGGGCGCAGGATGTCCTGACGCCCAGCAGGGAGATTCGTGTCCTCAAAGATATGGAGATGCCGCTGGTGGATCGCTGCCGGCCCTATATCGAGCTTCTTCCAGGGGCCTACATATCGCACGGCACTGCTGCCCGGCTTCATGGTCTGCCGCTGCCCCGATCCCTGCAGGCTGAAACGGCTATTCATCTCAGCCGGGCCCGGGGCCTGCCGGCGCCGCGGAGGAGGAACGTCATGGGGCATCGTCTGGTGCTGGAACCTGCTGAGCTGACCGCCCTAGCCGGGTTACCCGTGACCTCGGCGGCCCGGACGCTTCTCGATCTGTCAGCCGCACTGGCGCTGGAAGACCTGGTGGTTGCGGGGGATTGGATCGTCAGCGAGCACCGGCGGAACTTTGGTGCCCGGCGGTCAGCGCTGGTACCGCTTGCGGAGCTGCGCACTTACGTTCGGTCGAAAGCTGGACTTCCCGGGCTGCCAAGGCTCCGTGCCGCCGTCGATCTGATGCGGGTCGGTGTGGACTCGCCGCCGGAGACGCGGATCCGGCTGCTTCTTTGTCGCGCCGGCCTGCCGGAATTCAGCCCCAACACCGCCATCCTCGATGAAACAGGCGCTCCTGCGCTCTGGGCGGATCTAGGCTGCCGCGGATTCCGCACCTGCATCGAGTACGACGGCGCGCACCACCTCACCCCGGCGCAGCAGAGCCGGGACCATCACCGGGATCTGCTCGCCCATGACCTGGGCTGGCATCAGGTCCGCTTCAACCGGTTCGACCTGGCCCAAGGTCCGGCCTGGGTGCTGGGCAAGGTGCGGCAGGCCTTGATGCGGGGCGGCTGGGAGCCGTGAGTGCGCAGATATGGTGACTTGTTCGCCGGGGTGGTCACTGGAGCTGCGCACCGGGCGGTGGCTGGCACCCGCGGGGTGGGCCGGATGTGGTGAGTGCGCAGATACGGTGACTTGTTCGCCGGGGTGGTCACTGGAGCTGCGCACCGGGCGGTGGCGGGCAGAACTTACTTCCAGAGAGACGTAACGCCCACGCCGGCGCTGGCCAGAAGATGCCGGAGGGTGGACACGGAGAGGCCAACCACGGCGTGCGGATCGCCCACGACCCGTTCGATGAAAGCGCCGCCGAGGGAGTCGATGGTGAACGAGCCGGCAACCTCCAGCGGTTCGCCGGTCGCAATGTAGGCCTCGATTTCCTCGTCCAGGAGTTCGGCGAAGTGCACTTCGGCGGAGCTGACGGCCCCCAGCGTGGCACCGGAGCCGTCGTCGTCGGTGTCCCGGCAGTCCACGAGCCAGTGGCCGGTGTGGAGCACACCGTGGCGGCCGCTCATGCGCCGGATGCGTTCGCGGGCGACGTCGGCCTCCCACGGCTTGCCGTGCGCCTCGCCGTCGAACTCGAAGACCGAATCGCAGCCGAGGACCAGTGCGCCCTCCGCCTCCGGGAGCGATGCGACGGCCTCCGCCTTGGCGCGGGCCAGCAGCAGGGCCGTGTCGTGCGGGTCGGTCAGCCCATAGCGGGCGGTGACGGCGTCCTCGTCCACATCGGAGACGAGCACACGGTGGGTAATGCCGGCGTTGGACAGGAGCTTGGTGCGGGCGGGGGAAGCGGAGGCGAGGATCAGCGTCAGGTCAGTCACGGACTCCAGCCTAGTGCGCGTGCGCGGCCCGGGGCGAAAGCGGGAGACGCCCCACCGCCCACACCCCGCCCCCCGGACAGCAGAATGGCCGCCCCAGCATTGGGACGGCCATTCCAGAAGGGTGCGAGTACCTGCACCCTACACCGCTTTAGGAACGCGCGGGGGCTTCTGCAGGGAGGGAAGTTTCCTCCTGTGCAGCGGGTGAATCCTCGTTGCTGATGTTGTCATCGGAATCGTCATCGAACGGGTCACCGGTGCGCTTGGCGTTGTACAGCTCGTGCTGCAGCAGGCCGTTGCGCTTGGCCACGATCGTGGGCACCACGGTCTGGCCGGCCACGTTGACGGCGGTCCGGCCCATGTCGATGATCGGGTCGATCGCCAGGAGCAGTGCGACGCCGTCCAGCGGCAGTCCCAGGGTGGACAGGGTCAGGGTGAGCATCACGACGGCGCCGGTGGTTCCGGCGGTCGCTGCCGACCCGAGGACGGCGACGACGGCGATCAGCAGGTACTGGCCGAGGCTCAGATCAATGCCGAAGAACTGGGCCACGAAGATGGCGGCGATGGCCGGGTAGATCGCGGCGCAGCCGTCCATTTTGGTGGTCGCGCCCAGGGGTACGGCGAAGGACGCGTAGGCCCGGGGTACACCGAGGTTCCGTTCCGTGACCCGCTGGGTCAGGGGCAGCGTGCCCACGGAGGAGCGGGAAACGAAGCCGAGCTGGATGGCCGGCCAGGCGCCGGAGAACCACTGCCGGATGGAGAGCCCCTGGCTCTTGATCAGCACGGGGTAGACCACGAAGATCACCAGGGCCAGGCCAAGGTAGACGGCCACCGTGAAGGTGCCGAGGGAGCCGATGGTGTCCCAGCCGTAGGTGGCGACGGCGCGGCCGATCAGGCCGACGGTACCCAGCGGTGCGAGGCGGATGATCCACCAGAGCACCTTCTGGATAACAGCCAGTGCGGAGGCATTCAGGGCCAGGAACGGTGCGGCGGGCTTGCCGACCTTCAGGGCGGCAATGCCGACGGCGATCGCGATGACCAGGACCTGCAGCACGTTGAAGTTCAGCGACGTGGTCAGGGACTCCGTGGTGGAGGCGGTCAGGCCGAGGAAGTTGCCGGGAACGAGGCCGGTCAGGAAGCCGATCCAGCTGCCGGTGCTGCCTTCGTACCCGGGCGGGGTGGCGGCGTCGGCGTTGGCTCCGGGCTGCATCACGACGCCCAGGGCAATGCCGATGCCGACGGCGATCAGCGCCGTGATGCCGAACCACAGCAGTGTCTGCCAGGCGAGCCGCGCAGCATTGGAAACCTGTCGGAGGTTGGCGATCGAACTGACAACGGCCGTGAAGATCAGCGGAACCACGGCTGCCTTGAGCAGGGAGACGTAGCTGGAGCCGATGGTGGCCAGGGTGGTGGCGAGCCAGTTCGGCTCACCGCCGGTTTCGCCCATCGACCTGGCCAGCAGGCCCAGGCAGAGGCCAACCACCAGGGCAGCGATGATCTGCGGGCCGAAAGCTGTGGCCCAGCGGGGGAGCCTGCGGCGGGTGGTGGCGTCGGCCGGGGACTGGGGAGGTGTCTGTGGTGAAGTCACGTTGAAAATGCTAGACGAGGCTCCATACCAGAGTCTTTTTAGGGTTGCGAAATGTTACGCCGGGGAATTCGGCTGCGGGTTGAAATCTCACGCCGGAATCCCCGGACTGTGGCGCGCAGCGGCGGACCGCCGGCAATATTCCTGACTGGCCTGTGAGGATTCTCGCAGGAAAGAGCCCGGCTGGTCCGGTCAAAACCGGACCGGCCGGAAAGGCAGAACGTGCCCGGCAAGCTGCCGGGCACGTTCCCATCCTCATGATCAGCTGAAGGCTAGCTTCCCAGCAGCGCCCGGCGCAGGGTGTCCAGGCCGACCGAACCGAGCTGGAGTGCCTTGGTGTGGAAGGCCTTCTCATCGAAGGACTCACCTTCACGGGTGCGGACCTCATCCCGGATCTGCTCCCAGAGGCGCTGGCCGAGCTTGTAGGCGGGAGCCTGTCCCGGCCAGCCTAGGTAGCGGGTGAACTCGAAGTTGAGCTGGCCCTCTGAGATAGCGATGTTCTGCTTGAGGAAGCCGTAGCCCTTCTCCGGGGTCCAGGTGCCCGTGCCCCAGCGCTCCGGAACTTCGAGTTCCAGGTGGACGCCGATGTCGAAGACGACGCGGGCGGCACGCATCCGCTGCGCGTCGAGCATGCCCATCCGGTCGCCGGGATCGCTGAGGTAGCCGAGCTCGGCCATCAGCCGTTCGGCGTAGAGTGCCCAGCCTTCGCCGTGCCCGGAAACCCAGCACACGTTGCGGCGCCAGCCGTTCAGCAGGTCCCGGGAGGCAACCGCCGTGGCGATCTGCAGGTGATGGCCGGGAACGCCCTCGTGGTAGACGGTGGTGGTTTCCTTCCACGTGGTGAAGGTGTCTTCGCCCTCGGGGACGGACCACCACATGCGGCCGGGCCGGGAGAAATCATCGCTGGGACCGGTGTAGTAGATCCCGCCCTCGTTCGTGGGCGCGATCATGCATTCCAGCTTGCGCATCGGCCCGGTGATGTCGAAGTGGGTGCCGGAGAGTTCGGCCACGGCGCGGTCGGAGAGCTCCTGCATCCAGGTGCGCAGCTCTTCGGTGCCGTTCAGCTGGCGGTCCGGATCGGCGTCGAGCAGGTCCATGGCCTCGCGGACGGAGGCGCCCGGCCGGATCTGGTTGGCCACTTCCTCCTGCTCGGCGATGATCCGGTCCAGCTCTGCTACGCCCCACTGGTAGGTTTCCTCCAGGTCGACGGCGGAGCCGAGGAACTGGCGGGACATCAGTGCGTAGCGCTCGGCGCCCACGGCGTCCTTTTCCGGTGCGGCGGGCAGCAGCTCTGCGCTGAGGAAGTCCACGAGCGCGCGGTAGGCGGCGCGGGCGCCGTCGGCGTTCTCCCGGAGCGAAGCCTTCAGCGCCTCGGGCAGTTCAGTGCCGTCGGACAGCGCGGCGTTGCCGGCGAAGGAATCAAAGAAGCCGCCGTCCTCGGCGTACTTGCCTGCCTGCTCCATCACGATCTTTACCTGCCGGCGGGCAGCTACGCGGCCCTGCTCGGCACCGCTGCGCAGCGAGGTGATGTAGCCGGCGACGGCGTCGGGCAGGTTGTGCAGGCGGCCGGAGATGTGTTCCCAGGCTTCGACGGTGTCGGTGGGCATCAGGTCGAAGATCGCACGGATGTCCTGGGCCGGGGATGCGATGTTGTTCAGATCGGCGAGGTCCCAGCCGGATTCGTGGATTTCCAGGGCAAGGCCCAGGCGTTCCCGCATCGCATCCAGGGTCACACGGTCGACGTCGTCCGCGGGCTGCAGGTCCTCAAGTCTTCCGAGGGTTTCCCGCATCGCTTCGGCGGTGGATTCCAAGCCGGCGGGGGAGTAGTCGGCGTACTCCGTTTCGTGGCCCGGGATGCCCAGTGTGGTTGCGAAGGACGGATCCAGGTGCAGCAGATTTTCGGTGAATGCTTCCGCGACGGCATCGATGGCTGTTGGAGTGCGCGTCCCGGCGGTGGACAGGGATTCTGGCGAGGTTGTCTGTTCAGTCACACCCCCGAGCGTAACGCGTCAGCGGTAGCTGCGCCGCCACGAGCCCGGCCCGGGAGCGGGCCGCAGGCTCAGCTGGCGCCGCCTGGTCCAGGCGCGGCGGGTGCTCGCCGGGTCCGCAGCGGCGTGCGCGCCGGCCGGTCCGTCCTGACCGGAACCGGCGGCCAGACTGACGACGACGGCGGTCAGGACAGCGAGTTCCTCGTCCGTGGGATTGCCGGCCAGGACCTGGAACAGCGGCTCTTCCGGTGCGCCGTCGGTTTCGTTTGCCGGACTCACAGCGGGATGTTCCCGTGCTTCTTATGCGGCAGCGTTGCGCGTTTGTCGCGCAGGGCGCGCAGGCCGCGGATCAGCTGCAGCCGGGTTTCCGAGGGCGCGATCACGGCGTCCACGTAACCCAGCTCCGCCGACTGGTACGGGTTGAGCAGTTCTTCCTCGTACGCGTTGATGTAGCCCTGCCGCACCTCGTCGACGTCGCGGCCTTCCGCCGCGGCCGCTGCCAGCTGCCCGCGGTACAGGATGTTCACCGCGCCCTGGGCGCCCATCACGCCGATCTGCGCGGTTGGCCAGGCGACGTTGAGGTCAGCGCCCAGCTTCTTGGAACCCATCACGATGTACGCGCCGCCGTAGGCCTTGCGGGTGATCACGGTCAGCTTCGGCACGGTGGCCTCTGCGTAGGCGTAGAGCAGCTTGGCGCCGCGGCGGATGATGCCCTGGAATTCCTGGTCCTTGCCGGGCAGGAAGCCGGGAACGTCCACGAAGGTCAGGATCGGGATGTTGAAGGCGTCGCAGTTCCGGACAAACCGGGCAGCCTTCTCGGAGGCGTTGATGTCCAGGGTGCCGGCGAACTGCAGGGGCTGGTTGGCGACGATGCCCACCGTGTGCCCTTCGAGCCGGCCGTAGCCGATGATCACGTTGGGGGCGTAGAGGGACTGCATTTCCAGGAAATGCCCGTCGTCGACCACCTGTTCAATGACCGTGCGCATGTCATACGGCTGGTTCGCGGAGTCCGGAATGAGGGTGTCCAGGGCGAGGTCGCCGTCGTTGATTTCCAGGTCCTGGTCGAACGCCGCCAGGGGGGCCTCGGCGAGGTTGTTGGAGGGCAGGAAGTCCAGCAGCTCCCGCACGAAATCGATGGCGTCTTCTTCGTCCGAGGCCAGGTAGGTGGACGTGCCGGTGTTGGCGTTATGCTGCCGTGCGCCGCCCAAAGTCTCCATGTCCACGTCTTCGCCGGTGACCGTCTTGATCACGTCCGGTCCGGTGATGAACATATGGGAGGTCTTGTCCACCATCACCACGTAGTCGGTCAGGGCGGGGGAGTACGCGGCGCCGCCGGCGGACGGGCCCATGATCAGGGAGATCTGGGGAACGACGCCGGACGCGTGGACATTGTTGCGGAAGATATCGGCGAACATCGCCAGGGAGGCCACACCCTCCTGGATCCGGGCGCCGCCGCCGTCGAGGATGCCGATGACCGGGCAGCCGTTGCGCAGGGCGTGTTCCTGGACCTTGACGATCTTTTCGCCGTTGACCTGGCTCAGGGATCCGCCGTAGACGGTGAAGTCCTGGCTGTAGACCGCAACCGGGCGGCCGTCGACGGTGCCGTAGCCGGACACCAGTCCGTCACCCAGCGGCTTCTTCTTTTCCATCCCGAAGGCGGTGGAGCGGTGGACGGCCAGGGCGTCGAATTCCACAAAGGAGCCCTCGTCCAGGAGCAGGTCGATGCGTTCACGGGCGGTGTGCTTTCCCCGGGCGTGCTGCTTCTCGATGGCGGCGGTTCCGGAGGGCGCAGCGGCCAGGGCCTGGCGGCGCCGGAAGTCCGCAATCTTGCCTGCTGTGGTCTGCAGATCGATGTCCTGGTCGATGCTCATGTGTTCTCCGGGTGCTTCTGGGGGTGGCTGCCGGTCGGTGCCCCACCCCAACGGTGCGTCATGACGGGTCAGGACGGGTTAAGTAGGTTTTACACAACTGGGCGGGCGTTCCACCCAGTCTAGTGAGCGGCAACACCTATCCCGGGTGTAGGAATCCTACAATTTCGATCCCGGCGCGTTGGCCCGCTGAAAGATACCGGCAGTGGAGCGGGGGTGCGGTGCCCCGCGGGCAAGGCGCTGGCAGGCCGGCTGGCGGCCGGCCTGATGTTACTGGTGAGTAACATATTTGCCCCGGGTGCATTACCCTGTCCGTATGACCTCGAACACAGCCTCAACGAACCCGCGTTCCCTGGCCGGACGCACCATCCTGATGTCCGGAGGCAGCCGCGGCATCGGGCTGGCCATCGCCCTGCGGGCAGCGGCCGACGGCGCCAACGTAGCGATGCTGGCGAAGACCGCCGAACCGCACCCCAAGCTGGAGGGCACGGTGTACACCGCGGCCGAACAGCTGGAGGCCGCCGGCGGAAAGGCCCTGCCGATCATTGGCGATGTCCGCAGCGATGAGGACGTCGCCAATGCCGTCGCCGCCACGGTGGAACGGTTCGGCGGCATCGACATCGTGCTGAACAATGCCTCCGCCATCGATCTGCGCAGCACCGACGACGTCAGCATGAAGAGCTACGACCTGATGCAGGACATCAACGCGCGCGGCACGTTCCTGCTGTCCAAGTCTTCGCTGGCGGCCCTGCGGAACTCGGACAACGGGCACATCCTCACGCTTTCGCCGCCGCTGAACCTCGACCCGAAGTGGGCCGGAAGCTACCTCGCTTACACAATGGCCAAATACGGCATGTCCCTGACCACACTGGGCCTGGCCGAAGAACTTCGGAAGGACGGCATCGGGGTCAACTCGCTCTGGCCGTGCACCTCCATCGACACCGCTGCCATCCGCAACATGCCCGGCGGCACCGAACTGGCCCGGGTGTCCCGCAGCGCCGACATCATGGCCGACGCCGCGCACGCCATCCTGACCCGCCCGGGAAAGGAAGCCACGGGCAACTTCTACACCGACGAACAGGTCCTGGCCGAGGAGGGAGTCACTGACTTCGCCAAATACAGCCTCGGTGCTTCGGAAGACCAGCTCATGGCCGACTTCTTCCTCTGAGGCAGGCACCCGCCGGGGTGGAGGACCCGGCGCGTAAGATCGGAGGCATGCATTTGCACTACTCCAGCATGGAGCGTCCACCCCTGGAACCACAGCGGCTCCAGGCGCGTCTTGTTGCCCCGGCTGGCCCGCTGTCCCGGCTGGACGTGGTTTCCGAAACCGGATCCACAAACGCTGACCTCGCGGACGCTGCCCGGCTGGTGCCTTCGCAGTACCCAGATCTCTCGGTCCTGACCGCGGAACTCCAGACGGCCGGCCGGGGCAGGCTGGGCCGCACCTGGGAAGCTCCGGTACGTTCCTCGCTGTTCGTCAGCGTCCTGCTGCGTCCGGTCAACCCATCCGGGCGCCCGCTGCCAACCCAGTCCTACGGCTGGCTGTCCCTGCTCTCCGCGTTGTCCCTCACCGAAAGCATTGCTGCCCGCACGGGGGTGGAGCCCAAGCTGAAATGGCCCAACGATGTCATGGTGGACGGCCGGAAGCTGGCCGGCATCCTGGCCCAGGTGGTTCCGGAAACGTCGGGCAATCCGCCCGCCGTCGTCGTTGGCACCGGCCTGAACGTATCCCTCACCGATGAGGACCAGCCGGTGAGCACCGCCACCAGCCTGCTCATGGAGTACGCCTCCACCACGGACCGGAACGTCCTGCTGGAGGATTATCTGCTCCGGTTTACGGCCGACTACCGCGGGTTCTGCGCCGTTGACGGAAACGCGGAGGCGTCCCAGGCAGACGGGCGGACACTGAAGGAGAGCATCTCCTCCAGGATGGTCACGCTGGGCCAGGAAGTCCGGGCTTTCCTGCCGGACGGATCAGACCTGGTCGGCCGCGCGGTTGGCCTCGATCCGCATGGCGGACTGCTGATTCTCGACGGCGAGGGTGTCCGGCACGCGGTGACAGCGGCGGATGTGGTGCATCTCCGGGCCGCTCAGGCATGAGCGCGCGCCCATACGGACTCCGGTGCGGATGAGGCTGGAGCCGGGGGAACAGGTCATCGTGGCTGCACGGCCGCATGCTGGGCCACTGCTCGGGCCTATTCTGCTGGCCGCTGCCGCCTGTGCCGCCGCCGGCTTCGCCCTGGGATACCTGAGCCGGGAAACCCTCCCGGCTGCCCTGGCGGAGTGGACCTTTGTGCTGGTGCCCGCCGTCGTGCTCCTGACCCTCCTGCTGCTGGCACGGTTCTGCATACCGCCGGTGCTGCGCTGGAACGCCACCCGGTACGTCCTGACCAGCCGCCGGCTGATCCAGCGCCGGGGAGTGCTCCGGCGCCGCGAACACGACCTGCCGCTGGCCTCGATCTACCAGCTGGAAGCGCGGCAGGGGATCCTGCAGCGGATGCAGCGTGCCGGAACCCTGCGGATCGACCTTGGCCGCGGCCGGGTGATCGACTATGCCTCCATGCCTGAGGTGCACCGGTTCAAGTCAATTGTGTTGGCCACCATAGAGCAGCTGCCCATGACTGTGATGTTCGATGGTGTAGATATTGAAGGAAGCACGGGTTACGACGACGATTGGAGCGGCCATGAGTGATCAGGGCCACGAAGCGCCTGACGACGCTGCCGAGCCCGAGCCCGAGCCCGAGCCGCTGACGCTGTCCATGAACACCGTGCCGGTGCCGGACAAGCCGGAACCTGCGGAGTCCCCGGGGTCGATCGACCGCGAGGACGTGCGGAAGCTCGAAGCTCAGCTGATTGGCGGTCCGCGTACGCTCAAGCGGCGCGAGGCCGCTGCGGGTGCGGGTGTCTCCCTGCTTTCCGCGCGCAAGCTGTGGCGGGCCATGGGTTTTCCTAACCTCGACGACGACGCCGTGTTCTTCACCGAAGCGGACCGCGATGCGCTGAGCACGGTGATCCAGCTGGTCCGCGATGAACAGCTCACCGAGGAAGCCGCCATCTCGATTATGCGTTCCATCGGCCAGATGACCGACCGCATGGTGGTGTGGCAGATTGAGGCCCTGGTGGAGGAGATGGTGGTCCAGCGTGGAATCACCGACGCCGAGGCGCGGAAGAAGCTCGTCGCGGCGCTGCCGGACCTCATCGAGCCGCTGGAGAAGACCCTCGTCTACGCCTGGAAGCGGCAGCTGAACGCCGCGATCCAGCGGCTGGCCCTGCGCGCGGAGGCCGGACTGGCCAGCCACGACTCGGACACTGACGATAATCCGCTGCCGCTGGCGCGCGCCGTCGGATTCGCGGACCTGGTCTCCTACACCAGCCTGTCGCGGCAGATGAACGAGAAGACGCTGGCGCAGATGGTGCAGCGTTTTGAGCACAAGTGCTCCGAGATCATTTCCGTGGGCGGCGGCCGGCTGGTGAAGACCATCGGCGACGAAGTGCTCTTCAACGCCGAAACCCCGGAAGCCGGCGCCGAGATCTCCCTGGCGCTGGCGAAGGCCTTCACCGAGGACGAGCTGCTTCCCTCCGCCCGCGTGGCGATGGTGTGGGGCCGTGTCCTCTCCCGGCTGGGCGATATCTACGGACCCACCGTCAACCTCGCGTCCCGGCTGACCTCGCTGGCGGAACCCGGGACAGTGCTGACCGATGCCTCGACGGCAGCGGCGCTGCGCAACAACGACAGCTTCGTCCTGATCCCGCATTCACCGCGCAACGTGCGCGGTTTCGGCGAAATCCACCCCGTGACCCTGGCACGGGGGACCGGGCAGGGCCTGGTGCTGGACTAGGGACCGGTGTCCGGCGGGACGCGGTGTCCGGCGCTCTCAGCCTCGGCCCCGGCACTCTCAACCCGCCGCACCGGTAATTTTGCGCAGGGAGCTTAGCAATATGCGACACTAGGTGCGTCTGCCTGCCGATCTGCTGCCGCCGCGCCTGGACAGCGCATCTCACGGCCCGCCGCAGCACGGCCAGGCTTGGGGGTTCTTAACAGGGGGAAGCAAGTGTCACTCTTCAGGGGGGCTGCGCGCGCGCAGAGCCGTACCCGCCGCAAGGCAGCATCGGTCGGCGCCGCAGTCGCCGCGGCCGGGGCGCTTGTCGCCACCGCCATCCTGTACCCCGGCTTTGCCAGCGCTGACGTGGACCTGAACGACGGCGGCGTGTGGGTCACCAACGGAACCCAGGGCATGGTGGGACACCTCAACTACTCGGCCCGCATGCTCGACGGCGCCTACGCCGCCAACAGCGACGGGTTCGACGTAACGCAGAACGCCGGCACCGTCTTCCACACCAATACCGACCAGTCCAAGGTGTCACCCGTTGACGTAGCCAACGTTGCCCGCGGCACCGAGGTCCAGCTTCCGGCGTCGGCCACCATCTCGCAGGGCGGCTCCATCATCGCGGTGACCGATCCGGCCGCCGGTGCGGTGTGGCTGACCACCGCCGATGCCCTGCCGTTCTTCAGCGATGCGGAGAACGAACCCGCGCTCGAGGATTCCCCCGGGATCGCCGCCGGAGTCTCCCCGGAGGGCCATGTTGCCGTCGCAGCGCCCCGGGACGGCCTCCTCTACGGCTACGACGTTCAGCCCAACGGCACCTTTGGCGAACCGGAGATCACCAAGGCCGAGGAACTGCGCAGTTTCGGTGACGTCCAGGTGGCCGCCGTCGGGCGCAAGGCCGTTGCCTTCGATCCGGAATTGGGCACCCTGGTTCTGCCCGGCGGAAAAACCGTCATCCTGCCCGATACCCGCGGCGCCCGGCTCCAGGAATCGGGACCGGAATCCGGGTTCGTGGTCCTTGCCACCGCCACGGCCCTGATCAAGCAGCCATTGGACGGCTCGGACGCCACCGTGACCGAAGTGGGCAGCGGAGGGCTTCCCGCCGCTCCCGTAGTGGTGGACTCCTGCGTCCACGCCGCCTG
Source organism: Arthrobacter luteolus NBRC 107841 (assembly GCF_001552075.1). GTDB lineage: Bacteria > Actinomycetota > Actinomycetes > Actinomycetales > Micrococcaceae > Arthrobacter_B > Arthrobacter_B luteolus. Next base: position 391,675 of record NZ_BCQM01000003.1, read on the forward strand.
GTCCGGCGCCGGCACCTACCTCCGCGACTGCGCTTCCGACGCCGACGATTCGCGGGAGGAAATTCCCGGCATCGGTGCGTCCTCCGAACTGGTCTTCCGCGCCAACCGGTCCGTGGTGGTACTCAACGACATCAACGGCGGAAACATCTGGCTGGTGCTGGAGAACATGCAGCTGGTGGACAACTGGGGCGACGTCATCCCGCCAAAGCAGGATTCCAGCGACGACGAAGAGGAATCCGCCAGCGAAAACCCGGTCAACACCCTTCCGGACCGCACCGGGGAAAACCGGCCGCCGGTAGCCGGCGATGACCGGTTCGGTGTCCGCCCCGGCCGCACCACCATCCTGAATGTCCTGGACAATGACACCGATCCCGACGGCGATCTGCTGACAGTCCAGCTTTCGGGCCCCCAGCCCACCGCGGGAACGGTGCAGGAAATCTACAACGGCGCCGGCCTGCAGATAGTGGTCCCGCCCGAAGCAGCGGGAACCAGCACCTTCAACTACGAGGTCCGCGACGGCCGCGGCGGCAGCGCCTCCGCCAGCGCCACTGTGCAGGTGCGGGGCAACACCGAAAACAGTCCGCCCGAGCCGCGGCGGTCCACGAAAATCCTGGTGGAACAGGGCCAATCGGTCAGCCAGAACATCCTCAACGACTGGATGGATCCCGACGGCGATGACCTGGTCCTCGTTTCGGCTGAGCCGACAGCCGACGGCGACCAGGTCCGCAGCCGCTCCGACGGACTGCTGACCTTCCGGGACATCGGCAAAAGCCAGGGCATCAAGGACGTGGCCATCACCGTCTCCGACGGCACCGAAACCTCAACCGGCACGGTGACGTTCGATGTCCGCCCGGGCGGAGTTCTGCCGCCGGTGACCAACTTCGACCACTTCACCGCCACCGTCGGCGAGGCCGTCACCCTGTATCCGCTGCAGAACGACCTTGATCCCGCCGGCGGCCGGCTCAGCCTCGCCAAAGCAGAGGCCGAAGACGGTTCAGAAGTTGTCCCGGATTATGATACGGGAGCCATCGCGTTCACCCCGGACGCCGCGAAAACCTACTACATCGAATATCTGGTGACCAACGGCCCGCAGAGCGCCAGCGGCCTCATCCGGGTGGACGCCGCCGAATCCGGCAGGCAGGGAGCCCCCGTAGCCGTGCGTGACGTGGCCCTGCTGCCGCGCGGCGGCAGCGTGCTGGTGGATGTCCTCGGCAATGACACTGATCCCACCGGCGGCGTGCTGGTGGTGCAGTCGGTCAGTACCGGCAGCAGTTCCCCGCTGGACGTGGCGGTGCTGGACCACAACATCCTGCAGATCCACGACGTCCGCGGCCTCCAGGACCAGTCCACCATCAGCTACACGGTCTCCAACGGAACGGCCAGCGCCAGCGGGGAGGTCAGCGTCCTGCCGGTGGAGGGGCCCGGGACGCTGCTGCCGCCGTCGGCCGCCGCCGACACCGCAACCGTGCGGGTCGGCGACGTGGTGAACATACCGGTCTTGGAAAACGATGTCTCGCCCACCGGCGATACGCTGACCCTCAACCCGGTGCTGGCCCAGGGCGTTGATCCGCTGGACGGGCAGATGTTCACCGCAGAGAATACGCTCCGGTTCGTCGCGGGCGAGACGGCCAAGACGGTGTACGCCATCTACGAGGTCCGCGATTCCACCGGGCAGAGCGACTCGGCGCAGGTGCGCATCAACATCCGGCCGCGCGACGACGAGCGGAACACTCCGCCGGTCCCGAAGAACCTGGAAGGCCGTGCCATCGCCGGCACCACCGTCCGGATCCCCGTGCCGCTGGACGGGCTGGACTCCGACGGGGACTCAGTGTTCCTCAACGGGATCGAGGAGGCTCCCAGGTTCGGCGCCGCCGTTCCGGGACCGAACTACATCGACTACACCGCTTCCGCCACCGCGGCGGGCACCGACTCCTTCACCTATTCCGTCCGGGACCGGCTGGGTCTGGTGAACACCGGCACGGTCCGGGTGGGAATCGCGCCCATTGCAGAGGCGAACCAGAAACCGGTGGCGGTCGACGACGCCGTGACGGTGCGTCCGGGCCGCGAGGTCGCCGTGCCTGCGCTGCAGAATGACTCCGACCCTGACGGTGATCCAATCTCCCTGGACCCCGAAGGAGTGACCGCGCAGAACCCGGAGATGAATGCCCGGGCCGACGCCGGCCGGGTCCGCTTCACTGTTCCCGCCGAGGCAGGCAGCTACAACGTGCGCTACGCCGTCCGGGATAACCGCGGCGGCTCAGCGAACGGGAACGTCGCCGTCGTCTCCGATCCGAACGCGGAACTGCTGGCTCCGGTGGCGCGCGATGACCGGGTGGAGGTCGCGGAAATCCGCGGCCGGACCGCCGTCGACGTCGCGGTCCTGGAAAACGACGAAGACCCTGACGGCGTTGCCGAGGATCTCAAGGTGTCCGTGGATCCGTCCCGGCTTACCGCCTCAGCGGCAGGGGACCGGGTCCGGGTGGAACTGCTGGAGGAAGCGCAGATCATCCCGTACACCGTCCAGGACATGGACGGCGGAACTGCCACGGCCGTGATCTGGGTTCCGGGCCTGAGCGCCCAGTACCCGACGCTGCGGAGCAACGCCGTGCTGGAAGTCGAAGCTGCCCAGACCCTGGACCTGGAACTGGCGGAACTCGTTGAGGTCCGGGAAGGCCGGACGCCCCGGATCACCGAGGCAGCCAAGGTCAGCGGCATCGGCTCCTCCAACCGGGATACCTGGGTGGCGGACGAAGACACCCTGGCCTACACCGCCGACGGGAACTACGCCGGACTCGGCTCGATGACCTTCGAAGTCACCGACGGCTCCGGTCCGGATGACCCGGACGGGCTGAAAGCCACCCTGACAGTGCTGATCAACGTGCTTCCGCAGCCCGAGCAGAACCTTCCGCCGGTGATGAGCCCCGGGTCGCTGGAGGCCGCCATCGGCGAGGACGCGGTGACCCTGGACCTGGCCCCGCTGGCCTCCGACCCCAATCCCGGTGACGCCGGGAAGCTGTCCTTCGCACTGGCCGGCCAGGTTCCGGCCGGATTCGAGGCGCGGCTCTCCGGCACGGTCCTGTCCGTCTCAGCCGCGGACGGAGCCACCGTCGGCACGCTGGGGCAGCTGGGTGTCACCGTCACCGACGGGCGCAGCGACCCGGTGGCCGGCCGCGTGGACCTGGCCGTCCTGGGCTCCAGCCGTCCGCTTCCGGTCGCCGCGGACGACTCCGTGGACGACGCCGTGCAGGGCCGGGCGGTCACGGTGCCCGTCCTGGACAATGACGACAACCCGTTCCCGGAAACCCCGCTGGAAATCATGGAGGCCAGCGCCGACGGCAACGGTACCGCCAGCATCCAGGGCAGTTCCGTGGTGGTCACCCCGGCCGCTGATTTCGTGGGCAGCATGACCGTGCAGTACCGGGTGCAGGACAAGACCGGCCAGGCCGACCGGCAGGCCTCGGCCCGGATCCTGCTCACCGTGCAGGGCCGTCCGGACGCACCGGCCACCCCCGTGGTGGAGTCGACCCGCAGCCGCACGGTGGTGCTGGCCTGGGACCCGCCCGCTGCCAACGGGGCTCCGATCACCGGGTACACCGTCACCGGGACCGGTGGCTTCAGCCAGGCCTGCCCGGCCACCACCTGCACGCTCACCGGCCTGACGAACAACGTTGAGTACGCCTTCTCCGTCACGGCCACCAACGTCAACGGCACCTCCGAACCGTCCCCGCAGTCCGCCGTCGTCCGCCCGGACACCCAGCCTGCCCAGCCCGCGCCTCCGGTCCTCACCTTCGGCGACAAGCAGCTGGGCGTCGCCTGGACCCCGCCGGCGAACGACGGGTCGCCGATCGAGTCCTACGACCTGCAGATCTCCCCGGCCCCGGTCAGCGGCGTGTCGCAGAAGACCGTCCCGGCGTCCATGACGCAGACCACCTGGACCGGACTGGCCAACGGCACCAGCTACCGGGTGCGGGTCCAGGCCCGGAATGCCGCTCCGGAACCGTCCGGTTTCAGCGACTACTCGGCGGCCGAGGTCCCCGCCGGAGCACCGGCAGCACCCGGGTCGCCCACCACGGCGCGGGCAGACTCGGTGGGAACGCAGAGCCAGCTCACGGTCGACTGGAACGACACCGCAGCCAACGGAGCTCCCGTGACGCATTATCAGTTGCGCGAATCGCAGGGGTCCACGGTGGTGCGCACCCTCGAGGCCGGCGCCGTGTCCAACATGACCGTACGCGTGGATAACTCCGAGCAGAACTACACCTACGCCGTCCGCGCCCTGAACAAGGCCGGCTGGAGCGACTGGGGGCCGGCGTCCGCGCCGCGCCGCGCCGTCGGGACGCCCGATGCTCCGGCAGCGCCAAGCCTGGCGGCCTCCCGCACGGGTGCCGAGGGCCGGTCGGTCACGATCACTTTCAGTCCGCTCAGTGCCAGCGCCCGCAACGGCGCCCGCGCCGAGGAAGTCAGCTACCGCGCCAGCTTCAGCGACGGCCGCTCCCTGGCGGTTAGCAGCGGACAGGAAATCACCGGATTCAGCAACGGGGCAAACATCAGCGCCCGGCTGACCGCCGTCGTGAATTCCGACGGGTCCAGCTATGACAGTCCCGCCTCCGCCGCCTCCTCGGCTGTCCAGGTGTATGGCAGCCCGGGAACACCGACGGCCTCCGGTTCGAACGGCGGACAGGGCAGCACCACCGCCACTCTGTCCTGGGGGCCGCCCAACCAGAATGCGCACGACGTCGCCCAGGTCCAGATCTCGATCGACGGCGGCGGCTGGGAAACGGTCGGTGCCAACGGCAGCCGCAGCGTCGGCAACGGGTACAACCAGGACCACAGCATCCGGGTCCGGGTCCTGAACTCGCAGGGAACCCCAGGGGCCGAGGCAGCGGCCTCCGCCCGGACCGGTGCCGAGCCGCCGCCGTCCACGTGGTCGCTGACGGTTGGGAACCAGCTCCCTGTGTCCGATCGGCGCACCTGCATGGACCCTGCCTCGGGGACCAACTACGACGGCAGGAACTGTGCCGGCAGCCACTGGGCGTACCACGGGGAAGTCATCCAATCGCGCTGCTACATCGTGCGCAGCGGCGGCGAGCCCTGGTACCGGCAGGAGTCCGGAGGAAACCGCGACGCCAACAATAACGGCCTGCATATCAAGGGCATCCACACCAGCTTCGGCAACAACCCGCCGTCCGGCATGGGCCGCTGCTAGCCCATGACCGCACCGACCAGACCCGCCACACCCATCACACCCGCCACTCCGTCCATCTGGGGGAAATGCCAACCATGTCAATGACCGAAGAACAGGCCGCCTGGTTCGCCGAGACATTCGCCAAACTGGTGACGAACGTCGGCCAGGCCGTGCTCGGCAAGCCGGATGCCGTCCGGCTGATCCTGACCTCGATGCTGGCGGAAGGGCATGTGCTGCTGGAGGATGCCCCCGGCACCGGTAAAACGATGCTGGCCCGGGCTCTGGCCGCCACCGTGCAGGGCACCACCTCCCGCATCCAGTTCACCCCGGATCTGCTGCCCTCCGACGTCACCGGCATCACGATTTATGACCAGAAAACCCAGGCCTTCGAATTCCACCGCGGACCGATCTTCGCGAATGTGGTGCTCGCCGACGAAATCAACCGGGCCTCGCCCAAGACCCAGTCCGCGCTGCTGGAAGTCATGGAAGAATCCCGGGTCACAGTGGACGGCACCACCTACACGCAGGAACGGCCATTTATGGTCATCGCCACCCAGAACCCGATTGAGCAGGCCGGGACCTACCGGCTGCCGGAAGCGCAGCTGGACCGGTTCCTGATCAAGACCTCCATGGGCTATCCGGACCACGCGGCCACCGTGGAACTCCTGGCGGGCTCAGCCACGCGTGACCGCTCAGCCGCGCTGTCCGCCGTCATCACCGCTTCCGCGGTGCGGGACATGGCCGACCTCGCAGCGACCACCCATGCCGACACCTCGGTCCTGGAATACATCGCCCACCTCACCGCCGCCACCCGCGAAGCTCCGGAAACCCGGCTGGGCGTCAGCGTCCGCGGCGCACTGGCCATGGTCCGCGCAGCGAAGGTCTGGGCGGCATCCGAGGGACGGAACTATGTGCTGCCGGACGACATTAAAATCCTGGCCCCCAGCGTCTTCACCCACCGGCTGGTGATGGACCCGGAAGCGGAGTTCGCCGGCGCCACCGCTGCAGCAGTCCTGGACCAGGTGCTCGCCTCCACGGCCGCGCCCCAGCAGCGCGTAGCCGTCTAGGGACACCGCCGGTGCACCCCCTTCTCCGTTCTGCCGCCGCGCGCCTGCGCGCCGCCGCCGGCACTGTCCGGGCAGCCCTGCCTGCCGCGCGCCTGCAGGCAGCTGCCGGCGGGCCCCGCACCCGGGCCGCCCGCCGCCGCCTCGGCAGGGCCGCGCGCCGGATCGGCAGCGGAGCGTCCGCCGCAGCGCGAAGCGTGACATCCCTGGGCTGGACGGTGGCCGGACTGATGCTGGCGTGCTGGCTGGCCGGGGGACTGCTGGGCTGGCGGGAACTGCTGCTCGCGGCCGCGCTGCTGACTGTTGTCCTGGCCGCTGCCACGGGCTTCATCATCGGCCGCCAGGCCTACGCTGTGCGTCTGGATCTGGCCCGGACCCGGGTGGCCGTGGGGGACGACGCCGTCGGATCCCTGACCATCAGCAACCCCGGCGGCCGCCTGCTCATGCCGGCCACGCTGGAACTGCCCGTCGGCGCGGCCACCGCCGTGTTTGACCTGCCGCGCATGGCCCCGGGCGCCGAACACGAGGAGCTCTTCCGGATTCCCACGCAGAAGCGCGCCATGATCGTGGTGGGGCCGGTGGAATCCGTCCGGCAGGACCCGTTTGCGCTGATGGGACGGCGGTTGGTCTGGACCGACCCGGTGGACCTGTTTGTCCATCCGCGGACCGTGGGCCTGCAGGGGTCCGCAACCGGCTTCATCAAGGACCTCGAAGGCCTGCCCACCCGGGAACTGTCCACTGCCGACGTCGCGTTCCATGCCCTGCGCGAATATGTTCCCGGTGATGACCGCCGGCATATCCACTGGAAAACCACTGCCCGCACGGGCACCTTGATGGTCCGGCAGTTCGAGGAGACCCGCCGTTCCCATCTGGCCGTTGCCCTGTCCACCAATCTGGCCGAATATTCCTCCGCGCAGGACTTTGAGCTGGCGGTGTCGGTGGCCGGGTCGCTGGGATTGCAGGCCATCCGTGAACAGCGGGACCTCACCGTTCTCACCCAGGACGGGCCACTGCGCAGTGGCAGCGCGCGGATCCTGCTGGATGAACTGACCCGGGTGGACGGCACCGAGCGGCGGCAGGGAACCCGCGAACTCGCTGCCCTGACCGCTGACGCCGTGCCCAACGCCTCGGTGGTCATCCTCGTGACCGGCACGGACGTGAGCGCATCGGTCCTGCGGTCCGCGGCCGCCGCCATCGCCCCGGGCATCCGCTGCCTCGCCGTGCGCTGCGCCGAAGGCCAGCAGCCCGGGCGCCGGGACATCGCCGACCTGACCGTCCTGTCCTGCGGGGATCTGGACGGCCTGCCCGCGCTGGTGCGGAAGGGGACCGCATGAGCGTCGACGCCCCGCGCCGGAACCGGATCCGCCAGCCGGCTCCCCGGGTCTCCGCCGCAGCCCTGCTGCGGACCGGACTGCTGCGGCCAGGCCTGGAAGCCGCCGCGCTGGTACTGCTTTTGCTCGCCGGGCTGCTGGGCTTCGGCCCCACCTTCGGCTCAGATCCCCGCTACCTCGTGGCCGGAATCGGGGGCATTGTGCTGGGGCTGCTGCTGGCCGGCGCGGCAACAGTGCGCGGCTGGGGAGCCTGGACCACGGCCGGAGCGGCCACCGCAACCTATCTGGTGCTCGGCTCGGCCCTGGCTGCGCCGGTGGAAGCCGCCGCCGGAGTGCTGCCCACCTTCGCATCGCTGCGGGTGCTGGTCTTCGGCGTCGTCTTCGCCTGGAAGGACCTGCTGACCGTCGCTGCCCCGGTGGGTACCGCCGGCGGGATGCTGGTGGTGCCCTTTCTGCTCAGCCTGGCCTGCGCGCTGGCTGCCGGGCTGCTGTGCTGGCGGGTCCGCCGCCCGTACTGGCCCGCCGCGCCGGTACTGGCGCTGTTTGCTGCCGGCATCGCTTTCGGCACCAAACACGCCCCTCTGCCGGGGTTCCGGGCGGTGCTGCTGGCGGCCGGGCTCCTGGCCTTTCTGGCCTACCGCCGCCGGTCCGCCCAGCGCCGCGCGGCCGCCGGAGGTTCTGTCACCGGAGGCGCCGCCGGCGCCCCGGATTCCATTGTTGTCGACAGCGCTCCGGCGCGGGCGGCACGGATCCGGCGGACCGCCTACGGCGCTGCCGTACTCGCCGGCGCGGCTGTCCTGTCCCTGGCTGCCGCACCCCTGCTTGGGGTGGACGCGGAACGCAGGGTGCTGCGCGACGCCGTCGAACCGCCTGTGGACCTGTTCAACTATCCCAGTCCGCTCACCGACTTCCGCCGCTACGTCAAGGACAACGCGGATACCCCGCTTTTCAGTGTGGAAGGGCTGCCCGAGGGCCAGCGGGTGCGGCTCGCGGCCATGGACGCGTACGACGGTGTGGTCTATGACGTGAGTACGGAGTCGGAGGGCGGGTATGCCCGGGTGGGTGATGCCGGGACCCTGGGCGGCGCGCAGGAGTCCGGGCGGGGTGCTGAGACGACCCTGCGGTTCACCATCAGCGGCTATAACGGTGTGTGGCTGCCGGCCGGAGGCGAGGTCCAGGCACTGCGCACCTCCGGGGAACGCGGGCAGGATGTTGCCGGCGGCCTGTATTACGACGCCGGTTCCGCCACGCTGCTGACCGCCGCCGGTGTGGGGGACGGGGACACCTACGAAGCCCGGGTCCTGTTCCCCGAGGAGTACGACGACGCGCAGCTGGCCCAGTACGGGTTCGCCGGCTCGGTGCAGCCGCGGCTGCAGGGCGAACCCCCGATCATCGGTGTCAAAGCCACCGAATACGCAGGCGAGGAGACCACGCCCATCCAGCGGGTGCGGCGGCTGCAGCAGATCCTGGCTACGGAAGGCTACTTCAGCAACGGCAAGGACGGCGAGACCCCGTCCCTTCCGGGGCACGGCGCCGCCCGGATGGTACGCCTGCTCGACGCCGAGCAGATGGTGGGTGACGACGAACAGTACGCCACCGCGATGGCACTGATGGCCCGGAAGCTGGGTATCCCCGCCCGGGTGGTGATGGGTTTCTACCCGGACTGGGAAGATCTGGGATCAGCGCCGGAGAAGATTGAGATCACCGGCGACGATGTGCACGCCTGGGTGGAGATCGAGTTCGACCGGGTCGGCTGGGTGCCGTTCTTCCCCACCCCGGACGAGGATAACGAGCCGGTTCCACCGCAGCAGCAGCCCAAATCCACGCCGAAGCCGCAGGTTCTGCAGCCTCCGCCTCCGCCTCAGGAACCGGCTGAACTCCCGCCGGACACCGCGGCCGATCCGCAGGACGCGGAGCAGAAGGAAGACGATCTCTGGCAGACCGTCTCGGGTCTGCTGCGTGTGCTGGCCGTGGCGTCGCTGCCCCTGGTTGTGCTCTTTGGCCCGCTCCTGGTGATTCTGCTGCTCAAGCGGCGGCGGAGGAAACAGCGGCGGACCGCCGGAGGGCCCGCGCAGCGGGTTGCCGGCGGCTGGCGCGAAGTGCTCAGCGCTGCCGCGGACCACGGTGTCCTGCTGACCGGACGGCAGACCCGCAGGGAGGACGCCGCCGTGCTGGGCAGGGCATTCCCCTCCGGAGCGGCAGCCACGTCCGCTCTGGCGCGGCGGGCCGATGCCGGGATCTTCGGCCCCGGAGACCCGGCCGAAGCCGAGGTGCAGGCGTACTGGCAGGAGGTTGAGGAGCTGCGCGGGCAGCTCGACGGGTCCGTGGGGTTCTGGTCCCGGCAGCGGGCCCGCTACTCCCTGCGCTCGCTGCGCCTTGACTGGCGAACCGGCCGGCGGACGAACCGGCTGCGGGTTGACCGCCGCAGCAGCCTGTGGCCCAGTCAGCAGCCTGACGGGAAGCGGTCCGGACTGCGCGCAGCGTTTTCCGCCATGACCCGCCGCCGCAGCACTGCTGATGAGGGGGAGGTCCGTTAGGGTAATGGGAAGAGCAGTTAGGCACATCACTACAGCCGCATCATCACAGTGCAGCTTCCGGATAGGGCGTGAATGAACTCCGACGAAACGACATCTGAGGCGTTGGAACTCCAAGCAGTCTTCGGCTATGCCTCAGACCGCGGTCTGAGACGGGAACTGAACGAGGACTCACTGATCGCCGCTGATCCCATCTTTGCCGTCGCAGACGGTATGGGCGGACACGAAGCCGGCGAGGTCGCCAGCAGCATCTGCGTGCGCACCCTGGGCGATTCCCGGATTGTCGGGGAGCACCTGCCTGAGGTACCGGCCGCCGAGGTGGAGGAACTGCTGGCAAAAGCCGACCGGCAGATCCGGGAGGCTACCGGAGGCCGCGCCGGCACCACGCTCACCGGAGCGGTGCTGGTCCAGGAGGAGTCCCAGCCGTACTGGCTGGTATTCAACGTCGGAGACTCCCGCACCTACCGGCTCTCCCGAGGTGTGCTGGAGCAGATCACCGTGGACCACAGCGAAGTCCAGGAACTCGTGGACCTTGGCCAAATCACCCCGGATGAGGCACTGGTCCATCCGCGCCGCCACGTGGTGACCCGTGCCCTTGGCACCGGTAACGACACCAATGCCGATTTCTGGCTGATCCCGGTGGAGCCGGGCGACAGGCTGCTGGTCTGCTCCGACGGCTTGACCGGAGAGGTCAGCGACGGGCATATCTTCCAGATCCTCTCCGCCGTAGCCAACCCGCAGGACGCCTGCTCGGCGCTGGTCCAGGCCGCACTGCGCGCCGGCGGCCGGGACAACGTGACCGTCCTGGTGATTGACGCCGAATCGGGCGCCGGCAACCCGGACTCCGGAGCGATCACGCTGCCCGGCCCCGCAGTACGGGAACCAGAGCAGCCCGATGCCTCCGGTCCCGGGACGCCCAGGGCTGACCCGGCACCGGAAACGGCTGAAAACGGCCAGTGATGGAAGGCCTGCGGTACCGCCCGGGGGCCTGGATCGCCCTGGCCCGGAATTCCCGGCTTGTCCTGCTGCCTCCGGGCAGCGGTCAGGCCCGGGTAAATGAAGTCTGGGATGTCCTCTCCGGCGATGCGTCACTGGATGCCGTTTTTGAAGCCATCACCGGGGGACTGGCCGGTTCGCTGAGCCACCTGCCGCCCTTTGGTTTGGTGTCCGTGGATGACCGGATGCACGTGCTGCTGCGCGGACCGCTGGAACTGGCTATCAGCGAAGACAACTCCTCCATCTCCGGTGCGCACCTGCGTACCTGGAGTGAGCAGGTGCTGCCCGCTGACGGGCACGCCGTGCTGACGGTCACCGATGCCCGGGACGACGCCGTTGACTCCCCGCTGCTCCTGACGCTGCGGGAGGGGATGGCCACCGTGTCGCAGCTTGAGCTCGACCTTGGTGCCGCCCGCATATTCCTGCCGTCGGCTTCCGCAGCTGTTCCCGCGTCAACGCCCGGCGCTTCACGGACCACCCTCCCACCGACCGCCGTCCCGCCGACTACCGTCCCGCCAAGCGCCGCAGCTCCCACCGCCGACGCTCCAACCGCCGCCGTCCCGCCCGTGCCGTCCCCTGCCACGTCATCGGTTCCACCGCTGCCTCCGGCGGCACCGGCAACCGCTGTACCGCCGGTGCCACCAGCTGTGCCGGCTGCGGCCGCCGCCGCTCCACGCGTTGCTGAAGTCCCGGTACGGACCCGGCAACCGGATCAGTCCGGAGCCGAGTCCGTCACCCCTGACCTGAGCGACGCCGTGCCGTGGCTGAAACTCACCCCGCCGCCGGTGTCCTCGGCGGACGTGCCGCGCCCGGTCTCCGAGGCAGCTGCCGACGAAGGGGAGCCGACGGAAACCCTGCCGCCGGTCACCGAGGACCATGACGGAGACACCATCATGGGCTTCAATCCCCAGCCCGGAACCCCGCTGCCCGGCACCCCGCAGCCAGGCGCTCCGGAGGAAGGAACCCAAGGCCAGCGAGATGCTGAAGCCAACGGCGGGGAAGACACATCCACGATCCGCTCTGCCCGCGCCGGCTCACCCGGCCCCGGCACGGGAGCCCCCGGCGCCGCGGATCCCGGCGCCGCCCCGGCCGGAACCGGGCCAACTGTCCTGGCCCGGGAATGCCCGCACGGGCATGTTAATCCGCCGACCGCCGGAAGCTGCCGGACCTGCGGTGCTGAGCTGTCCGGTGAACCGCGGCCGGTCCCGCGGCCGAGCCTTGGCACCATGCGGCTCTCCACCGGTCCGGTCTATGAACTTGACCGTAACGCCATCATCGGCAGGCAGCCCTCCGCGTCGCGGGTCCAGGGGGCGGCGCTCCCGCGGATGGTCCAGGTGCCGAGCGAAAGCGGCGATATCTCCCGGTCACACGCGGAAATCCGGCTTGAGGGCTGGCACGTTATGCTGCGGGATCTGTTCTCGACCAACGGCACGGTGTTGATCCGGGAAGGGCAGCTGCCCCGCCGTCTTGCGCAGGGCGAAGCAGCCATCCTGCTGGACGGGGACATCGCTGAGCTGGGGGACAACGTTTCGATCCGGTTTGAGGGACTGGCATGACGAAACGGCCACCCGCGCCGCCGCCCCGGATTCCCGGGTTCCGTTTCCTGGAGCACCTGGGATCGGGCGGTTTTGCCGACGTCTACCTCTACGAACAGGACCGGCCCCGCCGGCGGGTAGCGGTCAAAGTCCTGCTGTCCGGCCTGCGCACCGAAGCGTCCCGGGCCAGCTTCGAAGCCGAAGCCAACCTGATGGCACAGCTGTCCAGCCACCCCTACATCGTCACCATCTACGAGGCGGACATCACGGCGGAAGGGCGCTCCTACCTGGCCATGGAGTACTGCTCCCGGCCCAGCCTGGATGCCCGCTACCGGCAGGGAGGGCTGCCGCTGTCCGAGGTACTGGCCGTGGGAATCCAGGTGGCTTCCGCCGTCGAAACCGCGCACCGGGCCGGGATTGCACACCGCGACATCAAACCCGCCAATATCCTGACCACCGACTACAACCGGCCGGCCCTGACCGACTTCGGCATTTCCGGCACCATGGACACCGAAGACGATGAGCATCTGGGGATGTCCATTCCCTGGTCCCCGCCGGAGGCGCTCTCCGGTGCCCGCGTCGACGGGATCCGGGCGGATATCTATGCCCTGGGCGCCACGCTCTACACCCTGCTTGCCGGACGATCACCGTTTATGCGGCCGGGCCGGGGCAACACGCAGCGCGATCTGATGGACCGGATCATCTCCGAGCCGCTTCGGCCAACCGGGCGCAGCGATGTCCCAGAATCGCTGGAACTCGCGCTTGCCACGGCCATGGCCAAGTCCGCGGATTCCCGGTACTCCTCCGCCTACGCGTTTGCCCTTGCCCTGCAGCGCACCCAGACCGAGCTGAACCTCGCTGTCACGGAGTTCGCCGTCCTGGAGGAATCCGGCCGCCAAACCCCTGAGGCGGAGGATGAGGACGAGGAAAAGACCCGGGTGCGCCGCGTCGTGTCGATCGATCCGTCCGCTACAACGTTCCCGCCCACTCTCAGGGGCGCCCAGCATTTGCTCGCCGGGCCCGGAGCCTGGGCGGATACAGCCGGATCCGGAAGCGGGTTCGCAGCCGAACCCCTGCCGGAGGAATGGCCCCAGGGGACAGTGCTTCGGCCGGCAGCCTCGAACGCCGGCCTGTCAGCACCCGCCGGGCCGGCGGGCAGCGGGCTGGTGCGGGCGCCCTCGGGTCCAAGCGGCCGCCCGGAACAGGGCGTTTCACCGGAGCAGGACGCTTCGCCTGCCCGGGAGTCTTCGATTCCGGACTCTTCCATACCTGGGTCAACGGCACGCCGCCGCCGCAGCCGCACCCTGGCCGGTGCCGCCGCCGTCGTGATCCTGGCGATAGTGCTGCTGGCAATCTTCCTTCCGCGCGGAGACGCACCGAGACAGGCCGCACCAGCGCCCACCCAACCGCCGTCGAACGCCCTGGGCGGACTCGACGGAGCGGTGGCGCCTCCCACCGGTCTCAACGGAACCCAGGAAGCCGGCGAAGCCGTCTTCACCTGGACCAACCCGGAGCCGCAGGAAGGCGACATCTACCTGTGGCGCAGCGTGACGGCCACCAGCCGGGGGGAGCTGGTCCGGACCGCCGAACCGCAGGCCGTCCTTCCGGCAACCGGAAATGAGACCTGTATTGAGGTCCAGGTTGCCCGCTCCAACGGACGTGCCTCTGAACCGGTCGCAGCCTGCTCCGGCTAAGCGATCCCCCTTCCGGCCGCGGGCTGCGCCCGGGATGGGACATAATAAGCCTGATGAGCAGCTGTGCTCTTGACCCGGGACCCGGCCGCAGCGGGTGCCGGACCGGTCTGCTGCAGGGCATAACACATGAGGAGAAGGATCTTGGGGGATCTTGCGATCGACTTTAGCGGGGAGTGGCACGAACCCGATGACGGAGCGGTGTTCCGGATCGGGCGCGAGGGGGATCTGGCGATCGATGACAACCCCTACCTGCACCGGCAGTTCTTGACGATCTCCCAGGAGCATTCCATGTGGTGGCTGACCAACATCGGCAGCCGGATCTCCGCAACCATTTCCGATTCCACCGGGGGAATGCAGGCCTGGGTGGCTCCCGGCGCCAGGATTCCGCTGGTTTTTGAGCAGACCAGGGTCATCTTCACAGCCGGCCCCACCACGTATGAATTCGACGTCCACCTCAAGACCCCCGCCTTCCGCCAGGATCCGCTGGACGGGTCCGGATCCGGTGAAACGACCATCGGCCCGGTAGTCTTCACCGAGTCGCAGCGGGCAGTGATCGTGGCGCTGGCCGAACCGCTGCTGCGCCGTGACGGCACGGGCTACAGTGCGCTGCCAACATCGGCCGACGCCGCCGCCCGGCTGGGCTGGTCCCAGACCCGCTTCAACCGGAAACTGGACAACGTCTGCGAGAAGCTGGACCGGGTAGGCGTGGCCGGGCTGCGGGGCGGACCCGGGAAGCTGGCCGTGAACCGTCGGGCCCGTCTGGTGGAGCACGCGGTGACGTCCCAGCTGGTGACGGCGGCAGACCTTGAACTCCTGGACCAGATGGGCAGCGCCCCAGACAGCTAAGGCCCCGGGAGCTCCGGTGGACCGATGATGGGCGGGAATTGAAACAGCTAGGAACGAAGAAGGTCATGGCAACAAACCCGAATCTTGTGAACGCTACCGCCGGGCAGCGGCTGGCTGCCCGGGCGGTGGACAGCGTTCCCCTTCTGGTCCTGGCCTTGGTCGTCCTGAGCATCCCGGGCCGGCTGGCCCTGATCCTCTGTGCGGTGGGCGCAGCCGCATATCTCCTGTGGCTTTGGCTTTGGGAGGCCGGCAGCGGCCAGACCCCGGGCAACCGGCTGCTGGGCCTCCGGACAATAGCGGTGGACGGCAACCCACCCGGTTTTCCCGCCGCTCTGGTGCGTAACCTGCTGCTGCTCGCTTCCGCCGTAACGGTGGTGGGCCCCTGGATCCTGACCGTTTCCAACCTCTGGGACTACCCTCACCGCAGGCAGGGCTGGCACGACAAGGCTGCCCGTACCCTGATGGTGGATATCCGCGCGGGCCGGAATCCGCTGCTGACCGGCGGGCGCTGGATCCAAGGCGCACCGGGGCCGGAGCTGGCGGCGGAATCGGGAGCGGCGGCGTCGGGTGGAGCCGGGCCCGTGGTAGTAGCAGCAGGCCTGCGCGCAGCCGGGCCGGCTGCACCGGCTGCGTTCGCATCGGCTTCCTCATCCGCTGCGGCTCGGGCGGGTTCTCCCACAACTCCGGCGGGGGATCCTGCCGGGCGCGTCGGCGCAGGCTTTCCGGCACCCGGGAACCCAGGGCAGGCGCCTGCAGCCGAAGAATCAACCGGATCCGGGCCGATCAGCAGTGTTCCGGGAGTAGCCCGCCCGGCTGCAGCACCCGCTCAAGCTCAAGCCTCCGCTCAAGCCTCCGCTCAGGTTTCGGCGTCTGCTCAGGTTTCGCCGTCGGCCGCTTTCCCAATGCCTGCCCCTGCGGCCGCGCCTGGAGCTGCCGTGCAGGCAGGGCAGGCTTCGGATCGGAGCGACGATGAGGACGACGTCGAAATGACCCGGGTCGTCTCTCGCCCGCGGGGCGCGGGCCGCCTGTTGACGTTCGATGACGGTGCGACCGTCCGGGTCGCGGGAACCGCCTTGCTGGGACGCAACCCGGCGGCGGGGATCGGGGAGAGCACCGACCAGCTGATCGACTTCGCGGACATGGGCCGGTCGGTGTCCAAAACCCATCTGCATCTGCAGGCGGACGGTGCTTCGGGACTCTGGGTCACCGACCGGAATTCGACCAACGGCAGTTCGATCGTGGCTCCGGACGGCCGCCACGTCGCTTTGGAAGCCCACAGTCCGATCCTCGCTCCCACCGGCAGCACTGTTTATTTCGGGGATCGGCACTTCACCGTCGCCTGACCGCTGCGCACAGATAGTCGGCGGGGTCTGCGGCGCCGTGGCACCCCCGTCGGCGCGGGTTTCCGAATCAGGCCGGCGTGCCCTCAGAAGTTCCACCGAGCTCCAGCGCCAGCCGGGCGTAGGCCTCCAGCGGATGTGCTTCTCCCGCAACGGGCTCCGGCGCATACCGCACACCCAGGGACTGCGCCGGCGCGGTGCCGAGCAGCCCGGCGCGCGGACCAGCCAGCGTCAGTGCGGCTTGCGCCGGCGTGCCCGCAAGCGCCTCGGGACCAAACAGTGCACAGCCGGGGACAGCAGTGCCGGTGAACCGGGCCGGGCGGGCCAGCGAGGTGTAGCCCAGACCGTAGGCCAGCACCGCACTGCGCGCCCGGGCCGCGTGCATGGCTGCCAGGAAGGCATCGAGACCGGCGTCGTCCAGCGGAGCGGCAGCCTCAGCCAGGAGTTCCAGGCTTTCCAGCACGCCGGACCGGGTGCGCTCCACGGTGACGACGGCGACGCTCCCGGCCGCCTGCCCCGGACTGCCTGGAGCCCCAGGAGAAGCGCCCAGCACCACCAGCTGCGTGCTGCGCGGGGACCGGCGGTGGCAGAAATCGGAGAAGGCTGCTTCGTCCCAGGGTTCGCTGACCGGCTCGTACAGTCCCCAGCCGACGGGCGCCGATCCCGTGACCGCTTCGAAGACCCGCGCGGTGAAGGAACCGGCGCGGGTGGAGTGGGAAGCCGGATGGAACACACTGGCCCGGACATGCAGGTACGCGCTCTGGAGGCGTTCCGCGGAGAGGAAGTCATCGGCCACGGCGCCGCCGGGACGTAGACCATCGCCGTCCCACGACTGCACCCGGCCTGTCGCCGCATCAAAGAAGCCGCCGTCAGCGCCCGTCGCCATCCAAGCCGCAGACTGACCATCGAGCAGGGCGGACAACGGCAGGGTGATCGAAGAGGTGGACGGGGTCAGCACCACGAAGCGCCGGCTGGCTTCCACCGCGCCGGCGCAGGCCCGGGTGAGCCACGGGCTCAGCCCCACCACCGGCTGGTCGCAGAAGACCATGGCGGTTGAGGGGGTCAGGAAGTCGTAGGCGGAATCGTGCATTAGGAACGTACTCCGTCCGGAAGGAGCACCACGCCGCTGGTGCGGCGGGCGATGGCGTGGGTGAGCGCATCAGCCAGCGTGCCGCCGTCGGGTGCCCCACCTACGGCGTACACGTCCAGCCACCACAGTGGCTCAGTGGACCCGGTTCCTTCGGCCGTGAAGAACGCCGGGATGCCGGTTCCGGCGGGGGCGCTGACCTCGGCTCCGCGGCACAGGCGCAGGATCTCGCCGGGCACCTGGATCCGCCGGGGAAGTTCGAGCACCAGGGGAACCCGTTCGCCGTCGACGATCTCGATGACCTGGCCGTCTGCGGCTTCCCGCATGCTCTTTTCCGGCATCGTTTCCAGCAGGGCTTCAACCAGCAGCTTCTGCTGCGGTTCCTGAACGCTGAGGACTGTCCAACGTGTACTCAATGTCCGCTCCCTGCTATTGATCCAGCCGTTCCTACTGCGGCTGCCGTGTCCGCCGGATCGTTGAGGAACAGCTGCAGCATCTGCACCGGGCGGCCGGGCTGGATGAGCTGGGCGCGGCCCGGCGGCAGGGTGCGGGCCCGGACCCCGTTGATCAGTGCGCCTTCGGTGCGGTCCCCGGAGAGGATCAGGGTAGCGCTGCCGGAGTCGCGCAGAGCGGTGAAGAAGGATTCGTACATGCCGCGGCTGGCTCCGCGCACGCGCCGGGTCAGGATGGTATGGAGCCCGATTTCCGGTGCCAGCGGCAGGTACGGAGTCAGCCGGGACAGCGGCGAGGAACCGCCGGCGGTCAGGACATCGTAGTCGTCAATGATGAGCACCACGCGCGGGGCGGCGGCCACTTCCTCCGGCGTCGCGGCCACGCGCTTTTCCAGTTCGGCGGCGACGGCGCCGGCCAGTTTCTCAGCCAGCGCGGCGCTGGTGGCGTAGCCGCCCAGATAATCGTCGGCCACTTCGCCGGTGAGCGAGCGCCTCGGGTCAAAGACCGCGAACACGATCTCCTCGGCGCTGTGCTGGGATGCCAGCGTGCGGATCAGGGTCTTGAGGACGTTGGACTTGCCGGAACTGTCATCGCCCATCACCACCAGGTGGTTCTCCCGGCCCTGCAGGTCCAGGTTCTCGGTGCCAAGGTCCGTTTCCCGCAGGCCAAGCGGCACCAAGCCAGGGAAGGAGGGTACGGCCCCGGGATCGGCAGGAGCGACGGCAGGCAGCACCCGCACGGCCATGGCCCGCCCGTCGGTGGACGCGGCGACGGCGGTCACCAGGTCGCGGGTGCCCTGGACCGCGGAACCGTCGTCGGGGCTGCCATCGATCCGGGGGAGGGCCAGGTGCCCCTGCAGCTTCCTGTCGGTCAGGGCCCGTCCGGGCGTACCGGGACTCAGCGCCTCGGCCAGCTTGCGTCCATGCGCGGATTCGCCGGGATCGGCCAGCCGCAGCTCGATGCGGTTCCCGAAGAAACTCTGCTGCGCAATCCGGATTTCGTTCATACGGGAGCAGGTGACCACCACATGGATGCCGTACCCGCCGCCGCGGCTGATCAGGGCGTGAACGGACTTTTCGATGTCCTCGAACTCATCCGACAGCTGTCCGTAGCCATCCATCACCAGGACAATGTCGGCACTGGGCAGTTCAGGAATGCGTCCCTGCGCGCAGAGGCTGCGGAGCGTGGCGAGGGAATCGATCTGGTACTTCTCGAAGATCCGTTCCCGGTGGGTAAGCATCCCCAGGATTTCATCGACGGTCCGGCGGATAACTTCCCGGTTGGTGCGCACTGCCACCCCACCGACGTGCGGCAGGCCTTCCAACGGGAGGAGGGAGCTGCCCAGCAGGTCAACGGCGTAAATGCCGACTTCGGACGGCGAATGCGTCAGGGCCAGCGAAGCGACGATGGTCCGCAGGGCGGTGCTTTTGCCCGTGGACGGGCCGCCGACGATCGCGGCGTTGCCGCCGTTCGCAGCCAGGTCCAGGTTCCAGATGCCCTGCCACTGCTTGGCCGGGTCATCGAGCAGGCCAATCGGGATGGAAAGGTTGCCGCCGGAGTTCAGCCGCAGGCCCTGGCTGGTGGTCAGCACTCCGCCGGCGGCAGTGTCCAGCGCCAGGCCGCGGGGCAGCGGCGGCAGCCAGATCGGGTCCACGGCGCGCGGGAATCGGGAGAGGGTCTGCATCAGCGTGGAGAGGACGGTGGGACCGGTGGTCCGTTTGGAGGACGACGTCGAGGCCTCGCCGGGTGCCGCACCCTCGGCCTGGCTCCTGGTTTCCAGAGACGCCGCGTAGCGGGGCACGGGCAGCACCGGTGCCGCGTCGTCGTCGTGGTCCTCCGGAGCGGGCGGGGCGGCGTCCTCCAGCGGACCGGACACGTAGCCGGCCTTGAACCGGGTGTAGGTGGTGGTGTCCACCTTGAGGTACCCGAAGCCGGGAACCGGGGGCAGGTGGAAGGCATCCGGGGTGTCCAGCACGGTGCGGGACTCGGACTCGGAGAGGGTGCGCAGGCCGATCCGGTAGGACAGGTACGTGTCCAGGCCGCGGAGCTTGCCGCCTTCGATGCGCTGGCTGGAGAGGAGCAGGTGCACGCCGATGGAGCGCCCGATCCGGCCGATGGAGAGGAAGAGCTCGATAAAGTCCGGCCGGGCCGTGAGCAGCTCACCGAACTCGTCAATGATCACCACCAGGTGCGGCAGCGGGGCAACGTCCTCGCCCTGGGCCATGCGGTGCTGCCGGTGCAGCTGGTAATCGGTGATGTTGGCCAGGTTGCCGGCGTCCTTCAGGACTTCCTGCCGGCGCTGGATTTCGCCGGACAGGCTGGCGTAGACGCGCTCAATCAGGCTGACATCGTCGGAGAGGTTGGTGATTACCCCGGTGACCTGCGGTGCGTCAGCGAACGGTGCGAAGGTGGCGCCGCCCTTGTAGTCCACCAGCACCATGGCCAGCAGCTCCGGCGGATGGGTGGCCAGCAGGCCAACCACCAGGGAACGCAGCATCTCGGACTTGCCCGAACCCGTGGCACCCACGCAGAGGCCGTGCGGTCCGTGGCCGAACTGCGCGGATTCCTTCAGGTCCAGGAGCGCCGGCCGGCCGCGGTCGTCGGCGCCGAGCGGAACCCGGAGGAAGTCCACTTCGCTGCGCGGCTGCCAGAGCCGGCGGATATCCGCCTCGTCCAGCGCGGGCGAGAGCCCGAGCATCTCGAGGAAGCCTTCGGAGCTGCCGGCGGTGTCGTGTTCCAGGGAATCGGGGGAGAGGCGCAGGGGTGCCAGGGGCCTTGCCAGCGCCTCGGCCAGCGCGGGCGGCAGCGGATCCAGGGTGCCTTCTTCCACCCGCGGTTCCACCGGGTCCACCCGGTAGTTTTCCAGCCGGAAACCGGTGGACGTTTCGGAGATCCGGACCGCCACCTCGCCGGGTTCCTGGCCGCGTTCGGCGGCGAGGTGCAGCGTGGTGATGCCGAGCTGGCCGGAGGAGGACTGCCGGTCCGGGAGGGGCAGCTCGGCGGGCAGCTGACCGTAATTGTCCGAGACGACCAGCAGCCGCGGCAGTGCGGTGCCGATGCCGCCGCGCAGGAAGTTCTTGCGGGATTCCGCGGCCAGGCTGGAACGGTTGGTCAGGTCCTGCTGCAGCAGGTCGGCCAGGGTATCCATGTCCGGTGCCAGCCGGCGCAGCGGCCCGGTGCGGTGCGTGGATCCCTGGTCGGCCAGGTGCGGCAGCCAGGTGGCCCACTCCCAGTCGGCGCGTGCCTCGCCGCCGGCAGCGAGGGCCAGATGCAGGTCCTCCGGGGAATGGAAAGCACTGCTTTGGAGCAGCAGCAGCCGGGCGACCTGGAGCACGAAGGGACGGGAGCCCACCACGCTGACGTTCCCGGCGCCGTCGAGCGGAACCGTGAGGGGCAGGTCCGGGCTGGCTTCGTAGCGGCGCTTGAGGATCTCGAGTTCGGTGGCCATAAAGGTGTCATCCCGGGCCAGCGCGGACCCGGAATCCAGGACGGTGATTTCCCGGTGCCGGCGGGTGCCGGAGCCCAGGCGGGTGTGCAGGAAGTCCTCGTTGTGCCGGCGGCGTTCCCAGATGCGGTGGGGGTTGCGGATGATGTCGAACAGGGCGTCCGGCGGCGGATTGGCGCCGCGGGCCACTGTTGCGGCTTCCTGCTCCTGCAGCCGCAGCGTCCGGCGGGAGCGTTCCAGGTATTCGAGGTAGTTCTCCCGCTGTTCGCGCCGGGCGCGTCCCTGCTTGCCGCGCTGGCTGACCATCATCACGATCGAGGCGAGGATCGTCACGATCATCATCAGCGCCCCGACGGCTGCCAGCGGGGAGCCGCGGAAGAGCATCATCACGGTCATGGAGACGCCGGCCCCGAGCAGCGGGACCAGGGACATCATGTTCATCCCGCCCTTGCCGCCTTCGATCTGCGGCGGCGCGTCCAGGGTGAACGCCTCCATGCTGCGGGCTGGAGGGGTGGTGCGGGCAGGCCGGTGCAGTAGTTTGACGCTCATGTGCGTGCCCTGCGGCCGGAGCGGGATCCGGTATCGGCCTGGCGGGCCGCTGCGGGCCGGGCCGGCATCCCCGGGGCGGTGGAAGCGGCGGCGAGAACACGGGCGGCAAGCTGGGTACCCTGCAGCCGGACCGATCGTGAAAGCAGCCGCGGCTGGATTTCGACGCCGGCAGCCAGGTGGGCGTCATAGTCCAGGACGGCGGTATCCACGCCGCTGCGGCGCAGCCGCCGGGCCTCGGCGGCTGGGTTGAACGGGCTGCGGGGCGAGGTGCGGGTGAGCACCACCAGGAGGGGGACTCCGGCCCGCGCCGGATCCTGGTGCCACAGCTGCGCCGCCTCCGCGGCATCATCCAGCCCTGCCACACTGGCCGGGGTAACGTACAGCGCCAGATGCGCCTCCTGGAGTGCCCACCGGACCTGGTCCCGCTGCCCATTCACGCCGCCCAACCCCGGAGGGCAGTCGAACAGGGTAACCGGGCAGTAGCGGGAGAGAACCCGCGAGAGGTGCAGGGCGTCGTCGTCCGTTGCGGTTTGAGCACCGGGGACGCCGCGGCGTCCGGTGACCAGCAGGTTTTCCGGTCCCGGCGAGGTAACGAAGCCGCGCAGCTCCGCGAGGGATCCAGGGATGGTGCGCCCCAGCCGGGCCGCGATGGCGTCCAGCGGCGGGGCGTCCGGCGCGTTAAGCCGCAGGGCCAGCGTCCCGGCGTCGGCCAGGTCGACGGCTGCCGCGGCGTCAGCCCGCAGCGACGCATAGGTGCGGGCCAGCAGGGCCACTGCCGTGGAGCGCCCGGCGCCGCCGCGGGTACCGATGACCGCGATCCGGCGGCCGGTGGTGACCGGCTGCTGCACCCCGGCCGCGGCTTCGGCGAGGGACTGCGGATAGTCGTCGCCGCGGAACATGTCCGCCGCCTGCTGGAAGACCCGGCGTCCCGGTCCTTCCGCGGGGCGGGTCCGCAGTGTGCGCCGCAACCGCTGCGGGGTGGACTCAAAACCGTCCGGCGAGACGGGGGCCGGGGCGCCGAAGCCGCCGGCGGGATCGGTGGAAGTCATCTAGAAGCTCTCCAGCAGTTGCGCGAAAATCCCGAACATACCCGCGGCCAGTGGTACCGAGGCGAGGATCGCCAGGGTTTCCAGCCGCTTCGCCGCCAGCCTGAACCGCGCCTGGGTGTGGTCCGGAACCTCCAGGGCCAGTGCCAGCCAGACGGCGGCCGCCAGAAGCAGCACACCCGCTCCCGGAACCCAGGGGGTGGCTGCGAAATACCGGCTGGCGCCGATGACCAAAGCGGCCAGGCCGACGGCGGTGGTTGCGTACAGCGCCAGCCGCTCCGGTGCCAACGGGAAGGACCGGGCCCGCAGGAAAACGGCCAGGGTCAGCACCGCCATGAGCGGAAGCGACCAGATCTGGAAGGCCGTGTCGGTGCCCAGGATCCACAGGCCAACGGCCACCGACGCCGCGGCGGCAGCGGTGCCGGCGACCAGTCCGCCATGGGCGGCGGCAACCGCGGACAGTGCGTCCACGCGGGTGACCTGCCCGCCCTTGGCCCGCGAGTCATCCAGCGCCGCCAGTCCGGAGGCGGACAGCGCCAGTCCCGGCAGCAGTCCCAGCAGCAGCACACCGGCGATCGAAGCGAGGGCGGCTGCGTGGACCGGGGAAGGTGTCACGGCCACGGCGCCCACCCACCCGGCGGTGGCCAGCCCCAGGATCAGTGCCCCGGTGTACATGGCCTTGGACCGCCGGTTGGCGGCGGCCAGGGCAAGGAGGGCGAGGATGGAAACCGCAGCGAACAGGAGGCCGGCGTACCCGTAGCCGTGCTGGCCGCCGGGGCCCTGCCCGTCGGCGCCGATAACGCCGGCGACGTGCAGGGCAGCACCGGTACCCGCCAGCCAGCCGGCCCCAAGAACCGCGGGGCCCAGGGCAGAGGCCGGGGCCCGCCGCCCCAGGAGAACTCCGGTCCCGGCGGCCAGCACCGAGAAGGCGGCCAGAACCCACCAGGCCGACTGCGGTGCCACCGCATTGGTGAGCAGTTCCGCGCCGGTCCAAAGGCCAAAGGCAGCAAACACTCCGCCGGTGGTGTCTTTCCACCGCCGGTTCCAGCGGCCGGGGACGTCTTCCGTCTCCGAGACCACCAGATCGGTGACGTCGTAGACGATCGGAGCCGGGGGAGCGGAGGACGCGCTGCACAGCTGAAGGGAGGAGCCGTCCAGGATGTCCGCTTCGTCGAGGGTGAGCTCAGGGGCCAGTTCCCTGCCATCGGCAGCGACCAGGACCTTCGCCGCCACTTCTGCCTGCGGAACATCTTCCAGCAGGTCAAGAACCTGCGGCATCAGTCCTGCCACCGGCTGGTCGGAGGGCAGCAGCAGGTCGAGATGCCGCTGCTGGCCAACAAGTGTCACCCGTGTATAGGCATGCGCCATGGTGGCCAGGCTCCTGTCTCGGTGCTGAGGCGGGTTGCGGACTCAAGCGCCGCTCCGCCGTCGTAAATACCGTCATAAATACCGTTGGAAATTGCTGCGCTGCCCTGCTGTTGTTCAGCCTGTTTGGCCCGGTTCTGTTCCAGCAGATTGGTGACAAACGAATACCCAACGCACACGGCAGCTATGAGAGCGGCAAGGGCGATGCTGAAGAGGAAGAGCTTGACGGTATCCGCCCAGCGCCGCTCGTTGGGATTCGATCCGTAGAGCAGGGCGGTTAACAGCCGGTTCCGGCGCACCGCGACGGACTCGATGAGCTGATTGTCGTAGTCGCTCGCCACAGTGTCCCCCTTCCCCCTGATAACAAGTACGCTACATATCCTTACATGGCCCCGGGACAATCCCGGGCAGGCGCAGTTAAGGCAGTGGCTCCTGACATGGGTAGTTCTGCCCATGCCAGCCGCTTGACCGCGGACAGGCGGCCCGATTGGATGATGGGGTACCGCTCAGCGGAAACGGCCTGGCAACTACGGGACCGGCCGGCAGCGGGGGGAATGACCGGACGAGGGCACGCAGGTGCCGAAGGTGGTTTGACATGAAATTCGATATGGGGTCCTCGACCCTTGGAACGCTGACGCAGCAGACCGGACACTCCAACGAAGATCTGGGCCAGCTGGTCCGGAACCTGATGGACGCCGTCACACCGCTGCAGGGCAAGTTCAACGGCCAGGGCCGGGTGCGCTTCGACGAATTCAAGGCCCGCACGGACGAAATCGCGAGTGAGCTCAACGGTTCGCTTGCTGCGATCCTCATGGGCCAGTCCGAGATGGACCGTTCGTTCCAGATGGGTGACCAGGAGTCCGCGGACAACGCAGCGCAGCAGCAGGGCGCGGCCAGCTTTGACGCCGCCCGCTTCGGTTCTTCGCGCTAAGCCCCTTCCAACCGTTTTCGAAAGGAACTGCCATGTCCCAGGATCGTTTGAGCTATGACACCGATACTTCTGCCGCTGTGCAGGGTGACATCCAGAGCATTGTCGCCCGGCTGGAGTCGCTGATCGGCGAACGTGAAAAGGCCGTCAACGCGGCCATGTCCGACTTCCAGGCCGACGGCGTCTCCGAGGAGTACCAGGCCGTGGAAAACCGTTTCCGGAATGCCGCCAATGAGACCCGCAGCATCATTGCCCTGGTTAAGCAGACGCTGAACCTTAATGACCAGACCGCCTCCAGCGCCGGGTCCCGCGCCAAGAGCGCCGTGGCGAACATTGGCTAGCGGATGAGTTACAACGTCAGCCCGGAGGCTGTCTCGGGGGTGCTGCAGGAAGTGGCACCCCTGCTTGAGGGCTACGGCACCCAGTTCACAGCTGTTGGTGAGCGGCTTTCCGAGTTATCGGCGGCCTGCATGGCCGAACCGGTGGGTGCCGAGTTGGGTGCCTTGACGGAAAAGACCATTAATCCGGCCTTCACCAACATCGCGGGACGCTCGTCAAACGCGGTGAATGCAGTGAACACCGTCCTGGGCATCCTTACCGCAGCGGATGCGCAGATGGACGCCGACGCCCGCGAGGCATCAATGCAGGCCGCGCAGGCAGCGGCCGATGATCCGCCGCCGCCCGCCGAGCCGGCAGCCCACTACGGCCCGGGCCCGCAACCCGTCTAAGCCGGCCGCCGTCGTCCGTACCGTCCTATCTCGTTCCTGTCTCGTTTGTTTACCCGGGGGAATCCATGAGCATCGACATCGCCGCCTTTGAGGCCGTGCTGCCCGATCCCGAAACGATCCGCACCGCTGCCGCGGGCCTGGTCAGCGCCGTCGGCGACGTCAGCACCACCGCCGCGGACTCTGCGGCGGCCTGGTCCCGGCTGCAGACGCCTTCGGTATATGAGATCGCCGGCTCCGAGGTGGTGTATTCGGCCTTCGCCCCCGTGACGACCTCTGCCGAAGACCTGGTGACAGACGCAGGCACGGTCAATACCGCGGTGCTTGCCTACGCGGACACCGTCGATTCGCTCAAGACCCGGCTGAGTGCGGTCAAAGCCGACGCAGCCAACTTTTTGTCCCGGACCCGGGGCCGCAGTCAGGACGACTGGGACGACGATGAAGGCCTGATCCAGGCCGAGCAGAACATCATCGGTGACCTGAACCGGCTTTATGCCGACCTGCAGGAAGCCCAGCGGCTCTGCGCCAACGCCATCAGCGGCATCTACGGCGGACCGTCCTACGTCCTCACCACGGAAGAGGGCGCCGGCACCGGTGAAGTTGAATTCGGCTACACCGGTGACCAGCTCGACGCCGCCGCGGTGGAAGGCAACGTGCCGTGGGGCCAGCCCACCGAATGGGATAAGCCCTGGTACCGCGACGCCTGGGACGGAATCGCATCCTTCGGTAAGGGTGTGTGGAGCGGTGTTACCGGGACGGTGACCGGCCTGGGCAACATGGTGGGCCTGGGCGGCGGTGAAGCGTTTGCGCAGACCTGGCAGGGTCTGGGGAACCTGGCGCTGAACGCGGCCATTGTGACCAGCCCGATTGTCCAGCTGGCGATGCACGCCAGCGGCAACGGAGACCGGGTGAAGCAGGCCGGTGAGGAGCTGCTGGCGGTGGGTAAGGCGGCGATTCACTGGGATGAGTGGCAGACCGATCCGGCGTATGCGGCCGGTGCCACCACCTTTGATCTGGCGTCGATCCTGTTGACGGCCGGTGCGGGTGCGACGGCGAAGGTTGGCTCGGTGGCGGGCAAGATCGGCGACGTGGCGAACGCCAGCGGGAAGGTGTCCGCCGTCGTTAATGCCACCGGTATAGGCAAGGTTGCCGGCGTCACGGTGAAGGTCACGGACGCGGCGCAGGCGTTCAAGATCAATGCGATCACCACGGTTGTGGATACTTCGAAGGTGGCGGTGGGGAAGGTCGGTGCCGCGTGGCAGGCGGCGGATCAGTTCCTGATCGATTCCGGCAAGTCTGCACTGGGCAAGGTCGACGACGCGCTGGCGAATGCCGGCAATAGTCGTTTCGGGACTCCGGCGCTGGCTGGTGCCGGGGGTGGCGGCAGTACGCGGGTGATGGCGTTCACGCCGGAACCGCCTCCGGCCCGTACCGGTGGTGGTTCGGGGTCTTCGGGGGCTGCGGCGACGCATTCTGGGGCGGGTTCCACTTCCGGAACGACACCCGACGCCGCACGGCCTGGTGCCCCGGCCGGAATGACGCCGGACGCCACGCGTGGGCCGAAGGCACCGGAGGCTCCGGTCCGGAACGCCGTTCCTGAAGCCGAAGCGCCCGCGAACGGCAAGGGTTCTGCCCCGGAGGACCCCGCGCGCGGCAACGGCTCCGGCACCGACACCACGGCCGGCAAGTCGGGTGCACCCGGCCATACCGTGCCGGAGGACCGGGCCCCGGCCAACCGGACCACTGAGTCTTCGGCTCCAGCAACACATGTGGATGCCGACGACGCCCGTCCTGCCGTCAAGGGCGAGGCCGAGGACATGCGCCCCGGTACGGCTGCTGTTGATGATGCTCCCGGTGGATCGCGGAACGGTGAAGCCGCCGATGCCGATTCGCCCGCGTCCCCGGATGCCCCGGAAACGCCGGCGCCCAAGCCCGTTGTGCACTACGACGCTGACGGCCGGCCGGAGACGGTGGACCTCGGGGACCGCACTCATACTGTCTCGACCCGGAACGACCAGATTGCGCAGCTGCGGCGTTCCGTGGATCCTGCGACGTGGAAAGACACGGACTCTTTCTTGTCTACCCATCTCTCGCCGTCCGAGTTCCAGGCTCTGGATGGTCTGCGCGGACCGGACGGGAAACTGCCACCGAATGTTGTGGAGACCCAGGTCGCGGATCTGCTGGAGAGGGCTTTCGACGCCGAGACCCGGGGCCCGGTTCGTCCCGGTGCCAGCCCGCTGGAAAACGCACTGCGGGGAATCCCTACCCGCTACTACTATGACCTGACTGATGCCCAGGCCGTCCTTGTCCATGATGTCCGGCATCTGCTCGGCACAGGGGACATCAATCAGCCGTTCCAGAAGGTCTACAGTGCCGACGACGCCGCTCCAGTCCTCGCCAATACAGGCCCTGAGAAGTACCGCGGCAGCATGGGCGGATTCATTTCGCAGGCTTCCGACGCAGCAGATCTTCGTACAGTCGACGAGATCATCCTTGGCCTCCGGCTGGATTACATGAGTTTGGACCGAGATGGTGTGGCCATTCAACCGGTAAATATGCCGTTCAGGGCGGGACAGACGGAGGAAGTTTATGCCGTGCGCTTCATGGTCGATGAGAAAGTTTCCGACGGGATCGTGATCCCGGATAGTCCAAATCATGCCCGGGTGGAGGAGCTTCGGCGTGACCGGGCCGGAGAAGCTGAGCGAGACGCAGCTGGAGCTTCAACGGCACGGGATCGGGAAATGCAGGAGGCAGACGGGTTGCGGGAGGATGGCCTCATACATGAGGACGGCCACCCCAGGCGTGACTCCGCAGCATGGCCGAACAACGGTCTTGGATTGCCCAGTAGCCGGGTGGAACACACTCCCGTTATCCCGGAACTCGCAGCTCCTGACGGTGTCCCCCTTCAGGACGGAGCCGAAATGTGGCGTATCGACCGTAACGGCAACGAGGCATTGGTGGGCATCTACGATTTGGTAAACCGTCAGTGGATTAGCCTGTAATTATGTGGACTGCTGATGGGACGAAACTAAGTGGTGACTACGGCATGTGGAAGGGGCGAGAGTACGAGCTTCGCTCGACGTCTCCAATACGCGGACTCATCTACCTGGTCCAGGAAGGAGGCGAACGCCCAGGTCCTGAGTGGAAAACCCATGAGCAGCCTAATGAGTTTCCACGGCCTTCAATCGCGTACACGCTTGGCGTCCCTCCAGATGAGGTGACCGATGTTCACGCCGTTCGCGCCTCGGGGGAGCTAAGGCCAGGACATGTAGTGAAAGTCCTGGCGGAGGACGCTCACGGAAATCTGGCAGTGGTGGCCGGGACAGGTTTCTCTGCCGAGGCAAAAATGGATCTGTTGAAGGAACACGGGTTTCACCCTTTTGCAAAGGACGAGCCAGTAGTGCGTCAGCCGGTTTTTGGTTGGCTGCCAGCTGACATGGTCCTCAACGTCCGGTCCGAAGTTTATTGGCGGAAGAACGCCAGCTGATCCGTCAGTGCGATCCAACGTTTGTAATCCAGGGGGAAGACTAAACATGACGTTTTTTCAGAAGGCTTTAAATCCCACGCAGGTTGAGTTCCTGGTGGGTGGTAACCGGGACACGGTTTCGGGGTTTGTGGTCAACGCCGGGGATGCGGTTAATGCGCGGACGCCGGAGGACCTGTTTGCCGTTCATGGTCTGGATTTCCCGGGTTCCCCGTGGGACCGGGGTACCGGGTACGTTGATGTGCTGCGGTTCCAGGTTCCGTTGTCCATCCATGTGCACACCGCTGCGGGTCCGGAGTTTGTGGACCGTCCGCCGTTTACGGGGACGGGTTTCGCGGCGTGGTCCGGTGGTGTGGTGCCGGTGTATTTCCTGGATGAGTGTGCGATTCCGCCGGGGGCGGAGTTGTGGCGGATCCGGGCCGGTGCGCCCGAGGAACTGCTGGCGGTTTATTTTGAGGTGGCCACTGGTTGGGGTGTGGCCGGCACGTCGGGGATTTCCCGGCCTGGTGTGCATACGCCGTCGCACATTATCGGCTGGTCTGCGGTGTGGCAGGGCCAGGTGTTCCGTGCTGATTTGGTGGATGAGGGCAGGGGCGTTGAATTGGCTGCCACGTCGGATCCCGGGGTTCCGGGTTTTGAGCAAACTCCGAAGGGGTGTTGGCGCCGGACGGTGGGCCTGGGGGAGATCCAGGACTTTTACGAGCTGCTGGCGACGTGTTCGTGGCAGGGTGAGCCGTTCCGCATTACCGATGTTGCCCAGGGGGAGGACGGCCGTGTGTATCGGTTGTTTTATACCGGGCACAACGCTGACCGGGCTGAGGCTCTGGCGTTGAATAAGGCTGATGCCGGGGTGTATTGGACGGTGGTGCCGGCGTCGCAGGCGCAGGATGTGCAGGTAATTCAGAACCGTTTGCCGTCGCTGGCGTTCCGAGGTTAGCCGCGGGTGAACCCATTGAAGCAGCGAATGCCGGCAGCGGACGGTTTGAATCTCCTGCACTGGCTGGTGCCGGGCGGGGTGCCGTTGTGGCGAAGGGTTTTGAGTTCCATTGACTAGATTGCGGCTGGTTCCACCTCTCCCCGAGAAGGGAAGCGAGGAGAGCGCGCCCGAAACGCCCAGGTTGCAGAAGTTCCTGCCCAACGGGATGCGGGTCCCGGGAATCTACGGTGTCTTGCAGGGCGAGTGGTTTTGGGCAAATTCTTTGGGCCATGGACGTCTCCGTCTTTATACGCCGACCGAAGAATCCCCCGGGGAAGGCTGGCAGCCGTCTGACGAAGTGGACGGCGCGGGCAGGCCATTGTTATGACACCTAATGGTCACGAAAAGCGACCTGGACCGGTTGGTGGACGTCTCACTGCTGGCTACTTGGCGGAAGCTCGATTTAGGCATCCACGGATACATCGACGGGACGGTGTATGCCTTTGTCGGTGCTAGTCCGAAGATTGATCAGATTCGCCGCGGAGAGATCGCGGAAATCACTATTGCTGGACCGGGTGAGTATCACGGAAGGTTCCGCTGGGAGGACCTCTCTGACCTCGTTCTGACCGAGCAGGACCTGCTGAGGTAGAAAGCGTTTGATGAACTGCAGAGGACGGTGATGGCGAAATGTGGCTAGATGACGGAACGAAGCTAACGGGCAGATATTGCACTTGGCGGGAGCAGGAATACGAAGCTCGGGACCTGCATCCCAGAGACGGCATATTCACTCTGGTTATCGAAGGGGGAGATGCCCCTGATTCGGGTTGGCGGACACTTTCCCGGCGAAAAAAGTTTGGACGCCCGAATATATCCCATATTCGCAGGGTTCCGGCAGACGAGGTGAGTAACCTTCAAAAGGTTACAGTTACGGGGAACTTGGGCCCGGACAGGAATGTCATTATTTTTGCGGCGGATGAGGACGGCAACCTGGCGGTCGAAAGCATCGATCCCATGCCTGGTATTTATAAACGCCAGCTTATAAATAACCATGATTTTGAGCCATTCAGTAAGAATGAGCCATTGGAACACGTATGCGTAGCGGGATGGCTTCCAGCTGATCGCGTCAAGGATGTCAGTGTAGAGATTATTCCATTCAGCAATGACTAGCCGGGCCGCAAAAAGGAAGCCGGCGCACATTATCTTGAGTTTGTTGACCGTTCGCCATTTAACGAGGTAGCTTTCACCCTTTTTCCGAAAGTGAGCCTCTATCGCGCC